>NZ_LKKO01000044.1 GCF_001455965.1 Methylobacterium sp. GXS13
AGGCAGAGCCTCACCCGGGTGCTGAAGGATCTGATCGGGCAGGGCTCCGCCCCCCAGAAGACCGGCCCGCGCGACCGGCGCCAGCGGCTGCTGTTCTGCCCCCCCGCCGGCGCGGAGCTGGCCGCCGACCTCACCCGGGTCCAGGCCCGCCGCCTGGCCCGGGCGCTCGCCGCGCCGGACGCGCTGGGCTCCCCGGAGGACTTTCTGATGGCGATGATCGAGCCGGAGGACCGGGCGGCGGTGCGGCGCCTGATGGCCCGGCGCGGCTCCGCCCGGGGTGGCGGCGCGTGACGCCCGCCCCCCGTGCCGAACTGCCCGACACGGCGCCGCACGTCCTCGTCGTCGACGACGACCGCCGCCTGCGCGAGCTGCTCGCCCGCTACCTGACCGACCAGGGATTTCGCGTCACCGTGGCGGCGAGCGCCGCCGAGGCCCGGGCCCGGGCCCAGAGCGTCGTGTTCGACGCGATGGTGCTCGACGTGATGATGCCCGGCGAGAACGGCTTCGACTATGCCCGCAGCGTCCGCGAGACCTCCCGGGTGCCGATCCTGATGCTCACCGCCCGGTCCAACCCCAACGACCGGGTGATGGGGCTTGAGATCGGGGCGGACGATTACCTGCCCAAGCCGTTCGAGCCCCGGGAGCTGACACTGCGGCTCAACAACATCATCAAGCGCGGCGTCCCTACGCGCGAGGCGGCGGCCGAGACGGTGACCTTCGGGCCGTTCGCGTTCCGCATCGATCGGGGCGAGCTGCGCCGGGACGACGTTCTGATCCGCATCACCGACCGCGAGCGCGAGATCCTGACGATCCTGGCCGCGGCCGGGGGCGCCAATGTCGAGCGCGAGCAACTCGCCGGCCCTGGGGGCGCCGCGGCGGAGCGCACGGTGGACGTGCAGATCAACCGCCTGCGCCGCAAGACCGAGGTCGATCCGGCCAACCCGGTGTTCCTGCAGACCGTGCGGGGCGTCGGCTACCGGCTCGCCGTGGATTGAGCCCGGACCGTCACACCGGGCGCGGCTCGCCCGGCTTCAGCTTGAGCCCCTTGGACACCCGGGTCGAGAGGCTGCCCACGACCGCGACCACCGCCGGCTCTTCGGCCAGCGCACGGATCGCCTCGATGGCCGCCTCGGCATTGGGCTTCATCACGGCATAGACCAGAGGCGCGGATTTGGCCGACCGACCGCGGCCGCCGGATCGCTCCGCGGTTACGGAAACCAGGAAGGTGGTGTAGCGGCTCCGCGTGCGTCCAGGCATGGCTCAGCATGTGGCATGTCGGCTAATTATCACCAATGCCGGCAGCCGCAGCCCAGCCCGGACACAGGTTCGTGAGACACGGCACAAGGCGAATTGCGTGCCGCGGGAGGCCGACCGCCCTGCCCTGCTTGCCGGCACCCGAAGCAGGTTTCGCAGAATTGCGCTGCGGCTTTGTGTCGGAATTCCCTGTCCTATCGAAGGCTCCCGCGCCGCCGGTGCGATCAGCCCAGGGTAAGGTCGAGGCCTGGCAGGGACAGGCCGGAGATCCGGGTGGTCCAGACCTGCCCGGCGGCGACCGGCAGGGCGTCGGTCAGCGTTCCGGTGGAGACGATCTCACCGGCGGCGAGCGGTGGGCTGCCGGGATCTTTAGCCAGCACATCGATCAGGTGCCGGAGGGCTGCAAGAGGGCCGCCGCCGAGCACGTTGCGGGCGCTGCCGCGATCGGCGACCGCGCCGTCCCGCAGGAGCGCGATGGAGAAGCCCGCCAGCCCGTCGATCCAGACTGGTGCTGCATCCCGGGTGATCGGTACCCGCGCGCCGTGCACCAGCAAGCCGTGCAGCCCGAAGGCCGCCACGGTGTCGGGGGCGGCGAAGCGCCAGCCGGGGAACAGCGACTGCACGATCTCGAACCCTTGCGCCACCCAGTCGAGGCAACCGAGTAGGGCCGCGTCGTCCATGCCGGGCTCGGGGGCCCGGGCCAGCCCGAACACGATCTCCGGCTCGATCCGCGGCTCGACCAAGGCGGCAAGCGGGATCGGGCCGGTGAGGGCGGCGCGCTCAAGCAGGGTGGTGTCGTAGACATGGCCCCAGATCGGCGCGTGGACGCCGTAGGTTTCCCAGAGCGTCGTGTTGGTGAAGCCGATCTTGCGGCCCACCGGCCGCTCGCCCCGCGCCAGACGCAGGTGCCGGACCTCGGCGGCCACCCGGTAGGCGGCGGGCAGATCCAGGCCGGCATCCCAGCCGGTCAGGGGCGCGATCTGGCGGCGATGCTCGTGTGCCGCCAGGATGGTGCGGGCATGGGTGGCGGCGGGGACGGGATCGCGCATCCCCGCTCTGTAGCATGGCGGTCGGGGCCGATGCTGTCGGGCTTTCGAATCCGGAGCGTCCGTATCCGAGAGCCGAGAACCAGTTTTCGGGACGAGGCCCTACCAAACCAGCCGCTCGATCACCGCATCCGGATGCACGGCCTGGCGTCCGAGCCATTCGGCGACGTCGCCGAGACGGTGGTGCTCGGCCGAGACGCCGAGCTCCTCCGCGTGGATGCCGCGGGCCACCAGCAGGCTGGCGATGCCGAAGCCGCGGGCACCGGCGATGTCCGTGCGGATCGCATCGCCGATCGCCATCACCCGGGCCGGATCCACCGGCGCGCCGGTGAGCTCGGCCCCCTTGGCGAGCGCAGCTTCGTAGACCGGGCGGTGCGGCTTGCCGGCATAGATCACGGTGCCGCCGAGCTCGGCATAGGCCGCCGCCAGCAGGCCGGCGCAGGGGATCAGCCGGTTGCCGCTCTCGACCACGAGGTCGGGATTGGCGCAGATCATGGTCAGGCCCCGGGCGGCGAGGCGCGTCAGTTCGTTCCGGTAATCGTCGGCGGTCTCGCTGCGGTCGTCGAACAGGCCGGTGCAGACCATGAGGTCGGCCTCCTCCTCCGCGACGAGGCTGAGGTCGAGATCCTTGAAGATGCCGAGGTCGCGCTCCGGCCCGAGATGCCGGATCCGGGCGCCCGGGCGCCCGGCGATCAGCTCCCGGGTGAGGTCCCCCGAGGTCAGGATCGCGTCGTAGGCTTCGCGCGGCACCCCGAACCGGTCGAGGATGCGGCCGACCCCGTCCCCGGGCCGCGGGGCGTTCGAGACCAGGACCACCCGGCGCGGCCGCGGCCCCGGCAGGCCGCGGAACCGGATCAGCGCCTCGCCGGCCGGGACATGGGCCTTCTGGCCGTCATGCAGCACGCCCCAGACGTCGCAGAGGAGGAGGTCGTAGCGCTCCGCCACCTGCGCGAGGCCGTCGAGGGTCGGGATCGGTGCGGTCATGGAGGGGTCCGGTCACGGTTTCAAAAGGTCCGGGACCTTTTGCGGGTGCAGGGCCGTGCCCTGCAAGCCTCGAGGCCGAGCCCGACCCCAATCGTGGTTTTACCGCGGCCCGAGCCGATGCTCGGCGAAGAAGTCGAGCATCGCGCGCGAGGCGTCGGGGCCGTCGGCATCGGTGTAGCTGCCCTCGGGGCGGCCGCCCGACCAGGCGTGGCCGGCGCCGCGCACCCGCCAATCCTCGACCACGACCCGGCCGGTCCCGTCCCGATAGCGGGTGCGGGTGAAGGGGTGGCCACGGTCTTCGAAGGTCTCGGATTGCGCCGTCAGGCCGGCGACGTTGGCCTGGGCCAGAACCTGATCGGCATTGCGCACACTGACGGTGCCGTCGTCATCGCCGTGGAACACGATGGTGGGGATGCGCCGCCCGGCCGGGGAGGCGCCGAACGGCGCCGCGGTACCGAGGCCCGGGGCGCCGACCTGCATGGCCATCAGCGCCGAGCCGAGATCGCGGGCGCAGCCGGCGGCAAGGCCCGAATGCACGCCCACGGCGGCGTAGAGGTCCGGATAGGCCCGGGCGATGTTCAGGGCCGCGGCGCCCCCCGCCGACATGCCGGCAATGTAGACCTGAGCCGGGTCGATCGGGTGGGCCGCCATCACGGCTCGGGTGAGGCCCGCGATGATCGCCGCTTCGCCGGATTCCCGGCGCTGGTCACGCGGCTCGTACCAGTTCCAGCAGCGCTGGACATGGGCCTGCCGGCTCTGGGCCGGGTAGACAACGAAGAACCCTTCGCGCTCGGCCAGCACGTTCATGCCGGTGCCGGCGGCGAAATCGTCCGGGTTCTGCATGCAGCCGTGCAGCATCACGATCAGCGGCGCCGGCTCGACCGAATCACCCGGGATAAACAGTTTGTAGTCGCGGCTGCCGGCCGGCTCGGCGTGGCTGAGGGCAACGAAGCGGCTCTCGGCCGGCGGCTTCCGGGCCACGGGCGACCGCGCGGGTCCGCGGCGCGGCTGGCCGAGCCCCTTCAGCACGGGCGCGAGCCCGCGCACGACCTTGACGACCGCTTTGCGCACCCGCACCGCGGGCTCGGCGCGCGTCTCGCCCCGGGTCTTATGGGGGGCTTCTCGCCGGGCATCCTGAGGAGCCTCTTCGCGGTGGGTCGAGGGCTGGGGCGCCGGCGTCTGAGGTTCCGAGGGCGGTGCGGGCGCGTAGCCGCCGAGGCTGCGCTGGATCAGGGCGGTCGCCTCGTCCAGGCGGCCGAGGCTGGTCAGACGGGTGATTTCGATCATATCGGCGAAGGGGGAGCCGGCGGCCCGGTCGCGCGCGCCGTCCTGCAGTGCCTTCAGCTTGCTGAAGGGGTCCATGTTGGGTGCGCGCTTGGTCACATCAGCGTCCGTGCCGCGGCCGGGATAGCGCGACGATCAGCATATGGTGCGATGCAATAGAGGCCGATGTGCGATGCGGCAAGACCGGTCAGGCCGGGTCGTCGGCACCGATATACTCGGCCCAGATCGGTGCCGCCCCGAGGCTCGCTCGGAAGCTGTCGTGACGGGTCCTCTCCTCATCCGTAAGGCGGCTTCGATACGGCCGGGGGGCCGCCGGAGCGGCCTGGACGACAGCCTGGACCGCCGGGCCGGCCTGTGCGTCCAAGAGTCCAAGACTGGTCTGCTTCCCGCCGAGCAGCTCGACATAGACCTCGGCCAGGATCTGCGCGTCGAGGAGCGCCCCGTGCTTGGTGCGCCGGCTGGTGTCGATCCCGTAGCGGTTGCACAGGGCATCGAGGTTGTTGGCCGCGCCCGGGTGCTTGCGCCGGGCCATCGGCAGGGTGTCGACCACGTCGTCCAGCTGGATCGGCGGCGGCGCGTTGGCCCCGAGCCGGGCGTATTCCATGTTGAGGAAGCCGACATCGAACGGCGCGTTGTGGATCACGAGGCGCCCGTCGGCCAGGAAGGCCAACAGCTCGCCCACGATCTCGGCAAAGAGCGGCTTGTCGGACAGGAAGGCGTCCGACAGCCCGTGGACGTTGAACGCACCCTCGGAGACCGCCCGCTGCGGGTTGCAGTAGCGGTGGAAGGTCCGGCCCGTGGGGATGTGGTTGAGGAGCTCGACCGCACCGATCTCGATCAGCCGGTCGCCGTTCCGCGCCTCCGTGCCGGTGGTCTCCGTGTCGAGGACGATCTCGCGCAGCATGTTTTGTGACTCAGAGGGTCAGGATGCCTCGCCCGATCGGACCGGGCTCCGGGGGCGGATGACCGCTTTCGGGAGACTCTGTCTCCCGAAAGATTGAGACTTCCTTGGCTGCCGGCTGATCGGCGCCGGTCTCTCACGCCGCCAGGGCCAGCCGCCCCTCGCTCTCGTCGGCCTCCGCCGCCATGAACTGGGCCCGGGCGAGCTCGGCGAAGCGGCCGTTCTCGGCGACCAGCGCGTCGAACGTACCGGCCTCGACGATCCGGCCCTCGTGGAAGACCAGGATCCGGTCGGCATTGCGGATCGTGGCGAGCCGGTGGGCGATCACGAAGGTGGTGCGCCCCTCCATCACGGCCTCCAGGGCGCCCTGGAGTCTGCGCTCGGTGGCCGCGTCCAGCGCCGAGGTCGCCTCGTCGAGGATCAGGATCGGCGGGTTCTTCAGCAGCGCCCGGGCGATCGAGAGCCGCTGACGCTCGCCGCCGGAGAGTGAGCGGCCACGCTCGCCGATCACCGTGTCGAGCCCCGCGGGCTGGCGCGCCATGAAGGCGCCGGCCTGGGCCCGCTCCAGGGCGTCGAGCATCTCGGCATCGGTGGCGTCGGGACGGCCGACCTGCAGGTTCTCGCGGATCGAGCGGGCGAACAGCATCGGCTCCTGGAAGACCACGCCGATATTGTGGCGCAGGGACGAGAGGCCGATGTCGCGCACGTCGATATCGTCGATCCGGATTGACCCGGAAGCCGGATCGAAGCTGCGGTGCAGGAGGCCGAGCGTCGTCGACTTGCCCGAGCCGGTGGTGCCGACCAGCGCCACGGTCTCGCCGGGCCGCGCCGAGAACGAGACGCCGTCGAGCGCCTTGCGCTGTCCGTCATACGAGAAGGCGACGTCGTGGAAGGTGACCTCGCCTTCGAAGCGGGCGACCTGCCGGGCATGCGGGCGGTCGGCCACCGCCGGCACGGTGTCGTAGATCTCGAAGAACTCGGCGATCTTGGGGGCCTGCTGGAACAGTCCGTTAACGAAACCGACCACATGATCGAGCCGCGCCACGAAGGCGGTGGCCAGGCTCATGAAGGCCACGACCTCGCCCACCGTGGTGGTGCCGGCCTGGTACAGCCAGATGCCGGTGACGAAGATCGCCGTCATGGTGATGGTGGCGGAGGCCCGGGTCGCCACGTTGGCGAGGGCCCACCAGGACAGGACCGGGATCTGCGCGGCGAGCAGGTTCGTGATGATGCCGCGCATTGCATCCTTCTCGGCCTTGGCGCGGGTGAAGGACTGGATCACCGCGACGTTGCCGAGCGCATCGGAGGCGTGGGCGGCAAGGCCGGAATTGAATTCCTCGACCTGGCCCTGGAGCGTCTCGGTCCGGCGCATCACGAAGGTGGTGAGCGCCGTGAAGGCCAGCATCAGGACGACCAGGATCGAGCCGAGCTGCCAGTTGATGAACAGGGTCATCGGCAGGAGCACAACCAGCGACACCAGGGCGACGAGGTGGTCCCGGAAGAAGCCGAGCCACAGCCAGGCCATGCCGTTCGTGCCCTCCAGCATCGCCTTCAGTACCCGGCCGGAATGGTTGGCCGAGTGGAAGGCGAGCGGCAGGTCGAGCACGTGCTCGAAGTAGCTCGCCATCGAGGACAGGCGGTTGCGGTGGGCCAGCCGGTCGGCGTGGAGCGCGATGAACACGCCCGCCGCGATGGTGAAGAACCCGAACGCGACCCAGGCTGCCAGCAGGGGCAGCATGCTGGCCATGGCGTTGCCGCCGCGCTGGAGGTGGGTCAGCTGATCGATGATTCGGCCCATGAGCAGCGGTTCGGCGAAGGCCGCGATCGCCAGCACGACGTTGGTGACTGCCAGACCGATGGCCAGCCGCCGTTCCGCCTTCAGGAAACCTAGGACCCGCCCGTACAGACGAACCATCGCCACAGCTCCGACACCCCCGGCGCGGCCCGTGTGTCCGGGTCTCGCGCCAACTCTTAAGGTCCGGGCGGCGGGCGGATATCGCTGATTCCGCCGCCAAACCCCTCACACGACACGGCTTATGCCCGGGCCCGCCTGAACGGGCGATGACGGCCCTATACAGGGTCGAAGTCATCACCTTTACGGCTCGTTCAGCAAGATTTCCTAGCGCTGTGAATGACCCGGCCGCAAGCGATCAGGGGAACCGATCGTTTACGTGTCTGGTCCGGGCGCCGCGGCAGGGATCTCGCAGCCGCACTCGGCCTCCTCGCGAGCCACGGCCGGTTCGTGACCTTCGCCGGCCGGATGGCGCTCCTGATGAACTTCTTCGTGATGGTCGCGGCCTATTCGACGCAGGGCCAGAAAACGATGCAGGTGGTCGCCGGCTCGATGCGCGACGCCTTCGGGGTGGACAAGGAATCGGAGTTCGCCGGCCTCCTCGAATCCGAAGGTTTGCCGGCCGCCGGCCACGTTATATCCCTGCGCACCCTCCCGCCCGAGAAGGCCGCCGACCGGACCACACCGCCTCGGCGCGACCAGAGCAGCGCGTTCGGCCTGACCGAGACCGGCGAGCCGGACCATGTCGGCCTCGCGGTGGCCTCCTTGCGGCAGGCGCTGCCGGACATCGCCGAACTGTCGAAGAGCGTGGTGATCGTCCGGTCCGACCAGGACCTCGACCTGTCGATCGTCGACCAGGACGGGCGCTCGCTGGTCCCGGACGGCTCGACCGGCCCGAACGAGCGCACCCGGCGCCTGCTGGAGACGCTCGCCCCGACCCTGCGCCAGATGCCGAACCGCATCGCCGTCACGGGTTTCGCCGCCACCGACGACCGGTTCGCCTCGGTGTCCGGCAGGGCCGACACCGAGGCGATGTTCCCCGACAACCCGTATCTGGCGGCCAACCGGCGGGTGACGGTGACGCTGCTGAAGGAGGCGTCTCCGGTGCCGAACGTGAAGGGGCTTCCGTAGAGGACGCGCCTACTTGGCGGTGAGCAGCGCCCAGTAAACCTTGTACTTCGAGCCCGGCGCATAGGCCGTGGCGATCCCCATCCGGGTCGCCTCGGGCGCGAGCATCGTGGCGTCGTGCGGGGCGCTCTCGCGCCAGCCGGAGAACGCCTCCGCCAGGGTGTGGTAGCCGGCTGACAGGTTGGCGTTCACGTCGGCGAACCCGAGCCGCCCCACTGCAGCCTTCACGGTCTGCGCCTTGCTCGGCCGGTCGGCGAGCGCCATGGCGGCGGCCTCGGCCTCCGCCAGCCGCTGCAACTCGGGATCGACCGTGAGGGGCCCGGCGCCGCGGTTGCGACGATAGGACGAGATCATGTCCCGGGCGGCGTCGGTGTCGACATGGGCGGCCTGGCTGGCCAGCGGCAGGTAGATGCTCGGCAGCGCCGTCGTGGTCGGCGCCTCGGCGCCGCAGGCACCCAGCAGGGCCAACGCCGGAACGCAGACCGCCGCCCCAAAGCCTCGTCTCAGGTTGCGTCCGCCCACGTTCGAAGATCCATGCTTGCGCATCCGGCTCGGACGCCCGGGCCATATAGGGAGCGCCGGGCGATCGTGCATCCGTTCCCGATGAAGCCGGGCGCCTGCCCTCAGCCCCCGGCGCTCCGGAGGCCGCGGTCACGCTGCGGCTGGGCCGGTGATGCCCCGGTCTCGTTGGAATCCTGGAGGGGCTTGGACTCCCGGGGTTCGGGCGCCTGTGCCGCCTGGCCGAACCGGCTCGCGATCTCGCCCATCGCGCTCTGCATCGCCTCGAAACCCTGCACCGTCACGATGCTGGCGCCGGGGCCGAGCGGCGGGATGAAGCCCGCCCCCGACAGGGTGGCGAACACCGCGTAGTTCAGGTCGGTCTGAACCTTCTGGCCCAGGCTGACGTCGACGATCCAGACCAGCAGCTCGAATTCCAGGAACGGGTCGCCGATCTTCTTGAACACCACCCGGGGGGCGGGGTCCTTCAGCACGTCGGCATGACCTTGCGCGCAGCCGACGATCATCTCGGCGGCCCGCACCGGGTCCTGGTTACGCAGCACGCTGACCGTGATGCTGACCCGGCCCGAGCGGTCGCCGCGCACCCGGTTCTTGACCACCCCGGAGATCAGGTTCGAGTTCGGCACGATCACGGACGACCGGTCGAAGGTCTGGATCTCGGTGGAGCGCACCGAGATGCGCTTCACGATGCCTTCCGAATCGCCGATCACCACCTGGTCGCCGACCCGGATCGGCCGCTCCCACAGGAGCAGCAGGCCGGAGACGAAGTTGTTGACGATCGACTGCAGACCGAACCCGATACCGACCGACAGGGCGCCGGCCACGATGGTCAGCTTCTCCAGGCTGAGGCCGAGATACGAGAAGGCGAGGGCCAGCGAGAGCAGGAAGCCGAAATAGCCCGCGATCGTGGTGATCGAGTTGCGCAGGCCGGCGTCCAAGTCGGTGGCTGGCAGGTAGGTCAGTTCCAGCCAGCGCTGCACCGCCCGGGTGACGAACACGCCGAGCACCAGGATCCCGATGCCGAACGCGATGCTCGACAGCGAGATCGTCACGTCCCCAACCTTGAAGCCGAAGAAGGCCTGCCGGATCGACGAGACGATATCGGTGGAATCGAGCCCCCAGGGCGCCAGCACGAGCAGCGCCGCCACCAGGATCAGGATCACCCGGGCGGCCCCGGTCGCCAGGACCGATATCTGGGTCAGCGAGCGCTTGCGCAGGCCGGTATTGGCCTGGAGCGCGGTGGCCAGCCGGGTCTCGTCGCAGAGCGCGCGGCCGATGAAGGTGTCGACGCTCTGGACCAGCAGGTAGAGCAGCACCAGGACGCTCGCGGTCCAGATCAGCTGATCGATCAGGAAGGCCGCGAACGCGACGTAACCGACGAGCGCCCCGACCCCGATCAGCGCCACCGCGGCCCAGCCGAGCAGCCGGGCCGGGCCGCCGATGCCCGTGGTGGTCTTGGTCGGCACATAGGGGCCGAAGCAGGCTTCCTCCTCCTGCTCGGTATCGGCGAACCGGTGGAGGCCGACCGCCAGGATCAGCGCCGTGGCGACAGCCCCGAGGCCGCGGGTCGCGATCGAGATCGGCAGGGCCGCCGAGATCCCGGAATTCAGCGCCTCCACGGATTTCACCACGGTCAGCACCGTGGCGATGCCGACCGCAAGCCGGGTCAGCCGGGTCGCGGCCGCATCGCCGACCGGGGCCGGGCGCCAGGCGGGCTTGTCGGGGCTGAGCAGCCCGTCGCACAGGGCCTCTACGAAGGCGATGAAGGCCAATCCGCCCAGGATCGCGGCGGCCACCGGCATCAGCCGGGAGGGCAGCAGGTTGGTGGCGTCGAGCGCGTAGTAGACCGCGTAGGAGCCGGCCACCGCCGGTACGGTGCCGAGCAGGATCACCCGCCAGGCGGCCAGCAGGGTGGCGCGCCGCGACGGTTCCGTGGCGGAGGCATCCCGCCGGGCGGCCCGGGGGGCGATGTTGCGCCGCCCGAAATACAGCGCGATCGAGATCCCGAAGGCGAGTCCGAGGAACAGCAGGTTGCCGATGCTGCCGTTGCGGGAGAACAGCAGCCCGATATCCGACAGGGCGCTCTGCAGCGAGCGCGTGTCCCGCGGCACATCGGCCATGACCTTGGCCCAGAGGCCGGGGCCGACCAGGGGCTGCGAGCGCTGGAACAGGTCGCGGGTGAACGATTCGCGCCGGCGGTTCGAGACGCGGTCGATGATCTGATCGCCCTGCACCAGCAGGGAGCGGGCGAGCCGCTGGGTCTCGTCGATGCGGGTCACCGCGGCCTCGCGCTCGACGCGCTGCTCGGCGACGTCCGCGCTCTCCTGGGTGTCCTTCGGCTTGGGGCCGAGCTGCGTCAGCCGCTCCCGCGCCGCCTCGAGCGGCGTGTCGAGCCGGGTGATCAGCGCGCGGATCTCCTCGGTGACGGTCCCGGCACTGTCGCGAATCGGCGACAGATCCGCGACGGTCAAATCGGGATGCCCCAGCTGCTTCTCACGCGCCTCAAGTTCGGCCTTGGCGGTGTCGAGCTGGGCTCGGACCGCCTTGAGCTGCTCGGACATCTCGGGCTTGGGCGCCGCGGGCTGGGGCGCCGCGGGCTGGGGCGCCGCGGGCTGGGGCGCCGCGGGCTTGGCCTCGACCGGCTTGGCGTCAGGCGCCTTCGCGTCGGCGGGCTTGGCGTCGGCCGGCTTGGTTCCCGGGTGCTGCCCGGCCGGGGTCTCGCCCTGAGCCCTGGCCGCAGGTGGCGCGACGGCCGGGATCGCCAGCATCAGCGCGGCCACGAGGGCCAGCACGGGCCGATGCGGCGCGGCGTTGAGCTTCCGGGAGCGCACCAGCGTGCGGATCATAAGCTACCTCTCGTCGGGCGCGCCGGGCGCGCAAGCGGTGCCCGGCATCGGCGGACCGGCGGCATCGGGAACCGCGCGGGCCTTCTCGAGCGCTCGCCGCCGAAGGCGACACCGGATCGGCGTCGGCGAGCGCGTCGAATCGAAGCCTGAGGGGCGAGCGGGATGGCAAGGCGATCGAGCTCGCCTCTCGAGGCCGGGCGCTGTGGGCTTCCAATAGGGCGAAACCGTGCCCCTGCCCACCCTCGGGCGGATCGCCGGGGCCAAGGCCCGCTGTGGGTGCGTCCCCGGGACCCGGCGGGAAAAGCTTCACAAGGGTGTCACGGTGGGATTAGATGAACATCAGATGGACAGGGCCTTTTCGTCGTCACGCGAAAGGGTTCGGCCGGCTCTGATGCCGGTCCGGCCCGGCCGCGTTCCGGTTGCTACCGCACCGACTGGCGTCACCGCGCGCCGGCCCGCCGCCCTGTTGCTCCTTCCGCCTCTCCCGCTGAGCCGACGCCCCGTCCGCCGGCCCGTCCTGCACCGGCTTCTGGCCGCGTCGGACGGGCCGGCGGGGCGCCGGCGCGTTCCCGCGCGTTACACGCGTCAGAGATAGTCTGAAGAGTCGCGCCGATGATGGATCTCCAAACCCTCGTCCTGAACGCGGATTATCGGCCGCTCTCCTACAATCCGCTCTCTCTCTGGTCGTGGAAGGACGCCTTCACGGCCCTGTTCCTCGACCGCGTCACCCTGGTGGCGAGCTACGATGTCGAGGCGCGCTCGCCGTCCCGGGCCCTGCGGGTGCCGAGCGTGGTGGCGCTGAAGAACTACGTCACGCTGGCCCGCAGCCCGGCCTTCACCCGCTACAACATCTACCTGCGCGACGGTTTCAGCTGCCAGTATTGCGGGCTGCGGCTACCCTCGGGCGGCCTGACCTTCGACCACGTGGTGCCGCGCTCCCGGGGCGGCCTGTCGAGTTGGGAGAACGTCGTGGCGGCCTGCTCGCCCTGCAACCTGCGCAAGGCCAACCGTACGCCGCAGGAGGCGGACATGCCGCTGGCGACCGAGCCGCGCCGGCCGACCCGCTACGAGCTGCACCATCGGCAACCCGAGTTCGACCACCGCCAGTATCACCACACCTGGCTCGACTACCTGTACTGGGACAGCGAACTGGAGAGCTGAGCGCGCGCCCGATCGCGCGATCTCTGCCGCTCGACGCTCGGTGCGCGGTGCCGAAACACCGCAGGCCTTCAGCCGGTCGCCCGACCCGGGAGGCCTATGTGGAGGCCGCGCCCCATCCCCGCCGGAAGAGGGGAGGATTGGCATATCGGCCGGGCTCGATCGGGCTTGGACGCTACGACCGCGTCAGGAACATCCCGGTGAGCAGCAGTGCGAAGGCTGCCAGGCCAAACTGCCCTTCCTTGCGGTGCGTGGGATCGAGGAAATGGGCCGCGGCGCCGGCCGCGCAGCAGGCGACGCCGAGGCCGATCGTCAGAGATGACATCGCAATCCCTCCTCATCGCGCGTCGCCCTCGACGCTGCGAAACAGTCCCGGTCCCGGGGCCTGCCGGACGCCGTTGTCCGCTCAGGATGTTTTGTATTTGAATGCTTGCACGCCTGACGAAAGCTGACAAGTCGCAGGCGACGTCTCATGAATCGCGGTTGTTTCGGTGAGATGTATCGGAACGGTCGACATATCGGTCGTGATGTCTGAAGAGATGAAGTAAATGCCGTATTCAGTGCGACGGCTCGCCATGCGCCGAATCCTCGGCGGTAGCGCACCCCAAAAAGAAAGCCGCCTCCCCGCATCGATGCCGTGATCCCGCACCCGGATGCGTTGACCGTCCCGGCCACGCCCGCGTAATCACCTGCATGCTTACCACCTCATCCGACAGGTTCGACGTCGTGGTCGGCGGCGGCGGCCATGCCGGCGTCGAGGCGGCCGCGGCGGCTGCGCGCTGCGGCGCCCGCACGGCCCTGGTCACCCACGACCCCGCCACGATCGGGGCGATGTCGTGCAATCCCGCCATCGGGGGGCTCGGCAAGGGCCATCTCGTGCGCGAGGTCGATGCCCTGGACGGGTTGATGGGCCGGGTCGCCGACGCGGCCGGCATCCAGTTCCGGCTGCTCAACCGCCGCAAAGGGCCGGCCGTGCGCGGTCCCCGCACCCAGGCCGACCGCAAGCTCTACGCCGCCGCCATGCAGACGGCCATCGCCGAGACCGCGGGCCTCACGGTGGTGGCGGGCGCCTGCGAGGATCTGGTCCTCGACTCGGAGGGCCGGCTCTCCGGCCTCGTGCTGGCGGATGGGCGGACGATCGCCTGCGCCGCCGTGGTGCTCACCACCGGCACCTTCCTGCGCGGTCTGATCCATATCGGCGAGCGCCAGATCCCGGCCGGCCGGGTCGACGAGGCGCCGGCGATCGGGCTGGCTCAGACCCTCGACCGGCTCGGCCTGCGGCTCGGCCGGCTCAAGACCGGCACCCCGCCCCGCCTCGACGGCCGGACCATCGACTGGTCGGGCCTGGAGATGCAGGAGGCTGATGCCGAGCCGGTGCCGTTCTCGACGCTGACCCAAAAGATCACCACGCCGCAGATCCGCTGCGGCATCACCCGGACCAATCAGGCGGTCCACGACCTGATCCGGGCCAACCTGCATCGCTCGCCGATGTATTCCGGTGGCATCGCCAGCCGGGGACCGCGCTACTGCCCGTCGATCGAGGACAAGGTGGTCCGCTTCGGCGACCGGGAAGGTCACCAGATCTTCCTCGAGCCGGAGGGGCTGGACGATCCGACGATCTATCCGAACGGCATTTCCACGGCCCTGCCGGAGGAGGTCCAGCGCGAGATCATCCGGTTGATCCCGGGGCTCGAACGCGCCACGATCCTGCGGCCGGGCTACGCCATCGAGTACGATTACGTCGACCCGCGCGAGCTCGATGCCGGGCTTCAGGTGAAGCGCCTGCCCGGCCTGTTCCTGGCCGGCCAGATCAACGGCACCACCGGTTACGAGGAGGCGGCGGGCCAGGGGCTGGTCGCCGGGCTCAACGCTGCCCGGTGCGCCGGCGGCGGCGACGTCGCGACCTTCGATCGGGCCGAATCCTATCTTGGGGTGATGATCGACGACCTCGTGACCCACGGGGTCAGCGAGCCGTACCGGATGTTCACCTCTCGGTCCGAGTACCGCCTGTCCCTGCGGGTTGACAATGCCGACGAGCGGCTGACGCCGCGGGGAATCGCACTGGGCTGCGTCGGCCGGCACCGGGCCGATCATTTTTCGGTCTCGCAGACGGAGCTTCGAGAAGCGCGCAGCCTGCTCGATTCTCTGAGCCTCACGCCGAATCAGGCGGCCCTGCAGGGCATCGGCTTGAACCGCGACGGCATCCGCCGCAGCGCGTTCCAGCTGCTGGCCTATCCCGAGATCAGCTGGGGACAGCTCGCGGCGATCTGGCCAGAGCTCGCCGAGACGTCGCCGCGCGTCGCCGACCGGTTGAAGACCGACGCGACCTATGCGGTCTATCTGGACCGGCAGAATGCCGACATCGCCGCCTTCCGCCGCGACGAAGCCGTGCGTCTGCCAGCTAGCCTCGACTATGCCGGGATCAGCGGCCTCTCGAACGAGATGCGGGTGAAGCTCGAGACCGTCCGGCCGGGCACCCTCGGCCAAGCGGCGCGGATCGAGGGCGTGACCCCGGCCGCCCTCACCCTCCTGGCCGCCCATGCGCGGCGGGCCGCACCTGCTGCCGACCGCCGCGCCCCATGAGCGATCCGGACCGCGCCCGCGTTCTCGCCGCCTCCGGTGTTTCACGTGAAACAGCTGCGCTGCTCGACCTTTACGTCGCCCAGCTCCGGCGCTGGCAGCCGATCAAGAACCTCGTCGGATCGGCGACCTTGGCCGAGGTCTGGAGCCGCCATATCGATGACGCGCTTCAACTCCTCGACCTCGTCCCCGAGGCCCGGACCTGGCTCGATCTCGGATCCGGTGCCGGCATCCCGGGCCTGATCCTCGCCATCGCGGGTCGCGACCGCGGCATCCAAGTCGATCTGGTCGAGAGCAACGCCCGCAAATGCGCCTTCCTCACCGAGACCGTCCGCCTCACCGGCGCGCCGGCCCGAGTGCGCAACGCCCGGATCGAGGCGGTGATCGGTGATTATCAGGGCGTCGACATCGTCTGCGCCCGCGCGCTCGCGCCCATGACGCAGCTCCTAGCCTGGACGGAGCCGCTGTTGAAAACGGGCACCACCGGACTGTTTCCGAAGGGCCGGGACGTGCAAGCTGAATTGACCCAGGCGGCTGCGCAGTGGAGAGTCGTTAACGACCTCGTGCCGAGCCGGACTGATTCCGAAGCCCGGATCGTGCGCGTCACTGCCCTCGCCGCCCCGAGCCATCGATGACCGAAGCGATCCTCGGCGATTCCGCCGACCGGTCCGTGGATCCGTCCAGCGATCCCGTCTTGCCCCCCGCCGAAAGACCGTCCGTGAGACATCCCCTGCGGATCCTGGCGCTCGCCAACCAGAAGGGCGGCGTCGGCAAGACCACTACGGCGATCAACCTCGGCACGGCCCTGGCGGCGATCGGCGAGGACGTGCTGGTCCTGGACCTCGATCCACAGGGCAACGCCTCCACGGGGCTGGGCATCGACCGGGCCCGGCGCCAGGTCTCGACCTACGACGTCATGACAGGCGAGGCGACGCTGGCCGAGGCGGTGATCCCCACGGCGGTGCCGCGGCTGTCGATCGCACCCTCCACCATGGACCTCCTCGGCCTGGAGATGGAGCTGGCGACCCTGCCCGACCGGGCCCACCGGCTGCGCGGCGTGCTCAAGGATATCGGCCAGGCTCAGGGCCTGAACCGTATCAGCTACGTGCTGATCGATTGCCCGCCCTCGCTCAACCTGCTGACCATCAACGCGCTGGCCGCCGCCGACGCGGTGCTGGTGCCGCTACAATGCGAGTTCTTCGCCCTGGAGGGTTTGAGCCAGCTGCTGCGCACGGTCGAGCAGGTTCGGGGCGCCCTGAACCCGAAGCTCACCATCCAGGGCATCGTCCTGACGATGTTCGACCCGCGCAACAACCTCTCCGCCCAGGTGGTGGCGGATGTACGCGGTTTCATGGGCGACAAGGTCTACGAGACCGTGATCCCCCGCAACGTCCGCATCTCCGAGGCGCCGTCCCACGGCAAGCCGGCTTTGCTCTACGATTTGAAATGTGCCGGCAGCCAGGCGTATCTGCGCCTCGCCTCCGAGGTGATCCAGCGCGAAGGCCGGGTGCCGGCGGCGGCCTGATTGTGTGATCCCGAAAGATCGGGGATCGAGTGCGGAGCGTGACACGGGTGACAAGGATGGCGGAGGAGGGGGCACGACCCCGTCTCGGGCGCGGGCTCGCGGCGCTGATCGGTGATTTCGGCGATGTCGGGCAGGCGGCCAAGGCCGAGGGCAAGATCGAGCCGCAGCGCAAGGTCCCGGTGGAGTTCCTGCGCCCGAACCCGCGCAACCCCCGCCGCAGCTTCGGCGAGGCGGAACTCGCGGAGCTGGCGACCTCGATCACCCAGCGCGGCATCATCCAGCCGATCGTGGTGCGGCCGCTGGCCGACGTGCCGGGCGCGTTCGATGTCGAGGCCGGCGAGCGGCGCTGGCGGGCCTCCCAGAAGGCCGGGCTCGACGAAGTGCCGGTGGTGATCGTCGAGATCGACGATCGGGCCTCGCTGGAATTCGCCATCCTGGAGAACGTCCAGCGGGCTGATCTCAATCCGATCGAGGAGGCATCCGGCTACGAGCGCCTGATGCAGGACTTCGCCTACACTCAGAAGGAACTGGCCGAGATCCTGGGCAAGAGCCGCAGCCATCTCGCCAACACGCTGCGGCTGCTCAATCTGCCACCCTCCGTGCAGGACCGGGTCACCGCCGGGGAGCTCACCGCCGGCCATGCCCGCGCGCTCCTGGCGGTTCGCGACCCGGAGGCCCTGGCCCGCCGGGTCGTGGCCGAGGGCCTGTCGGTGCGCGAGGTCGAGGCCGTGGCGGCTGCCGAGGCGGCGGAGGCTGCTGCCCCCGACACACCCCGCCCCGGTCGCCCGCGCCTCTCCGCCGAGCGCCCTGCCCCGGTGCGTGAGCTGGAATTGCGGATCCGCCGGGCCCTGGGGGTCGCTGTGGTCTACAAGCCCAAGGACGAGACCTCGGGCGAGATCCGCATCCGCTACGAGACGCAGGACGAGCTCGAGGGGCTACTCAACCGGTTCAAGGTCTCGGAGCCGGATCAGGGCTGAGGAAGCTTTTCATGGGCTCCCAGCGCTTCAGCGGCCTCTGAGATCCCTCCTTCGATCAGGGTTGTCGCAACCATAGAATGAACCCCCTTGTCATTCCGGGGCCGCGCAGCGGAACCCGGAATCCAGATCCGCCGACGCTGCCAGACCTTGATCTTTCGGCGGCTATGGATCCCGGGTTCCGCTGCGCAGCCCCGGGATGACAAGGGGGGTGATCGAGCGCTGACGACAATTCCCAACCGTGAGGCCAATCAAATCCCCTCTGTGAGGAGGGGAACGCACGCCAGTGCGGGCCTACGCATCCTATCGAGCCAGCATCACCCCTAACGCCGCCGCCGGGCGCCCGCCTCGGCCACCCGCAGCAGTGCCGCGGAGGCCAGGGCGTGCGCCAACTCGGGCTCGGCCCGTCGGCAGGCCAGGATCGCGTCCTGAAGGGCTTTTGCGGCCTGCCGCAAGGTTCCGGCAGGCCACGTGCCAAGCTGCCCCTCGATGCTGGCCTTGCGCTTGAAGTGCAGCCCCCGCCACGAGGCCCCCCTCAGGGCCGGGGTCTTGTCCGGATTGTCCAGGCGGGTCGCCAGCAGGGTCAGGGCGTGACGCAGGGCCGAGCCGAGCACCACGCCGGGATCGAGGCCCTCGTGCCGGAAGCGCCGATAATCGCGTTCAACCGCCTCTCGGCGGCCGTCGAAGGCGGCGTCGATCAGCGTGTTGAGGACGCTGGCGGCCACGTCGCTGGTGATGGCCTCGACATGGTCGAGGGTGACGACCTTGTCCCCTTGCCCCTCCCCGCCCGCGTAGAGGGCCAGCTTCTCGATCTCCATCAGGCTGGCCCGGCGGTCGCCGCCGAGGCTACGGGCCAGGACCTCCCGGGCGGCCCGGTCGATGCGCAGGCCGCGCTCCTGCAAAGTGCGCTCGATCAGGTCCGACAGCGTGCGCTCGTCGTCGGCGTAGCAGGGGATCGCCAGAGCCTTGGGCGAGCGCTCGCAGAGAACGCGCATCGGGTTGTTCTTGGCGAGGTCGCCGCCCTCCACCACGATTCGCGCATCGGCCACCGCGGCGCCGAGCACCGCCTCGACCGCCGGCGCGTAGTTGCGGCTGCCCGGCCGCACCCAGATCGACCGGCGGCCGCCGAATAGGCCCATCGTGCCAGCCTCGTCGCAGAGGCGGCCGGGATCGGAGGCGAGGCTGTCGCCGTCGATCCGCACCAGCGCGAATGGGTCGGACGGGTCGGTGACGAAATCCTCGGCGAGTTTTCGCGCACGTTCGGTGACCAGGCCGGTATCCGGCCCGTAGACCAGGATCACCGGGATACGCGGATCGGGCCCGCGCCGGATCAGGCCCTCGATCTCGCCCGCTTTGACCGCCGTCAAAGCCGGCTCACGGCTTGGTCGACAGCACGGCGGCCAAGCGCGTCTTGATCTGGTCGGCCAGGACACTGGCGAGACGGATCTCGGCGTCGCGCGCCGCCCGCTGGCTGGCGAAGCGCTGGACCGAGCGGTCGTAGGTCGCGGTCGAGGTCGCTACGCCCTCGGAATAGACCTTGGTGCCGGCCATGTCCTCCAGGCTGTACTTGATGTTGGCGACCAGCGTGCCGGCCTCGGCGCGGCCGGTGGTGGAGGAGACGATCGGGGTCTGCACGATCTCGGAGCCCGAGAGCTTCAGCCGATAGCGCTTGCTCGCGGGCTGGCCCGATCCGTCGAGCTCGAAGATCAGTTCGCTGCGCAGGTAATGCCCGAGCCGCTCCTGGCCCTGGGCCATCCCGACATCGTCGACCTGCACGGAGGCGAGCAGCGCCTGCACGGTCTCGCCGGAGGCGGTCGGCCCGTAGAGCGGGCGGAAACAGGCCGACAGGTTCAGTGCCAGGCCGGCCACACAGGCGAGGCGGCCGATCCGGACCACCACCGATACTCCCGAACGCACCATCACGTCGCCGTTCCGCCCCGCTTCGTTGCAGCCACTCTTAGCGCGGACCCGGAGGGCCGCGCCATGAGCCTATGGGGCAACCGTTACGATTCCTCTGCGGCGAGAGCGTGGTCGCTCGGTTTCAGACCGTTGCCAGGTAACCCGAGACGGTGACGATCGACAGGATCGTCGAGACCAGCACCACCGTGGAGGTCAAGTCGGCCTCGCGGCGGTAGAACTCCGCCAGCATGAACGGCCCGGTCCCGGTGGGCAGGGCGGCCATCAGCACTGCGACGTGCAGCAGCAGCGGCGGCAGGTCGAACAGGTAGCGGCCGAGCCCGTAGGCGAGGGCCGGCTGCCCGACGAGCTTCAGGCCGACCAGCAGGGAAGCCGCCCGGGGCTGGGCGCTGCCGGGCCGGCGCTTCTGGGCCAGGAACAGGCCGAGCGCCACCAGGGCGCAGGGGGAGGCGGCCCCGCCGAGGAGCTTGAGAAATGTCTCGGCCGCTGCCGGTAGCGTGAGGCCGGCGCTCGGGACCAGGGCGCCGAGCGCCGGTGCCACCAGCAATGGGTTGCGGATTAGCGAGCGGCCGACCGCGCGCCAGACCGGGATGTTTGAACCGGCCTGCCCGGACCCGTGCGCTTCCCGCCGGAGCCCGGTCTCGATCAAGACGATCGCCACCGCGAACACCCCGCAGACCGTGAGGATCGCCGCCACGGTGGTGGGCGCCAGCGCCTCCGGGCCGAAGGCGACCAGCGCCAGGGGGAAGCCCATGAAGCCGGCATTGGGATAGCCGGCATTGAGCCCGTCCACGGCGGCGTCGGAGAGCGGGTGCCCCTCCCCCCGCCGGATCAGCACCGTGAGCGCGAACACCGCCAGGCTGCTCAACCCGAAGGCGCCGATGAAGCCCGGCTTCCAGATCGCGCTCCAATGGGCGTGCGCGGTCACGTCGAACAGCAGCGCCGGCAGCGCCAGGAACACCACGAAGCGGTTGAGTTCGGTGGTCGCCGCAGCGCCGAGCACGCCGATCCGCCGGGCCAGCCAGCCGGAAAAAATCAGCGCGAAGATCGGCAGCACGACCAGCAGGGTCGAGAGCATGGGCGGCCCGGGTCGGAGGATTAAGCTCCGGCCTTAAGCGGATCCCGCCCCGCCCTCCAGTGCCGGGGGCGGGGACCTGCCATGCTCCCCTGCCCCCGCGAAGCCGTTACCAGCGGTAGATCAGGCTGCCGATCACCGTGGCGGGGGCGCCGCGATAGCAGAAGCCGGCCTGGCAGTTGTAGTAATCCCGGTCGAAAATGTTGAACGCGTTGATCTGCGCCCGGAAGCCTTTGTACTTCGGATCGAGCGCCGCGAAATCGTAGGCGACCAGCGCGTCGAACAGCGTCACGGTCGGGTTGCGGACCGTGTTCTCGTCATCGGCGAAGCTGTTGGCGTTGAACCGGATGCCGCCGCCGATCGTCAATCCGCGTAGCGCGGAGGAGGGCGGGAACAGATAGGTCAGGAACGACGCGAAGGTGTCGCCTGGGATGCCCGAGAGGCGGTTCCCGTCGATCGCCGCACCGGTGACGGCCGACGTCTGCTTGACGAACCGAAAGTCGAGATGGGTGTAGGCGACGGTCAGGTTGGTCCCCGGCGCGAAATTCGCCGTCGCCTCCATCTCGAAGCCGCGCGAGTTGACCTCACCGGTCGCTACTTGATTGGCAAAATTCGTGGGATCCTGACGCAGAATGCTGGTCTGGTTGATATCAAAGCCCGCGATGGCGGCGCTGATGTTGGTACCTGGGATGAGGTACTTCACGCCTGCCTCGATTTGATCGCCGGTCGCCGGCTTATAGGGGCGGCCGGTGATGACGTTGACGCCGACCTGCGGGGTGAAAGTCGTGGCGTAGCTGGCATAGGGTACGATGCCGGGCGCGAGCTCGTAGTTCAGACCGGCGCGGTACGTGAAAGCGCTGTCGTTCTGGCTCTGCGGCCCCGCGACGACGCCCCGGGTTACGCTCGCCGTGTCGGAGGCGACCCAATCCTGCCGTCCGGTCAGCGTCAGAACGAATCTCCCCCACTTCGCCTGTTCCTGGACGTAGACGCCGACCTGATCTTGCGCCTGGCGGGACGAGCGGTCGATGGTCGGCCGGGTGATCGGCTGTCGGCCGTAGTTCAGGGTGAGCAGGTTGAGGTCGGGCGCCACGCCGAAACCGGCGACGCTCGAGAAGTCGTAGTGGTAATAGTCGATGCCGGTCAGCAGCGTATGGGCGATCGGCCCGGTCCGGAGGTGGCCCTCGAGCTGTGTGTCGACCGCGAATGAAGCCAGCGACTGCTTGAACAGGCCGGTGGACCGCTGCGCGCTGAGGCCCGTCACCGCGTCGACCTGCGTGTACGAGAAGTTGGCGTCGACGCCGGAATAGCGAAAGTTCTGCCGCAGGATCAGGTCCGGCGAGAACACGTGCTCGAAGGCATAGCCGATCCGGTGCTGATCGGTCCGGTAAGTGTTGAGGGCGCCGTCACCCGAATAGATCCGCGACACACGGAAACCCGGGAAGTTGTAGAAGCTGGCATTGCCCGGGACGTTCGATTCCTGGAATTCCGTGAGCAGCGTGAAGGTTGTGTCGGCCGAGGGCCGCCATGTGAAGGCGGGGGCGATGGTGAACCGGTCATCCCGAACGCCGGGGCCGGGCAGGAATGTGTCGGACTGGCGGGCGACACCGGTAAGCCGATAGGCCATCGTTCCGTCCGATCCCTCGACCGGGCCGCCGATGTCGAAGTTGCCCTGGTAGCGGTCGAAGCTACCACCCTGGAACCACGCCTCACCGAACTGGGCGAAGACCGGGCGCTTGCTGGTCACGTCGACGATGCCGCCGGGAGAGCCGAGGCCGTAGAGCCCGGAGGCCGGCCCCCGCAGGATGGTCAGCGCCTCGGCGCCGTAGGGCTCGATGCGGGGGACAGCGAAGCCGACGCCCGTCTGGCGCAGGCCGTCGCGGAAGATACCATCGTAGGTCTCGGCGAAGCCGCGGATGTAGAACGAGTCCGCGCGGGGGTCGAAGCCGAAGACGTTGCTCGACACGCCCGGCGTGTAGGCCAGCGCCTCGTTCAGGCTCTGCACGTTGCGGTCGTTGAGCTGCTCACGGGTGACAACGGAGACCGATTGCGGAGTCTCGATCAGTGGTGTGTTGGTCTTGGTCGCGGTGGGGCTCACGCGCGCGACGTAGCCGGTGATCCCGGAGGGGCCGCCGCCGCCGCTGGTGGCCGCGCTGTTGCCGTCGCCGCCGCTGACATTGGCGCCCCCGAAGCCAGCTCCGGCCGGGACCGTGGAGGCGGGTCGGGTGGCCTCCACGGAGATCTCGTTGAGCTGCACGGCACCCTGCGCAGCGGCCTGGGACGTGACGGCGGCGGTGGCCAGAGCCGTGGCGGTGGCAAGCAACCCGAGGCGGGTGGAACGCATGGACGTGGAACCCTGAGATGCGCCGTTCCTTGGCGCTTCAATCACAGGATCAACCGTTCACGGGCTCTCGATCAAGCGGAAAACGTGTTTTAAATCACACACTTAGAAGTCTTCAAATCTGACATTATTCGTATTCAAAACTCTAGCGGAGGCTCGCGCAGGGCCTCCGCTTCGCGGGTGCAAACAGCCTGGTCGGGGGCCGCACCGCCTGCGGAGAGGGCGCCTCGCAGCTCGGTCCGGGCCTTGTCCAGATCGGCCCGGAAGCCTGGATCGCCCATCAGCGTGGCGAGGACCGAGGAGCCGGTGATCCGCCCGGCCGCGACCGCGCAGAGCGAGTGCACGCCGCAGACGACACGGCTCTCGCCGTAGGCCCGGCCCCGGGCCAGGATCGCGGTGGCTTTCTCGGGTACCAGGGAGGCCAGGATCAGCGCGTAGGCCCAGCCCTGGGTGGCGTGCCCGGACGGGTAGCTGAAGCTGTCGGTGAGCGCCTGGGTCCGCTGCACGCAGATCGGCGCCTCGTTGCCCACGAACGGGCGAAGCCGGCGGTAATGCACCTTCGGCCCCCGCGTCGCCCGGGCGATGGCGAGCTGGGTGCGTTCCAGGAGGTTGAGCACCGCCGGCACCCGGGTCTGGTCGATCCGGGTGCCGAGCACGCAGGCGAAATTGTCGAGCACCGCGGACGCACCCTCCGACACGTCGTTGGCGGCGATCTCCCAGCGGGCGCTGCCCTTCAGGGCGCGGGTGCCGACGAAGGCCGCCCGGTCGGCCTTGTCGAGGGGCGCATCGTGGGCCGGTGGTGGTGGCAGGATCTGGATCGCATCGGGGCCCGCCGTCTCGGCCAGATAGGGTTTCACCGCCGGCTTGCCGGGCT
The DNA here is from genome assembly GCF_001455965.1 of Methylobacterium sp. GXS13. Classification (GTDB taxonomy): domain Bacteria; phylum Pseudomonadota; class Alphaproteobacteria; order Rhizobiales; family Beijerinckiaceae; genus Methylobacterium. The sequence goes on from NZ_LKKO01000044.1 coordinate 24,196, forward strand.
TGAGCGTGTCGGCCCCCAACGATGGCGCCGCTTGCGGGTTCGCCGGTGCGGGGTGGGGCGTGTCCTCGGCGCGAACCGGAGTCGCGGCGATCAGGACGGCGAGGGCCGGCAGGGAGAGGGTGCGCAGCATCGGATCCGTAGCGGTTCGGGCGAAGGGGCGAGGACGAGGCGGGCCGCACCCGCAGACAAACGAACGGCTTGGCCGGACGGTTCAGTCCGCGCACAGGCCTCCGATCCTGTCCAGGGGCTCCCGTGACGGATGACAGACGGTTGACCCGGGCTGCCCGCCGCGCGAACGCTATGGCGTTTCCTTCCGGCTTCCCGACCGCATGGCCCAGCCCCTCGATCGCGCCCGCCTCCTAGAGGCCTTCGAAGCGCTCGGTGCCGACCTCGCTGAGCATGGGCGCTTCGTCGAACTCGCCGTCTATGGCGGCGGCGCGCTGATGCTGCAATTCGCATGGCGACGCGCCACTGAGGATGTCGATGCGGTTGTGCGGGCCGGCTACGACGAGGCGGTGCTCGCGCCTTCGGTGATCCGGGTCGCCGCGCGGATGGGGCTTGAGGCGGACTGGCTCAACGATGCCGTCGGCATGTTCACCCCGCTTGAGGAGGACGAAACCCTGTTCGCCGTGTCCGGCACGTATCCCACCGGTGGGACACCAGGACTTCGGACCGTCCTGGCTAGCCCTCCCTACCTCCTGGCGATGAAGTTGCACGCCTTGCAGAGCCTCGACCGCGGAGACCGGGACCTGAACGACGCGCGCGCCCTCGCGGCTCACCTGGGCTTAAGCGATGTGCAGGCGCTCGAGCGCCTCTATCGCTCGATCTACGGCGAGGACCCGTCGCCGGAGGTGCGAGCTCGGTTTCCTGCGGTCATCAAGTCGGTGCCATGAGACCGCATTCCCTGGCGGAAGTCGTGGCGCGGGCGCGGGAGGACGGGGATTGGGAGCACCATCTGCGCGACTTCCTCGACGCCTTCTACGCCGCCGACGGCGACGTCACGCGGCAGGCGGGGTTCATCGCCGATGAGCCGGGTTTGCTCGGGCTTCCGGGGGCCGATGCGTTCCTGGGCGGGGCCGGGGAGCATCTGGCGCGGCGCTGGGGTTTGCGAATGCCCGCTTGGGTCCGGGCGAAGAGCCGGTATCTGACGACCGCCCTGTTCGTGCCCGACGACAAGGTCCTGCGGGGCTATCTCTTGTGCGTCAGCCCGGTGTCGTTCCGGACGCGGCTGATCTTCACCGGGCCGGACCCGCTCCAGCGCGCCCGCTTCCCCTACCATCGGGGCGTGATCACGATGCCGCCGGAACATGGGTTCCCAAAGGCGGAGCCCTGATGAGGCCAGGGCTCCACCCTGGACCCGCAAAAGGTCCCGGACCTTTTGCGGGTCCAGAAATTTGCCGGCTAAACCGCCCGGATCGCGGCCGCCACCGCGGCGGGGAACTCCTCGTGCGGGCTGAGCGCCCCAGGGATCGCGACGCTCGTGACCTGACCTTGGGCAATCAGCGCGTCCATCTCGGCGCCGGAGCGGCGAGGGGCCTTCTCGGGGCGCAGCACCAGGGTCGGCGGCAGGCCGTCCCCGAACAGGTCCAGGAAGGCGGTGCGGTCGGCCACGGGGTCGAGGCCACCGGTGACGAAGGCGGCGGTGCCGAACCGGCCGTTGCGCTGGCGGGTAACTGCGTGCTTGGCGCGGATCACGTCCGGTGTGACGTGGGCCGGGTCCGCGTAGACATGAGCGCGCATCATCCGACCGATGATCGGCGGACTGATGTTGAGCCGGTAGAGGGCATCGCCGAGGATCGGCGCCTCCACGGCCCGGCGGATGCGGGGGAACCAGTGCGCGCGGCTCGGCATCGCGGTGGGCAGCGGCCCGCGCCAAGTCGGCGCGACCAGAACCAACCGCTCGAATGCCCGCGGGTGCCTGCGCGCTGCGGCGACCAAGTAGCCGGCTCCGTGGCCGGCCGCGACGGCGAGCGCGTAGGGGCCGGGGGCGGCGGCGAGCAGCCCATCGAGGAAAGCGTGCAGGGTGTTCGGACCGAGGGGGAGGCGGGTCCGCGGCCGGGCGCCGAAGCCCGGCCAGTCCGGCACCAGGCAGCGGTACTCCGAACCGAGGGCGCGGGCGAGATCGCGCATCTCGCCCCGGTCCGAGATCGTCGACAGGGCCGGCAGCAGGAGCGCGTCGCGCCCCGTACCGATCACGTCGCAGAGGGTCGGCACCGGCCGGCCCGCTACGGTCAGGTCTAGATGCCGCGTCGTCTCCACCGGGCCACCCTCGCGTTCCACGCTTACGTGCGCAGCAGCTCGTTGATGGCGGTCTTCGAGCGGGTGCCGGCATCGACGCGCTTGACGATCACCGCGCAGTACAGGCCGGGGCCCGGGGTGCCGTCCGGCAGCGCCTTGCCGGGCATCGTGCCCGAAACCACCACGGAGTAGGGCGGCACGCGGCCGTACATCACCTCGCCGGTGGTGCGGTCGACGATCTTGGTCGAGGCGCCGATATAGACGCCCATGGACAGCACGCTGCCCTGGCCGACGATGACGCCCTCGGCCACCTCGGCGCGGGCGCCGATGAAGCAATCGTCCTCGATGATCACCGGGTTGGCCTGGAGCGGCTCGAGCACGCCGGCGATGCCGGCGCCTCCCGAGATGTGACAGTTCTTGCCCACCTGGGCGCAGGAGCCGATCGTCACCCAGGTGTCGACCATCGTGCCTTCGCCGACATGGGCACCGAGATTGACGAAGCTCGGCATCAGCACGGCGCCCGGCGCGATGTAGGAGCCGCGGCGCACGAAGCAGCCCGGCACGGCGCGCAGGCCGGCGGCGCGGAATTCGGCCTCGCCCCAGCCGGCGAACTTGGAGGCGACCTTGTCCCACCAGGGCGCGCCGCCGGGGCCGCCGTCGATCACAGCCATGTCGTTGAGGCGGAAGGAGAGCAGCACCGCCTTCTTGAGCCATTGGTTGACGACCCAATCCTGGTTGCCGCTCTTCTCGGCAACCCGGGCCTTGCCGGAATCGAGCAGGTTCAGCGCCTCCTCGACCGCCTCGCGGACGGCGCCCTGGGTGGACGTCGAGATGCCGGCGCGCTCCTCCCAGGCCGTCTCGATGGTCTTGGCGAGGTCGGAGGTGGACATGGGCGCACGATGCTCTCGATGGCGGGAGCCCGTGCTTACAAGCGGGCACCGGGGCTGTCACCCGGGGCGGCTTCAATCCTCCAGCAGAACCCGCACCCGGTCGAGATCGGTCACGAGGTCGACGAGGTCGATCGCCAGGGTGTCGTAGACGGATTGGGCGGCCGCAGGGAACTCCTCCAGCACGCGGCGCATCAGCGTCGGGGTGATCCGCATGACTTCGGCGGCGCCCTCGGCCCTGGCCTCGGTCGGCCGGGTGCCGCGCACGAACAAAGCGAGCTGCCCGATCAGCGCGGAGCGCCCGGCCCGCACCGGCTCGGCCTCAGTGACCCGGGGCGCAAGCCGGATCGTGCCGGACATCACCACGAAGCCGCCATCGGCCGGGTCGCCGCGGGCGAAGAGCAGGTCGCCATCGGCCAGCTCGCGCCGCTCGGCCGCGAAGGTCAGCAGGCGCAGGGCGTCCCGGTCGAGGAAGCCGAACAGCGGCGCGTCTGCGAGGATCGCGATGTCGTCGTCGAGCCCCAAAGAACCGCCCCACCACCTGCGTGCAAACGAGCCTGAGCCTCGCTTACACGCAAATCCCTAAAGCCCTTCCCGATCGCGTTGCAATCGCGCTTGGCTCTCGGTTCCCGCCGTGAGGCGCAGGGGGCGATCAGGGGAGCAGCTTGTAGCCGCCGCCTTCGGTGACGAGGATCGCCGCGGTGGCGGGGTTCGGCTCGATCTTCTGGCGCAGCCGGTAGATGTGCGTCTCCAGCGTGTGCGTGGTGACGTGGGCGTTGTAGCCCCAGACTTCGGCAAGCAGGGTGTCGCGGTTCACCACGGCCCGGCCCGCCCGGTACAGGAAGCGCAGGATCGCGGTCTCTTTCTCGGTGAGCTTGAGCTTCGAGCCGCGCTCGCCGACCAGCAGCTTGGCGCCGGGCCGGAACGTGTACGGGCCGATCTGGAACACCGCATCCTCGGACGCCTCGTGGCTGCGCAGATGCGCGCGGATCCGGGCGAGCAGGATGCCGAACTTGAACGGCTTGGTGACGTAGTCGTTGGCGCCCGCCTCCAGACCCTCGACGTGGTCGGCCTCGGAATCCTGCGCGGTGAGCATGATCACCGGGCCGCGGAATCCGCCGGTGCGCATCCGGCGCACGGCCTCGCGCCCATCGAGGTCGGGCAGGCCGACATCCATCACCGCCAGGTCGATACGCTCGGCCCCGACCCGCCGGACGGCGTCCGCGGCGTTCGCCTCGGTGACCACGGTGAATTCCTCGCAGAGGTCGAGCTGCTCGGTAAGCGTGTCGCGCAGAATCGCGTCATCGTCACAGATCAGGAGGCGGTAAGCATTCGACATCGTCCGGGGCCCTGGAGCTCGCTGTGGGACCGGGAGACCCGATGGCCGGAACAGCGCGCGGTGACAAGAATCTGGAGCACGCCGTCCGTCGCGTGACAACACCGCCGGCTCCAGGAAAGCGGGGCCGGCGCACCGGAATCCAAGGGCGTTCGGTCCCCCCGTCGCAGGGCGATGGGCTGTTCGCTCCCGAATCCCGGCTCCGACGGCCTGGGTTCCGAGGCAAGGATAGGGCTTCGTTTGTGGCTGGAAATTGCCTTGCGCGCAATTTTTCTCGGTTTCGGTATTGGATACCGGGTAGAACGCCGGCCGATCCGCCGAGGGATCGCGTGTCGGCGGCTCGGATCGGGGCCTGTGAGGCGGGCAGGGGAGGGGCGTTGGTGCGGAGAGATCGGCGTGAGCGGCCCGGACCCGTCCGCGTGACCCTGGGCGAGATCCGGGTCCGCGCCATGGTCGACGACCGCCGCCGGGGCCAGCTCTTGATCGGCCCGGCCGTGATTCCCTGCGCCCTCGGGGCGGTCGGAATCGTGAGCGACAAACGCGAGGGCGACGGCGGCTCGCCGCGCGGGCGCTTCCGCCTGCGAGGGGGCGCCTACCGGCCGGATCATCTCGGTCTACGCCCGCGCACAGCTTTGCCCTTGCGGGCGACCCGACCGGACGACGGCTGGTGCGATGACCGCCGGGACCGCCGCTACAACCGGCCGATCCGCCTGCCAGCCCCCGGCATCAGTGCCGAGTCGATGTGGCGGCCGGACGGGCTCTACGACGTGGTGATCGACCTCGATTACAACCGCGCGCCCATCCGGAGAGGGCGAGGCTCGGCGATCTTCCTGCACATCGCCCGGGACGGCTACCGTCCTACCGAGGGCTGCGTCGCGCTGGCCAGGGCAGACCTGTTGCGGCTGCTCAGGCGGCTCGGCCCGCGCACGCGTCTGCGGATCGGGTAACCCTCACGCCTTCCGGGTCCGCGCGCCGAAAATCGCCGTCCCGACCCGGACATGGGTGGCGCCCTGCTGGATCGCCGCCGGAAAATCCGCGCTCATGCCCATCGAGAGGATCGACAGGTCGTGCTCCTCCGCCAGCCGGGCGAGCAGGGCGAAATGGGCCGAGGGCGGGTCCTCCGCCGGCGGGATGCACATCAGGCCCTGGATCGCGAGGCCGTGCGTGTCGCGACACGCGGCCAGTAGGGCGGCGAGTTGATCCGGCAGGACGCCCCCCTTCTGCGGCTCCGCCCCGGTATTGACCTGGATCAGCAGCTTCGGGGCGCGACCCGCGCGCTGGATCTCCTTGGCGAGCGCTGCCGCCAGCGACAGCCGGTCGAGGGAATGGATCACGTCGAACAGGGCCACCGCCTCGCGGGCCTTGTTGGATTGCAGCGGCCCGACCAGATGCAACTCGACATCCGGGTAGCGGCTGCGCAGGTCCGGCCATTTCGCTGAGGATTCCTGGACGTAGTTCTCCCCGAACACCCGCTGGCCCGCCTCCAGGGCCGGGACGATGCCCTCCGCCGGCACGGTCTTGGAGACCGCCACGAGCTGGACCTCCGCCGGGTCGCGGTCCGAATCCTCCGCCGCCTGTGCGACGGCGGCGCGGACCTCGGCGAGCCCGGCGGCGACATCGGCCTCGCCGACAGGAGGCTTGGCGGTCGGCTGCCCCATCCCGTCCGTCGGGGGAGCGTTCGAGTCGGTGATCGCGTCGTCCATCGCGTGTCTGTCCTGTCGCTGCCGGGCCCGTCCCGGGAGGCGGGTGCTCCAACCCACCCCCGCATCCTGAGGTGCCCGGCGACCGAAGAGCGCTGGGCCTCGACGGAGCCCTCCAGGGATCGCACGGCTGGCTGGAGGCCTCCTTGGCGGTCTCCGCTTCGCTGCGCCGTCTCAGGATGAGGGGGATGGGTGGGACCGCCCTGGTGCGGGCCCCTCTCATGAACCGTGTGCTGCCTGCCGACCTATGCCGTTGCGTGGCGGGCGCAAGCCCGGATCGGTGCATCCGTTGACCGGCTCCGGCGCAGATATGCTACTGGGCCACAACGTGCCGCGGCTCTCACCGATCAGCCGCCGAGCCCCTGACCCAGCCGGATCCATGACCAGCACTGCCCCCTCTGCCGTCGAGCGCTACAACGCCAAGGATGCCGAGCCCCGCTGGCAGGCCGCCTGGGCGGAGCAGCGGCTTTTCGAGACCGACAACGCCGATGGGCGCCCGAAATACTACGTGCTGGAGATGTTCCCGTACCCGTCGGGGCGCATCCACATGGGCCACGTGCGCAATTACGCGATGGGCGACGTGGTCGCCCGGTACAAGCGCGCCCGGGGCTTCAACGTGCTCCACCCCATGGGCTGGGACGCGTTCGGGCTGCCGGCCGAGAACGCCGCCATGGAGCGCAAGGTCAACCCGCGGGACTGGACCTACGCCAACATCGCGTCGATGCGCGACCAGCTGAAGGCCATGGGCCTGTCGCTGGACTGGAGCCGGGAGATCGCGACCTGCGACCCCGATTATTACAAGCACCAGCAGCGCATGTTTCTCGACTTCCTGGACAAGGGTCTGGTCACGCGGCGCACCGCCAAGGTGAACTGGGACCCGGTCGATCACACCGTGCTGGCCAACGAGCAGGTGATCGACGGGCGCGGCTGGCGCTCCGGCGCCCTGGTCGAGCAGCGCGAGCTGACCCAGTGGTTCTTCAAGATCACCGATTTCGCCGAGGACCTGCTCACCGCGCTGGACGGGCTGGACCGCTGGCCGGAAAAAGTCAGGCTGATGCAGAAGAACTGGATTGGCCGCTCCGAGGGGCTGGAGGTCCGGTTTGCCCTCGCCCGGCCGCCGGCCGGCGCGACCGAGTCCGTGACGGTCTACACCACCCGGCCCGACACCCTGTTCGGTGCCCGGTTCCTGGCGATCGCCGCCGACCATCCCCTGGCCGCGACCCTGGCCGCGAACAACCCTGACCTCCAAACCTTCATCGAGGAGTGCCGGCGCACCGGCACCGCCCAGGCGGCGATCGACACCGCGGAAAAGCTTGGTTTCGACACCGGCCTGACCGTGCGCCATCCCCTCGACCCGGCCTGGGAGCTGCCGGTCTACGTCGCGAATTTCGTCCTGATGGACTACGGCACCGGCGCCGTGTTCGGCTGCCCGGCGCACGATCAGCGCGACCTCGATTTCGCGAACAAGTACGGGCTCGGCAACGTGCCGGTGGTCTGCCCCGAGGGCCAGGATCCGGAGGCGTTCCTGATCACCACCACGGCCTATGTCGAGGACGGGCGGATGATCAATTCGCGCTTCCTCAACGGCATGACCACCGGGGAGGCCTTCGAGACCGTAGCGCGCCGCCTCGAGCAGGAGGGGGTGGCCAAGCGCAAGGTCCAGTTCCGCCTGCGCGACTGGGGCGTCTCGCGCCAGCGGTACTGGGGCTGCCCGATCCCGATCGTCCATTGCGAGACCTGCGGCCCGCAGCCGGTGCCGGTCGCTGACCTGCCGGTGAAGCTGCCGGACGAGGTGTCCTTCGACCAGCCCGGCAATCCGCTGGAGCGGGACCAGGCTTGGCGCAACGTGCCGTGCCCCAAATGCGGCGCGCCGGCCCGGCGCGAGACCGACACGATGGACACGTTCGTCGATTCGTCCTGGTACTATGCCCGCTTCACGGCGCCCTGGCTCACCGACGCCCCCACCGACCGGGCCACGGTCGATCATTGGCTGGCCGTGGATCAGTATATCGGTGGCATCGAGCACGCGATCCTGCACCTGCTCTACGCCCGGTTCTTCATGCGGGCGATGCGCGAGACCGGCTGGGCCGGCGTCTCGGAGCCGTTCGCCGGCCTGTTCACCCAGGGCATGGTGGTCCACGAGACCTACAAGGACGCGGCGGGCGCCTGGGTGCCGCCGGCCGAGATCCGCTTCTCCACGGAGGAGGGCGAGCGCCGCGCGTTTCACGTGAAAACTCAGGCGCCGGTTGCGATCGGCCCGATCGAGAAGATGTCGAAGTCCAAGAAGAACGTGGTCGACCCGGACGACATCATCGCGAGCTACGGGGCCGACACGGCGCGCTGGTTCGTGCTGTCCGATTCCCCGCCCGAGCGCGACGTGATCTGGAGTGAGGAGGGCGTGCAGGGCGCTGCCCGCTTCGTTCAGAAGGTCTGGCGGCTGACCCATGCCGCGCTGTCCGCGAGCGGGGACGGCGCCGCCGACCTCACCCTGCGCAAGGCCGCCCACCGGGCGCTGGCCGCGGTGCAGGACGATATCGAGCGCCTGCGCTTCAACCGCTGCGTCGCCCACATCTACACCCTGGCCAACGCCCTTGAGGACGGGCTCCGCGGGCCGGTCTCGCGCGCGGCGGCCACGGAAGCGGCCGGCATCCTGGTGCAACTCATCGCCCCGATGATGCCGCACCTGGCCGAGGAATGCTGGACGGCGCTCGGCCGCCCTGGGCTGGCCGCCCAGGCCCCCTGGCCGGAGGCCGAGGCCGGGCTGCTGGTCGAGGACGAGATCACGCTGCCGGTGCAGATCAACGGCAAGAAGCGCGCGGACGTGACGGTGCCGCGCGACGCCGACGCCAAGGCGGTTGAAGCCGCCACCCTGGCCCTGGAGACGGTCCAGAAGATCCTGGAGGGCAAGCCGCCCCGCAAGGTGATCGTGGTGCCGGGGCGGATCGTGAATCTGGTGGTGTGAGAATGCCGAGTGCTGCAGGTGGGCAGGTTTTATCGCCCACCCGCGCCCTCATCCTGAGGTGCCCGCTTCAGTGGGCCTCGAAGGGGGGCTTCAGAAATCGCGCGACTGGCTGGAGGGCTGCTTCGAGGCCTCCGCTCCGCTGCGGCACCTCAGGATGAGGTGACGGGTTGGACTTGCCGGAGACCCAGCTCTACGGCGCCGCCAGCCCCGGATCCTGCCCGTTCGTCTCCAGGCTCCGCGCGATAAACCCATCCGCCTTCGCCTGCGCGAGGAAGCCCGCAAGAAAGGCCGCCCCCGCATCCCGCCCCACCGGCAGGCCCATCGCCTGCGGGATCTCCATGAAATGCCCCGGCAACAGGCGCACCTCCGGGTGGGCGGCCGCGTAGGCGGCGAGCGGCTGATGCACTCCGGCGGCGACATCGAGGCCGTCCCGGGCGAAGGCCGTGACCGCCTCCGCCGAGGTCGGCGCCCGCACCAGGCTGGCGTGGCGCAGCGCGCGGGTCAGGAACAGGTCGTAGGCGCTGCCGCGTCCCACTGAGATCCGGATCCCGGTGCGGTCGACGTCCGGCAAACTCCGGATCGGCGAGGCGGCCGGCACGAGGTAGCTGCCGGCGATCAGCACGTAGGGCGCCGTGAAGGCGATGCCTTCGGCGCGCTTCGGGTCGATCGCCAGGAAGCAGATGTCCCAAGTCCCGGACCCGGCCGACCCCGAGACGGTACCCGCCCCGGGAAACGTCACAAACGCCACCGGCACGCCGAGTTTCTGCGCCAGCGCCCGGGCGAGATCGACCGACACGCCCGCCGGGCCATCCGCCCCGGACCGGGCCAGAACCGGGTTGCCGAGGTTGATCGCCGCCCGGAGCGTGCCGGTGGGGGCGAGGTCGTGCAGGATCGCGGGGGAGGGCGTCATCGGGATCGTCTCCGCGTGGGCCCGGGTGACGATGAGCAGGGCGCACAGGGAAGCGGCGATCCGGATGGTCATCAACGGCCTCCGCCCGCCGCCCGTCGGCGCCCCCGGGCCAGCATGTTGAGGCCCTCGACGCCGGCCGAGAACGCCATGGCTGTGTAGATGTAGCCCTTCGGCACGTGGGCGCCGAACCCTTCGGCGATCAGCGTCATGCCGATCATGATCAGGAAGCCCAGCGCCAGCATCACCACGGTTGGATTGCGGGCGATGAAGGCGGAGAGCGGCTCCGCTGCGACCAGCATGACGATCACCGCCACGACAACGGCCACCATCATCACCGGCACATGCTCGGTCATGCCGACCGCGGTGATGATCGAGTCGATCGAGAACACGAGATCGAGGAGCAGAATCTGGCCGATCGCGGCACCGAACCCGATCGTGCCGCCGATCTTCTTCTCATCGGTCTCGTCAGGATCGACGCTGTGATGGATTTCCTTCGTGGCCTTCCAGAGCAGGAACAGGCCGCCGCCGATCAGGATCAGGTCGCGCCAGGAGAAATCCTGGTTCAGGACCGAGAAGACCGGTTCGGTCAGGTGCACGATGAACGCGACCGTGCCCAGAAGCCCAAGTCGCAGGATCAGGGCCAGCCCGATCCCGATCCGCCGCGCCCGCGTCTGCTGGTCAGGCGGCAGCTTGTTGGTCAGGATCGAGATGAAGATCAGGTTGTCGACGCCGAGCACGACCTCCATCACGATGAGGGTCGCGAGCGCGACCCAGACGGCCGGCTGCGTGGCAAGCTGGATCAGGTCAGTCACGGGTCGGGCGTTTCGTGGTCCGGGAACAGGCGGCTGCCTAGGGTGGAAAGGTCGAACGGACCGGGGCGGCTCGCCGGATCGGGGGCGTAGACCCGAAGGATCTTCGGGCAGACCTTGAAATGAGCGGGCGTGTGGGTGGTCAGCTCGCCGTCGGTGTTCACCGGCCGGGGCTTACGTGTCGCGATCTTGATCTCCCGCGTCTGGAAGGCGCGCACGTCGGCGGCGCGTCCCTGGGTGCCCCGGCGCAGGGCCGGCAAGAGCGCGATCAGCCGCCACCAATGCGCGACTTCCAGGCTGTAGAAATCGAGCTTGCCGTCGTCGACCGTGGCGGTCTCCTCCACGGTCATGCCGCCGCCGTAGTGCCGGCCGTTGCCGACCGAGACCTGGATCGTCGTCACCCTCTCGACCGTGCCGTCATGCTCGATGGTTACGGTGAACGGCCGCACTCGGCGCAGCACCCGGATGGCCGCGACCGCGTAGCCGAGCACCCCCCAGGTCTTCTTCGACTCCGCGGTGAGTTCGCCAGCGAGTTCGGCGGAGAAGCCGATGCTGGCGACATTGAAATAATAGTGGCCGTTGACCCAGCCGAGATCGACCGGCCGTGCTTCCGCCGTCGGGATGAACCGGGCTGCGGCCAGGGGATCCAGCGGCAGGCCGAGCGAGCGGGCGAGGTCGTTGGCCGTGCCCAGCGGCAGGATGGCGAGGGGCAGGCCGCTCTCCACCAGAGCGGGCGCGGCCATGTTCATGGTGCCGTCGCCGCCGCCGAGGATCACGAACTCGACATCCTTGGCGCGCGCGCGGATCACCTCGCGGCAATCGGCATCCGGCGGCGGCTCCACCGGCTCGATGCCCCCGGCGCGCAGGATCCCCCGCACCTCGTCGAGGTCGAGGCCGCCATTGCGGGCCTTCGCGTTGCAGATCAGCAGCGCCCGACGCCGGTCCCCGCTCATCGCGGACTCCGATGCGGGTTCGGGGTTGCCTCGGTCTCAGGTCGGGCCACGGGAACCTCGATGCGTGGGGCGAAAGATCGCCTGAAACCGGCGACGGCCAAGATTGTCCCCCACTTGGTAGTGGAACGGTCGAGCGCAACCCCGTCATCCACGCAATCCCCGGCTGGTGTCGGCCCGACACATCGGCAGAGTCGTGGGCGCGCCTGCACCAAACCGTGGAACCTCCTCGGCATGCGGGCGCGTTCTCATCACGTCTGCCCCGGCCGCCAGGAAGGCACCGATGCCCGCCACCATGCCCACCCGACCACGTGCCCTCGCGCTCGGCGTGATCCTGCCTTTGGCCTTCGTCGGCGGCGCCTCGGCCCAGCAGGGGGCATCGTCGCAGAGTTCCTGGGTCGATCCGCCGGCCCGTGCCTCTACCGCCGCGCCGGCCAAGGAGCCTATGAAGGCTGTGAGCCAGGAGCAGGCCAAGCCATCGACGGACGCGAGGGCCACGGTCCGGCAGGCGGCCAAGCCCGAGCCTGCGGACGATGCCCTGCCCAAGTCCACCTCGACCAAGGCCGCGGCTCCCCGGCGTGCGGCTGCCCTGGAGCGACCGCCCGTCCGCGAGACCCTACGGCGGCAGGCACTCCATCCTCGGCGCCTCGCCGACACGCCGGCCGCCATGGTCCCCATGCCGGCCGCTGCCTCCTCCGAGCGCGCCGCCATTGCCCGGGCGCTCGCGGCGAATTACCTCGCCACCGTCTCCAGTTCGGGGGACACGATGGTGGGCGCCGCGCCACATTTCTATGGGACGCGGGTGCGCTTCTACGGCCACCCCATCACCCTCGCCGGTCTGGTTGCCGAGAAGCGTAGCTTCGTCCAACGCTGGCCCGAGCGTCGCTACGAGCCTCGGGCGATCCGCACCGCCTGCGATGCCGAGACCTGCACGATCCGCACGATCGTCGATTTCCGCACGGCGAATCCCGGTCGCGGTGCGATCTCCACCGGGGCGGCCGAGCTGGTCCTCGAGGTAAGCTTCACGGGCTCGCGCCCGGTGATCGTCGCCGAGACCGGACGGGTCCTGCGCCGCAGCGTCCAGGCCGGCACCCTGGCTCCCTCGCCCGGCAAAGCGTAAAGCGGCATCCGTGCGGCGCACGGCGATGCCGGGATCGGGTTTATGACGTCTTCAACGATGGCGGCGGAACAGGAGGCGGGGCCGGCGCGTCCGGCTCTCGACGATCCGGAGCGTGCCGCCCTCCGCGAAGCGATCCGGACAGCGATCGCCCGGGCGCTCGCCAGCCCGGTCGCCGTGCGGACGCTCGAACTTATGGCCGAGGCTGCGATCGTGCCCGGGGCCTACGGCTACCGGGTGCTCGACCGCCACGGCGTTCCGCGCCTGCGCCTGGGCACGTCCGACCCGATGACGATCGCGGATTTCGTAGCGGAACTGAAGGCGCGGCACCCGGCCCTGTTTCTGCCGGCGGAGCCAGAGCCTGCGCCCGCCCCGGCCCTGGAGGAGGCCAAGGATTCGCCGATCCTGACCAGCGCCTACGAGATGAAGGTCGCCACTGCCCGCTTCGTCGAGACACAATCCGAGCGGGCGCGTTCGCTCGCCGAGCGGTCCACCGAGCAGGGGCGGGCGCTGGCGCAGAACGCGGCTGGGCGCTTCGCCACCCTGCGGACGGGCTTGCAGACCCGGTTCGGCGGACCGACCGATGGAACTGCAGTGTCGGTGCGTAGCTCGGATCCGGCCGCTGCCTGGAACAAGGGACCAGGCCGGATCGGTGAATCGATCCGCGGCACCCTGTCCAGCTTGCGCGCGCGACTCGGCTTCGGCGTCGGAACTGGTGATGAGGGCGGCCGTCATCGGCGCTGGCTCGTCGGTGCAAGCACAGCCGCCCTGGTGGCGGTCGTTGCTGCTGGTCTGGTCCTAGCCGGGCGCGAGCCGGAATCCACGCGCCCTGCGGCTTCGCAGGCGACGTCGCCTCAGGCCGCCAATTCTCCGGCCAGCTCCCCGACGAACCCAGCGGTGGCTCCGCCAACTGCTTCACAGGCCGCGCCCCCCGACACGGTCACGCCCCCGCCTGAGACCGGCGGCGATCCGGAGCCCGACACGCCGCCGCCTGCGGCCAATGCCATCACCGGGCCGGCCCAAGTGATCGATACCGCGACCCTGAAGCTCGGCGGCAAGGTCGTGCATCTGTTCGGCGTCGAGTGGGTGCGGGGCGGCCAGGCCGACGAACTCGCCCGCTACCTCGCAGGCCGCCCTGTGACCTGTCAGCCGGCACCGGGCAGCGAGAACATGAACTGTCAGGTGAACGGCCGCGACCTCTCCGAGGTCGTGCTGTTCAACGGCGGCGGCCGGGCCTCCCCGGAGGCAAGCCCTGAACTCGTCGCGGCCGAGGATCATGCCCGCAGCGAGCGACTCGGCGTCTGGAAGCGCTGAGCGAAGTGCTTTCACGGGGTTCTGCCCCACTCCGAACGATCACCCAGCTTTTGAAACCGGTATGTCTTCGAGAGCGGGGAAGGCCATGCGAGGCGAGATCTTCGGGCGAACCGCGGACGGGCAGATCGTCACGCGGCACATCCTGAGCCGGGGCAGTCTGCGCGTCCATGTCCTTGATTTCGGCGCGGTGATCGCGGCGATCGAGGTGCCCGATCGGGCCGGCTGCAGCGCCAACGTCGTCCTCGGACTCGATACCCTGAAGGGCTACGAGACCGTGAGCCCGAGCTTCGGCGCCCTGGTCGGCCGCTATGCCAATCGCATCGCGGGCGGGTGCTTCAGCCTCGACGGCCAGACCTACCGGCTGCCGGTGAACGAGGCCCCCAACACCCTGCATGGCGGCGACCGCAACTTCGGCAAGCGTCTGTGGCACGTGGAAGACGTTGACGGCTCGAGCCTCGCCCTGGCCCGCCGCTCGCCGGACGGGGAGGAGGGATTTCCCGGCAACCTCGACGTCCGCGTGCGCTACAGCCTGCCCGAGGACGGGCTGCTGCGCCTCGATTACGAGGCGGTGACCGAGCGGCCGACGATCCTGAACCTCACCAACCACAGTTACTTCAATCTGGCCGGGGAGGGGACCGGCAGCGTGCTCGACCACATGGTTCAGCTCAAGGCCGACGCGTTCACCCCCACAGACGCGACGCAGGTCCCCACCGGCGAGATCCGACCGGTGGCCGGCACCCCGTTCGATTTCCGCGCCCCGCACGCGCTGGGCGAGCGCATCCGGGTCGGCGATCCGCAACTCGCCTTCGCAAAGGGCTACGACCACACCTTCGTGCTGCGCGGCCCCGCCGGGACCCTGCGCCCGGCCGCGACCTGCATCGATCCGGGCAGCGGACGTCGGCTCGACGTGGCGACCACGCAGCCGGCATTGCAGCTCTACACCGGCAACAACCTGGACGGCACGCTGATCGGCCCCTCCGGCAGGATCTACCGCTCCGGCGACGGCGTCTGCTTCGAGACGCAAGGCTTTCCGGACGCTCCGAACCAGCCGGGCTTCCCCTCCGCGGTCCTGCGGCCGGGGGAGGTGTTCCGGGCGGTCACGACGTTCCGGTTCTCGGTGGCGTGAGGTGCGCGGATCGCGAAGGATTGGCACCCTCGGGCGGTGGGCGCCCTACGGACCGCCACCAGGTCAGCGCCGCGGCCAGGGACACGGCCACGATGAGCCAGAGTGCGACCGGTAGGGCACGGTCGAACCGGGCGGTCGCCGCCAGTACCGCGCCGAAGATGGCGACCCCCAGCGCCGCACCCGTCTGACGGGCCGCATGGAGGGCCGCGGACGCGATGCCGGTATGGTGCGACGCGACGGCACCCAGGGCCGGCGCCGTCGCGGCCGGCGAGATGAAGCCGGAGGCGAGCCCGATCGCCAGCAGCGGAGGAACCGTCAGCCAGGACGACGGGCCCCCAGTCGGCAGGAGGCCGAGGGCACCGATCGCGTACAGGCCGAAGGCGACGGAGAGGGGCCGCTGGGTTCCATAGATCCGCGCGACACGGTCGGCGACGAAGCTCCCGCAGGCGACCATGGCGGTGACGGGCAGGAGCGCCAAGCCGGTCTGAATCGCTGAAAGGCCCTGATGCCGTTGATGATACAGGCTGATGAGGAACAGGAATCCGTAGAAGACGAAGGCCGATGCCAGAGACACCGAGACCGATCCGGCGAAGACCCGGTCTTTGAACAGCGACAGCGGTAGCATGGGATGCGCGGCGCGCGCCTCGATCCGGAGAAACAGCGCCCCGGCGGCGAGCGCGAGGGCGAGTCCCGCCAGCATCGGAACCGAGAACCATCCGAGGCCGTCACCCTCGATGAGAACGCCGATGAGCGTGCCGATGGCCACGAACGCCGTCATCTGGCCGGCGAGGTCGAACGGCCGGGTCGGCCGCGGTCCGGGCTCGGACGCCAGGCGTCCCGTCATGGCGAGGCCGAGCAGCCCGATGGGCAGGTTGACGAAGAAGATGCTTCGCCAGTTGAAGGCATGGATCAGGATCCCGCCGATCAGGGGACCGGTCGCCATGGCGAGCCCGCCGCAGCCGATCCACAGCCCGATGGCGCGCGCACGCCGTTCGGGATCGGGGAAGGCTTGGTTGATCAGCTTCAGCGAGCACGGGACCAGCAAGGCGGCTCCGATTCCTTGCAGCGCACGGGCCGCCATCAGGCCCGGGAGGCCGGGGGCGGCTCCGCACAGGGTCGAGGCGAGGGTGAAGACCGCCAGGCCGGCACAGTAAACGTTGCGCGCGCCCCAGCGATCACCCAGTGCACCGCCGGTGAGGAGCAGACTCGCGAAGGCGAGGGTGTAGGCGTTCACCACCCATTGCAGGCCGGCCACGTCCGTCGCCATCGACGCGGTGATGCCGCCCAGGGCGACGTTGACGATCGAGGTATCGAGCAGGACGACGACATAACTCACGCTGGTCGCCGCCATGACGAGCGTCGCATCGTGGGAGGCGCCGTTTCGCCGATCTGCCCGGCGCGGCCGGGCCGCGCGTCCTCTCGGGGCCGTCACGGTCACGACCGTGACGCGTCGAGGATCGGGGCCAGCGCCCGGAAGCCGACCCAGCCCCAGTAGACCCGGTGGTGGGCGATCCGCCCGGCCGCTAGGTCCATCACCTCGACCAGATCGACCTGGTCGCCCTCGGGCGTGGCGCGCGGATACTCCCAGGTGAGCCGGCGGCCGTCGGAGAAGAAAGTGCCGGTGCGGTACCAGCGGCCGAGCGCGCTGCCGGGCTTGCGTAGCGACGCGTCGAAGAAACGCCGTATCGCGGGTCTGCCGGTCAGGATTCCGGACGCGTCGATCCCCTCTTCGGCCAAGACCAGCGGGCTCTCCAGGATGGCGTCCTCGGCATAGAGCGCCATCAGGCCGTCGATGTCGCGGGCGAGCACCGTCTCGTGCCAGCGCTCGTAGATGCGGCGGATGTCGGCCTTCGGCGTTTCGGTCATGGCAAGCTCTCGGAAGCGATGACCGGAACCCTAAAGGCGGCTTGAGGCCGGATGCTTCGATGCGTGTCGAGGCATCCGCACCGCGTCGGTGGCATGATGGGCCGGCTGGCCTGGAGACCGACCATGAATCCGCAACCGAGCCTCGCCACGGCGGCATTCCTGATCGCGGACCCGGCGCGGTCCCTGATGCTGATGCATCTGCTCGACGGAAAGGCGCGGCCCGCCGGCGAATTAGCCTTTGCGGCCGGCGTCACCGCGCAGACGGCGAGTTCGCATCTCGGCAAGCTGCTCGCGGGCGGCCTCCTGGCGGTCGAGACCGAGGGGCGCCACCGCTATTATCGCCTAGCCGGCCCCCAGGTCGCCCTGGCGCTGGAGACGCTCGCGGCGATCGGGCCGGCAGCGCCCGTCCGGTCGAAGCCCCTGGGCCGGGAGGCGCGGGAGCTGCGGTTCGCGCGCTGCTGCTACGATCACCTGGCCGGCCGCCTGGGCGTCGCCGTCACCGGTGCCCTGCAGGCGCGCGGCTACCTCCTGCCGGTGGAGGGTAAGCGCTTCGCGGTGCCGCCGGCCGGCGTGGCGTGGTTCGCCGGCCTCGGCCTGGAGGTCGATCGGCTGAAGCCGGGCCGGCACGGCCTGGCCCGGCAATGCCTCGACTGGACCGAGCGGGAGCACCATCTCGCCGGCCCGCTGGGCGTCCAGCTGATGAGCCTGTTCTGCGCGAAAGGCTGGCTGCGCCGCTCCGAGACGACCCGCGCCGTGCAGGTCACGCCGCCGGGCTGGATCGGCCTGAAACAGGAACTCGGCTTCGATCCGGTCTGAGGCGCGCCCGGCTCAGGCCGCGAGAACCAGATCCTCCCCGTCCGCCTGCGGCACCGGCACGGCGACCATGGGGGCGGAGGGTTTGGGGCGCCAGGTCTCGCCGAGGGCCAGGAGTGCGGCCTTCACCGCGTCGAGCTGCGAGGGCTCGCCCTCGGCCATGCCCTCGGCGGCGGCCACCTCCTTCAGGTACTCGTCCCAGGCCCACCGGCGAAGGAGTTCGCGCTTCCCTTCGCGCCGCAGCCGGGGGTGGTCCAGCACGGCGGACGGCGTGACGAAGACCGCCGCCGGATTGACCAGCGCCCGCTCCAGCTCCGGCCCGTCCGGGAAACGCGGCGGCGCGGCCGGCGCCCGTTTCCGGCCGAGCACGACACGGAGCGGCGCCCGTTCGAGTCGGCGCCGGTCTCCCGGCCGGGTCGTGCAGGGCGCGTTCCCGCGGTCCGCTTCGGCGGGGGACTTTTTGTGTCCGGGTCCGATCGCATGATGCTGCATGGTTGCCTCCTTGTAGCCCGGCGCGACGGCGTGGTCGTCGCGCCGGGCGGCACGATGGCGGGGATGCGCCGCGCTCAGGCCGACAGCAGCCCGAGGCGCGCGGCGGATTGGACGCCGAAGCTCGCCGCGAAGGCGAGGAGGGCGGCGTCCCAGGCGGTGAGGTGCGTGGCGCTGGCCGGCGGCCCGGCCAGGGTGATCGCGGCGCCGAGCCAGACGAAGCCCGACAGGCTCAGCAATCCCGCCAGCACCCAGGGCATGGCCGGTGCCGGGCTGAAGGCCGCCAGGGCGAGGCAGAGGGTGGTCGTCGCGATCCAGCCGGTGAGGGGGGACCACGTCGCCCGCTCCGCCGCCCCGGCCGGCGTCCCGGTTCGGCTGCGCCGGAGCCGGCTCGTCCAGCGAGAGCGGTCCTGCAGGTCGAAGGTCGTCATCGATCGCCTCCGGGCCTCAGTTCTGGACGGCGTCCCGCGCGACCGCGCCGCGCCGCAAGCGGCGGCCGAGCACCACCGGGCTCCGCGGCTTGCGCGGCGCCGCGGTCCCGCCGGGGACGGGCGTGCCGTCCAGGGCCTGGAGCGCTTCCAGGATCGCGTCGAGCGGCACCGGCTCGGCCCGGCAGCCCGGCAGGCAGCGCAAAGTCGGGCAGGACTCCACGGCGCGGGCATCGGAGGCCCAGGAGGCCAGGATCGCCCGCTTCTCGGCCCGCGACAGGCCGGGATAGGACAGGACCTCCCGGGGATGCCGGAACACGTCGCCCGGCGCCACGAAGGCCTCGAACGGGTCGACCGCCGCCGCCCTTAAGGTGGCCGCGGCCATCGGGCCGAGGCGCTCGATAGGGGTGTCGATCGGGGTGGTTTCGATGGGATGCATGCGACCCTCCTGTGCGTCAGCAGAGGCTGGGGCGGCCGGCAGGTCCGCGCTCGGTCGTCCTGCCGGTCCAGGCCGGCCGCCGCCTCAGATGTTCGGGCGAACCCGCCTCAATGGGCCGTCGTCTGGGTGCCGCCGCCGTTGATGGCGATGCGGCGCCCACGGTCCGGCGCCTTGGCCGAGCGCGGCAGCGTCACGGTGAGCACGCCGTTCCGGAACGTGGCCTCGGCCTTGTCCTCCTCGACCGGGACGGGCAGGGCGATGACCCGCTCGAAGCGGCCGTAGCTCCGCTCCGAGTAGCCGCGCGCCCTGTCGGCGGTCTCGGCACGCTTCTCGCCCCGCAGGGTCAGCACGCCGCCCTCGATCAGGAGCTCGACGTCGGTCTCGTCGAGACCGGGCAGCTCGGCCGAGAGCCGCAGCCCGCCATCCGCCTCGACCAGCTCGACGGTGGGCCAGGTGAGGCCCCGGCCGGCCAGGCTCGGAACCGCGCCGAACCCGGTGAACACGTCGTCGAACAGGCGGTTCACCTCGCGGTGGAGCGTCAGGAAGGGATGGGCCGCCTGGGACGACAGGGCGGTCGGCGCCGGGGTGCCGGCGTTGCGGGTCCACGGAATCAGATCTCTCACGCTCATGGGGACCTCCGTCAGGTTGGCGTCATGGGCATCTCACGCGATCGGCCGTCGGCGGCCCGCGGGCCTGCGGGCCCCCGAGGGATGTCGTTTCGTCCAACGGGGAGCCCGGGCGGTCCGCGGATCGGGCGGCCCGGGCTCGGACCGGCCGCGATCAGGCGGCCTTGGCCTCGGACACCTTGGCGTCGGAGACCTTGGCGTCGGAGACCTTGGCCTGGGCGACCTTGGCCTCGGGGATCTGCCCGGGCGCATTGTCCTGCCCGGACGTGGACGTGACGCCGCCGATGGCGATGCGACGGGGCTTCAGGGCCTCCGGCACCTCGCGCTTGAGCGCGACGGTCAGGAGCCCGTTCTCCAGGCTCGCACCCACGACCTTCACATGGTCGGCCAGGTTGAAGGTCTGGCGGAACGTGCGGCCCGCGATGCCGCGGTGCAGGTAGTGCCGCTCGGTCTCGGGCGTCGCCTTCTGGCCCGACACGAGGAGCACCGTGTCCTGCTGGGTCAACGCGATCTCGTCGGGGGTGAAGCCCGCCACCGCCATGGTGATGCGGTACTGATCGTCCGCGACCTTCTCGATGTTGTAGGGCGGCCAGGCGGCCGTGGTCTCGACGCGTTCGGCCTGGTTCAAGAGCTCGAACAGACGGTCGAACCCGATGGACGACCGGAACAGAGGCGCAACGTCGTAAGTCCTCATAACCACATCCTCCAGTGAGCAACGTGACTACAAGAGTCGCCGGACACCAGGACCGGCGCCCAACTGGCGAGCCTGTTTCCAGGCCTCGCACGCGCGTAACGTTTGCTTTGCGGTGCGGTTCCGCAAGAGGTATGGTTTTTGTCGGGGCGCGTTGGACGGTGGCATGCCGGCAGCACGCCATCCCCCCTGGAGGCCGAAGCTGCAGCAGCGGGACGGGGAGGCGGGGGGGCTCGTCCCGGCCGCCCATGTCCGGCGAGGACGTTTGTGAGAGCCGTCGCCTGCTCGAGAGCCGGCGCGATGTCCAGCCCGCCCAGGAGCCCCCGGTGGAATCCATCCCGTTCCTGTCGGAGCCCATGACGATCCGGCCGGCGGGCCTGGACGATGCCCCGGCCCTCGCGGCGCTCCATGTCGCCACGTGGCGGGAAACCTATGCCGGGCTCCTGCCCGATGCGATGATCGCCGCCCACACGATCGAGACGCGGATGGCGATCTGGACGCGGATCCTCGGGGATCGGGCGTCCGGCACCGGGGTCGCGGTGGCAGCCGGACCGGTGGGGCTGGTGGGGTTCGGATCCTGCGGCGCCCAGCGTTCGGCCGAACTGGCGGCGGACCGGTTCGACGGTGAGGTCAGTGCGATCTACGTCCGCAGAGCCGCCCAGCGGCGCGGGACCGGCACCGCCCTGATGGCCGCGCTGGCGGCCCATTTGCTGGAGAGGGGTCATCGTGCCGCCAGCCTGTGGGTGCTGCGCGACAATGCGATGGCCCGGCGATTCTACGAGCGCCTCGGCGGTGTCGTGGTCGGCGAGCGGGCGGAGCACCGGGAGCAGGGCACGCTCGTAGAGGTCGCCTATGGCTGGCGCGATCTGGCGGTGCTTCGGCGGGGTCCGATGTCCGGCTGACGCGGACCCTCCGTCCGTGCGCGCGCAGCGAAGCAACCTGGGGAAACGCTCCCTTCGGGGGGGGGGGCGCACGCTACCCTGGGATGCTTTACGCCCCTCGCAGGGACGGTTGTGGCCCATCGGGCCGAAGCGCTCTCAACCGCAGGCGTGATCAGCCCCAAGTAACGAAAATCAGCGCAGGCCGTTGCGCACCACGCCGGCTTCCACCGCCACCGAGAGGCGGTCCGTGACCGCCCACTCGACCCCGACGCGGGCGTTCGGCAGGATCGCGATGTCCGCCCGGGTCAGGGGCGGGCTGAACGGGGTCGGGCCGACAGCCAGGGTGTCGTGGACCGCGCCGGCCCCGGCCTTGGCGTAGAGCAGCACATCCGGCGCCAGCAGGGTCCCGACCTCGACCTCCAGCGCGCCCGCGAAGTCGCGGCTGTAGGCGAGGCGTCCGAAGCCCGGGGTGAGGGCGCCGTCGAGGCCGGCGAGGTAATCCAGGCCGCCGCTGATCCCGTAGAGGATTGGCCCCTCCTGCCACATCCGGCCGCCCTCGAACCCGATCGTCGGGCCGGAAAAGCTGCCTAGATGCCGGGAGGAACTGACCGCGTAGCCGGTGGACAGGCTCGCGTAGGAGCCGGTCCACCGACCCGCATCCGCGACCGGCTCCCAGGCGAAGGACGGCAGCGGCGCGAAGCCCGTGACCGGCAGGAGCGCCTGCGCGGCGGCGGACCCGGCCGGGAGCAGGGCGGCGCCGAGCACGAGGGCGGCATCGAATCGGCGGGGGCGAGAACCGGCGGATCGGATCATGCCGGCAGGATAGCGAAATGCGCCGGCGCGAAACAGGTCAGGCCGCCAGGGACCGGTCTTCGACCGGCTGCCCGAAGGGCTGCACCAGAACGCGCCGACCGCTGAGGTCGTGGACGCTCACCCGCCATTCGGACCAATCGGTCCGGTCGGACAGGGTCTGCATCACGTCGGCGGCGACCCGGCGCGCCCGTACGCTCAGGCGCCCGGCCGCGCGGATGTCGGCGCCCCGGGCGTCGAAGACGCATTCCAGGCCGTTGGTGCAGTGGAACCGGTAGCGGGCCATCGGAACTCCCGTCGCGTCCTGCATGAAACCTTAATGTTCCATATATGTTCCTTAACGAAGGGAACATCCTGCGGATACGATCGGCCGCAGCTGCGCCGCGGGTGATCCACACGATATCGGTTCGCGCAGTTCCGCCGCCCGTCCCGCACGGTCGCCGCATGCGCGGCCCGGGGCAGGGCGGGATGCCCCGGCACCGGAGGACCGATCCTCAGGCCCGATCCCGGTGCGGTTTGCCGAGCCGCTGATTCCGCGGGACCGTGGATGCGGGGCGGTCCGTCCGCGAGGTCCTGGGCTTCTCAGGCGGCCGCGGATCCGCTCCCGGCATCCCGAGCGGGTGCGCGCCGGGCCTGGCCCGGGCATCTCGTCAGCCTCAGGCGATCATTCGTTTCCCGCCGGCGAGCCCGGGAGCGCGGCCCGAAGACCCGGCTCCCGGCCCCCTCCGTCGGGCGGGGCGCTCAGTCGCGCACCACCACCTTGGTGCCGACTCGGACCCGGTCGTAGAGATCGACCACGTCCTTGTTGGTCATGCGGATGCAGCCCGAGGACACCGCGGCGCCCATCGTCTCGGGCTCGTTGGAGCCGTGGATCCGGTAGAGCGACGAGCCGAGATAGAGGGCGCGGGCGCCGAGCGGGTTGTCCTGGCCGCCGGCCATGAAGCGCGGCAGGTCCGGACGGCGGGCCAGCATCTGCTGCGGCGGGCGCCAGGCCGGCCATTCCTTCTTCATCGTCACCGTCTTGGTGCCGGACCAGGAGAAGCCCTGCCGTCCGACGCCGACGCCGTAGCGGATCGCCTCGCTGTTCCCGAGGATGTAGTAGAGCCGGCGCTGGCGGGTGGAGATCACGATGGTGCCGGGCTTCTCGGTGCTGTTCCAGCCGATCGTCTCGCGCGGGATCGCCTGGCTGCGGAAGACGTTCAGGAAATCCGCGAGCGGCCCGCTATCGATCGGGCCGGCGGAGGCGGGTGCACTCCCCAGCAGGGCGGCTGCGAGCCCCAGCATCGCGATCCGTCTCGCCATGGTCTTGTATCCTCTCACGTGCCAGTCCTTGCCGACGGCGTCGGTCGTCGCGGGTGGACCGCGATCCTTGGGGGAGCCGGCCCTGACTTCGCGGCAAGGTTGAGGCCGGCCGAGGGAAGAGGGCGAATCCCGGCCTGCCTGTGTGCTCCGGGCAACACTGAAAAAACCCGCGACGCCGTGGGTGATTGCGCCGGGGGACGGCCGTGCTTATCTCAGGATCGTGATCCGATCCGCCGCCTTTCTGGCCCGCCGCCTCGCGGGCTCGCCGGACCGCCTCGTCCGGAGCCTCGCCATGCTGGCGGTGCTCGTAGTCGCGGCGGCTGCACTGATGGCTGCGCCCCGGCCGGCCCGGGCCGCCCCGGTGGCGGGTCCGGCCTGCTGGGTGGTGAGCCAGACCGTCGCCGTCCTGTCGGACGCGCGCAGGGTGGAGACCCGCAAGACCGTCCCCGAGGCCCGTCGAGCGCTGTTCGACGGCACCGACCTGTGCCCGGCCGATCTCGAGATCGTCAGCGAGCTCGGGCTTCCGCGCCGCCAGGTGGAAGCGGTGCAGCCGCGTCACGCCTCCGCCGCATCCTATGGTTATCCGCGGGCCGTCGTTCCGGCTTCCGGACCGGACGAGTCCCTGCACCGGCCGCCCCGGGCGGCCTGATCCGCGCCGCCGGTTCCGCCGGCCGGGCGCTCCGATCTCCGCCGTATCGGCGCAGGTCCATCGTGCCGGATTCCGGATCCGGCACGGCGGTCCAAAGTCCTGATCGTGCAGCATCGCCCTTCCGAGAGCCGGAAAATCCCCTCGGGAGGATGCGCGATCCGCCTCGACGACGCGCGGCCCTTGCTCCGCGCCGGCCCCAATTGACGCATGTTTTTCCAGGAGCGTCGGAACCCGTGACCCGCACTTCGACCGCCATCACCCCGTCCCCCGTCCGCCGCCGCGCGCGCCTCCTGGGGTCGGCTGCCCTGCTGGCCCTGGCGCTGGGGGCCTGCAACCCGAAGCAGGTGGCCGCGCCGACGCCGCCGGTGCCGGAGGTGGGCTTCGTCACGGTAACGCCACAGGCGATCCCCTATCTGCGCGACCTGCCCGGCCGGGTGGCGCCGATGCGCATCGCCGAGGTCCGCTCGCGGGTCTCGGGCCTCGTGATCAAGCGCCTGTTCGAGCAGGGCAGCCAGGTCAAGGAAGGCGACATCCTCTACAAGATCGACCCGGCCCCCTACCAGGTTGAGCTGGCGAGCGCCGAGGCCGCGCTCGCCCGCCAGGAGGCCGCCCTGGTGCTGGCCCGTCAGCAGGCCGACCGGCTCGAGCAGCTGCTGACTCGGGCCACCGCCAGCCAGGCCCAGGACGACGCCGCCCTCCCGGGGCAGAAGCAGGCGGGGGCCGAGGGCGCCCGCGCCCAGGGCGGCCGGGGCCCGGCCCAGGCCCACCCCCGGTGGGCCGCCCGGCGCCC
>NZ_LKKO01000045.1 GCF_001455965.1 Methylobacterium sp. GXS13
CCTGATCCGGCCGGTGCAGGATTGCCGCCAGGGCTACGGCGCGGCGCTCGGCCTCGCCCTGATCCTGCGGCTCGACGCCGACGGCTACGAGCAGCGGGTCGAGACGCGCCTCGGCCCCGGGGCGGCCTGGCCCGGCTCCCGCCTGCACATGCTGAGCGCGGCCGGCGGCTTCGAGTTCATCGACGGCTCGCGCCGGGCGCGGTCGCGGCTGCTGGGGTGATCCGGCACGCGCAGCGGCCGGCCGGGTGCAGATGCTGAACTCGGTGCGCGCCCTCGACGGCCGAAGATCAGAAGTCTTGTCTGGTCGCGATCAAGTCGCTTCAAGACAGGCGGGACGGCACGTCCATGCGCTGATGCAGGACGCGGATGACATCGATTCCGGCCTCCGTCTGCCGGTAGAAAATCAAATGCGATCCGACCGCGTATCTGAGATAGCCGGCACGGATCTCGACGGCGCGGCCGACCTTCGCGCCGGCGGCGAGTGCGCCGGCTGTGTCAACGATTTCCTGATGGTAGCGATCGGCCTGATCCGGCGACCACCGGCCGAACGTATAGCGCCAGATCTCATCCAGGTCGGCACGCGCCAGGGGGGTGAACCGAGCGCGGGGGCTAGCGGCCATACTTGGCCCGCATCTCCTGAAGGAACGCGGAACTGTCCAGCTCCTCCGCGGGACCGGACTCTTCCCCGGCGATCAGGGCTGCTTGAAGCGCGGCGACCTTCACCTCGTGCTCTTCGAGCAGGCGCAGGCCGGCGCGGACGACCTCACTGGCCGATCCGTAGCGCCCATCGGTGACCTGACGATCGATGAACCCGGCGAAATGGTCCCCGAGCGAGATAGATGTGTTCTTCGCCATGCCGGCCTCCTGATACCAGAATGTACCATATTTTGGTACATGGCACGCAGATTCACCGGAAGGCCAAACGGACTGATCTGTCAGCGACCAGCGCGTTTCATGACACTGTTACGCCCCCGTACGGGCTTGGCTCGCCATCGGCCCAAGAACCCGCTTGTGCCGAACGGCACCCTCGCGCATCTCGCATCGCGGCGCCGCCCGCGCTAAGCCGGAGCCCACGAACCCGAAGCCATCCGCCGAGAAGATCTGCATGGCGAGCCCCGCCGAACATGCGAGCTTCCTGCCGCCGGTCCTGACCTTCCTGGCGGCCGCGGTGATCGGCGTGCCGGTGTTCCGGCTGATCGGCCAGAGCGCCGTGCTCGGCTACCTCGTGGCCGGGGTGCTGATCGGCCCGTCCGGCCTGTCGCTGATCGCCGAGCCCGAGACCGCCGCGAGCGTCGCCGAGATCGGCGTGGTGCTGCTGCTGTTCATCGTCGGGCTGGAATTGCACCTGTCGCAGCTCGTCTCGATGCGGCGGGACATCTTCGGCCTCGGCGCGGCGCAGCTCGTGGCCTGCGCCCTGGTCCTGGGCGGCGTCGGGCTGGCCGCCGGGCTCAGCCTCGGGGCGGCTTCGGTGATCGGGATCGCGCTCGCCCTCTCGGCCACCGCGGTGGCGCTGCAGCTCCTGGAGGAGCGGGGCGATCTCGGCAGCGCCTACGGGGGCCGGGCCTTCGCGGTGCTGCTGTTCCAGGATCTGTCGGTGGTCGGCATCCTGGCCCTGATGCCGCTGCTCGCCACGGCCGGCGACGCCACCGGCGGGCCCGGCATCGGGTCGGCGGCGATCTCCACCGGCAAGGCGGTGGCGGCCATCCTTGCCGTGGTGCTGGTGGGCCGCTACGGCCTCAACCCGTTCTTCCGGCTGCTGGCCGCCAGTGGCGCCCGCGAGGTCATGACCGCGGCGGCGCTCCTGGTGGTGCTCGGCACCGCGCTGCTGATGGAGCAGGTCGGCCTGTCCATGGCGATGGGCGCGTTCCTGGCCGGCATCCTGCTCGCCGAATCGAACTTCCGCCATCAGCTCGAGGCCGAGATCGAGCCGTTCCGCGGCATGCTGCTCGGCCTGTTCTTCATGAGCGTCGGCATGTCGATCGACGGCGGCCTGGTCCGGGAGGTCTGGCCGGCCCTGTTCGGGGCGACGCTCGGGGCGATCCTGCTCAAGGTGGCGCTGGTCGCCGGCCTGTTCCGGCTGTTCGGCTCGGACACCCTCGGCGCCTTGCGCGGCGCCGCCGTGCTGGCGCCGGCGGGCGAGTTCGCCTTCGTGCTGCTGCCCCAGGCGGAGGATCTCGGGCTCACCGGGCCCACGGCGACGCGCTTCGCGGTGGCGCTCGCGGCGCTGACCATGCTGATCGGGCCGGTCGCCGCCAAGGGCCTCGACAAGCTGATCGAGCGCCGCACCGCCCGCGAGCAGGTCGACGTGTCGGAACCCTCCGCGGAGCTCGCCGAGAGCGGCGAGGCCAGGGTGCTCGTGATCGGCTTCGGCCGGTTCGGGCAGGTGCTGACCCAGGTGCTCCTCGCCGAGGGGATCCCGGTGACTGTGATCGACAAGGACGTGGAGCAGCTGCGCGCGGCCTCGCGTTTCGGCTTCCGGATCTATTACGGCGACGGCACTCGGCTCGACGTGCTCCGCGCCGCCGGGATCGGCCGGGTCGAGCTGGTCTGCATCTGCGTGGACGACCGCGCCGGCGCGCTCAAGATCGTCGACATCGTGCACGAGGAGTTCTCGAACGTCCGCACCTTCGTGCGCGCCTACGACCGCCTGCACGCCGTCGAGCTGATGAACCGGGACGTCGATTACCAGATCCGCGAGACCGCGGAATCGGCCCTCGCCTTCGGGCGGGCGGCCCTGGAGGGACTCGGCCTGTCGCCGGAGGTGGCCGCGGCCCGGGCCGACGACGTGCGCAAGCGCGATATCGCCCGCCTGGTGCTGCAGCAGGCCGGCGCCCTGCCGGAGGGCGCCGGATGGATGCGCGGCGCCGCGGCGGGCCTGAAGCCCGAGCCGCTGACCGAGCCGGTCCGGCCGGCGCGGGCCTTGAGCACCGAGACCCGCGACCTGATCGGCAGCGACCGGCGCGAGGCGGCCGAGCGGCTTCTGGACAAGCCCGCCCTCGCCCCGCAGGAGGCCGATGCGACCGAGGCCGAGAACGAGGTCGATCCGGAGCCCGAGCTGGAATCGGAAGGCACCGCCCGGGATGCGTGACCGCCCCGATGCCTGACGGTTTGCCCACGGCCGAGGCGGGCCGGTTCGTGACCGGCTCGATCCTCCGGCACGTGGTCGTGATGGCCGCCACCGGCTCGGTGGGGCTGATGGCGATCTTCGTGGTCGACCTGCTGTCGCTGTTCTACGTCTCGAAGCTCGGCGACCCGAAACTCACCGCGGCGATCGGTTTCGCCGCGATCGTGCAGTTCTTCGCCACCGCCGTGAATATCGGCCTGATGATCGCCGCCGGCGCCCTGGTCGGGCGGGCGGTTGGGGCGGGTGACCGGGCAGCAGCGCGGCGCCTGTCGGGCTCGGCCCTCGCGCTGGCGAGCCTCGCAGCCGCGCTCATCGCCCTGCTGATCTTCGCGCTCTCCGAGCGGTTGCTGAGCCTGATCGGCGCCAGCGGCGAGACGCTCCGGGTCGCGCAGCTGTTCCTGCACATCACCCTGCCGTCGAACCTGCTGCTCGCCGCCGGCATGCTGTTCACCGGCCTGCTGCGCGCGGTCGGTGCGGCGCGCCAAGCCATGCTGGTCACCCTCGCGGGCGCCATCGTCACGGCCGTCCTCGACCCGCTGCTGATCTTCGGCGCCGGCCTCGGCGTCGAGGGCGCGGCGATCACGATCTGCGTGGCGCGGGCGACCTTCGTGGCGGTGGGCTTGCGCGGCGTGATGCAGCACGGGCTGCTGGCCCTGCCGCTTGTATCGGATGTCGTCTCCGACGCGCCGGTCCTGGCGACGGTCGCCGGGCCGGCAGTGCTGACGAACCTCGCGCCCTCGGTCGCGAGCGCCTTCCTGGCGCGCCTCTTTGCCGGCTACGGCGCCGATGCGGTAGCCGCCGCCGCGGTGATCGACCGCCTGACGCCGGTGGCCTTCGGGGGCCTGTTCGCCCTGTCGGGAGCGATCGGCCCGATCCTGGCGCAGAACTGGGGCGCCGGGCGGTTCGACCGGATGCGCGGGGTCCTGGGCGCGGCGATCCGGGTGACCCTGATCTACACGGCCCTGGTCTGGCTCGTCCTGGCGCTCGCCCGCGACCCGCTGGCGGGCCTGTTCGGGTTGCACGGGGTCGCGCGCGACCTGTTCGGCTTCTTCTGCCTCGCCGGCGGGGCGATCTGGTTCTTCAACGGGCTCCTGTTCCTCGGCAATGCCGCCTTCAACAATCTCGGCTTCCCGATCCGCTCGACCCTGCTGAACTGGGGCCGGGCCACCCTCGGGACCGTGCCGCCGGCGATGCTCGGCGCCACGCTCTACGGGCCGCGCGGGGTGGTCGCCGGGATGGGCCTCGGCTCGCTGGTCTTCGGCATCCTGGGCATCCTGCTCGCCCGCCGCACCGTCGACCGGCTGGAGGCGCGGGGCGGGCGCGTTCCGCAGCCGGCGGCCACCCGCGAGGCGTCGCAGCGTGATGCGCCTTTGCCCGCCGGCCAGCCCCATCCCGGGCCGGTGAGCTGAAGCGGGCGCAGCCCGCAATACCAGCCGATCGCTGGGCCGGAGCGGGCTGAGCACAAGATCCTTTGACGGGAACTGGTATTTCGCCGCGCAACCGGTCACGATGGTTCGTCCCGGCCGGTCCGACCGGGACGGGGACGAGGCGTCATGTTCAACCCGCTCGAGATGTTCCAGGTCCAGGGCGAGGCCGGGATCCAGGCGATGGCCCAGCAATTCGGCCTGACCCCCGAGCAGACGGCCCGCGCCTTCGAGGCGCTGATGCCGGCCCTGACCCTCGGGCTCCAGCGCGGCGCCGGCCTGGATCCGAGCAGCTTCGCCCGAATGTTCGGCATGCCGGACACCGCACGCTCGGCCGCCCCCCAGGGCCTGGAAGCGCTGACCCAGATGTTCGGTTCGGCCCAGCTGATGCAGGGGGTGCTGCGCCAGGCCTCGGCGACCAGCGGGGTCGGCGCGCAGGTGCTGCGCCAGATGCTGCCGATGATGGCGGGCGCCGTCGTGGCGAGCATCGTCCACATCATGCTCAACCAGCCCCAGGCCGAGCCCGCCCAAGCCCGGCCGGCGGCGCCCCCGCCCCCCGTGCCGTTCCCGTTCGGCCCGGCCTGGGGCGAGATGGCCAAGGCGTTCATGCCCGCTGCGGCCCCACCCCCACCGCCGAAACCCGTTCCCAAGTCAGCCGGGGAGAAGGCCGGCGAGGCCGGCTCCGCGATGATCGAGCACATGATGCGCACCGGGGCCGAGGTGCAGGGCAACAACATCCGGGCGATGCAGGAGCTGTTCGCGACGTTTTGGCCGTCCTCGGAAAAGCCCGCGGATCCGGCACCGCCGAAGCCCGAGCCGAGCCCGCCGAAGCCCCGCCGCGGCCGCGCGCCCGAGGGCGGGACCGGTTGACGCACGGCCCGGGTTGCCGCGGCCGTTGATCCGGCGCGGCGCGGACGCATCTCCTGCGGCGAAGGAGAACCTCGATGACCGATCACCTGACCGCCTGGGACAGCTGCGAAGAAACCGTTGCCGGCAATGGCGTCGCCAAGCGCACGATCCCGGGCGCCGACGCGCGCCTCGTGCGGGTCGTGGTCCCGGCGGGTGTCTCAGCCGGGCGTCACAGCCATGAGCACGAGCAGTTCGTGCAGGTGATCTCCGGCTCCGGGTTCCTCGAGACCGAGCAGGGCCGCAAGCCGTTCTCCGCCGGCAGCGTGTTCCATTTCCCCGCCGGGACGTGGCATGCCGCCGCGTTCGAGACCGAGACCGTGCTGGTCGAGACCAATTTCGTTTCCTGAACGCGGGCGACATGTGCCCGATCCGGACTCAGAGGGACGTGTTTCTGCCGAACTGCGCCTCGAGCCTTGCGGTACTGGCCACTGCCTCATGAGCGTAGCGGATTGCGGCCTCGGCGGTCAGCAGCTTGTCCTCTTGCGGGTCGAAGGCGACGCCCGTCGACAGCCTTAAGGCAGCGGCAATCGCGATCCAGGTCCCCGCGCAGGCCGGGAACGTCGCGATATAGAAGGCATACGCGTAGGCCCATGGCCCCCTGAAATCTGTTTCGGGGCAGGTCTCCGCCAAGTCGGAGAACAGAATGACCGAGCACTCGAAGCCAGCCTCACGCCCCTGTCATGTGGCAGGGAGGTGACCGGAGACGGCTGGCGGGATCTGATCGGATTTCAGCGCCAGATCGAATCCTATTGCATCGATGGAGGCCTGCCATTCCAGGATGCTGGAAATGGGTCTGTGGCACAGGGCGTAGGCTTCCATGGTCGTGCGCCCACCGCTAAAATCGTAAATACCCTAGAAATTCTCATTGCAATTCTATATTCAGTTATATGACCGCATAGGTCATTCATCTTAGATACAATACTGCGATACCCAGATAAAAATCAGTCAATAATTCGGATGATTATTATCGAATACATCACCGATGCATGTTTTATTCTATCGCAGTTAAATTGCGTCAAGCGATTCTGCCGCATGATGAGAGGGCGGCACACGAGGCCTCAGTCTACCGTCGCTGCGCTCACCTGCGGCAAATAATTCTTTGGGCCCGTCCAAATTGCCTGTGCTTGGCGGCACGCACCAGCCCGTGTAGGAATCCCGCTCGAATGCCCGCCCGTGCACGCCGACGAAAGGCCGGGCCCCGCCCCTACCAGAACAGAGGCAGACCATGAGCGCCGGTACCGCCGCCGACAAGCACTTCTCGAACAGCTTCTTCGCGGCCCCGCTGACCGAGGCCGATCCCGAGATCGCCGATGCGGTGTCGAAGGAACTCGGCCGTCAGCAGCACGAGATCGAGCTGATCGCCTCGGAGAACATCGTCTCCCGCGCCGTGCTCGAGGCGCAGGGCTCGGTGCTCACCAACAAGTACGCGGAAGGCTATCCGGGCCGGCGCTACTACGGCGGCTGCCAGTTCGTGGACATCGCCGAGAACCTCGCCATCGAGCGCGCCAAGCGCCTGTTCGATTGCGGCTTCGCCAACGTGCAGCCGAACTCGGGCTCCCAGGCCAACCAGGGCGTGTTCCTGGCCCTGATGCAGCCCGGCGACACCTTCCTGGGCCTCGACCTCGCGGCCGGCGGCCACCTCACCCACGGCGCCCCGCCCAACGTCTCGGGCAAGTGGTTCAAGCCGATCTCCTACACGGTGCGCCGCGATGACCAACGCATCGACATGGAGCAGGTCGCCGCGCTCGCCGAGGAGCACAAGCCGAAGGTGATCATCGCCGGCGGCTCGGGTTACCCGCGCCACTGGGACTTCGCCAAGTTCCGTGAGATCGCCGATTCCGTCGGCGCCTACTTCATGGTCGACGCGGCCCACTTCGCCGGGCTGATCGCGGCCGGCGTGCATCCGTCGCCGTTCCCGCACGCCCACGTGGTCACCACCACGACCCACAAGACGCTCCGCGGCCCCCGCGGCGGCATGATCCTGACGAACGACGAGGCGCTCGCCAAGAAGTTCAACTCGGCGATCTTCCCCGGCCTCCAGGGCGGCCCGCTGATGCATGTCATCGCCGGCAAGGCCGTGGCCTTCGGCGAGGCGCTCAAGCCCGAGTTCAAGATCTACGCCCGTCAGGTGGTAGAGAACGCCAAGGCGCTCGCCGACACCCTGATGTCCGGCGGCTACGACATCACCTCGGGCGGCACCGACAACCACCTGATGCTGGTCGATCTTCAGCGGAAGGGCCTCACCGGCAAGGCCGCCGAGGCCGCCCTGTCGCGGGCCGACATCACCTGCAACAAGAACGGCGTGCCGTTCGACACCCAGAAGCCGACCATCACCTCGGGCATCCGCCTGGGTACCCCGGCCGGCACCTCGCGGGGCTTCGGCGTCGCCGAGTTCAAGCAGATCGGCGGCTTCATCGTCGAGGTGCTGGACGGCATGGTGGCCAAGGGCGAGGCCGGCGATCCGGAGGTCGAGGCCTCGGTGAAGAGCCGCGTCCACGCGCTGACCGACCGGTTCCCGATCTACGGCTGAGGCCTGTCAGCCGAGCCGATTGCGCTCAGTGCCTAGGAGAGGAATAAACGCCCGCGGGTCTTCGGATCCGCGGGCGTCGTTCTGTCGGCGTCACGATTCTCTTCGGGACACGACGCCGTGCCAAAACATATCGGGATCGTGGGATGCTCCGCCGAAGGAGCGGCGCTCTGCTATCGGACGATTTGCACGGAAGGCGCGGCGCATCTGGGTCCGCATGGACACCCGGAGGTGTCGATGCATACGCATTCCCTG
The DNA here is from genome assembly GCF_001455965.1 of Methylobacterium sp. GXS13. Lineage (GTDB taxonomy): Bacteria > Pseudomonadota > Alphaproteobacteria > Rhizobiales > Beijerinckiaceae > Methylobacterium. Next base: position 8,240 of record NZ_LKKO01000045.1, read on the forward strand.
GCGGCCTATGTCGATTGCCTCGATCGCGGCGATCTGGCGGGAGTCGGCGACCTGATGCTGTCCTCCGCGGCCAAGCTACAGGCTGCGGGGGCCGATTTCTTGATCTGCCCGGACAACACCATCCATCAGGCGATGGATCGGGTCCGTCCGCGCTCGCCCCTGCCCTGGCTGCACATCGCCGAGGTGGTCGCGGAGGAAGCCTCGGCCCGCGGCTTCCGCCGCCTCGGCCTGACTGGGACCCGCTGGCTCGTGGAGAGCGACGTGTACCCGACGGCACTGCGCCGATACGGCATCGACTGCGTGATCCCGCAACCGCACGAGCGGGCCCAGCTTGGCGCGATCATCATGTCCGAGCTGGTCAACGGGATCTTCGATCCGGCGAGCGTGGCTCAGTTCCAGACGGTCATCGCACGCCTGAAGGATGAGGAACACTGCGACGCGGTCGTGCTCGGCTGCACCGAGATCCCCCTGATCATCCATGACGGCAACGCGGCGCTGCCGACCTTGGATTCGACGCGGCTGCTTGCCCGCGCCGCCCTCAGCCAAGCGCTGGCCGCCTGAGCCACCGCGCGTTTCCCCTCCCCCTTGCGGGGAGGGGTCAGGGGTGGGGGTGGCACAGAAGGGACCGCCGAGCCTTCCCTGGAACCACCCCCACCTCCAACTCCTCCCCGCAAGGGGGAGGAGAGCGCGTTCCGCCCTGCACAAGCCGCCGCGCGCGCACCGCAGCTCTGTCGCGTGCCCCTATCCTGGCAATCCGCAGGCGGCTGGGGCAGATAGCCGATTGCGGGTCCGCGAGACCCTGAAACGAGGCGGCTCAGATCCCATGCGGTGTCCCTATTGCGGCGGCTCCGAGACGCAGGTGAAGGATTCGCGGCCCTCCGAGGACGGCGCGGCGCTGCTGGGCCGCCGGGTCTGCCCGGATTGCGCCGGCCGCTTCACCACCTTCGAGCGGGTGCAGCTGCGCGAGGTCGTGGTGCTCAAGCGCTCGGGCAAGCGTGTGCCCTTCGACCGGGACAAGCTCCAGCGCTCGATCGGCGTGGCCCTGCGCAAGCGCGCCGTCGATCCCGAGCGGATCGAGCGGCTGGTCAGCGGCATCACCCGGCAGCTCGAGAGTGCCGGCGAGCCGGAGGTGACCTCCGAGGCGATCGGCGAATTGGTGATGGCCGGCCTGAAGGGTCTCGACGACGTCGCCTATGTGCGCTTCGCCTCGGTCTACAAGAATTTTCGGGAAGCCAAGGATTTCGAGGACCTGCTCGGCACCCTGGGCGACGGCCTGCTGGCCGTGGGGGCCGAAACGGATGCGTCGCCCGACCCCGAGGAGCCCGAGCCCGACGCCCCGCCCCGCCGCCGGGCCGTCCGCTCATGAGCGACGATGCCAGCTTCATGCGCCTGGCCCTGGCGCTCGGCCGGCGCGGGCTCGGCACCACCTGGCCGAACCCCTCCGTGGGCGCCGTCGTCGTCGAGCCCGGCACCGGCCGGATCCTCGGGACCGGGGCGACGGCGCCGGGGGGCCGGCCCCACGGGGAGCCCCTGGCGCTGGCCCAGGCCGGCGCGGCCGCACGGGGCGCGACCCTCTACGTCACCCTGGAGCCGTGCTCGCATCACGGCCGCACGCCGCCCTGCACCGACGCGATCCTGGCCGCCGGGATCGCCCGGGTGGTCAGCGCCGTCGAGGATCCGGATTCGCGGGTGGCCGGGCGCGGCCATGCCCTCCTGCGCCAGGGCGGCGTCGCGGTCGAGACCGGCCTGCTGCGGGAGGCGGCGACCCGGGACCATATCGGCCACATCACCCGGGTGACCCGCGGGAGGCCGGCGGTGCACCTCAAGCTCGCCCGCACCCGCGACGGCTTCTGCGCGGGTGCAGGCCCGGAGCGCCTGCGGATCACCGGCCCGGTGGCCGACGGGGCGGTGCATCTCTGGCGGGCGCATGCCGACGCGATCCTGATCGGCATCGGCACCGCCCGGGCCGACGACCCGTCCCTGACCGTGCGGCTGCCGGGCCTCGGCGCCCGCTCGCCCCTGCGGATCGTGCTCGATTCGCAGCTGATGCTCTCGCCGGCCAGCGTGCTCGCCCGGACCGCGCGCGACACCGCCACCCTGGTCCTGACCACCCGCTCCGCCCCGGCCCATGCCCGCCGGGCCCTGGAGGCCCTGGGAGTCGAGATCGCCATCCTGCCGGCAGATGTCGCCGGCCGCGTCGAGCTGCCGAACGCGCTGGCCCATCTCGGGGAGCGCGGTTTGACGCGGCTGTGCACCGAAGGCGGCCCGCGCCTGGCCGATGCCCTGGCGCGGGCCGATCTGATCGAGGCCTGCACGCTGGTCACCGGGCCGGCGGAACTCGGCGCCGCGGGCGGCCTGAAGGCGCTCGGCCCGGATCTCACCGACGCGCTGGCAGAGCCGAAGAAATTCCGGGTGGCCGAACAGCTGCAGCTCGGCCCCGACGCGGCCGCCACCTACGAGAGGGTTTTCTAGCGATGTTCACCGGTCTGGTCAGCGACGTCGGCACCATCGTCTCGATCGCGGGCGAGGGCGACCTGCGCCGGATCACGATCCGCGCCTCCTACGACCCGGCCACCATCGCGCTCGGCGCCTCGATCGCGTGCTCGGGCCCGTGCCTGACGGGGGTGGGGGTGGTGCCGGCCGAGGGCGGCTGCGTCTTCGCCGTGGACGCCGCAGCCGAGACCCTGGCGCGGACCACGGTCGGCCGCTGGACGGCGGGCGGACGCATCAACCTGGAGCGCTCCCTGAAGATCGGCGACGAGCTCGGCGGCCACCTCGTCACCGGCCATGTCGACGGCGTCGCCGAGATCCTGGAGCGGGAGAGCGTCACGGCCGGCGCTTGGGGGCCGAGCGACCGGTTCACGCTGCGCGCCCCCGCGGGCCTCTCGCGCTTCATCGCCGAGAAGGGCTCGGTCTGCCTGGACGGCACCTCGCTCACGGTGAACAGCGTCGACGGCGACGTCTTCTCGGTGCTGCTGATCCCGCACACCCTCCAGGTCACCACCTGGGGCGAGCGGCGCGCCGGCGACGGGCTGAATCTGGAGGTCGACCTGATCGCCCGCTACGCGGCCCGGCTCACCGAGGCGCGGCCGGGCGCCTAACCGCGGTCGGGCGGAATCGCGTAGGTGCCGGTGGCGTGGCAGACGAGGTCGTCGCTGCCCGGGGCGGTGATTCCCACCTCCCCCACCGCCAAGCGCCGCCCGAGCTTGAGCAGCCGGCATTCCGCCAGCAGATCACCCGGGGCGGGCCTGCGCAGGAAGTTGAAGGTCAGGTTCGTGGTCACGGCGAGCGCAACCGGGCCGATCTGGGCCAGGATCGCGGCGTAGAGCACGTAATCGGCCAGCGCCATCATGGCCGGCCCCGACACGGTCCCCCCCGGCCGCAGGAAGCGTTCCTGCCCTTCCATCCGCATCCGTGCCGAGAGCGGCCCCACCGCCTCCAGATGGAAGGCCCGGCCCCCGGCCTGCATCTGCGGGAATTCCCGGTCGAGGAAGTTTTTCGTCTCGTCGAGGGTGAGGATCGGGGCGCTCATGCCTGCTTGCAGCATGGGACAGGGGATGGGGCAATCCAGGCAGGACGCTGAGTCCACCTGACGTCGCGGCGAGCCCGATCCGCTTCAGCGTGCCTGGTGAACCGCCCCGTCATTCCGGGGCGCCGCAGGCGAGCCCGGAATCCAGATCCGCTGTCGGCGCAGGACCTTGAACGGTCGGCGGTTATGGATCCCGGGTTCGGCTACGCGGCCCCGGGATGACAAGGTGGATGTTTGACCGGCCGTGCGAGCCACAGGCCTTCGGACAATCATTCTTCAAGCCACCGTTGCTGTGCCGCGAAGAGGCATGCACGAGATGGCAGCGGATCCCCTGGTCAGAAGAAAATCGGCCGCGCGCTGGCGCTGATCTCGCCCAGCACCGTGCCGGTGGCCGGTTCGACTTCCTTGAGGACCACGTCGTAGCCCCAGAGGTCGGCGAGGTGCTGGAGCACCCGCTTGGCATCCTCCTTCTGCAGGGTGATCTTGTTGATCGCCTTGTGGTGCAGGATCAGCCGGCGGTCGCCTTCGAGGTCGACATCCACCACCTCGATATCCGGGTCGAGCCAGGCGACGTCGTACTGGCGGGCGAAGGAGCGGCGCATCTTGCGGTAGCCGCGCTCGTCGTGGATCGCCTCGACGCGCAACTCCGGCTCGTCGGGGTCGTCGACCACGTGGAACAGGCGCAGGTCGCGCATCAGCTTGGGCGACAGGAACTGCTGGATGAAGCTCTCGTCGCGGTAATTCGCCCAGCAATCGCGCAGAACCGCCATGGGATCGCCGGTACCGGCGATGTCGGGGAACCATTCGCGGTCCTCAGGCGTCGGCTGCTCCACGATGCGGGCGATGTCCTGCATCATCGCGAAGCCGATCGCGTAGGGATTGTGGCCGCCATAGGAGCGGTCGTCGTAGTTCGGCTGCCGGATGACGTTGGTGTGCGATTGCAGGAATTCGAGATAGGCGGCCTCGGTGATCTGCCCCTTCTCGGACAGGGAATTCATGATCCGGTAGTGGTTGTAGGTCGCGCAGCCCTCGTTCATTACCTTGGTCTGGCGCTGCGGGTAGAAATACTGCGCCACCAGCCGGACGATCCGCAGGATCTCGCGCTGCCAGGGGCGCAGCCGCGGGGCGACCTTCTCCAGGAAATAAAGAATATTCTCCTGCGGCAGTTCGAGCAGGGCCTTGCGCCGCTCGGCGGCCAGGTCCGGGCGCACGGCGCCGACCTTCTGTGGCAGGGTCCGCCACAGGTCGTTGTAGATCTGCTCGCCGTGCTCGACCCGCTCGCGCTCGCGCCGCTGCTCGGAGGCCAGGTCCGGCCGCTTCTTGCGCGGATACCGGTGGACGCCCTGGCTCATCAGCGCGTGGGCGGCGTCGAGCACCTGCTCCACCGCCTGGTGGCCGTAGCGCTCCTCGCAGCGGGTGATGAAGCCCTTGGCGAAGTCCAGGTAATCGAGGATGCCCTCGGCATCGGTCCATTGCCGGAACAGATAGTTGTTCTTGAAGAAGTGGTTGTGGCCGAAGGCGGCGTGCGCGATCACCAGGGTCTGCATCGTCGCCGTGTTCTCCTCCATCACGTAGGAGATGCACGGATCCGAGTTGATGACGATCTCGTAGGCGAGCCCCATCAGGCCGCGCCGGTAGCCGGCCTCGTGCTGGGCGAAGTGCTTGCCGAAGGACCAGTGCTTGTAGAACAGCGGCATGCCGATCGACGCGTAGGCGTCGAGCATCTGCTCGGCCGTGATGATCTCGATCTGGTTCGGATACCAGGACAATCCGAGTTCCGGCCCGGCAATGGCCTCGCAGGCGTCGTGGATGCGCCGGATCGTGTCGAAATCCCAGTCGTTGCCGGTGAACAGGGGCTTTTGGCCGCCGGAGATCGGCGACTTGCTCGACGGACGGCTCAGGCTGGTCACCATGAAACCCTACTCCTCGACCTGTCTCCCCTCCCCCTTGCGGGGAGGGGCCGGGGGTGGGGGTGGTGCAGAAGAGCCCACGACGCTCGATCCTGAACGACCCCCACCCCTACCCCTCCCCGCAAGGGGGAGGGGACATCGCTACGCCTCCGCCTCGGCCCGCGCGTCCTTGCGGCCGAACAGCTCGCGGAACACCGGGTAGATCTCCCGGCGGTGGTTGACCTTGCGCATGGCGATCGGGCCGCCGGCCTTGGCGATGGCCTCGTAGGTCCGCCACAGGGTGGTGCGGTGCTCCACGAAGCCGGCCCGGGGGCCGTTCTCGTCGCCGACCTCGAGATAGGCGAAGTGCTGGCAGGCCGGCAGGATGTGGGCGCGCAGCAGCTCCGTCGCGGTCGGGCCGTCGGAGGAGACGTTGTCGCCGTCCGAGGCCTGGGCGGCGTAGATGTTCCAGTCGTCGGGCGAGTAGCGCTCGGCGATGATCCGCTTCATCTCCACCAGCGCCGAGGAGACCAGCGTGCCGCCGGTCTCCCGGGAGCCGAAGAAGGTCTCCTCGTCCACCTCGGTGGCCCGGTCGGTGTGGCGGATGAACACGATCTCGACGTGCCGGTAGCGGCGGGTCAGGAAGATGTGCAGCAGGATGTAGAACCTTTTGGCGAGGTCCTTCATGTGCTCGGTCATCGAGCCGGACACGTCCATCAGGCAGAACATCACGGCCTGCGCGATCGGCCGCGGATAGGGCTCGAACCGGCGGAAGCGCAGGTCGATCGGGTCGACATACGGAATGCGCTTGGCGCGCTCACGCAGCTTCAGCAGCGAGAGCTCCAGATCCGGCCGGCCCGGATCCGACTCGCGCATGGCGGCGAGCTGCGCCTCGAGCGCCGCGACCTCCTCGGGCTTCGGGCGCTTGAGAGCGATCCGCCGCGACATCGAGTTACGCAGGGTGCGGGTGAGCGCGAGGTTGGCCGGCGAGCCGGTCACCGTGTAGCCGGCCCGGCGCATCCCCTCCGTCTCGACCACCGCCAGGCGGCGCTTGGCCAGATCCGGCAGTTCCAGGTCTTCGAGGAAGAGTTCCAGAAACTCCTCGCGGGTGAGCACGAAGCGGAACGCGTCCTCGCTGTTCTCGCCGCCCTCTCCGCCCTCGCCGGATCCGCGTCCGCCACCGCCGCCCGGGGGGCGCTCGATGAGATCCCCTTCGACGTAGGTCTTGTTGCCCGGCAGGATGTGATCCTGCAGGCCGGTTCCGGGCTGGCGGGAGAACCGGGGCTCGCGCACGCCGTCGGCGGGCACGGTCACCCGGCCGTCCTTTCCGAGATCCTTGATGTCCTTCTCGCGGGCGGATTCACGCACGGCGCGCTGGGCGACATCCTTCACGCGCCGCAGGAAGCGCTGCCGGTTGGGGAGGCTCTTGCCCCCCGGATTCAGGCGTCGGTCGACGATGTGCATTCGCTGCGAAAACCCTCGTCCCGCGTGCTCCGGCCGGTTCTAGGCCCCGATTATACCATGCTGCTCTCCGAAAGAGGCTTCCCCCTTTCGCACAGTCTGGTCTAACGCTCCGCTCTCGCATGATGTCTTAGGAAAAGGAGATTCGCCTTGTCCCACATCATGCTTGCGAGCCTCGCCGGCCGGTCGTCCGAAACTATGGCGGCGGAGGGTCGAAACTTGGCCGCCCGGTCTGACCCCGAGCGGCCGCGCGTCCCTCAGCCGGCCTGCTTCACCCGCATGTACCATTCCACCAGGCGGCGGACCTGCCGCTCGGTGTAGCCCCGGGCGACCATGCGCTCGACGAACTCGCCGTGCTTCTTCTCGGTGTCGCCGTCCTTCTTCGAGCCGAAGGAGATGACCGGCAGCAGTTCCTCGACCTGGCTGAACATCCGCCGCTCGATGACTTCGCGCAGCTTCTCGTAGCTGGTCCAGCTCGGGTTCCGGCCACCGTGCTGAGCCCGCGAGCGCAGGGCGAACTTGACCACCTCGTTGCGGAAATCCTTTGGGTTGGCGATCCCGGCAGGTTTCTCGATCTTGGTCAGTTCCTGATTGAGGAGTTCCCGGTTCAGGAGCTGGCCGGTCTCGGCGTCCTTGAAGTCCTGATCCTCGATCCACGCATCGGCATAGTCGATGTAGCGGTCGAACAGGTTCTGGCCGTAATCATGATAGGATTCGAGATAGGCCTTCTGGATTTCGTGGCCGATGAACTCCGCATAGCGCGGGGCCAGCTCGGTCTTGATGAATTCCAGGTACTTCTTCTCGGTCTCCGGCGGGAGCTGCTCACGGCGGAGCGACTGCTCCAGCACGTACATCAGGTGCACCGGGTCGGCCGACACCTCGGTGGTGTCGTGGTTGAAGGTCGCGGCCAGCACCTTGAAGGCGAAGCGTGTCGAGATCCCGTCCATGCCCTCGTCGACGCCGGCGGTGTCCTTGTATTCCTGCATCGACCGGGCGCGGGGATCGACCTCGCGCAGCGATTCGCCGTCATAGACCCGCATCTTCGAGAAGACGTTGGAATTGGCGTGCTCGCGGAGCCGCGACAGGACCGAGAACCGGGCCAGCATCTCCAGGGTGCCGGGCGCGCAGGCGGCGTCCGACAGTTCCGAGCTGGAGATCAGCTTCTCGTAGATGTGCTGCTCCTCCGCCACCCGGAGGCAGTACGGGACCTTGATCACGTAGATGCGATCGATGAAGGCCTCGTTGTTCTTGTTGGTCTTGAAGGTCTGCCACTCGGATTCGTTCGAGTGGGCCAGGATCACGCCGGTGAACGGGATCGCGCCGATATTCTCCGTGCCGACGTAGTTGCCCTCCTGCGTCGCCGTGAGCAGCGGGTGCAGCATCTTGATCGGCGCCTTGAACATCTCGACGAATTCGAGAACGCCCTGGTTCGCCCGGTTGAGGCCGCCCGAATAGGAGTAGGCGTCGGGGTCCGCCTGAGACAGGGTTTCCAGCCGGCGGATATCGACCTTGCCGACCAGGGAGGAGATGTCCTGGTTGTTCTCGTCGCCCGGCTCAGTCTTGGCGATGGCGATCTGGCGCAGCCGCGAGGGCCGGACCTTGATCACCTTGAAGCGCGAGATGTCGCCGTTGAACTCGTCGAGGCGCTTGAGCGCCCAGGGGCTCATCAGGCCGGTGAGCCGCCGGCGCGGGACGCCGTAGCGCTTCTGGATCTCCTCGCCCATCGTGTCGGGATCGAACAGCCCGAGCGGGCTCTCGAACACCGGCGAGACCTCGTCCCCGGCCTTGAGAACGTAGATCGGGTGGACCTCCATCAGCGCCTTCAGGCGCTCGGCCAGGGACGACTTGCCGCCGCCGACCGGCCCCAGCAGGTAGAGGATCTGCTTGCGCTCCTCCAGGCCCTGCGCGGCGTGGCGGAAGAACGAGACGATCCGCTCGATCGTCTCCTCCATCCCGTAGAATTCGCGGAAGGCCGGGTAGGTCCGGATCGTCCGGTTCATGAAGATCCGGCCGAGGCGGGAATCCTTCGAGGTGTCCACGAATTCCGGTTCGCCGATGGCCGCCAGGATGCGCTCGGCGGACGAGGCGTACATCAGCGGCTCGTCGCGGCAGGCCTCGAGATACTCGGAGAGCGTCATCTCCGTATCGCGGCGGGCCTCGTACCCTCGGGCGAAGCTCTGGAAAAGGTCGTTCGTCGCATGCATCGACATTCGATAACCCTCTCAGACCCTGACAGCTTCATCCTGTCTCGGCTTGGATGCAACCGACAGGCCCGCTTTTGTCGCAGCGCGGCGAACGCGCCGCGGGCCTGTCGATTGCGTGCAACACTCATCTGGCCAAAACGCGGCCTCCACCAGGTTCAACGTTGATTTCGATCTCCTTCAGGCGCGCGATGTAGGATGAAAAACTATGCACGCCCCCGGGTATCCTGCCTCTGCTTAGAGATCCGTGCCTTCTTTCTTGGCATCATCGCCGGATTTTGATCCGGCGGCGCCGACCGTGATCTTGATGTTCTGGGTCTGCACTTGGCCGTCGGCGCCCTTGACCTCGAAAGTCACCTCGTCCGAGCCCGTGAAGCCATTGTTGGGCTGGTAGAACAGCGCCTGGACCGCGGCCTCCTTGTTCGGGCAGCGGTAGCTCGCCGGGGTCTTCAGCTTGCCGACCTTGGTGATCACGGAGCCGTTCTTGGGCGCCCCGGAAACCTTGAATTCCGGCATCGGGCCGGGGGTGCAATCCTTCTTGAGATTCGGGGCGATCTCGAGCCGCACGGTCTTGCCGGGGGCGACCGTCTTGGAGCGCGTCACGGTGGTCTGGGCGAAGGCCGGGACCTGGGCCGGCCCCGCGAGGAGCAAGCCGCTTGCGAGCAGCACGGCGAGCGGACGAAGGGCGGTCATGCGGCGTCTCTCCGGTTCCGATCCGGGGCCGGATTCCGGGCGCGTCGCCGGTTGCCCCTTCCATCGGTTGGAGCGCATGTGGGGATGCCGGGCACGGCCGTCGAGGGTTCTGGCACCTCCGTCCCGGCCCGGACGGAGGCGTCGGGCCGAATCTTTTCCGGAACCGATCCTATTCCTGCAGCACCGCCGCCACGGCCCCGGTGACCCGGGCGATCTGGGCGGCGTCGAACTCGCCGGCGAGGGCGGCGGCAAGTCGAGCCTCGACCCGGGCGCGCTCCCCGGCATCGGCGATCGGCACCGGCGGGATCTGGTCCTCGGGCAGGCGGCAGACCCGGCGGATCGTCTCGGCGGCGGTCAGCAGCTTCTCCCGGTCGGGCGGCCCCATCTCCCACAGGGGATTGCGCAGGCGGCTGATCACCCGCTTGGCGTCCCGGTAGTCCCGATCGATCGTGGTGGCGGCCTCGATCTGGCTGACCAGGAACATCAGTTCGAGGACTTCCGAGGCCGCATCCGGGCAGGAGCGGACGATCCGCATGAGGCGGGCCATCAGTTCCTGGCTGGGTGACAGCTTGGGTTTGGACGCGGCCATGCGGGCGACAACGCGGGTTCCGGCAGGAAAGTTCGCTGGATCCGCAAGTTGCGTGCTCATCGCGCTTCTCGCGTAAGGCGAGAGGCCGCGGCGCGTGTCACACGTCGCGGTCGTAGGGCCTGCGCAGGGCGTCGAGCAGGGCGCGGCAGGCGTGCAGATCCTCCAGCACGCCCATCAGCGCCGCCCGGTCGGGCGTGTCGGCCCGGAGCGCGGTCGCGCCCTCGACCTCCTGGATCAGCGGCTCGGCGGCCTTGGCCTCGCCGCGGCCCACGGCCTGGACGAAGCGGATGCCGTTCTCCTTGAGCACCCGCTGCGCCCCCGCGATGGTGTAGCGCTGCACGTAGAGGAGCTGCCGGATGCCGGCGACGAGCTCGACATCCTGGGGCCGGTAATAGCGCCGGCCGCCTGCCCGCTTCACCGGGCGGATCTGGCCGAAGCGGGTCTCCCAGAACCGCAGGACGTGCTGGGGCACGTCGAGCTCGTCGGCGACCTCGCTGATCGTCCGGAACGCACCGGCGCTCTTCTCGCCGAGGGGTTCGAGCGGCATGTCGGCGGCGAGGGCTGAGGGCATGGCTGTCTGAATGACGGGAGCGGGAAGCCCGATCTTGCCGGTCTGCGCGGCCGGGCTCAAGCCTTGTCGGCCATCCTGGGCGACGGGGAGGGAAGACTTTTCGCGTGACGGCGGCGCGACGCCGGCCGAACGACGGGCTTTCGCCCGCAGCGATGCCCGCCGGACGGCCCGCGCTTCGGACGATGCTTCCGCAATGGCCCCGCGCCGTCCTGCGCGCGGCCCGCCCCAAGTCCCGGATATCCGGGATCACGCGCCCCCCTTGGGACGTGCGCTCGCGCACGGACCAAGCTGCGATGCTGCGGTGCACCTTGGCATCTCGGCGTCGCGACGCCAATTCGGCGCCTGACCACCGGACGCGGCGTTGCCGCAACCAGCACGAGGTTTCCATGCCGTCCCTGCTAGACCCGATCCGTATCGGCGCCATCGAGGCGAAGAACCGGATCTTCATGGCCCCGCTCACCCGCGGCCGCGCGACCCGCGAGCACGTGCCGACCCCGCTCATGGTCGAGTACTACGCCCAGCGCGCCGGCGCCGGGTTGATCCTCACCGAGGCCACCGGCATCTCCCAGGAGGGGCTGGGCTGGCCGTTCGCACCGGGCATCTGGTCCGACGCCCAGGTCGACGCGTGGCGGCCGATCGTGAAGGCCGTGCACGATCGCGGCGGCAAGATCGTCTGCCAGATCTGGCATATGGGCCGGCTGGTCCATCCGGACTTCCTGGGCGGCGACCAGCCGGTCTCGGCCTCGGCCACCACGGCCCCGGACCAGGCCCACACCTATTCGGGCAAGAAGCCCTACGCCGAGGCTCGCCCGCTCGAGGTCGCCGAGGTCCCGCGGCTGCTCGCGGATTACGAGCGCGCCACCGCCAACGCCCTGGCGGCCGGGTTCGACGGGGTGCAGATCCACGCCGCGAACGGCTACCTGATCGACGAGTTCCTGCGCGACGGCACCAACCACCGCACCGACGCGTACGGCGGCTCGATCGCCAACCGCGTGCGGCTGCTGCGCGAGGTGACCGACGCGGTCGCCAAGGTCGCCGGGCCGGAGCGCACCGGCGTGCGCCTGTCGCCGAACGGCGAGATCCAGGGCTGCAACGATTCGGATCCGGAGGCCCTGTTCGTGGCGGCCGCCCAGGCGCTGGCCGACAGCGGCATCGCCTTCCTGGAGATGCGCGAGCCCGGCCCGGACGGCACCTTCGGCAAGGCCGACCACCCGCCGATCGCCCCGGCGATGCGCAAGGTGTTCCGCAACCCGATGATCCTCAACGCCGATTACGACGGCGTGAGCGGCCAGAAGGTGCTCGATGCCGGGCAGGCCGACGCGATCGCGTTCGGCCGGACCTTCATCGCCAACCCGGACCTCGTCGAGCGCATCGCCAAGGGCGCGCCGCTCGCCAAGGACGAGGCCGCGACCTGGTACAGCCAGGGGCCGAAGGGCTACACCGACTATCCGACCCTGGGCGAAGCCCGCGCCGCCTGATCGGCATTCCGTCCAGCCCAATCCCCTCCCCCTGAGGCGCCCGGCGATCGACGATCGCCGGGCCGCGAAGGAGCCCTCCCGCGGACCGCACCGGGATCCGGAGGGTGCCAGCGAGACTGCGCGGCATCTCCGGATGCGGGCGCGGCCGGGAGAGGGCCCGTCGCTGGCCGCAGGCCGCACAGGCGATCCGCCTCGCCGCGCATTCGCGTCCCGGGGCATTCGGAATCGCCGACGGTGTCGGCCCTGGGCCATGCGCTGGCGTGCGGCGAGCGGCACCGAAAACCCCTTTCGGTAACCCGGTTTCGCCCCTGTAGGCTTGAATCTGCGGCCGCGCCTATGCAGGCGGCCTCCTCGCGCCTATTTGTGCGCAAGACCATGGATGTGCTGCCCCTCAATACACGCGCGGATACCGGAGTGACCGACGGGCGCTGGAGCACCGCGGCCCGGCTCGCGGAGCTGCACGACCTCGCCATCCTCGATAGCGAGCCCGAGCCGCTCTACGACGACCTCGTCCGGATCGCCGCCCATGTCTGCCGGGCTCCGGTCGCCCTGGTCAGCCTGGTCGATGCCGAGCGACAATGGTTCAAGTCGGAATTCGGTCTCGGCCAGCGCGAATTGCCGATCAACTGCTCGGTCTGCGCCCATACGATCGAGGCCGGTGACTGCCTCATCATTCCCGATCTGGCGGACGACCCGAGGACCATCGACAACCCGTTGGTGACCGGCGGGCCGGGGTTCCGCTTCTACGCGGGGGCGGTGATCCGCGGTGCGCAGGGCATTCCGCTGGGGGCGCTCTGCGTGCTCGACCGGGTGCCGCGGCCGGAGGGACTCGACGCCGACCAGACCGCCACCCTGACCGCCCTGGCGCGCCAGATCTCGACCCTGCTCGAATACCGCCGGACCCACGCCCGGGTGGCCGCCCGGGAGGCCGAGCTCGCCGCCAGCGAGCGCCGCTTCCGGGTGATGACCTCGGCGATGCCGCAGATGGTCTGGACCACCCTGCCGGACGGGTTCCACGACTATTACAACGACCGCTGGTACGAGTTCACCGGCATGCCGTACGGCTCCACCGATGGCGAGGGCTGGAACGACGTGTTCCACCCGGACGATCAGGAACGGGCCTGGACGCGCTGGCGCCATTCGCTCGAGACCGGCGAGCCCTACGAGATCGAGTACCGCCTGCGCCATCGCGACGGCACCTACCGGTGGACGCTGGGCCGGGCCATGCCGATCCGCGACGCGGAGGGGCGGATCGAGCGCTGGTTCGGCACCTGCACCGACATCGACGATCTGAAGCGGGCCGAGGACGAGGCGGGCAAGCTCGCCGCCATCGTGGAGACCTCCAAGGATTTCATCGGCCTGTGCACCCTGGACGGGGCCGTCACCCATCTCAACGAGGCCGCCCTGGCGCTGGTCGGGCTGCCCGACCTCGCCACCGCCCGGCAGCACCGGATGGAGGATTTCTTCTGCCCGGACAGCCGCCGGGTGCTCGCCGAGATTGTGATGCCGGCCCTGAAGCGGACCGGCTCCTGGGAGGGCGAGCTGGCCTTCCGCCATTTCGGCATCGGCGAGCCGGTGGCGGTGCTGTACAACATCTTCCCGGTGCGCGACCCGACCGGAGCCGAGATCGGCTACGCCACCGTCACCCGGGACCTGCGCGAGGCCAAGCGCGCCGAGGAGGCCCGCGACCTGCTGATCCGCGAGCTGTCCCACCGGATCAAGAACATCTTCGCCGTGGTCGGCGGACTGGCGGCGCTCACCGCCCGGAGCGACCCGGCGGCCAAGCCGTTCGCGGCGGCCTTCCGGGAGCGGCTCGGCGCCCTCGCCCGGGCCCACGAATATGTCCGCCCGCACTCCCCCGAGAGCGCCCCCGAGGTGGAGGGCCAGACGGTGCTCGGGCTGATGCGCCTGATCATGGCCGCCTACGAGGAGGGCGGCCGGGCGCGCGTCGCGATCTCCGGCGACGATGCCGCGATCGGCGAGCGCACCGCCACCGCGCTCGCGCTGATCATGCACGAGCAGGCCACCAACGCGATGAAGTATGGCGGGCTCTCCACCAAGGAGGGCGGCGTCACCCTGAGCGGGCTGCGCGAGGGCGGGCGCTACACCCTGACCTGGGCCGAGGCCGGCGGCCCGCCGGTGACGGCCAAGCCCTCCCGCAAGGGCTTCGGCACCGTGCTGGCCGAGCGCAGCGTCGCCGGCCAGCTCGACGGCGTGCTGGAGCACGATTGGGCGCCCGGCGGTCTCTTCATGCGGCTCAGCGTGCCCCTCGAGAATCTCCGCCATTAGGATGACGCGCAGCCCCGGTGAGGCCGGGCCATCGCTGGTCGTGCTCGATTTCGACGGCACGCTGGCGGACAGCTTCGACTGGTTCTGCTCGGTCCTGAACGGGGTCGCCGACCGCTACCGCTTCCGCCGGGTCGAGGCGCACGAGGTCGAGGCGCTGCGGCTGCAGGGCGCGCGGGCGATCGTTTCTCATCTCGGCATTCCGCGCTGGAAGCTGCCGTTCATCGCCCGCCACATGCACGCGTTGGCGGCGCGCGACGCCGCCCGGATCGCTCTGTTTCCCGGCGTACCGGCCATGCTGGCGGACCTCCGGGACGCGGGCGTCCCGCTGGCGATCCTGTCGTCGAACCGCGCCGACACGGTCCGCCGGGTACTCGGGGCGGAGAATGCGGACCGGATCGAGGCTTATGCCTGCGGTGCCTCGCTCTTCGGCAAGGCCCGGCGGCTGCGGACATTGCTGGCACGCCGCCGCGTCACGCCGGCGCGGGCCCTGTGCATCGGCGATGAGGTGCGCGATCTGGAGGCGGCGCGGGCGCTCGGCTGCTCGTTCGGCGCGGTGGCCTGGGGCTATACCGACGCGCGGGCGCTGGCGGCGCTCGGCCCCGAACACCTGTTCGCCGAGCCGGCGGACATCGCCAGTCTGCTGCGACGGCCCGAATCGGTCTGACACAAGGCAGGGTTTCAAAAGGTCCGGGACCTTTTGCGGGTGCAGGGTGGAGCCCTGCTGTCGGGCTTCGCCCGATGCATCGGGGGCTCCGCCCCCGAACCCCACCAAAGGGCTGAGCCCTTTGGAAACCCTTGACCTTGGTTCAGAGCCCGCGACCGGCGCCCGGGACGACGCTGGTGCCCTTGCCGGAGCCGAACGGCTCGTAGCGGGTCAGGCCGCGGAACAGCTGGCTGAGGAAGGCCCGGTCGGCGCCGCTGGTCGGCGTGGTGCGCTCGATGAAGTCGAACACCTTGCCGTCCTGGAGGCCGTAGAGGGCCACGCGCTCGACCTTGAAGCCGGGGGTGAAATAGACCGCCGTGACCTTCTGGTCCTCGACCTGCTCGCCCAGGAACATGATCGTCCGGCTGGTGTTCTGCGAGATGTAATACCAGGACTTGTTGCCCACCGTGGAGACCGTCGACGGCGTGCCGAGGATCTGCAGCACCTGCTCGGGGCTCATGCCGGGCTTGATCGTCGCGAGCGCGGCCTGATCGATCTGGTAGCCATGGCGCAGCTCTTCACCGACGCAACCGGCGAGGCCGGCGCCCGCGAGGCCCAGCAGGGCGAGGCGCGCAAAGGACTGGACGAGACGGCGCCGCATCGGGCCCCCAGAGAGCGTGTTGACGGACGAGCGACGCAGGCCGCCGCCGGTCCATGTCTCCGACGGCGCTTGCGCCTTGGGCGTGGGTTGCCGTACCGCGGGGATATGGCTTTGACAAGGCAAGCTTGGCCACAGGCCCGGGCCCAACGCACCCGCTCTCCCTCCCCCCTTTGCGGGGGAGGGTGGCCCCTGCGTCAGCAGGGGTCGGGAGAGGGGAACCCGGCTGCCGGGAACGGCGCAGCCTTCATGAAGACCACCACTTCGTTCTGCACCGTTGCTCCCCTCTTGCGGGACTTCGTCCCGGCCCGACCCCCTTCGGGGGCCACCCTCCCCCGCAGAGGGGAGAGGGAGAGGCGCGCATCGGCTTTGTTCTTGGCATCCTTCAAGCCTGCGAGGCATCCATGATCGCCGCGCTGTTCCGGCGCGACAGCGCGCGCCGCCGGGCCGTCGAGGCGTTGCACGCGGCGATCAGCTCGGCGGCGCGGCGGCCGGGCCTGTATACGCGGCTCGCCGTGCCCGACACCGTGGAGGGCCGGTTCGAGGCCCTGTGCCTGCACGTCATCCTGGTCCTGCGCCGGCTCAACCGGCTTCCCGCCCCGGCGGCCGACGTGGCCCAGGATCTGGTCAATGCGGTCTTCGCCCAGCTCGACGCCTCTTTGCGTGAGCTCGGTGTCGGCGATATGGGCGTCGGCAAGCGGATGAAGAAGCTCGGCGCCGCCTTCTACGGCCGGGCCACCGGCTACGATGCCGCCCTCGATGCCGGCGACGGCGCGGCCCTGGCCGTGGTGCTCGCCCGCAACGTGCTCGGCGGGGAGGGCGACGCGGCGGGCCTCGCCGCCTACGTGCTGGCGGCCGATGCGGCGCTGGCTGAGGTCAATCTCGACGGGCTGCTCGGTGCCGGGCCGCCCTTCCCGGAGCCGGACGCCTTCGCGCCGGCCCCGACCGGAGACAGGATATGAGACACCGTACGGGTCCTGAGAGCGGACCGCTCGCGCGCTGGGTCAATGTCGAGCGCCTGCCGCAGGGGCGGGGCGCCGTCACCGTCGAGGCGAGCCCGGCCGAATGCGCCACGCTCGCCGCCGATTTCAAGATTCCCGCCATCCGGGACCTGGTCGGGCGCTTCGAGATCTCGGGCTCGACCAACCGGATGACCGTCACCGGAACGGTCGAGGCCGTGGTGACGCAGGTCTGCACGGTCAGCCTCGAGCCGTTCGAGGGACCGGTCCGCGAGCCCGTGGAGGTCGTGTTCACCGACACCGACCAGCTCGCCGGCACCGATGCCGAGGATGTCGAGATCCCCGATCCGCTGATCGGCGGCCGGATCGATTTCGGCGCGCTCACGGCCGAGTTCCTGGCGCTCGGCCTAGACCCCTATCCGCGCAAGCCCGGAATCGCCTTCGAGCCCGTGGTGATCGGCGAGGATGCGGGGCCCTTCGACGCGCTGCGCCAGCTGCGTGATGGCGAGGGGTGAAGGCGGTCGGCTTGGCGCTGCCGCAGTCGGGCTGCTGCGCGAGAAGGGGGAATTGGGCGGTCGGTTTCGACCAAGGGGAATCTCCCATCTAACCCCCTCATCCTAAGGCGACGAAGCGCAGCGGAGGCCTCGAAGGAGCCCTCCAGCCGGCCGCGCGATCTCTGGAGGACTCCTTCGAGGCCCGCTGCGCGGGCACCTCAGGATGAGGGGGCTTCATGGGATTACCCGGGTTCGAGCACCGCTGGGGATTCGCCCGCCCCGAAACAATTGCCTGCCTCCGCCGGCCCGAATTCATTTGCCCGGCGGGCCGGTATCGCTATGGTCCGCCGCGCTTGGCGGGCGGCCCTCCGCCGCGCCGCCGCACTTCCCCTGCCGAGACCGCGACCCGCAAAGACATGTCCCAACGCGTGTGCATCTCGCTCGACGCCATGGGCGGCGACCACGGGCCCACCACCGTCGTGCGCGTCGCCGCGCTGGCCCGTGAGCGCCATCCCGGCATGACGTTCCTGCTGTTCGGCGACGAGGCGGTGATCGCCCCGCTGGTCGCCAAGGAGCCGCGGCTCAAGGACTGCGTCGAGATCCGCCACACGACTGTGGCCGTGGCCATGGACGACAAGCCCAGCCAGGCGGTGCGCCAGGGCCGGGGCAAGTCCTCGATGTGGCAGGCGGTCCAGGCGGTGCGCGACGGGCAGGCCGATGCCTGCGTGTCCGCCGGCAACACCGGCGCCCTGATGGCGATGTCGAAGATCTGCCTGAAGACCATGTCGGGCATCGAGCGCCCGGCGATCGCCTGCCTGTGGCCCACCGTGCGCGGCGAGAGCGTCGTGCTCGATGTCGGCGCCACCATCGGAACCGACGCGGAGCACCTGGTCGAGATGGCCGTGATGGGCTCGGCCATGGCCCGCATCGTGTTCGACCTCGACAAGCCGACGGTGGGCCTGCTCAACGTCGGCACCGAGGAGATGAAGGGCAACGAGGCGGTCAAGGAGGCCGCCCGGCTGCTGCGCGAGATGGACAGCCCGCGCCTGACCTATCACGGCTTCGTCGAGGGCACGGATCTCGGCCGCGGCACCGTCGACGTGGTGGTGACGGAAGGTTTCACGGGAAACATCGCGCTCAAGACCGCCGAGGGCACGGCCAAGCAGATCGGCACCTATCTCCGCTCGGCCATGACCCGGACACTGTCGGCCAAGATCGGTGCGCTGTTCGCCCGCCAGGCGTTCAAGGCCCTGAAGGACAAGATGAATCCGAGCCGCGCCAATGGCGGCGTGTTCCTCGGCCTGGAAGGCATCGTCATCAAGAGCCACGGCTCGGAGAACGCGCAGGGCTTCGCTGCGGCGATCGACCTGGCCCACGACATGGCCCGCCAGGATATGATCCGCACGATCCGCGAGATGCTCGACCAGACGGCGGTGCTGGCGCCGGCGTGATGTTTTTGCCTTGCGGCGTGCCGTACCCTACGGGCGGCAGATCGGGCACTCGGCAGTTGGTTCGACGAGGAGATGTGCGGTCCGGAAACCTTGGACTTTCACGCCCCGCGTGAAGCCCTCCCTGCCCTTCCAGGGCGCCGAAGGCAAGCCCGGAAGCCAGAGCCGCCGACGGCGCAAAGTCTTGCTCGACCTAGGGTTCTGGATTCCGGGCTCCGCTTCGCGGCCCCGGAATGACAGGGTTATCGATCCTGCCGCGGTTGCCCCTCGGATCACCGAACTTACCCGGGACGGTCCTGGAAAAATTCTCTATCGAGCGCGGGGCCTGCGTGAGGACCACGCGCTTACCACGGAGGCCGGATCCCTATACCGGCGCCGCGTGTTCAGACGGATGGAATACGGACGTCCGGGGCGACACAACTGCGAATTGTGAAGCCCGCGCCGTCCGGGAAGGAAAGCGATGTCAGCCCTCCGCACAGATTCCCCGCAGGTGCTGCGCTCGGTGGTGGTCGGGACCGGGTCGAGCCTGCCCGCGCAGGTGGTGACCAACGCGGCCCTCGCCGAGCGGGTCGACACCTCGGATGACTGGATCGTCCAGAGGACGGGCATCCGCCAGCGCCATATCGCCGATGCGAGCGAGACCACCTCGGTGCTCGGCACCCGGGCCGCCCAGGCCGCCCTCGCCGATGCCGGCCTGACGGCTGACGACATCGACCTGGTGATCTGCGCGACCTCGACGCCGGACCACACCTTCCCGGCCACCGCCACCCAGATCCAGGCGGCGCTCGGCATCCATCAGGGCGCGGCCTTCGACCTGCAGGAGGCCTGCGCCGGCTTCGTGTTCGCGGTCTCCACCGCCGACAAGTTCCTGACCACCGGCTCGGCCCGCCGGGCCCTGGTGATCGGCGCCGAGACCTTCTCGCGCATCGTCGACTGGGAGGACCGCACCACCTGCGTGCTGTTCGGCGACGGGGCCGGAGCGGTGGTGCTGGAGGCGCGGGCCGATGCGGGCGAGCGCGGCGTGCTCTGCGCCAGCCTGCGCTCGGACGGCCGGCACCGGGACAAGCTCTACGTCGATGGCGGGCCGGGCTCCACCGGCACCACCGGGCATCTGCGCATGGAGGGCCGGGAGGTGTTCCGGTTCGCGGTCGGGCAGGTCACCGACGTGATCGCCGACGCCTTCGCGCAGGTCGGCGTCACCGCGGACGATCTCGACTGGTTCGTGCCGCACCAGGCCAACCGCCGGATCATCGAGGCTTCGGCCGACAAGCTCGGCATCGCCCGCGACAAGATCGTGCTGACGGTGGACCGCCACGGCAACACCTCGGCGGCCTCGATTCCGCTGGCCCTGGACGTCGCCCGGCGGGACGGCCGCATCCAGCCCGGCGACCTGGTGATGATCGAGGCGATCGGCGGCGGCTTCAGCTGGGGCGCCGCCCTGATCCGCTGGTGAGAGGCTGGAGCAATTCCACGCCTCCCTGCGGTTGACCGGGCGGCGGGCGCCGATTAGCGTGCCGGATCATAGGGATACACCTTCAGCTCAGGGTGCGGCGCGGTTCGTCGCGCCTGTGGGCTGTCGGATGAGAAGAGCGGGCGAGGGGACACGGCATGGCAGGCAAGACGGTGACGCGCGCCGACTTGAGCGAGGCCGTCTACCACCAGGTGGGCCTGTCCCGGACCGAGTCTTCCGCCCTGGTCGAGACCGTGCTGTCCGAGATCTGCGCCTGCCTGGCGGGGGGCGAGACCGTCAAGCTGTCCTCGTTCGGGTCCTTCGTGGTGCGCAGCAAGGGCAAGCGCGTGGGCCGCAACCCCAAGACCGGCGTCGAGGTGGCGATCGAGCCCCGCCAGGTGATGGTGTTCAAGCCCTCCAACGTGCTCAAGGCCAAGATCAACGGCCAGGCGATCAACGGCCTCGACAAGCACGACGACGAGGATTGAGCGGCGCCCGAGCATCATCCCGAAAGGCGGCCTCCTTTCGTAACACGATGACGTAAGATCAACGCCCTCCCGTCTCCGGGGCTCGCGCGCCGGAGCGGCAGGCGCGCTCCCGAGAGCATCCGGGGCGTCCTCCGGACACGGGCGCCGCGGGGCGGGGAATGGGTCGCAGCCGTGCCGGCGCGGCCCCGCGCTAGCTCAGCGGGATGGATCGCATCTTTCCCATGACCCGGGATGCCGGGCTCGACCGTCTCTCCGCCTTTCTGGCGGAGGCCGGCGCCGATTACGCCGCCACCCGCAACACCGACCGGGGCGCGCAGGCGCGCCCGACCACCTCGGCGCTGTCGCCCTATCTGCGCCGGCAGGTGATCACCGAGGCCGAGGTTGTGGCCGCAGCCGACAGCGCCTTCGGCGACGGCGGCGCCGAGAAATTCGTGTCCGAGGTGTTCTGGCGGACCTACTTCAAGGGCCATCTGGAGACCCACCCGGCCGCCTGGACGGATTTTCTGGCGCTGGCCGCGGCGGACCACGCGCGGCTTTCCGCCGAGCCGGGGCTGCGCCGGACCTACGAGCGCGCGGTCGAGGGCCGGACCGGCATCGACGGCTTCGACGATTGGGTGCGCGAGCTGGTCGAGACCGGCTGGCTGCACAACCATGCGCGGATGTGGTTCGCCTCGATCTGGATCTTTACCCTGCGCCTGCCCTGGGCGCTCGGCGCCGATTTCTTCCTGCGGCACCTCGTCGATGGCGACCCGGCGAGCAACACCCTGTCCTGGCGCTGGGTGGCGGGCCTGCACACGCGGGGCAAGCATTACGTCGCCCGCGCCGAGAACATCCGGCGCACCACGGAGGGCCGGTTCGATCCCGCCGGGCTCGACGAGTATCCGGATTCCCTCGACGAAGCGAACCCGCCGCGCGAGGTCGCGCTGCCGCGGGCCGATGCGGCGCCGGCCGGCGCGGTCGCCCTGTTGCTGCATCGCGACGACCTGCACCCGGAGAGCCTGCCGCTGGGGGACGCCCGGGTGGTCCGGGTCGGGGGCCTCGTCGCCCACGCCCCGGATGCGTCGGACAAGGTTCGGGCGGCCGATGCGGCGGCGATGGCCGATGCCCTGGCGCGCGCGGCGGCGCATTTCGGCTGCCCGGCGGGACCGGTGGCCCCGGATTGGTCCGACGCCCACCCGGTCGTCACGGCCTGGGCTCCGATCGGCCCGTCCGCGGATGCCCTTCCGGACGCGTGCCTGCGCGTCCGGCGGCCCTGGGACGAAGTCGCCTGGCCGCTGGCCACCCGCGGCTATACCCGGGTGAAGAAGGCCATCCCGCAGCTGCGACCGCAGTGATCGTCGGGGCAGGACCCGGCGATTGACGGTGGCGTGACCGACCTCCGGTCCGCGCGCGAGCCGCAACGCGTCGCGTCGGGGCGTGGAGACCGCCCGGGCGATCAGGGTGGCCGGGACGTGCCGGCCCTTTCAGGTGCCGCGCGCGTCTCGCCCCAGCCCGCGGGCAGGCCTTGCGGATTGTGGGCCGGCTCCGGGGCGCGAGCGGCAGGCGCGGCGGCTGCGCCCGACGACCCGTCAAAGCGGGCGTGATCGCGTTTGCGACGCGCCCGCGCCCGTCACGTCCGGTCAAACCCGCTGCACCAGACGCCCGGATCTAACGTTTGCGAATTCTTTGGCCGCAGCGCTAAACGCAGCGTTAACCTTAATCAGTGATTTGCCAGATCATGAACGGCGTCGTGCGGATTCGACCTGCCGCCGCGTAAGGATGGCACATCATGCGGCTGATCGTCGGCACAATCATCGTCTTCGCCTGCGTCTTCGGCAGCTACGCGATGATGGGTGGCCACCTGCTCGTCCTGTGGCAGCCGTTCGAGTTCGTCATCATCCTCGGTGCCGCGATCGGGGCCTTCGTCATCGGCAACGTCGGGCCGGTGCTCAAGGCCGTGCCCTCCATGCTGGGGACGCTCGTGAAGGGCCCCAAATACACGCAGCAAAGCTATGTCGAACTGCTGGGAATGCAGTATTCTTTGTTCAAACTTGCGAAGTCGAAGGGCGCGATGGCGCTCGAGCCGCACATCGAGGATCCGAGCGCGTCGACGCTGTTCAACGCCTTCCCGACCTTCGCGGCGAACCATCACGCGGTCGAGTTCGTCTGCGACTACATGCGTATGGTCACGCTGGGCGCCAACAACGTCTACGAGATCGACGCGCTCATGGATGAGGAACTGCAGACGCACCACCAGGAGCAGGAGCGTGTCGTGTCGGCCATGCAGTCGCTCGCCGACGGAACACCGGCGCTCGGCATCGTCGCCGCCGTGCTCGGCGTGATCAAGACGATGGGGGCGATCAAGGAGCCGCCGGAGGTCCTGGGACATCTGATCGGCGGCGCGCTGGTCGGCACCTTCTTCGGCGTCTTCGTCGCCTATGGCTTCTTCGGGCCCATGGCGCAGTCGCTCAAGAGCCTCTTCGAGGCCGAATCCAAGTACTTCCTGTCCCTCAAGGCGGGTCTGCTCGCCCATATCGGCGGCCAGCCGCCGGTGATGGCGGTGGAATTTGCCCGCAAGTCCCTGATGAGCGACGTCCGCCCGACCTTCAACGAAGTGGAAGCGGCAACCGCCGCTCTGCCCGCCCAGAACTGACCCGGTATCGAGCAGGGATTCGATGGCCACGATCATCATCAAGAAGGTCAAGAAGGCCGCTCACGCGCATCACGGCGGGGCCTGGAAGATCGCCTATGCGGACTTCGTGACCGCCATGATGGCGTTCTTCCTGTTGATGTGGCTGATCAGCATGACGACGCAGGAGCAGAAGAACGGTTTGGCGGAATACTTCGCGCCGTCGGCATCGAGCCCTGCAACCAGCGGCGCTGGCGGAATGCTCTACGGCACCGCCCTGGACACGTCGGGCAACAAGGCGTCCACGCCCCGCGACGCGGCACGGGGCTCTGCCGAGCCGGAGGACAGGGCGCGCCCGAACACCCCGGGCCGCGCCAGCGATGTCGATACCAGCCGCCCGGCCGCCAGCGCGCAGACAGATTACAGCGCCATAGCCAGCCTCCGGCAGGCGCTCCAGTCGATGCCCGACATTGCCGAGCTGTCGAAGAACATCGTGATCGAGCCGACCAGGGAGGGCGTGAACGTGTCCCTCGTGGATCAGGACGGCCGCTCCATGTTCCGTGAGGGCTCCGTCGACCCCAACGAGCGCACCCGTCGCGTGCTGGAGGCGCTCGCGCCCGCCCTGCGCAAGCTGCCCAACCGCCTGTCGATCACCGGCCACACGGCCGTCGCACGCCCGGGCTCGGCGCGGGGCGTCGAACCCTGGAACCTCACCGCCGGGCGTGCGCTCGCCGTGCGCGAGATCCTGTCGGGCGCCGGCGTTCCCAACGACAACTTCCTGTCCGTGGTGGGCCGTGCCGACACCGAGCCGGTTTTTCCCGACAATCCCTACATCGCCCCGAACCGACGGGTGACGATCACGCTGCTCCATGCGAATCCGCCGGCGCCCCCGAACGTTTTTCGCTGACGACACGGCGTCTTGCCGCCTGAGAGCCGGTTCCGATCGTATTGCGATCGGGACCGGCTTTCAGTCCGTGATGTGACGCGCTCGCAAACGCCGAACCGGTATCCACTTCGGGCGGCGCGCGCTCGAACGGTCGCTGCGGCGGCGATGAGCCATCCGCGCACTCGATGCCTTTCGCGACGCGCATTGCTCAAACGCGTCCCGGCAGCCCGCATGAAGATCGATCCTTTCGTCACGACGCCAGGGGCGGATGGGCTGGAGGCTACCGGGCGCAGGCCCGATCAGTTTCGCCCGAGCGAAACCAGCGGCCCGGCATCAAGGTGCTCGAGAATCCGCTTCAGTGCCGCGACGTTGTTCTTGTCTTCGGTGCTGTCCAGCGCATCCTGTAGCACCAGGCGGATATCCTCGGCTTCGACCCGCTCCATGTCCCAGTTCGGATAGAGACGCTCTCGCTCTTCCTCGCTCTGGCTCAGCGAAACGATATCGTAATGGCGCGAATCGCCATGAAGGCTCGTGATCAGCTTCTGGATCTCGGCGGCCGGCCCCTCGATCCACTGGAAGAAAACACCGCTGCCGTAAACCAGCACGCCGGTGATGCCGCGGGCGAGATTGTGGCGCTGGGCCGCCTCGACGATGCGGCCGACCTCGGCGTCGTCGACGCCGACGGCGGCGCGGCTGCAGTAGACGAAATGATACAGCGCGGGCAGCGCGGGTTCGTCCAACTCGGCGCCGCGTGGAATGCCGTATTCGTCGAACATGGATCGGCGCTCCGTTTGTGCCAGGCAGGCCGTTCCGCCCGGTGTGTCAGCAGCAGGATAACGCAACGGACCGGATTTGGAATTGAATCCGTCCGCCCCATACCTTGGGCGGACACCGAAGCTACCGCGACTCGACGAACCCACACGTGCGCGCGTCCCGCGCTTTGCCAGCTGTGTGATCCCGCTCGCCTATGGCGGGGTGCTCGACGACGGCCCGCCACCCAGTCTTCAGGCGGGACACGGCTTGCCGAGCCGATGGGAGCGGTTGCGCCGACAACGACGACCTTCATCCGACGCTCCGGCTGTCTCGCAGCCGATCGCGGGCTTTCCACGAAACGCCCAGCGCGCGCATGGGCGATGTAGCACCGGCAGGAGCGCAATCTTGCGGCTCAGCGAGCAGGACGCGTCGAACCGAAGGTCGGCTTTCTGCCGGTCGGCCATCGTCTGAAGCCGGCGCCCAGAAGCCTGCCGTCCCTCCCGGAGCACGCGTCCGCTCGTCGCGTTTCGCCACCGGAAGCGACCGACGACAATCCACCCGTCTCAGGCATCGCCATGACCAGGCTGATTGCGGTCGGGCTCTCGGTCGGGTGTCCGGCGCCGGAGCGGCGGCTCGATTCTGCATGAACCGTCTGGGCCCATGCAGGATCGCCGCCCCCGCCCCTCAGTAATGCGCCAGCACCGCCAGCAGCAGCAGGGCGATGATGTTGGTGATCTTGATCGCCGGGTTCACGGCGGGGCCGGCCGTGTCCTTGTAGGGGTCGCCGACCGTATCGCCGGTCACCGCGGCCTTGTGGGCGTCGGAGCCCTTGCCGCCGTGGTGGCCGTCCTCGATGTACTTCTTGGCGTTGTCCCAGGCGCCGCCGCCCGAGGTCATTGAGATCGCGACGTAGAGGCCGGTGAGGATCACCCCGAGCAGGCTCGCCCCCACCGTGGCGAAGGCCTGGCTCTTGCCCGCGATCAGCTGGATCACGAAGAAGATCACGACCGGCGAGAGCACCGGCAGCAGCGACGGGACGATCATCTCCTTGATTGCCGCCCGGGTCAGCATGTCGACCGCGCGGCCGTAATCGGGCCGGTCGGTGCCCTGCATGATCCCGGGCTTCTCCCGGAACTGGCGCCGGACCTCCTCGACCACCGCGGCCGCCGCCCGGCCGACCGCCGTCATGGCGATGCCGGCGAACAGGAACGGGATCAGGCCGCCGAGCAGCAGCCCGACCACGACGTAGGGATTGGACAGGGAGAAATCGACGCTGACGCCCTGGAAGAACCGGTACTGCGTCGGGCTGGCATTGGCGATGAAGTAGTTCAGGTCGGACGTGTAGGCGGCAAACAGCACCAGGGCGCCCAGGCCGGCCGAGCCGATCGCGTAGCCCTTGGTCACCGCCTTGGTGGTGTTGCCGACCGCATCCAGCGCGTCCGTGGACTTGCGGACATCCGGGGGCAGGCCGGCCATCTCGGCGATGCCGCCGGCATTGTCGGTGACCGGTCCGAAGGCGTCGAGCGCCACGATGAAGCCGGCGAGCGCCAGCATGGCGGTGACCGCGATGGCGATGCCGAACAGGCCGGCCAGCGCGTGGGTCGCGATGATGCCGGCCACGATCACCAGGGCCGGGAGCGCGGTGGATTCCAACGAGATCGCCAGGCCCTGGATCACGTTGGTGCCGTGGCCGGTCACGGAGGCGTCGGCGATGGACTTCACCGGGCGGAAATTGGTGCCGGTGTAGTACTCGGTGATCACCACGATGAGCGCCGTGATAGCGAGCCCGATCACCGCGCAGCCGAACAGGCCGCCCGACGTGAAGGTCACGCCGGTGGAGGTGGTGAAGGCGGTCGAGAAGCCGCCCAGCAGGGTCAGGTTGACGATCGCGATCGCCGCCACGGACAGCACGCCCGCGGTGATCAGCCCCTTGTACAGGGCGCCCATGATCGACTGGTTGGCAGACAGCCGCACCGCGTAGGTGCCGGCGATCGAGGTGACGATGCAGGCCGCCCCGATGGCCAGGGGATAGAGCATCATCGGCTCCAGCACCGCCCGGCCGCTGCCGGTGGGGCCGGAGAAGAAGATCGCCGCCAGCACCATGGTAGCCACGATGGTCACCGCGTAGGTCTCGAACAGGTCGGCCGCCATGCCGGCGCAATCGCCGACATTGTCGCCGACATTGTCCGCGATGGTGGCCGGGTTGCGGGGGTCGTCCTCCGGGATCCCGGCCTCGACCTTGCCGACGAGGTCGCCACCGACATCGGCACCCTTGGTGAAGATGCCCCCACCGAGCCGGGCGAAGATCGAGATCAGCGAGGCGCCGAAGCCCAGCGCCACCAGCGCGTCGATCACCTCACGGCTCGACGGGTCGAGCCCGGCGCCGCGGGTGAGGAACAGGTAGTAGAGGGCGACGCCGAGCAGGGCGAGGCCGGCGACCAGCATGCCGGTCACCGCCCCGGACTTGAACGCCATGTCGAGGCCGGCCCCCAGCGAGGTCGATGCGGCTTGCGCGGTGCGGACATTGGCGCGCACCGACACGTTCATGCCGATGAAGCCCGCGGCCCCCGACAGGACCGCCCCGATCAGGAAGCCGACCGCGACCTTGATCCCGAGGAACACCGCCAGCAGCACGAACAGCACCAATCCGACCAGGCCGATGGTGAGGTATTGCCGCTTCAGATAGGCCTGCGCGCCCTCCGCGATGGCGGCGGCGATCTCCTGCATGCGCTGGGTGCCGGCGTCGCGCCGCATCACATCGAGGATCGTGACGATGCCGTAGGCGACGGCGCAGAGCCCGCCCACGATGATCAAGGCCAAGGGGATCATGCTCTACCGTCCTTATTCTTATCGGGCCTGGCGGGGCTTGTGATTGTTGTCGAGCTTGGCCACCGGAGGACGGCCATGGGACGTGTGCTCGAGTCGCGGCATTCCTTCCCAGAAAATCAGTCTTGGCGTGGCCGCCGCCGATGGGTGACCGTTTCGGCGACAGTGAGCCGTCTCAGCAAAGGATAAGAACCGGCCCGAGCATGGCGTGTTCGAGCCGACTCTAGTTGCCAAACTTCGCCGGTGAGCGCAAATGCCAAGTTCAGCAGTTCCGGCAGCGCGATACGCGAATGCTGCACCGCGCAAGACTTTGGCGGGCTCTTGCTGCGAAGAGCCTTCGCAGCGAACCGGACTTCGCGGAGCCATTTCTTCGAAGGCTGGACCGCGCTCGCGACGCTCGGGCCTCCC
Source organism: Methylobacterium sp. GXS13 (assembly GCF_001455965.1). Taxonomy (GTDB): domain Bacteria; phylum Pseudomonadota; class Alphaproteobacteria; order Rhizobiales; family Beijerinckiaceae; genus Methylobacterium. The sequence continues at coordinate 36,561 of NZ_LKKO01000045.1, forward strand.
GGCGGACCGGATTCTGCGCAGGATCGCCGGTCTTAACCAGCGATTAACCATACAGCCTTCTACTTGCGGTTGTACACGCGGATGGGGCTGGACATGAGCAGCGACCAGGTCGCCAAGCTGGCGGCGACGATCGAGGTCTTGACGGGGGCGGTGCACTTTTTGATCGCCGAGCGGGTCGCGGCCCAGCCGGAAGCGGCCCAGGGCGACCTGCTGCACATCCTGCAGCGGGCGTTCTCGACCGCGCCCCGCCCGGAGGAGGCGGTCACCGGCCGCTCCGCGCTGACGCCCGGCGACATGGCCCTGTGGATGCCGATCGTGGCCGCCGGCATGATGGACGAGGTCCGCCGCCAGATCGGCCGCCAGCCCGAGGGGGTCACCCACATCGTGCTGGGCCGGACCAGCCCCGGCCCCGCCTCAGAAGTGGCTGAACGCCCCAGCCGCGAACGCCAGCGCAGCGCCATCGCCCATTTCGAAGCCGGGCGGGCCGTCGCCTGAGGTGACGGTGCCGATGGCGGTGAGCGGGATGCCGGCTTCCGCCGCCTCGGCGCGGAGCGCGTCGAGCCCCTCCGGGGCGACCGTGCAGAGAATTTCGTAATCGTCTCCACCGGTTAGGATCGGCTCGATCAGGCCGGGCTCCGCCGCGCGCGCCCGGGCGGCGGCCTCCGAGAGCGGCACGGCCTCGACCGCGATCCGGGCGCTACGCCCCCCGCCCAGCATCTTAGCGAGGTCGCCGGCGAGCCCATCCGACACGTCCATCGCCGCCGCGGCGTGGCGGCGGATCGCGCCCGCCAGGGCGAGGCGCGGGCGCGGATGCAGGTAGCGGTCGGCCAGCACCGCCCGCTGCGCCGGATCGAGGGACGCCGCCCAGGCCGCCTCCGGCTCCAGGCGCAGCCGCAGGCCGAGCGCCGCATCGCCGATCGTGCCGCTGACGCAGATCCGGTCACCGACTCGTGCGGTGCCGCGCCGGACGATGCCGCCGCCCGGCACCTCGCCGAACGCCGTGATCCCGATCAGGGCCGGGCCGCCGGAGCGCACCGTATCGCCGCCGAGCAGCGGGCAGCCGGCCGCGGCGGCCGCCGCCCCGAGCCCCTCGGAGAAGCCGGCGAGCCACGCCTCGGTCCAGTCGTCGGGGAGCGCCAGGGTCAGCAGAAAGCCGCGCGGCACCGCGCCCTTCGCGGCGATGTCGGACAGGTTCACGCCGAGCGCCTTGCGGGCGATCGAGGCCGGGGGATCGTCGGGGAAATAATGGATCCCGGCCACCACCGCGTCGGCCGTGACCACGAGGTCGTGCCCGGGGGTCGGCGTCAGCGTCGCGGCATCGTCCCGGAGCCCGTCTGCCCCCGGTCCCGCCAGCGGGGCAAAGTAGCGGGCGATCAGCCCCTCCTCGGAGGCGCGATCCGGCCCGGCCATGGTTCAGGCCTTCTTGGCGGGCGGCTTCCCGGAGCCCGGCTTGCCGCTTCCCTTATTGCCGCCGCCCTTCGGCGCGCTCATCTCGCCCGGCCGCACTTCCCGGGCGACCCGGTCGAGCACGGCGTTGACGAGGCCCGGCTCGTCGGCGGTGTAGAAGCTGTGGGCCACGTCGACATATTCGGAGATCGCCGCCGGCGCCGGCACGTCGGGCCGGAACATCAGTTCGTAGGCGCCCGCCCGCATGATCGCCCGCAGCACGATCTCGATCCGCCGGAGCGGCCAGCCCTGGGCCAGGGCCTGGTCGAGCTTCTGGTCGATCGCCCGCTGCTCCTCCACGGTGCCGCGCAGCAGATCGCGGAAGAAGGCGGTCTCGGCCTTGGGATGCAGGATCCCGTCGACCTCCTGGCCGATCCAGAACGCCTCGAACTCGGCGAGCGCGTCGAGGACGCCCTTACCGGAGATGTCCATCTCGTAGAGCGCCTGCACCACAGCGAGGCGCGCGCCACTGCGCGGGCTGATCGTCCGGGCGGTCTCCTGGATGCCCTCTGGGGCGCTATCCTGGGCGGTGCCGTCCGGCCTGGTTTCGGTGGTCCCGGTCATGTCGGTTCTCGTTATTGCGGGCGCGCCGCCTCGGCCGCGCGCTTGAGGGCGAGCACCGCGAGTGCCGCCTCGGCCGCGCCGCCGCCCTTGTTCATCTCGGCGACCCGGGCGCGTTCCAGCGCCTGCGCCTCGGTCTCGACGGTGAGGATGCCGTTGCCCAGCGGCAGCCGACGCTGGACCGAAAGGTCCATCAAGGCGCGGGCGCTCTCGCCGGCCACGATGTCGTAGTGTCCGGTCTCGCCGCGGATCACGCAGCCGAGGGCCACCACGGCATCGTAATCGTCCGCCAGGATCGCCACCGCGGCGGGAATCTCCAGGGCGCCCGGCACCGTCACCACGGTGGCGTGCGCGCCGGCCGCCTCGATCGCCGCCCGCGCGCCAGCCAGCAGCTCGTCCGCGAGGGCGTCGTAGTAACGCGCCTCGACGACAAGGATGCGGGCGCCGGCGAGCGCCGGATCCGCGGGCTTCGGCGCCGTGGCGGCGCGGGTCTGGGCGACCATGGCTTCGTCCGGTCGGTTTTAGGGGCTGACGGGGCGCCGGCAGCGGGCACCCACAAGGGAGTGGGACGGTTAGACCGAAGCGGCCGGCGCGACAAGCGGCGGGGGCGCCTAGCGCACCAGCGGTGGCAGCGGCGGCGGCCCGCCTTCGGGCAACGCCGTGCGGGCGACGTTCATGGTCATGGCCAGCAGCGCATAGTAGCCGTTGATGCCGGTGAGATCGATCACGCCCTGCTCGCCGAAGCGCGCCACCACGGCGGCGTAGGTGACCTCGCTCACCGCGCGGTTGTGCTGCAGCTCGGTCGAGAACGCGTAAGCAAGCGCCTCGTCGTCGCTCATCGTGTCGGGACGGCGCCCCTCGGCCAAAGCCTGCGCGGTCTCCGGTGCGACCCCGGCCTTGAGGGCGATCGGGTGATGAATCTGCCACTCGACCTGCTGATTCCACAGACGGGCGACGATCAGGATCACGAACTCGCTGATGCGCAGCGGCAGGGCGCTGCCGTAGCGGAGATAGAGCCCCATGCGGCTGGCGCACAGCATCAGGTCGGGGCTGCGCAGCAGCGGCACGAACGGCCCGAAGACCGGGACCCCGCGCTCGGCCCGGAACGCGTCCGCAGCCGCGACCTGCGCTTCCGAAAGGTTCTCGACCGGGATCTCCGGCAGGCGGTCCGTACGCGTCATGGCTTGCCCGTTCTCCCGTACCGTACGCGTGTGACGCACTCTGGATTTCCGATCCCTGTCAGCCTAGACCGTTCAGGCTCACAGGGACGCCCCGCGCCCGATCCGGACGCGCTCCGAAACCCCGCCAGCGAGGCTTACGGCTTTGGCCCTCCCCGTCAACGAACGCCGGCGCATCATGCTGCTCACGGGCGCAAGCCGGGGCATCGGCCACGCCACGGTCAAGCGCTTCTCAGCGGCCGGCTGGCGAGTCATCACCTGCTCGCGCCACGCGTTTCCCGAAAACTGCCCCTGGGAGATGGGCCCCGAGGATCACCTTCAGGTCGATCTCGCGGACGCACAGGACACGATGCGCGCCATCGAGGAGGTCCGTGGGCGGCTCGACGCCGAGGGCGGCGTGCTGCACGCGCTGGTCAACAATGCCGGCATCTCGCCGAAGGGTCCGGCGGGCGAGCGCTTGGGCGCCCTGGCCACCGAGTTCGACGGCTGGCAGCGGGTGTTCCAGGTCAACGTCTTCGCCACGATCCTGCTGGCCCGCGGCCTGCGCGACGAGCTCGCCCGGGCCCGGGGCTCGATCGTCAACGTCACCTCCATCGCGGGTTCCCGGGTCCACCCGTTCGCGGGCGCGGCCTACGGCACCTCCAAGGCGGCGCTCGCCGGCCTGACCCGCGAGATGGCCGCCGATTTCGGCCCCCTCGGCGTGCGGGTCAACGCGATCTCCCCCGGCGAGATCGACACCTCGATACTGTCGCCCGGCACGGAAAAGCTCGTCGAGCAGATCCCGCAGCGGCGGCTCGGCACCCCGGACGAGGTCGCCAAGGCGATCTACTTCCTGTGCACCGATGCCTCGTCCTATGTGAACGGGGCCGAGCTGCACATCAACGGCGGCCAGCACGTTTGACCCGGCGATCCGGGCGGCCTGTGACCGCCATGCGCCAAGCTCCGGCCGTCGAGCGGCGGCGCTTTGCGATCCTCCTCAGCCTGTTTCTGTGCACGCCGCTCGCCTCCCCCCGCGCGGAGGCGCCGGGCGTCCGGATCCTCGACCTGCCCTTCAAGGTGCGGGCGTTGCGCGGACCGCGCAGCGAGGCGGCGGTCTCCGTGGCGACCTCCGGCCTCCTGCCGATCGCCGGCGCGAAAGCCGGCCCGGCGGCCGGCGACGAGGAGAGTGCCCCGATCGCCCTGATCTGGGGCGATGACGGCGGCGCGGTACTCAGTCTCACGGACGGCACGGTCATGGTCCGGCCGATCGGCCGGGATGCGGTCGAGGGGCTGACCGCCGCCGAGACGCCGCGGGGCGCCTTGCCGGGCTCGCGCCGGGTCCTGGCCGGGGGCTTGAGCGCCTATCTCACCGGTCGCGCCCGGGCGCCCGACGGCGGCGACGCCGCCGCGGTCCTGACCGTCCGCGAACGCCAGCCGATGGCGGTCAGCACCGACCCGAAGCCCGTCCCGGTCGCCACCGTCACGGTGCCGGCAGGCGGCGAGGCGGTGTTCGCGCCTCTCCGGCCGCGCCTGCTGCGCCTCGCCGGCCACCTGGCTCTCCTGGCCGCCACCCTGTCGGGAGCGGAGGCGGGGGGGCTCGTGCTGATCGGGCGTCCGGACGGTCAGCCCGCCTGGGGTGTCATGGCCCGCACGCCGCCGCAGCCCGGGCCGCCCCTCAAGATCGCCGGCATCGCGGATTTCGCCGGTTCCGGCGGCTTGCAGGCCGCCACGGTCAGCGCTCGAGGCCTGCTGCAGATCTGGACGCTGTCCCCCGACACGATCGAACCGGCCGGCGAGGCGTCGGGCTACGCAGCGGGCGACGGCGATGCCGACCTCGCCGTCACGAACCCCACCGCTGGGCCGCCCGAGCTCGTGCTGCCAGTGGCAGGCCGTCCCGAGATCGCCCTCCTCCAGGCCAAGGGCTCGCTGCACGAGCGCCTGCGCATCCCGCTGCCGGCGGCGGCAACGACCGGCATCGTGGCGCTGGGCGAGGGCGCGGCGACGCGGCTGCTGGTCGGCCTCGCCGACGGGCGGGTCGCCGTCATCGCCCCGGACGGAGGCAAGCCGTGACCGAGGGCACAGCCGATGGCGGTAGCCGCCTGTTTCCGACCCGACCCTATGTGGGCGCGTCGATCGCTGTGATCCGCGACGAGCGCGTCCTATTGGCGGCCCGGGCCAACGAGCCGATGCGCGGCGTCTGGACCCTGCCAGGCGGCCTAGTCGAGGCCGGCGAGGCCCTGGCCGAAGCGGCGTTGCGCGAATTGTCCGAGGAGGTCGGCCTCACCGCCGAGGTGGTGGGTGTGCTTTCGCCCACGGAGATCATCGTCCGGGACGAGGCCGGCCGCGCCCGCCATCACTACGTCGTCCATCCGCACGCCGCCCTGTGGTGCGGTGGCGAGCCCGTGACCGGTCCGGAGGCGCTTGGGGTGCGCTGGGCGACACGCGACGAGGTCGCCGGCTTGGCGACGACGCCCGGCCTGATCGAAACCCTGCACGAGGCGTTCACGCTTGTGCGTGAGATGGGAGCGCGCACGTGAGGCTTCCGATCATCCTGTGTCTTGCCGTAGCACTCGCGGGGCCGGCCCTGGCGCAGCAGCGCGGCAGCCGCGCTGCACCCGCCCCCGCTAAGGATGCACCCAAGGAAGCGTCCCCGCCGGCCGACGTACCCGCCCCTTACGACCGCGATCTGATGCGGATGTCCGAGATCATCGGGGCCCTAGCCTTCCTGCGTGGCCTCTGTGCGGCACCCGACGCAGCGGAATGGCCGGCTCGCATGAAGGCCCTGATCGAATCCGAGGGCGTGACCCCGGCTCGGCGCGACCGGCTGGCTGGCGCCTACAATCGCGGCTATCGCGGTTACGCGCTGACCTACAGGGTCTGCACGCCCGCGGCGCACGAGGCGGCCGCGCGCTACGTCGCCGAGGGCGACAGGCTGTCGCACGCCCTGGCCGGACGGTTCGGCGGGTGATGCAGAGGGAACACACCCCTTCCGCAACCCTGAGAAGCATCAAGTTCGAGCATCCGCGTTAACCGATCTGAAATTCCTGACTGGCCGAGGCGCGGGGAGCCGCCTATCATTCGCTGGTCCGCCGGGTCCTGTGCCCGGCGCAGCGGAAGTATCGGCCTATGCAGCACATCTCTCAGACCGCCCCCATCGAGGTTGATGTCGAGGAGAAACGCGTCGCTCTGAGTTACGTCTCGGAGGCGTTCGCGGAAGGCTGCCTCGACGGCCTCGACGGTGATTGCATGGCCCAGGCCGCTCTCTTCGCAGCATTCCAGGAACTCGTGATGACCTACGGCGAGGAGGCCACTGCCCGCTACGCTGAGGGCTTTCCGGAGCGCATTCGCGGCGGCGCCTTCACGACGACCCTGCAGCACTGAGGAGACCGGCGACGGTGAACGGTTGAGGCGGGCACGCGAAGCACCTACCTCCCGGCCACGCGCTCCGGGTTACCGGGTCGCCCCCGTCGCGTGAGGATCTGCCTGCCATGCCCGTCGCCCTGCTGCCGGACCGTGCCCTCGTCACCGTTACCGGGCCGGATGCTGCCGCGCTGCTCCAGGGCGTGCTGACCTGCAACGTCGAGACCCTTCAGGATGCAGAGGCCCGCCTCGGCGCCCTGCTGGCGCCGCAGGGCAAGATCCTGTTCGACTTCCTGATCTCGCGGATCCCGGATGGGTTCCGCCTCGACACGGCCATCGACCGCGCCGCCGACCTCGCCAAGCGCCTGACCCTCTACCGGCTGCGCGCGCAGGTCGCGATCGCGGTCGACCCGACCGTGGCGGTGGCGGCTGCCTGGGCCGGCGCCTCCCCGGCGGTGGAGACCGGAACCGTCGCCGATACCCGCCATGTCGATCTCGGCGCCCGACTCTACGCCGCCGAGGGCGCTTTTTCCGCCGATGCCGCGGAGGCGGATTACCACCGCCACCGCGTCCGGCTCGCCGTGCCCGAGGGCGGGCGCGACTACGCCTATGGGGACGCGTTCCCCCACGAGGCGATGATGGACCAGCTCGGTGGCGTCGACTTCAAGAAGGGCTGCTACGTGGGCCAGGAGGTGGTCTCGCGCATGCAGCACCGCGGCACCGCCCGCACCCGGATCCTCGCGGCCCATTATCCGGGCGAGGCCCCTCCCCCCGGCGCCGAGATCAATGCCGGCGGCAAGGTTTTGGGCACCACCGGCAGCGCCGGAGAGAATCGCGGCCTCGCCCTGGTCCGCCTCGACCGCCTGGGCGATGCCCTTGCGGCCGGCGAGACGGTGCTGGCGGGCGACCGCCCGGTGACGTTCGAGAAGCCCGCCTACGCAACCTTCGCGCTCCCGGAAGCGGCGGGATCGCCGACGGCCTGACCGCGGATCCGGTCGTGGTGCAGGAATAGCGTTCCGCTCCTGTTCTCGCTAAACCGGCGGCATGTCCGAGACAGGCCTGATCGATCACCCCGATGGCTGCCCCCGCTGCTGGTGGGCCGGCCATGACCCGCTCTACGTCGCCTATCACGATACGGAATGGGGCGTGCCCGAGCGCGACGGCCGGGCGCTCTTCGAGAAGCTGATCCTCGACGGCTTCCAGGCCGGCCTGTCCTGGATCACGATCCTGCGTCGCCGCGACGGGTTCCGGGACGCGTTCTCCGGCTTCGATCCGGAGGCCATCGCCCGCTACGACGAGGTCGATGTCGCCCGGCTGATGGCGGACACCCGCATCATCCGCAACCGCGCCAAGATCCTGGGCACGATCGCCGGGGCCAGGGCCTGGCTGCGGATCGAGGAGAGCGGCCCCGGCTTCGCGCCGTTCCTGTGGGATTTTGTGGACGGGCGGCCGATCCAGGGCGGCGCCCGGAGCCGCGCCGAGATCCAGACCGAGACACCGGTCTCCCGGGCGATCGGCAAGGCCCTCAAGGCGGAGGGTTTCTCCTTCTGCGGCCCGACCATCGTTCACGCCTTCATGCAGGCGGTCGGGATGGTGAACGACCACCTCGTCGGCTGCCACCGGCATGGGCCCTGCGCCGAACTGGAGCAGCCGGCATGAGCGAGGCGCGCGACCCGGCGCCCCGGGCCTGGCAGCGGATGCTGTCCGGCCGGCGCCTCGACCTGCTCGATCCCGCGCCCCGGGACATCGAGATCGCCGACATCGCCCACGGGCTCGCCCGGGTCGCCCGCTGGAACGGCCAGACTCATGGGCCGCACGTCTTCTCCGTGGCCCAGCACAGCCTGCTGGTGGAGGCGGTCGGGCGCCACATCGCCCCCGGCTGCACCGATCCCGACGGGCTGGAGCTGCTGCTGCACGACGCCCCGGAATACGTCGTCGGCGACATCATCTCGCCGCTCAAGGCCGCGATCGGTGATGCCTATCGCGGGGTCGAACTGCGCCTGCTCGCCGCCATACGCCGCCGCTTCGGCCTGGCCGAGCCGGCAGCCACCCTCGGCAAGCTCGTCAAGCGCGCCGACCGGATCGCCGCCCATATCGAGGCGGTGGAACTCGCCGGATTCACCCCGGACGAAGCCGTGCGCTACTTCGGAGACGCCCCGGACCTGCCCGGGACCGTCCTGGCGCTGGCCGAACCGTGGCCGACCGCACAGGCTGAAGCGGAGTTCCTCGACCGTTTCCACGCCCTGTGCCGGACCTGAGCCCGAAGGCCTCCGCCCTCGATCCGTCACGATCCCGCGCCATGGGCCGCTGCATGCCGACTCTTCACGTCTGTCCGCTCTCGCGCCTGCCCGAGACTGTCGCCGCCACCGGGGCGAGCCACGTGCTCACGCTCGTCAATGTCGGCACGCCGCTGGAGCGGCCGGCGCTGATCGACGCCGAGAACCACGCGGTCATCGGGGTCAGCGACATCGCCGAGCCGCGGGACGGACACGTTTTGCCAGCTGATGAACACGTGGCCGGCATCCTGGCCTTCGCTCGGACTTGGCCCCGGGACAAGCCGCTGGTGATCCACTGCTATGCCGGGATCAGCCGCTCCACCGCGGCGGCCTATATCGCGGCCTGCGCGCTAGCGCCGGAGCGCGACGAGGGCGCGATCGCAGACACCCTGCGGGCCGCCTCCCCATCCGCCACCCCCAACCCCCTGTTCGTGGCGATCGCCGACCGGATGCTCGGCCGAGAAGGCCACATGGTCGCGGCGATCGCGCGGATCGGCCGCGGCGCCGAGGCGTTCGAGGGGACGCCGTTCTGCCTCACCGTGACGTGATCGGCGTTCACCAAACTTCCGGTTGTCGGCGCCGCCGCCACTGCGCGTGCCCGTTCGAGGGGCCTTTCGCAGAGAGGATCCAGTGTGGCGCAAACGCCGCCGCACCGCGCCAAAACGCTCCGGGGCGGCCCGGCGCCGCCCTCGCCTGGGTTGTGGCCGCACCGGATGCCGCCTTAGAACCGACCCAAAGGATGTGTGTGGGATGAATGCGAGCAGACCCGAGGTGGCCCCGGCCGCCGGCGACCTGCCCTTCGAGAAGGCGCTGGAGCAACTCGAGGAGATCGTGCGCAGGCTCGAGCGGGGCGATGTCCCGCTGGATGAGTCGGTGGCGATCTACGAGCGCGGCGAGGTGCTGAAGAAGCACTGCGAAGCGCTGCTGAAGCGGGCCGAGGCGCGGATCCAGCGGATCACCCTCGGTGCCGACGGGCGGCCCGAGGGCGTGGCGCCGCTCGATATATCCTGAGGCTCGGCGGTCAGACCGATCCCGTCCGATAGAGGTTGATGCCGTGGCGATTTCCCCCGAGCTGAGCGCGCTTCTCGACCGTGTCCCGGAGCCGGCTGCGCTGCGCCAGCTTCCCGAATCCGAGCTGCAGGCTGTGGCGGATGCGGTGCGGGCGGAGATGATCGACGCGGTGTCGATCACCGGCGGCCATCTCGGCTCCGGGCTCGGCGTGGTCGAGCTCACCGTGGCGCTGCACCACGTGTTCGACACCCCGGACGACCGCATCGTCTGGGACGTCGGCCACCAGTGCTACCCGCACAAGATCCTCACCGGGCGCCGCGACCGCATCCGGACGCTGCGCCAGGGCGGTGGCCTGTCCGGCTTCACCAAGCGCTCAGAGA
>NZ_LKKO01000046.1 GCF_001455965.1 Methylobacterium sp. GXS13
CGGCGGCGCCGGCGGCGCCATCGCGGTCGGCTCGACCGCGCCGCGCTGCCCCTACGGCACCTACCGCGACGCCTACGGCAACATCTACTGCCGCTAAAGCGCCCAGAGCGGGGGCCGGGCACGTCCCGGCCCTTCCGCGCCGCCTGAGGAGCGGCTATCCCGGCCCCGGCCGGGCGCGTCCCCGGCGCGGGACGCAAAGCCGTCGACCATGATCGCACCGAGTCCACGATCCCATTCGGGATCGCCCCGCCCATGAGCCAGGAGGCCAAGCCGCAGGGCAAGCCTCAGGGGCCCTGGGGCAAGCTCGGGGGTGCCGAGCTCGGGCTCGCCGTCGGCGGTCCCCTCGGGGCGCTGATCGGCGGCGTCGCCGGCCATTTCCTGGTCGACCGAATCGGCGCACCCTTCGGGCCGACGCCCCGCGACGTGGTGTTCACGACCGGGCTGGTGGCCCTCGCCGCCAAGATGGCCAAGTCCGACGGCGTCGTGCTGCCCTCCGAGGTCGAAGCGTTCGGCCGGGTCGTTCACGTCGAAGACTCGGCGCGGGCTGGCGTCGAGCGCCTGTTCGATTTGGCGAAGAAAACCACCAGCGGCTTCGAAGCCTATGCCCGCCAACTCGCGGCGACCTTCGGCGAGGAGCCTGCCCTCCTCGAGGATGTACTCGACGGCCTGTTCCAGATCGCCGGCGCCGATGGGGCCCTCCACGAGGCCGAGGAGCGCTACCTGCGCGCCGTGTCGGGGATCTTCGGCTTCGACGAGACCGCCTTCCAACGCATCGCGGCTCGGCACGTGCGGCTGCCGGACGACCCCTACGCAGTGCTCGGGCTCGACCGCGACGCCGACGAGGCGGCCGTGAAGGCACGCCACCGGGCGCTGGTGGCCGAGCACCATCCCGACCGGGCGCTCGCCCGGGGCCTCCCGGCCGACGCGGTGACGATCGCCACCAGCCGCCTGGCCGCGATCAATGCGGCCTATGACCGGATCGTGCAGGAGCGGGGGCAGCGGTGAGCACCTCAGGCCGCAGGGTCGGAGCAGGTGACGAGCCGCACCGGATACCGGGGGGCATGCCGATCCTCGGAGACGAACGTCGCGTCTTCACTGATCGCCGGCGCGACGAGCAGGTGATCGAACGGATCGCGATGATCGGGGTGCTTCGGCAGGCTGCTGAGCACCGCAAGATGTGCTGGTTGAATGTCCAATCGGACGAACTGGTCCTGCACGAGGGCTGCATCGATCTCCGCGATATTGGCCTGCAGCTTGCCGATCCGGACCTTGACGACGATTTCCCAGAGCGTGGCGACGCTGACCAGCACGTCGTTGCCGGGATCCGCGATCAGTGCACGCGCTTGGTGCCCAAGAGCGTCGCTGTCACCGAGCCACCAGAGAAGCGCATGCGTGTCGAGCAGGAGCCTCACGGCTCCTCGCCCTGCATCGACGCCAGCACCTCCGGCGGGAGGGTGTCGAAATCGTGGGCCATGCGGATCCGGCCGCGGAGCGTCCCGGGCGTCCGGGCTGCCCGAATCGCTTCAGCGGGCGGTCGAATCTCGGCCAAGACCTCGCCGCGCGCCGTGATCAGGAACGTGTTGCCGTCCCGGGCCTCGCGCAGGAAAGCGTCGAGGTTGCCCCGAAACGTCTTCACGCCGATGCGCCGGGGCGCCGCCTTTTCCCGTACCGGGCCGGCCATCGTCGACCTCCGCTGTTGCCCTGCATGTGGGCGCATCGTCCGAACGCCGTCAATGACGCGTCCGCGCGATCCGGAACTTTCGACGGCGCATCCGGGCGTGAACCATGGCACAAACCGGCCATGACGCTGACCCCGGACAGCCCCCTCGCCCGCCGCGTCGCGCCCTCGCCGAATCATGGCGAGCGCCACGGCCCGCCCCCCAACATGCTGATCCTGCACTATACCGGCATGGAGAGTGGGGCCGCCGCCCTGGCGCGGCTGCGCGATCCGCTGAGCGAGGTTTCGGCCCACTATCTCGTGTTCGAGGATGGCGGCATCGTCCAGATGGTGCCCGAGGCGCGCCGCGCCTGGCACGCGGGCCGGGGCGCCTGGAAGGGCGTCACCGACCTCAATTCCCGTTCGATCGGGATCGAGATCGTCCATCCGGGCCATGCCGGCGGGCTGCCGCCCTACCCGGAGGCGCAGGTCGCCGCGGTGATCGCGCTCGCCCGGGACATCCTGGAACGCTGGCCGATCCCGCCCGAGCGGATCCTGGCCCATTCCGACGTGGCGCCCGAGCGCAAGGAGGATCCGGGCGAGACGTTTCCGTGGGACCGCCTCGCCGCGGAGGGCGTTGGCCACAGCGTGCCGCCGGCCAGCCTGCGGGACGGACGGTTCTTCGCGCAGGGCGATGCCGGACAGCCCGTGGAGGCGCTGCAGGCGATGTTCGCGCTCTACGGCTACGACCTGCCGCTGACCGGTGTCTTCGACGCGCGCACGCATGCGGTCGTCACGGCGTTCCAGCGCCATTTCCGCCAGGCACGGGTGGACGGGGTGGCCGACGCCTCGACCATCACCACCCTGCGCGACCTGATCGCCGCCCTGCCGACACGAGGCTGAAAATCCCGAGGTTTCCAAAGGGCTCTGCCCTTTTGCGGGGTTCGGGGGCGGAGCCCCGAGACACCAGGCTCTGCCCCGGACCCGCAAAGGTCTCGACCCTTTGAAACCTGGACCTCATGCGCGGTGGGCGCCCGCCTCCTGGCGTGCCGAGCCGGAGACCGCCGGGGCCGGGGCGGCGCGGGGGGTGCGCCACAGGCTGTAGAGCACGCCGATCGCCAGCAACGACAGGGTCACCACCAGGGAGACCCAGGGCTGCACGTGGATCAGCCCGAACGTGTCGGCGACCACGATCTTGGCGCCGATGAAGATCAGGATGAAGGCGAGCGCGGTCTTGAGATACGCGAAGCGGTCGACCATCGCGGCGAGCGCGAAATAGAGGGCGCGGAGCCCCAGGATCGCGAAGATGTTGGAGGTGTAGACCACGAACGTGTCGGTGGTGATCGCGAAGATCGCGGGCACACTGTCGACGGCGAAGATCACGTCGGCGCCGTTGACCAGCACCAGAGCAAGGGCCAACGGGGTGAACCACAGGGCCTTCCGGCCGGTGGCCGGATCGGGCCGGCGGATCGCGAAATGCTGGCCATGCAGCTCGGGCGTGACCCGGAAGGTCTTCTTGATCCAGCGCACGATCGCGCTGTTCTGAAAGTCGCCTTCCTCCTCGGGACCCGAGAACAGGATCTTCAGGCCGGCGAAGATCAGGAAGGCGGCAAACAGCGACAGCACCCAGTGGACCTGGTGGACCAGGGCCGCGCCGAGGCCGATCATCAGGCCCCGCAGGAGCACGGCGGCCAGGATCCCCCAGAGCAGGACCCGGTGCTGGGCGGCGCGGGGGATGCCGAGCGCGGCCAGAATCATGGCGATGACGAAGACGTTGTCCATGGACAGCGACTTCTCGACCACGAGGCCGGTGACGTACTCTTCACCCGCCTGAGGCCCGAGATACCACCAGATCCAGCCGCCGAAGGCGAGGCCGAGGGACAAGTAGAAGCCGGTCAGCAGCAGGCTCTCCCGCACGCCGATCTCATGCTCCTTGTCCCGGTGCAGCAGCCCGAGATCGAAGGCGAGCAGGCAGGCGATAAGAACGTGGAAGCCGAGCCACATCCACAATGGCTTGCCGAGCCATTCGACGGTGAGAACGTCCATCATGTGCGGGACCTGATGCTGATTCCGGAAGGAAAGCATCGGCTCCGACATCACGGGCGCTGAACAGCGCCCGCCAGAGGGGCCCGCAGCCGATGGGAGCGAATTAAGCGGGCGAACCGGGCGATTCAAGGGCACGGCCGTGGCGGCCGGCGGACTCCGGCTCAGCTTTCCCCGGAGAGCTTCATCAGTACCAGGCCCGAGACGATCAGCGCCGCCGCAGCGATCCGCAGCGGGCTCGCGCTCTCGCCGAGCATCAGGATGCCGAGCAGGAAGGCGCCGACCGCCCCGATACCGGTCCAGACCGTGTAGGCGGTGCCCAGCGGCAGGCTGCGCATCGCAAAGGCCAGCAGGACGAAGCTGCCGAGAGCGGCCACGACCGTCACGATGCTCGGGATGAGCGCTGTGAAGCCCGCGGAGCGCTTCATCGCGTAGGCCCAGACCACCTCCAGCAGGCCGGCCGCGAGCAGGATCACCCAAGCCAAGATTGGAGCCTCATGTCGGGATCTCGGCGGTCGGCGCGCGGCCGGGCCTCGCCGCGGGACGCTCGCCCAGCGGGCGTTCTTCCATGTAGGCGAGGAACCCGAAGGCCGCCACCAGGCCGAAGCAGGCGGCTAGGAATACCCAGCGGAAGGTCAGGGCGAGCTGCGCGGGATCGCCGCCGCGGATCAGGCTCTCGACATCGTGCCCGGTCCCGGTGGCGCCGCCCAGCACGATCGTCCCGAAGGCGGCCACGATCAGCGCGCCGCCGAGCGAGCGGAAGAAATTCATCGCCGCGGTCGCGATGCCGAGCTGGTGGGGCGCCACCGCGTTCTGGATCGCGATGGTGGAGAGCGGCAGGATCGTCCCGATCCCCATGGAGAGCAGGGCGAACAGCACCTCCATCAGCCAGAACGGCAGCGCCCGCCCCTCCAGGGCGATGACGGCGCAGCAGGCGATGCTGAGGCTCATCATGGCGAGCGGCAGGCGCTTGTAGTGCCGGAACAGCAGCATCGACCGGCCCGAGAGCGTGGCCCCCGTGACGGTGCCGACCATCAGCGGCACCAGGGCCACGCCGGACTCGCTGGCGGTGAGCCCGATCACGCCCTCCAGGAAGATGGGCACGTAGATGGTCAAGCCGATGAAGGTACCCATCGCGAAGCAGGCGGACAGGGTGGCGCTGTAGACCACTCGGTCCTTCAGCACCTCCGTGGGGATCAGCGGCTCGGCCGCCGTGGCGAGCCGGGCCGCGAACCCGCCGCCTAGCACGGCCGCCAGGGCAAGCAGGCCGAGCACCGGAGCGGAGCCCCAGGGATAGCGCACGCCGCCCCAGCTCAGGGCCAGCAACAGGGTGGTCGAGCTCAGCACCAGCAGGACCGCGCCGGGATAGTCCAGCGTGTGGCGGCGCTCGTTGCGCGGCAGCAGCTTCAGCTTGGCGTTGGTCAGCGCGAAGGCGAGAAAGCCGATCGGCAGGTTGATCCAGAAGATCAGCGACCAGTGCAGGTGCTGGGCGAAGAAGCCTCCGAGCAGGGGGCCGGCCACCGAGGCCGCGACGAACACGCCGGCGATCACCACCTGGTAGCGCGCCCGCTCCTTGGGCGCCATGATGTCGGCCAGGATGGTCTGCGACAGGGCGATCAGCCCGCCGCCGCCGATACCCTGGAGGCCCCGGGCGAGCGCTAGGGTCACCATGGTGGGGGCCACCGCGCAGGCGAGCGAGCCGAGCACGAAGGTCGCGATGGCGATCAGCAGCATGATCCGCCGGCCGTGGATGTCGGACAGCTTGCCGTAGAGCGGCGTGACCGCCGTGGAGGCCAGCAGGTAGGCCGTGACGATCCAGGGGAGGTTTGCGGCATCGCCGAGAGCGAGCCCGATGGTCGGCATCGCGGTGGCCACGATGGTCTGGTCGAGGGCCGCGAGCAGCATCGCGGTCATCAGGCCGAACACGATCGCGCGGATCTCGAGGGGGCTGAGGCGCTCCCGGGCGGCGGCGGGGGCTGGCTGCGCCTGGATCCCGGTGACGGCGATGGGAGGGCCCACGTATCTTGACCTTTGGTCCGAGCTGCACGGCCGTCCGCATCCGTGTGGAATGGACAACTCGGCGAGAGGGATAAGTGCGCCGACGGCCCTCGGATACGAAGGTCGTCCATCTCCGCGAGGCGGAGAACGGAGAAGAACCTATCTGTGTCGCATTTTGGTTCCTACAGCTTCACGGGTGAACCTGCACGGCGCGTAGCGCACGCCTTTGCGTCCCGCCTCCTCCCAGCCCTTCCGGCTTGACAGGCAGAGGCGGTCTGCCCCTCTCCAGACGGATGCCGGACGACACACACAACATCGCCCAAGAGGTGACCATCGTGGGCGGCGGGCCGGCCGGGCTGGCTGCGGCCGAGGTGCTGGCGCAGGCCGGCCGTGCGGTCACGGTCTATGACCGGATGCCGTCGGTGGGCCGCAAGCTGCTGATCGCCGGGCGCGGCGGCCTTAACCTCACCCACAGCGAGCCGCGCGCGGATTTCCTGGCCCGCTACCATCCCGCTGGCCATCTCGACGCGGCCATCGCGGCCTTCCCCCCGGAGGCGCTGCGGGATTGGTGCGCGGAACTCGGCGAGCCGACCTTTGTGGGGTCGAGCGGACGGGTGTTCCCGACGAGCTTCAAGGCGTCGCCGCTGCTGCGGGCCTGGCTGACGCGGCTCGACCGGCTCGGCGTCCGGATCCGCACCCGCCACCGGCTGACGGCGATCGCCGAGGGGTCTTTTCATTTCGAGACGCCCGATGGCGCGGTCGAGATCCGGCCCCGGGCAGCCCTGCTGGCGCTCGGTGGGGCGAGCTGGCCGCGGCTCGGCTCGGACGGGCGCTGGGTGCCGCTCCTCGAAGGCCTCGGCGTGGAAGTCGCGCCCTTGGAGCCGGCCAATGCCGGCTTCGCGGTGGCCTGGTCCGACCTGTTCCGCGGGCGGTTCGCCGGCGCGCCGCTCAAGCGGGTGGCACTCGCCTGCGACGGCACGGCCGTGCGGGGCGAGGCGGTGATCACCCAGACCGGGATCGAGGGCGGAGCGGTCTACGCCCTGTCGCGCGTCCTGCGCACGGCGATCACCGCGCGAGGAAGCGCCCGCCTGATCGTCGATCTGCGTCCCGACCTGACCCGGGACGCTCTGGCCCGCCGCCTCGCCGAGGCGCGGCCGGGGGATTCGACTGCGACCCGTCTGCGCAAGGCCGCGGGGCTCTCGCCGGTGGCCGCGGGCCTGCTGCGCGAGGCGGCCGGTGCCCTTCCGGCCGAGCCCGAGGCGCTGGCCGGGCTGATCAAGGCCGCGCCCCTCGACCTCGTCGGCTCGGCTCCGATCGAGCGGGCGATCTCGACGGCCGGCGGGGTGCGCCTCGACGCCCTCGACGGCCGCGCCATGCTGCGCGCCCGCCCGGGCCTGTTCCTGGCCGGCGAGATGCTCGACTGGGAGGCCCCGACCGGCGGCTACCTGCTCCAGGGCGCCTTCGCAGGCGGCCGGGCCGCCGCCGCCGGGATGCTGGACTGGCTGCACGGGCCCGGCGGCTGATCGGGGCCGCTCCTATCGGGTTTCCGATCGTTTGCACGGTGGCGCAGGCTTTAGCCTTCACTTGGGCGTGCAGGCGGAATTCCCCTCGCCCCGCTTGCGGGGAGAGGGGTGAGCCCACGGCCTTCGAGAGGAAGAACGTGCCACCCGCTGCCATCACGGCCGGGTGCAGAACCCGACGATCCCCGAGGCTTCCGCCGGGCAGGTGGCGCCCTCCCCGTCATAGACCGGGGTGCCGGCCTTCAGGCAGTGGGCGGTGACCAGAATCTCCTCGGCCGGGCATGTGACGGTGCAGCCGCCCGCGCAGTCGGACCTGCGCACGGCCCGGAGGGCGGACGCGCCGGCCTCGCCTTTTGGCCCTGCCGCGCCGACCGGGCCGGTCGCGCCCTTGATTCCGACATCGCCCTTGGGGCCTGGCTCACCCCTAGGTCCCGGCTCGCCCTGGACCCCGGCTTCGCCCTTGGGGCCCTGATCCCCTTTGGGACCCTGATCCCCCTTGGGGCCCGGGATGCCCGGAGCGCCCGGCTCACCCTTGGGGGCCTGATCGCCCTTCGGGCCCGGCTCACCCTTCAAACCCGCCTCCCCGGGCGGCCCCGCGGCACCCTGAGGGCCGGGCGGGCCCGGGGGACCCTCGGCGGCGCAGTTGGCGACCACGGCCTCGCGCTCGTCCGGCTCGGCCTTGAGGGTCACCACGCAGGTCGGCGGCCGGTAGGGCACCCGGAAGGTGAAGCGCCCGCGCCGGTCGGCCTGGATCGAGATGTCGTCGTCCAGGACCACGAACGCCCCGGGCTTGCGCACAGAGCCCGAGACTCGCAGGTCGCCGGCCTCGATCCGGGCGTCGTAGACCATGATCGGCTGGCTTGGGACCGGGGCCTGCCGGGGTCTCGGCCTGGCTTGGCGCGGGCGTGGCTCGGAGGATGGGGCGGGGCCGGGATCGGACGGCTGCTGGGCGAAGGCCGCTCCGGAGAGGGCGAGCAGGATCGTCAAGGCGAGGGCTGGGCGCATGCTCGGACCGTGTCCGCCGCGTCTGGCGCGCGGCCACCGACTTGTGGTCCCGGGCCGTGGAGATGGTCAACCGTGGCTTTGGTCGCGGACGGCCCGGCCGATTCCACAGGCGTCCACATTCATCCACAGGCCAAGCCGCTGCCCCAGCGTCCGATTCCGCGACCCCACGGAATCGGTTTGAACATGTTCCTGTTATGTTCCTATCGTCCGGCATGATCGGAGCACGCGGAGATGGGGCCGGACCCTGCGAACCAGACCGGGCGGGATCCCGCTTTGGGAAGCCCCCGGGAGCGGCTGGCGGCCCTGCGGGCGCGCCTCGCGGGTCCGGGCGGCCCGGCGGCGCCGCCCCCGGTCCTGCCGTTGGGACTGCCGGCGATCGACGCACACCTGCCCGGCGGCGGCCTGGCGCTCGGGCCGCCGCACGAGATTGCCCCGATGGAGCCTGCGGACGCCGTCGCGGCCCTGGGTTTCGCCCTGGCGCTCTGTGCCGGCCGGCTTGCCCGGACGCAAGGTGCGGCGCTGATCGCCGCGGCGCCGAACCAGTCCCTGCCCCACGGCCACGGATTGGCCGGTCTCGGCTTCGATCCGGCCCGGTTGCTGCTGCTGGAAGCGGGCGGCGACGCGGAGGTGTTTCGCGCGCTCGAGGCGGCGCTCCACGCCCGGGCCCTGCCGGTGCTGGTCGGCCTCCTGGCGGACGGCCTGCCGTTGAAGCCGGGCCGGCGCCTGCAACTCGCCGCCGAAGGCGACGCGCCGCCGCTCCTGCTGATCCTGCGGCCCGCCGAGGCCGAGCTGCCCAACGGCGCCGCCACCCGCTGGCGGATCGCCTCGGCTCCGGCCGCCCGGGACCGGTTCGGGACCCTGGACAACCCGCGCTGGCAGGCGCGGCTCGAGCGCTGCCGCAACGGCCGCGGCGGCGACTGGCTTCTGGAGTGGGACCATGCCGCGCATCGTCTGCGTCTGCCTGAGCCACTGGCCCGTGACGCGGCTGCGGCGGGCCGGTCTCGCGCCTGACCGGGGCCCGCTCGCGGTGGCGGCCGAGGGGCCCGGTGGCCTGCGGCTCCTTGCCGTCGATCCGGAGGCGTCCGCCCTGGGCTTGAGGCCCGGCGAGCTCCTGGGCCGGGTCCGGGCGCGGGTCGGCGTGCCGATCCAAGTCTACCCCGCCGATGCCGAATCCGATCGGTCCGCGCTCCTGCGGCTCTGCCGGTGGGCGGAGGGCTACGCCCCGGTGGTGGCACCGTTCGGGCCGGCCGAGGCGGCGGACGGGTTTTACGTCGACATCGCCGGGGCGAGCCACCTGCGCGGCGGCGAGGGGCCCCTCGTGTACGATCTGGCCGGGCGTCTGGCGCGGTCGAAGATCCCCGCCCGGATCGCGCTGGCCGACACCCCCGGCGGCGCCTTCGCGCTGGCCCGCTACGGAGCTGCCGACCGGGTGGTCGTGCCCCCCGGTGAGGCCGCCCAGGCCCTGGGGGGGCTGCCCGTGGAGGCCCTGCGCATCCATACCGGCACGGTCTCGGGCCTGCGGCGGCTCGGCCTGCGCCGGGTCGGCGAAGTCGATGCCCTGGCCCGGGGGCCGCTGGCCCGCCGCTTCGGCGAGGCCCTGCTGCTCCGCCTCGATCAGGCGATGGGCCGGCGGCCCGAGCCCGTGGCGCCGCTCACCGAGGAGGCCACGTACCGGGCCGCCCGGGGCTTCCTCGACCCGATCGGCCGGCAATCGGACATTGTGATCACCGCCCGGCTGCTGATGGCGGAGATCGCCCCCCGGCTGGAGCGGGACGGGGTCGGCGCCTTTGCGCTACGCCTCGTGCTGCACCGGGTCGACGGGGTGATGCGCGTCCTCGATCTCGGCCTGTCCCGGCCCGAGCGCTGTCCCGAGCGCGTCGCCGCCCTGGTCGCCCTGCGCCTCGACCAGGCCGGCGCCGGTCTCGATGCCGGCTTCGGCTTCGAGACCGTGGACCTGACCGTCACGGTGACCGGCGCCCTGTCGGCCCGCCAGACGGAGCTCGGCGCGTCGCCCCAAGGGGACGGGATCGGCTTCCTGGCCGATGCCCTGGCACAGCGTCTCGGCCGGCCGCTCCTGCGCCTCGGGGCACAGGCGCGCCACATCCCGGAGCGGGCCGTCCACACCCTCCCGTGGACCGCCGATCCGCCCCCCTGGCCGGACCACCTCCCCTCCCGGCCCCTGGTGCTGTTCCCCCGGGGCGAGGCCGCCCTCGACGTTCTCTCCACGGTGCCGGAGGGACCACCCCGGCGCTTCCTCTGGCGCGCCCGGATCCACCGGGTCGCCCATGCCGAGGGACCCGAGCGGATCGCGGCGGAGTGGTGGCGCGTGCCCGGAACGGCCGCCGATGGGGAGTCCGGCGGAGCCTCCCATCAAGCCCGGGACTATTACCGGGTCGAGTGCGAGGCCGGCCGCAGGCTCTGGCTGTACCGGGACGGGCCGCATGCCCCCGGCCGCCCAGCCGCCTGGTTCGTCCACGGGCTGTTTCCATGACCGGCTCCGCGGAGCCGGGACTCCGGTACGCCGAGCTCGCCCTCACCACGAATTTTTCGTTCCTGCGCGGCGCCTCGCATCCGCAGGAATACGTCGTGCAGGGCGCGGCCTACGGGCTTGCGGCGATCGGGATCGCCGACCGCAACACCGTGGCCGGGGTGGTGCGGGCGCATGCGGCGGCGCAGGCGCTGGAGGCGGAAGGCTTGAAGATCCGCGTCCTGCCCGGCGTGCGCCTCGTCACCGAGGACGGGTTCGAGGCCGTGACCTATCCCGCGGACCGGCAGGCCTGGGGCCGCCTCTGCCTGCTGCTCACCCGGGGCAACCGACGCAGCCGCAAGGGCGAATGCCGCTTCACCTTCGCCGAGATGCTGGAGGCGGCCGAGGGGCAGATGTTCATCGCGATCCCCCCCCCTTGGCCACCAGGCCGGCGCCTGCGCCCCCCGGACGGTTTTTTGGGCCGGCTCGAAGCCTTGGCCGCGGCCGCCCCAGGCCGGACCTGGCTCGGGGCGAGCCACGCGCGGCGCGGCGACGAGCGCCGCCGTCTCGGGTTCCTCGCCGAGCTGGGCGAGCGCCACGGGGCGCCCATGGTCGCGGTCTCGGACGCGCTCTACCACCATCCCGAACGGCGCCCGCTCCAGGACGTGGTGGCCTGCATCCGCGAGGGCTGCCGGATCACGCAAGCCGGCTACCGCCTGGAGGCCAATGCCGAGCGCCACCTGAAGCCGCCGGACGAGATGGCCCGGCTGTTCGCCGACCACCCGGAGGCGCTGGCGAGAACGGTCGAGATCGCCCAGAGCTGCAGCTTCTCCCTCGGGCAGCTGCACTACGAATATCCCGACGAGCCGGTGCCGCCGGGCCGCACGCCGCAGGCATACCTGGAGGAGAAGACTTGGGAGCGGGCGCTCTGGCGCTATGCCGGCGACATCCCGGCCGCGGTCGAGGCGACGCTCCATGAGGAGCTGCGGCTCATCGCAAAGATGGACTACGCCCGCTACTTCCTGACCCTGTTCGACGTGGTCGAGTTCGCCCGGAGCAAGGGGATCCTGTGCCAGGGCCGCGGCTCGGCGGCCAATTCCGCCGTGTGCTTCTGCCTCGGCATCACGGCCGTGGACCCGTCCAAGCACCGGCTGCTGTTCGCCCGGTTCATCTCCGAGAACCGGGGCGAGCCCCCCGACATCGACGTCGATTTCGAGCACGAGCGCCGCGAGGAGGTGATCCAGCACCTCTACGACCGCTACGGCCGGGACCGCGCCGCCCTCTGCGCCACGGTGATCCATTACCGCCCGCGCATGGCGATCCGCGAGGTCGGCAAGGTCCTGGGGCTCACCGAGGACGTGACCGCGGCGATCGCCGACACGGTCTGGGGCTCCTGGGGCAAGGACGTGCCGGACAAACACGTGCGCGAGGCCGGCCTCGACCCCGACAACCCGATGCTCCGGCAGGCCCTCGATCTCGCGCACCAGCTGATCGGCTTTCCCCGGCACCTGTCGCAGCATGTCGGCGGCTTCATCCTGACCCGCGGGCGCCTCGACGAGACCGTGCCGGTGGGCAACGGTGCCATGGCGGACCGCACCTTCATCGAGTGGGACAAGGACGACATCGACGCGATCGGCCTGATGAAGGTTGACGTGCTGGCGCTCGGCATGCTGACCTGCCTCAAGCGCGGCCTCGATTTCCTGGAACGGGACCACGGCGCCTTCTACGAGACCCTCGCCGACCTGCCCCGGGAGGATCCCGACACCTACGCGATGCTGGCGCGTGCCGATTCCGTCGGCGTGTTCCAGGTCGAGAGCCGGGCGCAGATGTCGATGCTGCCCCGCCTCAAGCCCAAGGAATTCTACGACCTCGTCGTGCAGGTGGCGATCGTGCGCCCCGGCCCGATCCAGGGCGACATGGTCCATCCCTACCTGCGGCGGCGGTCGGGACAGGAGCCGGTGGTCTATCCGGCCCCGCATCCGGATCACGGGCCGGCGGACGAGCTGCACGCGGTGCTGCACAAGACCTACGGGGTGCCGCTGTTCCAGGAGCACGCGATGCAGATCGCCATCACGGCCGCCGGCTTCACCCCGGCGGAGGCCGACGGGCTGCGCCGGGCGATGGCGACCTTCCGGCATGTCGGCTCGATCGGCGGCTTCGAGGAAAAATTCGTCGGCGGCATGACCGGCCGCGGCTACCCGGCGGATTTCGCCCAGCGCTGCTTCGCGCAGATCAAGGGCTTCTCCACCTACGGCTTTCCGGAGAGCCACGCGGCGAGCTTCGCGCTCCTGGTCTACGCCTCCGCCTGGATGAAGTGCCGGCACCCGGACGTGTTCCTGGCCGCGATCCTCAACGCCCAGCCGATGGGCTTCTACCAGCCGGCCCAGCTGGTGCGCGACGCCCGCGCCCACGGGGTCGAGGTGCGGGGCGTCTGCGTCAATGCCAGCGCCTGGGACTGCACCCTGGAGCCGGCCGGGGATCCGAAGCGGCACGCGGTGCGCCTCGGCTTGCGACAGGTGAGCGGCCTGCCCGAGGCCGCGATGCACCGGCTCGTCCGGCTGCGCGCCAACGGCTATGCCAGCATCGAGGGCCTGCAGGCGGCCCTGGCCTTGCCGCGCAACGCCCTGGAGCGCCTGGCCGAGGCGGACGCGTTCCGGTCGCTGGGCCTCGACCGGCGCGCCGCCCTGTGGATGGTGCGCACGCTGGAGGGCACCTCCTCCCGCAAGGCCGCCAAGGCGGACGGGACCGAGCGCCGCGGCCATCTCCTCGACGCGCCGCTGCCGCTCTTCGCCTGGCACGCCGATGACGGCCTGTTCCGGCACGAGCCGCAGGTCGACCTGCCGTCCCTGCCCCTGTCCGAGGCGGTGGCCGAGGATTACGCCGCCACCGGCCTGTCGCTCCAGGGGCCCCCGGTCGCGTTCTTCCGGGGCCGGCTGGCCCGGATCGGCGCGATCCCGGCCCGGGCCCATTGCGACCCGGCCCTGCCCCAGGGCGCCCGGGTCACGGTGGCGGGCCTCGTGCTGATCCGCCAGCGGCCGGGCACCGCCAAGGGCGTGGTGTTCCTGACCCTGGAGGACGAGACCGGCATCGCCAACGTGATCATCTGGAAGACGGTGTTCGAGGCCAACCGCCGGGCCGCCATGCAGGCCCGCTTTCTCGCCGTGCGTGGTCGGGTCCAGCGGGCCGAGGGGGTGGTCCATCTGGTCGCCGAGGGGTTTCGCGACCTCACGGAGTCCTTGCGCGACCTGCGCGCCGCCGGGATGCGGCTGCCCCCCGAGACCACGGATTTCGGCGCGCCCCCGGACCGGCGGATGTATCCGAGCCGGGATTTCCATTGAGCGGCCTGCGGGAGGGGCCTCACCGTCCGTACACGTGCCGCGAAGCGATCCGGTGGACGAAATCCGGCGCCTGGTCCCATCCGGTGCCGACCCAACTCGGTCGCTCCAGCGACGGCACGCGCATCCTGAAAGCAGTCCGGCCACGATGCAGGCAACCCCGCCTCGCACCGCGGCCCAGCCGCCCGTCCGTGGTCATGTCGATCGACGTCGGCGCGTTAAAGGCTCATCTGGGGGGCCAAAGCGGTCATTCGCTTCGCTTGCGACGTTTTCGCACTTGGCAGACCGCACAGACGCATTTGGGTTGCCCTATCAAGGTGCCCCTATACAATACTCGTCCTTGAATAAGCTGGCTGATTCAGGATTTGGCTCGTTGAGTGCGGATGACACGACGGCTGAAAAAGGCCTGCCGTACTTCTTTCTGAAGACCTCAGGCCTGCCCCCCGGAGAAGCCTTCGAGCGATGGCGCACGCTCTGTGCGCCGATGTACGAGATCAGTCCGACCACACCATCCGCCCCGCTGCCGTTCGGCAGCAACATCACCTACCAGATCGGCGATCTCGTCACCCAGCGTTCGCTCCTTTCGACCCAGCGGATCCGGCGGGACCGCCGACGCGTCGACGCCGGTCCCGACCACTACATGGTCCAACTCTACCGATCCGGCCGTTTCCAGGGCGATGTCGGCGCCAAAGCGCTCTCGGCGACGCGGGGCACCGTAACCTTCATCGGTCGCCGTCAAGTGCTCGACGGCATGATCGACCGAGCCGACTTCATTGGCATCGCCGTACCCCGCACGCGCCTCCACGGGCTGCCCGTGGAGAAGCAAGACCTGCTCTTCGATGCGGCCCGAAACCGGCTCCTGGCCGCACGCATTCTGGACATCTACCGCCAATTGCCGACGACACGCGCTGATGCGGCTCCCGCTCTCGCCGATGCGTTCGTGGCCCTCCTGCACCGCGTCCTCGATACCTCGCAGGCCTCGGATGTGCTGGAAGGCCGCGAACTCGACGGCGGCCTGTTCGCGCTGGCCAGGACGATCGTGCAGGAACACCTGTCGCGGCCCACCCTATCGCCCGAGTTCATCGCCGGGCGGATGCAGATCTCCCGGACCACACTCTACCGGCTGTTCGAGCCGGAGGGTGGCGTGATGCACTTCGTGCAAGGCCAGCGCTTGGAGGCGGTGCGGGACGCCCTTGCCGATCCGATGGAGAAGCGCACGATCAGCCGGTTGGCCGAGGTGTTCGCTTTCAACACGATCTCGCAGCTCAGCCGCAGCTTCCGCAACCGCTACGGCGTCCCACCCCGGGCTTGGCGCGGTGAGCGCCGGGTGGCCCAACGGATCGGCGCTCAGGGGACGGAGCAACATGTCTGGAAGTGGCTGCGCGAAACGTGATGACCGCATCCGGGTATGACTGACAGGCGCCAGGAGCCGACGCGCGAGGCTGCTCCCGAGATCGGCCAAAGGTCATGACAGTGCGTTGCGCGACGTCCGCTTCGAACCCTTTGGTGCTGGCAAGCGGACCGTCCTGAACCCCCCCGAGCCGCCATGCCGGAAGCGACCCAACCCGGTCGCCGTCGGTGGATCGGAGCATTCTCGGAAGCGGACCTAGGTCGCGTCTTTATCGAGAAGTGCTCGTCTCCGCAGCACGCAAGTCGGGGCCGACGTCTGAAGCATAGGCATTGATGATCCCGGCCAGCAGACCGGGAAAGCGTGCCTCCACCTCGATCCAGCGGGAATGGTTGCGCACCTCGACGCCGTGACGTTCGCTGCGGATCAAACCGGCCTCGCGCAGAACCTTGAAGTGGTTGGACAACGAGGATTTTGGGATGACCCGGTCCCCGACGGCCGAGACGGCTGAACAGGCCTCGACACAGCCAGCCTGCATGATTTTGGCGAAGATGGCCGCGCGGCTCGGATCGGCGAGCGCGTGCAGGATCGCCTCTGGACGCACGTCTTCGATAGCTGGGTGAAACAGGGGTCTCATATTTCGTCCATATGGGGTCTTGAACGACGCTCCGTTAGTTCCGAAGTTCCGAACTATGGGTCAAGGGCTGCCATCCGGGAGCCCCCCATGTCGGAGATAGCACACATGTCGAAGCTTGAGGGCAAGGTCGCCGTCGTGACCGGAGCATCCAAGGGCATCGGTGCGGGGATCGCCAAAGCGTTGGCACAGGAAGGCGCCGCTGTGGTGGTGAACTACGCGTCCAGCAGGGCCGGGGCTGACGCCGTCGTGGCGGCAATCACCTCGGCCGGCGGCAGGGCCATCGCTGTCCAGGGCGACGTGTCCAAAGCCTCTGAGGCGCAGGGTTTGATCGAGGCGGCGGTGCGAGAGTTCGGGCGGCTCGACGTGCTGGTCAACAACTCCGGCATCTACGAGTTTGCGGCGATCGAGGAGGTCACCGAGGAACACTATCGCCGCCAGTTCGACGTCAACGTGCTCGGCATTCTGCTGTCGACGCGAGCGGCCGCGAAGCATCTCGGCGAAGGCGCGAGCATCGTCAACATCTCATCGGCGATCACGCACGTGCATACGCCGGCGGCGGCGGTCTACGCGGGTACGAAGGGCGCGGTGAACGCGATCTCGGGCGTCCTCGCCAATGAGTTGGCCCCGCGCAAGATACGCGTGAACGTGGTCAGCCCCGGCTACGTGGTGACCGAAGGCACCCACACGGCCGGCATCTCTGGCTCGGAGATGGAGGCCGGGATGGTCGCGCACGCGCGGCCCGGCCGCGCCGGCCACCCGGATGACATCGCGGGCGTCGTGACGTTCCTCGCGTCCGATGACGCGCGCTGGCTTACCGGCGAGAACATTACCGCCAGCGGCGGTATCCGCTGATACACAACAACTATACCTGCGCGCACGAGCCAGACAGACTGCGCGCAGGAGCGCAACGCAGGACGAGCGTTGTCGACCTACATCAACCATTCGATAGCGTCTGCTTTGCGGTCTCTCGTACCGGAAGTAGACCTTCGGCTTTCCACCCCGTGCAGACGGGGCCGAGCGTCCGGTTTCACCCACGCTGGTCCCTCCTGCGACGGCGGGACCAGCTGTCGACCCGAATCCGATCCCTTGACAATGTTCCTATTTTGTGCTCATTAGCCGTCACCTGTCCCTCGGTGCTTCGGGCGCGATCCCGCGGCACGCTTCGGGGGTCCGTCCGGGGGCTGACCGGCGGGCTCGGGGGATGGGGCGGTGCCCGCGTCGGTGGCTCTCAGCCGCCATCGCCCCGGGCGGCGAACCGATGCGGGGCGTGTCTCGGATGCGGGCGTGAGGTCGGGCGGCAGTTTGCCCGGCGGGGGCGGAAAAATGCTCCCGCGGCGACCCGGGTCTGGGCTGACCCTGAGCAACTTGCGGACCCGCCCACTACGAGGCGGAGGTCGGGTGAGAGACCACGGCGGTGAATGCGGGTTCCGGGGGCGTCTCGGCTGCGAAGCGGCTTGGCCAATGGTTTGGCCGAAGGCTTGGCCGTGCGGCTTGGGCGCCATGGGCAGTGACCGCTGGCATTGGAGTCGCAGGATCGGGGCGCTGACAAGACATCGCGACGAGAAAGACGGCAGCGGCCGGGGGTGATGCCCGGCCGGTGCCGCGGGTCGCCGCGGGGATCGGATCCCGCGCGTATCTGGCCGACACCTGGGTCCCCGCGGCGTCCCGCGTCCCTCGTGCTGGGTCTCTTGGGCCATGCCCCCGGCGCCGCGAGGCGGGTGGGGACGATGACGCGTGTGCGGGTGCGGCATCCTGTCTGGCGGAATCGCGCTGCAAAATGCACGGCCCCTGAACCCTTCGCGGGAATCGGCCGTTTAGGTCCCGGTCTGCGCGCCCGCAGGCTTGAGCCGATTGCCGGAGGTGACGAACGCCGGGCATGGAAGAGCAGGTTCGATGGAACAGCCCGACGCCTGGCACCAGACCGACCGGCTCGATACCGAACACGGCAAGGGTGATCCGTTCGCCGCCGCAGTCCGCGCCACGCGGATGGCCATGATCATCACCAACCCGCGCCTGCCCGACAACCCGATCGTCTTCGCCAACGACGCGTTCCTGCGGATGAGCGGCTACGAGCGTGCGGACGTGCTCGGCCGCAATTGCCGCTTCCTCCAGGGCGAGCAGACCGATCGCGGCGCCGTGGCGCTGATCCGCGAGGCCGTTCTGGCGCAGCGCGACATCGCCATCGACGTGCTGAACTACCGCAAGGACGGGGCGCCGTTCTGGAATGCCCTGTATCTCAGCCCGGTCGCCAACGAGGCCGGCGAGGTGCTGTTCTTCTTCGCCTCGCAGCTCGACGTCACCGACCGGGTGGATGCGCATCTGCGGGTCCAGCAGGAGAAGGACCATTTCGAGGCCGAGGTCGCCCGCCGGACCCGGGACCTGACCGAGGCCCTGGCGACGCAGACCATGCTGGTCCACGAGGTCGATCACCGGGTCAAGAACAACCTCCAGATGATCGCGGCCCTGCTCGCCATGCAGACCAAGGCGATCACCGACCCCGCGGCGCGCACCGCCATGGAGGCGATGCTGACCCGCGTGGAGGCCCTCGGCACGGTCCACCGCCGGCTCTACCAATCCAACAACGTCGAGCGCTTCGACGTCGCCGAATTCGCCCGCGACCTCGCCACCGACTTGGTCCGCGGCTCGGGCCTCGACCGCATCCGCCTGCACCTGGACCTCGAGACGGTGGAGATCCCGGTCGCCAAGGCCCCGCCGGTGGCGCTGATGATGAACGAGCTGATCACCAATGCGCTCAAGCATGCCTTCCCGGACAACCGGGCCGGCCGGCTGTCCGTGACGGTGGCGCCGGACGAGCGCTACTTCACCATCAAGATCGTCGACGACGGGGTCGGCATGCCGGTGCAGGTCATGGAGCAGCGCTCGTTCGGCAAGCGGCTGATCGGTACCCTGTGCCGTCAGCTCAATGCCAGCATCGCCTGGCAGGCGAACGACCCGGGCACGATCGTCAACGTCCGCTTGCCCCGCGAGATGGCGACCGGTCTGGAGGCCTCATGAGCGAGCCGATGCGCATCCTCGTCGTCGAGGACGAAGCCCTGATCCTGATGCAGATCGAGATGATGCTGGAGGAGGCCGGCTATCGTGTCGTGGGCACCGCCATGACGGCGACCGAGGCTATTGCCCTGGTCCACGAGACCCGGCCCGAACTGGTCCTGATCGATCTGCGCCTCGGCGACGATTCCTCGGGGGTGGACGTGGCGCATGCGGTGCGCGCCATCGGCGGCATCACGGCCGCGTTCATGACCGCCAACGCCCGGGCCCTCTCGGACGACCTGGAGGGCGCCACGGCGGTGATCGCCAAGCCGTTCACCGGCGCAGTGCTGGAGGAATCCCTGGCCTATCTCGAGGATTGCGTCCGCCGGCCGCCCCCGGCCGAGCTGGTGCCGACGGGGATGCGTTTGGCCCCGGCCCTGCTCAAGACCTTCGCCCAGATGCGGGCGTGAAGCCCGCCCTCGACAGACCGACCGCCCTGGCTAGAGTGCCGGCCATGCCACGCTTCGCCGTTCCACGCCCGTTCCTCGCCGCCCTCGCGGGTCTGCTGCTCCTGCCCGGTGCCGCACGGGCGGAACCGTGCGACGACCTCGCCCGCCAGATCGCCGGTGCGATCGGCGGCAAGGTCGGGAAGCGCTCCGGGCCGAGCATCGACATCCGCTTGGCCGGACCGATCCGGTTCGACGTGACCTGCCGGGCCGAGCCGATCGTGCAGGCCACCTCCGCCGAGCCCGCCCCCTCGGCGGCCTTCTTCCGCGACCTTGCGACAGCCTCCGAGATCCTGATCGGCGAGCCGGCCGCCCGGGTCGAGCCGATCATCGCCGACGCCTACCGGACCGCCCTGGCGGAGCGCCGCAAGTCCTTCATCCAGCAAAGCGGCTGGTCGGCCTCCTGCTATACGGACCCCGGCAGCAGCACGACGCGCACCCTCTGCTCGGTCGGGCGCATTCCGCCCCGCTGAGGCCGGCTTGACCGACGCTCTGGCCGGTTCGATCCCGGCGTCAAAGAGCCGGACGGAGTCGACCCTGACGGAGTGACCCGCGGCGCGCGCCGCTCGATCGTCACCAAAGCCTCCGGGCGTTCGTCGTCTCTCGGCCGGGCTCCAAAGATCGGCCGGGCAAAGTCTACGCCCGCACCACGCTGGCGCGGGCGCGGGGCTGATCAATACTCGATCACGTCCTCGAGCGCGTAGTGCTTCACGGTCTTCCGGTTGGCGATCAGTTCGTCCACAGTCGGCTCGCCCTTCAGGGCGCGGGCGATGGCGAGTTTCGTCGCCTCATAGTTCGTCCGGTACAGGTCCTTGCGGTCGAGATTGTCGTCCTCGGCGCAGCGGGGGTCGAGCCAGATCATGATGATCATGCACAGCTCGTCGAGCCCGTCCTTCGGTAGAACGCCCTCGATGATGCAATCCACGATCGCGTCGCCGGTGGCGGCCTGGACGACGCCGCCGAGCAGCTCGACATACTCGGCGGTGTGGATCGTCGCCTTGGTGGTCATCATCGTGGCCGGGCGCACCAGCTGGTTGAGATCGCGCACCACGAACATCCGGGTATGGCCCTGGACCTGCCCCATCATCGAGGCGAAGGCCTGACCCACCGGCCCGCGCACCGAGCCGATCAGCACCTCGGGCATCGCATCGGTGTACTGCCCCTCGGCCGCCAGCACCGTGGCCTCGCCCGTGCGGAACCAGATCTCTTGCATGTGTCGCGACTCCCCGTGTCAGGTCGCCCGGGGGAGACATCATCGGGGCGGCGGCGTCAATCGGTTCAGAGCAGGCCGACCCCGTCGAGGACGCCGACCATGGCGAACGCCACGGTCAGGCCGGACACGCCGTAGACCACCCATTTGTAGGCGCCCCGCACCCGCCGATCCTCCGGAAGGGCCCGCGTGGCCAGCAGGATCAGAAGGCCTAGCGCCAGTGGCAGCAGCAGCGCGTTCATCACCTCCACGGCGATGTTGAGCGCCACGAGATTCGTCACCAGCTCGACGGCGACAGCCCCCGCCACGACCACCAGCGCGAAGGCACCGTAGAAGACCGGCGCCTCGCGGGGCGACTGTTCGAGGGAATGCGGTCGGCCGGTCACGTCGCCGAAGCCCCAGGCAAGCGCCAGCGCGACGACGTTGAGGGCCACAAACGCGGCCGCGACGATGCCCACCCCGAACACCACCTGCCCGAGCCAGGGGCCGAGCGCGGGCGTGAAGGCGCCGGCCAAGTCACCCACGGTCTCCAGGCCGTTCTTGGTCCCCTGCCCGGCCTGACCGATCGTTGCGGCGGCCGCGATCAGGATCGCGCCCATCACGCATTGGGAGACCACGGCCCCCACGAAGGTGTCGAGCCGCGCGTTCCGGGCATGGTCCCAGCCGAGGCCTTTGTCGACGATCGCCGATTGCTGGTAGAAGATCATCCACGGCATGATGACCGCGCCGATATTGGCGGCGATCAGTACCCGGTAGGAGCTGTCCCCGAGGGGGATGTGGGCAAAGGAGGCGACGATGTCGCCCGGGTTCGGCCGGGCCGCGACGGCGAGCCCGATAAAGACGAGTTCGAACAGCCCGACTGCGATCGCCACGACCTCGACGCGCCGGTAGCCCCCGGTGAACACCAGCCCGAGAAGCAGGGCAACGGGCAGTCCGAGGCTTGCGATTCGCGGCACCCCGAACAGGTCGCCGATCCCGGCAATGCCGGAGAACTCGGTGACGATCGCTCCGACCCCGGCGATCACGAGGCCGGTATACGACACCCAGGCCCAGACCGGCCCGTAATGCGCACGGATCAGCTCTCCGTGGCCACGACCGGTCGCGGTCCCCAGGCGGACCGTCAGCTCCTGAACGATGTACAGGATCGGTACGAGCAGGATCTGCAGCAGCAGCAGGGAGTAACCCCACCGGGCACCACTCTGTGCCGCCGTTATGAGGCTGCCGACATCCGTATCGGCGAGCATCACGACGAGACCGGGGCCGGCGGTCTTGAGGAAGGTGGACAGGCGAGGCAGGGAAGCGGCGTTCGGCACGGCTCAGGAACAGTCCCGGGCGAGGGCCGTTCCGGCGGGAGCCTGCGGCGTTTTTTCAGGTCCGGCGGGCGGGAGAGAAGTGATGGCGGAGAGCACGGATCGAGGAGGCGGCTGGAGCCTTCAGGCGAGCGCCGTGCCGGACGGGGTGCGGCTCGAACTGGCCTTGGCCGATCTCGGCGGCGGCCCGGTTACGGCAGCGATCGTGCTGGATCGGTCGGAGGCCCGCGCCTTCGCCCGAGCCCTGCTGGCTGCCGCCCGCGACGCGGCCGAGCGCACCTTTCCCAAGCCCGGCTCTTGACGATCGATCTCAGGCCGGGCGCCGCTGGCCCGGATCCCTATTGGACGAAGCCCGGATTGCGGCCGGGCAATCGCGGCACCACCGTGCCCCGCTTCTCGATTGGCCCGTCGCAGGCATAGGCGAATTCGCTCTTCTGCGGATCGAACACGGTCTCGCCGGTGATCCGGCAATCCTCGCGCACGGTCTCGTCGAGATAGGCACGGGCAGCGGTGCGAAACCGCGTCACCCGGCTTGCCGCCGGATCTGGATCGATCCGCACGTCGCTCAGATTGCAGCCGGCATATTCCCGCAGGGCGTTGGAGACGATCAGCATCCGGCGGATCTGCCGGTTGTCGTAGACTTCGTAGGGTTCCTTGCAGCCGATGGTGACGACCTGCGGCGCGAGTGCGACGTAGTTCCGCGAGATATACGAGAACCCGGTGGTGCAGCCGGCCAGCCCCAGGCCGACGGTCACCAAGCCGATGGGCAGCAGAGCCGCGCGCCGTCGCATCCTCGTCATCCCAAGCCCAATTCCAGCCCCGTCGCGAAGCCGACGCCCGGCGGAAGCACCGTGGTGCATTGAAACGGCCCCGCTTGACCAGTCAATGCGTTTGTCGCCCCGAACGGCTTGGCGCACGCAAGCGGTCCGCGTTGTTGCGACGGGGCGGTGGATGGCGCAGCCTCAGTCGCCGAACGCATCGCCAACCAGACGATGCACGTAACGGAACGCCTCCGTCGCCCCGGCTGCGGCGCGTGCCTCGCCGTCGGCCGCGAGCGCGATCCGGTCGAGGGCCGTCGTGAATTGCCGCCAGTGCAGCCCCCGGCCATCCGGATGCCCGGCGAGGTGGCGGGCGCCGTGGGCCTCTGAAAGGCCGAGCTTCCGGGCTTCCTTGAGCAGGATGGCCGCGCCGAGATTCGAGCCTTCGGCGACATAGAGCCAACCGAGGCCGGCCGCGGGATCGATCGCGTCCCCGCGCAGCCTGGGCTCGTCGAGGACCCGGCCGGTTACGTCGCACAGGTCCTGCGTGATCAGCGCAAGACGGCGCCTTCCGTCGAGATCGGGCAGGACGGGCCCGAGCGCGCCGTCGTGATAGAGCGGATCGACCCGTGCGTGAAAGCGGTATTGAACCTGGAGGAACAGCGCGTACCGCTCGAGGCTCGCGAAAGGCTGGCCCGCCATGACGCGCCGGTCGAGCTGATCATGGGCCGCCGCGGTCGCAGACCGCAGGCGCTTCACGCGGCTGCCTGCTTCGACCGTATCGGATGTTGAAACGTCCATGCGACCCATGTCTTGCATTCGGCACCCGGTCATCCACCGTGGTCGAGGCGCACTCTGCCCAGGTTGAGGGGGCCCTTGCCGTCCGGCGCGAACCTTCATAGCGTCCCGACTATCCGATGCGATTCAGGTCACCGTGAGGCCGACCGGCAGACTGTGTAGGCTCGCGCGTCGGAGCGCCCCGGCCCATCAAGCTTGGCCGGATGAGGCTTGCAGAACACTTGCGGAACGTTTAACGTGTTCGTGATTTGTTTCTGAGGCCGCGTCGATGCGGTCCGCCAAGCCGCGAGTCCCCCGTCGATGCTCACGCGCAAGCAATTGGACCTCCTGCGTTTCATTCAGAGCCGCATGCAGGAATGCGGCGTCCCTCCCTCGTTCGACGAGATGAAGGATGCCCTCGATCTGAAGTCCAAGTCGGGCATCCACCGGCTGATCACGGCCCTGGAGGAGCGCGGCTTCCTGCGGCGCCTGCCGAACCGGGCTCGGGCCATCGAGGTGATCCGCATCCCGGAGAGCCTGTCCCAGCCTGCCGCGCCGCCCGCAGAGCCCCGCCGCTTCACCCCCAGCGTGGTCGAAGGCGGCAAGTCCAAGCTGCCGGCCCAGCCCCCGACAACCCGGATGATCGACGACGGCGGACGCGCCATCTCGATTCCCGTGATGGGCCGGATCGCGGCCGGTACGCCGGTCTCGGCGATCCAGAACCAGAGCCACGCCATCACCATGTCGCCGGACTTCCTGGCCGGTGGCGAGCATTACGCCCTCGAAGTGCGCGGCGACTCGATGGTCGATGCCGGCATCCTCGACGGCGACCTCGTGGTGATCCGCAAGCAGGACACGGCCAACACCGGCGACATCATCGTGGCCTTGATCGACGACGAGGAGGCCACGCTGAAGCGCCTGCGCCGTCGCGGCTCCTCGATCGCCCTGGAGGCCGCCAACCCGGCTTACGAGACCCGCGTTCTGGGTCCCGACCGCGTCCAGATCCAGGGTCGGCTCGTCAGCCTCGTCCGCCGCTACTGAAGGGGCTCGGCCGGGACAGCGCCCGGGGTGGCATCCGCGCCGGCTGCGTCCGGCTCCGCCGGGATCGGGTCGCCGGGGCCGGCAGGCCGCTCCGGGCGCGGCGGCGGTGATGCCCCGGCCGTGGATGAAGGCCGCCACGGCATCGCGCGTCCTTGGCCACTTGCATAGCGTGCCGTGAACCCCGCGTGTTCGGCCCGAAGGGCGACAGCGCCATGGACGGCGAGAACGCGCAGGTCGATCACCAACGGCCCCGTGCAGGTCGGTGGGGCGGCCAGCCGTGTGATCAGCACGGCTGCCCGGGCGCAATCCTCCGCGAAAGCGCGCCGATCGCGGACCAGGGCGACGGCGCGCCCATCCGGCAGGCGCGTGGTGCATCCGAGTCTGTCGCATTGGCCGCCCTTCGCGGCACCGCCAATCACCGCTTTGGCCGGCCGTCCGTCGCCATCCGCCTTCAGCCATTGTTCCAGGACGAAGGCAGAGGGGCTGCCCAGCACCGACAAAGAACCGTTCGGTCCGCGGATCGCTGCGCCGCCACCCTGCCGGTCGATGTAGAGGTCAAAGCGCTTCGGCATCGCGGCGTGGCCGAGCCCGAGCAGGGCGGGCGGCAGGGCGAGCCAGCGCAGTCGTGAGACCAGGAGGGCCGCCAGGAGCAGCCCGGCCGCCAGCAGCGCCAGCGCGCCTGTGCCGAAGGCCGGCAGCACCAGGGTGGCGCGATCGAAGCCTGCGATCCATTCGGAGATCGCCAGCATGCCGCCCACCGCCTGCCCCATCAGCCACCAGACGGGCCGGTCGAGGGCGAAGGGATAGGCCAGG
Organism: Methylobacterium sp. GXS13; assembly: GCF_001455965.1. Lineage (GTDB taxonomy): Bacteria > Pseudomonadota > Alphaproteobacteria > Rhizobiales > Beijerinckiaceae > Methylobacterium. The sequence continues at coordinate 25,417 of NZ_LKKO01000046.1, forward strand.
ATCCCGATCACCGCCGCGGGCATCACCACCAGCGATACGAGCGGCAGGGTCAGGGCATTGCCGATCAGCCCGAACGGCCGGATCGTCTGGAAATGATAGGTGGCGAACGGCGCGGTGGCGATCTGCGCCATTAGGGTCGTCGCCAGGGTGCCGACCACGGCCGAGAGGCCGGTGCCGACGAGCCGCTCGATCCGCCCTGCCCCAGGGCGGCGGAACAGGCGTCCGTCGATCAGCCGGGCGCAGGCGATCAACCCGGCCACCGCCCCGAACGACATCTGGAAGCTCGGTCCGAGCAGCCCCTCCGGCTCCCGCGCCAGGGCGATCAGGGCGGCCAGCGCGAGGTTGCGCATCGACAGGGCCGGCCGGTCGACCAGGATCGCCCCCAGCATGATCAGGGTCATGATCAGCGAGCGCTCGGCGGCGATGTCCCAGCCCGAGAAGGCGCAATAGGCGGTCACCCCCAGCATCGCGAACCCGGCGGCGATCTTCTTGATCGGCCAGACGAGGGCGCAGAACGGGACCAGAGCCAGGACCGCCCGCACCAGCCAGAACACCACGCCGGCGGCCAGCACCATGTGGAGCCCGGAGATGGAGACGACGTGATAGATGCCCGCGGCCCGGAGCGCGTCGTTGGCGGCCGGTCCGATCAGCCCGCGCTTGCCCGTGACGAGCGCCGCAGCCACCGCCCCGGCCTGGTCGCCCTTGGCCTGCGCGATCCGGCGGGTCAGGGCGTTGCGGGCGTCGTCCAGCAAGGCCGCGAGCCGCAGGCGCAGGGGCGGCGGTGCAGGCGGCTCCCGGACCGTGATCGCGCCGATCAGCGAGCCTACCGCGCCGATGCCCTGGAAATACGCGTCCCGGGCGAAGTCGTAGCCCCCCCCGGCCGCGCCGCCTCGGGGGGCGGCAGCAGCCGCGCGGTGGCCGCGATGAAGTCCCCGGGCCGCAGGGGCGGTGCCTTGCGGAAAGAGACCCGCACCCGGACCGGTCTCGCTGCTGGGGAAAGTCCGGCGAAGCTCTCCGTCCGGATCACCAGGCGGGCGCCGACCTCGCGCTCGTCCAGAGACTCGATCATTCCGGTGAGCGGTCCGATTGTTGTGTGGCTGAGGATCGGGGCGGCCACCTGCGCGACGCGCTAGGTCGCCGCCGCAAAGCCCAGGAAGCCCGCCGTCAGTGCCAGGGTGCCGGCCAGGGCTGCCGGCCGCGCCCCCAGGAACGGGACCGGCGCGGCGGCCAGAGCCGCCCCGATGAGAGGCGCGGCGAGCCACGGCGTTCCGTCCACACCCGCAAAGAATATCAGGATCCCGGCGCCGAACGCCACCGCCAGCCAGGGGAACAGGCGGCGCTGCTCGACCTCCTGGGCGAGACCCTCGGTAAACCACGTGCCCAACGCCGGCACCAAGACGGCACGCGGGCCGACCAGCGCCACCGCGCCGTCCGCCTGCCTCGCGCCGATCCGCCGCATCCGCCAACGCCTCGAACCGAGCGACTCGGCGCCGGCGCAGGATTCTTAACGCACCTATCGGCCCGTGCTACAGCGAGCGCTTCGTGCTACGGGCGCCATTCCGTGCGACGAGCGCTATCTTCGCGCCCTTCTCCGCCTCTTCGCTGCGCCCCTTCGCCCTTCGCCCCCGAACATATCGGCCCGATGTCCTCAGCCGTCGTCACGCGCTTCGCCCCCTCGCCTACCGGCTACCTCCATATCGGCGGAGCCCGGACGGCGTTGTTCAATTGGCTCTACGCCCGCCACACCGGCGGCAAGATGCTGCTGCGCATCGAGGATACCGATCGGGAACGCTCGACCAAGGGCGCGATCGACGCGATCCTCGATGGCCTGTCCTGGCTCGGCCTCGACTGGGACGGGGAAGTGGTCTTCCAGTTCGCCCGGGCCGAGCGCCACCGCGCCGTCGCCGAAGAGCTGCTGGCCGCCGGCCGGGCCTATTACTGCTACGCCTCCGCCGAGGAACTCACGCAGATGCGCGAGACCGCCCGAGCCGAGGGCCGCGCCCCGCGCTACGACGGGCGCTGGCGCGACCGCGACCCGTCCGAGGCCCCCGCCGGGGTCAGGCCGGTGATCCGTCTGCGCGCGCCCATCGAGGGCGAGACGGTTGTTGAGGATGCCGTTCAGGGGCGGGTGACCTGGGCCAACCGCGATCTCGACGACCTCGTGCTGCTGCGCTCGGACGGCACGCCGACCTACATGCTCGCCGTCGTGGTCGACGACCACGACATGGGCGTCACCCAGATCATCCGGGGCGACGATCACCTGACCAACGCCGCCCGCCAGAGCCAGATTTTTTCGGCGCTCGGCTGGGACATTCCCCGCATGGCCCACATCCCGCTGATCCATGGGGCCGACGGAGCGAAGCTGTCGAAGCGCCACGGCGCCCTCGGGGTGGAGGCGTATCGCGATCTCGGCTACCTGCCGGCGGCCCTGCGCAACTACCTGGTGCGTCTGGGCTGGAGCCACGGCGACCAGGAGGTTTTCTCCACCGAGGAGATGGTCTCGGCCTTCGACCTCGGTTCGGTGGGGCGTTCGGCGGCGCGGTTCGACTTTGCGAAGCTCGCCAACCTCAACGGCCTCTACATCCGCGGCAGCGCCGATGTCGATCTCGTGGCGGCGATCGAGACGATCCTGCCCAATGTCGGCCCCGAGCGCGGCCTCTCGGCGCCGCTCCGGCCCGAGCGGAAGGACAAGCTGATCCAGGCCATGCCAGGTCTGAAGGAGCGCGCCAAGACGCTGATCGAACTTCTCGACAGCGCCTATTACCTCACCGCGCAGCGTCTTCTGATACTCGACGACAAGGCCCGGGCGCTCCTGTCCGACGAGGGCCGGGCGCGCCTTGCCGGCGTGCTGCCGGCGCTCGAAGCCCTGCAAGACTGGAGCGCGGCTGCGACCGAGGGCGCGGTGCGCCAGTATGCGGAGACCGCCGGGTGCAAGCTTGGGCAGGTGGCGCAACCCTTACGCGCCGCGCTTACCGGGCGGACCACCTCGCCGCCCCTGTTCGACGTGATGGCCGTACTCGGCCGTGACGAGAGCCTCGCGCGCCTCGGCGATCAGGTGTCGCAGGGCTGATCGAGCGGCCTGGAACTGCGGGCTTCGGCCCGGTTTTCGCTTCGGACTGGATTTCGCTTGGCGATGGGGTCGGGATGTCACCGACCCCGTTGCTGCTGCACTGCCGTTTGGGTAACCCATGGCGCGTGAGCACCCGCAACATAACGCGGCGTGCTCCGGCCCCGGGGTCGCCTCGGGCAGCCCGAGGCCGGCATCCGCCACGTCGCCAGAGAAGGGTCCACGTTCCATGAGCGCATCCAGCACCATCACCGTGGACGGCAAGGAGATCGAACTGCCGGTCAAATCCGGCACGATCGGCCCGGACGTCATCGATATCGGCAAGCTCTACGCCAAGACCGGCGCCTTCACCTTCGACCCGGGCTTCACCTCGACGGCCTCCTGTGAATCGAAAATCACGTACATCGACGGCGATGAGGGCGTGCTGCTCTATCGCGGCTACCCGATCGAGCAGCTCGCCGAGAAGGGCGACTTCCTCGAGACCTGCTACCTGATGCTGTTCGGCACTCTGCCGACCGCCGCCCAGAAGGCCGATTTCGACTACCGGGTCACGCGCCACACCATGGTGCACGACCAGATGAACCGGTTCTTCACCGGCTTCCGCCGCGACGCCCACCCGATGGCCGTGATGGTCGCCTCGGTCGGCGCGCTCTCAGCCTTCTATCACGACTCGACCGACATCACGGACGAGAGCCAGCGGATGATCGCGTCGATCCGCATGATCGCCAAGATGCCGACGCTCGCTGCGATGGCCTACAAGTATTCTATCGGCCAGCCCTTCGTGTATCCGAAGAACGACCTCGACTACACCTCAAACTTCCTGCGGATGTGTTACGCGGTCCCGTGCGAGGAATACGAGGTCAACCCGGTCTTCGCGAAAGCGCTCGACAAGATCTTCATCCTGCACGCCGACCACGAACAGAATGCCTCGACCTCCACTGTGCGGCTCGCCGGCTCGTCCGGCGCGAACCCGTTCGCCTGCATCGCGGCCGGCATCGCCTGCCTGTGGGGGCCGGCCCATGGCGGCGCCAACGAGGCGGCGCTGAAGATGCTGATGGAGATCGGCACGCCCGAGAACGTCGGCAAGTACGTCGCCAAGGCCAAGGACAAGAACGATCCGTTCCGCCTGATGGGCTTCGGCCACCGGGTCTACAAGAACTACGATCCGCGTGCGCGGATCATGCAGAGCACCACGCACCAGGTGCTCAAGGAACTCGGCAAGACCGAGGATCCGCTGCTCCACGTCGCCATGGAGCTGGAGCAGATCGCCCTCAAGGACGAATACTTCATCGAGAAGAAGCTCTACCCGAACATCGATTTCTACTCGGGCATCACCCTCAAGGCGATGGGCTTCCCCACCGACATGTTCACCGTGCTGTTCGCGGTGGCGCGCACGGTCGGCTGGATCGCGCAATGGGCCGAGATGATCGAGGACCCGATGCAGAAGATCGGCCGTCCGCGCCAGCTCTATGTCGGTCCGGCGCAGCGCGACTACGTGCCGGTGGACCAGCGCGGCTGAGCGGGGCCATCGAACCCGACGCGACACCGGGGGCGGCCGCAAGGCCGCCCCTCTCGTTTGCGCAGGCGCCGGGCATTACGCTTCGCCTCCCCTGCCGGTCGCCCTACGATTGGGCGTCGCTGCGCGCCTTCCTGGCGAAGCGGGCGATTCTCGGGGTCGAGGCGGCCGAGCCCTGCGAGCGATCTTATGCGCGCACGGTCTGCATCGGCGGCCAGCCCGGCATCGTCGCGGTCACGTTCGCCGATGACGCACTGCACGCGACGCTTCACGGCCCCGATTCGAGCGCCGGGCCTGAAATTGCCTTGCGCCTGCGCCGCCTGTTCGATTGCGACGCCGACCCGGCGGCGATCGCGGCCTGCCTGTCCCGGGACCCTGCCCTGTCTGACCTGGTCGCAGCCCGGCCCGGATTGCGCCTGCCGGGCGCCTGGGACCCGTTCGAGACCGGCTGCCGGGCGATTCTGGGCCAGCAGGTCTCGGTTGCCACCGCGATCCGGCTCGCCGGCAAGCTGGTCGCGGCCTTCGGGACATCCCTGGCGGAGCCGGCCGGCACCCTGACCCATGTCTTCCCGACGCCGGCGCAGCTGGTCGAGGCCGACGTGGCGCTCGCGCTGAACATGCCCCGCGCCCGCGGCGCGGCGATCCGGGCTCTGGCGGCGGTGGCGCTGGCCGACCCGGACCTGTTCGCCCCGGCCGGGGCCCTGGAGGACGCGGTGCTGCGCTTCACGGCGATCCGCGGGATCGGGCCCTGGACCGCGCAATACATCGCCATGCGGGCGCTCAAGCTGCCGGACGCCCTGCCGGTGGGCGATGTCGGCCTGCTGCGCGCCCTCGAGACCGGTACCGGCCGCCCGAGCCCGGCCGCGCTCCTCGTACGGGCCGAGGCCTGGCGGCCGTTCCGGGCCTACGCGGCCCAGCACCTCTGGGCCGCGGACGAGGCTCTTCCGCGCGAGGGGTGATGCGAGTGATTCTTGCTGATCTCTTGTCTGTTCAAACCGATGATCCATCCGCTTTCGGATTGATCGTCGTTCATACGTAAGAGATCATGGAAGCGTCGGGGATCAAGTCCATTCCCGAGAGCGGCAATGGCGCCGGGTTCCAGGGGCTGAAAACGTGAGCGGCGTAAACGATGACGCTCGACAGCGGCTCGTAGCGAACGAGCGGATCAAGTTTACTGCGACTTGTGCGAACGGGATCGGCGTCGCGATCTTTGCGGTGGGCGGCTTCGCGCCGTTGGTCTCGACGGTCCTTTCAGACCAGCCGCACTTCGCCCCGGTAATCTTCATCATGGCGGTTTGCTGGATCATCATCGGCGCCATACATTTGACCGTACGAAACGCGCTCAGGGACCTTCGCCCATGACGACAGCCCAGATGCTTCTCTTCGTCGCGGTCCCGGCTGGCGGCGCCGTATTGGCCTTTGGCGCACTCTGGCTCAGCCGGCGCGCGCACTGACATTGTGAGCGCCCGGACCAGGACCGCACTCCTGTCCGGCCCGGGCAACACCCCCATCACCGCCCGAACCGCTCGAATTTCGGGAAGCTGCGCGCCATCATCAGGCCGACCTCGCCGCGATGGCCGAGCCATTTCTCCAGCACCGATGCGTTGGCGAGCCGCCCCTCGGATGAGCCGTCCTGCCAGGGCAGGCCTTCGGCCAGGCGGAAGACATGCGCGTCGGTGAGGCCGCCGCTGCGGCAGCGCTGGAGTCGGACGCCCTTGCCGCGGGACAGTTCGGCCACCTCCGAGATCGGGAAGATCAGCAGCAGTTTTTCCGTGTTCACCACCGCCACGTGGTCGCCGTCGGCGGGGACGAGCACCACGGCGGTCGCGTCGCCGTCCAGGCCGAGCACGCCCTTGCCCTTTCGGGTGTTGGCCACCAGCGCGTCGGAGGGCGCCACGAAGCCACGCCCGTCCGAGCCGGCGATCAGCAGCTTGGTCTCCGGCCTGTAGGGCAGCGCCGCCACCACCTCGGTGCCGTCGTCGAGATCGACCATCAGCCGCACCGGATCGCCGAAGCCGCGTCCGCCCGGCAGCTTCGACGCCTCGATGGTGAACACCTTGCCGTTCGAGGCCAGCAGCAGGATCTTCTGGGTGGTCTCGCTCGGGAAGGCGATCTTCAGCCCGTCATCGCCCTTGAACGCAACCCCCGAGAGGTCGGCGACGTGGCCCTTCAGCGCCCGGATCCAACCCTTGTTCGAGACGATCACGGTGATCGGCTCGCGCTCGACCAGGGCGGCGGTGAAGTCGATGCCGCCGACATCCGGCGGGCTCGCGAGCGTTGTCCGGCGCTTGCCGAGCTTGGTCTCGGGCCCGAACGTCTTCTTCACGGCGCGGATCTGCGCCTGGATCGCCTTCCACTGCGCCGGCTCTGAGGCGAGCAGCGCGTCGATCTCGGCCTTCTCGGCGGTGAGCGCGTCGAGTTCCCGCTTCAACTCCATCTCCTCCAGCTTGCGCAAGGAGCGCAGGCGGGTGTCGAGGATCGCGTTGGCCTGGACCTCGGTCAGCTCGAAGCGAGCCATCAGGGCCGGCTTCGGCTCGTCCTCCTCGCGGATGATGCGGATCACCTCGTCGAGGTCGAGATAGACGATCAGCAGGCCGCCCAGGATCTCCAGGCGGCGGTCGATCTGCCCGAGGCGGTAGCGGGAGCGGCGCTGCAGCACCACCCGGCGGTGGTCGACCCATTCCCGCAGGCATTCGGTGAGCCCGATCACCTTCGGTACGAGGCCGCCGACCAGGACGTTGAGGTTGAGCGGGATGCGCGCTTCGAGTTCCGTGAGCCGGAACAGCGATTCCATCAGGATTACCGGATCGACCGTGCGCGAGCGCGGCTCCAGCACCACGCGCACGTCCTCGGCCGATTCGTCGCGCACGTCGGCGAGCAGCGGCAGCTTCTTCTCCTGGAGAAGCTCGGCCATCTTCTCGATCAGCCGGCCCTTCGGGATGCCGTAGGGAATCTCGGTGACGATGATGTTCCAGGTGCCGCGGCCGAGATCCTCCTTGTGCCAGCGGGCGCGGACCCGGAAGGCGCCGCGGCCGGTCCGGTAGGCTTCCGTAATGGACTCGGCCGAATCGACCAGGATGCCGCCGGTCGGGAAGTCCGGCCCCTGGACGAAGCTGTTGAGCTGCGCCGAGGTCGCCCCCGGGTGGTTGATCAGGTAGAGCGCCGCGTCGCACAGCTCGGCCGCGTTGTGCGGCGGGATCGAGGTCGCCATGCCGACCGCGATGCCCTGGCTGCCGTTGGCGAGCAGGTTCGGGAAGGCGGCCGGCAGCACGACCGGCTCCTCCTTCTCGCCGTTGTAGGAGGGGCGGAAATCGACCGTGTCCTCGTCGATCCCGTCGAGCAGAAGCCGGGCGACCTCGGTGAGGCGGGCCTCGGTGTAGCGGTAGGCAGCCGGGCCATCGCCGTCGATGTTGCCGAAATTGCCCTGCCCGTCGACCAGCGGATAGCGCTGCGCGAAGTCCTGGGAGAGCCGCACCAGGGCATCGTAGATCGCCTGATCGCCGTGCGGGTGGAAGTCGCCCATCACGTCGCCGACGATCTTGGCGCATTTCTTATGCGCGGTGTTCGGGTCGAGGCGCAGCAGACGCATCCCGTACAGGATGCGCCGGTGGACGGGCTTCAGCCCGTCGCGAGCATCCGGCAGCGCCCGGTGCATGATCGTGGAGAGCGCATAGGCGAGGTAGCGCTCCTCCAGCGCGGATTTCAGCTCGACGCTCTCGATCCCGTCGCCCGACGGCGGCTCGAAGGGCTGGCCCATGACGGCTCCTTAACGTTTCGACTTCTGTGCCGAATCACGACCTGTCATTCCGGGGCCGCGAAGCGGAGCCCGGAATCCAGACGCGCCGCCGGATCCGGATCGGGCGGACAGCGCCGCATTCCTCCGGTTTGGCATGGCGGCTCTGGATTCCGGGCGCGCCTGCGGCGCCCCGGAATGACAGCCCATGAGGCAAGAACATAGCGCGAACGTTACTCGGCCTCGCGACCGAGCGCAACGAATCGCGCGCGCTCCTCCGGCGCGGTGAGGCCGCGCGGACCCCAGACGTGCCGGTCGAGGAAGTACCCCGTCAAGGTAAACCCTTGGGCAACGCCGTCGGGCCCTGGCAATCCGCCCGCGTGCAGGAAGGTCGGCAGCGCGAGCAACCGATCCCGGAACGGCTCTCCGGCGGAAGCACTGACCGCCCGGCCGCTCTTGGGCGACACGTAGGCCAGAGCGTCGTTGCCCCCGGTGGCCGCGCAGGCGGTGAGATCGAGGCCGAAGCCGAGTTCAGAGAGGATCTCCAGCTCGAACCGCACCATCAGCGGCGGCGCCACGGCCGGGTCGTCGAGATGCGCGATCAGGATGCCCGCCGCCTCGTAGAGCGCCGGATGCGGATCCCGCTCGGGCAGCAGCCTGAGCAAAGCCGCCATGTGGCCGAGCCCGTAGAGGGCGATGCCCGAGCCGATCATCCGCGACAGCTGCGACTCGAGCGGCTCCACAAGATAGGCGCCGAGCCCCTCGTCGAGCCGCGCCCGCCAGGTCAGCCGGACCCGGTTGCCCGGCTGGAGCACCGGCTGCATCCGGCGCGAGCGCCCGCCATGCACGAGGCCGAGATGGCGCCCGTGAGCTTCGGTCATCGCTTCCAGGATGACGCCGCTCTCCCCGTGCCGGCGCAGGCCAAGAACGATCCCGTCATCGATCCACTGCATGCACGGGAGATAAGCATGCCGGGGCCATCTTGGGAGCCATCAAGAGTCTGGAAGATTTTCCGCTCTTAGGGTCAGATCGGAAGGGACGCGAGGTTCCCGGATGTGATTCGTGAATCCGGTCTCATGAGGGGGCGGTTAAGCGGGTCGGACACCTGCCAGGGTATGCCACGATGGCAGATGATCCCTTCGATCGGCGGTGGCTCGGTGCGTCGATTCCCATCGAGCATTGGCATTTCCATCGCCGCCTCTTGGCCCGATACGGGCTCGTCCTCGCGCCGGGCGAGTTCGCACGGATGATGAAGGACATTCGGTCCCGCCGAGCGCTCCTCGTCGAGACACGGCCGAGGAACCGGTGCGTGTTTTCGGTGAGGCTGGGCGCAACGGGGGAGAGAATCTTTGTCGTCATGGTCGGGCTCCGCCTCGTGACCGCGCTGAAGCCGAGTGCGAAGCTGCGTCGGCTGCGGTCAGAGCGGCTCGCTTTGCGGGAGCCCCGCAGCGACGGCGGGGTGGTTTTAAACGCCCGCGCGACGATCGGCGCCGCCCTGGCTCTCACCGTCGCTCTGACCGTCACCGGTGCGCTGGCCGCCCCCGGAAGAGCCAAACCGGCATCCGAGGACGCGCCCTCCCCGGCCTTGAAGCAGCGGATCGCGGCTTTGGCCCTCAAACAGGTCGATTTCGGTTCGGTCTCGCTGCTGCCGGTGCGGTTCGCGGGCAGCCGGCTCGCCGGGCCGATCGAGGATGGCGGCCGGACGCTCTATTGCGTGTCGAGCCGGATGAGCGGCCGCAGCTTCGACAAGCCCGAGCGGCCCAAGGCGGTGATGCGCTACGCCGCCGACCGGCTGGAGGTGATCGACGACGACGAGGTCTGCACCGGCCACCGCAGCCAGCCGTTCCCGGAACTGGACGCTCTGGGCAACGCGCGCTGAAGCCACCGCGTTGAGGGACATGCCTTCGCTGCCAGCGCGCACTCTCGACCTCAGCCTCGACCTGATCGCCCGTGCCCATGCCACGCCGGTCCCGGACGATCCGAGCGCCCTCGACGTGCTGACCGACGCGGCGCTGCGCCCCGGCCTCGACGCGATCACCGCGGGCCGGGAGGGGCACGACATCTGGGTCTTCGCCTACGGCTCGTTGATGTGGCGGCCAGAATTCCCGGTCGCGGAACGCCGGATCGGGACCGTAAGGGGTTTTCACCGCCGGTTCTGCCTGCTCCAGCGCCGGTTCCGCGGCACGCCGGAGCGGCCGGGCTTCGTCCTGGCGCTCGATCGCGGCGGCCTGTGCAAGGGCGTGGCGTTCCGGCTGCCCGGCCTGGAGATCCGCGAGGCGCTGATGCCGGTCTGGCGGCGCGAGATGCGCGGCCGCGGCTACGTCGCGCGCTGGCTGCCGGTGGCGACCGAGACCGGCACCGTCTCGGCGCTCACCTTCCTGGCCAACCGCGCCAACGAGCGCTACGCCGGCCGCCTCTCGGATGCCGAGATCGCGGATAAGATCGCCGCCGCCTGCGGGCATGCCGGCCCGAGCGCCGAGTACCTGTTCCGGACCGTCGAGGCCTGCGAGCGGCTCGGCATCCGCGACCGGCACCTCTGGAACCTCCAGGCCCTGGTGGCCACCCGGCTCAGGGCCTGGGCGCCGGGCGCGTGAGGCTCACGCCCAGGCCCGTTTCATCGCGATGACGACACGGCCGCCCGCCTGCTCCGTATCGGGGTTGCGCGGCTCGCGGATGCCGGGCGCACGCCCGGTGGTGACGTAGACCACGAGGGTGAGGGCGAGGAGGATCTTGATGCGCATCGCGACGCTCAGGGTTGAGCGAGCGTGCATAGGATCGATCGGTTTTTACGGAGTTGCCGCCAAGCTCACAGGTTGTGATTGTGGGCAGTTCCGTCGATCGTGGTGAACGAAAGGTTGCGGCCGCGCCGCGATCGTCTATGCCGCCCGCCCAGGTTTCCCACAGGCGGAGGACAGAATGCGGCTCCGGATCGGCGTGGCTTTGGCGATTCTGGTGGTTGCGGTCGCTGTGCTCGTCGCGGGGCCCTGGCTGCACGGCTTCCGCCTGTCGGATGTTCTGACTGGCGGCACGCCCATCCTGCCTGACGGGTCGCGACCGGTGGCTGGAGCCACGGAGCTTGCCGGTCATGCCACCTTGGGGGCGGGGCAACATCCGGCGACCCTGCGGCTCGCCTGCGATCCGGCTGGATCCGGCCTGTCGGCGATGCTGACAGTGCCCCGCGTCGCGGAGCTTTCAGACATTTTCGATGTCGCCGGCCTACGCGGCGCTGCGAGCACCGCGCCGCTCACCGGAATCCTGGTCTCGAACGCCTCCGGCGTCCGCTCCGCCCGAATGCCGGCGCAGCCTGCCGAAGCCGGTGACCCCGACACGAGCGTCAGCCTCACGGTGGCCGGCGCTCACCGGGGCGAGGATCCGTTGCGCGGCGTCGTCCTCGCCCTGACGCAAGCCGGCACCCGCCTCACTTGGACCCAAACGAGCCCGCGCGCCGGGGATCAGACCCTGACGGCGAGCTTTTTGGTCGCCGACAGCGATGTGGCAGCGTTGAAAACAGCCCTCGGAAGCTGCCTCGCGACGCCGCCGCTGTAGGAGATTGAACCTGGTTCGGCGCCGCTTGAAGCGACGCCGGTCCCAATGGGCTCAGCGGCCCTTCTTGTAGAGCTTGCTGGCGATCTCGAAGATCTCTTCCGGTGCATAATCCGGCGCGAAGGCGCCGTAATTGCCGTCGAGTTCCGGGATCTTGCCGCCCTCGGGCGCGCCGTCGATCACCTCGAGATTGCCCGGCGGGTCGCCCGGCAGCGCGACCTCGTCGTTCGACCAGACGCCGGCAGCTTCCTTATAATCCTCCGGGCTGAAGGTGTAGAGGCGGCGGTGCTTACCCTCGTCGAGGTACTTCTGACACTCGGGCACCCGCGACAGGTCGATGTTCGGAGTCGGCAGCATCTTCTCGATCTCGACGCCGGTCAGCTTTTTCAGGGCCAGCGCGTAGGCATGCGCGTGCAGGGAGCCGCGCACCAGCAGGTAGGCGCAGACTTCCCGGCCGGTCGGCTCGATCATGGTCTCGTAGACCCGCAGCTTGTGAATGCGTGCGCCGCACTCCAAGTGGAAGTTGTGCAGCAGGTCGATGATCAGGTTACCGGTGGTTGTCACCATGTCCATGTTCCAGGACGCGGCGTTCGCGTTCATGGGCATGGCACCGCCGCCATTCGCCAGGAAGCTGCCGGCGAGGCGCACGTCCTGCATCTCGGCGAAGGGCGCCTTCGAGATGTCGACGTCCTTGGCCGGGTTGCCCGGACCGTTGTTCAGCATGGAAATGCCGGTCGAGACCAGCTCAACGTGACCGATCTCTTCGGCGAAAATGCTCGATACGAGGCTATAGAACGGCCGAAGCTTGGTCTTGTTACGGAAATTGAAGCTCTGGAACATGTAGTTCCCGAGGGTCGACATCTCGCCGTACTTGCCACCGAGCAGTTCCTGCAGGGCGGCAGCTGCGTTGGGCTCGGGCTTTTTCGGCTCCGGCAGCTCCGTGAGCAGGCGGTCGATCTTCATGAACATGCAGGTAGCTCCGTTTGCGCGAGGTGCGCATGAGACCTACGAGTGAGGCGCGCACATGTTCCGGCCTGCGACCATGGTTCTTCCGATATCCGGCAAAGAACTTTTCTGATTTTGAAGCGGGGCTGGACGGAAAAACATTGCGAAAACCAAATCTATGATGTGGCAAAGCCTTCCGCGTTATTCTGGCCCGGCAGGCATGCGGGTCAGACGTTCGACTGCATTCCCTCCACGGCGCGGATCCGCGGGACCGCGAAATCGGTGAAGGCGCGCACGGCCGGGCGCATGTGGCGCACCGAGGGGTAGACCAGATAAGCGTCGGTCGAGCGCACCTCGTAGTCCGGGAGCACGCGCACGAGCCGGCCCGTTTCCAGATGGTCGGCGACCAGCAGGTGCTGCACCGGTCCGATCACCCGCCCCGCCAGCAGGGTCGCGACCAGAACTTCGGCACTGTTGGTGCGGAGCACCGGCTGGACCGGGACGGTCAAGGTCTCGCGGCTTCGATGCAGGATCAGGGCGCTGCGGGCATCGACCGCCGCCCGGGTCGTCACGAGATCGCAGGCCGCGAGCTGCTCGGGGGTCTCGATCCCGCCGGCCCGCGCCAGGTAGGCGGGGGCGGCGACCAGGATGCGCCGCACCCATCCGAGCCGGCGGACCACGAGATCCTGGCCCTCCGGCCGACCGTAGCGGAGCGCGAGGTCGTAATCCTCGTGCACGAGGTCGATCACCCGGTCCTCCAGCACCAGATCCACCGTCACCCGCGGGTGCTCGGCCTGGAACGCCGTCACGATCGGATGCAGGTGCTTCACGCCGATGCAGGAGGGGGCGTGCAGGCGCAGCCGGCCCTCGATCGAGTTCCCCTCGGCCCGGGCATCTTCGAGCGCCGCGTCGATCGCGGCGAGCGCTGGCTGGCTCGCTTCATAGAGCCGCTGGCCCTGTGGCGTCGACCGCACCAGCCGGGCGGAGCGTTCCAGCAGCCCACCATCGCCCGCAAGGCCGAATGGCCGCGCTGGACGCCGACGCCCGCGATGATCAAGCGGGAACCCCAGCGCTACGGGCCTGTCGCCGGCGGCCTGCCGGGCGGCGCCGGCAACCCCCTCGGGCCGCGGGCGCTCTATCTCTACCGGGACGGACGGGACACGCTCTACCGGCTGCACGGCACCACGGAACCGCACACCATCGGCACGATGGTGTCCTCGGGCTGCGTGCGCTTCCTGAACCAGGACATCATCGACCTCTACGGCCGCGTGCCGGTGGGTACCCGGGCCGTGGTGCTGACGGCAGGTGGGTCGGCAGCGAGCTAAGCTTGGCTATCCCACTCTCGACCTCATCCTGAGGTGCGTTCGCGAAGCGGACGCCTCGAAGGAGCCCTCCAGGACCAGCTGCGCGATCTGGAGGGCTCCTTCGAGGCTCGCTGCGCTCGCACCTCGGGATGAGGGTAGTGATTGGATATCCATCGATCTCGACGGGCGTTCGATTGAGGTCAGGAGGCTGAACAGACTCCTGGCCCGCCCTCAGCTCACCTCCACCTGCACCACCCCCGGCACGGTCCGGAGCAGGCCGGCGAGCTGGGGTGAGGCCTGGAACTTGCCCGGGAGCCGGATCTCGACCTCGCGGCCGCCGCCGTCGAGCTTGAGGATCAGCGACACCTCGCTCTCCCCCCGCATCGACAGCCGCTGCTGCACCGGCGCGACCCCGCGCGGGTCGCTCAGGTGGATGCGGATGCCTTTCTGGTGGCGGGCGACCGCGTGGTCGAGGGGTTCCGCGGTCAGGATCCGGGCGCGCACGTCCTCGCCTTCCAGGTTCGCTTGGAGCTGGAGCACGAGGGGCCGGCCCGGCTCGAGGATATCGCGGTACTGGCCGAGGCCTTCCGAGAAGATGATCGCCTCGAAATGGGCGGTCCGGTCCGAGAGGGTGACGATGCCCATCTTGTTGCCGGTCTTGGTGCGCCGCTCCGCCCGGTCGAGCACCGAGGCGGCGACCCGGCCGACGCTGCTGGTCCCGGCCCGCACCGAGCGGCAGAAATCGGCCCAGCTCTGCACCCGCAGCTTGTCCAGGAGGTCGCCATACTCGTCGAGGGGGTGGCCCGAGACGAAGAAGCCGATCGCCGTGTATTCGCGCTTGAGGGTGTCGGCCATCGGCCAGACCTCGTGCGGCGGGATCCGCAGGGACACGTCGTCCGCGACCACGCCGCCGAACATGTCGGTGACCCCCGTGGAGGCGGCCTCGGCGGCGCTGGCGGCGAGCTTCATCATCGGCTCTACTGCCGCGAAGGCCCGGGCCCGGTCGGGCTCGATGCAGTCGAGGGCGCCGGCCTGGACCAGACTCTCCAGGGTGCGCTTGTTGATCATCCGCGGGTTGAGCCGGCGGGCCAAGCACGCCAGGTCCTTGAACGGGCGGTCGCCCCGCGCCTCGACCAGCGCCCGCACCGCCTCCCGGCCGACGCCCTTGATGGCGGCGAGCGCGTAGAAGATCTTGCCGTCGCGCACCTCGAACACCTCGCCGGAGGTGTTGATCGAGGGCGGCTCGACCGTGATCTTCAGGCGCTGCGCGTCCTGCCGGAATTCGGCGAGCTTGTCGGTGTTGTCGATGTCGAGCGTCATGGCGGCGGCCAGGAACTCGACCGGGTGGTTCGCCTTGAGGTAGCCGGTCTGGTAGGTCAGCAGGGCGTAAGCCGCCGCGTGGCTCTTGTTGAAGCCGTAATCGGCGAACTTCGCCAGCAGGTCGAAGATCTCGTTGGCCTTGGCCTTGGCCAGCCCGCGCTCGACGCAGCCCTTCAGGAACCGGTCCCGCTGCGCGTCCATCTCGGCGCGGATCTTCTTGCCCATGGCGCGCCGGAGCATGTCGGCCTCGCCGAGCGAGTAGCCGGCCAGGACCTTGGCGATCTCCATCACCTGCTCCTGGTAGACGATGATGCCGAAGGTCTCCTTCAGCATCGGCTCCAGCTTCGGATCCGGGTACCAGGACGCCTCGTTGCCGGCGTCGCGGCCGAGCTTCCGCTCGCAATAGACCGGGATGTTGGCCATCGGGCCCGGCCGGTAGAGGGCGACCAGGGCGATGATGTCCTCGAACCGGTCGGCCTGCATCTCGCAGAGTGCCTTGCGCATGCCGGCGGATTCCACCTGGAACACCCCGACCGTCTCGCCCCGGCCCATCGGCTTGTAAGTATCTTCGTTATCGAGCGGCAGGCTCGCCAGGTCGATCGTGATGCCGCGTTGCTTCAGCAGATCGGTGCAGCACCGCAGCATCGTCAGGGTTTTAAGTCCCAAGAAATCGAACTTCACCAAGCCGGCCTGCTCGACCCACTTCATGTTGAACTGGGTCACCCGCATCCCGGTCTTCGGGTCTCGGTAGAGCGGCACCAGCTCCTCGAGGGGCCGGTCGCCGATCACCACGCCGGCCGCGTGGGTCGAGGCGTGGCGGTGCAGGCCCTCGAGCTTCTTGGCGATGTCGATGAGCCGGGCGACGATCGGCTCTTCCTCCATGGCCTGCTGGAGCTTGGGCTCGCCCTCGATGGCCTGGGCGAGCGTCACCGGGTTGGCCGGGTTCTGCGGCACCAGCTTCGTCAGCTTGTCGACCTGCCCGTAGGGCATCTCCAGCACGCGGCCGACGTCGCGCAGCACGCCGCGGGCGAGCAGCGTACCGAAGGTGATGATCTGCCCGACCTGCCGCTCGCCGTAGCGCTGCTGCACGTAGCGGATCACGCGCTCGCGACCCTCGACGCAGAAGTCGATGTCGAAATCCGGCATCGAGACGCGCTCGGGGTTGAGGAACCGCTCGAACAGCAGGCCGAAGCGGAGCGGGTCGAGGTCGGTGATCAGCAGCGACCACGCCACCAGCGAGCCGGCACCGGAGCCGCGGCCCGGGCCGACCGGGATGTCGTGATCCTTGGCCCACTTGATGAAGTCGGAGACGATCAGAAAGTAGCCCGGGAATTTCATCGTGACGATGACGTCGAGCTCGAAGGCGAGGCGCTTGCGGTAATCGTCCTCCGAGAAGCCCGGCGCCGTGCCGTGCTGCTTCAGCCGCAGCTCCAGCCCGGCCTCGGCCTGGCGGCGCAGCTCGGTCGGCTCGTCGGCCGCCACGGCCTGCACGGGCGCGTCGGCCGCCGCCGCCAGGGCCTCGGCCATGGGCGGGGTCTCGCCCGCCGCCACCGAACCGAAATTCGGCAGGATCGGCTTGCGCGTCCGCGCCCGTACGGCGCAGCGCATGGCGATCTCGACCGTGGCCTGGAGCGCGTCCGGCAGGTCGCCGAACAGCTCGGCCATCTCGGCCCGGGTCTTGAAGGCGTGGTGCGGGGTGACCCGGCGCCGGCGCTCGTCCGAGACCAGCCGCCCGTCCGCGATGGCGAGCAACGCGTCGTGCGCGTCGTAATCGTCGGGCTTGGCGAAGAACGGCTCGTTGGTCGCCGCGATCCCGAGGCCGTGACGGCCGGCGAGGTCGAGGAGTGCCGTCTCGATCCGCCCCTCCTCGGGCGTGCCGTGGCGCTGGATCTCGATATAGAGCCGGTCCTCGCCGAAGGCCGCCTTGAGCTGCCTGAGGCGGCTCAGCGCCAGCTCGGGCCGCCCGGCCCGGAACGCGGCATCGAGGGGACCGGACAGGCCGCCGGTCAGCGCGATTAGGCCGGCGCCGGCCTCGGCCAGGACGGCGGCCTCGACCCGGGGCGCCTCGCCGAGTGCGGTGTCGAAATAGGCCCGGCTCGCCAGCCGCAGCAGGTTGGCGTAGCCGGTCTCGTCCTGGGCCAGCAGCACGACGCCGTGGCTGGTCGGGGCATTGCGCTGGTGCGGGTCCGGGGCCTCGAACGCCACCGAGAGCTGCACGCCGGCGATCGGCTGGACGCCCTCCCCGGCGGCCTTCTCGGAAAACTCCAGCGCGCCGAACAGGTTGTTGGTGTCGGTGAGCGCCAGGGCCGGCTGCCGGTCGGCGACCGCGGCCTTGACCAGGGAGCCGACCTTGAGCGCGCCTTCCAGTAGGGAATAGGACGAATGAACGTGGAGGTGGACGAATCCGACCTCCTTGAGCTGGCGTGGCATGGCCGACCTTGATCCGGGGTCGCCCAACATCCCCGTTCGGCCTTTCCAAGTCGACGTATGGCGACGCCGAACCGGACGATATCCACCGGTCGTGCTCCGGGCGCACCAGTTCGGCCGCCCCCTGTGGACAATCGGCTCCGCGGGGCCGATCGCCTGTGTATAAGCCGTTTTGGGCGGGAACCCGGCGCCGAAACGAAAACGCCGGCTAACGGACCGGTGCCAACGCTATCGCCCAGGCGCCGACCGCCGCGAACAGCATCCCGAACGCCATGAACTCGACCATCCCGGTCAGGACCAACCGCTTCAGCATCGTCGTGCCTCCCGTGTTCGTCCCCCATTATGTTCATGTTTTGTTCTGATGGAAGAGGCCTAGAGGTGTGCGGTGCCTGCGGCTTTAAATCATAGTAAACAAATAGTGGCTTGATGCAGATCAGGCGGGCTGGCATGCCCCCGGTTTATAGGGCTTTCGTTATTTGACCGGCGGGGTCGAAGGAGCAGGCTATTCCCGCGCAACATCTTGCCGGACGGATTCAGGTCGCGCTCGTGGCCATCGGGACGCATGGCGACGTGCTGCCGTTCATCGCGTTGGGGCACAGGCTTCTGGCCCGCGGCCACGGCGTCACGCTGGCGGCACCGGCACCGTTCGAGGCGATGGCGCGCCGCGCCGGCCTCTTCTTCCAGCCCCTCGGCACGGCTGCCGATTACGAGGCCGTGATCGGCCAGCCCGAGCTCTGGCATCCGCGCTGGGGCTTCCGGCCGATGTTCGACTTCGCCATGGGGGTGGCCGAGACGACCTGCCTCTGGCTCGGGGCGACGCGGGCGCGCGGGGTCGAGCAGATCGTGGTCGCCTCGCCGCTGGCTTGGGGGGCGCGGCTTGCGCAGGAGCTCTACGACATCCCGTCCGCCACGCTGCACGTCATGCCGTTCCTGATCGAGAGCCGGTCCGATCCGCCCGGGCTGCCGGGGCTGCCGCTGCCGCGCATCCTGCCGGCGTCATGGCGCGCTTGGCTCAACCAGGGCGCCGATAAGATGGCGGTCGGTCCGTTCACCCTGCCGCCCCTGAACGCGCTGCGTCAGCGCCTGGGTCTCGATCCGGTGATCCGGCTGCGGCACTGGTGGAACAGCCCGACCCGCATGCTGCTGATGTTCCCGGACTGGTACGCCGCGCCCCAGGCGGATTGGCCGGCCCAAGCAGTGCAGCTCGGCTTCCCGCTGGTCGACCGGTTCGGCGACGTACCGGCGATGGCGCCGGAGCTTGAAGCCTTCCTGGCCGCGGGCGACGCGCCGCTCGTGTTCACCTACGGCTCGGCGATGCGCCAGGGCGCCCCGTTCTTCGCGACCGCTTTGGCCATCTGCCGCCGGACGGGCCGACGTGCCGTGCTGCTCGCGCCCCAGGACGGCCAGATTCCGAAGCCGCTGCCCCCCGGGATCATTCAGCTGCCCTACGCGCCCTTGAGCGCGCTGCTGCCGCGCAGCGCGGCGCTGATCCATCACGGCGGTGTCGGCACGGTGGCGCAGGCCCTGGCGGCGGGCATCCCGCAGCTCGTCGTTCCGGTCGCGTTCGACCATTTCGACGAGGGGCGGCGCCTCAAGGACCGGACGCTGGGGGCTACCTTGAGCCGCCGCGCCTTCCGACCGGCCCGGGCTGCCCGGATCCTGGGCCGGCTGCTGAACGATCCGGCGGTGGCGCACGCCTGTGCCCAGGCCAAGGCGCGCATGGCCAAAAGTCCCGACCCGATCATCGCGGCCTGCGACCGCGTCGAGGAACTGGCGTTTCTGGCTGTCGAGCGCGGATCCGCTCCGAAAGCCACGAGGGCCAGCCGCCGTTGAGGGTTTGGTGGGCGTCCGGTGATGGCGCATCGGCCTGTCGATTTCGACGATGCCGAAGCGGTCCGGCCGCTGCGCCGCGTCACGGAAGGGTCCGTTTCAGCCGGTCAACGCAGGTGATGCAGAACGAAATCCGCTCGTTCGACAACACCGACCTTCGGCAGAAGGATCGTTTCGTAGCCGAGGTCGCCGTAGCACGCGAACAGGCGATCATACTCGGCGATCGCACCGTCCAGGTCATACGGGCGCTCCCTGTCGGCGACGTAGATGTCCGGCCAGGGCGGCGCCAGGAACACCTTGGAATGATAGCGTTCGTAAGGCTCCAGCGGGATTGACGCGCCGGTCGCATGCCGGAGGGCTACGACCGCATCGACGAGACTTCGGTCGAAGAAGACCCAGCCGGTCGAGGACGCCGTCTCCTCCCGGTCCCGGGAAGCCATCTCGATCGCCCGCCTGGCGAAGGCTGCGAGATCGACCCAGGGGAGCGCGGTTCCTGCGCCGCGTCGTTCGTCTTCGACGATCCGGCGTCCTGGCTCGGGGACGGTCGGAAATCCGCGGCGCGCGAGTTCGGCCAACAGGGTGGACTTGCCCCCGCCCGAGCATCCGGAGAGCACCACATGGTGTCGCCCTGCGAGATCGTTGCTCATGGCGTCCGCTTTCGTGGATGCACAAACAGGGCCGGAGAGGCAGATGGCTTCTCGGCAGCTCAGCCTCGCCGACTGCTTCGGCGATACCGACCGTTCAAGCCGCAACGTGCGCCGCGCTCACTCCAGCGGCGTGATCAACCCATCCCGGATCGTCACCCGGCGGTCCATGCGGGCGGCGAGATCGAGGTTATGGGTGGCGACCAGCGCGGCGAGGCCCGAGGCCCGCACCAGCGACATCAGCACCGAGAAGACGTGGCCGGCGGTGCCGGGATCGAGATTGCCGGTGGGCTCGTCGGCCAGCAGCAGCCGCGGACCGTTGGCCACCGCCCGGGCAATGGCGACGCGCTGCTGCTCGCCCCCCGACAGCTCGGCCGGGCGATGCGGCAGGCGGTCCTTGAGGCCGAGGAAGCTCAAGAGCTCGGTGGCCCGCGCCTTGGCCTCCGCCCGGCCGAGGCCGCGGATGAGCTGCGGCATCACCACGTTCTCGAGCGCCGAGAATTCCGGCAGCAGATGGTGGAACTGGTAGACGAAGCCCATCTCCTCGCGGCGCAGGCGGGGGCGCCCGACGTCCGGCATCGCGGCGGGGGGGCGCCCGCCGGTATAGACCTCCCCCCCCTCCGGCCGCCCCAGCAGACCCGCGGGGGGGCGGGGGGTCGCCTTGCCGGCGGCCGCGGGGGGCACCAGCGCCCCCCCGCCCCCCGGGCAGGACGGGGGGTCGGGCCCGGGGCGGGTGGCCCAGGGGCCCCCGGCCGGCGGGGTGGGGGGGCCCGCGCGGGGGGAGGAGCCGGGCCGGGCCCG
>NZ_LKKO01000047.1 GCF_001455965.1 Methylobacterium sp. GXS13
ACCGCCGGCGGCCGGACCGCCGGCGCCACCCGGGCCGCCCTGCGCAAAAGCCGTTGCCGCGCCGGCGATGAGAATGGCGGCCGCCACCGTGTCCCTGAAGATCCGCGTCATGGCATTTCATCCCGTTGTGGTTGTGGTGCCGACGGCACCCGTGCCGGGCCGCAACGGGGTCCCGCGCGAAACCGTTCCGTCCCAGCCCGCCAACGGGGCCGGGAAGAAATGACACAGCCGGCCGCTGTCCCGGTCAAAGTCGGATCACGGACTTGCGATCAGGATCGTCGCCTGTAACGTCCCGGTTATCGAAGAATAGGCCGGCTGTTACCGGTCGTTGAATCATGCGACGGAGACGCCATGTCCGCCCTGAGGGACGATACGATCGGTATCGCGCCGAGCGCCGCCGATGACGCGGCCGACCGCAAGCGTCGCATCTGGGCGATCGTCGGCTCATCCTCGGGCAACTTGGTCGAGTGGTACGACTTCTACTGCTACGCGTTCTTTGCGCTCTACTTCGCGCCCGCCTTCTTCCCAAAGGGCGATTCCACCAGTCAGCTCCTACAGACCGCCGGCATCTTCGCGGTGGGATTCTTCATGCGCCCCGTGGGCGGCTGGCTGTTCGGGCGCATCGCCGACCGTGTCGGGCGCCGGACCTCGATGGTCGTCTCTGTGCTGATGATGTGTTTCGGCTCGCTCCTGATCGGCATCCTGCCGACTTACGAGCATGTCGGCACGCTCGCGCCCGTGCTCCTGCTGCTCGCACGCATGCTGCAGGGCCTGTCGGTGGGCGGCGAGTACGGCACCTCGGCGACCTATATGAGCGAGGTGGCGATCAAGGGGAAGCGCGGGTTCTTCGCCTCCTTCCAGTACGTCACGCTGATCGGCGGACAGCTGCTCGCCTCGCTGGTCCTGGTGCTGCTCCAGACCGTCATGACCGCGCCGGAGCTGTCGGCCTGGGGCTGGCGGATCCCGTTCTTCATCGGTGCCGGGCTGGCGGTGGTGGCCCTCTACCTCCGGCGCTCGCTCGCCGAGACCAAGGCGGCCGGCGACAAGGAGACCGCCGGCACCTTCACCGAGCTGTTCAAGCATTGGCGGGCATTCTGTGTCGTTCTGGCTTATACTGCCGGCGGTTCCTTGAGCTTCTACACGTTCACGACCTACATGCAGAAGTATCTCGTCAACACGGCCGGCATGCCGAAGACGTCGGCATCGCAGGTGATGACCGTCGTGCTGTTCGTCTACATGGCGATCCAGCCGCTGTTCGGCGCACTGTCCGATAAGATCGGGCGCAAGGCGAACATGCTGCTCTACAGCGGCCTCGGCACACTCATGGTGGTGCCGCTGATGACGGCTTTGGGGACCAACAAGGATCCCTACCTGGCCTTCGCGCTGATCACGCTCGGTCTCTCCGTGGTGTCGTTCTACACGGGCATCAGCGGCATCGTGAAAGCCGAGCTGTTTCCCACCAACGTGCGGGCGCTGGGCGTCGGGCTGTCCTACGCCTTGGCCAATGCCATGTTCGGCGGCACCGCCGAGTTCGTCGCCCTGTGGTTCAAGGACAACGGCATGGAGAGCACGTTCTTCTGGTACGTGACCGTGCTGATGGCGGTCGCCTTCGTCGGCTCGCTGATCATGCCGAACCCGAAGGTGCACGGTTATCTCGACGGTGCCGGTACCGTCGAGGAGGCCCTCGGGAAAAAGCGTCGCTTCGCCCATGCCTGAAACCGGCGGACGGGAGGTTCGGCTGGACCGACTGGTATTCTGTCGCTGATATACCCCCCGCCGGACGCGTCAGACGTCCGCGGGAGGATATCATGCTCAAGAACGCCGCTGCCGGCGCGCTGACGCTGTTCTGCCTCGGGGCGGGCTTGGCCCGTGCCGAAGAGGCCGGGCCGTTCAAGCCGACCTCACCCTCCGGTTACTTCTTCGTCGGCGGCCGTTACGAGACCGCGAACAACCGGACCACCGCGCTCGGGCAGATGTTCGTGGAGTACCGCGCCCCGGAGCGGGTCACGCAGCCCTATCCGGTGGTGATGGTTCACGGCACGGCACAGTCCGGGACCAACTTCCTGGGCACGCCCGATGGCCGGCCGGGCTGGGCCGACCGGTTCGCGGCCAAAGGCTTCGCGGTCTACGTGGTCGATCAGGTCGGCCGGGGCCGCTCGGGCGGCGATGCGGAGACCTACGGTCCCTACGCCCGCCTGCCCGTGGAGGATCTGGAGACGGTGTTCACCGGGCAGGAGCGCTCGACGCTCTACCCGCAGGCGACGCTGCACACGCAATGGCCGGGCGGCCCGGGCCTGCGCGGCAACGCGGCCTTCGATCAGTTCTACCGCTCGCAGGTACCCTACATCGCGAGTGCCCTGAAGAGCGAGGAACTGGTCGATCCCGCGCTGATTGCGCTCTTGGAAAGGATCGGGCCGGCGATCGTGCTGACCCATTCGCAGGCCGGCGTGTTCGGCTGGGCGGTTTCGGACCAGCGGCCGGACCTCGTGAAGGCGCATGTCGCCGTCGAGCCGAACGGGCCGACCTTCTTCGACATCCGGTTCAAGGGCGGCACCGATTGGTACGAGCGGGTCGGCGACGCCCGGGCCCGCCCCTACGGGATCACCCGGGTGCCGCTGCATTTCGAGCCGCCGGTCAGCAGCCCGACCGACCTGACCGTGGTCCAGGCCGAGCGCGCGGCGGCTCCCGACCGGATCCGCTGCTGGCTTCAGGCGGAGCCCGCCCGTGCCCTGCCGAACCTGGCCAAGGTGCCGGCCGTGATCGTGACCGCGGAAGCCTCGTTCCGCGCCACCATGGACGATTGCACGGCGGCCTTCCTCACGCAGGCCGGCGCCAAGCCGGACCGGCTGGCGCTGGCCGAGCACGGCATCCATGGCAACGGCCACATGATGATGCTGGAATCGAACAGCGATCAGGTGGCGGACGCCATTGTCGAGTGGATCGAGGCGCGGACGAGTCCCGGTACCCCGCGCCCTTAACCCCCTGCTTACCCTCTCCCGCGAGGGTGGCGCCCGTCATACGACGAGGCTTTGCATGACCGACATGACCGACACCGTGGGCGTCGCGGGCGACCGCATCCGCTCGATCATCGAGCGCGTGGAACGGCTGGAGGAAGAGATCAAGGATCTGATGGAGGCCAAGAAGGAGGTCTTCGCCGAGGCCAAGGGCGAAGGCCTGGACGTCAAGATCCTCAAGGAGATCCTGAAGATCCGCAAGCAGGACAAGGACGAGCGCGACGAGCACGAGACGCTGCTCGACGTCTATCTGCGCGCCATGGATGCGCCTGCCCCGGCCCCGATCAAGGCGGCCGCCTGACGGGATGGAGGGGGACGGCGCTCGAGCGCCGTCCCGCCCTCAGGCGATCGGGTTGTTCGCCAGATAGGTCGCGATGTTACGCCGGACGCGATCGAGCGGCGACTCCCCCGGATCGGGTAGCGTGAAGCGCGCACCGGTGATCGTCTCGTAGGCCCGGATGTACACTGCGGCGGTCTCCAGCACGACGTCAGCGGGGATCTCGGGGATCGGGTCCTTGTAGGGGTCGCAGCGGGCCACGACCCAGTTGCGCACGAAGTCCTTGTCGAAGCTCTCCGGCGCGGCACCGGCCTGGAAGCGCTCGGGATAGCTCTGCGCGAACCAGTAGCGACTGCTGTCCGGCGTGTGGATCTCGTCGGCCAGGACGATGCGACCTTCCGGGTCGGTACCGAACTCGTACTTGGTGTCCGCCAGGATCAGCCCGCGCTCGGCCGCCAGTTCCTGGCCCCGGGCGAACAGCGCCAGCGCCGCCTCGGACACGGTCCGCCATTGCTCCGGGGTGAGCAGGTTGCGCTCCAGGATCTCGGACTCCGTCAGCGGCTCATCGTGCCCGCCGTCGAATGCCTTGGTGGTCGGCGTGATCACAGCCTGCTTCAGCTGCTCGTTCGGGCGCATCCCTTCGGGGAAGCGATGCCCGTACATCTCCCGCTCGCCCGCTCGGTAGCGCGTGAGCACCGAGGTCGAGGTCGTGCCCGCGAGATAGCCGCGCACCACCACCTCCACGGGCATGATCTCCAGCCGGCGGCCCACGACCACGTTCGGGTCCGGATAGGCGAGCACGTGGTTCGGGCAGAGGTCGGCGGTGCGCTCGAACCAGTAACGGGCGGTCTGCGTGAGCACCTGTCCCTTGAACGGGATAGCGGCGAGCGCCCGGTCGAAGGCGCTGATCCGATCCGATGTAATCAGGATGCGCCGCCCGTCCGGCAGGTCGTAATTGTCCCGGACCTTGCCACGGTAATGGTTCGGCAACTCGGGCAGGGTCGCCTCGCGCAGGACCTGATGGGCGTGCGGGGCGAGATCTGCCGTGTTCATCGGGCCATTCCGTCAGGCTGCACGGCAACCGCGCCGTCCCGCGTGTGTGCGCGGACCAGCCGGAGATTTCCAGCCCCCGACCTCGCCTTTGCCCGGCACAGAACGAGGGGCGACGCGTCGTGAAGAGTCCCGGCTACCGTGCGTGTCGGCTGCTTCGTTGCAGTCCGTTATCCAAGCATACTCGTTTTATACTTTGCGAATACCGCCCGGCGGGACCTTCACGCGTCTCGATATCTCGGTCGCTACACGTGACAATATGTTTTCGACGGAAAGTCGGGTTCTATACATTTTTGGACGGTGAATATGCGTTCTTCCACTATGGCAGGGGGGAAGTGTGGCTGCTATGTCGTCGCCGGATCGGCGCTGTCCATGTGCGCCGAGGGCGGCGAGACGAGAGGCACTCGTTGTCCGGCGGAGGCGCGATGACGGGAACTCTTCAACAAACCGACATGCACCCCTTCGTCCGCAAGATCGAAAGCATTGCCCTTTTCGCCCTTACGGACGACGAACGGGCGGCGCTGCTGGCCCTGCCCCTGCAAATGACTCAGTTCGAAGCGTATCAGGACATCGTCCGCGAGGGGGATTCTCCCGCACGTTGCTTCGCCGTGTTCGACGGGATCGCCTGCACCTACAAGACCACGCTGGGGGGCAAGCGCCAGGTCATGGCGTATCACGTCGCCGGCGACATACCCGACATCCAGAGCCTGCACCTCAAGGTCCTCGACATCAGCATCGGCACGGTGGGTCCCTGCCGGGTCGGCTTCGTTCAGCACGACGCGGTGCGGGCCCTGCTCCGGGCCTTCCCGCGGCTGGGCGATACCTTGTGGCGCGCGACGCTCATCGACGCCGCCATTGTCCGCGAGTGGATGCTCAACACCGGCCGCCGGGACGCCTATGCGCGCATGGCCCATCTCTTCTGCGAACTCGTCACGCGCCTCGGTGTCGTCGGCCTCGCCCCCGATCGGACCTGCGAGCTGCCGATGATCCAGCCGGAACTTGCGGATGCTCTCGGGATCACCCCGGTCCACGTCAACCGGACGATCCGCGACCTCAAGGCTGCCGGGTTGATCACCCTGCGGAGCCGGCGCCTGACGGTCCACGATTGGGACGGCTTGATGGCTGCGGCCGAGTTCGACCCGACCTACCTTCATGTGACCGACCGGGACCCGGCCTGACGTCAAGCCAGACAGCCCTCAGTTCATCTGCGAACGGCGCAGGCGCTGTTCCTGCTCGGCAAGCTTTCTGCCGAGATCGAGCAGAAGCGCATCGGCTCGCGCCTTGAGGGCCGGGTCCTCCAGCTCGCAGATCGCCCGCTGCGCGGCCATGGCGAAGTCGGCCGCGCGCTCCAACGGCGGTTCGGTTCCGTGAGGCTCTGCCATCCGGACGGCGCCGGCTGCGGTTTCACCCGACCGCACGTCGGTGATGTCCACGATGATCCCCCGTCCGCTGATCGGCCGTCCTCGGTGATCGTGCAGGAAACGGCCACGGCCGAGTACCCAGCGGGTGATGCCGTCGGCCGAGCAGACCCGATATTCGATGACGTAGAGCCCCCCGTCGCGACCGCCTCTGCGGAAATGCGTCTGTACCCGGTCCTGATCCTCCGGGTGAATGCCGGCGATGAAGGCGGCGAGCGGCAAGCCGAGTTCGGCCTCCTCAGGATCGACGTTGAACAGGAGCGCCACGAACAGGTCGGCCTGGATGCGATCCGAGTCACTATCCCAAGCCGACGTACCGATCACATCCAGGGCGTCGAGCGCGCCCTGAAACGCAGCCCCACAGGTCTGGTATTCGGAGAACTTCGATTTTGGCATGCAGTGAGCGGTTCCGAACCGGAATCACACCGGGTTTAGGCCAACGCTTCACAACTTCAAGACGAATGTTTGAGTCTTACCGCAACCTTCGCGGGACAGCGACTGCGCGGCGCTGTGTTCGGCGATACCGATGCGGCGATTGATCCCGGTTTGCGCCGCGCCGTCACGCTGGGGCCTTCTACGGCGCACCGGCTCGACAGGTTTCCCGACCGGGTAAAGATTTCAAGCCGTCACCGTGAGCCGGTTGCGGTGCCCGGCCGTGCCAGCCGCTCGGCTTCCGCGCGCCAGGAATCGCGCTCTGTCTGAACAGCCTCGATTCGAGCATGGAGATGACCGGCATCGATCGCCGTTTCCATCAGCATGTCCTGGGCGGCGGCCAGCTGGGCGCGCAGTTCGGCATTCTCGGTGGCCAGTGCCAGGAGCAGAGCGGCCACGTCATCGCCCATCCATGCGCCTCGCCTCTCGCTTCCGAGCGGGCGCATCTACCTGGGCCGGGGACCAGCGACAACCGTACCTGGCAAACTATTCACGGGTGCGCGGCGCCGGACACGATCAGCATCCGACGCCGCAACCAATCAGCCCTCGATCACCCGCTCATCGAGCTTGCGATCCACGATCTGAACCGTGCGGTCGATCTCGGCATCGGGGGTGCCGAGCTGATGCGAGATCAGTTTCACCAGCAGGTCGACCCGCTCGATGAACGGCGTGCCGTTGGCCACCGCCCGCGCGGCCGAAGACGGCTTGAGCAGGCTTTCCGCGGCCTTGGCGTATTTCTCGAACGGAACCTGATCCTGCGGATCAGCACCCAGCTTCCGGGCGATGCCGTCCACGTGCTCGTAGATGGCCCGGGACTTGGCGAGATCACCGTGCACGGCGTCGCGGATCGATTGTGGCTCCTGGGGCGTGATGCAGCGGTAATTGCCGGTGAGCAGCATCGACCATTTTGCCAGCGGGACGAACAGCGAATCGAACACCTTGAGCTTCACCGGCACGTCGTGGCCGTCGAGGCGCACGGCGTCGATATCGGCCTCCAACTCGCGCAGCAGCCGGTTATGCGCCTCGTCCGCGAAGGTCGCGGCTTTGAAATTGGTCGGGAGACCGACATGGAGCACGTTGGCACCCTCGTCCGGCGGGCGGAACGCCTGAGGATCGGGGGAACAGAGGGATACCAAGCCCGGCTCGAAGCGGTCCCAGACGCCGGCATTGGTGTAGGCGTCCTCAAGGTCCATCGCCGCCAGGGCCGGGATCCGCTTGAGATAGGGCAAGGGGGGCATGTTCATGATCGACAGGCACGGCAGCTTGGCCGCCGCAATCTTGATCATCAGCACCCGGATCGTGTGGTTGTTGTATTGCGGCTCCTGCATGGCGAGGCCGACCAGGTCGTAGCGCGACGGGTCGATATCCTCGGGGGGAGCAGCGTCCAGGGTGCCGGGCAGGTCGCGCGACAGGATCGAGCGGTGGTTCGGCTCGTCCCGCAACTTGATGCGGACCTCGGTCCCCTCCTGGTTGATGAGGTCGGCGGTCTTCCGGCGGCAGACCAAAGTCACGTTGTGACCGGCCATTAGAAGCTTGGTCGCCAGCAGGGAGCCGTAGGAGGCTCCCAGGATCAGGATGTTGCGCGGCATGCTTCCACTCCCAAGGTCGTCTTTGTTGTGTCCTGCGGCGCACCCGTATGGCGTACGGGTTCAGCCTTTCCGCATGCCGGCTCTAGCCGCGTCATCGGCAGGGTAGCGAAGCTTGTCCTGGGATGCCACTCACTTGGTATACCAAAAAATTTGTCGGCGCTGGTGAGCCGGATTTTCGATGCCTGGTGATCGGACACGGACTACGAACACCCATTTAGCGAACAGGATCACCCGCTCGCGTCATGATGGTTCAAGGGCGACGTCGACGGCCGCTTCTCAAAGCTGAGATATGTATCGGTGAGACGGCGTCGTAAGCGGGCGATTGGCGCTCATGCCATCGGCTCGGAAACGGATGATCTTACGGCCGTCGCGTTCGATCGACGTTCAGGATCATGCCAAACGCCAAGCGTCAGCGTTCCAAACTCGTGGCGATCTGTCTTGCGTTGAAGCTTCCAATCGGCACCATCCACCGCTTAGCGGGATGATGGTGCCCAGGGACGGAATCGAACCGCCGACACTGCGATTTTCAGTCGCATGCTCTACCAACTGAGCTACCTGGGCGTCGCCCGCGCCGCTGTGGGCCTCGGACGCCGCGGGGTATAGTCAGGAGTTTGGGGCCTGTCCAGCCTTGCCGTGACATCGGCGTGACGCGGACGACGGAAAAATTTCAGCCCTCCGAGTCCGGCTCCGGAGGCGGCGCGTCGGAATCGAGTTCCTCCGGGATCGCGTAGCGCTCATTCAGCCAGCGGCCGAGATCGACATCGGCACAGCGCTGAGAGCAGAACGGACGAAAATCTGCGGCCCCCGGGCGTCGGCAGATCGGGCAGGTCGGGCGGCTGTCGCGGACAAACGGGATTTGGCTCATGCCAGGCTGCCCCAGGCGGCGCGGACCGGATAGCCTTCGCCATCCAGCAGGCTCATCGTCTCGTAGAGCGGCAAGCCGACGACGGCACTGTAGGAGCCGACGAGCTTGACCACGAAGGCGCCCGCCAGGCCCTGGATCGCGTAGCCACCCGCCTTGCCGCGCCATTCGCCCGAAGCGAGATAACCCTGGATGTCGCGGCCGGAGAGGCGCTTGAAGCGCACGCGGGTCTCGACGATCCGCTCCCGCCGGCCGTTCGGCGACAGCAGGCAGATCGCCGTGAAGACCCGGTGTGGCCGTCCGGAGAGCAGGCGCAGGCAATCGGCGGCCTCGTCCGGCCCCTCGGCCTTGGGCAGGACCCGCCGCCCCACGGCCACCACGGTATCAGCGGCGAGCAGCCACGTCGGTACTTTCTGGTCCTTGTGATGCAGCGCGCCCTCTGCAGCCGCGAGCTTGGTGCGGGCGAGGCGCCGGGCCAATTCGCGCGGCGGCTCGGCCTTGCGCGGCGTCTCGTCGATGTCGGCGGGCAGAAGCGAATCCGGCTCGATGCCGATCTGCTGCAGCAGCGCCAAGCGGCGTGGCGAGCCGGAGGCGAGAACGAACCGGCTGGCCGGCCCCTGCGTCGCGCCGATCGCTTCAGGTGTGGCGTCCATGATGTTTCGCTCGCACGTTCGGTCGAGGCCGCCCCGCAGTGCGGATGATCGCGCGAAGGGGCGGCGCCTCCCCGTTCCGCCGGGGCCGTCTCGATCTCCCCCGCCTGATAAGGGATGGGGTCGGGCTTGTGAACCGGACCGATTGGTACCGGAAGAAACCTCCAAACACGAAACTATTGGGTCGTTCATAGAGCTGAAATGAAGGTTGTCTCGCGCAGCTGTATCGACGTCTGCGCTACTGGCGCGATTTATTGAGGCGGAAAGTCGTTGTTTAATCGGCGTAAGACAAATTCAAGGTTTGCCAGCAATCCGTAACCCGGCATTAACCAAGCGCGGCGGAGAGTGCCCCCATCGAAACGGGGTCGATTCCGATGCTGAACGCTGATCCGCTCCAGGCACGCCCGAAACTGTTGAATGCGACGCTCGTCGCCCGAGCCCTCGACAGCCTCAGGCCACAGGTCAGCTCGTCGGCGGAGATGTGGCAGGCGCTCACGAACCACTACGTCGTCGATCTCGACGCTGTGGCCGCCCTCCTCCCGGCCGTCGAGCCGGAGACCGAGTGGCTTCCGTCCCGAAACTGAGCCCGGCGCAATCAATCGGTTCGCCGTATTCGGCGCGGCTGGCATGCCGCATGCTAAGGATTTTCGGAACAGGCGAGGAAGCATCCAGGCAACGACAACGCGGCGGCTCGGGCGCCAGAGCACCCCGCGGACCTTTCGATCCATCGAAGCCGAGGTCCGTCATGTCCGACTTGTTGTCCGTTGCCCTCGTCTGTGCCGGTACCTTGCTGGCACAGGATTGCTCCCGCGATACCGCCCTCGATATCATGATCGCGCCGGCACACTCCCCGATGGAGTGCCTGATGCACGCCCAGAGCATGGCGGCCCAGGCGGGGCTGCCGGGCGGCAGCGACCGCTACCTCAAGATATCCTGCGAGCATCGCCGGTCCGAGGGCCAGCCCCGGCCGCTCACTCGACGCGCGTCATGAGGCGGATGAACGGTCTGTGGCGCGGAATGAGTGCGCACATCTTGGTACACGGTCCCGATTGGAACTGGTGCATGAAAGCCACGGGCCACGGTTTCCTGCGAGCCTCAACCTTTTGGGCAGTTGCGGCCCCACGGCTGCGGGCCGATGCTTCTCGGCCATGCTGATGCATTTCCCATCCCGGCATCCGCCCAAGTTTGCCGTCCCGATCGCCCGCGTGTCGGGCCGGGCGCCCGCGAGTGCCCGCCCGATGCTGTACGATGCGTTCGACCTGCAGACCGATCTCGCCGCCCAGACCCGGGCCTGGGGCCGGATGCTGAATGACGCCTGGTCGCCCTGGATTCGCTGGAGCGAGCCGGCTCGGTGGATGTCAGCCAATGCCCGCATGATGATGCGCGCGGGCCTGACCTTCGCACGGCCCGCCTACGGGATCGAATCGGTCACCGTCGGCAACCGGAGCGTTCCGGTCAGCGAGGAGGCGGTAGAAGTCACACCCTTCGGGACGCTGTTGCACTTCAAGAAGGACATCCACACCGAGCAGCCCAAGGTGCTGATGGTCGCTCCGCTGTCGGGCCATTTCGCCACACTACTGCGCGCGACCGTGCGCACGATGCTGCCCGACCACGACGTCTACATCACCGACTGGCACAACGCCCGGGACGTGCCCCTCTCGGCGGGCCGGTTCGGATTTGACGAGTATGTCGCTCACCTGATCCAGTTTCTTCAGACCATGGGCGAGGGTTCACACGTGGTCGCCGTCTGCCAGCCTGCCGTGCAGGCGCTGGTCGCCGCCGCCGCTATGGCGCAGGCAAAGGACCCGGCGGCGCCACGGAGCATGACGCTAATGGCTGGGCCGGTGGATTGCCGGATCAACCCGACCGGTGTGAACGAGCTCGCAACCTCAAAGCCGATCGCGTGGTTTGAGAAGAACCTGATCGCCACGGTTCCGGCCCGGCACAAAGGCGCCGGCCGCCGGGTCTATCCGGGATTCGTGCAGGTCTCGGCGTTCATGTCGATGAACATGAAGCGCCACGTGCAGGGCCATAGCGATCTGTTCTGGCACATGGCCAACGGCGAGGATGCCAAGGCCGAGGCGATCGAAACCTTTTATGACGAGTATTTCGCCGTCCTCGACCTCGCGGCGGAGTTCTACTTGGAAACGGTCAAGACCGTTTTCCAGGAATATACCCTGGCCAAGAACGCGTTGCATTATCGCGGCGAGCCAATCGATCTCGGGGCGATCCGCCGCACGGCGCTGATGACCGTCGAGGGCGAGCGCGACGACATCTGTGCCCCTGGCCAGACTATGGCGGCCCACGACCTTTGTACCGGACTCGCTCCGTACATGCGGACCCACCACCTCCAGGCGGGCGTCGGCCATTACGGCGTCTTCGCCGGTAAACGCTGGGAAACGCAGATCTACCCGCAGGTGCGTAACTTCATTCAGGCGCAAAACTGAACGGTTGCTCCGCGACAGTCGCGCCGATTTGACCCGCCGACCGGCGCGGCCCACCATGCTAGCCTCTGGTTGTCGGAGCCCGGAGCCCCCGGGTTGCCTACGACTTATTCTCTGGCATGAGGCGGAACGGTCGGCGTGATCGACAGGGACGGCTTCGGCGGCAAGACCGGTACGACCGGCACCGACACGGGACAAGCGGCCGCCGCGCGGCTCGACAGGCTCGTGGCACAGGCGCGGGTAGCCTCCCTGTGGGAACAGGCTTGGCCGTTGATCTGGCGCGGGCTCGGCGTCGTCCTGCTGTTCCTCGTTCTGTCCTGGGCTGGCCTGTGGCTCGATCTCGCTCCGCTTTGGCGACAGATCGGGCTCGGCGTGCTGGCGCTCCTTCTCGTCGGTGCACTCCTGCCCATCGCGCATCTCGCGCGGCCGGATCGCCGGGTCGCCCTGGCACGGCTCGATCGGGAGGCGGCTGCACGCGATCCCGCATTGCGTCACGGACCGGCCTCGGCAGCGCAGGATTCCTTGGCTGTTGGCGCCGCGGATCCGGGCAGCCGCACCTTGTGGGCCCTTCACCAGCGCCGGGCCGCTCAGGCGGTCGCGTCCCTCAAAGTCGGGCTCCCGCGCCCCGGCATGACCCGGCGCGACCCCTACGCCCTGCGTGCGGGGATCGTAGTTGCCGCCGTGGCCAGCTTGTTCGTCGCCGGTCCCGAATGGCGCGAGCGAATTGGCGCTGCCTTCGACTGGCACGCGCCTGCGTCTCCCGGGCCGAATTTCCGCGTCGACGGATGGATCGACCCGCCGCTCTACACCCGGCTGCCGCCGCTGCTGATCGCGATGGATGGCAGCGACCAGCATCTGCGGGCACCGATCAATGCACAGTTGATCGTGCGCATCGCCGGCCAGGGCAGAGCCGCAGCGAACACGACATTGACGCCGAATGCCGGGCTCACCCCGATCCCCGGCCAGGAGGAGCGGCCGGACCTCCGCGAGGAGCGGTATCGGATCGTCGGCCCCGCCGAACTGGTGATCGTTACTCCGGCAGGGCGTCAGAAGCTGACCGTGGAGGCGATCCCGGACCGGCCGCCCGAGGTGACCGCAATCGGCGGCCCCGAGGTCAATGGCCGTGGCACCTTCAACCTAACGTATCGGGCCAAGGACGATTATGGGATCAGCTCCGCCGAGGGGGTGATCGAGCCGCTGAAGGCCGGCCGCGCGCTGGCGCCGATCCCGCGGATCAATCTGGCCCTGCCGGCTGACGCCACCGGCGAGACCGACACCAAGACCTTGGTCGATCTCACCGACAGCCCGTGGTCGGGTGCGCGGGTGCGCTACCAGATCGTCGTCAAGGACGAGGCCGGCCAGGAAGGGCGCACCGCGCCCGCCGAGATCACATTGCCCGCCCGGCCGTTCCGCGAGCCGCTGGCCCGGGCCCTTGCGGAGGATCGTCGTCGCCTTGTCACGGCGCCTGATACCGACCGCCTCTGGGTGCAGGGCGCTCTCGACGCCCTCTTGGTCGCGCCCGACATGTTCACGCCGCAGCCGCCGGTGTTCCTCGGCCTGAAAACCGCCGCAGAGCGTTTGCGCCGCGCGAGATCCGATGCCGATCTGATTGAGGTTGCCGATCTTCTGTGGGAAATGGCCCTGAAGATCGAGGACGGCGACTTGTCGGATGCGGAGAAGCAACTCCGTCAGGCTCAGGACCGTCTTAAGGAGGCGATCGAGCGCAACGCACCCGACGACGAGGTCAAGCGCCTGACGCAAGATCTCAAACAGGCCCTCGACAAATTTCTCTCGCAGATGGCGGAGAAGCAGAACCGCCAGCCACGCGATCCGGGTGAGAAGACTCAGAGCAATCAGCAATCGAAGACGGTCACACCTGAGGATCTCGACAAGATGATCCAGGACATGGCCGAGGCGATGAAGCGCGGCGATACGGCCGAAGCTCAACGCCTGATGGAGCAGTTGCGCAACATTTTGGAGAACTTGCAGACCGCCCAGAAGGGCGGCAAATCCGATCAGGCCAGTCGCGAGATGCAGAAGCAGATGCGCGACCTCGACGCCATGGCGCAGGAACAGCGGGGTTTGCGCGACGAGACCTTCAAGGATGGGCAGGAACCCCAAAGCGGGCAGCGGCCCTCAAATCGCGGTCAGCAGCAACAGGGCCAGCCGCGACAGGGCCAGGGCAAGCAAGATCAGGGGCAGCAGGGCCAAGGTCAGCAAGGCCAAAAGCAGCAAGGTCAGGGTGAGCAGGGAAATGTCGGCGATCGTCAACAGGCCCTGCGGCAGCGGCTGGAGGATCTGGAGCAGCGCATGAAGGAAAACGGCATGCGCGGCGAGCAGGGTCTGTCTGACGCCGAGGACGCCATGCGCGAGGCCGAGAATGCGCTGAAGCAGGGCGATGCCGACGAGGCTGTCGACGCTCAGGGCCGTGCGCTGGAAGGGCTGAAGAAAGGCGCCGACGGCATGGCGCAGCAGATGCAGGAGATGGCCGAGGGCCAGGGTGAAGGTCAGCAGGAGGGCGGTCAGCAGCCCGGCCAGCAAGGCCAAGCTGGCGCCCGTGACGACGACCCGCTCGGCCGCCCGACCAAAGGTCGCGACATGAGCGATGGTCGCGTCCGGGTCCCAACCGCCGACGAGTCGGCGGTCCAGCGGGCGCGGCGCATCATGGAAGAGCTGCGGCGCAAGCTCGGCGATCCGACCCGGCCGCGGGAGGAGCTCGACTATTTCGAGCGCCTGCTCAGGCGCAATTGAGGACGCGCCCTATTTGCCCTTAACGCTCGCGGGTGCCGAACCGGCCCTCCATCGGCGGCACGCGCAATGAACGCTCATCGTCTCGCCAAGGGGCGGCGCGCCGGTTCCCGGTGCCCGCCAGGTTCGGATCCTGCCTCTCATGTCGTCCAATCTGCTTGTCTTCGTCGCCTGCGCGGCGGTCGCCGTGGTTCTGGTGTTCGGCCTCGCCAACATGATGCGAGGCGGTAACGCCAGCCTCTCCCAGAAACTCATGCGCCTGCGCGTGCTGCTGCAGTTCGTGGCAATCGTGGTCATCATGGGCGTCGTCTGGTGGCGGTCGGCCTGACCGCAACCCACCCGCACCATCCGGCGCAATCATTCGGCGCCAGACTGTTCCGGTGTGACCGTGCCGCCGCACCGCCTGCCTTTTGCGGGGGAGCGGGATGAATTGGCCGGTGGCTGGAGCGAGGCCCATGCTACGGTCGGTTGAGCCAGACCGACTTGCCTAACCGGCCGAGCCCCATGATTGCCGCCTTCCGCCTCTGCACCGCCAGCCTCATCATCGGTGCGGCGATCCTGCCGGCCTTCGCAGCCGACGCGCCTCCGCGGCCCGCTGCCTACGCGGCACCGGCCCAGCCGCTCAGCATCGTCAGGGAGGTGCGCATCGGCGGTGCGGTGCAGGATCCCGGCAGCGCCGAGGGTAAGCTTCCCGGCTTCAGCAAGGCGAATGTCAACGGCGAGATCCTGTTCGCCAAGCCGCAGGTCAGCACCGATCCGTTCTGGCAGGCCTTCGTGCCGCGCCCGACGGTGGGCGGAAGCTACAACACGGGCGGCCGGACCAGCTACGCCTATCTCGGCGCCACCTGGACCGTCGAAATTTTTCCCGAGACCTTCGGCCGGCGCGTCTTCCTCGACGGCTTCTTCGGCGGCGTCGCACATAACGGGTATACCGGACCCAAGGCGCTGACACCCTACGGCTTCAACACCCTGGGCTGTTCGCCGATGTTCCGCGAGGCGGCGGCGCTCGGCTACCGCCTGACCGAGCATTGGAGCGTGATGGCCACGGTCGAGCACATGTCGAATGCCGGTCTTTGCGCGAACAACCGCGGTCTGACCAATTTCGGTGGTAAGATCGGCTATACGTTCTAAAATTGCCGGCTGATTGCGCCGCCGGCGGAAGGGCTCTACGCCCTATCGCACACGGATGCGCCATGGTGGCGACCGTTTCGAGGCGCAACTCCCGTGGTCAAGCTCAACCGGATCTACACACGCACCGGCGACAAGGGTACCACCGCCCTGGCGGACGGGCAGCGCCGGTCGAAAGCGGACCTGCGGGTCGAGACCTACGGTACGGTCGACGAGACCAATGCCTGCATCGGAATGGCGCGCCTCCATACGGACGGCACCCTCGATGGCATGCTTGGGGCGATCCAGAACGACCTGTTTGATCTCGGTGCCGACCTCGCGACCCCGCCAAGCCCGAAGCCCTTGCCCTACGAGCCGCTGCGCATCATCGCCAGTCAGGTCGAACGGCTGGAGCGCGACATCGACGCCCTGAACGCGACGATCCCGCCGCTGAAATCCTTCGTGCTGCCCGGTGGGTCTGCGGCGTCTGCTGCGCTGCACCTCGCCCGTACCGTGTGCCGGCGTGCCGAGCGGCTGGCGGTGAGCCTCGCCGACCGAGAGGACGAAACCGTCTCGCCGGAGGCGATCCAGTACCTGAACCGCCTCTCGGACTTTCTCTTCGTGGCGAGCCGGACCGCGAATGCAGACGGGGCCGACGATGTGCTGTGGGTCCCTGGCGCCAATCGCTGATCCGGATCACGACGGGTCATCGAGGCGCCGAAGACGGCCGGAACTCGGTGGGACCTTTTCGGAAGCCCTCGACGACGCCGCGTTGACAAGGCGGAAATGTGGCCGTTACGGTCCGCGCGCTTTGCGTGCCCGCCCAGCCTGAGCGCCGAACGCGTCAGGGACCGGCGGGTCCGACGACAAGAATCCCCGGGGAAGGATCGAGACCGCCATGAAGGTGCTGGTGCCCGTCAAGCGGGTGGTGGACTACAACGTCAAGATCCGCGTGAAAGCCGATGGCTCCGGGGTCGAACTCGCCAACGTCAAGATGTCGATGAACCCCTTCGACGAGATCGCCGTCGAGGAGGCAATCCGCTTGAAGGAGAAGGGCTCCGTCACCGAGATCGTCGCCGTTTCGATCGGCCCGCAGCAAGCGCAGGAGACCCTGCGCACTGCTCTCGCCATGGGCGCCGACCGGGCGATCCTGGTCAAGACCGACGTGCAGTGCGAGCCGCTTGCTGTTGCCAAGCTCTTGAAGGCCGTGGTCGAGAAGGAAACGCCGCAACTCGTAATCCTGGGCAAGCAGGCGATCGACGACGATTCGAACCAGACCGGGCAGATGCTCGGCGCCCTTCTCGGCTGGCCGCAGGGCACCTTCGCGTACAAGATCGAGGCCTCCGACGGCAGCCTCGATGTCACCCGCGAGGTCGATGGCGGGCTCCAGACCGTGAGCCTGAAGCTTCCGGCAATCGTCACCACCGACCTTCGCCTGAATGAGCCGCGCTACGCGAGCTTGCCCAACATCATGAAGGCCAAGAAGAAGCCGCTCGAGGAGCTGACCCCCGAGGCGCTGGGCGTCGACGTGACGCCGCGGCTCAAGGTGCTCAAGACCGCCGAGCCGCCGGGACGCTCCGCCGGCGTCAAGGTCGGGTCCGCGGCCGAGCTCGTGCAGAAGCTCAAGGTCGAAGCCGGCGTCATCTAACTTTTCCAGAGCTGGGCCGCGTTCCCGTCGAGACGGTCGAGCGCGGCCAGCCGTAACGAGGTTCATGGGCACATGACGACTCTCCTCTTCGTCGAGCACGGCAACGGTCAGATCAAGGACGGCACGCTGAAGGCGCTGACCGCCGCCAAAAGTATCGGGGCGCCGGTCCACGCCCTTGTGCTGGGCAGCGGCTCGAAGGCGGTGGCCGAGGCGGCGGCCAAGTTCGACGGTGTCGAGAAGGTGCTGAACGCTGAGGATTCCGTCTACGATCACGACCTCGCCGAGCCGGTGGCGGCGCTGATCGCGTCGATCGCCGAGCCTTACGACATCGTCATCGCCTCAGCCTCGACGACGGGCAAGAACGTGTTGCCCCGTGTGGCTGCCCTGCTCGACGTCGCGCAGGTCTCGGACATCATCAAGGTCGTGGCGCCCGACACGTTCGAGCGGCCAATCTACGCCGGCAACGCAATTCAAACGGTGCAGATCCCGGCCGGCAAGACCGTGATCACCGTCCGCACCGCGGCGTTCAAGGCAGCCGAAGAGGGCGGCGCGGCGGCTCCCGTCGAAGCCGTTTCGGCAGCGGCGCCTTCGGCCGGCGGCTCGACCTTCAAGGGCGAGGAGATCGCCAAGTCTGACCGGCCTGAACTGGCCTCGGCCCGGATCATCGTGTCGGGCGGCCGATCGCTCGGTTCCTCGGAGAAATTCCACGCGCTGATCGAGCCCCTGGCCGATGCCCTGGGCGCCGCGGTCGGTGCCTCGCGCGCGGCGGTCGATGCCGGCTACGCGCCGAACGACTGGCAGGTCGGCCAGACCGGCAAGGTCGTGGCGCCGGATCTCTATGTGGCGGTCGGTATCTCCGGAGCGATCCAGCACCTCGCCGGCATGAAGGATTCGAAGGTCATCGTCGCGATCAACAAGGACGAGGACGCGCCGATCTTCCAGGTCGCCGATTACGGCTTGGTCGGCGACCTATTCCAGGTTGTGCCGGACCTCCAATCCGAGATCGGGAAGGCGAAGGGGCAGTAACGACGTTGCTTGCCCGGCCGGGTTCACCGGGCAAGCGTTGTTGCGACACGCGTATCCGCGGGTTCCTTCTACGAACAAGAATGGTCTAGAAGTCTGGGACGGCCCGTCTTCGCACGGGCCACGGCGTCGGCGCAGTCCACCCCTTCGGGCCGGCGCGCGGTAACGTCCGTATGGGGGCACGGGTCGACAGATGGACATGGAGATCAAGCGGGTCGGCATCATCGGCGCAGGCCAGATGGGGAGCGGCATCGCGCAGGTCTGCGCTACCGCGGGTCTCGACGTGCTACTGAACGACCGGGATCCGAATCGTCTGAATAACGGTTTGGCGTTGGTCGATGGCGGCCTTTCGCGCCTGGTCTCGAAGGGCACCATCGAGGAGAACGAGAGCCGGGACATCCGGTCTCGTATCAAGCCGGCCCACAGCTTCGCGGATCTTGGACCGGCCGATCTGGTGATTGAAGCGGCCACCGAGAACGAGGCGACCAAGCGCGAGATCTTCTCCAGCCTCTGCGCGTCGCTGCGCCCCGACGCAATCGTGGCGACCAACACCTCGTCGATCTCGATCACGCGGCTCGCCGCGGCGACCGACCGGCCGGAGCGGTTCATCGGCATCCACTTCATGAACCCGGTGCCGGTCATGCAACTCGTGGAGCTGATCCGCGGCATCGCCACCGAGGATTCGACTTACGAATCGGCCAAGGCCTTCATCGCCAAGCTCGGCAAGATCTCGACGATGTCGGAGGATTTCCCGGCCTTTATCGTCAACCGCATCCTGCTGCCGATGATCAACGAGGCGATCTACACGCTCTACGAGGGGGTCGGGTCGGTCGAATCAATCGACACCGCGATGAAGCTCGGGGCGAACCACCCGATGGGTCCGCTGCAGCTCGCCGATTTCATCGGGCTGGATACCTGCCTGTCGGTGATGCAGGTGCTGTACGAAGGGCTCGCCGATTCGAAATACCGGCCCTGCCCGCTGCTGGTGAAGTATGTCGAGGCCGGCTGGCTCGGCCGGAAGGCGAAGCGCGGCTTCTACGACTATCGTGGGCCGACACCGATACCGACGCGCTAGGCGCCGGCACAGGTCGATCGTCAGACGGGACGGCGCCGAGCGCCGTCCCAAATTGAGAAATTACTTCGCCGTGCCGCCATTCGCGTTCGGCTGAGCCGGTTGCGGGGTGGACGGATTGCCGACCGGGACCGCGCTGCTGTTCGAAGGCGTTGCGCCCCCGGATTGGCCGTTGACCGAGCCGGTCACTTCGCGCCGCGAAGCATCCTGACTCTGGCTGGCGTAATCCTTCGGTGCGTTGGCGCCGTTCCAGGTCAACAGACCCACCGTGGCGATCGCCAGCAGGACGAGGCTACCGACCAGGACCCACAACACGGGCTTGCCGCGCTCGCCCTGTCGGCTCTCCTGCGGGTTCAGTTTCTCGGCCATATCCAGTTTCTCCCGCCCGAACGCGACGCGCGCGACACGATTTCGTTACCGGCCGCCAACGCGGCGTCGCCGAGACGGGTTCCTGCCGATCGCTGAGGTTAGCGACCGGTGGTGAGCAGGATCTTGCCAAGATGGGCGCTCGATTCCATCAGCGCGTGGGCTTTCTGAACCTGTTCCAGCGGAAAGGTAGCGTGGGTGACGGAGCGGATCCGCCCGGCCTCAAGCTCCGGCCAGACATCCCTGCGCAGGCCTTCGGCGATCGCAGCCTTGTCGGCCTTCGGGCGGGGGCGCAGGGTCGATCCCGTGAAGGTCAGGCGGTTGCGCATGATCGGGGTGATGTTCAGGCCGTCGACCTTATAACCACCCATCAGGGCGATCATGACGAGACGGCCGTCCGGCGCCAGCGACTTGAGATTGCGGGCGAGGTAGCTCGCGCCGATCATGTCGAGGATGACGTCGACGCCGCGTCCCTCGGTCAGGCGCTTGATCTCCTCGGCGAAGTCGGCTTGCTTGTAGTCGATCGCCGCCTCGGCTCCGAGCTCTTTACAGAACCTGCATTTCTCGGCCGAGCCTGCGGTGGCGAACACTCGGGCGCCGACATGCTTGGCGATCTGTATCGCCGTAGCACCGATGCCGCTCGACCCGCCATGAACCAGGAAGCTCTCGCCCTCGGTGAGGCGACCGCGCTGGACCACGTTGGAGTAGACCGTGAAGAAGGTCTCGGGCAGCCCCGCAGCATCGACCAACGAAAGCGCCTTCGGGCGAGGCAGGCAGTGTGATGCCTCGGCGACGGCGAATTCAGCGTAGCCGCCGCTGATCACCAGGGCGCAAACCTCATCGCCGACCGCGAGACCCTCGACCCCCTCCCCCAGCGCGGCGATCCGGCCTGCAACCTCGAGGCCGGGGATCTCGGTGGCGCCGGGCGGGGGCGGATACAGGCCGGCGCGCTGCATCACATCCGGACGGTTCACACCGGCGGCGACCACCGCGATCAGCACCTGTCCCGGTCCCGGGCTCGGAAGCGGCGCAGTCTCGACCGCGATCACCTCCGGACCGCCAGGCCCCGTGAAATGGATCCGACGCATGGTTTCGGGCAGGGCGGGGCTGGCCATCGAAGGGTCCTTCACGCGTGCTTTGTCCGGGCCGTGTTCGAAGGCGCGGTCCGGCTGTACTTGCGGCAACGAGGGCGCTTGGCAAGCGCACGCTCGGGGTTGGGCCTAGCGTACCGCCGCCTTCACGGCCGGGGGCAGAACGATCTTGCCCTGGGCAAGGCTGGTCGGCCAGATCGCCACCTGCTTGCCGTCCTGCCACTGCGCCATCAGGCCGGTGACGAAGCCCGTCCCGTATTTGATCGAATGGGTGAAAGGATCGTCCTTGCCGTAGAACTGCGTGCGACCGACCGTGCCGACCCAGTCGGTCTTCTCCAAGGCGTCCACCAGCTTGTCGGCTTCCGTGGACCCGGCGCGCTTCACCGCATCGGCGGTGTAGTAGACCTGATCGTAGGCCATGTAGCCCGCGTAGGAGGGATCGCTCCCGAAGCGCTTCTTGAAGGCCTCGCTGAAGGCCAGCGACTTATCTGTGATCGCGGCGCCTGGCACCGCGATACTCTGGAAGATCACCCCCTGGGTCGCACCGTTCGTGTTGGCCCAGAAAGTCGAGGAGGTCGCCTGCGAATTCATCCCGGTCATGGCGAGCGGCACTTGCTGGTTACGCCACTGCACCGTGGGCTGCACGCCGACATGCGAAATGCCGGTGACGATCAGGTCGGGCTTTGCCGCCTCGATCTTGTTGTAGATCGGGGTGAAATCACCCGTGTCCGGCGAGAACCGGATGTGGTCGACGACCTTCACACCAATTTCAGGCAGGCACTTCTCGTACCCGACGTCGAGCGGCCGGGTCCAGGCCGCGTCCTCGCTCATGATCGCGGCGGTCTTCACCTTCATCAGGTCGAGGAGCATGTCCCTGGTCGAGTCGCAGATCGACTGCGCCAGAGCCGCGGACGTCAGGTATCCATGGAAGGTGTACTTGTTGCGTGTGTAATCCTTATGGACCGCAAGACTAATCTCGTTGGAGGCGGCGCCCGGGGTAATCATAGGGGTCTTGAGCCGGGCCGACCACGGCATCAAGGCCAGCACAACTTCGGATATGTAGCTGGCGATGACCAGATGGACCTTGTCCTCGCTGACCGCACGCTGGAACGCCCGGACGGCGTCGGAAGCCGAACTTTTGTCGTCGTAGGAGACCACTTGAATCTGGCGGCCGTCGACGCCGCCCTTGGCATTGATCTCGTCGGCGGCGAGCTGAACTGCCTGCGGGATCGAGGCACCGACCACCGATTGCGCTTCGGCGATTACACCGATCCGGATCGGGTCCGCCGCTTGCACCGGTCCTGCGGCCAGCAGGCCGGCCGCCAGCAAGGCCAAAGCTTGTCGTGTGGGGCTGCGATCCATCGCCATGCTGTTTCCTCCTCCGGGCCGTGCGGCTTTTGACGCCGCATCGGGGGTCGGACGATTTTTGTAGCATTCGACGAGCTGAATACAATGTGCATCCGGCCGGCGTGCATGACACAGGCCTGATGTTCGATCGAAGTGCCGATGGCGTGAGCAGACAGTCAGTTCACCGCGTGCCGTACATGCGATCCCCGGCATCGCCGAGACCCGGCACGATGTAGCCATGGTCGTTCAGGTGGCTATCGATCGCCGCCGTCCAGATCGGGACGTCGGGATGGGCAGCCTGGAACTTGGCCAAGCCCTCCGGCGCGGCCAGCAGGCAGACGAATCGCAGATCTGAAGCGCCCCTGGCCTTCAACCGGTCGAGGGCCGCGATCGCGGAGTTCGCGGTTGCGAGCATCGGATCGAGCACCAGCACGGTCCGGTCGGCCAGATCGGAGGGGGCTTTGAAGTAATATTCGACCGCCTCGAGGGACTCGGGATCGCGGTAGAGTCCGACATGAGCGACCCGCGCTGAGGGAACCAGCGACAGCATGCCGTCGAGGAAACCGACGCCGGCTCGCAGGATTGGAGCGAGGACCAGTTTTTTGCCCTGGATCTGCCGCCCCTCCATCGGCTGAATCGGCGTCTCAATGGTGACCGGCTCCAGAGGCAGATCCCGCGTCACCTCGTAGGCGAGCAGCATACCGATCTCGTTCAGAAGCTGACGAAATCCCTTGGTCGACCGATTCTTATCCCGAAGATAGGTGAGCTTGTGCTGCACCAGCGGGTGATCGACCACCGTGACCCGACCCATCGGCATCGCACGTCCCTCAAACTCGAAAGGGCAGGAATGCCGGAGTGGGAGCCGGGGCGCAACGGAACGCCCCACCAATACGTGTATTCGAATCTGTGGCCCCCTCGGTACGCGCATGTAGCCGGCGATCGCAAATCCTCGATGTGTCACCGTCCTAGCTCAGCTTGAA
Source organism: Methylobacterium sp. GXS13 (assembly GCF_001455965.1). Taxonomy (GTDB): domain Bacteria; phylum Pseudomonadota; class Alphaproteobacteria; order Rhizobiales; family Beijerinckiaceae; genus Methylobacterium. Next base: position 23,119 of record NZ_LKKO01000047.1, read on the forward strand.
AGGCGTGGCGGAATTCGGGGCATCACCTCACTGAGGGGCTGATCAATCTCCAATGCCGCCGATCACGGAAAAATGACAGTATGCCGCTCACGCTCCTGGCGGATTCAACCGATAGCAAACGAACGGAAAGACGAACCATTCTCGCAGTTGAAGCAGCAAAAAATCTTTTTGCATCAGTAATAATAGATTTTTATTCCAAAATACGACATGAATAATTAGTTTTTAAAGCATTAATTGGCATAAATATGGCATATATTACCAGCAAATAAGGAATTTTAATCTCAATTTAAGACATATTTTCTGCATATGCGTCCTAGGATCGTATGGTCACAATGATTATCTTCTTTCCAGGCGGACCTTCGGGCTGCTAATGGGCGCATCCATTATGAACTCGGCCAAAGCCATGCGTCTCGCAATTTCTCTCAAAACGACGCTCGCGACGATCTTCGGGTTGTTCGCTTTGCTCGCAGCAGGTCAAGGCGGCTTGTCGATCATCGAACTGGCCGACATCCGGCATTCGATGACCGAAGTCGCGACCAATTGGCTGCCGTCGATGACGCGGATCAACGAAGTCGAGATCGCGGCCTCTGAGGTGCGCATCAAGCAATTTCGCCTGATGACCCTCGCCAACGATGCCGACCATCTTCGGGTCGGCGAGGCTCAGGTCGCAATGACGCTCACACAACTCGGCGAGCGTCGCAGGTCCTATGAGCATCTGATTTCGAGCCCCGAGGAACGGGCGCTGTATGACGCGTTCACCGCGGAGTGGGTCCGTTATGAGCAGGTGGACGGCGAAATGCGACGCCTGATCGCCGCCGGCAAGCAAGCGGACGCACTCGTGCTGCTCACGGGCTCCGATACGGTCAAGCTCTACGATGACGCCCGCGCCGCGCTTTCGCGCCTCGTCGTCTTCAACGCGCGGAACGCTACTCAGGAAGTCGGCAATGCAGTGGAGCGGGCCAACACGGCATCCGCCGCCGCCTGGAGCAGCGGGATCCTCTCCGTGCTCGCGGCGCTGGCCGCGGCGGCATTCTCCCTGCTGCGAATCTCGCGTCCGATCCAACGGATGACCGCTGTCATGTCTCGGCTCGCTGCCGGTGAGACGGGCGTGACGGTGCCGGCCCGGGACCGGCGCGATGAGATTGGCGCCATGGCGGCGGCCGTCGAAGTGTTCAAAGACAACCTGATCCGGAATCGGGCTCTTGAGGTAGAGACCGCTCAGGCGCGGGCTGCCGCCGAGGAGCAGCGGAAGGCCGGTATGCGCCAGATGGCCGACAGCTTCGAGCAGGCGGTCGGCGGCATCATCGGCATGGTGTCGTCATCGGCCACGGAACTGCAAGCCACGGCCGGTGCGATGTCGGCCATGGCGGGAGAGACATCCGCGCAGTCCGGTGCGGTGGCGGCCGCAGCGGAAGAAGCAGCCAGCAACGTCAACACCGTGGCCGCCGCAGCCGAGGAACTCGGCTCCTCGGTCCAAGAGATCGGCCGGCAGATGGACAGTTCGGCCAAGCTCGCGCACAGCGCAGTCGATGAGGCGGGACAGACAAGGGCGCTCGTCCACGAGCTAAGCAGTGCCGTGGCCCGCATCGGCGACGTAGTCGGGCTGATCTCGTCGATCGCCGGGCAGACCAATCTCCTGGCGCTGAACGCGACAATCGAGGCTGCACGAGCCGGCGATGCTGGGCGGGGTTTTGCCGTGGTTGCTTCGGAGGTGAAGGCTTTGGCGGAGCAGACCGCCAAGGCGACGGAAGAAATCGCCGGACAGATCGCCCGGGTCCAGGCCTCGACCGGGCAAGCGGTGAATGCGATCGGCTCAATCGCCGCGCGGATCCAAGAAATCAGCACCGTCGCGACCTCGATCGCCGCCGCGGTGGAAGAGCAGGGTGCGGCGACACAGGAAATCGTCCGGAACGTCGGTCAGGCGGCCCAGGGGACTGGCGAGGTGACCAGCAACATCTCCGGCGTCGCGGACTCCGCCGAGGAGACCGGACGGTCGGCGACCCAGGTTCTCGATGCGGCCTCGGAACTGTCGCGCCAGTCTGAGCACCTGAGCGCCGAAGTCTCCCGCTTCCTCGAAACGGTCCGCGCGGCCTGAAGGAACAGCGACGGGGCCCAGCCGTCCGGCCGGGTCCCGTCGCCGAGACGGATCAAGCGGTGTAAGAGCCACCCTCACCACGACGCTTGGCCATGAAGGCATCAAACTGCTCGCGGTCCTTGGCCCGCTTCAGCTCCTCGACGAACTCCGCGAAGGCACGGCTCTCGTCTTCCAGGGCCTTCCGCTGAGCCTCGAGCCGGTCGAGTTCGGCACGTCGATAGGCGTCGAAGGCGGCATTGCCAGTTCCGCCGTAATTGGCCGCTTCGAAGGCCCGGGCGAAGCGCGAGGCCGAGCGGCCGCTGCCTTCAAATCCGGCGACGCCCCGGCGTGCGGCATCACGCATGTCTGCAAAGGCCGGATATCCGGCGATCTTCCATGCCACGAGCGCGAGGCCGACCGGCCACCAGTAGATGAAGCCGACGACGATAGCGCCGATTTCGAGAGAGCGACGAGGAAACGGGCCGGAACGGCAGAGCTTGCCGGTCGCCCAGGGAGATGAGGATTGCGTGGTCACGGCTTGGCTCCGCTGTTCATGTGAACGGAGTTAACATGCGGGTGCCGACGCGGCCTTTCAAGACCGCAGACGTTCGCCGGGCTGTGCCGCCCCATGGACCAAAGCGAGCACGCCCGCACGCAGCAACTCATACTTGTCTGGAAAGCCGGGGCCTCGCGGCAGGTGCCCAGCGGCTGCGAGGGTCGCAATGCCGTGAGCCAACGCCCAGACTTCGAGGGCGATGAAACGGGGTCCAACGCCGCCGAACCCATCGGCGAAGGTCGCTTGAAGCGCTTCGACCAGAAGGTCGAAGGGGGACGGCCTCCCCGGAGGCGACTCGGCCCCCGTCGGCTCGGCGGGTAAGCCGCGGGTCTCGAAGATCGCCGCGTAATAGGCCGGCTCCTCTTCGGCAAAAGCCAGGTAGGCTTCGCCCATACGGGTAAAGCGTTCGAGTGGCGTCCCCCGGGAGGTCAGCGCCCGCGCTAGACGGGCGGCGAGTTCCGCGAAGCCACGCCCGGCCAACTCCTCCAGCAGCGCTTCGCGGCCACGGAAGTGGCGGTACAAAGCCGCTGGCGTCACCCCGACTAGGCGAGCCGCATCCACCAGGGCAAAGCCGCCGATCCCGCGCTCGGCGATGAACCGGCTGGCGGCCTCGATCAGGGCCTCCTTGAGGTTCCCGTGGTGGTAGCTTCGTCGGTCGCCCGGTCCGTCTCGCCAGGGTCGCAAAATCTCATGTCCTCAGCACACGCGCAGGCATTACGAGCGAAGCACGACGTTTGTTGCGGTCGCGAACGGGGGGTCGACTGCTTGACCCCCTGTAGAGCCTCTTACAAAACTCCCGCTGCGCCGTGCTGTGCCGGGCGAAACTCTCTGGGGACAGGAGCTTTGTCATATCCTCCCCAAGGTGGAGCGCGATGGGTCGTATCGCGTCGCTCACCGGGGAAACGGCCATCTCGTCAGAGCCTCCGCCATAAGGAAGACCGTTCGGCATGGCGTTCGTGAGTTTGAAAGCGTGGCGGACTCGGTCTGCGGAGCGCGCCGAGATCGCGGCGCGGCTGAAACGGGACCTGATCGCAGCGCTCGGCCTGACAGAAGCCGACGCCCTGGCCGTGAACGAGATCGCCTGCACCGATCCCGGCTGCCCAGACCTGGAGACCATCGTCCTGGTGATGCGGGTCGGGGCGCCGACGCGGGCGCTTCGGATACGGCGTCCAATGGATGCGGTGGATATACAGGACATCGCGGAACTGGTGGAGCAGGATCGCAGAGAGGAAGCCTCTCGATGATGTGACAGGCCGGGGCCGTGCAGCCGACCCATCGCGGCAGCGTTTCCTCCGCATTCGTGTAACGACGCTTGGACGGACGCCGAAGGACGACAAAAGATCGGCGCCATTTGAGGAAACGACCTGATGACGAGCCGTCGCGCGACCCTTGCGCTGGCCTGCCTGGCCCTCGCCACATGCCTGTCTCCGGCTACGGCCGGTGAGACCCTGCCGTTCTCGACAGCCGCCTTTGAGGCGGCGCAGAAAAGCGGCAAGCCAATCCTGGTGGAGGTGAGCGCTCCGTGGTGCCCGATCTGCAAGACCCAGAAGCCGATTCTCGCTCGCCTCGCCGCCGAGCCTCGCTTCAAGGAGCTACAGATCTTCGACATCGATTTCGACAGCCAGAAGGATCTGCTGCGGCGCCTGAACGTGCGCACGCAGAGCACGCTCATCGCCTTCAAGGGCGAGACGGAAACCGGCCGCTCGGTGGGCGAAACGCAGCCTGAATGGATCGAGGGCTTGCTGGAAAAGACGCTCTAAGAGCATCCCCACACACTGCCTTGGTGGGTCAGCATCGGTCGGTAGAAACCTTCCGGCTTCGTTCAGACGGCTTGCGGCATAGCCGGTTCGTCCCGCGGGTCAATTCGTCCGCGGCGGCCGAACGGAGACCGTCCCTGGTGATGAGCACCACCCCGCATACCGCGCGCACGCCAAGCGCGATCGTCGCGATCCCGGTCCGCAACGAAGTCGAACGCATCGAGGCGTGCCTCCGGGCCATCGCCGCGCAGGTCGGACTGACCCCGGGGAGCCTCGGGCTGGTGCTGTTCCTGAACAATTGTACGGACGGGACCGATGCCCTCGTGGCCCGGCTGGTGCCGACCTTGTCCATCCCGGTCCGGATCGTGAGTGAGGATTACTCCGGTGCTCATGCAGGCTGGGCTCGGCGACGCGCCATGGATGCCGCGGCAGCGTGGCTGGGCGAAGCGGGGAATGCGGGGATGATCCTGTCGACGGATGCGGATAGCCGCGTGCCGCCGAACTGGGTCATCTGCAACCGCGCGGCCATTGAGGCCGGCGCCGACGCAGTGGCCGGACGGGTCGAGCTGGATGCCAATGAGGCCGCGCTGCTGCCGCCGTCCCTCCCCGCCCGGGGCCGCCTTGAGGACATCTACGACGCCTTGATCACCGAGGCCGAGGCGCGGATCGATCCGGACCCGCACGATCCCTGGCCCTGCCATCGGACTGCGATCGGCGCGACGCTGGCGGTGACCCGCACGGCCTATCTACAAGTCGGCGGAATGCCGGAAATCCCGCTCGGCGAGGATGGGGCGTTCATTGCGCGGCTGATCCAGCACGGTTTGCGCGTCCGCCATGCCACCGATGTGTGCGTGACTATCTCAGCCCGGCTCACCGGCCGCGCCCCGGGCGGCGTCGCCGACACGATCCGGTCCCGCTGCGAAGAGCCCGACGCCCTGTGCGACGCCCGGATGGAGACGTTCCCTCGGGCGGTACGCCGCTACCTGTGGCGGCGCCGGTTCCGACGCCTGCACGGCAGGGGCAGCCTGCGCGTAAACCAGGCCTGGGCACGCGCCCTCGGGATCGCCCCCGCGGAAGCGACGCGGATTGCCGCGCTCCCACTCGGGCAGGCTATCGCGGAAGCTGAGCGCGTGAGTCCGCGTCTCGTGTACCATCCCATCGGTCCGCGCCAGCTGCCGGGCCAGATCCGTCTGGCGCGAGTGGGCGTCGCGGCGATCCGGCTCCTCCAAGGCGGCGCGGGCTTGGCCCGTTCTGTCATGGGGGCGGCAGCGACACCCGCGCATCCGGTCGCAAGTCCGCCTGGTCGGCGGAACTGACCCTCTCAACCGCCTCCCTGGGACAGGAGGTCCCGGGGCGTGAAGCCGAAGCGCCGACGGAACGCACGGCTGAACGCGGCCGGGTCCGTGAATCCGCAACTCGCCATGATCGACGCGACTCGGGCGCCGGTCTTGCGCATCATCACGATACGATCATGTGCCCGGTCCAGCCGTGCGTCGCGGATCGTGGCCGCGATGCCTTCGCCGCCCGCGAAGGCCGCGTAGAGGCGACTGCGGGAGATCTGCAGCGATGCAGCCAGGGACGCAGGGCCGAAAGCCGTCTCGTGCAGGCGACGCTGGATATGGGACAGGGCCAGCGAGCGTACAGCGTCAACGGATAGCCGGCCGTCGATCGCCCCATGCTGGCCATGGACGATACCGCGTAGGATATGGAGCGCACCTTCGATGGCGATGCCGGTCTCGACTTCCGTCATTCCCGACACCGATGTCGCAAACGCGTCGAGATGGGCCGCCAACAACCCGCGCAGCGGCGTGGCGTTCAGCTTGCTGCCGGTGAGAACCTGTGGGTTGCCGACCTGCTCCATGAAGCTGGCCCGGGGCACGGCCAGCCGGATTTCCTCGTAGCCGTATCGGCTGCCGGCGATCCCGGGCCGGCCGGTGGCATGGAAGGCCACGTCGCCCCTCTGCAGGAGCGCTCCGTTGCTGCCCTGCTCGATGTAGCCCTGACCGGCAGCGACCACCATGATCGCGATCTCGTCGCGCCCGTCTCGACCGATATGGCGCGCAGTACGGTCCACGCCGACCGGCGTGCTCACGGTGCGCAGGATCGTCCCGTGCGCGGAGGGGGCAACCATGCGGCGGGCCGAGAAGGGCGCGTCGGACTCGAACGGAGTGACGTCGACGCCGGTCAAAACCACGTCGCGCCAGAAATCGAAGGAATGCTTCTGCTCAACGGTATCGGTCGTCTGAATGAAGGTCGGGATTTTCGGTTCGACACTCACCGTGCGCTCGCCTTGCAATCCGTAAGCCGGCCCTCCGGGCGCCCGACCCACGATTCAGAATTCCCGGGACAGTGGATCCGCCACCGCGCGCCCGGCGCTCAGGTCCAAGCCATGAGCCGCATGTCGCTGCGCCGGCCCCTTTGCCAAATAGGCTTGGCTTAGCCACGCGCGGTGCCCGACCGTACAGGCGTCCCGCAACCTCACACCCAGCGATCAGATCCACTCAGCCGGCACACTGGGCTAGAAAGTCCCGAGGCGAGAGGCCGAATCGCTGGCGAAAGGCGCGGCTGAAGGCCGCCGGGTCGGTGAAGCCGCAGCCGGCCATGATCGACCCAATCCGGCCTCCGGCCTTCTGCATCATGACGATCCGATCATGAGCGCGATCCAGACGAGCGTCGCGAATCGTGGCCGCGATGCCCTCGCCGCCGGAGAAAGCCGCGTAGAGGCGGCTGCGGGAAACCCTTAAGTCGGCGGCCAGTGCGTCCGGACCGAAGTCTGGATCGTGCAGACGATGCTCGATCCGCGCCAGTGCCAGGGAGCGGAGCGCATTTGCCGACAGGTCGCCGTCTCCGCGTGCGTTCTGGCCGTTGATGATGCCGCGCAACAGGTGAAGGGCGCTTTCGACGGCGATCCCGGTTTCAGCATCCGACATCACCTTGACCGACCCTGCGAAAGCGCAAAGATAGGCGGCGAACAGGTCGTTCAGCGGGCCGGCGGCGAACTTGCGGCCGGCGAAATCATCGACGTTGCCGATATGCGCCAGGAAGGTCGCGCGGGGCACCGCAAGACGGATTTCCTCGAAGTCGGTCAGTCCCCCGCCGCCGCCGGGCCGTCCCCAGGTCTGAAAGCTGATGTCGCCGGCGCCCAGCAGCGCGCCATTGTTGCCTTGCTCGATGTAGCCCCGTCCCCTGATGATCAGCATGATGCCCATATCCTCACGCCCGTCGCCCCGCACGTGATGGGGCTTGCGTTCCAGGCTGTAGGGGCGACTGATCGTGTGGAAGACCGATCCATGGCGGGACGCCGCCACCTTGCGGGAGGCGGAAAAGGGCTGGTCCGAATCAAGTTGAGCCAGTTCCGTCCCTGCCATTACGGTACTGCGCCAATAGTCGAAAGCGTCCTTCGGCCCGACGGAATCGGTCGTTCGGAAAAAGATCGGGATCGTTTTCTTGGCGCTCACGGCTGAGTGGTCCTGCAACCTAGAATTCGCGGACACGCGATTGCTAGCTCGAACAACAACAGACCTAGAGTTTCAGATCCAAGATCAAGAAGCAACACGGCCCACGACGGCCTATGAAAAGAACCCCCACCCTATGAAACGCGCGCCATCAAGCCTTTGAGGCAGATCTGTATGTCATTGTTGAAATTAATTGACGATATTTTTGCTTGATATTCATCAAGCATCATAAAATAGAAACCATTTGAGCTTTGTCGTTCGAGCCCTTCAGGGACGCAACATCGGCAGCATCAATCGGAATGAGTCGAAATTTGTAACTTCTTAATCAGAGGCAATGGACAACATTGAAATCAAATTCGATGGCGCCAAAAAACTTCAGCTCCTCGTGTTAAGGCAATCACTCATCGGCGCAAAGGTTCCGCTTGTTAAACTCATAATTGCCTGAAAAAACCCCTTATAGGCCTAATTAGTTTCAGTAAGAAATCTAATTTTCTTACGAAACATCATCGATCATGAGAAGAGTCCAGTCGCGACAGCTATTCACTGACGATCGACGTCGGCCCGAACTTCGCTGCGTGACGATCCTGCATCCGCGAAGCGCAGCACCACGGCCCGGCCGGATGCTGGGGGGTTCGTCAGGCTGGCGCGGAACCGGGCCGTCTCGGACGTCCCGAGCACAGCCCTGGGCGCAGCCACCGGAAAGGTTCGGATCACGCGGCCGCCAGCATCGCGGATTTCAACGCTCAAGGCCGAGACCGGCACGTCGGTTCGGGCTACGCCGACGAGGTCGCCCTCGATAACGAGTTCAGCAGGCTGGGCGTCCTCGGCAGGATTGCTGAAGGCCACCACGTCGCGAATTTCGATGCCCCGGACATTCACCGGCAGCCCGACACGGGCGAACAGGGCGGCACTCTGTGGAACCAACCGGACCACGCCTGTCCGGGCTAAGCAGAGCAGAGGCAATGCCGCCAGCAGCGTCAGTCCCACGGCCATGGAGGGCGAGAGGCCGGGAAGACCGCGCCAGCCCTTGGCGCGGGTGGCGCGCACGGGAGCCCGGCGCCGTTCGGACAACGGCGCCGACGTCTCAGAGGCGGCTCTGACCGTGGCCGAGGCCTCCTGCCAGACAGCGTCCGTTGCCGGATCGGGCTCCGCCTCACCCTTCTCCGCCAGTTCGGCCTCATGGCCGGCTAGAACGTCGGCGGGGCTAAGGAACCAGGTTTCACGGCAGGCTGCACAACGGACAGAGCGCCCATCCTTGCCAACCTTGCCGGCTTCGATCCGGTACTCGCTCGCGCAGCTCGGGCAGACGATCAGCATACGCGCGCCATTCGTTCCATCGGGGATCGTTTCCGATCGGCAAAGCCGGAGCCGAGCCGCAAAATCAGTTGAGAAACCGTGCCCGAACAGGGTTAAGCGTCTGTGAAATGAGGCTGGCCTTGAAAACGCCTGCCGATCCGGCGATCTCCGAACGATGGATCGGCGAAACCCGGCACGGCTTTGAACCTACAGGCAAGCATGAAGAGCCTGCTGCCCGGCGCGGAACGCCCGGTGGTGCAGTTCGAGAATGTCGGCATGCGTTACGGCCTCGGGCCGGAGGTGCTGTCCGATGTGAGCTTCCGGATCGCGCCGCGCTCATTCCAGTTCCTCACCGGCCCGTCCGGCGCCGGAAAAACGACGCTGCTGCGCCTGATCCTGCTCTCGGTTCGCCCGACTCGGGGCCTCGTCTCGATCTTTGGCGAGGAGGTCAGCGGTATCTCGGCCAAGGCGCTTACGGGCCTGCGGCGGCGGATGGGCGTGGTGTTCCAGGATTTCCGCCTGCTCGACCATCTCACGACCTACGAGAACGTGGCCTTGCCCCTGCGGGTCCAGGGCCGGTCGGAGGCGAGCTACCGGGCCGAGGTGGTCGAGTTGCTGCGTTGGGTCGGCCTTGGCGAACGCATGCACGCGCTGCCGCCGCTTCTGTCCGGCGGAGAGAAGCAGCGCGCCGCCATCGCACGGGCATTGATCGCGAGGCCGGACCTGCTGCTCGCCGACGAGCCCACCGGAAACGTCGATCCGGGTCTCGGGCGACGGCTGCTGCGGCTGTTCCTGGAACTCAATAAGCTCGGAACCTCGGTGATCATCGCGACCCACGATTTTGGGATCATGGACGCCGTCGATGCCCGCCGCATGGTGCTGGGCGAAGGCCGGCTGCGGATCGAGGAATGAGTGCGCCGGTCACCACCCGAGCCCAGGCTGAATCCCCGTTCGGTCCTGCTGATCCGAGCCTGCCGACGAATTTGCGCCGCAACGCCGCCCTGGTCCCTACGGACACCGCGGCCGGGCGTTCGCTCGCGGCGGTCATCGCGATCCTGACCTTCCTGGCCGGTCTTTGCGCAGGCGCCGCCGAGATTGTCGCCACCAATGCCGGGCAGTGGCAGGGCGACGTCGCCCAGGAGGTGACGATCCAAGTGCGGCCCGGCCCCGGCCGGGACGTCGATGCCGACGTGGCCCGGGCCGAGACGATCGCCAAGTCCGAGCCCGGGATCGCCGAGGCGCGGGTCTTCTCCAAAGCGGAGGCTGAGCGGCTTCTGGAGCCGTGGCTGGGCAGCGGCCTCGACCTGTCGGACCTGCCGGTGCCGCGCTTGATCGCCCTTAAGCTCGCCGACAATCGGAGCGCGGACCTGAAGCGCCTGCGCATCCGCCTCACCGAGGCGCTGCCGGGGGTAGCGAGCCTCGACGACCACGCGCTCTGGCTCCAGCGGCTCTCGACCGCGGCCAACGCCTTCGTGGGCATCGGCGTCGGCATGGTGGTGCTGGTGCTGGTCGCTACCGGGCTGGCGGTGACCTTCGCCACGCGCGGCGCCATGGCGGGCAACCGCGAGGTGGTGGAGGTGCTCCATTTCGTCGGCGCCGACGACGACTACATCGCCCGGGCGTTCCAGCGCCGGTTCTTCGGGCTGGGCCTGCGCGGCGGCGCGATCGGGGCCGGGCTGGCGATCCTCGCCTTCGCCATCGCCGGCCTGCTCGCCCGCGCTGCCCGCTCTGGACCAGCCGGCCAGGAGGTCGAAGCCCTGTTCGGCGCCGTCCAGGTCGGGCTGCGGGGCTATGCGAGCGTGATCCTCATCGGGGTGATCGCGTCGGTCGTCACGGGCGTGGTGTCGCGGATCACCGTGCGTCGGTTTCTGTCTTGATCGCGCGATACCATGGGCGCGCGGGGGAAACAGGGGGTCCAGGCAAACCGTTAACGATTGCGAAAGGTTATCGCGGCGGTGTGGATGGGGCCGATACGTCTGCCTCCGGGCCGCCGTATTCGGCGCCGATCCTCCGGAGGATGACCACGCGGATGCAACGCGCACCGGCCCCCTACCCGACCGACGCCCTCGGCTGGGCCTGGAACGAGCGGCCTGTCCCGCGTGGCGCCTCCGTGCTCCCTCGGCGATTGCATCCTCGGCATCGGCTGCTCTGGACGTGCGGCTTCGCTGCGGGTCTCGGCGCCGCAGCGCTGTTCGCTGGTTTCCTGATCTTCGTCGGTGCCCTGGCCCGGCATGAGCGCAGTCCGGCCGACCGGGCGGACGGCATCGTCGCGCTGACCGGTGGAGCACAGCGGATCGGCGATGCGATCGATCTTCTAGCTGGCGGCTACGGGCGCCGGCTACTGATCACCGGGGTCAACGAGCGCACCAGCCGCGACGAGATCGCCCGGTTGAATCCGACCCAGCGCTCCTTGATCGCATGCTGCGTCGATCTCGATTACCGGGCCCGCAACACCATCGGCAACGCCATCGAGACCCGACGCTGGATGCGGGCGCACCGGTTCAATACCGTCGCAGTGGTGACCTCAAACTATCACATGCCGCGCACGCTCATCGAGCTGGACCACGCCCTGCAGGACAGCGACCGAGTCCTACCCCATCCGGTGGTGACCGAGGGCCTCGATGCCGATCGTTGGTGGCAAAGTCCCCCGACGGCCAAACTCCTGGCGTCCGAATATGTAAAATTCCTGGCGAGCTGGGTGCGCACTCGCTTCGAGGACGATCCGGAGCGCTCTCGTGCAGCGATTTTGATCGGCCGCGGCAAACCGGTGAAGATGGTGGCCGAGCCGCTGATGATGCGACGCGTCGATTGATTATATGATGCCGGGCAGGCAATCGGCCTACCGGTCGAACTGGTCCTCAATGCCCGCCGCAGCGTGCCTTGATCGCTGCGGAAAACTCCCGATCCGAACCCTGCACCTGCGCGAGCCGCTGAGCCCGCTCCGAACCTGAGAGGCAGCGGCCATAGACGCTGGCGACCCGACGCATCGTGTCGACGTGGCGGCGCCAGACGCGGCAATTTTTGGCGTCGTCGCCGTCCGCCTGCTCCAGCTGTTCAAGGGCTTGGCGCTGCATCGATTGCGCCACCAGGACATCCCGGCCGCAGGTGGCGTCACCCTGCGCCCAAGCCGAGCCGGACAGGCCAGCCAGGATCACGACCGACACAACGAAGCGGGTCCGCGGCATCAGGCGGCCTGCGGAGCCGTTGAGCGGGTCAGAAGCGCATAGAGCGCGCTGGAATCGCGAGCGGCGCGGATGTGGTTGAGCATGCCCGGCTCGCGCAAAACCCGGGCGACCTGGGCCAGGGCCTTCAAGTGATCGGCCCCAGCTCCTTCCGGGGCCAGAAGCAGGAAAGCGACATCCACCGGTTGGCCATCCAGGGCCTCGAAATCCACCGGCCGGTCGAACCGAGCGAATAAGCCGAAGAGCCGGTCGAGGCCGGGCAATTTGCCATGCGGGATCGCCACGCCCTCACCGATCCCGGTCGAGCCGAGGCGCTCGCGCTGGAGCAGCGTGTCGAAGACCGGCCGCTCGTCGAGCGCCGGTAACCGACGCACGGCCTGCGCCGCAAGCTCCTGAAGCACCTGCTTCTTGGCGCGCGCGCGCAGGGACTGCACGACCGATTCGGGGTCGAGGAATTCCAGAATTGGCATCGATCGACCGTTGCCCCGTTACCCATCCGCGTCGGAACGGGCCTCGTCGCAGGGACGTCTCGCACGACGTCCCCGACTATCAATGGGCCGGGGAACGGGCCGGTTCCGGCTCCGTTCCTTTCGGTCCACACGCGTCAGTCGACGGCGCCCGGCGGGTCCACCCAGCCGATCGCGCCGTCACTGCGCCGGTATACGACGTTGACGCGCCCGGTGCCAGCGTGGACGAACACAACCACTGGGTATCCCGTCATGTCGAGGGCAGTCACCGCCTCGCCGATGGTGCGGCGCTGCAGGGTCTTGGTGCTCTCGGCGACGATCGGCGGGTGGGCGTCGCCGTCCTCCGGCTCGTCATCGTCCACTTCCTCCGGTGGGGCGAACACCGCGTAGGCCGCCTCGATCGCCGCGGATTCACTGGGGCCGCTGGCATGCTGCTTCAACCGATGCTTGTAGCGGCGCAGTCGCGTCTCGAGCTTGTCAGCGGTCTGCTCGAAGCTCGACCTCGCGTCGTGCGACACACCCACCGCCTCGATCGTCAGGCCCGACGCGAGGTGCAGCACGCAACCCGTTCGGTACGCGGCTCCGTCCCGCCGAAGCGTTACATGGCCGGTACAGGAATCGTTCATGTGCGAGTCGAGGTACTTGTCGAGCGTCGCAGCGATCCGCTCGTCGATACGGCCGCGCAGACTCTCTCCGAGATCCACGCCGTGGCCCGTGACCCGCAACGATCCCATGCTGCCTCCCCCGTGCGATTCAGTCCCCGGAATTAGAGAGCCGGCTTGCGCTAAGTCAACGGAGGCGTGCCCGTTCCGTCCGAGGCGCCGCTTAACCCTGGGTTCAGCCGTCCTCCCGGTATACAGGCACCGTTCCGCCAACTGAGACGCAGGCCCGCATGACCACCGCCGACGGATTCGCCGCCGCTCCCACCCGCCGCGCCGTGTTGGCCGGGGCCGTGGGTAGCGCAGCGGGTTTCCTGCCGACGATCGCACGCGCGGTCGAGCCCGCAGGCGCCAATCCGGCAATCACGCTGCCGGGCGCCGGTGCGCCGTTTGAGCCGAACACGTTGATCGACATCGCCCGCGCCCGGGCAGCCGCCCCCTACGGGGCGCCGAAGACCGATGACGTGCCGGCCGTGCTGAAGGCCTTGTCCCGGGACGCCTATGAGGCGATCCATCCGGTGCCGGGTCGGGCCGTCTGGGCCGGCCGCGACTTCGGCTACGAGATCGAGCCCCTCCTGCGCGGATCGATCTTCGATACGCCGGTTTCGCTGTTCACCGTCGAGAATGGGCGGGTCCAGCCGGTGGCCTACGACCGGGACAGCCTGATCGCCGCCAACATCGCGCTGCCGGACTTGAACGCCGACACCGCTTTCTCCGGCTTCCGCCTCCGCGCGCGCTTCGGCGACGGGACGGACCTATCGAACTTCGCACTGTTTCAGGGGGCCTCATTCTTCCGCCTGGTAGCCGAGGGGCAGGATTTCGGCATCAACGCCCGGGCACTTGCCTTGCGGCCTGCAGATTCCCGCGGTGAGGAATTCCCGCTGTTCCGGGCCCTGTTCGTCGAGGCGCCCGCGCCCGGGCAACCGATCGTCGTCCACTCCCTGGTCGAATCGGAATCGGCAGCTGCCGCATTCACGCTCACGTTGACCCCGGGCCGGGAGGCTTCCGTGGCCGGGATCGACGGGACCGTGTTCGCCCGGGCCGAACTCGACCATATCGGGCTCGGCGGGATGCAGGGCAGCTACCTGTTCGGGCCCCTCGACCGACAGAGGGTGGACGATCTGCGCGCCGCCGCCTTCTCGGTCGAGGGCTTGGCGATCCGCAACGGCTACGGTGAACCGATCTGGCGCCCGGTACACAATCCCGAGGCGCTGCAGGTCTCGGCCTTCCTGGACCGGGGACCCAAGGGCTTCGGTTTGATGCAGCGTGCTCGCTCCTACGACGATTTCGAAGACGACCGCCGCCACTGGGAGCAGCGCCCATCCCTGTGGATCGAGCCCCAGGACGATTGGAGCGAGGGTGCGGTAACGCTCTTGGAAATTCCGAGCGATTCCGAATTGAACGAGAACGTGTTCGCCTATTGGCGCCCGAAAGCGAAGCTCGCAAAGGGCGGGGAGATGCGCTTCCTCTGCCGCCAGCACTGGTCCAAGGGCTGGCCCGATCCGCTGCCCCCGGACCTTGCCCGGGTTAAAGACAGCCGCTGCGGTCACGGCAGCATCGGCAACCGCCGCCTGTTTGCGGTCGATTTCGAGGGCGACGGGCTGACCCGGCCGGATGAGATCGAGATCGCGCTCAGCGCCTCGACCGGGACGATTACCCGTCAGGACCGATTCCATTATCCCGGGCGCAGGACCCTGAGGGTGCTGTTCGAGCTCGATCCGGGCAGCGAGCGGGCGAGCGAATTGCGTCTGGGGCTTCGGCGCGGCCAGGATCGCGCGAGTGAGACCTGGCTGTTCCGCTGGACACCGTGATTTTCCGTCCTGCCCATCACCCCGAGGATCAGACCCGACCGTGCGCCTGGACGAGACCATAACCCTGCCGCCGCCCGCTTCGCGAACCGATGCCGGCCCCGGGCGTCCCGAACGTAATGCCGCGATGCCCGACGAGGCGCCCCTGGCGATGCCGGTGCAGGATCTTGCATCGTGGGATCGCTCGTCCGCGCATCGGCCGGTGCGCAAGTCGAGACGCCCCTGGGCGTCCCGACTGTTCGTGTTCGGCGGAGCCCTGGCTCTAACGGGCTATGGCGGCTGGCAGATGGTCGAAACCGTGTCGATTTCCGGCAGCCCGACCCCCCTCCAGCTCGTTCTGGTGGTGCTGTTCTGCCTGACCTTCTCGTGGATCGCGCTCGCCTTCACCAGCGGCTTGCTCGGTTTTGCAATGCTGCTGCGCCGGCCGCGACGAAGCCCGCACCCGGCCGCGCTCCACACCCGCACCGCCGTGCTGATGCCGGTCTACAATGAAGCCACCGCGCGAACTTTCGCGGGCGTCGAGGCCATGCGCGAGGCCGTGGAGGCCACCGGTCTGGGCGACCATTTCGACTGGTTCGTGCTCTCGGACTCGACGCAAGCCGATGCCTGGATTGCCGAGGAGCGCGCTTTCCTCAATCTGCGCCGTCGCCTCGGCCCGGACGCCAGGCTCTACTACCGGCACCGGCCCAAGAACCATCACCGCAAGGCTGGCAACATCGGCGATTTCGTCACCCGCTGGGGCGGACGGTACGACCACATGCTGGTGCTCGACGCCGACAGCCTGATGAGCGGCCCGGCGATCGTGGCGCTCGCAGCCGCCATGGAGGCCGACCCGGATGCGGGTATCATCCAGACGCTGCCATTAATCATCAACCGCAACACGCTATTCGCCCGCCTCCAGCAATTCGCCGCCCGGATCTACGGGCCGGTCATTGCCGCCGGGCTATCCGCCTGGTCGGGCCGCGATGGCAATTACTGGGGCCACAACGCCATCATCCGGACCCGGGCCTTCGCGCAATCCTGCGGCCTGCCGGACCTGCCCGGGAAGCCGCCCTTCGGCGGCCACATCCTGTCCCACGACTTCGTGGAAGCGGCGTTGATCCGCCGTGCCGGCTGGGCGGTCTACATGCTGCATCGCCTGCCGGGCTCCTTTGAGGAGAGTCCACCCTCCCTGATCGACGTCGCGGTCCGCGACCGCCGCTGGGCGCAGGGCAACCTCCAACATGCTCGCGTGATTAGCGCCGCCGGCCTGCATCCGGCGACTCGCCAGCACTTCGCCACCGGCATCGCCGGCTACCTCGCCTCCCCGCTCTGGCTGTGTCAGCTCGTGGTCGGCATCCTGCTCGTCCTCCAGACCGCCACCGAGCGGCCGGATTATTTCGGCGGCGCCGGCTTCTCGCCGGTCTTCCCGCGGTTCGACCCGGTCCGCGCGCTCCAGTTGTTCGGCCTGACCATGGCGGTGCTGCTGGCGCCGAAACTCCTCGGTCTGATCCTCGCCCTGCTGGATGGTCCGGTACGCCGGGCCTGCGGCGGTGCCGGCCGGCTAGTCCTGTCGAGCCTGGTCGAGATCCTGCTTTCGGCCTTAGTCGCTCCGGTGGCGATGGTGATCCAGTCCGGCTCGGTGATGGGCATCCTGCTCGGACGCGACACAGGCTGGAACCCGCAGCGCCGCGACGACGGCTCGATCCCGATGCGGGACATCGTCGCCCGGCACCGCTGGCACATGGCCCTCGGCCTCGTTGCCGGGATCGCGGCATTCGCTCTCGCGACCTCGCTGTTCCTCTGGATGAGCCCGACGATCCTGGGCCTCGTGCTGGCGATCCCGATCTCCTGGGCGAGTGGCCAGCTCGGGCTCGGCCTCGCCCTCAAGCGCCGCCTCCTGCTTGCCACCCCCGAGGAGGCATCGCCGCCCGAAATTGCAGTCCGGGCCGGCATCCTGGCGGCGCGCAACGCCGCTCAGGGTCTCGACGATGCCGACGCGCTGGCGGCCCTCCACGCCGACCCGGACCTGGCCGAGGCCCATGCCCGCATGCTGCCGGTCGGTGTGTCCCGGCCCCGGGGCGTCATCGATCCGGATCAGACCCTTGCCACCGCCAAGGTCTGCGAGGCCGAGACCGTGGCCGAGGCTCAGGCTTGGCTCTCGCCGAAAGAACGCATGGCGCTGCTTCACGACCGAGCGCTTCTCGACCGGCTGGTGCGGCTGAATTAGACCGCTATGCCTGTTGCGAAAAGAATGCGACGACGAGCGACCTCGTGATGTCCGGCCGGCCCTCTCAAGTGCGGCCCGGCGAGAAGCACTGGCACGGCACCACCGCGACGACGGCAATGAGCCATATCGCGATTCATGAGCGTCTGGATGGACAGGCGATGACGTGGCTAGAGGCGGTGAGCGACGATCAGTATCGTGGGCGGGTGAGCTGACGCGCCGCGTTCTGTCCGTAGCGCCGCTGCCGTCGGTGGGCGTACGATGAAAGCCTCCGCGCCGCGAATGCTTGGGCGCGGGAGCCGAGCGGCAGAACGTGCTCTTCCGGACCGGGGCTCGGCGACGCGAGTGACCCGTCGGCTCGGATCCTCACACCGTGACGCAGGGATCGGGGTGAGCGGTACTGCCTTACCGGGTCGAAGCGAGCGCAAGCGTGGATCGATCGCTGCGAGTGAACGACTGTTCTGCGCCGTTACCGCCATGCGGTTTCCGGCCCTCACGGGCGGTGGCGCGGCAGCGGCCGAGCCGGATAGCGCTTCGTTGTCCGTTCCAGCTTGAGCTTCCTGAACGTTCCGGTCAGGCCGACCTCACCGCGGATCTCATGGACGACAAGTACGCGATCAGCCTCAATGGTGGCCTATCCGGCTCGGCCGGCTGGTTCTTCCAGGGCTCCGGCAGCGCCCGTTCCCAGGGGCGTTTCTCGGCCAACGGCACGGTCCTCGGCCGATTTTCGGATCGACGGCCGCTACGGTGCGATGCCGGTCCTGGTGCATGTCGTCCTAGAGTTCGGGACCGTCCGCAGGGCCGAGGTTGAGCCGGCACCGATGCCGAAGCCCGACAGGGTGCCCGTCACGGCGGCCGACACGCGGGGCGTCACCGATCCGATCGGCATGCTGGCGGTGCCGGTGGGGTCCGGCCCAGTCATGCCATCCCTGTGCGAGCGCCGCATCCCGGTCTTCGACGGGGCGGTGCGAGCCGATCTTGTACTGTGACGCGGCGCAGTGGTGGCGGTCACCGCTGGCCCGTACCGCAGCCCGGCGCTGGATTGCCGAATCCGGTGGGCTCCGATCGTGGTGCACCGCGCGAAGGGCTCGTCCGTGCGGCGGATGGCCGAGAACGACGACCTGCGTGGACGCCTTGCCCCTGTCCCAGGGGCCGTCTGCTGCTGCCGCTCGCAATCGGGGTGGGCACCAATTGGGGCGCGGCTCGAATCAACGCGACGGCCTGAGGCACCCCTCAAGTCGGGTCCGTCAGGCGCGATTAACCATCGGCTCCTAGAGTCGGTCGGGTCAAACGGAGTTCTCCATGACCTTGCTGCTCGCTTTGCTGCTGTTGCCCCTCGCGATCGCCATCGTGCTGGCCCGCGGCGAGCCCGTGCGCACCATCAGCTGCCTCGGCGCCATGGGCGTCGGCTGCGTCATCGCCTGCTGGAGCGTGATGGGGCTGCTGCGTCACCGGGCCTGAGCCGGGACGGCTCATAGGAAACCGCCGGCGCGGGGGACACCGGCGAGGTTTCGCCCGGCCCGCGCCACGAGCTGTGCGAAGGCCATCGCGGCCGCGATCGCCTGTGCCTGTGACGGGAAATCGCGCCGGGACGCGATCACCGTGTCCTCGGTCTCATTCACCAAAACCCAGGACCAATGCGACCGGTTGCTGGCGCGAATCTCGAAGCGCACGGGCTGCCCGCCGATTCACAACGTACCGTGAATCACCAAAGCACGGACCGGTGACAGGGCGATGAAGGCAGGCAGCTTAGCGCGGATCCTGCACGTGCAAGCCCACCGACATCGCTAGACCAACGCGCCCGGGGTTCGTCTGAATCCGTACATATGCGTGTTCGCCGCACCTCTTCCCTTGACCGGAGTCGGCCGAAGGCGTTCGATCCGATTGCGCCGGCCAGCGAACTCATCGCTCCGCTTCGCCGCCTCCGCACTTCGCCGCTCGGCCGTCGCCCCGGTGCCTGCATCCTGCTGGCGTTCGGTTCGGCCGTATCGCACGCCCCTCACCTGTTGCACGGATTCGGCTGCCGTTCGCACGGCATCGCTCACCGGGCGACGAAGCGGATCGAATCGATGGCGGACGGCAGCGGATCCTCGGCAGCACGGTCATACCGAACCCTTCAGAATCTCGCCGGGACGCTGGGATGCTCGACGGAGGTGTTCTTCGGCGACACGGCTCCCCACATCTTCGCTGACGCCGAGGAATTGCTCCGTCTGTGGCTCGCACTCGAGAATTCGTCGGAGAGGCTGCGCGTTCTCGATTTCGTCCGGGCCGTCAAATCCGCCGCCGATCCGAAGTGCGGCGACGCCTGAGAGGCCCTTTCCCGGCATCTTGCATCCAATCGTGTGGCGGCTATGGCAAGGCCCCGCCCATCGCCTGCCGGAGCCTGCATGACATCCGTGAACGCGCTGATCGCCGGTGAACTTAAGGTCGGCGAGGCGCAGGTCGCTGCCGCCGTGTCACTGCTCGATGGCGGTGCCACAGTCCCGTTCATCGCCCGCTACCGCAAGGAGAACACCGGCGGCCTGGACGACGCGCAGTTGCGCAAGCTCGATGAGCGGCTCGGCTATCTGCGGGACCTCACCGATCGCCGCACCACCATCGTCGAGAGCATCCGCGCCCAAGGAAAGTTGACGCCGGCGCTCGCCACCGCCCTCGCTGCCGCTGACACCAAGGCGCGGCTCGAGGATCTCTATCTGCCCTTTCGGCCGAAGCGGCGCTCGAAGGCCCAGACCGCCCGGGAGGCCGGGCTCGAGCCCTTGGCCAAGGCGCTGTTGGCTCAGCCGGAGATCGCACCGGAGCGGGCTGCGGCGCCGTTCGTCGCAGCCGATAAGGGCATCGTCGACGCCGAGACGGCCCTGGAGGGCGCCAAGGCGATCCTGATCGAGCACGTCGCCGAGGATGCCGATCTGATCGGCCGATTGCGCGCGGACTTCTGGCGCAGCGGTCAATTGGCCTCGAAGATCCGCACCGGTAAGGCCGCCGAGGGCGCAAAATTCTCGGATTACTTCGAATGGACGGAGCGGCTGGAGCGGATGCCTTCGCATCGGATCCTGGCGATCCTTCGCGGGGAACGCGAAGGCATCCTCGATGTCGATCTCACCGCCGAAGGCGACGAGTCGGTGCCTGGAAAGCCCGGACTCTTCGAAACCGCGATCTGCAGCCGGCATCGCATCGCCGCGCGGGGCCGGCCGGGGGATGCCTGGCTGATGGAGGTCGTGCGCACCGCCTGGCGGACCAAGATCCGGACCGGGATCAAGCAAGACCTGCGCACCCGGCTGTTCGAGCGCGCCGAGGACGAGGCCGTCAAAGTCTTCGCCGGCAACCTTAAGGACCTGCTGCTCGCCGCCCCCGCAGGTGGACGGGCGACGCTCGGGCTCGATCCCGGCTACCGGAATGGCGTGAAGGTCGCGGTGGCCGATTCGACCGGCCGGATCGTGGCCGTGGAGACCACCTATCCGCATGAGCCGCAGCGGCGCTGGAAGGAGGCGGTTGCGAGCCTCGGGCGGCTCTGTCGCCAGCACCGGGTCGAGTTGATCGCCATCGGCAACGGCACCGCGTCGCGGGAGACCGAGCGGCTGGCAGCCGAGATCGTGGTAGCCAATCCCGACCTGACGCTCGCGAAGGTCACGGTCTCGGAGGCCGGCGCCTCGGTCTACTCGGCCTCGGAGATCGCGTCGCGGGAGCTGCCCGACCTCGACGTATCTCATCGCGGCGCCGCCTCGATCGCCCGGCGGTTGCAGGACCCGCTCGCCGAGCTCGTGAAGATCGATCCGAAATCGATCGGGGTCGGGCAGTACCAGCACGATGTCAGCGAGACGAAGCTGTCGCGCCAGCTCTCGGCGGTGGTCGAGGATGCGGTGAACGCGGTGGGCGTCGACGTGAACACCGCGTCCCCGGCCCTGCTGGCCCAGGTCTCCGGCCTCGGCGCGTCGATGGCCGACCGGATCGTCGCGCACAGGGACGCGAACGGTCCGTTCCGGACGCGGACGGCGCTCAAGAAGGTGCAGGGTCTCGGCCCGAAGACCTTCGAGCTGGCCGCCGGCTTCCTGCGCATCCGGGACGGCGACGACCCGCTCGACGCCTCCGGGGTCCATCCGGAATCCTATCCCGTCGTGCGGCGGATCCTGCAGGCGACCAAGAGCGACATCCGCGTGCTGCTCGGCAACACGACGACCCTGAGCCAACTTTCGCCCGAGGCATTCGCCGATACACGCTTCGGACCGCCGACCGTGCGGGACATCATCGCCGAGCTGGAGAAACCCGGCCGCGATCCGCGCCCGGCCTTCAAGACGGCGAGCTTCCAGGAGGGCGTCGAGACCATCGGCGATCTCCGGCCTGGTATGCAGCTTGAAGGCGTGGTCACCAACGTCGCGGCGTTCGGCGCCTTCGTGGATATCGGTGTCCATCAGGACGGCCTCGTGCACATTTCCGCGATGGCGCGCCGGCGCATCGCCTCGCCGGCCGAGGTGGTCCGGACCGGGGAGGTCATCCGGGTCCTGGTGCTCAGCGTCGATGCCCCGCGCAAGCGGATCGCCCTGTCGATGCGCCTGGACGACCCGATCGAGCCGGGGTCGCAAGCGCGGCGCGGCAGCGAGCCTTCGCCCGATCCACGGCGGATGCAATCCAAGCCGATACCGGACACCGGTGGCGGGGCCCTGGCCGACGCCCTCCGGAGAGCCGGGGCCTCCCCATCCAAGAGAAACTGAACGGGCGGCACACATAGAAACGGCCGGGGTTTCGCCCCGGCCGTTTGCGTTTCGCGGCGCCTGACGCTTAGCGCAGCAGCTGCAGGATGCCCTGCTGGGCCTGGTTCGCCAGCGACAGGGCCGAGATGCCCAGCGATTGGCGGGTCGACAGGGCCTGCGAGTTCGCAGCCTCCTGGTTCAGATCCGCTGCCGTCAGGTTCGACGCGCCGGTGTCGAGCACGTTGATCAGGTTCTTGCTGAAGTCCTGGCGGTTCTGCACCACCGAGAGGTTCGAGCCGAAGGTCGAAGCGTCGGTGCGCAGCTGGCTGGAGGCAGTCGTGAGCTTGTTCAGGGTCGTGTTGATGTCGCCGTTGAGAAGGAAGCTGCCCTGCCCGACCGTCGAGGTCTTGGCCGAGGTGCTGGTGATCGAGGTCAGGCCGAGGCCGCTCGAGGTCTCGTCGGTCGCCGAGACCGTGAGGTTCGAGTTGCCCTTCGGGTTGAACTTGATCGTCAGGTTGTTGTTGTCGCCCTTGCCGTTGATCAGGTTCGTACCGTTGAAGCTCGAATCGCCGGCGAGCTGATCGATCTGGGTCAGCAGGCTGTTGTACTGCGAGGCGAGCGTCGCCCGGGCCGAGACGCCCGACACGCTCAGGTCCGAACTCTGGCCGGCCGCGGCGGTCGTGCCGTAGGTCGGGCCGGAGGAGGCCGTACCGCCCGCAAAGCCCAGCGCGGTCTGGTCGGCCGAGGTCTTGAATTCCACGTCCGAGGACGCGTTCATGACGATCTTGGTGCCGTCGGTGCTCTTCGAGAAGCTGCCGGCGCCGACCGCGGTGTTGAGCTTGGTCAGGGCCTGGTCGAGGGTGTCGGTCGAGGCCAGCGCGACGGTGGTGGCCGAGCCGTTGACGTAGAGGTTGAGCGTGGTGTTGGCGGCCGGGGCCGAATAGGCGGTCGAGGCGGTGCCGGTGGTGGTGATCTGGGTGGACAGCGCCTGGTTGGCGACCGACTTGGCCTGATCGACCAGCTTCTGGATCGAGGTGATGCCCTGGTTGGCGGCCTGGATCGACTGGATGCCGTTCGAGATGCCGTCGAGCAGGTTGCCGAGATCGCCCGAGCGCTGGCTCAGCGACTGGGAGGTGAAGAAGCTCACCGGGTTGTCGAGGGCCGAGGAGACCTTCAGGCCGGTGGAGAGCCGGTTCTGGGTGGTCGCGGTCAGCGAGGCCGTATCCTGCAGGGAGAGCAGGTTCTGGCGGGTGGCGGCGGTGAGAGTAACGCTGGAAGACATGAGGTCGATCCTTTTGATCGATGGGCCGTCTTATTGGCGGCTCATTCCCGTATCGTCCGGCAACCTGCGGAGATATTAATTTTATTTCCGCCCAGACATATTTCGCAAAAATCGTTAATGGACGATGGGAGGCGAATTTAAAATCGATTCTTCGTCTGACGTATCGGATGGCAGACAACGTTACTATTCAACCCAATCGCCTCACATCAAGGCTTCAATAATCCGATTTCTTGCTTGATAGAAGCGCATCGGCACGTCGTCCCACGCCCGGTCATCTTGTTTCCGGCCTGAAGAAATCGGGGCCTGGGACGCCCATGCGGGCCCGGTCGAACGCCGCGGACGGGTTCGACGCCTCATCCGCGCTAAAGAAGCGGACGGGATGGACCGGCTCCAGGTCGATCGCCCGGAGATCATACCGGACCCGAGGGATCCGAATGAAGACGGCGCAAACGGAAACGGCCGGGGCGTGGCCCCGGCCGTTCCGACTTCGATGCGCCTGACGCTTAGCGCAGCAGCTGGAGGATGCCCTGCTGAGCCTGGTTCGCCAGCGACAGGGCCGAGATGCCCAGGGACTGGCGGGTGGACAGGGCCTGCGAGTTCGCAGCCTCCTGGTTCAGATCCGCCGCCGTCAGGTTCGACGCGCCGGTGTCGAGCACGTTGATCAGGTTCTTGCTGAAGTCCTGGCGGTTCTGCACCACCGAGAGGTTCGAACCGAAGGTCGAAGCATCGGTGCGCAACTGGCTCGATGCGGTCGTAAGCTTGTTCAGGGTCGTGTTGATGTCGGCATTGAGCAGGAAGCTGCCCTGCCCGATCGTCGACGTCTTGGTCGAGGTGCTGGTGATCGAGGTCAGGCCGAGGCCGCTCGAGGTCTCGTCGGTCGCCGAGACCGTGAGGTTCGAGTTGCCCTTCGGGTTGAAGTTGATCGTCAGGTTGTTGTTGTCGCCCTTGCCGTTGATCAGGTTCGTACCGTTGAAGCTCGAATCGCCGGCGAGCTGATCGATCTGGGTCAGCAGGCTGTTGTACTGCGAGGCGAGCGTCGCCCGGGCCGAGACGCCCGACACGCTCAGGTCCGAACTCTGGCCGGCCGCGGCGGTCGTGCCGTAGGTCGGGCCGGAGGAGGCCGTACCGCCCGCAAAGCCCAGCGCGGTCTGGTCGGCCGAGGTCTTGAATTCCACGTCCGAGGACGCGTTCATGACGATCTTGGTGCCGTCGGTGCTCTTCGAGAAGCTGCCGGCGCCGACCGCGGTGTTGAGCTTGGTCAGGGCCTGGTCGAGGGTGTCGGTCGAGGCCAGCGCGACGGTGGTGGCCGAGCCGTTGACGTAGAGGTTGAGCGTGGTGTTGGCGGCCGGGGCCGAATAGGCGGTCGAGGCGGTGCCGGTGGTGGTGATCTGGGTGGACAGCGCCTGGTTGGCGACCGACTTGGCCTGATCGACCAGCTTCTGGATCGAGGTGATGCCCTGGTTGGCGGCCTGGATCGACTGGATGCCGTTCGAGATGCCGTCGAGCAGGTTGCCGAGATCGCCCGAGCGCTGGCTCAGCGACTGGGAGGTGAAGAAGCTCACCGGGTTGTCGAGGGCCGAGGAGACCTTCAGGCCGGTGGAGAGCCGGTTCTGGGTGGTTGCGGTCAGCGAGGCCGTATCCTGCAGGGAGAGCAGGTTCTGGCGGGTGGCGGCGGTGAGGGTGACGCTGGAAGACATCGGGTCGATCCTTTTGATCGCGAAGCCGTCTTATTGGCGGCTCCTGCGATGTATCGCCCGATGGCTTGCGGAGACCTTAATTCGATCCTCGAAAAAATGTATCTGGGGGACATCGTTAATGAGTCTCGACCGCGCACGAATAAGAAATGTGCTGCGCTTGAACCCTGCCATCTTTGAGGATCAGGATCATTTTATTCTGACATTGACAAAATCAGCTCGGCATTGCTTTACGAGGCGAAGATCGCTGCAACCTAAATTCACTTAAGATTTGTCAAATGGATCTTTTCGGGAGCACGTTCGGCCGGCTCAAACGTCGCCAGCGATGACAGGCGTCCGCCGCCGCGAGGCCGATCACGAGCCGCCCCTGGCCCAACCGGGGCCGCAGCATTACGGATACCGACTGATCGATGCGTCACCGGCTCCGCTGGCCCCTGGGATCCGGTGAGCGGCTGCGGCATGACCGAGCGACCAGGATGAGCCTGCATGCGCTCGGCGCGGGGCGGAGATATCGGTTCGACGCGAACCGGCACGGCAGAAGCGGAATCGCGCGCCTCAGTGTTTCGCTAGGCGATCGGGCGTGGGGGCGGCGACGGTGCGGTCCGTCCTGACGAACGTCGACGCCCCTTGGATCCCGGCAGCGATGCGCGGCCTTGCGCTTCCGGCGGGGCCGCGTGTCAGGCTTGCCCTTCGGACAGCCAGGCCCGCCACATCCCCCGGAATGCGGCATCGACATCCGCTGCCAGGGCAGCGTGATCCATCAGCGGGCTGGCATGCAAGCGCTCGCGCAGATCCTGGCGGATCGTCCGCAGGCGCTCGTTATTGCAGGCGAGATCCCGGGCGATTGCGACGTAGTCCTCCTCGCTATCCGCGATCAGATCCGGCAGGCCCATCGCAGTGAGAACCGAGACGCCGGTGCGCGCCGCCGCGTGGCCGCCCCGCAGCGTCACGAACGGCACGCCCATCGACAGCGTGTCGTAGCTCGTCGTGCCGCCGTTATAAGGGTATGGATCCAGGGCGATATCCACCCGGTGGTAGAGCTCGTGGTAGCCGCTGTTGACCCGCGGCTGGAAGATCACCCGGTCCAGCGGCATGCCGGCCGCGGTGAGACGCGTTTCGACGGCCTCGCGGACCTCCGGGGTGCCGATATCACCCACCACCATGAACAGCCGCGCATCCGGCACGGATGACAGGATGGCGGCCCAGGTCCGGAGGGCGTCGTTGCAGACCTTGGTCAGGCGGTTGAAGCAGCCGAAGGTGATGGAGCCCGCATCCTCGAAGGGCGCCCGCGCGCGCGCCGGCGGCAGATCGTCGACGCCGGCATAGGTGGCGGTCACCCGGGGCAGGCGCCAGAGCCGCTCGGCATGAAGCGGCTCGGCGAGGCCGAGCGGATCGGTAATCGGGTCGGTGAGGCGATAGTCGATCGCCGTCAGGCCGGTGGTACCGGGATGCCCGATCCAGGTCACCTGCACGGGTGCGGGCTTACGGGCGAAAACCAGCAGGCGATTGCCAGCGCTGTGGCCGGACAGGTCGACCAGGATGTCGATCGCGTCGGCCTCGATCCGGTCGGCCGCCTCGTCGTCGTCGAGGCCGGCCAGGTTGATCCAGCCGTCGAACAACGGCTTGAGCCGCTCGGAGACCGCGTCTTCGCTCGCATGCGTCATGTAGGCCAGCGCCGTGATGCCGTCCCGGTCGATGGCCCGCAGATAGGGCTCGAAGAAGCGGACGAGCGCATGGTTGCAGAAATCGCCCGAGACGAAGCCGACGCGAAGGCGACGATCCGGATCGCGATCGTTGGCGAAGGGGCGCCGCCGCAGGAGGGGGTCTGCGTAGCGACGGCCATAGGCCAGCGCATCGGCGGCGTATTCCGCATGCGGGATGTCGGCGGCGTAGAGCTTGGCGAACAGGCGATTCGAGGCGACGAACAGCTTGGATGGATCGAGGCTCAGGGCGCGGTCGAAGGCCTCCACCGCCTCGCCCAAGCGCCCGAGGGCCAGCAGGGCACTGCCGCGGTTGCTGTGCGCGCCGGCATTGCCGGGCTCCAGCGTAATTGCACGCTCGGCGTGCCGCAGGGCCTCGCCGTACCGGAACCGGCGCTGGTAAACGCCGGCGAGGTTGGCATGCGCGATCGCTAGGTCGGGATCGAGTTCGAGGGCCTTCTCCAGGGCCGAGATGGCGCCGTCGTGATCGCCCCGATTGGTGAGGACGGAGCTGAGCCCGCTGAAGAACAGCGGGTTCTCCGGCTCACGGTAGAGCGCGATGCTGATCAGATCGTAGGCGAGCTCGGGCCGGTTCGTCCGGGCCGCGATGGCGCCGGCGAGGTAGGTCGCGTGGGCGTGGGTGTCGTCGAGGAGGAGCACCAGATCGAGCAGCGCCTCCGCCGGGCGGTACTCGCCCCGGTCGTAGCGGGCCTGCGCCGCCGCGAAGGTGCTGGTCAGGAACGCCGTGTTGAGCGGTCGCGTCTCGGAACCGAAGGTCTGCGCCTTATAGCGCTCCAGGATCGCGCGCGCGTCCGGCTGCCGTTCGACCGCGAGCAGGGCGGTGGCGAGCGCCAGCCAGTAGCCCGGCCGCTCCGGCGCGCCCCGCAACGCCGTGACGAAATGGGTCACGGCCTTCTCCGGCGCGGTTCGCGCGGCGATCTGGCCGAGTTCGTAATGCGCCTCGGGATGGTCGGGCTCGGCGCCGAGGACGCGCCGCAGGCTGGATTCGGCCCGATCGAAGCGACCGGAGGCGCGATGATCCCGAGCTTTGGCGAGGCTGCGCATCGCAGCCCCGTCCAGCGTTGTCCCGCGCGTCCGCCCGCTATCGTGATCGAGCATTCCGCGCCCTCCTGTCGCGCGGAGATTGCGAAGGCATCGTTAAGGACGCGTAAACCCGGTCTGCAGGCGCGTTTCGGAGTTCCGGCAACCCTGCGCAGAGCCGGACTGTAAGGACGAGGAATTCCGCGCCTTCGCAGGCGCCGGTGGATGGCTTCGCCGATGCTCCGGAACGCTGCACGGGCCGCCGACGATACCGCTGGCAAACCAAACCGAGCTGCCAGCGACGCAGGCTGGCGGAAGGGGTGGGATTCGAACCCACGGTGGAGTTGCCCCCACGGCGGTTTTCAAGACCGCTGCCTTAAACCACTCGGCCACCCTTCCAAGCCGCGCCTGCGGCCCTCCGGTTATGGCTGCCCCGCTCGCCGCGTCAACAGGAGAACGCCCTGTTGACCTGTCACGCCATTCCGCATATCTCACCGCCACGCCCCCGGCCGCCATGTCGGCGCGGGCGCGGTCCGGTCGTGGGTTTCCATCTAACCGGCGCGGTGGGGGATAGTTTAACGGTAGAACGGTGGACTCTGACTCCTCTAGTCCTGGTTCGAATCCAGGTCCCCCAGCCACCGAGTTGCACTTCAACGACAAGACTGCAGAATCCGGGATCGGCGATAGGTGCCGCGCGTGAAGCACGCGACCGCCCTGATGCACGTCCGACGCGTGGCGGGCGTCACCCCCGGGCCGTCATGTTCGCGGGCCTGAGGTCTCTTCGATCGCGTAAGCCCTGATAACGCCTGATCGAGCGCCGGCGCCCCGTTGACGGCCGGCGGCGACGATGCCTAACAATCTTGTTATGTGCTGGCGCCTGCCCCTGACGGTTCGAGGCCGCGCGATCATCGGGATGGTCGCGCTCTACGCGCTGTTGCTTCAGGCCTTCCTCGGCTTTGCGACGCCAACCCACGCCCTCGGGTCGCCCGGCGCGGTGCTGTGCGCCGAGCACGGCTCCGGTCCATCCGATGACGGAGCGCCTCCACGGCATGCCCACCCCTGCTGCACGCTGGTGCAGGTGGTCGATGCGGCACTGCCCCCGACCGAGCCGATCGCCGTCGCGTGGCCGTTCGCGCCGGCCCAGCGCTTGGCCTGGCGCCCGGAAGCTGACCGGCCGAAGACCGGTCCGCCGCCCTCAGCCACCTCCGCCCGAGGTCCGCCCGTCGCCTGACGATCCCGTTTCCCGATCGTTCAGGCCCGGACCGTTCCCATGTCGATTCTGCTGCACGGCAACGCCCCCGCGTTCGGGGCCGTAGCCGCTTTGCGTGCCTCCCGCGAGGCTGTCTATCGCGCCGTGTGGCGCTGGCACTTTTATGCGGGCCTGCTGTGCCTGCCGTTCCTGATCGGTCTGTCGGCCACCGGCGCGCTCTACCTGTTCAAGGACGAGATCAACGGCAGCCTGTTCGCCTACCGGACCCGCGTGGTCGTTCAGGCGACCGCGCCCCTCGGGCCGGATCGCCTGATCTTCAACGCCCTGCAGGTGGAGCCGGACGGGGTGCCGATCTCCTACGCGGATCCGCCCTCGCCAGACGCCTCCGCGGTGGTCACCCTGTCGAAGGGGGCACGCAAACGGCTCGTCTATCTTAATCCCTATACGGGATCCGTTCTCGACCGCGTCGATCGCGATGGCGAGTTCATGATGGTCGTGCGCGGCCTGCACAGCCTCAGTTATTTCGGGCCCTTCGCCAATGCCTTGGTCGAGGTGGTGGCGGGCTTCGCCATCATTCTGGTGATCACGGGCGTGTGCCTCTGGTGGCCGCGTGGCCAAACCGGTGGCGTGATCACCCTACGCGCAACCCCGAGCCGTCGGGTCTGGTGGCGCGACCTTCATGCCGTGACCGGGCTCGTGGCCGGGGGCGGCCTGCTGTTCCTGGCGATCACCGGGCTGCCCTGGTCGATCTGGTGGGGGCAGCAGCTGCGCACCTGGTCGAACGCCGCCGGGCTCGGCCAGCCCGCAATCCTGTGGGCCGGCAAGACGGTCTCGGCAGTGCCGATGCGCGCGCGGCTGCCCGATGCCGGCTGGACCCTTCAGGATGCCCCGGTGCCGCGCTCGCAGCCGTCCGCCAGAGCGGCTGAGCCTATCGGAATCGATCAGGCCGCAGCGATCCTCACCCGTCTTGGGATGCCGCGGGGCTACGAACTCGCGCTGCCGGTCGGCGCCGACGGGGTCTTCGCGGCGGCCGCGTATCCGCACGATGTCGCCGAGCAGCGGATGATCTCCCTCGATCAGTATACCGGCGCACCCCTGGTCGACGTGCATTTCGCCGATCTCGGTCCGGTCGGGCGGGCGATCCAGTACGGGATCGGCATCCACAAGGGCGAGCATTGGGGCCGGGCCAACCAGTTCGCCATGCTGGCCTTCTGCCTGGCCACGATCCTGCTCGCGGTCACCGCCGCCACGATGTGGTGGAAGCGCCGACCGACCCGCGGTCTCGGCGCGCCGCCCTGGCCGCGGGACCGGCGTGTGATTCTGACCGTGACCTCGATCATCGCAGGGCTGGGTGCGCTGTTTCCCCTGACCGGCCTAGCAATCCTCGGGATGATCGGGCTCGATCTCGCGATCCAGGTCGCCCGCAGGCGCGAGGCGGCCTGATCCGAAGACGGGCGGGCTCGATGCCCGTGTCGACCGACCTCACCCTCAGGCGCAGGCGCCCCGGCTTCCTTGGGACAGGGCTGATCCTGCTCGCCCTGTGGGTACAGGCCCTGGCGCCGCTGGCCGCCCTGCGGATGGCGCTGGCCGTGCCGGACATGCCGGGCGCGATTCTGTGCGGCCACCCGCCGGATGGAGTCGTGATCGGCGCGGTCTTGGACCAGCCGGAGGCGCCGCCGACCTGCGACGTCTGCCGGCTCTGCCGCGCCGGGATGATCCCCCCCCCCCTTCCGGAAGCCCCCGGTCTCGCCCGCCTGCTGCGCTGGACCGCGCCGGCTTGGCCGATCCCTCCGCCGTCCCATCCGAAGCCGGCGCCGCGCATCGCAGGCCAGCCGCGTGCGCCACCCCTCCCCGCCTGATCCCGGCCTTCATGCAGGCGGCGACCGCGCCGTCCGACCCCGTGACCGATCAGACGAGACTTTTGAGATGGTAATTCCCCAAGCCGCATCGCGGTTCGGCGCGCTGGCCGTGCTGCTCGCCGGCAGCGCGATACCGGCCTTCGCGCAACAGGCCGTCACGCTGGACGAGCTCTCCGTCGAAGGCGAAGCCGGTTCCGGCGTCGGCCGAACCGCCGTCGCCACGCCGTTCGGCGTGGCCGCGCCCCAGGGCTCGGCCCCCTCGGTGATCGAGCATCCGGTCGGCGAGATCGTCACGGCAATCGGGCGGGAGAACACCATCGCCAACCGGCCGGCGACCAGCATCGGCTCGGTGCTGGTGAACAGCCCAGGCGTCACCGTCCGCCAGGGCAATGGCGGGCGCGATGTGGTCATCTCGATCCGCGGCAACAACGCCCGCTCCACCGGGGTGATCAAGAACACGGTGGTGCTGGAGGACGGATTCATCCTCACTCAGCCGGACGGCGCGTCGCGCTTCGACCTGACCGACCCGCGGGCCTACAGCCGCATCGACGTGTTCCGCGGGCCGCAATCGCCCCTGTTCGGCAACTACGCCACGGGCGGCGCCATCGCGTTCCGCACCCGCACCGGCCGGGAGATCGACGGCTACGAGATCGGGACCGACGCAGGCAGCTTCGGCTACCTCAGCAATTACTTCACGGTGGGCAAGGCCAGCGGGCCGTTCGAGATCAGCCTGTTCGCGAGCGATGTCCGGGCCAACGGCTATCAGGATCATGCGAGCTACAACACGCAGACCATCAATCTGCTGGCGAGCTACACCCCGACGCCGGACAATCGGTTCACCCTGAAGGTCATCAACAACAACCTCGACACCAATCTCGCGGCCCGATCTTCGTTAACGCAGTATCGGATCAATCCCTACCAGCGGGGTTGCGCCGCCGCCGCGATCGCCGCCCCCGGCTGCACGACCTTTGCCCTGCTCACCAACGGCGCGTTCGGCGCTACCGTCCCGGTCACCGCCGACGAAGGGGCCTTCGGACGCAAGGACCGGCGCACCATCGTGGCAGCGCGCTGGGAGCACGATATCGACGCGTTCACCACCTGGCGGACGCAACTCGGCTTCGACGAGCGCAACTTCAATCAACCCTTCTATACGACCTCATCGCAGGGCTCCTATCCGGCCTGGAATTTCTTGACCGACGTGACACGGCGCGGCGACCTCTTCGGCCTGCCGGCGGTGGGCTATGTGGCGCTCGCCTACAACACGATCGACAACCGTATCGCCACCTATAACCGCGCGCCCTATGGCGGGCCCCGTCTCGGCGCTTTGATCGGCGTTCAGGACGCGGTCCAATCGAACCTCGGCGGCCGTGCGCGACTGGAACTCGCCCTGTCCGATCACTGGACCGGCGTGCTGGGCATCAGCGCCGAGGGCACAGCCATCACGGGACGCAACCTCGCCTACGGCTACGCCGCCGGCGGCACGACCCGGACGGTGGCAGATGCGGACCGCAACTTCCTGAACGTCGCTCCCGAACTCGCGCTGGTCTACCGGCCGGACGACGCTTGGGCGTTCCGTGGCCGGGTCGCCACCGGTTACACCACACCGGCCGCAAGCAACCTGTTCATCACCCCGGCGGGTCTCCCCGGAAACAACACGCAGCTCCAGACCCAGGAGAATCTCGGCTTCGACCTCGGGGCAGACTGGAGCCCCATCGACACGGTGCGGCTCAGCGTGACCGGTTTCTACGAGTTCTTCCGCAATGAACTGGTCTCACAATCGCCGGGCGCGGGGCTCTTGGCCTACACCTTCAACGCGCCGGCCTCCGAGCACCGGGGTCTCGAAGTCGGGGCCGACTGGGCCTTCGCACCGGGCTGGCGCGGGGTCCTGGCCTACACGTTCGATGATCAGATCTACGCACGCTACACCGAGCAGTTGAGCGCTGGCAGCCTGACGCGCCGGTTCGACCGGGCGGGCAACCAGATCCCCGGCGTGCCGGCGCATCAGGTGCTGGCGCGGGTCGGCTACGATGTGCCGACGGGGCCGCTCGCCGGCCTGGGAGCCTTCGTCGAGACGGTGGTGCAGGGCGACTTCTACATCGACAACGCCAATTTGCTGAAGGCGCCGGGCTACGCGATCGTCAATGCTAACGTCCATTACGCCGCGGAGCTGACCGGCGGCTACGCGAAGCGGCTGAACCTCTACCTGGAGGTACGCAATCTCTTCGACACGACTTACGTCGCCTCTGCTCAGACTCTCGCCAACTCGATCAGTGGCGCGACCGGCCTCCAGAATGGCGCCGGTGTTCTGGCGACCACCACGGGGTCCGTGTTCGCAGGTGCGCCGCGCAACATCGTCGGGGGATTCCGTCTGGCATTCTGATAACCGCTTCCGCAGGTCGGCCGTGGTGTGCGGGCCGAGCTTGGATTAAGCCACATTCGGCCACCTTGAGGTCGAGCCGTGTGCTTCCGGCCCGACCTGCGCGACGTCCGGCCGGCGGCGATGGATTGGGCGCGGTGTTCGGATGCGACGGCGGACTCTACTCGCTGGGCTGTCTGTGACTTTGGCCGGGCGATCGCTCGCCGCCCTGGCGGACGAACGCGCACATGTGGCGGCGCTCTGGCCGTTCGTGACCGACGATCCGGAGGGTTTGGCGCTTGCCGCGACCCTTCGCGCGACCCTGCGCGATCACGGGAAGTCGGATCTGCGCATCACCGATTACTGGGGCGGCGGGAGTCCGGAACGGACCGACGCCCTGGCGGCCGAACTCGTGGCATCCGCGCCGAAGGTGATCTTCACTTATCTCAAGCAGCAGCTCGCGGCCGTCTGTGCGGTGACGCGTACGATCCCGGTTGTCTCCGTCGGGCCCGATCCGGTCCGATCGGAATACGCCGCCAGCTTGCAGCGGCCGGGGGGCAACGTCACGGGCTTCATGCTGTACGAGCCCTCCCTCGGCGGGAAATGGGTGGCGGCTCTCAAGGAGGCCGTGCCATCGATCGACCGCGTTGCTCTCGTGTCGAACCCGAATAACGAAGGGCGGTACGGCAACTTCTTCGCGGAGCCCTTCCTATCAACCGCGACCGCCCTCGGCCTCGAACCGACGATCGCGACGATCAAAAGCGAGAGCGAGATCGAGCCGGTGATCACGCAGCTTGCCCGGCAGGAACGTGTCGGCGTGATCGTGGCGCCCGGGACCTTCGGTGAAGCCAACGGTGACCGGATCGTCGCGTTCGTGACGGCGCATCGCCTGCCGACGCTCTTCGCGATCCGCCGTTTTGCCTATCGGGGCGGGCTGATGGCCTATGGACCGGACACCACCGACGCGATCAGCCGCGCGACGGCCTATGTCGATCGCATCCTCAACGGCGAGAACCCCGCGATTCTGCCGATCCAACTGCCGACGCGGTTCGATTTCATCGTGAACCTTGAGACGGCGCAGGCGCTGGGCATCACGTTTTCCTCGGCGCTTCTCGCGCAAGCCGACGAGATCGTCGAATGAGCAAGCCGCTCGCCCCAGCCGCGGTGTCGAACCCGCCCATACCGGACGTGACGCAGCCGGCCCCGAAGCGGTCGCTGCGGCGCTTCCGCTTGCGGCTTTCAGGAAAGTTCGGCGTCGCGTTCGTTGGATTGGTGACCCTCGTCCTCCTGATCCACGGCGCCGTCGACCTGTTCCTGAACTTCGAGGATGCGAAGCGGACGGCCATCGAAGTGCAGCGCGAGAAGGCGCGTGCCGCCGCCGAGCGCGTCCAGGCATTCCTGTCCGAGATCGAAAATCAGATCGGCTGGACGACGCGGGCCGAATGGCGGCGCGTCGCACCGGAGCAGCGCCGTTACGACTTCATCCGGCTCCTGCGCCAGGCCCCCGCCATCACGGAGGTCGCCTATCTCGATCCGAGCGGCAGGGAGCAGCTGCGCCTGTCGCGGCTCGAGCCCGACGCGATCGGAAGCGGGAAGGACTTTTCCGCCACGCCCCTATTCACCGAGGCACTCAAGGACAAGATCTGGTTCGGGCCGGTCTATTTCCGCCGGGGATCCGAACCGTACATGACCATCGCGGTGGCCCATTCCGGGCGCGATCCCGGTGTCACCGTGGCCGAGGTCAACCTGAAGCTGATCTGGGACGTGGTCAGCAGCATCAAGATCGGCGAGGGCGGCTACGCCTTCGTGGTCACGTCCAACGGGCACCTGATCGCGCATCCGGATCTCAGCCTCGTCTTACGCGACACCGACCTGTCCAATCTGCCCGAGGTCGCAATTGCGCTGGCCTCCATCGAAGCCGGGGATAAGCGGCAGTCGGACGATTACGAGATCACGACGGGAATCGATGGCGGGTCGGTCCTGGCGGCCCGCGCCACGATCCCGCGGGTCGACTGGATCGTGTTCGTGCAGCTGCCCTTGCGGGAGGCGATGCAACCGTTGATCGAGACTGTCATCCAGACCGTCTCCCTGTTCTTCCTCTCCGTGCTTCTGGCGACCGTGGCCGGAACGTACCTCGCCAGGCGCATGGTCGTGCCGATCCGCCAGTTGCAGGATGGTGCGGAACGCTTCGGCGCCGGCGACCTCTCGGAACGGATCGTGATCCGCACCGGCGACGAGATCGAGACCCTCGCGCACCGCTTCAACCTCATGGCGAGCCGCGTGCAGGAATCCTACGAGACCCTTGAGGCCAAGGTCGAGGAACGGACCCGTGACCTCAACAAGTCCCTCGACGATCTCCAGAAGGCTCAGAGCCGCCTCGTCCAATCCGAGAAGCTCGCCTCACTCGGCCAGCTCACGGCCGGCATCGCGCACGAGATCAAGAACCCGCTGAACTTCGTGAACAACTTCGCCTCGCTGTCGAGCGACCTCGTCGACGAGTTGCAGGAGGTGCTTCAGCCCGCAAACCTCGATCCGAAGAGCCGCGCGGAGGTCGATGAGATCGCCGAGCTGTTGAAGGGCAATCTCGGGAAGGTCGTGCAACACGGCAAGCGCGCCGATTCGATCATCAAGAACATGCTGCTGCACTCGCGCTCCGGGTCCGGCGAGCACCGCCCCGTCGAGATCAACGCCCTGGTCGAGGAGAGCCTGAACCTGGCCTATCACGGGGCTCGGGCGGCGCAGCCGGCCTTCAACGTCACCCTGGTCCGCGATCTGGACCCGGCGGCCGGCTCTGCGGATGTCTACCCACAGGAATTGACCCGCGTTCTGCTGAACCTGATGTCGAACGGGTTCTATGCAACCGAGAAGCGTAAGGCGGCGGGAACCGAACCCGGTTACGAACCGACCCTGTCGATCACCACGCGCGACCACGGCGACCGTGTCGAGATCCGTGTGCGGGACAACGGAACCGGCATCCCGGAGAGCGTCAAGGCCAAGATGTTCGACCCGTTCTTCACCACCAAGCCGCCTGGAGAGGGGACCGGCCTCGGCCTGTCCCTGAGCCACGACATCCTGGTCAAGCAGCATGGCGGGTCGATCGACGTCGCCACCGAGCCCGGCCAATTCACCGAGTTCACGATCCTGCTGCCCCGCGGCGCCGGCACGAATGCACAGACGATTGTCGCCCAAGGCCAGAGCGCGCCATGACCGTCCTCATCCTTGTCGTGGACGATGAGCCCGACGTCACGGAACTGTTCCGGCAGCAATTCCGCCGCGAGCTTCGCGCCGGGCGTTTCACGATGGACTTCGCGCATTCGGCGCCCGATGCCCTGGCCTGTCTGAAGGCTTCGGATGCCTCGAGTCTGATTCTCATGTTCTCCGACATCAACATGCCGGGCATGACCGGCCTGGAACTTCTGCCGCTCGTGCGGGCCGCGCGGCCGGATGTCCCGGTCATCATGATCACGGCCTACGGCAATGCCGACACCCGCGAGAAGGTTCTGGCCGGCGGGGCGGTGGGCCTGATCACCAAGCCGATCGACTTCGATCTCCTGCGCTCCGAGATCGACCGGCGTGTGACGTCCATCGCGGGGCCGGCATGAACGCCGACCTGCCCCCCGCCAAGATCCTGGTCGTCGACGACGAGCCGGATCTCGAGGCGCTGATCACCCAGAAATTCCGCCGGCAGATCCGGTCCGGCCAAGTCGCCTTCCTGTTCGCCCGTGACGGACATGAGGCCCTACAACTGCTCGTCGCGCATCGCGATGTCGACATGGTCGTGTCGGACATCAACATGCCGGGCATGGACGGGCTGACCCTGCTCGCGAAGCTGCAGGAATCCGACGACAAGCCTTCGACCATCATTGTGTCGGCCTACGGCGATATGGCCAATATCCGCACCGCCATGAATCGCGGGGCCTTCGACTTCCTGACCAAGCCGATCGACTTCACCGATCTCGAGACCACGATCGCGCGAACACTGCGCCACGTCGGGACCCTGCGCGAAGGCCGCCAGCGACAGATGCTGGCCGAGCGCGCGCACGCCTCCCTGGCGCGGTACTTCTCGCCCAATCTCGCCGAACGCCTGGCGGGGGACGCATCCGGGCTGGAGCTCGGCGGCGAGCGGCGCGAGGTGGCGTCCCTCTTCACCGATATCGCCGGATTCACTGGGCTGGTGGAGAGCCTGGACCCAGCTCAGCTCGCCGAGATTCTGAACGGCTACTTCGCGGAGATG
Source organism: Methylobacterium sp. GXS13 (assembly GCF_001455965.1). Lineage (GTDB taxonomy): Bacteria > Pseudomonadota > Alphaproteobacteria > Rhizobiales > Beijerinckiaceae > Methylobacterium. Next base: position 60,640 of record NZ_LKKO01000047.1, read on the forward strand.
ACCGATCTGGTCTTCGCGCATGAGGGTACCGTCGCCAAGATCGTCGGCGACGCACTCCATGTCTTGTTCGGGGCTCCCGGCGATCAGCCGGACCACGCGGCGCGGGCAGTTGATTGTGCGCTCGCCCTCGACACCGCCTCCGAGGCCTTCCGGGCGCGCTGGCAGGACCGGGGAATCGCGATCGGTCAGACGCGGATCGGCGTTCATGCCGGGCCGGCCATCGTCGGCAATTTCGGCGGCGGCCGGTATTTCGATTACACGGCCTACGGCGACACCATCAACACCTCCGCCCGCCTGGAGAACGCCAACAAGGCGCTCGGTACACGGATCTGCGTGAGCCAGAGTGTGGTGATCCGGGCCGAGCGATTCCGTGGCCGCCCGGTCGGCGACTTGGTCCTGCGCGGAAAGCAGGGCGCGCTGCGCGCCTTCGAGCCGCTGACCGAGGAGGAATACGACAGCACGACGCTCGACCGCTATCTGGACGCGTTCGCCAAGCTGGAAGCTGGAGAGGCCGGCGCGATGCCGGCCTTCGCGGCTTTGGTCGGGTTGCGCCCGGACGATACGTTGGCGGCGTTCCATCTCAAGCGCCTGCTCAACGGTGCCTCTGGAACGCGCATCGAGGTGCGTTGATTCCGATTGTGCTCTCGCCTGGCCAGACACAGGACCAACGTTCAAAGAATCTCCGCCCCATCACACGAGTACCCTCTGGGATGACCCGTCCTCCCAACAGCCATAAGAGCGACGGCCGGATAACCGCCACGCTGGCGACCGCCGGATGAGGCGGCGCGACATCCTCGCCACCATCGGCAGCGCGGCCGTATGGCCGATGACGGGGTGCAGCCCGAACCCGCTGCCGCGCCGGCTCGGCGTTCTTCTGGTCTATGGCGAGAGCCATCCGGACGTGCCCGTGATCGTCGAGACCCTGAAGGACAGCCTGCAGAAGCGCGGCTGGATTTGGGGACAGAATCTCATCGTCGACCTGCGGTATGGCGACGGCGATGGCGAGAAGATGCGCCGCCAGACCGGCGAATTGCTGGCCTTGAAGCCCGATCTTCTGTTCGCGCAAGGCGTGGTTGGGGCGACGGCCGTCCAGCAGACCAACACGAAAACGCCCGTGGTGTTCATCCAGGTGCAGGATCCGGTCGGCGGCGGCATCGTTGCCAGCCTGGCGCGGCCGGGCGGCAATCTCACCGGCTTCACGAATTTCGACTACACCTTCGTTGGCAAGTGGCTGCAACTCCTCAAAGAGCTCAGCCCCGGGGTCACGCGGGCCCGAGCGATCATCAATCCGGATTACCACGCACGCTTCTCTGGCTACTCGACGGCGCTCGCGCGGATCGGCCCGGCCTTGGGTATCCACGCCGAAGCCACCGGCGTGCATGACGCGGCCGAAATCGAGCGGGCGATCACCACCGTCGCCGCCCAACCGCAGGCCGGCCTGATCGTGCTGCCCGACGCGGTGACCGGCGTGTACAGTCGTCAGATCATCGATCTGGCGGCCCGGTACCGGCTGCCCGCCGTCTTCGCCTACGCCGCCCAGGTCCGCATGGGCGGCCTTGCCGCCTACACGACCAGCGTGGTGCAGGATGTCCAGCAAGCCTCTGGCTATATCGACCGGATCCTCAGAGGCGCCGCAGTCGGCGATCTGCCGGTGCAGGCGAGCGAACGCTTCCTGACCATGATCAATCTCAAGACGGCCGCGGCCCTGGGGCTGACGATCACACCATCGCTGCTGGCGAAGGCCGATGAGGTGATCGAATAGGGATCACCGGTATCTGAATCGAACGAACCGGAATCCGTCGCTCAAAGGAATGATCCATCAAAGCATTGCGGCCCGTCGAGCCACATCAGACAAGGCCGTTCTGATCACGTCCCTCCAGCTCGCATACGAAACACCAGTGCAGGCCCGATGCCGAACCTGACGCTCCATGCAGGCGGAATCCTGCTGCTGAGTTGGCCGAGTCGAGCAGAATAGTTCTGTCGTGGATGCCGTCCGGTGTCTCGGCGTCACCACTCTACCGATGGGCTTGTGCCATGGCTCTCAGCGGCGGCTCGACGGGGATGTCCAGGCAAGCCGTTCGAGACCGAGATGGTCGCGCAGCGTCGTCCCTTCGTAATCCCGACGGAACAGGCCGCGCCGCTGCAGGATCGGCACGACGTGGTCCACGAAGGTTTCCAAGCCGTCGGGCAACACATCCGGCATCAGGTTGAATCCGTCCGCGGCGCCAGCGTGGAACCAGGCTTCGATGTCGTCAGCAATCTGCTCGGGCGTACCGACGATGATGCGATGACCGACGCCGCCGCCGAGGGCGCGCAACAGCTGGCGCACCGTCAGATTGTCCCGTCGGGCGAGCGCGACGGTGCCGATGAACATCGTGTGGTTGGCGTCGGGCGGGAGGGGCAGCGGGTCGGGCAACGGCTTGTCGAGGTCGAGCTGCTCTGGGGCGATCCGCAGCGTCCCGGCCAGACGGGCGAGGCTGTACTCGAGCGGCACGAACTCCCAGAGTTTGTCCTGACGCCGGCGCGCCTCGGCCTCCGTACCACCGATCACTGTGGCGAGGCCTGGGAGCACGACGATCGTGGCCGGATCCCGGCCGTACCGCAAGGCGCGGGCCCGCAGGTCTGCGGCATAGGCCGCGCCGTCCGGGATTGTCTGAGCCAGGGAGAACACCGCGTCGGCGGTGGCGGCGGCAAGCTCACGGCCATCCTCCGATCCGCCGGCCTGCACCGTCACGGGCCTGCCTTGCGGCGAGCGCGGCACGGTGAGCGGCCCGGCGACGCTGTAATGGGGGCCGCGATGGTCGATGGCGTGGACCTTGGAACCGTCGGCGAAGCGTCCGCTCGCCTTGTCGCCCACCAGCGCATCGTCCTCCCAGCTGTCCCAGAGGGCGTGGACGACCTGCGTGAACTCCCGGGCGCGGGCGTAGCGCGCGCCATGCTCGGACACCCCGGCGAAGCCGAAATTGCGGCCCGCGGCGGCGTCCGCCGTGGTGACCACGTTCCAGCCCACCCGGCCACGGCTGACGAGGTCCAGCGTCGCGAAGCGCCGGGCCAGATTGTACGGCTCGTTGTAGCTGGTGGAGGCGGTGGCGATCAGCCCGACATGGGTGGTCGCGGCGGCCACGCTCGCCAGCACGATCGTCGGTTCGAGCGCCATGAACGGCCGGTAATCGATCCGGTCGTTGATCGCCGGCGTGTCGGCCAGAAAGATCGCGTCGAGCTTACCGCGCTCCGCGATGCGGGCGACGCGCACGTAGTGGTCGATGTCGATGAAGGCGTCGGGCCGGCTGTCCGGCAGCCGCCAAGCCGAGGGATAGACGCCGGAATGCAGCAGGTTGACGTTGAGGTGGAGTTCTCGCCGCGCGCTCATCGGATTCCCCGGCTCAGCGGACGCGCGGCAGGACGTGCTCGGCGAACCGGCGCATCTCGGCCTCGAACGGCTGGAACTGCAGAATGAACAGCCCGATGCCGGCCTCATGGAAGGCGCGGATCCGGGCCGCCACCGTCTCGTAGCTGCCCACCAGACCGGCCGCGGTGCCGCCATTGGTGCCGACATGGCGGCTCGCCGCCGCGTCGGTCTTGGCGAACATGACGCTCGCCGCATCGGTTCGGGCGCGGGTATCGGCGCGCAGGTCCGCGTCGCGCTGCGCGAGAGCCAGCAGGCGGTTGTGCTCGGCCTCAGCCGCCGCGTCTGTCTCGCGGGCGATGACGAAGGCCGAGAGGCCGTAGCGCAGGGGGGCGTTTGCGGCGGGGCGCCCAGCGACGTCGGCGATCAACCCGCGAACGTCGTCCAGCGGCTGGCCGTTGATGAACCAGACGTCGGCGTGGTCGGCCGCCAGCGCCCGCGCCGGCTCGGATTCGCCGCCGAGATAGATGGTGGGCCGCAGCCGGTAGGTACCGGCGGGGCGCAGCTGATAATCCTGGACCTGGAAATGCGCGCCGGAGAAGCTGACATGCTCGCCGCGCATCAGCCGGTCCACGAAGCCGATCCACTCCCGCCCGTAGGCGTATCGGTCGTCATGGGCCGGGAACGGCAAGCCGGCCCGCTCGAACTCGGCCCGGTTCCAGGCATTCACGAGGTTCAGCGCGAAGCGGCCGCCGCTGATATGCTCGATCTGCAGGGCCATCTTGGCGAGCACCACCGGGTGGTAGAGCCCCGGCTTGATCGCCGCGATGATCTCGATCCGTCGGGTCAGATCCGCGAGCATCGCCGCGGCGGTCCAGGCTTCGAGCTGGTCGCGGCTCGCGTCGTAGGGGTTCATGGTGTGCTGGGCGACCAGCACCGAATCGAAGCCCAGCGCCTCGGCCTCGAGTACGAGGGCACGGTTGCGCTCCCAGCTCGCGTCGTCCGGCTCGTCGGGGTCGTGGTGGGCGGCCCGGGAGCCGTGGACGGCCGCCCAGATGCCGAACCGGGGTGACTCCGCCATCACCTCAGCCCTTCACCGCCGGCGGCGTCCAGAGCGGGACATCCGTGGCGTCGATCCGGCGCGGGATCAGCTTGGCGTCGAGGAAGGTGTCGGCGATCGCCTGTTGCTCGCCGAGCTGCGCCCGCTCCACCGGTTCCACGCGGTAGGTGCGCCGGGCATTGGCGGCCGCCACCACGGCGGGGGGCAGGTCGCCCCAGACGGGGGCCAGCAGCGCCACCGCCGCGTCAGGGTTGGCCTTCGCCCACTGCCCCGCCTCGACCAGCGCCCGGTACACCGTGGCGACCACCTCCGGATGGGCGGCCACGAAGCTGTCGTTTACGAGGTAGTAGCGGTGGTAGCTGGTCAGACCCGACCCGTCCGCGATGGTGCGGACCGGCCGCTTGGCCTCTGCGAAGGCCAGGAACGGGTCCCAGATCGACCAGGCATCGAGGCTACCCTGCTCGAAGGCGGCGGCCCCTTCGGGCGCCTGGAGATAGGCCGGCCGGATGTCGTCGAAGCCGAGGCCGGCCCGCTTCAGCGCCGCGGCCAGGACGTAATGGCTACCGGACCCGCGCGAGACGCCGACCGTACGCCCCTTGAGGTCGGCGATTGTGCGGATCGGGGACTCCGCCGGCACGATGATGGCTTCGGCCGCCGGCGCGCCGCGTTCGCGGGCGTAGAAGGTCAGGGGCGCCCGCGCCGACTGGGTGAAGATCGGCACCGCGTCGGCGACGTCGGCGTGGATGTCGACCGCCCCGGCATTCATCGGTTCGAGGACGTTGGTGAACAGGTGCCAGGTCGGCGTGAAGCCGAGCGGCGCCAGGCGCTCGGCCAGGGTGCCCTTCACCTTGATGATCGTGAACAGCACCGACGAGCGCTGCATGCTGATCTTCACCTCGCGCGCCGCCGCATGCACCGAGGGCGACGCGAAGGACAGCGCCGCAGCGCCGAGGCCAGCCTTGAGGAGCGTCCGGCGGGACGGAAACCGTCCTGCGGGCGTGTCGTCGGTCATCGTGGTCTCCGGTCGGTGAGCCCCCGTTCGCGGACGTGCAGGAACCGAAATCACGGGTGCGACGGCTGCTAGATCGGGTGCCTATTATTGAAGCCCGCCGGCGCGCGACGATCAAGAAAACAAGGTTTCAAATTCGCAGCGGTTCGAAGAACAGTCCGACTTCGCAAATGACGGGACGAAGAACGAACGCCACGGCAAACGACGTGTCCTGTGAGCCGGTATGAAGCTCTTTCGTTCCGAGCTCGGCCGGCCATCGGCTCGGGTGGGAAATTTGTTTCAATGATACGGCACAGCATGAAAAGACGTTCTATGGAGCCGGGAAACTATGTGCCCGCCTTTCCTTGACCCGTCTCCGCGTCGACCGTCATACAGATCGCTTCCGGAAGATCCGACAGCATTGCGGACCGCCAGGTCCCGATCGAGGAGTACCCACAGGCTGTGCCCACCCTGCCGTCGCCCCGCGAACTGTCCGACACGCCGTTGATCCGGTTCGAGAGCGTCTCGAAGACTTATCCGGCGCGGAAAGGCGCGGCGCTGGTCACGGCGCTTTCCGGTATCGACCTCGCAATCCCGGCCGGCACGATCCTCGGGGTGATCGGGCGCTCGGGCGCGGGCAAGTCGACGCTGATCCGGTTGATCAACGGCCTCGAGCGGCCGAGCGCTGGGCGGGTGGTCGTCGGCGACGCAGAGGTTTCGAGCCTGCCCGAGCGGGAGCTGCGACGGGTGCGCGCCCGGGTCGGCATGATCTTCCAGCACTTCAACCTGCTGTCGTCGCGCAATGTGGCCGACAACGTCGCCCTGCCGCTTGAGATCGCGGGCTGGAAACGCGCGGCGATCCGCGGGCGTGTGGCCGAACTGCTGGCCCTCGTCGGGCTGGAGGCGCAGGCCGGCCGCTACCCGGCGGAACTCTCGGGCGGCCAGAAGCAGCGCGTCGGCATCGCCCGGGCGCTCGCCACCGAGCCCGACGTACTGCTCTCGGACGAGGCCACCTCCGCCCTCGACCCGGAGACCACCCGGTCGATCCTGGCCCTGTTGAAGCGGATCAACCGCGACCTCGGCCTGACCATCGTGCTGATCACCCACGAGATGTCGGTGATCCGGGCGGTCGCCGACGACGTGGCGGTGATCGACCGCGGCGCGATCGTGGAGCGCGGCACGGTCTACGAGGTGTTCACCCGGCCTCAGGCGGAGGTGACCCGCAGCCTGCTCGCCGGAGAGGTCGGGCTCGACCTGCCAGCCGGGCTGGCCGAGCGGATCTCCGCTGATCCGCGTCCAGGCGGCGTGCCGGTGCTCCGCCTCGCGCTGCGGGGGGCGCAGGCCGATACGGCGATCATCGCCCGGCTCGCCCGCGAGACCGGGATCGAGGCCGTGATCCTGGCCGGCGCGGTGGACGAGATCGGCGGCCAGCGCTTCGGCTCCCTGGCTCTCGGCCTGTCGCCGGGCGAGGAGGCCGCCGCCCGGGCCCAGGCCTATCTGGCCGCGCTCGACATAACGGCCGACCTCCTCGGCTATCTGCCGCCGGCGCAGGAGGTCGCCAAAGACGTTGCGCAGGGGGCTGCCCGTGTCGCCTGAACTCATCAACCTCTTGGTTCAGGCCACCGCCGACACGCTGACCATGGTGGCGCTGTCGGCCGCCATCGGCACGCTGCTCGGCCTGCCGCTGGGGGTGTTCCTGGCGACGAGTCGGCGGGGCGAGCTGCTGGCGGCGCCCGCGCTCAACGCCGCCCTCGGGGTCATCGTCAACGCGACGCGATCGACGCCCTTCATCATCCTGGTCGTGGCGATCATCCCGTTCTCCCGCCTGGTCGCCGGCACCTCGATCGGGACCTACGCCGCCAGCGTGCCGCTGACGGTTGCGGCCACGCCCTACATCGCGCGGCTGGTCGAGGCGGCGATCCGCGAAGTCGATCACGGGCTTGTCGAGGCCGCCCGGGCCTTCGGGGCAAGCCCGTGGCAGATCATCCGCAAGGTGCTGATCCCGGAGGCGCTGCCCGGCATCGTCCTGGGGCTCACCCTCGCGGTGGTGTCGCTGGTGGGCTACTCGGCCATGGCTGGCGCGGTCGGCGGCGGCGGGCTCGGCGATCTCGGCATCCGCTACGGCTACCAGCGCTTCCGGCCCGACATGATGCTCGCGGTCGTGGTCGTCCTCATCGTGCTCGTGCAGGTGTTCCAGAGTGCAGGCGAGCGCCTCGCGCGCCGCCTCAACCGGCGCCACCGCCAGAGCTGATCCCCAGACCCGTTCGACCCTGAAATCGCGAGACCGCCTGCCATGTTGCGTCGCCTGGTGCTTACCGCCCTCCTCGTGCTGCCCGGCGCCGGGCACGCGGAGGCCCTGAAGCGCGTCCGCATCGGCGCGACGCCGGGGCCGCACGGTCAGATCCTGGAGGCGGCGAAGCCCGTCGCGGCGCGCAACGGCCTCGACCTGCAGATCATCGAGTTCTCGGATTACGTGGTGCCGAACGAGGCGCTGTCGGCCGGCGAGATCGAAGCGAACTCGTTCCAGAACCAGCCCTTCCTCGACAACCAGAAGGCCGATCGCGGCTACAGAATCGTCGGCGTCGCCACGACGGTGAACTTCCCGCTCGGGATCTACTCGAAGCGCCACAAAAGTTTCGACGCGGTGCCGACCGGCGGCACGATTGCGATCCAGAACGACCCGACCAATGGCGGCCGCTCGCTCCTGCTTCTGCAGGACAAGGGCGTGATCAAGCTGAAGGCCGGAACCGGGTTCAAGCCGACGGTGGCCGACATCGTCGAGAATCCGCGCAAACTGCGGTTCATCGAGGTCGATGCGGCGCAGACGCCCCGGTCGCTGGACGATGTCGACGCGGCCGCGATAAACACCAACTTCGCCACGCCGGCCGGCCTGAAACCGTCGGACGCGATCCTCAAGGAGGAACCGAAGGGGCCCTACGTGAACCTCCTGGCGGTCCGCGAGGCCGACCGCGACCAGCCGTGGGTCAAGGCGCTCGTCGAGAGCTACCGCAGCCCCGAGGTCAAGGCGTTCATCGAGACGACGTTTGGCAGCACCGTCCTGCCGAGCTGGTAGCGGCTGCGCGGGCACGGGCCTGCGAAATCCCCGATGGACACCCCGCTTTCGACCATGAAGCGGCTTGGCCGGCCCGGAAACGCAGTGGCGCGGCAGCCTGACAATGCCGACATGTGCCGAGGATCGAGCCTTCTTGCGAGAATGTTGTTTTCCATCGAAGCTTATCGAAAGAAACACGTGCTCAAACCGTCCTTCATCGAGGGATCACGGTTCCAAATCGATCGCGGGCGGCCGTTTTTCCTGCGTTCCGGCTTGAGATCGCGGCTCGACTTGGCGAAATCTTGGGTCTCGTGCCGAACGCCCTCCGGCATCGGTCGCGACGATCAAGATGGGATGCTCGGGTGATGTCGCAGAGGGATGCAGGTTGGGGCGCTGGCCCGAGTGAGCGTTACGAGGATCTGGCCGCTCGCTTCCGACCCACCTTCGCCGAGATCCGCGCCACGGCGGTCGAGCGCGACCGCACGCATCGCCTGCCGCATGCCGAGATCGGCTGGTTGAAGGAGATCGGCTTCACCACGTTGCGCCTGCCGGTCGAGGCCGGTGGCCACGGCGCCAGCCTGCCCGAGCTATTCAATTTGTTGATCGAGCTGTCGCAGGCCGATTCGAACGTGACCAACGCCCTGCGGGCCCATTTCGGCTTCACCGAGGACGTGCTCGGCTCGACCGCGCCGGACTGGCGCGCCCGCTGGATCGCCCGGCTCGCCGCCGGCGAGACTGTGGGCAGCGGCGTCTCCGAGACCGGTTCGGCCAAGGTCGGCCAATTCGATACGGTGGTCCGCCACAGGGGCGCCGAGCGGGTCGTGTCAGGCAAGAAATTCTATACCACCGGGTCACTGTTCGCTGATTACATCCATCTTTCGGCCGATGACGAGGACGGCGCCGCGATCGTCGCCGCCGTCCCGACGGGAGCGCCGGGCGTCGAGATCGTCGACGATTGGGACGGGTTCGGCCAGGCGCTCACTGCGAGCGGCACGATCCGGTTCGATGACGTCGTTCTGTCTCCAGATCTGATCAAGCCGGACCCGGCGCGCTTCCCCTACGCGATGGCGTTCTTTCAACTCGTCCATCTGGCCACGCTCGCCGGGATCGGGCGCGCCGCGGCCGAGGATGTCGGACGCTTGGTGGCCGAGCGGACACGCGTCTACAGCCATGGCAATGCCGGCCGGACCGCCGACGATCCGCAGATCTTGGCCGTGGTCGGCAGGGTTCGCGGTAACGCCTACGCGGCCGCGGCCGTGGCGCTGAAAGCGGCGGAGGCGCTCCAGCGCTCCTACGATTTGCATCGCGAAGCGGGCGGCCGGGGCACCGAGTCCGAGGCGGAGCGCGCCACCGCCCTGGCGGATGTCGAGGTCAACCAAGCGGTCACCGTGGTCACCAATCTGGTGCTTGAAGCGACGACAATCCTGTTCGACGCACTGGGCGCCTCGGCGGTCAAGCAAGGGCTCGGGCTCGACCGCTATTGGCGGAACGCCCGCACCATCGCCTCGCACAACCCCCGGATCTACCGGGACAGGATCGTCGGCGCCTTCGCGGTGAACGGCACCGAGCCGCCGCGTCAGTATCGCGTTGGCGCGGCCTGACATCATTCCCCGCCTCGGAGCGGTGCTGGAATCGAATCTAGGGACTGGAAGCCGTTCGATGGAGGGCGGTTGAGATCTTCCTGCCTCTAAGGCAAGCAAGGCAATAATTTTTTGGGGTCGACGGCAAGATCATAAAACGCTTTCGTTGACTCAGCGCTCCGTCGATAGAATATTAAAGTCGTTGATCCTTTACCGGATCACTTTCCTACATTGATGATGCACGAAGAGCTCGGCCACGCAGTCTAGCCGTGCCGTGCGTCGGCCTACCTTGCCGCGCGGTCGCGCGGCCGGAGACGTGCGATGATCGAGGACCCGTTACATCCGAGGACCATGGACCCGGGCCGATGGCCCTCGCGTCGCCTGCTGCTGCGGGCCGGCGCTGGAGCGATGGCCGCGCCCTTCGGCCTGGGCATAAGCGCGAGCCAGGCCTGGGCCCCGGGGCCCGGTGCGCCGTTCAATCCCGGCCCCCTCTGCAGCCCCATCGCTGCGGTAGGCCCGACAACCCCGCTGCGGCCGGTCAAGCTGGCCTGGAACGCCACCGCGATCTGCACAGCCGCTGCGCCGCTGGCGAAGGAGCAGGGCATTTTCGCCAAGCATGGCCTCGACGTGGACTTCGTCAATTTCGGTGGTGCCACGGAGGCGCTTCTGGAAGCCATCGCGACCGGCAAAGCCGATGCGGGGATCGGCATGGCCCTTCGCTGGCTGAAACCCCTGGAACAGGGCTTCGACGTCAAGATTACTGCCGGCCTGCATGGCGGCTGCCTGAGGCTGCTGGCCGACAAAGCGAGCGGGATCACCGACATCCCGTCCCTCAAGGGCAAGACCATCGCGATCAGCGACCAAGCAAGTCCGGCCAAGTACTTCTTCAGCCTGCAACTGGCCAAGGCCGGCATCGACCCGGACAGCGGCGTCGACTGGCGGCAATACCCGGCCGATCTGCTGAACTTGGCGGTGCAAAAGGGAGAAGCGCAAGCGCTGGCCGATGGCGACCCGCGAACTTGGATCTGGTTGAAGGATGAGCGCTTCACCGAAGTGGCGACCAATCTGTCCGGAGATTACGCAGACCGCACCTGCTGCGTCGTGGCGGTCCGCGGCAGCCTGCTCCGGAACGACCGGCCGGTTGCCGCTGCCCTCACCCGGGCGATCCTGGAGGGCGGGCACGCCGTCCACGAGAACCCCGCGGCGGCCGCCAAGGCGTTCTCCGGCTACGGAGGCAAAGGGTCAGTCGAGGATCTGGCCGCGATGCTCCGCAATCAGCAACACGGCGACAGCCCGGTGGGCGGCAGGCTGAAGCAGCAGCTCGCCCTCTACGGCGATGAATTAAAGCTCGTGAACGTTCTGAAGCGCTCGACCGACACAGCGAAATTCGCTGAGCGGATCTACGCCGATGTGCTGGGCTGAGGAACGTCATGTCCGGAAGCATCACCGCGGTCACCGCCGCGCGCGTCGCAGCTGCTCGAGCGCACGTGCCTGTCCCTCCCTGGCGGGTCCTTGCGGCCGGTACCGTCTGGCTCGCGCTCGCCGGGCTGACCCTGGCACTGCCGGAGACCGGCGACTTTCCAAGGACGGCCGCCTTCGCGCACGGCGCCGCGGTCATTGGTCTGGGTCTGCTGCCGTTGGGGCTGCTCGGTGCCAGGCTCGGCGGGTTCGGGGCGCGGCTGCAGCACTGGAGCCCGTGGCTCGCGGCACTGGCCATAGCCCTGGTGGCCTGGGAGGTCGTCACGGCGAAATTCTGCCTCTTGCCGATGCCGTTCTTCCCGCCGCCCCAGGCCATCCTCGAGGTGTTTTTGGACGATTGGCCGAGACTCGGCGGCAGCACGCTGAATTCGCTGATCCTGCTGGCCGGCGGCTACGCCATCGGGGCAGGGTTCGGCTTCGTGCTCGGCGTCGCCATCGGGACGTCCAAGGCTGTAGGCTACTGGGCGCATCCGGTGCTGCGCTTCGTCGGCCCGCTCCCGGCGACGGCGTGGCTGCCGCTGGCCTTCTTCGTCTTTCCGACCTCGTGGTCGGCGAGCACCTTTCTGGTCGCGCTGGCCACAGGCTTTCCTGTCACCGTGTTGACCTGGTCCGGGGTGGCCGGCGCCAACAAGGCCTATTTCGACGTGGCGCGGACGCTGGGCGCCTCGCCCAGCTTCCTGGTGCTGAGGGTGGCGGTCCCGGCGGCGTTGCCGCACGTCTTCGTCGGCCTGTTCATGGGGCTCGGCGGCTCCTTCGCGGTGCTGGTGGTGGCCGAGATGCTCGGCGTGAAGTCGGGCCTCGGCTGGTACCTGCAATGGGCTCAGGGCTGGGCAGCCTACGCGAACATGTACGCGGCGCTGATCGTGATGGCCCTGATGTGCTCGTCGCTGATCACCTTGCTGTTCCGCCTGCGCGATCGCCTGCTCGCCTGGCAGAAGGGGCTGGTGCAATGGTAGCCGCAACGCTGCAGCGACATACGGACCAGGCTCGCGGTGCAAGCCTGCACGCGGAGGCCGTCAGCCACGCCTTCGATATCCGCGGCGCGCCTTTGCCGGTGCTCGACCAAGTCAGTGTCACTGTCGCGCCAGGCGGGTTCGTCGCGCTGCTCGGCCCTTCGGGCTGCGGAAAATCCACCTTGCTGCGGCTGGTGGCCGGGCTGGAGCCTCCGGACCAGGGTGTCATTACCGTGGGTGGTCAATTGGTCGAAGGGCCGGACCCGTCCCGGCTGCTCGTCTTCCAGGATCCGACCCTCTACCCATGGCGGACTGTACGCGGAAACGTGGCGCTGGGGCTTGAAGCCCAGGGCGTCGGCCGGGCGGATCGCGCGGCGCGCATCGATCGGGCACTAGGGCTCGTCGGGCTGTCCGCTTTCGCGGACGCCTATCCGCACCAGCTCTCTGGCGGCATGGCGCAAAGAGCGGCTCTGGCCCGGGCGCTGGTCAACGAGCCGCGCCTGCTGCTCCTCGACGAACCGCTGGGCAAGCTCGACGCGCTAACCCGGCTGGCGATGCAAGCGGAGATCCTGCGGCTCTGGCAGGAGAAGCGCTTCACCGCAGTCCTCGTCACCCACGACGTCGAGGAAGCTTTGATCCTGGCCGAGCGGGTGATCGTGCTCAGTGACCGTCCGGCCGCGATCCGAGCCGAGTTGCCAGTCGAGGCCCCCTATCCACGTCACCGGGATGATCCTGACCTCGTTCGGCTGCGTCGGACGATCCTGGAGATTCTCGGTCAGGTTACCTGATCGCGCGGGCAATTGCGGTGCGCGGTCAAGCGACCCTCACGTTCCGGGCCGCGCGCCGTGACCGCGTGCGTGAACGCTTTCCACACGCTTCGCCGAGACGAGGTTCCGCCCTTGCGTCGCTCACGCCGATCCCTCCTGGCCGCCGGCCTCGTCCTGATCTCCGGGACAAGCCTGTTCGCTCATGCGGCCCGGGCCCAGGATCCGAAGGAGATTCGCCTGGACTGGGCAACCTACAATCCCGTCGGTCTACTTCTGAAGGAGAAAGGTTTCCTTGAAGAGGCCCTTCAGGCGAAGGGCATTCGGGTGCGGTGGGTCCAGTCACTCGGCTCCAACAAGGCGCTCGAATTCCTGAACGCCGGCGCGATCGATATCGGCTCTGCAGCAGGCGCGGCCGCTCTCGTCGCGCGGATCAACGGGAACCCGGTTAAAGCCGTCTACGCCTTCTCGCGCCCGGAGTGGACGGCGTTGGTCACCCGCAAGGACACCGGCATCGCCAAGCCCGCAGACTTAAAGGGCAAGCGCATCGCCGTCACCCGCGGTACCGATCCGCATATCTTCCTCATCCGTGCGCTTCAGGGCGCAGGCTTGACGGAAAGGGACGCAAAGCTCGTCCTGCTTCAGCATTCGGACGGACGCACGGCCCTTGACCGGGGCGATGTCGATGCCTGGGCCGGCTTGGATCCCTTGATGGCGGCGGCCGAGATCGAGAATGGCGATGTCCTGTTCTACCGTGACCCGGCGGCCAACACCTGGGGTCTGCTCGATGTGCGTGAGGACTTCGCGAACGCCCACCCCGATCTCGTCCGGACAGTGATCGCAGCCTACGAGCGGGCGCGCGCCTACGCGCTGGCGAACCCGCAGGCCCTCTCGGCGGCGCTGGTCGCCGCGACCAAGCTGCCCGAACCTGTGATCGCTCGCCAGCTCCAGCGCACCGACCTATCAAAGCCGATGATCGGGCCGGCACAGGCCGAGTCCATCGAGGCGGCCGGCCTCGCTCTTCAGCAGGCCGGCGTGATCCCCGCCGGTACGGATGTCGCTTCGGCGGTGAGCGGTTTGCTCGATTCTGGCTTCAACCCCGTCGCCGCGCGTTGACGGCCGGGACGCTGATGCGGCAGGGCGGCCGTGTCGGCCTCGGGCTGGTCCTGCCGCTCGCCCTGGCGATCGGCTGGGAGATCGCGATCGATCCCGGCTTGGTCTCCGGCCGGCTGCTGCCGCCACCGAGCCGAATCGGCGCGACGCTGTTGGACCTCGCGGCCTCGGGGGACCTGCTGATGCATGTCCAGGCGACCTTGATCCGGGTCGGACTCGGCTTCCTCTGGGGAGCCGCTGTGGGGATCCTGGCGGGTGGGCTCGTGGCGACGCTTCCGACTCTGCGCTGGCTGCTCGATCCAAGCCTGCAGGCTTTGCGAGCTGTGCCGTCGCTGGCCTGGGTTCCACTCTTCATCCTATGGTTCGGAATCCTCGAGACGCCGAAGGTGCTGCTGATCGCCGTAGGGGTCTTCTTCCCGGTCTATGTCGGGGTCTCGGGGGCGATCGCCTCGGTGGACCGGAAACTTATCGAAGTCGGACGTATCTTCCGGCTGTCGCGTTTTGGCCTCGCCAGGCGGATCCTGCTGCCCGCGGTGCTGCCTGCGACGCTGGTCGGGTTGCGCACGGGACTCGGCCTCGGCTTCCTGTTCGTTGTGGCGGCAGAGCTGATGGGCGCTTCGGAGGGGCTCGGTTACCTACTGGTCGATGGCCAGCAATTCGGCAAACCGGACCAGATCGTCGCCGCAATCTTCGATTTCGCAGCGGCGGGGAAGCTGGCCGACTTGGTCCTGATGACGCTGACGCGGCCCTTGACGCGCTGGCAGGATACGGAACGGGAGAGCCTATGACGGGCGAGACCCTGCACCACGCGCCCGGCCCATCACTACAATTGCTCACACAAGAAATCCCCGTGCTCATCGTCGATGATCTTTCAAAAACCTACGCGGATGGCACGCAAGCCCTGGCCGGGATCAACCTCTCGGTGCACCCGGGGGAGATCGTCGCGCTCGTCGGCGGCTCGGGCTGCGGAAAGACGACACTGCTGCGCCTCATCGCGGGACTCGACCAAGCGAGCGGCGGATGCGTGCAGGTCGACGGCGAGACGATCCGCGAGCCGCATCCGGATGTCGGCGTCGTCTTCCAGGAGGCGCGACTCCTGCCCTGGCTTGATGTCGCAGACAATGTCGGCTTCGGCCTTGCCGGGCTTACCGGATCCGAGCATCGGGGCCGGGTCGTCGGGGCACTGGAACGGATCGGTCTGGCGGAGCATGCCGACCGCTGGCCGCGCGAGCTGTCCGGTGGGCAGCAGCAGCGCGTCGCCATCGCCCGGGCATTCGTGACCATTCCGCGCGTGTTGCTGTTGGACGAACCGTTCTCCGCGTTGGATGCCTTCACCCGCAGGGATCTGCACGATCAGCTCCTGAACCTGTGGGGCGAGGCGAAGCCGACGATCCTGCTTGTGACCCACGATGTCGGTGAGGCCGTGACGCTGGCTGACCGGGTGGTGGTGATGCGCCCGCGTCCGGGCCGCCTCGACGAAACCATCGTTATCGGGCCGGCCCGCCCACGTGATCCCGTTGCGGCTCATCATGAAAATGCGGTCCGCCGCGTGATGGCTGCCCTCGACCGCTCTTTGCGTCCGGCCGCAGCCCATCAGCCGCTTGCCCCTGAGGACCGTGCTACGTGGTGGTAGATCCTCTCCCCACGTCCTCACCCTGCTCCCATCCCGGATGACACGATGCCTGCCTCTCGCCGAAACCTGATCGCCGGCCTTGCCGCCGCAGCCCTCGTGCCGCTGCCCCGCACAGCCCGGGCAGCCACGACGCTGCGCATCGGATACCAGCGTTCCTCGACGCTCATCGCGCTGCTGCGCCAGAACGGCAACCTGGAGAAGGCGCTGGCACCGCTCGGGACCGGCTTGTCCTGGCACGAATTCACGAGCGGGCTTCCGATCATGGAAGCCCTCAATGCCGGGCAGATCGACGTTTCGGCCGACGTGGCCGACACGGTGCCGATCTTCGCGCAGGCGGCGGGCGCTCGGATCACCTACATCGCCCAGGAAGCCCCCTCCCCGGACGCGCAGGCCATCCTGGTGCCCGAGAGCTCGCCCGCCAAGACGGTTGCGGATCTGCGCGGCCGGCGCGTCGCCGTCACCAAAGGCGCGGGCAGCCATTACCTGCTGCTGGCTGCCCTCTCGGAAGCCGGCATGACCTTCAAGGACATCACCCCAGCCTACCTGACGCCTGCCGATGGCCGGGCTGCGCTCACCAGCGGCGGTGTCGAGGCCTGGGTCGCCTGGGACCCGTTCCTGTCCGCCGCCCGGCAGCAATCCGGTGCGCGGGTTCTGCGCGATGGTGCCGGCCTGTCCCTGTACAAACGCTACTATCTTGCGGCCGATCCTTACGTGGCCGCCAACAGCCCGGTGCTGGCCGTCCTGTTCAGCCAGCTGGCCGAAACCGGCGCTTGGGTGAAGGCGCAGCCGGACGAAGCGGCTTCGCGCCTGGCGCCGCTCTGGAAAATCGAGCCCGAGGTGATCCGGCGGGCGAACGCGCACCGCAGCTACCACGTAGAGCCGGTCACCCGGGCCGGCCTCTCCGAGCAGCAGAAGATTGCCGACGCCTTCCGGACCGAAGGCCTCCTGCCCCGGCCGGTGGACGCATCCGCACTCCCAATCTGGGCGCCGCCGGTGCGTTGACCCGCTAGGCGCGCGGCACGCCCAGAACCCTCCGGCTCTCCTCCGCAAGCACCGCGTGGCGCACTGCTTCCGGACCGACGGTGGGCGTCTCCTGGGCGGCCTTCGCGATGATCGCCTTGAAGCGCTTCTTGTCCCAGGACTGGGAGCGCAGGCTCTTCAGCACGGCGTCGAGCACGACCCGCACGGCGAGCGACCGCTGCCGCTCCCGCGCGAGTTCGGCGGCCAGCAGCGGATCGCGGAACTGCGCGGCACCGAGCGGCACGACAAGGACCGCGTTCTCTGCCATGGCCGGATCCCCATCGTCGGCGACCGTGAAACCATCGGGATGCTTTCGGCGGTTCAGGATCTTCGTCGCCTCGTTCAGCAGGATGTGGTGCTGGATCGGGGCCAGGGCATTCGCCGGGACGTCGTGACCCGCCAGCGCGATCTGCTGCTGAAAGCGTCGACGGCTCAGACCGAGTGTGCCCAGGCTGGCTCGCACGGCCGAGAGAACCCTGCGTAGGGCCTGCGTGCGGTACGCGGATCTCAGAAGCTGATCGCGCAGGAGGGCCGCGGATTCACCCAGCGGCCCGTCCGGCAATTGGCGCGCCTGATCAGCCAGCTCCACGATCACCCGCTGCATCAGGACGGTGCGTTCGCTCCGGGCCTCTTCAGCTGCGAGCCGCGGCGCGCCCTTCCGAAGCCAGACGAAAAATTCCGTGGCGTACCGTTCCTGAAGGTCCTCGACCCTCAGGTCGAGATAGCCGAGCAAAGACAATTCCAGGATCATCAAGCTGAAGCTCGACGGTACGAACACCCAGGCGTGGGCGTCGGTATAATCCAGACGCTGCGCGGCGGCGTGCCATTGCGGCGCGTCGGTGATCGGATTGACCGGCTCGGCCAATTGGATGTCGCTGGCGTCCCAGGCCCCGATCCCACCTGGCTTCAAGGCCATGTTGAGAGCGTAGTCGATATGCGTCCGCAGGGTGTGCCGGTCGCGTCGCTCCAAGAAGGCCGTGATCGCTTCGGCGGTCGCCGACAGCGGTCGGTAGAAGTCGAAGCACTTACGCTTGTCCGGGACGGCTAGGATCACGACGCCGTTTGGTTTCAGCAGCGTCTGCGCAGCACGCAGGAACGTGACGATGTCGGTCGTGTGCTCGATGACGTGGCTGGCGATGAACGCGTCGAACGTTCCATGCTGATCGCTCGGGATAGCGTCGGCGAGGGAACCTCCGGTCCAGACGATGTCGACCTCCTCAATCCGGTCGATCGCCTGGTCATGATATTTCGCGATCAATTCATCACGCGAAGCGTGATCGACCACTATCGTGGTCCAACCGTCACGTTTAGGGGCAAGGGGATTGAAGCTCGGGCCGATCTCAATGATCCGCGCATCTTTATTCAAAGATCGTAGAAGTTGCGGCGCTCGCTCCATATCCAGCTTAGCTCCTAATTAGCGTCCCGCCGCGTACGATGGGGGCGGATTATCAAATGCCGTGTCGAAGGGAAATGTCGGTGGAGAAAAGGCCTCTCGCCGTGGTCACCATGGCGTTCAACGAGAAAACGATGTTGCCGCTCTGGCTAAGGCATTACGACCGGCAGGTCGGAGCCGAGAACTGCTATGTTCTCGATCATGGTTCCGTCGACGGCTCAACCATTGGGATCAACGCGAACCTGATTCGGCTGCCGCGAACGCCCCTCGACGAATGGGAGCGCGTGAATACGATCCGCGATTTCTGTGCGTCTTTATTCATCGGATTCAAGTGCGTGCTTTTCGCCGATGCGGATGAGTTGATCGTCGTCGATCCGGATGTGGCGCCATCGCTGTCGCATTACATCGCGGCGCGCGATGTGCCGCCGATCCTCGACCTGTTCGGCTCCGATGTCCGCCACGTCGAGGAGGAGGCGCCGATCGATCTTCAACGCCTCGTATCGCTACAGAGAGCCTATGTCCGCCCGATATCGACCCTCTGCAAAGCAACACTGATCTCGAAGCGTACGGACTGGCATATCGGCTTCCACTGCGTGGTCCACGAGCATCGGCCGAAATTCGACGACCTGTTCCTGTTCCACCTAGCCCATTGTGACAACTACATCTTGTTCGAGCGCCAGAAGAAGCGCAACGCCGCCGCACCGGTCGGCATCCCGGACTCGCATCACGCCATCGAGCCGACGACGTTTCTGGATCATATGAAGTCGGATATTGCCGGACTTACGCGGACACGCGTTCAGTTGCGCCGCGGTGAAGATCTTTTCGAAACAACGAAGAGGATATTCGCCGATGCAATCGAGCGCAAGAGTTGGGCCCAGGCGCCGAATCTGTGGCACTTGCCAGACCGCTTCGTCGGAACGTTCTAACCGACGGAGACGCGCTCGAAGCCAGCCCCTACAGGCGCCGCGGTCGACCACAGGGGCTCTCAGGCGAAGCGGCCGAATTGACGGCTCTGCGGGAGGTGCGTAGCAGCATGCCCGTCACGACCGGTTGCTCCAGCCGGTCGAGATGGCCCGTGTGTCATGTTTTCTCGACGTTGCGCGGGAGAAATCGCATTTCCGATCTGCGCGTTCAGGAAAAGCCGCATGCTCCGAAGCTCCGGCCCGAGCGCGTAGCGAATCTCGCCCACGCCGCCCTGATCGATGAGTTGGAAACTTGGCCAAAGCCCGGGCTGGTTAGCCCCGTCGACTCCGGCAGCCATCTCGACATGGATGCCGAAACCCTGCGTCGCAGCGCAGCGGCGATCCGGCCGTACTTCGCTGACCTCTTCGCCGCTGGCGAACGCGGCGAGGACATGGGTGGGCTCCGCGCCATCGGATTGAGGGCCGAGGCGGCCATGTTGGCGGCGACGGGCGGCGTCAACGCGCATCGCGGCGCCATCTTCTCGCTGGGTCTGATCTGTGCCGCCGCGGGCGCGGCCGGACAGTTTCGCGCCTCCGCCGATGCGCGGGCCGAGGCCGTGGGCTGCCTATGGGGCGGTGCCATCGCTCGGGCGCCCACCTCGATGGAGAGCCATGGTGGTCGAGTGGCGCGCCGCTACGGTGTTGGGGGTGCCCGTGCGGAAGCTGCCGCAGGCTTTCCCACCGTCCGGGCCGTCGGTCTGCCGGCGTTGCGCTTCGGCCGGGCCCGGGCGCCGGACGATCCCGAGGCCGCACGAGTACACTGCTTCTTCGCGCTGCTGGCCGTCGTCGACGACACGAACCTGCTCCACCGCGGCGGGGCTGATGGGCTGGATTGGGCGCGGGCTGCGGCGGCCGATTTCCTCAAGGCCGGCGGGATCGCGACGCCGGATTGGCGGGACCGTGCCATCGCAATCCATCGCGACTTCGTGGCGGCGCGCCTGAGCCCTGGCGGCTGTGCCGACCTGCTCGCCACGACGCTGTTTCTTGAAGCGGTGTCTGACGCCGCCTGATCCGCACCGTTCGGCCGCATGGGAACCGGCGCGACCGCTTCCTACATCCGGGCCGTCCTCCGTCATGCCCCGGCCAATCTCGTGTCCCTGATCAGGTTCGCGCTTATCGCGCTCGTCATCCTTTTCCTTGTGCCGATCGCTGTCTCGGCAACCCGGTACTGGCTGCGTGCGGACGGCGACTGGCGCTCAGCCGACCGTTCCAGCGCCGGCCTCCTTCCGCCGGCCGAGACCAATCCCGGGGCCGTGGTCCGAATCTACTCCGCCCGCACGGTGAGCTGGCGCGGTATCGTCGCGACCCATAGCTGGATCGTCATCAAGGGTAGCGGAGAGCGCCGCTACCGCCGCTTCGACTACACGGCCTGGGGCCAGCCGATCTGGATCGACCGCTTCGTTCCGGACGGGCGCTGGTTCGGGAACGCACCCGAGACCGTGTTCGCCACGGACGGCCCGGAAGCGGAGATGATGCTTCCGCGGATTCGCAAGGCCGTAGCCGAGTACCGCTATGCCCGCCCCGGGGATTACGTGGTCTGGCCGGGACCGAACTCGAACACGTTCGTCGCTGCCGTGATGGCAGCGGTACCGGAGATGCGGGCCAGCCTCCCGGCCACGGCGATCGGCAAGGATTTTCCCTACGATGGACGCTGGATCGGGCGGACGCCCTCGGGCACAGGAATTCGGATCAATCTCGGCGGTTACGTCGGCCTCACGTTCGCCTGGGTCGAAGGCTTGGAGCTGAACCTGCTCGGCGGTGTCGCCGGGATCGACTTCCGCCGCCCCGGAATCAAGCTGCCTGCGATCGGACGTTTGGGAATCTGAAAGCTTCGGCGAAGATCGTGCTGTCTGTCTGCAACAGCTACTCAGGTGCCTGTCGCACTTGGCCCGGTAGCTGAGCGAAACGCCCGTGAACGTCATTACCCGCAGAGCGGGTACGATCGATCGGCTTGCCACGCCGACCATGATACGGACGGGCCAAGCGGAGACATCCTCTGCAGCGATCAACGCGAATGCCAGTGCAGGGCGGCCGTTTCATATCCTTGCCGCCGCCCGACGTCAGCCGGCGACTTGAATTGGGATGATCGGCGCGAACTACAGTCAGTATAAAATGACTAACCTGCCCACCGCGGACTCAATGGCCGATGTGGCCGTCTATCCGTAAGTGCCCCTGCAGGCTGACTGAGTTATCCCAGACGATCTTGAGAGGCTGCCGATATACGGCAGCCGGTATCCCACCACCGGACGCGCGAGCCATCGGGAGACGCGTTCATGGCACCAGACCCCGATGGGGCTGACACCGCGATGACAGAGAGGCTTGCGCGTATCTCAGCAGCCCCGGGCCTGTCGGTGTCGGTCTTCTTCGGTCCTGGTTCCGGTTCGCGATCGACCCATGGTTCCGAGGTCGAGGCGGAGTCCTATCTTCTCAATCTCGTCGAAGCCCATTTGCGGCAGGCGCGCCCCGAAGAGCGCGGCAGCGTCCAGGGGTCGGTCAAAGCACTGCTGCACAGCCAATCGCGATAGCGAGCCCCGGATCGGTCTGCCTCAATTGCCGTTGCGGGCCATGCGGGTGCGCATGGGCGTCTCGGCAAGGCTCGGCAGCGGATCCTGGATGCCGGCCACGACCACGAGGCGCTGGACTTCGCCGCGCAGGAACGCTTGCAGGAACCGATCGTAGTCGCGGAACGAGACGCAACCGTTCGAATCGCCGCGCGGGCCGAGCATGAAGGTATGCGCCAGCAGGCCGTCGCGACCGTAGACAGCCTCAGGGCCACCGACCGGTGTCAGGCGGATCGCCCGTACACCGTGGAACAGCTGCTCCCGCTCCTTGAGGTCGTAGGTGCCGGGCGGCGTCGGGCCGCGCATCCGCACGTTGACGAGGCGCGGCTCGTCGAAACCCTCGCCGAGGCCGGAATGCGCTTCCAGACGCTCACCGCTCGGCAGCGTCACCACGCGGGCCGCGATGTTGTAGACCGCCGTCCCGGCCGTGGGACGCGCATCCGTGGGGGCAAGCGGCGGCGAGATGCGGCGCTGCGGCACGAGATCCGCCGGTCGGGTCTCGAGGGAGCCATAGGCGAGCGCGGGGGCGCGCTCGACACCGAACAATTTTTCCAGGAACGAGCGGTCGTCCTCCCGGGGCGGGATCGCGACGGGCGAAAGCTCGCGACGCGCGATCCGCCGGTCGGCCCTGCGCGCCGGGTCAGGACCGCGCGTGGATCGAAATTCGGGAGGACGCGGAATTGGGAGGGGTACGGTCATCGCCGCACGTGGCGGCTCGGCATTCTGAACCTCAGGGATCGGCGTTGCGTCGGCGATCGATGGCAGCGACGGCAGCTCGACCTGCGTCCAGGCCCAGCGGGACAAGGGACCGCCGGTGGCATCGCGCCAAGCTTCGGTCGCCGAAGGCTCAGGGTTCGCCGCCAGGGGGGGGGCCTCGGACCGTGATTCGGCACTCGCGACGTCGCGATCCGGGATGACCAGTGTGGAAGCCGGCGGGCGTCCCGAATGCGGCCAGCCGCTCCCGAGTGCGGCCAGAGCCACGGCGGCGGTCAGGACGGCCAACGGGGCTGCGCAGGAACGGCGGCCGATCCGGGTGGTGGAGCCGTCCAGGGGCAAGGTGTCGATAGCCATGCGGGCGCCCATGCTCTCGTCGCGGAGCGGATGCCTGCCGGATCATCGTCGCCGCGGCTCGGACAAGCCGACAGCGCCTCTCGATGGGCCGGCCGGCCCCGCTGAGCTGAAACAGCGGGGCCGGGCCGGCTTTTCTGGGGCATCGGCGTGGTCGATCACGGACCGATCAAGACCATTTTGGGGCGGATAAAGATTTCGCGCTCCAATTCTGAAGCGCGTCCGCCCGCGAATAGACTTCAATCGTTGTCGATCTGCTTGCCCAGCAGGGCAATCGCCTTCTCGTAGACCGGTGCGGCGTTCCAACCCTGGATCGCGACGAAGTTCGGCTCGCCGGGCTGGTAGCCGGCTCCGGGGCGCCAGCCATGCGCCTTCAGAAAGTTCGCGGTCGACGAAAGGGCGGCGCCGACATTGTTCAAGTCGCCGGTGCCGTAGGCGAGCACGTTCTTCGGCAGGAACTGCGTGTGGCCGACTTCCCCGTGAGCCGCGCCGCGGGTGCTCGGCGAGAGCAGGCCGCGATCGACCAGGGTGAGGGCCGCATAGAGCTGATCCGTAAAGTATTCGGAGCGGCGGCAATCATACGCCAGGGTCGCCACCGCCGAGAGGGTGTTGACGTTGCCACGGACCGCACCGAAGCCTGTCTCCATGCCCCAGATCGCCAGCAGCGGGCCCGGGGGGACGCCGTAGCGCTGCTCGATCGACTCGAACAGGGCGGCGTTGGTGCGCTTGAGCTGACGCCCCTTCGCCACGATGGTCGGGCCGCCCCGCTTGGCCAGGAACTGATCCAGCGACAGCTTGAAGCTGCGCTGGCCGCGATCGGCCGAGATCGTGGCGGTGGAGTAACTCGTGCCTTCGAGGGCGGCCAAGCTCGATGCGCTGGCTTTGCCGCGCGCCTCCTGCGCGAACTCCCGCTTCCAGGCTTCGAACCCAGCCGCCGTGTTGCCGCATTGCGCGGCCTCCGCCTGCCCGGCCATTCCGGCGAGCCCGGCCATTGCCGCCACAGCCAGGGTCATACGCCGCATTTGTTCGATCACGCGAAACACTCCTTCGGCGCAAGGCCGCGCCATGGTCTTCAACCGAGTACCGGGGAACATCTCGTCGACAACGGGGCGAGATGATGTCGGACAAACCGTCCGCCGGCATTGTGGTATTCGGATCATAACGCAAGCCCGCAGGACCGCTGAGACGTCCGGGCCTGTGGTTTCTCATCATCGTGAACAAGATGGCTGCTCGCCGGCGATCGGCACCTCCCGAACTGTGGCGGTGCCGATGGCGCCGTTTCCGGATCGCTGAATCCGCCCGCTGGAACGCTTGCCGCTGAGGTGGATACCGGATCGGCGTCAACGCGCCCGTCCCATCAAGGCGCTGAATGCGAGCTCGATGGCAGCGCGATCCGGAACCGCCCTCGGCGAGCGTCCGAAGACCTTCGAGCACTCAAGACCGTGTTCGCACGACTTCAAAGCTTTGCCAGCGAAGCGCATGTCGGTAAAAGACCATTTTGTGATGTCACAACACCGTCAAAAGACAATCATAGTTTTGCCGGCGGAAAGATCGACGCGGTGAAACGGTGTGGTGCCGATGACGTTCCGCTTAGTTTTGCGCCATTACGGCCGCCGTATCATCTGATCACGGCCTGACGATGTGTTTGAATGCCTCGGCGGATCGTCCGCATCCCGCCCCTGAAAGCGGCCGCAGCAACCCGTTCGCCGTCGCCGAATCCGCGGCGCTGCGACCGGGCTCCAATCCAGCGTGATCCGAATCCGGGCCTGAGCCCGGCCTTTCCCTCAAATCCCGGATCCTTCGGCCCGCGACAAGGCCGGCGGCCGGGTGCCTCAGCCTGACAGCCAGCGAGAGACAGGACCCTATGGCCCTCGGAACGCACAGCACCGGTTCGCCGCGAGCGGCGACACTCGGCCCCGACCTCGATCGCGACGGCGTCGCCAAGGCCTATGGCCGGTGGGCGCCCGTCTACGATGTCGTGTTCGGCCCGGTCTTCGCGCAAGGTAGGACACTGGCGGCGGCCGCGGCCGAGCGGATCGGGGGCCGCGTCCTCGAGGTCGGTGTCGGCACCGGCCTGTCGCTCCCGGCATACCGCCGGGCGGCCGCCATCGTCGGCATCGATATCTCGGCACCGATGCTTGAGAAGGCCAGGACCCGCGTCGCCCGGTTGGCCCTGCGCAATGTCGAGCGACTCGCTGTGATGGATGCCGAGCATCTCGACTTCGCGGATGCCTCCTTCGACGTCGTCGTCGCCCAGTACGTCGTGACCGCGGTGCCGAACCCAGAGGCGGCTCTCGACGAGTTCGCCCGGGTGCTTCGCCCCGGCGGCGAGATCGTCATCACCACCCGGATCGGGGCCGAGGGCGGCCTGCGCCGCCTAATCGAGCACACGCTGATGCCGATCACCAGCCGCCTTGGCTGGCGGACCGAGTTTTCCTGGGAGCGCTACGCTGCCTGGGCAGCGACTGCGCCGGTGGAAGTCGTCGAGCGCCGCCCGCTGCCGCCACTCGGCCACTTCTCACTCATTCGTCTGCGCAAGCGCGACGCCTGATCGCGAAACTCTTCCTACCAGCCCACCCACGATCGATTGGAGAAGCACGGCATGGCCAGCTTTCTTGAGACGTTGCGCGTCCAGCGCTGGGACGACCACCGCTATTATCACCACAACCGGATCAACCAGAGCCTGCACTTCGTCAGTGCGGTGAGCTTCCTGGTCGCCTACGCGATGGCCTTCAAGGATCCCGCGACGGCCGCGCTGATCGGCTGGCTCCTCGCGATGACGAGCCGGCAATCCGGCCATTTGTTCTTCGAGCCGAAGGGCTACGACCACGTCAACAACGCCACGCACGAGCACAAGGAAGAGATCAAAGTCGGCTACAATCTTCAGCGCAAGATCGTCCTCTTGGCGATCTGGGCGATCTCGCCGCTGCCGCTCTATTTCGATCCCACCCTGTTCGGCCTGCTCTCACCGCACCAGACGACCGCCGACCTGATCCGCAACGTCGGCTGGATCTGGCTGTGGCTGGCCGGGGCGGGCCTGCTGTTCCGCACCGTGCAGCTGTTCTTCGTGCGCGACGTCCAGACCGGCCTGGTCTGGGCCACCAAGATCCTCACGGACCCGTTCCACGACATCAAGCTCTACCACAAGGCGCCGCTCGCGCTGTTGCAAGGCGAGTTGGTCGAGGAGCACGAACCCCACGAGCGCGGCGCCTGAGCCTGGCGCTCAACCCGGCATCGCACAGCGATGCCGGGGAAATCCAAGTTCGAACGGGTCGTCGAATATTTGCAGATATAGGTAAAAGCCCTGCAAATTTAACGCCGATCCTCTGACCCTGCCAAATAAAAACTTGGTTTTGCTTGATCACGGGCTGGTGTGGCAGGACCCGTGGTCACGGAGCCGGTCGCTGGATCAGGCTTGGTCCGGCGCTCGGAGGCCGAGGCGAGCGCCCAGCTTGCCGAGCCGGATGGCTGCCACCTCGCGCAGGATCGTTCGCCGGATCGCTTTGTCGGTCGGCGCGCCGCACTCCCACCAGCCATCCGCCCGCATGGCATTCGCCGCCGCCACGAACCGCGTGGCGACGGCCTCGAAGGCCACGTCATCATAGGCGAGGCTGAAGATCATCCGACCGGTCCCGACCCAGGACAAGGCAAGCCCTTCGGCGCGCAGGTAGAATTGCAGCATCCAATTGTAGCGCGACGGCCGCGTGTAGAGCACCGTCCAGACCGTGGACATGTTGGCCACCCGCACCGGCAGTTCGGCCTCCGCCAACAGTGCGTTCAGCCGCGCGGCCCGGGCATCCCAGATCGTATCGAGGTCGCGGTATTGGGCGGCCACCTCCGGCGTCTCCAGCCGGTCGAGGAACGCGCTCATGGCGCCCATCACGTAAGGATGTGCGTTGAAGGTCCCTCGGGCGAAGCAGATATCCACCGGTCGGTCGTCACGGAACCGCCGCATCAGGTCGGCGCGCCCGCAGATCACGCCTACCGGCAAGCCGCCTCCCAGCGTCTTGCCGTAAGTCACCATGTCGGCGCGCACGCCGAAATAGTCCTGCGCGCCGCCTCGGGCCAAGCGGAAGCCGAGGAAGACCTCGTCGAAAATCAGCACGATGCCGTTGGCCGTGCAGACCGCGCGCAGGTCCTTGAGCCATTTGGTATAGGCGGTGCGATCGAAGCCGGCCTTGCGTGCACTGTCGACCATGGCGGAATCGGACGGCGCGCCGGCATTCGGGTGCATGGCCTGGAGCGGATTGACCAACACACAGGCCACGTCCCGGCGGCTGGCCAGCACGCGCAGCGTCCGCTCGGACATGTCGGCCAGGGTGAGGGTGTCGCGGGTCGGCACCGGATTGCCGATTCCCGGCTGCACCTCGCCCCACCAGCCATGATAGGCGCCGCAGAATCGCACGATCCGGCGCCGTCCGGTGTGGTAGCGGGCAAGGCGCACCGCCTGCATCACCGCCTCGGTCCCGGACATGTGGAACGAGACCTCGTCGAGGCCCGACAGCGCCTTGAGCCGTGCAACATTGCCCGTGACCACCGGGTGCAGCGGCCCCAATACCGGCCCGAGGGCGGCGACCTTCGCGGCCCCCTCGTCCAGGCAAGCGCGATAGAAGTCCACGCCGAACAGATTGACCCCGTAGGACCCGGCCAGGTCGTAAAAGACATTGCCGTCGAGATCGGTGAGGGTCACGCCCGCGGCGGCCGAAGCGAAAGCGCCGGAGCCGAGATGCGTCCGCACGTGTCGGGCATACTGGAACGGCACCCGATACAAACCGGTGAATTGCAGGTCCGAGAGTCCGTCTCGGATCGCGTCGGTCTCGGCCCGGGTCCGGGGGAATCGCGTCCGGTACAGTTCGCTCAGCCGGGCGAAGCCGTTCTCCCGCCGCAGCGCGACCGTCTCGTCCGGATCGTCGGAGCGGAAGAAGGCGCGCTCGGAATAGGCGTAATGCGGGATGAGCCCGGCGACGCGCCGAGCCATCCGGGCGTGGCCGGTCAAGGACGGATGCTTGGCCCGAGACAATTGAAGGCGCTGTGCAGCCTTCGGCAGGGCAACCAAAGCGGCTGCGGCGGTGGCGGACAGGGTGGCGAGGAGTGCGGACATCGCCCCACGCCGTATCGAAGGTGGTTCACGGCATGATGACGGTTTCGACGAGATCGCGGCTCCGGCGCGCCCTGGCGCAGGTGGGGGCCCAGGAGGATCTCAACTTCCTGCTTACCAACCGGCTGCCGCGTCGGCTCGCCACCCGGTTCATGGGCTGGTTCAGCCGCATCGAGCAGCCGCTGGTGCGGGACGTTTCGATCGCGACGTGGCGCCTGTTCTGCGATGTCGATCTCAGCGACGCAGCCGAGTCCCGATTCCCGAGCCTCCACGCCGCCTTCGTGCGGGCGCTGCGTCCCGGCGCCCGCCCGGTCGCCCTGGACCCGGCGATCCTGGTGAGCCCGAGCGATGCGATCCTAGGCGCGCATGGCCGGATCGAAGCCGGCCGGCTCCTCCAGATCAAGGGGCTGTCCTACAGCCTCGAAGATCTGCTCGGGGGCGATGCGGAGCTGGCCCGCGCCCACGAAGGGGGCGTCTATGCGACCCTGCGGTTGACGGCCGGGATGTACCACCGCTTCCACGCACCTCACGACCTCCTGGTTGAGTCGGTCCGTCACATCTGGGGCGATACTTGGAACGTGAACCCGATCGCATTGCAGCGTATCGAGGCCCTGTTCTGCCGCAACGAGCGCGCGGTGCTGCGTCTGCGAATCGCCGACTATGCCGTGACCCTGGTGCCGGTGGCGGCGATCCTGGTAGCGGGTTTGCGGCTCGGCTTCCTGCCGGAGGGCGTCGACCTGCGACGAACCGGCGGCCGCCCCCTGCCCTGTAACGCCCGCCGGGAAAAGGGCGCGGAGTTAGGCTGGTTCGAGCACGGTTCCACCATCGTGGTCCTTGCCCAGCCGGGGTTCACGCTGTGGCCGACCTTGCAGGAGGGCGCACGCCTGCGCGTGGGCGAACCGCTGATGCGGCTGCCGCAGCGGGATCTGACGTAGCACTTCGGCCCCGGCAACCTGAATGTGGGTCACGTCGTTTGCCATGCCTTCGGACAGATGTTCCAGCTGGCGGAACAATTCCTTCGCGGCGAAATGGCTCTGATACGCAGGGGTGCCGGTCTTACCAGCGGCGACTGTTATTGCAGCGAGAATGGTCGTCACCGCTTGCGTCCCGAGAGCAACCTTGGTGACGCTCCGGACGATCTTTTCGGTGACGGAACCCTAATCTTCCCTTCGCGCGATGACGAACACCGTGATGGAACGGCGCTCTACGATGTTTGCTGCGATTGCCCGGATGGCTTCCACGGCGCGGTGTGTATCATCCGAGATGGATAGGATCTGTTGGGGAGTTGATCGGCCCTCTTGGGAGCGGTCCGCCCTGAAGTATGGCTTTTGAGCCGACTGGAGGCTGAGTTCCTTACTCTCGCATCGACCCTGCATCTGATGGTGGTCGAGTTCGACCGGCTCTCGACTGAGTCGTGTCGGTTCTACGGAATCGCGCGCCAAGCACATCCGTGCCGCGATCCACAGATCTTCGACTTGGACCGCATGTGGAGGCCAACAAGCGCATCAAGGCCGCATCAGAATGGCAGGCTTATAACGCGGCGAGGGAGCCTACCGACGAACTGGATGACCGGCTGGATGCCATCGTGTCATCCTTCATGGATGAGCCAATGGTGACCCTTCCGGTAATCCTGCTGAAGTTTCGGATCGGGAAGTCGCTTCGCCAGTACGAGGACGGTGCGTTGGCCGGTCTCAGCCGACTCTCTGCGGAGGTTCTATGCGCCTGATCAGCCCGTTCATCGTCGCGGTGGCGTATTGGCGGATGCGGCGGGTCCGCCGCGCCGGTGACGACATGCGCCGGGCCAGGGAAGACTTGTGCCAAGCGGATGACCTCGCTACCCGGGCTCTGCGGACCCTGGTGGCCGTCGGTCAGGGCCCGATCCCGCGCACGCTCGGCAGCGTGCCGGCGATCTCGCCAATGCCAGTGCTGATCGGAGTCGAGGTGCCGCTTATCCGACGAACATCCGGATGACGTCCGCGCAGGCGATGGCCAACAGCAGCCCCACCCCCCAGCTCAGGGCGCGGATCTGGCGCTGCGCCTCGGAGGCCTTCGTTTCCAGCGCGACGACGCGCAACCGCATCCACTGGACCTCGTCTTCGAGGTTCATTTTTAGGCTCCATCGCTGGGGTCGCAGCTTCCGATGGTAGGCGGCGTGGGCCCGCTGTCCATCCATCTCGGCGGTGCGAGCCGACCGCTCATAATGGTCTGGTTGTGGGTTTGAATCCCACCCCTTCTGTCGGCTCATGCAGAGGCCAGTTTGGCGCCTGCATAGCCAATCATGACGAACGCAGATCCGCATCGGTTCAAGTCGCAAACTTGGCGACTTGGTCAACCGAAGGCATTGCCCCCAAATGCCCACGCCCGCGGACCTATCGCTATCGGGGGAGGAAAACGATCACCGCGGACGTGGGTTGCCGAGGTTAAAGGCTCGACAACCCAGGGTAGCTGCTGCCGGTTGTGGTCATCAATCGTTGGAAACGTACCCAACCCGCCAAGAGGCCGGTTCACACGAACGCCGCTCGCGCATACCGTGCGGGCGGATCTAGAATCGACCGTTCTACAAGGATGTATAGGGAACATTTGTTAGACACCCGCCCCGCAGTCATCAGCTAAGAGCTTGATGCTGCTGGCGCTCCCAAGGGGAATCGAACCCCTGTTTTCGCCGTGAGAGGGCGACGTCCTAGACCGCTAGACGATGGGAGCTTTCCGGCGGCGCGCAGGTGCTATAGCCACGACCCGCCGGGGGAGCAAGGGCCTTCTCGATAGATTCCGCATCGATCGGTGCGGACGGGGCGCGGAGAGGGATCGCGGTGGACGTAATCGACGGGGCGCGGGTTGGGATCGTTGCGGATGGCGGCGTCCGGCTCGATCGGGCACTGGTCGCTCTCTTCCCGGATCTGTCCCGGGCACGGCTTCAGGATCTGGTGCGCGATGGGCGGGTCCGCCGGGATGGGATCCCTCTGCGCGACCCGGCCGTGAAGATCGCCGCCGGTGCTCAACTCGTCTTGGTGGTGCCACCACCGGTCGATGCAGAACCGGCCGCCGAGGCCGTGGATCTGTCGATCACCTACGAGGACGACGATCTTATCGTCATCGACAAACCGGCGGGTCTCGTGGTTCATCCGGCCCCGGGCCACGAAAGCGGAACGCTGGTCAATGCTCTGATCGCCCATTGCGGCGTCAGCCTCTCGGGGATCGGGGGCGTGCGCCGCCCCGGTATCGTCCACCGGCTCGACAAGGACACGAGTGGCCTGATCGTCGTTGCCAAGAACGATGCGGCCCACCAGGGATTGACGGCGCAATTCGCCGATCACGGCCGGACCGGGCCGCTGGAGCGCGCCTATGCGGCGCTGGTCTGGGGCGTACCGCAACCGCGTGCCGGCACGATCCGGGCGAGCCTCGCCCGCTCAAGGTACAACCGGGAGAAGATCGCCGTCGTCTCGGATGAGTCCGGGCGGCACGCGGTGACACATTACGCGGTCGCAGAGGCATATCCAGAGGCCGCCCTGGTGCGCTGCCGTTTGGAGACCGGCCGGACGCATCAGATCCGGGTGCACCTTGCCCATCGCGGCCATCCGCTTCTGGGCGATCCGGTCTACGGGGGGGCCTTCCTCACGAAGGCGGCGCGACTGTCTTCGCCGGCGCGCGACGCGCTCACGGCCCTCGGCCGCCAAGCTCTCCACGCGGAATTGCTCGGATTCAGCCACCCGCGCACCGGCGCAACGCTCCGGTTCGAGAGCGCAATCCCACCGGATATCTCCGCGCTTGTAGAGGCCCTCGCGAAAGCTTGAGCCAAGCAAATGTGGTAAGGCTTCGAGCCTGTGTCGCGTGCGAAAGATCACGCCGAACCGCGTCACATCGTGACATGCTACGACCATTCGACTGGTCGCGCGTTGATGGCGACGTGGGTGTTATCAACCGCTACCGGTCCATCTGGCTTACCCGTATGAGATGGGTGACCCGGAGGGTCGGCTCAAGAGCGGCCCGAGTAGACGGCACTGTTGCCCGTCGCGTCCGCCCGTCAGGGGGACAAGAGTCCAGGAGAATGCCATGGCCGGTACGCTGCCCGTGCTCGCCAATGAAGGTGGCCTGTCGCGCTACCTCGACGAGATCCGCAAGTTCCCGATGCTGGAGCCGACGGAGGAGTTCACGCTGGCGAAAAGCTGGCGGGACGCCGGCGACCGTGAGGCCGCGCATCGGCTCGTGACCTCTCACCTGCGCCTCGTGGCCAAGATCGCCATGGGCTATCGCGGCTACGGCCTGCCCATCGGTGAAGTCGTGTCCGAGGGCAATGTGGGCCTGATGCAGGCGGTCAAGCGCTTCGATCCCGACAAGGGCTTCCGCCTCGCGACCTACGCCATGTGGTGGATCAAGGCGGCGATTCAGGAATACATCCTGCGCTCGTGGTCGCTCGTGAAGATGGGCACCACCGCGAACCAGAAGAAGCTGTTCTTCAACCTGCGCAAGGCCAAGGGCAAAATCTCGGCGCTCGACGAGGGCGATCTGCGCCCCGATCAGGTCAAGCAGATTGCCACTCGGCTCGGTGTCCCCGAGCAGGACGTGATCGATATGAATCGTCGGCTGTCCGGCGACACGTCGCTCAATGCGCCCCTTCGCGAGGAGGGCGAGGGTGAGTGGCAGGATTGGCTCGTCGACAACGCCCCGAGCCAGGAAACCGTGCTGGCCCGCGAGCAAGAGGGCCAGAACCGGCTCTCGGCTCTGCGCGACGCTCTCGGTGTGCTGAACCCGCGGGAACGACGCATTTTCGAGGCTCGCCGGCTTGCCGAGGATCCGATCACGCTTGAGGATCTATCGGGCGAGTTTGGCGTCTCCCGCGAGCGTGTCCGGCAGATCGAAGTCCGTGCCTTCGAGAAGGTTCAGGAAGCGGTCAAGCGCAATATTGCCAACCGCGAACTACCCCGTACCGGTATCGAGGCGCACTGACCAACCGATCCGGCGCGCCACCGAGGCGCGCCGGATCGTTCTCACCTATTGCCACGCGTCGAAGGCGCTCTGCATCACCTGGGCGCCAGCACTGCCCTTCTCGAACGTCAGCACCGCACGCTTGCCCGAGGTGTAGCGCACAGCGATGTCGAACCAGTTGCGGTGGAGCAAAAGGTCGGTGTTGCGGTCGACGTCGTTCTGAAGTGATGACAAGCCGATTAGGAACAGATTGTCCCGGACCCGGACCGGTAAGCCGGATACCGGCGAGCCACGTCCGTTCTCATCGTCCTTGGCCTGAAGCAGGCCGACATCCTGAACCGTTCGCGTGGCATCGCCACCGGTCTGACTGAATGCGAGGCTCACCGTGTGTGAAGCCGGCAGGGTGGCGTCGAGGTTTCGCTGGATGGTCATGACCAGCGTCAGCCCGGCATCCGGAATCGTCACGGTCGCGACGACGGCGTTCTGAAGCGGCTGGCCCTGCTCGCCATTGACGGTATCGAGCCGCCACGTCACCCGGCCGTTGGTCTTCATGGGCTGGGCGTTGTCGGCGCCCGTCCCCTCTTCGATCAACTCGGCCCTCTGGGCCACGGACAGGTTTTGCTGAGCCGGCGAGGAGGCGACTCGCGGAAGGGTGCTGCTATCCTGACGTACCGCCGCTCGTGGTGCAGGCGCCGACTCGCCTCCCACCCGGTCGCCGAACTTCGTCTCGGCCTCAGGCTGCTGTGCATCGGCCGTCTCGGTGCCATTCGACGGCAGGCTCTGAGGCCGATCGCGGAGCATGAAGGCAGCGACAGCGATCAAACCGATCACCACCGCGAGTACACTACCCACGAAGGCGTTGCGCAGGATATGCGAGCGCCCGGACCGAGGTGGCACGACCTCGATACGCGGACGCTGACGCCCGTTGCCGGCATCGCCCGAGGATGTAGCGCCGTCCGGATCCTCGACGTCCGTCGTTGATGCGGTGGCGAACTGTGTCTCTTCGGGAGCGGGCGACGGGGCTGCCCCGGATCGCGGCGACGAGATCGCGATCGGCGCCTCGCGCGGCTCGGGCTCCAGCGTGGGAATAACCCGCGCGAAGGGGGGCACGGCAGCCGGGAGGATCGGCTCGGGCGCTTGCGCGGGCACCGGCACCGGTGCGGGCGACGCGGGCGGCGACGGCTCCGGGATTTCCGGAGCTGAGGCCGGGGATGGGTTCCGATCTGCCACCACGACGGCGTCGTTGGCCGGTGCCGGCAAACCACCGTGATCCACTTCCAGCCGCTCGATCGCCGTGTCGAGCGCCCGGCGCTCAAGATCGATATCGGCCTCCGACAGGGGCGGATCCAGCGAGCGGAGCTGGCTGATCAAGGCATTTCGCGCGCGGTCGTAGACCGCCTTGCGCAGGGCGGGCGATCGGTCGGGCAGCGCATCAAGAGCGCGTGCCAGAAGCGGGTAGTAATCGGCCATGCTGCCTTGGTCCGCCCCTTCGGCCGCCGTCCGGCGGGGCGGGGCGAAGGCCGAGGACCGATGGCCGCTCCCGCCCCCGATGGTCGGTCACGGCCATCGGCCGGTGATGTTCTGTGCCCGGAACGCAGATCGGCATCCGCGAGCCGGTTCCTCCGATAGGATGCAGGGCAGTCGATCACCAGGACCGCCGCCCCGCCATACGCTGGTTCTAGATCACGCGGATGCGGGCTGGATACAGGCCGAAGAGGGGAAAAGCTGCGTCATCAACGGGATAGGACGCGGGGCCTCAATCCTCGAAGGGATTGTGCATCAAGATGGTATCGTCGCGCTCTGGGGAGGTCGACAGCAACGCCACCGGCGCCCCGATCAATTCCTCGATCCGACGGACATACTTGATCGCTTGCGCCGGCAGGTCCGCCCACGAACGGGCTCCGGCGGTCGTCTCGGACCAGCCCGGAATGGTCTCGTAGATCGGCTCGACCCGGGCCTGCGCCGCCTGGCTCGCCGGCAGATGATCGATCGTCTGCCCGTCCAGCTTGTAGCCTGTGCAGACGCGGATTTCCTCGAACCCGTCCAGGATGTCGAGCTTGGTCAGCGCGATGCCGTGGATGCCGGAGGTCCGCACCGTCTGGCGTACCAGAACCGCGTCGAACCACCCGCAGCGGCGCTTGCGTCCGGTGTTGACGCCGAACTCGCGCCCGCGGGCGCCGATGGTCTCGCCAATCTCGTCGTGCAGCTCGGTGGGGAACGGCCCCTCACCGACCCGGGTGGTGTAGGCCTTGGCGATGCCGAGCACGTAGCCGATCGCCCCCGGGCCGAGGCCGGACCCCGTCGCGGCTTGAGCGGCTACGATGTTCGAGGAGGTGACGAACGGGTAGGTGCCGTGGTCGACGTCGAGCAGCGCGCCCTGCGCGCCCTCGAACAGGATTCGCTTGCCGGCCCGACGCTGATCGTCGAGGAGCGACCAGACCGTGTCGGCGAACGGAAGGATCTTCGGAGCGATCGCGGTGAGCTCGGCGAGCAGCGTCTCGGCATTCACCTCGTCGATGCCGAGGCCGCGGCGGAGCGCGTTGTGGTGGGTCAGCACCCGCTCGATCTTGGCCGGTAGCGCGTCGATATCGGCGAGATCGACCACGCGGATCGCGCGACGGCCGACTTTGTCCTCGTAGGCCGGCCCGATACCCCGCTTGGTGGTGCCGATCTTGAGGCCCGAATTGGCGGTCTCGCGGAAATGATCCAATTCGCGGTGGAGCGGCAGGATCAGCGTGGCGTTGTCTGCGATGCGAAGAGACTTCGGCGAGACCTCGACGCCCTGCGCCTTGATCCGCTCGATCTCGTCGACGAGATGCCAGGGATCGACCACGACGCCGTTGCCGATGACGGAGAGCTTGCCGCCGCGCACGACGCCCGAGGGCAGCAGCGCCAGCTTGTAGGTCACCCCGTCGATAACCAGCGTGTGGCCGGCGTTGTGGCCGCCCTGGAAACGGACGACGATGTCGGCCTGCTCGGAGAGCCAGTCGACGATCTTGCCCTTGCCTTCGTCGCCCCACTGGGCGCCTACAACGACGACGTTGGCCATGCCTGCCTGCTTACCCGCGACGGAAACCGGGACGGAGCAGCCCACGGGTGCGGGCTGCGTACGTCCTGAGCCGTTTCCGCGATCCGGGCGGCGAAATCAAGCAAGGCGGCCGCATGGCGGCCCTGGCGATCCGCAGAACGCGGCTATTTCGCCTCGGTCCCGGGCTTCCGGCCCGGCAATTCCTGTGGCTTGATTACCGGCATGGAACCGGACTCGTCGGGTTTCACGACGGTGCCCGTCGTCCCGGATTCCGGCGGCTTGATCACGCCGTCGTTCTCCTGGAGCTTGTCGCTGAGCGACTGGTCCTGGGGCGGCGAGTCGGCGCTCGGGCGGACGCGATCCGGCGGCGTCTGGGTCGACGGCGGCAGCGCCGGATCGGTATCGCGGCCCTTCAGCGGGGCATCCGGGTTCTGGGCATAGGCGGGCACCGCGAACAGGGCCGCCGCGACTGCGGCCAGCAGGATCTTCCTCGACAAAACTGGTCTCCCCTCTTGTAACACGTGTTCCAAGAGCAACAGCCGGATACCGGATCCGTTCCTGTCCGCGGCGCGGCGGGGCGCCCTCAGCCCTCGCGGGCCGCCTCGATGTAGAGTTCGCGCAGGCGCCTGGTCAGCGGACCAGGACGCCCCTCGCCGATCGACCGGCCATCAATCTCGATCACCGGCATCACGAAAGCCGAGGCGCTGGTGTAGAACGCCTCCTGGGCCTCGTAGGCCTCGGCCACCGGGATTAGCCGCTCCTCGACGCGCAAGTCAGCTTCGGCAGCGAGCTTCAGAACGGAGGCCCGGGTGATGCCGGGCAGAAGCGCCGTCGAGAGCGGCCGCGTGACGAGCACACGGTCACGGCTGACGATGAAGGCGGTGGAGGACGAGCCCTCGGTCACGGCCCCGTCCTCGACCATCCACGCCTCGGCGACCCCCGCCTCGGCAGCCTGCTGCTTGGCGAGAACCTGCGCCAGCAGCGCCACCGATTTGATGTCCCGACGCTTCCAGCGGAGATCCTCGACGGTGATCACCCGGGCGCCGGATTCGGCCAGCGGGTTGGCCAGCACGGTCTTGGCCTGCGTGAACATCATCACGGTCGGCTCGGTCCCGGCCTTCGGGAAGGCGAAGTCGCGCTCGGCCACGCCGCGGGTCACCTGCATGTAGACCAGCCCCTCGGTGACGCCGTTGCGCGCGACGAGCTCGATCTGCAGCTTTTCCCACCCGGACGCATCATGGGGATTGCGGATGCCGATCTCGCTGAGCGAAAGATCCAGGCGGGCGAGATGCGCGGCATTATCGACGAGCTTGCCACCGATGATCGCCGAGACCTCGTAGATCCCGTCGGCGAACAGAAAGCCGCGATCCATGATCGGCACGCGCGCCTCCTCGAAGGGAAGGAATGCACCGTTGAGGTAGACGATACGGGGAGTGGTCACGGATTGCCTTCCTGTGTTGGTCGCAGGGCCAAGCAGGATTCATGCAGCGCTCAATCTGCACCGAACACCCGCGAGAAGATCGTGTCGACGTGCTTGAAGTGATAGCCGAGGTCGAAGCATTCCTCGATCTGTTCCGGCGTGAGCGCTGCGGTCACTTCCGGATCGGCCTTCAGCAAGGCGAGAAAGTCGCCCTCGCCGCGCCAGACCGGCATCGCGTTGCGCTGGACCAGCCGGTAGGAATCCTCCCGGGACACGCCGGCCTGGGTGAGCGCCAGGAGCACCCGCTGCGAATGAACCAGACCGCCGAGGCGATCGAGATTCTTCTGCATGTTCGCTGGATAGATCAGCAGCTTCTCGATCACGCCGGTCATGCGGGCCAGCGCGAAATCGAGGGTCACGGTGGCGTCGGGGCCGATCATCCGTTCCACGGAGGAATGGGAAATGTCGCGTTCGTGCCAGAGGGCAACGTTCTCCAGTGCCGGAACGACATAGCCGCGGACCATGCGGGCGAGGCCGGTGATGTTCTCGGTGAGAACGGGATTCCGCTTGTGTGGCATAGCCGAGGAGCCCTTCTGGCCCTCGGAGAAGAACTCTTCGGCCTCCAGGACTTCGGTGCGCTGCAGGTGGCGGATCTCGATGGCCAGGCGCTCGAGCGACGAGGCGACGACACCCAGTGTCGCGAAGAACATCGCGTGGCGGTCGCGCGGAATGACCTGGGTTGAGACCGGCTCAGCGGTCAGGCCCATCTTCTCGGCGACGTACTGCTCCACCCGCGGGTCGATGTTGGCGAAGGTGCCGACCGCACCCGAGATCGCGCAGGTGGCAACTTCCTCGCGCGCGGCGACGAGGCGCCGCCGGTTGCGCTCGAACTCAGCATAGGCCTGCGCGAGTTTAAGCCCGAACGTCACCGGCTCGGCGTGGATGCCGTGCGAGCGGCCGATGGTCGGCGTGAACTTGTGCTCCAGAGCCCGGCTCTTGAGCGCTGCCAGCAGCGCATCGACATCGGCGATCAGGAGGTCGGCGGCGCGCACCAGCTGCACGTTGAGGCAGGTATCCAGCACGTCCGACGAGGTCATGCCCTGGTGGACGAAGCGCGCTTCGGGACCGACGATCTCGGCGAGATGGGTCAGGAACGCGATGACGTCGTGCTTCGTCACCGCCTCGATCTCGTCGATGCGGGCGACATCGAACACCGCGTCCTTCCCTTTGGCCCAGATGGTCTCGGCCGCCGCCTTGGGCACGACGCCGATCTCGGCGAGCGCCGTGGTGGCATGCGCCTCGATCTCGAACCAGATCTTGAAGCGGCTCTCGGGCGACCAGATCGCCGTCATCGTCGGGCGGCTGTAACGGGGGATCATGGGAGCCTCGGC
Source organism: Methylobacterium sp. GXS13 (assembly GCF_001455965.1). Classification (GTDB taxonomy): domain Bacteria; phylum Pseudomonadota; class Alphaproteobacteria; order Rhizobiales; family Beijerinckiaceae; genus Methylobacterium. The sequence continues at coordinate 99,472 of NZ_LKKO01000047.1, forward strand.
ACGGTCGGGAATGCGTGCGTGGCCGGTAGCATGCGCCAGTCCGACCGCTCAATGCGGTTCACGCAGGCCTGCACCTTCGGCTCGGGACCTGACGCTTAATCCACCCGGACCCAGCCCGGTCCCATAAGCCGCTCTTGGGGGCGGAAGCGGGCCTTGTAGTCCATCTTGCGCGATCCCTCGACCCAGTAGCCAAGATAGAGATACGGCAAGCCGAGTCGGCGGGCCCGGCGGATGTGGTCGAGGATCATGAACGTACCGGGCGAGCGCCCGGCTTCCTCAGGATCGTAGAACGAGTAGACCATCGAGAGCCCGTCCGCGAGCACGTCGGTCAGGCAGAAGGCGAGCGGCGCGCCGTAGCCGCGCCCGGTGATCGCCGTGTCCGGGCCGCGCCGCCGGTAGGATACGAGATGCGTGTCGACGTGGCTGTCCTCGATCATCATAGCGTAGTCGAGCACCGTCATGTCGACCATGCCGCCATCCCCGTGGCGGGCATCGAGATAGCGGCGGAATAGAGCGTATTGCTCGGATGCCGGGCGGTTGGGCTCCGGCGTCCCGATCCAGTCGTCGTTGCGGGCCAGGATGCGTTTCTGGCTGGCGCTCGGCTCGAAATCGTCAACGACGACCCGCACCGAGATGCAGGCCCGGCAGGTCTCGCAGGCCGGCCTATAGGCGATGGTCTGCGAGCGCCGGAAGCCACCCTGGGTCAGGATCTCGTTGAGATCCCGGGCGCGGCGCCCGACCAAGTGGGTGAACACCTTCCGCTCTTCCTGACCCGGAAGGTACGGGCACGGCGAAGGTGCGGTGAGGTAGAATTGCGGAGTGTCGCGCGGATGGCTCGTCACGCTTGGTCTTGACCCTGCACCGGATGGTCCTCGCGGCGCCGGCAAACCAGTCTACAGGCAGAGCGGGCCGGCTCAATGCCCAGGCGGCTCGCCGGGCGACAAATTCAACGCGCGCGACGTATCTCAGCGCGCGTGAACGACGGCCAGGCCGAGCAACAGATCGTGACCCAGCCGGCGATCCGATCGCATCAGCCCGAACAAGATATCAAGGCACCAGAGCAGGAACGTCGAGACCGCAACGTAGAACAGCAAGGCGTGAACTGCAGCAGTGATAAAATCGACCGCTCCGCCGCGCTCGGGCGCGACGACCCGAAGACCCATCAATCGCTGACCGACCGTGCTCTGTTTGGCACCGCCGACCGTAATCGCGCTGTAGATGATACCGCTCGCGGGCAAGACGGCGAACAAAGTCCAGCCAAGTCCGAACGTTACGACGCCGATGACCGTGATCAGCAGCGTCAGCACGGCGGTGAAGCCGAAGATGAACAGGATGTCGAGGAGGTACGCGACCGTGCGAGCGCCCAGGCTTGCGCGAACGAACGGAACAGGCAGCGAGGCGGCGTAGCCGGAAGTTTCGAAGCGCTCGGCGTAACCGGGTTGTGGGTTCTGCATGGTGTCGCGTCCTGCGAGCAAGGCTGCAAAAGAAAACGTAAGAGCGCCCTGGATCAGCCGCAAGGGCACCCCGGGTTAGGTTTAGTGCTCGGCAGGATCGTCGGCCGCGGCGTCCGGCGTTTCGAGATAGAAGCGCTTGAGCAGGTAGAGCGAGGGCCCCGATAGGTTGGCACCCTCTGTGGCCAGCGCGATGAGGGTCGCTCCAGCGTCGAAGCGGCAAGTCAGCCAATGCTGTCGATTGCCCTCCGCGTAATCGACTCGAACTGTATCCGCCGCGGGGCCAGGCGCCGCCCGGAGGAGCCTGATACCAGCCTGAGGCACGATTGCCGGCAAAGCGCGTCGGCACGTCGCGACCCGCTCCCGCCGCAGGGTATCCTGGCAGGCGGCGAGCCCCCCGAGGAAACCCGCCACCGCCGCTGTCCCGAGGAGCCAGCGGCGCCCGTACCTCACGAGGCGTTGCGGAGGCGTTCGGCGACCCGAGGCGCGTGATAGGTCAGGATCCCGTCTGCGCCGGCGCGCTTGAAGGATAGAAGAGCCTCAACCATGGCGCGGTCGCCGTCGAGCCAGCCGTTGCGAGCCGCAGCCTCGATCATCGCGTACTCGCCCGACACCTGATAGGCGAAGGTCGGCACCTGGAACTCATCCCGCACCCGGCGGATGATGTCGAGATAGGGCAGCCCAGGCTTGACCATCACCGAATCCGCCCCCTCCTCCAGGTCAAGGCGAACCTCGCGCAGCGCCTCCGCGGAATTGCCCGGATCCATCTGATAAGTGCGTTTGTCGCCGACCAATGCCGCCTTGGTGCCGATCGCATCGCGGAACGGCCCGTAGAACGCGCTGGCGTATTTGGCCGCGTAGGCCATGATCTGCACGTCGAGAAAGCCGGCCTTGTCGAGCCCAGCCCGAATCGCACCGACGCGCCCGTCCATCATGTCCGAGGGGGCGATGATGTCGGTCCCGGCCTCGGCCTGGATCAGGCTCTGCTCTACCAGGACCGCGACAGTCTCATCATTCAGGATGGCGCCGTCCTTCATCAAGCCATCGTGCCCGTGGCTGGTATACGGATCGAGCGCAACGTCGGTCATGATGCCGATCTCGGGTACCGCCTGCTTCACGGCGCGCACCGCGCGGCAGACGAGATTGTGGGCGTTAAGTGCCTCCGAGCCGGTCGGATCGCGTAGCTCGACCTCGGTGTAAGGGAAGAACGATACCGCCGGGATGCCCAGCCGCGCCGCGCGCTCGGCATCGCGCACGATCTCGTCGACCGAGAGCCTCTCGACCCCCGGCATCGAGGCGATCCCGCCGCGGTGGCGCTCACCGTCGATCACGAACATCGGCCAGATGAGATCGTCGACGGTCAGCGTATTCTCGCGGACCAGGCGGCGCGACCAGTCCGCCTTGCGGTTACGGCGCGGGCGCTGGGTGATCTTCAGCCCTTCTGGTCGGGCGCTCTCGCGGGCGGCCTCCAGGGCGATCGGGCGCGGCTCGGGCAAAAGGTCTGACATGCGGCTTCGGTATCGTGCGCGCGGTAAGGCAACGATCGCGCGGCGCATCGGCGCTGGGGCCGCTGAACTAGCACAGAGGCCAGGCGCGGTGAAATCAGGCCGTTGACGCGGGGCGCCGGAACCGCTTCAACTCCGCGCTTCCCCCCGAGCATGGATCCCGGCCTCCCGACGATGAACCGGCCTTCTTCAATGATGAGCAGGCCATAGTGCCCGGCTCCTTCCCGATGCGACGCAAGAGCGCCCGCCCCGGCGATCCACCGACCGATCGGATCGAACGTGCGCAAGGGCCGGCACCCGGGACCTGGGACACGCTGCTCGTCTGGTTCATGCGGATCACCGCCCTCTTCTGGCTGGGGAAGTGCATCGCGTCCTGGGCGGAGATCCTCGACGTGCTCCCGGGATCGCGGCCCTTCGAGATCGAACCGTTCGGCCGGCAGGCGGCGATCGTCTATTTCGCCGTGGTGGATGCGGCAGCGGCCATTGGACTGTGGTTGACGAGCGCCTGGGGCGGCGTGATCTGGTTGCTGGCCGTCACATCCGCACTGACATTAGCGGTGTTGACCCCGCAACTCGTGCCGATGCCGGTGCCGCTGCTCGTATTCGGCCTGACCGTCGTGCTGATGTACTTCCTGCTGTCCTGGCTGGCGGCGCAGGAAGCACGGTGAACGAACCGTTCTGATCTTCGCTTCAGTTTGTCTTTACCGCGAAGAGTAAATCGGGAATTCATCCTGTCGCTTAAATCGCCTTTCATTCCCGACCCATAGCTTAGCCATCATCAGCGGCACCGGATCGAACGGAAGCCGCAGCATCAGACGGTGAGGCAGACGATGAAGACCCAGAGCGCCCGAGTCGCGAAGAGCGAGACCCCGGAAGAAGTCCCGTCCGCCAAGGGCTCCTACCTGGAGGCGCTCCACCTGGTCGAGCGGCTGCACCGCCGGCTCCTCGATGTGATCAAGGACGAGTTCGAGCGGCGCGGCCGGGAAGACGTCAACAGCGTCCAGGCGCTGCTGCTCTACAACATCGGCGACAAGGAACTCACCGCGAGCGAGTTGCGGACCAAGGGCTACTATCTCGGCTCGAACGTGTCCTACAACGTCAAGAAGCTGGTCGAAGCCGGCTACCTGCACCACGCCCGCTCTAAGACGGACCGCCGCTCGGTCCGAATCAGCCTCACCGACAAGGGACGGCAGGTCCACGAGATCATCCAGGGTCTCTACGACAAGCATGCCCGAACGATCGCGCCGATCGGCGGCATCTCGGACGATGATTTCGGCCGGTTGAACACGGCCCTGGGCCGTCTTGAGCGCTTCTGGACCGACCAGATCCGTTACCGGCTCTGATCCGCCTTGCTCAGAGGTTCAGCAGACCGACGATCCCGGCGATGACCGCGTAGGCGAAGCCGGCATTGATGGCGACGCCGAACACGCCGATCACCAATCCGCCCATCACGACGAGGCCGTCGCGCTCGACGAGGCCGAGGCCCACGAGACAGACGGCGAGACCAAGAGGAATTTGCCCGACAATCGGCGCAGCCACGATCAGCGCCAACGCCAGAGTCAACAGGGCGATCCCCATGCCACGCATGCCGAGCGCGGTCTCGAACACGCTGACTCGCGGACGCGACCAGCGCTCCAGCCGCCTCAGGATCGGGACCGCACGGGTGACCGCCCGCCGGACATCTGTGAGCGCAATCGAGCGACCAAGCAGAATCCGGGGCAGCCAGGGTGCCGACATGCCCGCCGCGATCTGCACGGCCACGAGAAGCAAAAGCAAGCCGCAGATCAGTGGGATCGGCGGTGGCATCGGCAGGCAGTTCGGCAAGCCGAGCAACACCACAAGCAACGCAAAGGCGCGATCCCGCAGGACCGCGACGATGTCGCCCACGGTGAGGCGCTCCCCCTCCTGGCTCGCCAGCACAGTGAGGACGTCCGACGTTCGTGCACCGGCAGTCAAGGATCCGCCAACCTTCGCTGTCCTGGGGCGGGCTCTAGCCGAGATCACCCGGCAGGCCAAGCGCGGGGCGCTCACGCGACCTCATACCGATTGTGAACCGCGGGATTCAAACCTGAGATACGCATCTCGGGCTTCAAGTAAATCTCACGTCGCCCCAAGCATACAGGCCTGGCCGAGTGGCCTCGCGAATGAAACGCCTGCGCAATTCCCGATATCTTTTCGGTGAATCTAAGCTGACTCGGGCTGCCTATTCCCAAGATTAACACTAGGTTTACGGCCTCACCGCCGGGAGCCGCTCCGTGTGCATGCGCCGGATCGTCACGAAAGGCCACACGAGGAGGATTGTTGCTGTTCTGGCGGCCCCGACTCTTCTTGCACAGGCACTTCCAGCACGCAGCGGCGAGGTCGACACGCTGCTGTTCGGCAGTCTCGACGCGGCATCCGCGACATTTCTGACCGTCGGCGCAAAGTTCGGGCTGGGATCCCTCGACAAAGACGGCTTCGTCGCTCTAGCGAGCGTCGGCAGCGGCCGACAACGGGAACGCGGCGACTTCGGCCTACCGCGCACGCGCTACACGTTCAGCGCGGCGGCGGTGCTAGGTCGTCAATGGTTCTTCGATTGGGGCGTAGCGGCCATCTTTGCGGGACCCGAAGGGTCGGTGGAGATGCTAGCCGACCCACACGCACCGATGGTCTTGCCTGCCGCGTATGGCCTGCGCGTGCACGGCGAGATCTGGGCCCGCCTGACCGAGAACACGCTCCTCCAAGCAACTGCCATCGGAGGCTCGACGCGCAGCAGCCTGTGGGCACGCCTGGCCTGGGGCTATCGGTGCTGGGATGCCTATCTCGGCCCTGAACTCAGCGTCTACGGCGATGAGACGGGCTATCAAAAATGGGATCTCGGTTTGCACGCGACCGATTTCGCCATCGCCCGCTACAGCTTTCGTGTGTCCGTCGGCCTCCAGACCGAGTCGGGCCGGCGACGTGCATCCCCTTACGTGGCGTTGGCAGTCTGGTCGCCCTGGTGATCAGGGTCGGGCTCGGCCCTCAAAGATCCGAGGAATCGGGCGGCATCCTGTTGAATTTCGATACGACGGTGCTCGCCCATGCCGCGCAGGGTTCGATAAGGCATCATCATCCGCTGATTTCCCGCCAGCTTGTCCTCGTTTTCGATTAAAAAATTCCAGTACAAGTAGTTGACCGGACAGGCGTCCGGCCCCGACTTGACCTTAACGTCGTACGCGCAGCCAGTGCAGTAATCTGACATGCGGTCGATATACGCTCCCGAAGCCGCGTAGGGCTTCGAACCCATCACGCCCCCGTCAGCCCACAGCACCATGCCGTGAACGTTGGGCAGTTCGACCCATTCATAGGCGTCGGCGAACACGATCAGGTACCATTCCTCGACCTGTGCCGGCTCCAGGCCGGCGATCAAGGCAAAATTGCCGGTCACCATCAGACGCTGAATGTGGTGAGCGTAGGCGTGGCGGCGGGTATCCGCGACCACGTTGGCGATGCAATTGAGCTTCGTCACGCCCGACCAGTAGAACCACGGCAAGTCCCGGCCCGCACCCAATGCGTTGGTCTCGCGATACTCAGGCATCCGCGCCCAGTAGACGCCGCGGACATATTCGCGCCAGCCGAGGATCTGCCGGATAAACCCTTCGACACAGTTGAGCGGGGCGGATCCATCCCGGTAAGCACGCTCGGCGGCCCAGCAGACTTCCTCGGCGGTCAAGAGGCCGGCATTCAGGGGCGGCGATAGCAGTGCGTGATACAGATACGGTGCCCCCGCCTTCATGGCGTCCTGATAATCACCGAACGTCGGCAGACAGACAGCGATGAAGTGCTTGAGCGCTGCGAGCGCATCGGCCCGGGTCACCGGCCAGGAGAAGGTTGCCAAATCGCCGAAATGATCGGCGAACTCCCGTTCGACGAGTGCAATAGTTTCTCGGGTTGTCGCATCGGGTTGGAAACCGACCCGGTCCGGCAGCCGATGTCCCTTGGGGAGGCGTTTCCGGTTGTCGGGGTCGAAATTCCAGCGGCCGCCGACAGGCTCGCCGCCATCCATGAGCAGGCCGGTCCGACGCCGCATGCCGCGGTAGAACGTCTCCATTCGCAGATGGTGGCGCCCCTCGGCCCATCGAGCGAAATCCTCGCGCGGGCATAGAAATCTGTTGTCCGAGCGGATCTCCAGCGGGACGGGCAACGTCTCGCGCCAGTCCTGCATCATATCCCAGACCCGCCACTCGCCGGGCTCGGTGACGACGACTCGCTCGGGCGCGTGGCGCGCCACCGCGCGCTTCAACTCGCCGGTGAAGCTACCGGCGTTGTCGGGATCGGTTAGGTGGACATAGTCGACCGTTACCCCCTCGGCCTCCAATTCGGCCGCGAAATGGCGCATGGCTGCGAACAGGAAAGCGATCTTCTGCTTGTGATGGCGAACGTACGTCGCCTCGTCCCGCACCTCGACGAGCAGGACGGTGTCGTGTGCGAGATCGAGGTCGATCAGGCTCGATACGCGCCGATTCAGCTGATCGCCGAGGACGAAGCGGAGCGAGCCCCCGGTTCGCGCTGTAAATTTCGCTGCCACCCCTCAGCCCTTGGTACGCAGGGTCGCGCGACCGCCATCGACGCCGATCACTTGGCCGGTGATCCAGGCCGCCTCGTCTGAGACCAGGAAGGCCGCGAGCGCCGCGACATCCTCGGGACGACCGAGCCGCTGAAGCGCGTGCATGGCGGCGATTCCCTGGGCCAGGGTCTCGTTGCCGGTGATGGCAGCGGCCAGCGGCGTTCTTGTCAGTGACGGCGCAACCACGTTGACGCGGATCTGCGGCGCCAACTCGGCTGCGAGCGAGAGGCCGAGCCCCTCGACGGCGCCCTTGGCCATCGCGACGGAAGCATGGGCAGGAAACCCTTGCGCGGCCGCCACCGTCGAGAACAACACGATCCCGGACCCCGCCTCCCCGGCGCCGGCCTTCAGTGCAGCGGCAGCGGATTGCACTGCCGAGAAGGCCCCGAGGGCATTGATGCGGAAATCGGTCTCCACATCGGCCCGGGTCAGGCGCCCGAGTGGCCGCAGGTTGATCGTGCCGATGGCGTAGACCAGGCCGGCCAGCTCAGAACCGGCCGCCTCGCTGGCGGCGGCGAAGAAGCCCGGATCGCCGACATCGCCTGCCGTGAACGTTGTTTCCCCGAGTTCGTCGGCCGCGCGCGACAGGCGCTCACCGTCCCGAGCCGCGAGATGAAGGGCATAACCACGGGCCCGCAACGCCCGGGCGGTGGCCAAGCCAATGCCGCCCGTCCCGCCGTAGATCAGAACCTGTCGCACCTGCGGTCCTCTTGCTACCCATCCTGCTCCGAACAAAGTAAGGCCGGTAGCGTCCCGGGGCAGGCGGCAGGCCGCTCCGCTCCACGTTCACAAGGTCGCAGGCGGCAGGGATGAAGTTCGCGTTCGCCGGCATCGACTTTTTGGGCGGCGTGTTCGAGGGTCTCGTCGAGGCCGGCTGGAAGCCGATCAAGCTGTTCACCCGGCCCTGCGACGGGATCTACGATCACAACGACGTGCTGGTCGCCCGTGCGCGTTCGATGCGCCTCCCAATCCAGCTGTCGCGCATCCGCGAACGCGATATCGAGGCGCTGCAGGCCGAGCATGGCAGGGATTGGGCGCTGGTGGTGGCGGGCTATCCCTGGCTGGTGAAGGGCTGGCGCGGCCGTGCCACCTACGGCCTGAACATCCACCCCTCCCCGCTACCGACCGGGCGCGGCCCCTACCCGCTGTTTCGGGCGGTCCTGGACCGTTACGAGACCTGGGGGGTCACCGCCCATGTGCTCGCCGATGGCTTCGACACCGGCGATATCCTGGCCCAAGACATCTTCAACCTCGACACTATCGAATCTCACGAGACCGTGCTGGCCAAGTGCCAGATGGCGGCCCGGCGTCTTGCCGTTGGACCGCTCGGCAAGGAATTGCCCGCGCGCTGGCGTCGCGCCGAGCCCCAGGGCGACGGCTCCTACTGGCCCCGGGCCACCGACGCCGACCGGACCCTCGATTTCCGCCAGGAAGTGGAGCCGATCCTGCGCCGGGTCCGGGCTTTCGGCACCGTCGAGACGATCGCCAGACTGGGCGATGCGCGGGTCTACGTGGCCGAGGCGCTGGGCTGGCGCGAGCGCCATGGGCATATACCGGGGGCGGTGGTGCATCGCCATCGTCGGCACGTGGTGATCGCGGTGCTGGACGGCTACGTGCAGATCACCCGCTGGTCGCCGGTGCCTCTGGCCGAGGCGGGGCAGGTCGGTCGCTGAGATGGAGCGCTGAAACACCGGGAACACAATCGCGACGGCCGGGGTTTCCGCGAGCCCTGAACGTCACGGAGCCTTTCATGTCGACACGCGCAAGCCTCGCCGCAGCCCTCGGGTTTGCCGCGCTGTTCACCGGCACCGCCTTCGCGCAGGGCGTGATCGTCGAGTCCGACGATTTCGGCCCGGACGACGAGGTCGTGGTGCGCGATTACATCGTGAGCCGCCCAATAGGCCCCGGCCCAATCGTCGGCTCCATCCCGTTGCGTCCCGGCACCATCGTCCCGGAGGATGTGCGTCTGGCCCCGTTCACGGATGCGCCGAACCCGCGCTTACGGCGCTACGGCTATTTCGTGGCGCCGGGAGACAAGGTTGTCGTGGTTGATCCGACAACCCGAGCAGTCGTGCGCATCTTCGACCGCTAAGAACCGCGTTCGTCTTTCAACGCCGGTTCGGCTAACACCCTGGCGCGCACCAAGAATTGCGCCCGGGGGAAACATCATTAAGGTCAAGCCCTTTGCGCTCTCGAGCGAGACACTCCTCGTCTCGGTGCTGCTCCTCCTGTCGGCGGCCATGATGTTCGAGTGGATGGTCGTCTCGCCCAAAAGCCCAGGGTGCGCACTCCTGCGCGTGATCGGCGCTGCCCTCGCGGCCTTTGTGGCGATCCTGCCGTTCCGTAGAGCCTAGCAGGCACGCCTACCAGTCGCTCAGTGCGGCGCGCTTCCAGCGATCCGGGGCGACGCAGCGATACTCGAACGCTTCGTCCCAGGCATGGTCGCCAGGCGTGCAAGCGTCCTGGCTGTTGCGCGGCGGATTCGGTTGCGCCTCCCGGACCGAGGTGGCCTGAACTTGGCCCGCGTCGCTGACCTTGAATACCGCCCCCCTTGCCGTCCCATAGACGAGATCTCGACCGTCGAAGCCAAGGGTGCGGGCAAAGCTCCCGTCCCGATGACCGTCCACGGCGATCGACTGGCCTGACCCAAGCAGAATCGGCACGCCGGAAAACCGGCCGGCGGCGGTATCGATCCCGATTCCGTAGGTCCCCTCCCCCTGGAACGAAAAACCTCGATCGGTCACCGAGCCCGTGAGGTTGCCCAGCAGGATGCCGTAGCCAGTATGGGCACCCGGCACCCCGCCGGTAGAAATCTGCAGCCCGACCCGTTGCCGGTTACGGTCCGTGGTCGGCGACTGCGCAGAGACATCGATCTCCGCGCCGATGCAGGAGGCGACAGGGTCGGCTTCGTCGGTCATGTCCACGCAGTTGAAATTGCCCGCCCAGGACGGCCCAACTGGGCCGACTCCGTTGGCCTCCTTGAAGATCGTGCCGTTGACGGCGACGTTCTGCGCGCCCGTGCTGGCGAGGCTGCGATTGTGCAGCTCCCCCGTGATTGTCCACTCGTAGCCCGCATTGTGCGGACCCGACGAGCCAAGCGCCCAGAGCGCCTTGTAGGTATGGCCGGGCTCCCCCGATCCGTCGGGAATGTGTCGGTCGATCCGTAGGGTCGAGACCGCATCGAAGCCGGTGGGCCGGTTCCACAGGAAGGCGTGGCCGCCATCAAGACCGGGCAGGCCGCTGCCCTGCACATCGCGAGAAAAACCTGGTGGCCAAGGGAGGGGCAATGCGTGGATTGCGGGCTGGTCTGGCGTCTCAGCACAGACAGTTGCCGGCATCGCGGCGAGGACAAGATAGACTGGAATCGTGAGGGCGGGGCGAAAGCGCATGATCGTCTCAGGATGTCCAGTTGAGGGTCTATCGGTCTTCGCGGCTGCCCGCAGCTTGATGCGCCGGCACGGGAAAACGTTATGAGACCCGGCCCTTTGGTTGGGAGCCGACGCCCGGGCCGCGCGTTTGGATCCGACGGCAAGCCATGCTCAAATGCGACTTGGGCGAAAAGGGAGGGCGGCGGTGTCAAAGTCGCTAAGGTTTCTGCGGAATTGGTTTCTGCTGTCGATCCCGATCGGGTTGTTTGTGGGGCGCTTTATAAAAGCCGGTAAGGGACCGCCTCTACGCGACGATGAACGTCGGTAGGATACACGCCGCTTCGTAGGTGGGATACACTGGCGTGGTGGTGCGGCGGTTCCTCCACGAGCGTTCCGCCGATAGCCCTAGAGCTGCGATTTATTTTCCTACAAGCGTGAATTTGATCAATATATCATTAGCTGTTTCGATGCATCTTTACTGACATCGCGCCATAGTGGCCGACTTCGTTAGGGTCATTCGGCCATGCCCCGCAACGCCAGGCCTCCAATCGCCTTCGTCGAGCGCCGCGCAAGCGCCCGACAGGCCACAGCTCTCCTGGCCTACGCCCAGCACCCGGACGGCTCGCGCTTCCCCTGTCGGATCCAGAACCTCTCCGACAGCGGCGCGATGCTCGAATTCTTCGGTTCGCACGTGGTGGTGTTGGAAACGGCGTTCGATCTTGTCTTGGTCAATTCTGACATGCGATACGCAGTGAAACTCATCTGGCGGAAGGAACGGACCGCCGGGGTGCTGTTTTGTATGTAATATTGGTCAATTTTGTTGTACAGCCGGTGAAATCGGTCCGAAAATCATTTGGTTCTCGTAAAAAAGAACAAAACTCGGAACCGCATGACCGCTGCATGCAAATTATGCCCCGACGCAATCTAAGCAGTACTACACTTGCTTGGACTGTACCTAGATTCACCAGCTCATAATCAGTTCAGATTGTGTGGTGAGCGCGCTGGGACTCGAACCCAGGACCTACAGATTAAAAGTCCGTTGCTCTACCAGCTGAGCTACGCGCTCGCGTCCGAGGGACCGCTGGGGGCGGCCGCAGGGGGACGGCGCGTTCGCAATAGGTGAGCGGAGCCGGGGGGTCAACACGGGGCTGAGGCTGGAACCTATTCACCGTCGCCGCGGGCGCGCTCGACGATGCCTCGAGCTTCGGCGAAGGCAGCGTCCGGGTCGAGCTCCGTGGTGTCCAGCTGGACTGCGTCTTCGGCCATGCGTAGCGGTGCGGCGGCCCGGGAGGCGTCTCGGGCGTCGCGGGCTTCGATATCGGCCAGGATGGCCCCGAAAGTCGCGGCCTCGCCGCGGCCGGCAAGTTCCAAGTGGCGGCGACGGGCGCGCTCCTCGGACGAGGCGGTGATGTAAAGCTTCACGCTGGCATACGGGCAGACCACCGTCCCAATGTCGCGCCCGTCCAGGACGGCACCCTGGGGATCGGCCGCGAAGCGCCGCTGCCAAGCCAGCAGGGCGGCGCGAACCTCCGGGACCGCCGAAATCCGAGACGCGGCCTCGCCCATGGCGCGCTCGCGCAGGCGCGGGTCGTCGAGCCTGTCGACGTCGAGACCACGCGCTGCGTCGGACGCCGCCGCAGAATCGTCCAGCGACAAGCCAGCATCGATCAGCGTCAGCGCGACCGCGCGATAGAGCAGCCCCGTATCGAGATGGGGCAACCCGTAATGGTTGGCCAGCCGCTTGGCCAGCGTTCCCTTGCCCGACGCGGCCGGGCCGTCGATCGCGATGATGAGCGGCATGATCTAGGCCTCGATCCGGCCGCCGAGGGCCTGCATGGACGGCAGGAAGCTGGGGAAGCTCGTGGCAATCATTGCGCCATCGTCCACGGTGACCGGCGCCTTCGTGGCGAGCCCCATCACTAGGAACGCCATTGCGATCCGGTGATCGAGATGGGTCGCCACCAGCCCGCCGCCGGGCGCGGCCGTGTCGAGCCCCTCGACCACGAGGTCGTCGCCCTCCACGCTGTGTCGGACGCCGTTGGCAGCGAGCCCCGCCGCCACGGCCACGAGGCGGTCGGATTCCTTCACCCGCAATTCGTGGAGCCCATTCATACGAGTCCGGCCCGCGGCGAAACTCGCTGCCACCGCCAGGACCGGGTACTCGTCGATCATCGCGGGCGCGCGCTCGGCCGGTACGTCGACACCGGTGAGGCGGCTCGCCCGCACGCGCAGGTCCGCGACGGTCTCCCCGCCCTCCTCACGCTCGGCCACGCGCTCGATCTGCGCGCCCATCTCGAGGAGGGTGGTGATAAGCCCGGTGCGCAGCACGTTCATCATCACGCCCTCGATCACCACGTCGGAGCCGGGCACGATCAGGGCCGCCACCAAAGGGAAGGCCGCCGAGGACGGATCGGCCGGGACGATCACGTCGGTGCCACGCAGAGTCGGCTGCCCGGTGAGCGCGATCTTGCGACCATGGCCGCCCGGCCCGTGCGGCTCCACGCGGACTTCGGCGCCGAAGAGGCGCAGCATCCGCTCGGTGTGGTCGCGGGTGGCGGCCGCCTCAATCACCGTGGTAGTGCCGGGGGCGTTGAGACCGGCGAGCAGCACCGCCGACTTGATCTGTGCCGAGGCCGCCGGGGTCTCATAGGTGATCGGGATCGCCTCGTTGAGGCCGCGCAGGGTCAGGGGCACGCGGCCACCCTCAGCCTCGGACAGCACCTGCGCGCCCATGCGGGTGAGCGGATCGAGGATCCGGCGCATCGGGCGCGAGCGCAGCGACGCGTCGCCGTCGAACGTCGCGGTGACCGGCTGGCCGCCGACCACGCCCATCATGAGCCGCGAGCCGGTGCCGGCATTGCCGAAATCCAGAACCTCGCTCGGATCAGTGAGGCCGCCGATGCCCACGCCTCGCACCACCCAGCGCCCTTCGCCGAGGCGCTCGACGCCGGCGCCGAGCGCCTTCGCGGCGGCGGCGGTGCGCAGCACGTCGTCGCCCTCCAGCAGGCCCTCGACCCGGGTCTCGCCTTGGCTCAACAGCCCCAGGATCATGGCCCGGTGCGAGATCGACTTGTCGCCGGGCGGACGCAGGCGCCCGTTGAGCGGCGTGCCCGGTGCGGCGGTGAGGGGTTGGGGAGGCGAGTCGTGCGACACGGGGGTGTCCGTTCGGGTGTCTCGGGTGGGCCAGGATCCGGCGCATTGCGCGGGGGCGCCGCGGAGCTGCAATCGGTCGGTGAACTGGCGGCGCGGTTAACACGCGTGCCGGCCCGCGTCATCCATCGCGCCCGGTGGCTGACGCCCCTGAAACGGGGGGCTGCGGCTCGATTGACAGGGTCAGAGGCCGCGACTAACGGGCCCGTCTTTCGAAGACGGCAGAGACGACGAGGTGTGCGCCCGTGGCCCGACCCGAACTTGGCATGAAGCGCCAATGCATGAGTTGCGGCGCGAAGTTCTACGACCTCGCCCGCGATCCCGCGAGCTGCCCGAAATGCGGTGCGCTCTACCAGGCGGCTGCGAGCCGCGTCGCAGCGCCCGTCTTGGCACGGGGCCCGGAGGCCGACGACGCGGATGAGACGGACGAGAAGGGTCCGGAATTGGTCTCCCTCGACGAGGTGGAGGCTGCCGAGGACGAGGCGGATCCGACTCCGGAGGACGTCACCGCCGACGAGGACGGGGAGTCCGACGCGGACGACACTTTCCTCGAGGAGGAGGATTCCGGCGACGACGTCTCCGACCTGATCGGCGGCGATCTAGAAACCGACGAAGAAAGCTGACCCCATTTCGAGCCCTCCCTTCGAAGAGTCTGCGGCGAGTCGGAGGGGGTCGGCATTTCGGCGAAGAAAGGCCGAAAAAAGGGGTTGAGTCCGCGTCACGAGCCGCCTATAGAACCGGCGTCGCCGGACGCAACCCGGTTGGCGAGACCCCGCGGGACCCAAACCGCGGTGGACAAGTGGGGCCTTAGCTCAGCTGGGAGAGCGCTTCCATGGCATGGAAGAGGTCATCGGTTCGATCCCGTTAGGCTCCACCATTCTTCCTTCAGCGTGACGCCGCCGGTCCAGGCCGGCGCCGCTGGGAAACTCGGAAATTCCTTATCCAGCGAAGGACCGGCTCACCGGTTCAGGTGCCCGAGCGGCAGCGCCGTCGTGTACTTCACTTGGCCGAGCGCGAAGCTGGAGCGGATGTTGGCCACCCCCGGGATGCGGGTGAGGTGGTCGAGAACCAGTCGCTGGTACTGGCCGAGATCCTCCACCACCACCCGCAGCATGTAGTCGGCCTCGCCGCTCATCAGGTAGCATTCCATCACCTCCGGGCGGCTGCGCACCGCCTCGTCGAAGGCCTGGAGGGCGGCCTGGGTCTGCTTCTCCAGGGAGACGTGGACGAAGACGTTCACCGCGAGCCCGAGGCTCATCGGATCCACCACCGCGACGCAGCCCCGGATGATCCCGGCTTCCTTCAGGTCGTTGACCCGGCGCCAGCACGGCGAGGTCGAGAGCCCGACCTGCTCGGCGAGGTCGGCGATGCTGATCTCGCTGTCCTGCTGCAGGCGTTCGAGGATGCGCAGGGAGGCGGCGTCGAGATGGACCGGTCGGGAGACCATTTTTTTCGCTCTTCGGTTTGCCGCGGGCATATCATGCCGGGGCGCGTTGGGCGGCAGGAAAGTTTTAGTGCAGATCGATGTGGGCGGCCGTTCCTGCATGCGCCGACCGTCATTGCGAGCGCAGCGAAGCAACCTAGGAACGCGCTACGTCTTGAGATCGCGCGCCGCCCTGGGTTGCTTCGCTGCGCTCGCAATGACGGCGAGGGACGATCTAACTGGATGTTGCATCGGGGGCGTGCGGATGCGTCCTCAATAGTCGCGGCATGATTGCCCGTCTTCACTGGCAAATCCGGCAAAACATGCCAATTATCGGCCCTGCGTAACAAAAATCCGGCATGCCGCCCCGCGCGGCAACCCGTATGCTCCGATCAAAAGCTGGGAGCCGCGCCGATGAACGCCATACTGCCGAGGACGACGATCGCGCGGTCCGCCGAGGTCGATCACGATCCGGCCGAGACGCAGGATTGGCTGGCCGCCCTCGAATCCCTGTTCCGCACCGAAGGCGCGGCCCGGGCGCGATTCATCCTCGACCGGCTGGAGCGGCGCTCGAAGGAGATCGGCATCCTCGACGAAGCCCTGCCCTATTCGCCCTACCGCAACACCATCGCGCTGGAGAAGCAGCCGCGCTACCCGGGCGACCTCGACATCGAGGAGCGGCTCACCTCGATCATGCGCTGGAACGCGCTCGCCATGGTGGTGCGCGCCAACATGGCTTACGGCGAGCTTGGTGGGCACGTGGCGAGCTACGCCTCGGCGGCTGAGCTGTTCGAGGTCGGGTTCAACCACTTCTTCAAGGGCGGTGCGGACGGCGACCTCGTCTACTTCCAGCCGCATTCGGCGCCGGGGGTCTACGCCCGGGCCTTCCTGGAAGGGCGGCTCTCCGAGGAGCAGCTGAAGCATTACCGCCAGGAGATCGCCGGCGACGGCCTCTGCTCCTATCCGCATCCCTGGCTGATGCCGGATTTCTGGCAGGTGCCCACCGGCTCGATGGGCATCGGCCCGATCCACGCGGTCTACCAGGCGCGGTTCATGCGCTATCTCGGGCATCGCGGCTTGGCCGACACCTCCGCCCGGCACGTCTGGGGCGTGTTCGGCGACGGCGAGATGGACGAGCCGGAATCGATCGGCGGCCTGGCGCTCGCCGCCCGGGAGAAGCTCGACAACCTCACCTTCGTCATCAACTGCAACCTGCAGCGGCTGGACGGCCCGGTGCGCGGCAACGGCCAGATCATCCAGGAGCTGGAGAGCCTGTTCCGGGGCGCGGGCTGGAACGTCATCAAGGTGCTGTGGGGCTCGGAGTGGGACGCGATCTTCGCCCGCGACACCAACCACGCCCTGCTGCGCCGCTTCGCCGACACCGTGGACGGCAAGTACCAGACGCTCGGCGCCAAGGACGGCGCCTACAACCTCGCGCATTTCTTCGGGGAGGACGAGGAGGTCCGTGAACTGGTCGCGCATATGTCGGATGCCGATGTCGACCGGCTGAAGCGCGGCGGCCACGATTTCCGCAAGCTCTACGCCGCCTTCGCCGCCGCCAAGGCCACGAAGGGCCGGCCGACCGTGATCCTGGCCAAGACCAAGAAAGGTTACGGCATGGGCGGCGCGGGCGAATCGCGCATGACCGCCCATCAGGCCAAGAAGCTCGACGTGGATGCGCTGCGCGCCTTCCGCGACCGTTTCGCCCTGCCGCTCTCCGACGCGCAGGTGGAAGGCCTGGCCTTCTACAAGCCGGCCGAGGATGGGGCCGAGATGCGCTACCTGCGCGAGCGCCGGGAGATGCCGGGCGGCGTGCTGCCGGCCCGCCGCCGCACCGCGCCGACCGTGGCTGTGCCGCCGCTCTCGACCTATGCGGGCTTCGCCCTGGAGGCGGCCGGCAAGGAGATGTCGACCACCACGGCGGTGGTCCGTCTGTTCGGCAACCTGCTGAAGCACAAGGATCTCGGGCCGCGCGTCGTCCCGATCGTCGCCGACGAGGCGCGCACATTCGGCATGGCCAACCTGTTCCGGCAGGTCGGGATCTACGCGCCGGAGGGGCAGCTCTACGAGCCGGAGGATGCCGGCTCGATGCTCTATTACCGCGAGGCGCGCGACGGGCAGCTGCTGGAAGAGGGCATCACCGAGGCCGGGGCGATCTCGTCCTGGACCGCGGCGGCCACCGCCTACAGCGTCCACGGCCTGTCGATGCTGCCGTTCTACATCTACTACTCGATGTTCGGCTTCCAGCGGGTCGGCGACCTGATCTGGGCGGCGGCCGACCAGCGCGCCCGCGGTTTTTTGATTGGCGCCACGGCGGGCCGCACCACGCTCGGCGGCGAGGGCCTGCAGCACCAGGACGGCTCGAGCCACCTCGCCGCCGCCGGCATCCCGAACTGCCGGGCCTATGACCCGGCCTTCGCCTACGAGATGGCGGTAATCGTCGATCGCGGCGCCCGGGCGATGATGGAAGAGGGCGAGGACGCCTTCTACTACCTCACCGCCATGAACGAGAACTACGCCCAGCCCTCCATGCCGGAGGGGGCCGAGGCCGGCATCCTGAAGGGGATGTACCGCCTGTCGGGGCCGGATTCGGAGACCACCGCGGTGCGGCTGCTGGGCTCGGGCGCGATCCTGCCCGAGGTGATCGCGGCCGCCGGACTGCTGGCGCAGGATTGGGGCATTGCCGCCGAGCTGTTCAGCGTCACCAGCTTCAGCGAGCTGGCCCGCGACGCCCGCGAGGCCGAGCGTCAGGCGATGCTCCACCCCGAGTCCGAGGCGCCGGTGAGCCACGTAGCCGCCCTGCTGCCGGGCGCGACCCCGATCGTGGCGGCGACCGACTACGTCCGGGCCTATCCGCAGCTGATCGCTTCCTATGTCGGCGCCCGGTTCGTAACGCTCGGCACCGACGGGTTCGGCCGCAGCGACACCCGCAACGCGCTCCGCCGCTTCTTCGAGGTGGACCGGCAGCACGTGGTGGTCGCGGCCCTCCACGCGCTCGCCGAGGCCGGCACAGTGCCCCGCGTCACGGTCGCCGAGGCGATCCGGCGCTACGGCATCGACGCCGACACGCCGGCGCCCTGGACGATCTGAGTCATCCAACCCGCACCCTCATCCTGAGGTAGCGCAGCGAAGCGGAGCCCTCGAACGAGTCCTCCAGCCGGCCGCGCGGTCCCTGGAGCCCTCCTTCGAGGCTGCTGCGCAGCACCTCAGGATGAGGGGAGTGGGTGGGGGATCCCCCGGAAGTCACAGACGCCTCGCGAGGCCTGCCCCCGGACCTCGCCCCCAAAAAACATCCGCCCACGACAAGCCACGGAAACCCGCCCGCATGAGCGCCGCGCTGCAGATCGCCCTCCCGGATATCGGCGACTACCGGGACGTGCCGGTGATCGAACTCCTGGTGAAGCCGGGCGACCGCCTCGCCGTGGACGACCTGATCCTCAGCATCGAATCCGACAAGGCGACCATGGAGGTCCCCTCCCCGGTGGCCGGCACCGTGCGGGAATTGCTGGTCGCAGTGGGCTCGAAGGTCTCGGAGGGCACGCCGATCCTTATGGTCGAGCCGGCAGAGGGCGGTGAGGCGTCACCGCTGCCTCCCCCTCCCCCCTCTGCGGGGGAGGGTACCCTGCGCAGCAGGGGGGGAGAGGGGCAGCGCGACGATGCGGGTTTCACACCTGTCGTGACTCTTCCGGATACCGCGCTCCCCTCTCCCGACCCCCTTCGGGGGCCACCCTCCCCCGCAGAGGGGGGAGGAAGCGCGCATGGCATATCAGAAGCGGGCCTTCCCCCGGCCGCGCCGTCGAACGACGATCAGCGGCCCGTCACGTCGGGCGACGTCCACGCCAGCCCGTCGGTGCGCCTGCTCGCCCGCGAACTCGGGATCACCCTCGACCGGGTGCCCGCCACAGGCCCCAAGGGACGGATCCTGCGTGAGGACCTGCACGCCTTCGTCAAGGCGGCGCTCCAGGCCCCAGCCCAGGCCCAGGCCGCGCCCCTGTTCATCGGCGCCGGCCTGCCGCCCTGGCCGCAGGTGGATTACGAAAAGTTCGGTCCGGTGCGGCGGGAGCCCCTGTCGCGGATCCAGACGATCTCCGGCGCCAATCTCAGCCGCAACTGGCTGACCATCCCGCACGTGACCAATTTCGACCGGGCCGACGTCACCCAGATCGAGGCGTTCCGGGTCGGGCTCAACACGGAGACGCGCACGCCGCCGGCGCGGGTCACCATGGTCGCCTTCCTGATCAAGGCCGCCGCCCTCGCGCTGCGGGCCTATCCGCGCTTCAACACATCCCTGGAAGGCTCCGACCTCGTCCTCAAGGACTACGTCCATATCGGCTTCGCGGTGGATACCCCGAAGGGCCTGATGGTGCCGGTGGTGCGCGACTGCGACCGCAAGGGCCTGATCGCGATCGCTACCGAGATGGCGGCGCTCGCCGACAAGGCCCGGGCCGGGAATCTCTCGGGCGCGGACATGCAGGGCGGGTGCTTCTCGGTCTCGTCGCTCGGCGGCATCGGCGGCGACGGTTTTACCCCGATCATCAACGCCCCCGAGGTCGCGATTTTGGGCGCGGCGCGCTCGCGCACGGAGGCGGTCTGGGACGGAAAAGCCTTCCAGCCGCGGCTGATCCTGCCGCTCAGCCTGTCCTGGGACCACCGGGTGGTGGACGGCGTCGCCGCCGCCCGCTTCCTCGGCCACATCGCGTCGGTCCTGTCGGACCTGCGCCGGGCGCTGTTGTGACGGCGATGCTGGGTGAGCGCCCCTCTCCTCCCCCCTGCGGGCTAACGGATTCACGCATCGTTCCGACGGCAAGCGTTTAAAGCACCGCGCTTTTCCCCTCCCCCTTGCGGGGAGGGGCAAGGGGTGGGGGTGGTGCAGGATCGAGCCTCACGGTGCCGTTTGAACCACCCCCACCTCCAACTCTTTCCCGCAAGGGGGAGGAGAGCTCGTCCCGCCTTCCGCGAGCCGATGTGTGAATATCCTAGCCCCTGCGGGGAGGCGTTGGAGGTGGGGGTGGTGCCGGAAGAGGCGCAGCGGTGCCGCCTGCACCACCCCCACCCCTGATCCCTCCCCGCAAGGGGGAGGGGAAAACCCTGGCAGCCCCGATGCCTTCCGCCCATCCCCCTAGACTGTGATCGACGCCGCCATGCCCGAGACCCGCGAAATCCGCGTCCCCGATATCGGCGATTTTTCCGGCGTGCCGGTGATCGAGATCCCGGTGGCGCCGGGCGAGACGATCGCCCGCGACCAGACCCTGCTCATCGTCGAATCCGACAAGGCGACCCTCGACATCCCCTCCCCGGTCGCCGGCCGGCTGGTGGAGATGCTGGTCGGCCTCGGCGACACCGTCTCGGCCGGGACGCTGATCGCCCGGGTGGCCGTGGAGACCGAGACGACCGCCCCAGTGGCGGCCCCCGCCGCCGCGCCGACGGACGAATCCTGCGATGTCCTTGTGATCGGCGGCGGGCCCGGCGGCTACGCGGCGGCGTTCCGGGCCGCGGATCTCGGGCAACGCGTGATCCTGGTGGAGCGCGAGGCGACGCTCGGCGGCGTCTGCCTGAATGTCGGGTGCATCCCCTCAAAAGCGCTGCTGCACGTCGCCGCCGTGACCGAGGAGGCCGGGCGGCTCGCCGCCCACGGGATCAGCTTCGGTGCGCCGACGATCGATCTCGACAAGCTGCGGGCGTTCAAGGCCGGGACGGTGCGGCGCCTGACCGATGGGCTCAGCCACATGGCGCGCCAGCGCAAGGTCGAGGTCCTGCGCGGCACAGCCCGCTTCACCGGGCCGAACGCCGTCGCGGTGGCGTTGCAGGCGGGTGGCAGCCGCGCCGTCGCGTTCCGAAGCGCCATCGTGGCGGCGGGCTCGTCCCCGGTCAGCCTGCCGATGCTGCCCGATGACCCACGGATCGTGAATTCCACGGGCGCGCTGGAGCTGCCCTTCGTGCCCCGCCGCCTGCTGGTGATCGGCGGCGGCATCATCGGCCTGGAGATGGCCACGGTCTACAGCGCGCTCGGCGCCCGGGTCGACGTGGTCGAGCGCCTGCCGAACCTCCTGGAGGGGGTGGACCGGGACCTCGTGGCGGTCTGGACCAAGCGCAACGCCCACCGGTTCGACCGGATCCGCACCGGGGCGGAGGTCGTTTCCGCCAGTGCGACACCCGAAGGCATCGCCGTGACGCTCGCGGGCGAGGCGGAGCCCCAGGTCTACGACCTCGTGCTCCAGGCGGCGGGCCGCCGGCCGAACGGCGATGCGCTGGGCCTCGATGCGGCCGGTGTCGCCGTGGAGCGTGGCTTCGTGCCGGTGGATTCGCAGATGCGCACCAGCGTGCCGCACATCCTGGCGGTGGGCGATCTCGTCGGGCAGCCGATGCTGGCCCACAAGGCGGTGCATCAGGGCCACGTCGCCGCCGAGGTGGCCGCCGGCCACAAGGCTGGGTTCGATGCCGCCGTGATCCCGTCGGTGGCGTATACCGATCCCGAGATCGCCTGGGCCGGCCTCACGGAGATTACCGCCAAGGCGGCCGGGCGGGCGGTCGAGGTGGCGCGCTTTCCCTGGGCGGCCTCGGGCCGGGCCATCGCCAACGGCGCCGATTACGGCCTCACCAAGCTGCTGTTCGACGCGCAGACCCAGCGGATCGTCGGCGGCGCCATCGTCGGACCGAGCGCGGGCGACATGCTCGGCGAGATCGTGCTCGCCATCGAGATGGGCGCCGACGCCACCGACATCGGCCGGACGATCCACCCGCACCCGACGCTCGGCGAGACCATCGGGCTCGCGGCCGAGGCGGCGCTCGGCCTCTGCACCGACCTGCCGCCCGCGCGCCGGTAGCCCCGGCCTCGACCCAAAGGCCGAGGTTGGGTAAACGTTCGCCCGCGAAGCCGGACGCGCCCGACGCGGCGTCAGACCAACAGGACGCCTCCACCCGGGGGGATTCGGGCCGAGACGATGCGGTGGACCGAATTACGCTCTCCGGGGATTCCCGATGCCCAGACTCACCTTCGCCGCCCTTGATCCGCGGGCGGTCCGGCGCTGCGTCGCCTTCCTGGTCCGGCGGGACTGGGCGCTCCATCTCGGCCTCGCGGCGGCGCTGGCGGGCCTTCCGATGAGGCCGTCGGCCGTCGCCGCGGAGGCTCCGGCCGCGACCCAGCCGCAGGCCGCGCTGATCGCCGCGCTGCAGGGCCGCGTGCTGGCGGCCCACAGCGCGACCCTGGCGCTGGAGAGCTGGTGCGCGGACCACAAGCTCGCCGGCGATCCACATCTGGTCGCCCGGCGCATGGACGTGGCCGACAAGCCGCTGAGCCCCGCCCAACGCGCCCGCCTGGCGATCGGCCCCGACGAGCCGGTGCGGTACCGCCGGGTCCGGCTGGCCTGCGGCGACCGGGTCCTGTCGGAGGCCGACAACTGGTACGTCCCGGCGCGCCTGACGCCCGAGATGAACGCCACCCTGGACGGCACCCGCACGCCCTTCGGCCGGGTGGTGCGCCCGCTGGAGCCGACCCGGCAGACCATCGCGGTCCGCCCGTTCCCGCAGGCGGCGGCGACAGGCCCCGACGACCCGCTGTTCGAGATCGACGCCGTGCTCTCCACCGGCGCCGGCCAGCCGTTCTGCGAGGTCGCCGAGACCTATCTGGGCGGTGCACTGCCGGAAGCTTCGCGGTAAGAGAGCCTCAAACGGCCGGTTCGGGAGGAACGAGGATGCGTCGCGCGGTCTTGGCTTTGCTCGCTTCGATGCTGGTCATCGGCCCGGCCCTGGCCGCCGATCCGGCCGGCCTCTGGCTCACCGAGACCGGCAGTTCCCGGGTGAAGGTCACCCCCTGCGGTGGCGGCTATTGCGGCACCATCGTCAGCGCCCCCGGCAAGGCCCTCGACGCCAAGAACCCGGACCCAGCGCTACGCAACCGCAGCGTCGTCGGGGTGCAGATCCTCGACGCAAGGCAGGCGGATGGGGCCGGCTATAGCGGCTCGCTCTACAATCCGAACGACGGAAAGACCTATTCCGGCGCGCTGCGGCTGACCGGCCCGAACGCGCTGGAAGTCTCCGGCTGCGTGATGAGCGTGTTCTGCAAGCGCCAGACGTGGACCCGGGTGAATTGACGCGGAGGCGGCAGGCTCACTGGCGGTGCCGACCGTCCTTTTAGAAGATCGTTCTCCCGTGCCTCCTGGTTGGGCAGGTGGGATCTTCTGTCGGGATTCCAGTCGGCGACGCGACACATCACGCGTTCCCGCCAGTCTGTCGCAAAGGCGGCCAGCTTTTCGGAATCGCAATGCCGGATCTGTCATCCAAGCCTGACCTCGTTCAAATCGCCGGCTTAATCGCTGGACGGCGATGAATGGTCTGAAACCAGCAAAGTGAATGGTCCGGCCTCCCTCGCGCACTCAAGCTTGGACAGAATATTATTCCCTCACACGACTGACCGGCAGGTATCTTAAAGGGCGAATACCGTTACACGAGGGCGTGATTTATCGATTTACAGGGGATCGATTGCGCGCGACCGAAGTTCTTTGCCTCGACTCGACAGAGACAGGACTTCTCATGACCAAGACGATTCTGGCCGCCACCCTCGCAACCTTCCTGGCCGCGCCGGCCTATGCCCAGGTGATTGAGACGCCGACCAGCACCGCTGTGGTTGTGCCGCCCGGTGCCCCCGGTGTTGTGACGCCGCAATCCAACGCGACCGGGGCCGAGGGCGCCATCACCTACTCGCCGACCGGACGGCCGGCGGATTCGATCTCCAACGATTCCGCCGCCGCCGGCAACGCCAACCAGCCCACGCAGGTCGCGCCGCAGGGCGGCGGCGGCGGGAAGTAGGCCGCACACCAAACCTGAAACGGGTCGCGTCGGTGACGACGCGGCCCGTTTTCGTAACTGCGGCGTCGCCTCAGGCTGCCTCTGTCAGCGCCTGCTCGATCGCGTCGAGGGCCGCCTCGGCACCGGCGCCGTTGGGGCCGCCGGCCTGGGCCATATCGCGGCGACCGCCGCCGCCCTTGCCGCCGAGCGCGCCGGCCCCCGCGCGGACCAGCCCGACCGCGTCATAGCGGCCGGTCAGATCCTCGGTGACGCCGACCACGAGTCCGGCCTTGCCGTCGGCCGAGACGCCGACGATCGCCACGATGCCGGAGCCCAGACGCTTCTTCTCCTCGTCGATGATCGGCTTGAGGTCGCGCATATCGAGCCCCTCGACCACCGAGCGCCGGAACGCCACGCCGCCGACCGCGCTCTGGCGGGCGTTCGAGCCGGATCCAGTCTCGCCACCCATGGCGAGCTTGCGGCGGGTGTCGGCCAATTCCCGCTCCAGGCGGCGCTTCTCTTCCATCAAGGCCGTCAGGCGATCGGGCGCCTCCGTGACCGGCGCCTTGAGGATGCCGGCCAGGGCGGCGAGCGTGCGGGCCTCCTCGGCCCGGTGATGGCGGGCCGCGTCGGCGGTCAGCGCCTCGATCCGGCGCACACCCGCGCCGACCGCGCTCTCGCCGACGATGGTGATCGCCCCGATATCGCCGGTGCGCCCGGCATGAGTGCCGCCGCACAACTCGATGGAAAAGTTCTTGAGGCGGGCGCGACCGGTCTCGGTGCCGTCCGCATCCACCGGCAGGCCCATCGAGACGACGCGCACCTCGTCGCCGTACTTCTCGCCGAACAAAGCCCGGGCGCCGGACGCGATGGCGTCGTCCACCGCCATCAGCTTGGTCACCACCGGGGCGTTCTGGAGCAGCACCGCGTTGGCGATGTCCTCGACCCGGGCGAGTTCCTCAGCCTCGATCGGCTTCGGATGGCTGATGTCGAAGCGCAGCCGGTCGGGGCTGACCAGCGAGCCCTTCTGAGCGACGTGGTCGCCCAGCACCTGCCGCAGCGCCTCGTGCAGGAGATGGGTGGCGGAGTGGTTGGCCCGGATCGCCTTGCGGCGGGCATGGTCGACCTTCAGCTCCACCGGCTGGTCGAGGCTGAGCGTCCCCTCCTCCACGCTGACATGGTGGACGAACAGGTCGCCGAGCTTCTTCTCGGTGTCGGTGACGCGGGCCCGAAGCCCGGCGCTCAGAATCTGGCCGGTATCGCCGACCTGGCCGCCGGATTCCGCGTAGAACGGCGTCTGGTTGACCAGCACGAGGCCGGTCTGCCCGGCCTCCAGGCTCTGTACCTCGACGCCGTCGCGCAACAGCGCGGTGACGATGCCCTCGGCGGCTTCAGCCTCGTAGCCCAGGAACTCGGTGGCGCCGACGCGCTCGCGGATGCCGAACCAGACCGTCTCGGTGGCGGCCTCGCCGGAGCCCTTCCAGGCCTCGCGCGCCGCCTGCTTCTGGCGCTGCATCGCGGCCGAGAACGCGTCGGTATCGACGCCGATGCCCCGGGCCTTCAAGGCGTCCTGGGTCAGGTCGAGGGGGAAGCCATAGGTGTCGTAGAGGGTGAACGCGGTGTCGCCGGAAAGCTTGTCGCCGGCCGTCAGATCGCGGGTCTCGGAATCCAGAATCGACAGGCCCCGCTCCAGGGTCCGGCGGAACCGGGTCTCCTCCAGCTTCAGGGTCTCGCCGATCAGCGCCTCGGCCCGCATCAGCTCCGGATAGGCCTGGCCCATCTCACGCACCAGCGTCGGGACCAACCGGTACATGGTCGGCTCGCGGGCGCCGAGGATCTCGGCGTGCCGCATGGCCCGGCGCATGATCCGGCGCAGGACGTAGCCGCGGCCCTCGTTGCCCGGCAGCACGCCGTCGGCGACGAGGAACGAGGCGGCGCGCAGGTGGTCGGCGATCACCCGGTAGGAGGCCATGGTGGCGGGCTCCGGGGCCCGCGAGACCGCATGGGCCACGGCGTCGATCAGCGCCTTGAACAGGTCGGTGTCGTAGTTCGAGTGCACGCCCTGGAGGATCGCGGCCATGCGCTCCAGGCCCATGCCGGTATCGATCGAGGGCCGCGGCAGCGGGTTGCGCACGCCGGGCTCCAGCTGCTCGTATTGCATGAACACGAGGTTCCAGAACTCGAGGAAGCGGTCGCCATCCTCGTCCGGGGAGCCGGGCGGGCCGCCCTGGAGCGTCGGGCCCTGGTCGATGAAGATTTCCGAGCACGGGCCGCAGGGGCCGGTATCGCCCATCTGCCAGAAATTGTCGGAGGTCCCGATCCGGATGATCTTGTCGTCGGAGAAGCCGGCGATCTTTTTCCACAGGTTCGCGGCCTCGTCGTCGTCGGCGTAGACGGTGACGAGCAGCCGGTCGGGCTTGAGGCCGAATTCCTTGGTGATCAGCGTCCAGGCCAGCTCGATCGCCCGGTCCTTGAAATAGTCTCCGAACGAGAAGTTGCCGAGCATCTCGAAGAACGTGTGATGGCGCGCCGTGTACCCGACATTGTCGAGGTCGTTGTGCTTGCCGCCGGCGCGCACGCATTTCTGCGCCGTGGTGGCCCGGTCGTAGGCGCGCTTCTCGACGCCGGTGAAGACGTTCTTGAACTGCACCATGCCGGCATTCGTGAACATCAGCGTGGGGTCGTTCTTCGGGACAAGGCTCGAAGACGGTACGGCCTCGTGTCCCGCACGCGCGAAGAAGTCGAGGAAGGTCGACCGGATCTCGTTGACGCCGCTCATCGGGGCAGAACTCTAAGCAGGGCTCAAGGGACTGGGCCGCCACCCGTTTCAGGCGCAACCCGCATGGCGTCCTCTTAGAGCCGTTCCCGATCGCGTAGCAATCGCGAAGGGCGAGCACGGCCTTGGATGAGGCGCGCCCCGACTGCGCCGGGCGTGCTCGCGGAAGGCGACCCGGACAGGGTCGCCGACACGCCTGCCGCGAAATCTTCCCGGCCCGCCCCACAGCCGCCACAAGCACGGCCGTGTTGTCGCCACATCTGTCAAGCGATGGTGTGTCCAAGGCGCCATCACCGGCGCGTGAGGAATCGGGTACACGATGCAGGGCCGCACGGTCGGATCGCCGAGGAACGTCACGAGCAAGCAGGGCCGGTTCGGGTCCGGCCGGGTCGATGCCATCACCGCACAGCCGATGCTGGGCCGTGCCCACGGGAGCGTTCCGGCGCTGGCCCGCTCGGTGCTCACCGTCGCGCTGATCGCC
This sequence comes from Methylobacterium sp. GXS13, assembly GCF_001455965.1. Classification (GTDB taxonomy): domain Bacteria; phylum Pseudomonadota; class Alphaproteobacteria; order Rhizobiales; family Beijerinckiaceae; genus Methylobacterium. The sequence continues at coordinate 126,998 of NZ_LKKO01000047.1, forward strand.
GGCGGCCTCAGCGCCGCCCTGATCGGATCGGGGGTCGATCTCGGCAAGGTCGGGCTGACTCAGGCGGTCTCCTCGGCGCAGGCCGCCACCGAATTGGCGATGCCCCGCCCGCGGATCCACACCGTGGCGCTGAGCGAGGAGCTGGAGCGCACGCCGCTGCGCGCCTCGGCGAGCTTCGCCGCCGTCCACGACCTCGATACGGCCGTCGGCTCGAACGGCGTCGACCGTGTCTCCTACGATTTCCTGCTTTCGGAGAGCGCCGGCGGCGATCCGAACGACATCCTCGAATTCGGCCCGATGAAGATCCGGCGCCACCTGGTGCAGACGATCGTGCGCGCGGCCCAGGCCGTCCAGACCGACCCGGTCCTGCTGATGGCGGTGGCCGACAAGGAATCGAGCTTCGTCACCGCGGTCCAGGCCAAGACCTCCTCGGCCACCGGCCTCTATCAGTTCATCGAGCGCACCTGGCTCGGCGTGGTGCGCGATTTCGGCCCCCGTTACGGGCTGGAGAAGGAAGCCGCGCTGGTCACGTCGGATGCCAACGACCGGCCGGTGATCACCGATCCGGCCGAGCGCGCCCGGGTGCTCGAATTGCGCCGCGATCCCTACCTCTCGGCGCTGATGGCCGGCGAGATGCTGAAGCGCGACGCCGCTCGCATCGCCCAGCGCATCGGCCGCGAGCTGACTCTCGGCGAGGTCTATCTCGCCCACTTCCTGGGCGCCGACGATGCCGGGGAGTTCCTGGCCAACGTGGTCAACAAGCCGGCCGCCGCCGCGGCCGTGCTGCTGCCCGGCCCGGCCCGGGCCAACCGCTCGATCTTCTTCGCCGCCGGGCGCTTCGTCGGTCGCGGACGGCACCGGAAGCCGGCCAGCCTCTCTGTGGCGCAGGTCCACGAGAAGTTCGAGACGATGATGAGCACCCGCGGCACGCGCTACCAGAACGTCCGGGCGGTGTCGGGCATCATGGCCTACGCGGATGCCGAGAGCGGCATCGCCACGCAGTAAAGCCTCAGCGAGCGGGCGGCCAATTCGCGGCCCGGCGCGCAACTCCCCGCGTCCCGCCGACGTTCGTCCACAAGTGCCACGTCCGCGCGGCCTGACACGGAGATTTCGGGGGACGTTCTTGAGAAAGCCTCTGTCGAGCGCGGCCACGCCGCTGACTGATACGCTCTCGCCGAGCAGCATCCCGCTCGACCAGATCGGCCAGACCCTGGCATCGATCTACGACGACCTCGTCTCGGAGGGCGTGCCGGAGCATCTGGCCGCCCTGGTCCGCCAGGTCCGTCAGAGCGACGCCGAAGCCGCCGCGCCGCGCGCGGCGACGCCCATCCCGGCCGAAGGTCCGGCGCAGCGCCTCGCCCTCGTGGTCGAGGACGATCCTCAGATCCGCGCCCTGGCCGAAACCCTCCTCGAGGAGACCGAGCTCGACGTGATCGGCTGCGACAGCGCCGAGGCGGCCCTGACCGTCCTTCAGGCGCGGGGCGGCGACGTGGCGCTGGTCTTCGCCGATGTCCGGCTCGCGGGCGCGATGGACGGGCTGCAGCTCGCCCGCGCGGTCGCGACCCTGTGGCCTCGCGCCCGGCTGGTGGTCACTTCGGGCCACGGCATCCGCCGGCCCGACCTGCCCAGCGAGGCGGTGTTCATCGCCAAGCCCTGGCGGCCCTTCGACGTGCTGGTCGAGGCCGAGCGGGCGACCACGGATCCGGCGCCGCCGGTCACCTGAGACGGCGCCCGCAGCGTCGGGCCCGGCCCTTGCATTGACCGCGGACGTATCGGCGCGAGCCCGGAGCCCCTGTCTTTGCCGATCCTGTCCGTCCGTCACCGCACGGTCTACCGGTACCGGCGTCCGGTCGCCTTCGGCGAGCACCGGATCATGTTCCGGCCCCGGGACAGCTACGACCAGCGCCTCATCGAGGCGTCGCTCGGGATCACCCCCGAGCCCGCCGCCCTGCGGTGGATGTTCGACGTGTTCGGCAATTGCGTCGCGGTGGCGACCTTCGAGGGCCGCGCGGAGACGCTGACCTTCGAATGCGGCATCACCCTCGACCACACGCCCGAGCACGCGCCGGTCTTCCCGCTAGCGCCGCACGCGACGCATTACCCGTTCGGCTACGGCGCGGAGGACATGCCCGACCTGTCCCGGTCGATCGAGCGGCAATGGCCCGATCCGCGCCACGAGGTCGATGCCTGGGCGCGCAGCTTCATCCCCGCCGACGGCCGGATTCCGACCCAGGAATTGCTCGCCGACATGACCCGCAGCGTGCGGGCGAACTTCACCTATCTCGCCCGCTCCGAGAAGGGCGTGCAGGAGCCGTTGACGACGCTGCGCAGCAAGCGCGGCTCGTGCCGCGACTTCGCGGTGCTGATGATGGAGGCGGTCCGGGCGCTCGGCATGGCCGCCCGGTTCGTCTCCGGATACTTGTACAACCCGCGCAACGACCGGGCCCGCCATGTCGGCGGCGGCTCGACCCATGCCTGGCTGCAGGTCTACCTGCCGGGTGCCGGCTGGATCGAATTCGACCCGACCAACGGGATCGTCGGCAACCGCGACCTGATCCGCGTGGCGGTGACCCGCGATCCGGCACAGGCCGTGCCCTTGCATGGCTCGTTCTTCGGGCTGGCCAGCGACGACCTCGGCATGCGGGTCGATGTTGACGTGGTCGAACTGCCCGACGAAGAGGCAAAAACACGTGGGTTTCAGGCGCATCCACCAATAATGGCGCGTTGAAGCTCCACATTCGGATCGAGCATGCGGGGCGACCCGCCGGGGCATGGGGACACAGGTGGCCGCGATGAAGATCAGGACCGGTTACGATATCGCCTTCAGCCTCACCCAGCCGACGCCCATGATCCTGATGCTGAGCGTCCACCCGTCCCGGATGCCGGACCTCCTGACCCCGCAGGTGATCAATTTCGACCCGTGGATCCCGGCCCGCGAGTATCAGGACGCCTTCGGCAATGTCTGCCACCGCATCCTGGCGCCGCCGGGCCTGCTGACGATCTCGGCGGACTTCACGATCCAGGATTCCGGCCTGCTCGACGCCTACGCCCCCGATGCCCGCCAGATCCCGGTCCAGGACCTGCCCGACGACGTGATGGTCTACCTGCTGGGCTCGCGCTACTGCGACACCGACAAGCTCTCGCAGACCGCGTGGTCGCTGTTCGGCGGCACGCCGGAGGGCTGGGCGCGGGTCCAGGCGATCGTGGCCTACACGCACGAGCGCATCCGCTTCGACTATCAGCGCGCCGACGCCACCCGCACCGCCCATGACGGCTTCATGCAGCGCGAAGGCGTCTGCCGGGACTTCGCGCACCTGGCGATCGCGTTCTGCCGGTGCATGAACATCCCGGCGCGCTACGCCACCGGCTATCTCGGCGATATCGGCGTGCCGGTCGATCCTGCGCCGATGGATTTCTCGGCCTGGTTCGAGGTCTACCTGGACGGTCCGGACAGCCCGCGCTGGTACACGTTCGACGCACGGCACAACCGGCAGCGGATCGGGCGGATCGTCATGGCGCGGGGGCGCGACGCCACCGATTGCGCGATCTCGACCAATTTCGGCTACGCCCATTTGGCGCGCTTCGACGTCCACACCGACGAGGTTGGTTAACGATCGGAGACCGACACGGGCGAACCCTGTTACGTATTCCGACGTCAAGCAAAATCTTCTTCGGACCGTGGAACTGCCAACCTATGCTCACGCTTGTAATAGCAAAGGTTATCGCACAGGCAGGCACCCCATGAAGACCTCGGCCACCGCGCTCGCGGCGCTCCTCGCTGCAACTGTTCTTGCCGCCCCGGCGCTGGCAGCTCCGGCCTACGATCCCTTCGGCGCCAACGGTGCCGAGGAGTACTACTCGGATCCGGGCCAGTACGGCTATCAGGGCACCCCGGGCTACGGTCAGGGCGTGCAGGACGCCCCGCAGGCGCAGGTCCAGCCGATCCCCCGCGAGATCGTGGCGTTCAACGCCCCCTACGCGCCGGGCACGATCGTCGTCTCCACCGCCGAACGCCGCCTGTACTTCGTGACCGGCAATGGCGAGGCCATCCGCTACGGCGTCGGCGTGGGCCGCCCGGGCTTCAGCTGGAGTGGCGTCAACAAGGTGACCGCCAAGCGCGAGTGGCCGTCCTGGACGCCCCCGAAGGCCATGATCGCCCGCCGCCCCGACCTGCCGCGTTACATGGCTGGCGGCATCGAGAACCCGCTCGGCGCCCGCGCCATGTATATCGGCAACACCGAGTACCGCATCCACGGCTCCAATGAGCCGGACACGATCGGCCAGGCCGTGTCCTCGGGCTGCATCCGGATGACCAACGACGACGTCACCGATCTCTACGAGCGGGTGAAGGTCGGCGCCAAGGTGGTCGTGCTGAACTGATCCAACGACGGATCCGGGTCTCTCGCACTCGCCTCATCGTGAGGTTGAGGGTGAGGTAATCCGGGCGCACAGAGCCTTTCGGGCAAGAAGCCGGCCGGTCACGAAGGTGGCCGGCCGGCTTCTTCGTTGTCGCGCACCTGTCGGCGCCGCATCATCGCCGAAACAACGCGGTGTCGTCTGGTCGACCGCCCGCATAACGGTAAGTCTCCGCGCCTCCACTTCGGCCCACCACCATCCCTCGACCCCGGCCGTCCAAAGATGGCGGACGGAACGAGGCTTAGCGCGCTTCGTCGGCGTCCAGGATCGGTCGCCGCACGGGGACATCGAAATAGGTCCGGTCGAGGTTGATCTCGAAAGCGACAGCGTCGAACCTCAGGATGTCTTCTGGTGCGGTCAAAACATCGAGGCGCCACCCCTCGTCCGTCCGCTCATAGTGTTCGACGCGCATCTGGTCCTGGTAGATCAGAGCAATGTGGCGCAGCGTCGGCAGGGACTTGTAAAACTTGAGCTTGCCGCCCCTGTCATAGTCCATCGTCGAGGGCGACAGCACTTCGACCACCACGAGCGGATCAGTCAGGTAAGTCTGGTTCTGCCGCGGACCGCAGCGGACAACGATATCGGGTTTGGTCTTGTCCTTACCGCGGCTGTCGCTTGAACGCTGGACACGCATGCCGCCCTGGTAGCTCCGGCATCCGGCGGCATCCATCGCCAGTTTCAGCGGCGCGCCGACGTTTCCGGCGATCTGCTCATGGTTCTCGGTCGGATTGCTCATCATCACGAGCTCACCGTCCACGAGTTCCCATTCGCGGTCGTCGTGCTGCGCCACGACGAACCGGTCGTAGTCGGCGATGGTCAAGGGATGCGGCTGGTGGGCAGCGTCGGCCATGAAGCACTCCGTCGTCACGGGACTACAACATCGGCGTGACCGGCCAAAGAGGCGCGGCCAGGGGGGGCGATGGCAATACACCGTCGCTGACGGACCACCGGGGCCGCGGCGTCGGACTGCGCCTACCGCGGCCCGCCGCCCCGCCGCATGGCCACTTCCTGGCCCTGGCTGTCGAGCGCGCCGGAGGGGGCGAGACCCTCGTTCGGGACCGGGTTCATGCCCGCGTTGGCGGTGCGCGAGGATGGCCGCCCGGCGGTTGGGTCGCCCGCCGCCTGCTTCATCGCCAACGCCCTGCGCGCGCTCGTGACCAGGCTTGCGCGTGCCTGCGCATTCCGCCGCCGCTCGGTCTCCTTGCTGGCACGCTTGACCGCGGCCGCGAGCAGCGCGGCCTTCTCGCGTGTGCCGGTGTCGTCCGTTGCCGGTCGCGCGCCAGAGGGAGCCGCCTTGCCGCGCAACTCCCGGCGCTGTCGTCGGGAAACATCCCGCGCACGATCACGGCGTTCGCGGAGCCGGCTGATCAACTCGGCGAGGCTTCCGTCATCAGCCTCGCGCAGCTTCGGGTGATGGGATTGCGCGACGAGTTCGGCCTCGTCGGCGGTGAGTAGGCGGGCTTCCTGGCGGCTCGAGATGGACATGGGCACTCCGGGTTGGGGGGATGGAACGGGAACGATCAGGCGGCGCCGCCGAGTTCCGGCGCCCGGCGCTTCTTCGTCTCGCGCAGGGAGCGGTCGGCGTAGGTGCCTTGCACCGCGGCGCGGCCGCCGTGCTCGAACAGGTCGAGCATCAGAGCACTGTGGATGAAGCCGAGATGGCTGAAGGCCTGCGGGAAGTTGCCCAGGAAGGTCCCGTCCTCGGCCGCCTCCTCGGCGTAGAGCCCGACATCATTCTGCAGGGCCCGCAGGGCGTTGAAGCGCAGCCGCGCCTCCTCGTCGCGACCGAGCCACAGGAGGGCGTCGACCAGCCAGAAGGCGCAGAGCAGGAACGTGCCCTCGTGGCCGGGCAGGCCGTCGTCGTTGCGGTAGCGGTAGACGAGGTGGCCATGGCCGAGGCGTTCGATCACGACATCGACGGTCCGGGCGAAGGCCGCCGCGTCCACTGGGAAGCCGACCATCGGGGCCATCAGCAGGGCGGCGTCGACAGCGTCGCCGCCGAGATATTGTGGGTAGTAGCCGTCCCGGTGGATGCCCTCGCCGTTCACGCAAGACACGATCCGGTCGCGCTCCCGGCACCAGGACTCACGGGGACCGAACAGGCGGATCGCCCGATCCAGGGCGACCCAGTTCATGATGGCGGCGTGGAGATAGCGCCGCTCGGGCTTGCGCGGCTCCCAGAGACCGGCATCAGGCTTGTGCCAATGCGCGGCCGAGATGTCGGCGAGCCGGGCCCCGTGGCGGTGCATCGCCTCCGGCAGCGTCCCTCCGAGCCGCGTGTAGAGGTAGAGTAGGTCGAGCACCTGTCCGTAGGCATCGGCTTGGTGTTGCTCGGCCGCCTCGTTGCCGGCCCGCGCGGCGGCGCTGCCGCGCCAGCCCTCGAAATGAGCGATCGTGGTCTCAGTGAGATCGCCCTCGCCCGAGACGCTGTAGAGCGGCCGCAGCCGGCCATTCGCGCGCTCGCACAGCTCGGTCACGAAACCGAAGAAGGCCTCGGCCTCGCGCAGCATCCCGAACTTCTTCAGGACGTAGAAGGACAGGCAGGCGTCGCGGATCCAGCAGAACCGGTAATCCCAATTGCGGATGCCGCCGATCTCCTCCGGCAGGGAGGTGGTGGCCGCGGCGACGATCGCCCCGGTCGGTGCGTAGGTCAGCGCTTTGAGGACCAAGGCCGAACGGATCAGCTCGTCGGCAAGGGGCCCGGTATAGGCCGCATCCTGGGTCCACAGCACCCAGGCGCTACGGGTCTGCTCCATCAGGGCGCGCGTGTCCGGTGGCGTCTCGGGCAGCGTGTCGCTGTAGAGGCTGAAGCTGCGGTCCTGGCCGGCCGCGAGGGTGAAGCGGATGGACGCGCCGTCCCCGTCCGGCACCAGAGCGACATCCGCCAGGAGGCTCGGGCATCCCGGCGTCACGATCCGCCCGCCCGCGATCGCCGGCGGGGCGAAGCTCTCCGCGAACCCAGCCAGCGGCCGGTACTCGACCCGCATCGGGACCTTGCCGGACACGCCGCTGACGCGTCGCACCAGGCACGGCCGGTCCGGCCCGCCCTCCGGCCCAACCATGAAATCGTGCAGGGTGACGAACCCGTCCTCAGTGGTGAAGGTGGTCTCCAAGATGTTGCTGCGGCTCAGATATTGCCGCGTCGTCTCGTACCGGCCCGCCGGGCGGATGGTGAAAGAACCACCGCGCCGCCGGTCGAGCAGCCGCGAGAAGGTCGGGGCGGCGTCGAAGCGCTCCAGGCACGCCCAGTCGATCGCGCCGTCACGGGCGACCAGGGCACAGCCCTCGCAATTGCCGATGAGGGCATAGGCCTCAATCGGCTGATAGGGGCGCTCGCCCGCGTCTGACATGACGACTCCTTCTGGCCGGGCCGGCGATCCGGCTGCGGCGTGGGGATGGGACGGGTTCGGAGTGCTGGGCCGGATCAGGCGCCGAGCCGGAAGGCCGGTTCCAGCAGGCCGCGGGCGCCGACATCGACCAAAAAAGTCCGGCCGTGCTCGGGATCGGCGGCGCGCTCGGCCGCGTCCATGCCCTCGTAGGCGGAGGTGACCAGCAGCCGGTCGAGGTCGCGGCCCGCGAAGGTCGGGCAGGTCGGCTGCCGCACCGGGACCGGCACGGTGCGGACACGCTCGCCGGCGGGACTGTAGGCATCGAGGCAAGCGGCGCCGAAGCGGGCCGTCCAGATCAGGCCCTCCGCATCGACCGCGGCACCGTCGATGCCCCCTTCGCCGCCGCGATGATCGTAATGGGTTTCGATCGGGCCGTTCGGCAGTCCCGTCCTGGGATCGAGCGCCACCCGACGCAGCAGACCTTCATCGGTATCGACGAAGTAGCCGGTGGCGCCGTCCGGCGAGAAGCTGATGCCGTTCGGGATGGTCAAGCCGCCGAACAAGCGGCGCACCCGGGTGCCGGCGACATGGTAGATCGAGCCGCGTCCCTTCGCGGCGTCCCGATCCATCGTGCCGATCCAGAGTGCTCCGCACGGGTGGACGCGGCCGTCATTGGACCGGTTGCCTTTCAGCTCCTCCTCGAGCGGACAGAGCATCCGGATATCGCCGTCCCGGATCGCCCGGACATAGAGGCCGTCCTCGGCCGACAGCAGCTGGTGCCCCCCGTCGATCGCCGCGATGTCGCTGCACTGGAACGGCAAGACGTGGACGAGGGCCTTGCAGGATCCGGAGACCGGTTTTTCGAACAAACGCGCTTCGAGGATGTCGACCCACCACGCCGTGTTCGTGCGCGGATCGTAGCTCGGCCCTTCACCGAGGTGGCAGCGGACCTGGCTCAGAACACAGGCGTCGTGCAAACAATCCAAAAGACCAATCCCGCTTGTGCCGATCAAAATCTGGGTGACAAGGGCGCCGGTTCAGCACTCGTCGCAGATGCTGCCGAGGACAGAATCGAGAGCTTTCTGCCGCTCCGTCCGCTCGTGCGGATCGTGCAACGGCGCGGCCGCACGGCCCGGCGGGACGGTCTGGCCCACCGGGGATCGATAGGGGGCGTTCACCGTCGTCTCGGGACCGCCACCGGTGCCCGTGTAGGGACCGGCCTGCGCCGCACCCAGGCATGCCGGCGACACGATCAGGACGACGACCAATCCAGCCCGCTTCAGGCTCAAGCGTGTCATGGGGCGCGCTCTCCTCGCAGCTTGGGGTGTGTTGTCCAGTTGTGTCGAAGCGTGGCGCCGCCGCTGGCCGATACCCCGCCCCTCACGCGTTCGGTAGGCAGCATTTGAAGCACCGAGCTCTCCCCCTCCCCCTGAAGAGAGGGGCGAGGGGTGGGGGTGGCTCCGCATGGGGCGCAGCGGTGCCTTCTGATCCACCCCCACCTCGAACTCCTCCCCGCAAGGGGGAGGAGAGCAGGCGCCGCCTACCGTCCGCCCGTCGTTTTTTCGGGAAAGGAAGCCAAGGCCGCTCAGCAGCGGTTTCCGCCGGCGGTCTGACCGTACTGCTTCACGGGACGGGTCTGCTGGTTGGCGTTGCCTTCGGCGGCCGAACTCATCGGGCAGCCCTCGTAGTAGGGGCCGTCGTGCACACCGAAACCGAGCGAATGGGTGGCCTCCACGTCATAGGGCGCGAAACCGGTCCAGCGGGCGCCGTTGTCGGCCATAGCAGACGAGATTGGAGCAACGCCAAGGACAAGGGCGGCGGCGATGGCGGCGATACAGGTCTTCACGGTTATACTCAAGCTCCTACAAGTACGGCTCGATGGTTCGAACCCGTTTCCTCTTGCTTGAGACTAAAGATGGGGGGCCGCCTCCCGCCGTGACGTGCCGGCGCGCACGCACCGGCGGGGATTAAATCGAGCCGGGCATTATCACGGGGCTGCGCGTGGTGCGCTGTCGATTTACAACTTTTGATTAAGAGGTCTGTTGCTGGCGCGCCGCCACGATGGCTTCGGCTGGGGACACCCTGCGGCGGCGGCCGTCATGTTGCCGACCGCTCTGGAAGATCATTCGATGGACGTATCCACCCGGTTGTTCCGGGGCGGCGTGCCGATCCGACAGTTCGCCCTGCCTGGCAGCGCAGCCTTACAGAACCCTCGCCCGCACCGTCGTGACGAGGATCTCAGCCACGATGACGACCCCGAAGATCGCGGCCAGCACCACCGCAACCTGGTCCCAGTAGAGCAGGTTCAGGGCCGTATCGAGCGCGACCCCGATTCCCCCGGCCCCGACCAGGCCGAGCACGGCGGATTCACGGATGTTGATGTCCCAGCGGAACAGCGCGATCGACCAGAAGGCCGGCTTCACCTGCGGCCAGTAGCCGAGCAGCAACGTGGCGCGCCGCCCGGCCCCGGCAGCCTGCAGCGCCTCGATCGAGCCGCGGTTCGATTCCTCCAGCGCTTCCGCCAGGAGCTTGCCGGTGAAGCCCACCGAGCGGAGCGCGATCGCCAGGGTCCCGGCGAGCGGTCCCGGGCCGAACACCGCCACGAACAGCAGCGCCCAGACCAGGGAATTCACCGACCGGGAGGTCACGAACACGAACTTGGCGAACAGGTTCAGGGGCAGGCTGGGGGTGACGTTGCGGGCGGCGAGCAGCCCGATCGGCACAGCGATCACGATGGCGATCAGCGTGCCCAGCGTCGCGATATGCAGGGTCTCCACCAGCGCGCGCAGGGTCGGCCCGATATAGCCGGCATCCATCGGCCACATCCGGCCGAACAGGTCGGCCATCTGGTCCGGGGCGTCGTAGAGGAATTCCGGGATCACCTCGATCGTGCGCAGGCTCGCCACGAAGGCCGCCACGGCGCACAGGGTGAAGGCGAGGCGCGCCAGCCGCTTCCACGGCGAGAAGCGCTGCCAGCGGCGCGGCGGGGCCGCGAGGGCGGCTCCCGCGCTCACTGGAACACCGCCCGGGCCCAGCCCGAGACGATCTCAGCCACCATGATCAACGCGACGATGACGATCAGGATCGCCAGCACCACGTCGTAGTCGAAGCGCTGGTAGGCGGTGAACAGGGTCGCCCCGATGCCGCCGCCGCCCACGATCCCGACCATGGTCGAGTTCCGCAGGTTGGAATCGAGCTGGTAGGTGGCGAACCCGATAAAGCGCGGCAGCACCTGCGGCTGCACGCCCATGATCAGCGTCGACAGGAAGCCGGCGCCGGTCGCCCGCACCGCCTCGACCTGCTTGAGCGAGATCTCCTCGATCGCCTCGGCGAACAGCTTGGCGATGAAGCCGACGGACGCGACGATCAGCGCCATCACGCCGGCCAGCGCCCCGAAGCCGATTGCCTTCACGAACAGGATCGCCACGATGATCGGGTGGAACGACCGGCACAGGGCGATCAGCGCCCGGGTCGGCCAGGTCACCCAGGCCGGCATCAGGTTGCGGGCGGCGAGAAAGCCGATCGGCAGGGCGATCACGATCCCGACCACCGTGGCGATCACGGCGATCTGCACGCTCTCGACGATGCCGGACTGGATCAGCTCCCACCGGGAGAAGTTCGGCGGGAACATCCGGGCCAGGAACTGGCGGCCGTGGGTCAGCCCGGTGGCGAAGCGCTCGGGCGCGAAGCCGAGCTGGCTCGCGGCGTAGACCGCGTAGAGCGCGAGCAGCAGCCAGCCGGCCCGGGCGGTCCAGTTGGGGCGGAAGGCGATGCGGGCGGCCGCGCTCCGGTCGGCCGGTTGGGGTGCGGCGCTCATTCGAGCCAGTCCTCGCCGCCATAGATGCCGCGCAGGTCGCGCTCGCTCAGGCGGTCGGGCGGCCCGTCATAGACGACGTGGCCGCCCGACATGCCGACGATCCGCGTGGCGAAGCGCTGGGCCAGCGCCACGTTGTGGATGTTGACGACCACCGGCACCCCGCGCTCGGCCGCGAGCCGCGACAGGATCTCCATGATCTCCACGGAGCTCTTGGGATCGAGGGACGAGGTCGGCTCGTCGGCCAGCACGATCTCCGGCTCCTGCATGATCGCTCGGGCGATGCCGACCCGCTGACGCTGGCCGCCCGACAGGGCATCGGCCCGGCGCGTCGCGAAGCCCGACAGGCCGACCGCGTCGAGCAGGTCGAAGGCGCGCTGGATATCGGCCTCGGGAAACCGCCGCAGCCAGGCCCGCCAGACCGGCACGTAGCCGAGGCGCCCGCACAGCAGGTTCTCCATCACGGACAGGCGCTCGACCAGATTGTATTCCTGGAACACCATCCCGATCCGCCGCCGCGCCCGGCGCAAGGATCGGCCGGAGAGCTTGGCCAGATCCTCGCCGCGGAACAGGATCTCACCGGCCGTTGGCTGGACCAGCCGGTTGATGCACCGGATCAGCGTGCTCTTGCCGGTGCCGGACGGTCCGATGATCGCGGTGAGGCCCGTGCCCGGCACCACGAGGTCGATGCCTCGCAGGACCGGCTGCCCGGCCCGGTATTCCTTGACGAGGCCGCGGATCACCAGGGCGCGCGGATCCTCCGCCCGCGGCTCGATCCCGGGGGCGCGCAGCGCGGCGCCGGCCGTCACGGCTTGCCCTCGGCGTCGGCCTTCTTGCGCGCGGCCTCGGCCTCCCGGGCCGCCTCGCGCTCGTAGGCGGCCTTGTTGTAGGGGGTCCCTGAATCCTCCGCGACCTTGCGCACGATCGCCCAATCCTTGAGGTAGGTGATCGGCGCGAACCGGTCGTCGCCCTCGAAATCCTTGACCATGTCGGGCGGGAAGCGGAAGTCGTAGAAGCACTGCTTCAGCTTCTCGGCGAGTTCCGGCTTGAGATCGTGCGCGTAGGCGAAGCCCGAACTCGGGAACTTCTCGCTCGTGTAGATGATCCGGTAGTCGTCGCCCTTGATCGTGCCGCGGGCGACCATGCGATTGAACACGTCGGAGGCCACCGGGGCGGCATCGTAGTCGCCGGTGCCGACGCCGAGCGCCGACTTGTCGTGTCCGCCGGAATAGACGACCTTGTAATCCTCGCCGGGCTTCAGGCCCTCCCCGGGAAACAGCGCCTTCGGGGCGAGGTTGCCGGAGTTCGACGACGGCGCGGTGTGGGCGACGCGCTTGCCCTTGAGGTCGGCGAGCGTCTTGTACGGGCTGCTCGCCTTCACGACGACGATCAGGTTGTAGCCCTCGGGCCCCTTCTCGGTGCCCTTGGCGGCGAACGGCACCGCCCCGGCCATGTTCACCGCAAAGCCCAGCGGCCCGGTGGAGAAGCCGGCGACGGTGAGCCGTCCGGAACGCATCGCCTCGATTTCCGCCGAGTTCGACTGGACCGGATAATAGACGACGCGCTTGCCCGTGCATTGCGACATGTAGGTCGTGAACGGCTTGAACGCATTCTCGTAGACGGCGGGATCCTCGACCGGCGTGTAGGCGAACACGATGACGCTCGGGTCGCGCATCTTGGCCGGGATATCGGCGACGAGATCCTGATTGGCGTCGCAGTAGGTGTCGTCGAGCTGGCCGCGATTCGCGCATTCCGCGGCCCGCGCGGGCGACAGGAGGCCGAATCCACAGAGCAGCGCCAAGGCCGCGCCGTACCGAGCGAGTGTCACGCGTCTCTCTCCCTGCGGAGCGGTGCCCTGAGGCCCACCCCGTCCCGTCGTCACCCGGTTGGGGTGACGCTTCCCTTTCCCAACTTGTAGGTGGCGGGCTTCGGATTAGGCAAGGTTGGATGTGCGTGGGGGGTGAAGGAAAGCCGGCTTATGAAGCGGAGAACGGGCAAAGCCCGGACCGCCGATTTTGATGGGAGAAGTCTGATCGAGCCCGACACACCCCCTCCCCCTCTACGGGGGGCTAGCGGCTTCACACTTCAAAAAGCTCTATCGCAAGTCTCTGAAACACAACGCGTTTCCCCTCCCCCTTGCGGGGAGGGGTCAGGGGTGGGGGTGGTGCCGGACAAGGCGCAGTGGTGCCTTCTGAGCGACCCCCACCTCCAACTCCTCCCCGCAAGGGGGAGGAGAGCGCGCCGCGCTTTCCGCGAGCCGTTGTGTGAATATCGTTGCTGCGGGGGAAGGGAGACGTGTTTCGTCCGGACGCGCCAGTGACAGTCTCGTCAGGGCACCACGCGGCCGACCGCGGTCTGCGGCGGGCTGAAGGAGGCGATCGGGAGATCGCAGAAGCAACGCACGCCGAGCGGACGCGGACCCGGGAGCGGGCAGGCGAACGGCTTCGGGCCGGTCAGGCCCTGCTGGATGGCGTCGCAATTGAAACCGACCGGCTGGCCTTCGCGGCGGCGAGGGGCCCGGCGGTAGCCACCCTCCTCGGCCGGATCGTCGTAGCCGGGCGGCGGCCCGCCATAGCCGCCTCCATATTGCGCGACCGCCGCCGTACCCGGGAGCGCCGCAGCGAGCACCAAGGCGGCGAGCGTGAGCCGGAACGGAGCCCGCAGCCCGGACCGGCCATGTATGGGGAGGCGCATTCCTGATCCTTTCGCGCGCAGCAGGCTCATCACCCGCGCGCTTGCGACTTCGACGGCAATACCGGCGAAAACGAGACGGCCCGCCCCCGGAAACCGGAAGCGGGCCGCTGGTGCGATCACCGACGCGCAGGTGTCAGTGCGTCGAGCGGTCGGCGGCGTCCTGGACGTTCTGGCCGGCCTGCCGGGCGGCATCCTGGCCCTGCTCCATGGCCTTGCGCGCTTCCTCGGCGCTCTGCTGCATCGCCGACTTGGCACGCTCGGCGCCCTGCTGCATCGCGCTCTGGGCGATGCCGCTGAACTCCTTCGCCTGCGCCTGGATGGCGGCGAACTGGCTGCGCACGAACTCGGCCTGATGCTGCATCGCCTCCTGCACGTCGCGCGAGCGGACGAGCTTCTGCGCGAGGTCGAACGCGGCGTTCACGTTCTGCTCGGCGTATTCGAAACCGCGGGACGAGACGTCCTGCGCATTGGTGCGGGCGACCTCGGCCGAACCCTTGACGGTGTCGGCGGTCCGGCGGGCGGCACCGATGAAGCTGTCGAACGCCTTACGGGCCTGCTCGACGCTCTTCTCGGCGAAATCGCGCATCTCGGTCGGGACTTCGTAGTTCGGGGGGGTGCTCATGCTCGTCTCCTCTTTTATTCGGCTGTTGATGGCGCCTTGTGCACTGCACAATAACTGATTCGCCGCCATATGCCACCTGCGCCGCAGTCATTAAGGTTGACATGACGTAAACGTGTGACGGTTGGCGCAAGAGTCCAGCGTCGCAACGCAGGGCGCTTTACAATAGGGGTACGGTGGCGCGTGTTTCTTGGGCAAAGCGGGCCGGGATCGAGGGAACGGGTGTGGGTTCGAGGTCGCGGGCTTTGCAGACGACACTGACATCGACCGCCGGCGCCAGCGAAGCCGCGCTCACGGACGCCTTCGCCGCCTGGGCGCGCCTGCCGAGCCTCGCCGTGGCGCTGGCCGACCCGGATACGGTCTCATTCGTGATCGATGCGGATGACGGCCGGGTCCTGCTCGCCTCGCCCGCCGGTCACGCCGTCTGCGCCGCATTGGCGACCGCCGACCGGCAGGCCGTGGCTCGACAGGTCGCCCGGGCCAATCCTCAGGACGCCGCGCACGGCCTCGCCCGCCTCACGCTTGACGCCAGGCGGATCGCCCCGCCCGCGCTTTGCCAGGTGGCCAAGGGCACGCAAGACGATGGCCGGCCGGTCTTCTTGGTCGTCGCGACGACGCCGGTGAAGCTGCCGCGCCCGCGGACGGCTGCCGCCGCCGCGCCGGAGTCCCCGGTGCGTGAGCCGGCACCCGCCACCGCGCCCGTACCGGTCCCGTCGTTGAAGACAGGCGACCGCTTTCTGTGGCGCAGCGATGCCTCCGGGGCGCTCACCACGCTCAGCGGTTCCGAGGGACTGGCCGGCTTGGTCGGCCAGCGCTGGCAGGATCTCGCAACATCCGGCCGAATCACGGGGGCCGACGGGATGTTTGCGGCGCTGCACGACCGCATCACCTTTCGCGCCGAGCCCGCCTGCCTCGACCTGGGTGACGGCCCGTTCCAGGTGGAATTGTCCGGCGCCCCGCTGGGCCGCGGCGATGCGGCGTTTTCCGGCTTCGGCGGATTCGGGTTGGTGCGCAGCGTGCCGGCCCCCGCGGATCCGGCGCCGCGGCCGGCCGCTTCGGTCGTGCCGAATCCGATCCCGGAGGCGGTTCCTGGGCTGACCCCGGTCCCCGAAACCCCGCCGGTACCGGTGGCGGATCTACCGGAACCGACAGCGGCTCCGAACGCCGTGGCCGACGCGCCCGCATGCGTCGAGCCGGAAATGCCCGAAGCGGCAGACGCCGTGGACACCGCGCCCTCGCCGTCCGAGCCGGAGTCCCCCGCTCCGATCGTCGAGCGTCCGACGGCCGAGCCGGCACTCTCGAACGACGAGCACGCCGCCTTCCGGGAAATCGCCCGGGCGCTCGGCGCGCGCTATGCCGGCGACGACGCCTCGGCAGGGACGCCGGCCCCGCGGTCCGAGAGCGGAGCGGTCATGCCGTTTCCGGGCGCGCATCCCGGCACTCCGGAGGCCCGCGAGGCCGCGGCTGCGTCGCGGGATGCCGCGTTCCTGGCCGGCCTGCCCCTGCCGACGCTGGTGCATCGCGACGGCGCGATCCTGGCGGCTAATCAGGCGCTTCTGGACGTCGCCGGCTACGCCGACGTTCCGGCGCTGACCCGGGCCGGCCTCGACCGGCTGTTTCGCGGCCTGCCCCAGCCGGACGCGCCCGATCCGGCCGCGCGCCGGACTGCGATCGAGACCGCGGACGGGAGCGCCCGTTTGGTGGAGGTGATGGGCGGAACCGGCACCTGGGAAGGCCGGCCGGCGACCTGCCTGGTCCTGCGCCCTCTGGACGACGCCGACCCGGCCAGCGCCCTCACAGCCGAGCGCTTGGCCCGCGAAGCGCAAGCCGAGCGGACGGCCGCCGCGGAAGCCGCCCTCGACGCTCTGGAGGCCGGGGTGCTGACCCTCGACGGCGCCGGACGGATCGTGGCGCTGAACCGCGCCGCCGCCGAGCTGTTCGGCTGCGATCCCCGGGAGATCGTCGGCGGCAGCTTGGTCGCCTTGTTCGACCGGGAATGCGTGCTGGCGGTGGCCGATGCCCTGCGCGGCGCGGCCAAGGAGCCGCGCCCGGTCTCGGTGGCCGGACGGGCGCTGACCATCGGCGTCTCGCCGGCCCGGGAGGACGGGCGCCGGGTCGCGGTGCTGAACGCCGCGCCGGCCGAAGCCCCGCCGAGCGCCGAGCCGCCGGCGGCCGCCGCCTCCGCCTCCGGCCTCGACGGGGCCCTGGCGCGGCTGGACCGGGCCTTCCGGGGGCCTCTGACCGGGATGGTCGAGCTGGCCGACGCGATGCTGAAGGAGCCGTTCGGCCCCCTGGGGGACGTGCGCTATCGCGGCTGCCTCGCCCAGCTCAAGACCTCGGGTGCGCTGATGCTGGAGCGGGTCGGCGAACTCCTGGACCTCGCCACCGTGGAGGCCGGCGCCCTGCGACTCGATCCACGCCGGATCGCACTCAACGACGTCGTCGCGGGCTGTGTCGCGCAGCTCCAGGGTGAAGCAGCGCGCGGTCGGATCGTCGTGCGCACGAGTTTTTCAACCGGTCTCGACGATCTGGAGGCTGACGAGCGCTCGGTGAGTCGTGCGGCGTGCCTCGTCATCGAGCACGCGATCCGGCGCTCCGCAGCCGGCGGCCAGGTCATCGTCTCGACCGGCTCCACCGAGAGTGCCGCGGTCGCGCTGCGGGTGCGCGATACCGGCGCCGGGGCGAGCCAAGCCGCATCCGGGCCTGCCGGAGAGGTCGAGGACGGGCTCGCTCTGCCCCGCGCCCTGGTCGAAGCCAATGGCGGGCGCCTCCAGCTCTCGGCACGCCCGGAGGACGGCACGCTGGTGGAGATCATCATGCCGACGCGCCGGGCCGCGAACGGGTGAGAACGGGGCGCGTTGGGCCTGCCCGGCAAGTATTCGGAAACAGCGGGCCGCGGCTGACGTGCGGGCCGCGACGGCCCGCTTGACAGGGCTTCGGGCGGCCTTCAAGCAAGCCTTACATTGCGCCCAATTGAGTTCCGGATCCCTGGACCCGGCTGAAGCGGGCCGGTGACGATATCGTCACCGCACGATGTAGGCTACGTTACTTTGGAAGTCCTGGCTGCGCGGCCGACGCCGCGATACGATCGGGCACCAAGCAGGGATGGAATGCCATGGAAGGCAAGGTCGTCGAAGTTCAGGCTGCGTGGCGTGAGGGTGCTCACGTGGACGACGCCCAGTATCGCAAGATGTATGAGGCGTCGGTCTCGGATCCGGACGCCTTCTGGGGTGAGCACGGCCAGCGCATCGACTGGATGACGCCGTTCACCAAGGTCAAGGACACGAGCTTCGAGCCCGGCCAAGTCTCGATCAAGTGGTTCGAGGACGGCAAGACCAACGTCGCCTACAATTGCATCGACCGCCACCTTGAGACCCGCGGCGACCAGACCGCGATCATCTGGGAAGGCGACAACCCGGACGAATCCAAGCACATCACTTACCGGGAGCTGCATGCGCAGGTCTGCCGGATGGCCAACGTCCTGCGCAACCGCGGCGTCGGCAAGGGCGACCGCGTCACGCTCTACATGCCGATGATCCCCGAGGCGGCCTACGCGATGCTGGCCTGCGCCCGGCTCGGCGCGATCCATGCCATCGTGTTCGGTGGCTTCTCGCCGGATTCGCTCGCCTCCCGCATCGAGGGCTGTACGTCGAAGGTGGTGATCACCGCCGACGAGGGCCTGCGCGGCGGCCGCAAGGTTCCGCTGAAGGCCAATGTCGATGCGGCGATCAAGCGCCTGGGCACCGACCTCGTCGAGCACGTCATCGTGGTGCGCCGCACCGGTGGCGCCGTCGAGATGGAGCCGGGCCGCGACGTCTATTACGACGAGGCTGCCGAGCAGGTGACCGACCATTGCCCCGCCGAGGCGGTGGAGGCCGAGCACCCGCTGTTCATCCTCTACACCTCGGGCTCGACCGGCCAGCCGAAGGGCGTGGTGCACACCACGGGCGGCTACCTGGTCTACGCGTCGATGACGCACCAATACGTCTTCGATTACCGCGAGGGCGACGTGTACTGGTGCACGGCCGATGTCGGCTGGGTCACGGGCCACAGCTACATCGTCTACGGGCCGCTCGCCAACGGTGCGACCACGCTGATGTTCGAGGGCATCCCAACCTACCCGTCAACGTCGCGGTTCTGGGACGTGGTCGACAAGCACAAGGTCAACATCTTCTACACCGCCCCGACCGCGATCCGCTCGCTGATGGGCGGCGGTGAGGGGCCGGTGAAAAAGACGTCCCGCCAGTCGCTGCGGGTGCTCGGCTCCGTGGGCGAGCCGATCAACCCGGAAGCCTGGGAATGGTACTACAACGTCGTCGGCGAGGGGCGGTGCTCGATCGTCGACACGTGGTGGCAGACCGAGACCGGCGGCATCCTGATCACCCCGCTCCCCGGCGCCACGGCCCTGAAGCCGGGCTCGGCGACCCGGCCGTTCTTCGGCATAAAGCCCGAGATGGTCGATGCCGAGGGCAAGGTCCTGCAGGGTCCGTGCGAGGGCAACCTCTGCATCGCGGATTCCTGGCCGGGCCAGATGCGCACGGTCTACGGCGACCACGAGCGGTTCGAGCAGACCTACTTCTCGACCTACCCGGGCAAGTACTTCACCGGTGACGGTGCCCGCCGCGATGCGGACGGCTATTACTGGATCACCGGCCGGGTCGACGACGTGATCAACGTCTCCGGCCACCGGATGGGCACGGCTGAGGTCGAATCCTCCCTGGTCGCGCACCCGAAGGTCGCCGAGGCGGCAGTGGTCGGCTATCCGCACAACGTCAAGGGCCAGGGCATCTACGCCTACGTCACCCTCAACGACGGCGAGGAAGGCGACGACGCCTTGCGCAAGGAACTCGTGACCTGGGTCCGCAAGGATATCGGGCCGATCGCCTCGCCGGACCTGATCCAGTTCGCCCCCGGCCTGCCCAAGACCCGCTCGGGCAAGATCATGCGCCGGATCCTGCGCAAGATCGCCGAAGACGATTTCGGCTCGCTCGGCGACACCTCGACGCTCGCCGAGCCGGCGGTCGTGGAAGATCTGATCGAGAACCGGCAGAACCGGCCCTGATCGCTCCGACGGCGAAGACGTGATGAGGCGGGTGCCGGTCCGGTGCCCGCCCCCAACAAGAACCACGAATCTCGGTCTCAAGAAAAACCGGAAGGCCGGAGTGCCTTCGCGGGAGGACAACGCCATGAGCGGCTCGACACTCGGCCTTCGCGGGGGCACGGCGCCCCCACCATCCCGCAACGCCGCCGCGGCAGTCGATCCGCAGATCGACCGGATCGTCCGGACGCCGGAATTCCAGCAGCTCGTCGCCGAGCGCACCCGGTTCGGCTGGGTCCTGACCATCCTGATGCTGGTGGTCTATTTCGGCTTCATCGGCCTCATCGCCTTCGACAAGTCGCTGCTCGCCGTGAAGGTCGGTGGCGGCACCGCCTCGCTCGGCCTGTTCATGGGCGTGTTCGTGATCCTGTTCGCCTTCGCGCTCACCGGGATCTACGTGGCCCGGGCCAACACCCGTTTCGACGCCCTGAGCGACGCCTTGAAGCGGAGCGTCGGCCGATGAACCGGATTCTTCTCGGCCTGACGCTGGCCACGATCACGGCCTGCGCGGCCTTTGCCGCTGGCCCCGATCTCGGTGCCGTCACGCAGTCGGCCACGAACTGGCCGGCCATCGGCATGTTCCTGTTCTTCGTCGTGCTGACGCTCGGCATCACCTACAAGGCCGCCAAGGGCACCAAGTCGGCCGCCGACTTCTACGCCGCGGGCGGCGGCATCTCGGCCGGGACCAACGCGCTTGCGATCGCCGGCGACTACATGTCGGCCGCCTCCTTCCTGGGCATCTCGGGCCTGGTCTACACCTCGGGCTTCGACGGGCTGATCTACTCCACGGGCTTCCTGGTCGGCTGGCCGATCGTGCTGTTCCTGATCGCCGAGCGCCTGCGCAACCTCGGCAAGTTCACCTTCGCCGACGTGGCGAGCTTCCGCCTCGACCAGACCTCGATCCGCATCATCTCCGCGGTGGGCACCCTGGTGGTGGTGGCGTTCTACCTGATCGCCCAGATGGTCGGCGCGGGTAAACTGATCCAGCTCCTGTTCGGGCTGCCCTACCTCTACGCGGTGATCATCGTCGGCGTGCTGATGATCGTCTACGTTGCCTTCGGCGG
Organism: Methylobacterium sp. GXS13; assembly: GCF_001455965.1. GTDB lineage: Bacteria > Pseudomonadota > Alphaproteobacteria > Rhizobiales > Beijerinckiaceae > Methylobacterium. Next base: position 148,032 of record NZ_LKKO01000047.1, read on the forward strand.
CATGAAGGCCACCACCTGGGTTCAGGTGATCAAGGCCTGCCTGCTGCTCGGCGGCGCGACCTTCATGGCCGGCGCGGTGCTGCTCAAGTACGGCTTCAACCCGGAGACCCTGTTCTCTGCCTCGGTGCAGGTCCATCCGAAGGGCGACGCGATCATGGCCCCCGGCGGCCTGGTCTCGAACCCGATCGAGGCGATCTCGCTCGGCGTCGGCCTGATGTTCGGGACCGCCGGCCTGCCGCACATCCTGATGCGGTTCTTCACGGTCTCGGACGCCCAGGCGGCGCGCAAGTCGGTGTTCTACGCCACCGGCCTGATCGGCTACTTCTACATCCTGACGTTCATCATCGGCTTCGGCGGCATCGCCCTGCTGATGTCCGATCCGAGCTACTTCAAGCTCGGCGCGGCCGGCACCTTCGACAAGCTGAAGGACATGATCGGCGGCACCAACATGGTCGCCGTCAACCTCGCCAACGCGGTGGGCGGCCCATACTTCCTGGGCTTCATCTCGGCCGTGGCCTTCGCGACCATCCTGGCGGTGGTGGCCGGCCTGACGCTCGCCGGCGCCTCGGCGGTCAGCCACGACCTCTACGCCCAGGTGATCGCCCGCGGGCGCACCACCGAGAAGCACGAGGTCAACCTGTCGAAGCTCTCGGCGGTGGTGATCGGGATCGTGGCGATCTATCTCGGCTACGTATTCGAGAACCAGAACGTCGCCTTCATGGTCGGGCTGGCCTTCGCGGTGGCGGCGAGCTGCAACTTCCCGGTGCTGGCGATGTCGATCCTGTGGCGCGGCACGACCACCTGGGGCGCACTCGCCGGCGGCTTGGTCGGGCTCATCTCGGCTGTCGGCATGGTGGTGCTGTCCAAGGCCGTCTGGGTGGTGACGTTCGGCAACGCCGCAGCGATCTTCCCCTACGACAACCCGGCCTTGTTCTCGATGCCGCTGGCCTTCGTGACCATCTGGGCTGTGTCGAGCCTCGACAACTCGCGCCGGGCCCAGCGCGAGCGTGCCGCCTTCGAGGCGCAATTCGTGCGCTCCGAGACCGGCATCGGCGCTTCCGGCGCTCACGCCCACTGAGCCTAAGGCTCACTTGCAATAACTGGAGGGCGCGGCGCGAGCCGCGCCCTTCGTCGTTTCAGGGATGTGGCCGCAGCGGGGCGGGAGGATACCGTGGAGGCACTGCGGCTCTCCCTCCCCCCTCTGCGGCTACGACGTTCACACATCGCACAGCAAAAAACGCGACGCTCTCTCCTCCCCCTTGCGGGGAGGAGTTGGAGGTGGGGGTGGCTCAGGAGGAACCGTTGCGCCCTATCCTGCACCACCCCCACCCCTGCCCCTCCCCGCAAGGGGGAGGGGAAAACTTATTGTGTTCTAAAGCCTTGTTTCAAAACAACCCTGATGCATGAATCCGCCAGCCTCTGCGGGAGAGGAAGGCGTGCGTGCGTGCGTCCGGCCGTCAGCCTCATTCAGCAATGTTGTGTAAACACCGTAGCCCGCCGAGGGGGAGGGAGAGCCGCATTTTTTCGGGCGCCAAGTATCTCATGCACGCCGCCATGTTGATGACCCCCGCCACCGCCACATTGCGGATTGACCGAGAGGTTCCTTACAGTCACGCATACGTGATCTGCGCCCCATGCAGGGCCTGCAGTCCGTAGATTTGCGGCCGACGCCATCGACCGCACGCGCCGTCTGGGAGGAACCGGGTCATGGCTGGGGCAACTGCGATCCCGCGGGCGGGGGACGCCGCGAGACCGATGAGTTCGGCGGAAAAGCGGGTGATCTTCGCGTCCTCGCTCGGCACGGTGTTCGAGTGGTACGACTTCTACCTCTACGGCTCGCTGGCGGCGATCATCGGCGCCCAGTTCTTCTCGGCCTATCCGCCGGCGACCCGGGACATCTTCGCGCTGCTGGCCTTCGCGGCGGGCTTCATCGTAAGGCCGTTCGGCGCCCTGGTGTTCGGCCGGATCGGCGACCTCGTCGGGCGCAAATACACCTTCCTGGTCACGATCCTGATCATGGGCCTGTCGACCTTCATCGTCGGCATCCTGCCCAACGCCGCCACCATCGGGATCGCGGCGCCGATCATCCTGATCGTCCTGCGGCTGGCCCAGGGCCTGGCGCTCGGCGGCGAGTATGGCGGCGCGGCGACCTACGTGGCCGAGCACGCGCCCAACGGCCGGCGCGGCTTCTACACCAGCTGGATCCAGACCACGGCGACGCTCGGCCTGTTCCTGTCGCTGCTGGTCATCCTGGCGACCCGGACCTTCACTGGCGAGGCCGCCTTCGCCGAATGGGGCTGGCGGATCCCGTTCCTGGTCTCGGTGCTGCTACTCGGCATCTCCGTGTGGATCCGCCTCCAGCTCTCCGAATCCCCGGCCTTCCAGAAGATGAAGGACGAGGGGAAGACCTCGAAGGCGCCGCTCACCGAAGCGTTCGGTGAGTGGAAGAACGCCAAGTTCGCGGTGATCGCCCTGTTCGGCCTCGTCGCCGGCCAGGGCGTGGTCTGGTACACGGGCCAGTTCTACGCGCTGTTCTTCCTGCAATCGATTCTGAAGGTCGACGGCTACACCGCCAACCTGCTGATCGCGTGGTCGCTGCTGCTCGGCACTGGCTTGTTCGTGCTATTCGGATGGCTGTCGGACAAGATCGGCCGCAAGGTCATCATCCTGGCGGGCTGCGCCATCGCGGCGGCGACGTTCTTCCCGATCTTCAAGGGCATCACCGCCACCGCCAACCCGAAGCTCCAGGCCGCGATCGAGACCGTGAAGGTCACCGTCGCGGCCGACCCGGCCGCCTGCGGAACCCTGTTCAACCCGGTCGGCACGCGGGTGTTCTCGGCGCCCTGCGACCTCGCCCGCGACTTCCTGTCGAAATCCTCGGTGAGGTACGACACCGCGCCTGGTGCGCCCGGCCAGCCCACGGTGATCCGGGTGAACGACACGGAGATCGCCTATCCGCAGGGCGGCGCCCCGGAGGCCAACAAGGCCGTGACGGCGGCGCTCCAGGCGGCGGGCTACCCGAAGGCCGGCGACGCCGAGATCGTGAAGATGGCGAACCCGTTCGACATCTTCCGGCCGCAGGTCGCCCAGGTGATCGGCCTGCTGTTCATCCTCATCGTGTTCGTGACGATGGTCTACGGCCCGATCGCGGCGATGCTGGTGGAGCTGTTCCCGACCCGGATCCGCTACACCTCGATGTCCCTGCCCTACCATATCGGCAACGGCTGGTTCGGCGGCCTGCTGCCGGCCACCGCCTTCGCCATGGTGGCCCAGACCGGGGACATCTATTACGGCCTCTGGTACCCGATCGTGATCGCGGTCGCGACGGTGGTCATCGGCGTCATCTTCGTGCCTGAGACCAAGGATCGCGACATCTTCGCCGACACCTGACCGCCGGTAGACCGGTGCAGGACGACGCCCGGGCCGCCCACGCGGTCCGGGTGTTCGCGTTCCGGGGACGTGTCTTCGCGCGACCGCGCAACCGGCGAAACGACCGATCCCGCATCCACCATCGTCCAGGTGCGCTCCATCACGCTTGCGCCCCGAAAACGGGGGTACTGACCGTCATTGCCCGTTAACGGCGGATCTCACGGCAGCGTGCAATGACGGACCGGCTAGCATTGACATTCCAGCGTAATTCCGCCGCCTAAGGGCTACCTTTATTGCACGTCCAATGGTACGGGCCACGCCGAAGTCGCACGGATTGGTCAGATAGGTTGTGCCGCGACAACCACATGTTGTCGTTTAAAAACCAGTCTCGATGGAACGAATGACGGCTCTCGGCCGTCTTTGGCACACTTTACGATCAAGCAGGACATCAAACGTGACCCACGGCTTGACACAGTTTCGTCGCCAGGCTGGCAGCAAGCCGCCACTTTCGCTAGTTATTGGTGTCAATATATCAATGATCGTGATTTGGACATTGATCTACCAGCTTGCTGGACGCCCGATCTGGTTATGGTAATGGCGATTGTCGGCCACGCTTCTCTTGGTATTGGACGCCGCAATACGCTCCGAACAGGTAGCCGGATTGGTGGGCGGTGAGGTAGCCCAGCGCGATCAGCAGATGGATCAGATCGAGCCCGGGGCCGAACGCAAACAGAACCAGAGCGGCGACCAAGATCAGGGCCGAGGTCGCGACCATGACCAGCATGGTATAGGACCAGCCGATCAATAAACCGACGCCAAATAGCACTGCAGCGAGTAACATCGCGTCACCTGGCCCAAGATTGTCCGGCGCCAGACGCCGAACAAGATCCCCATAGCGGGGGTCCGAAGCCCTATGTCACGGGCACCGCACACGCGATCCACCACGAGATCGCACGATCCGACGACAAAATTCCGACGCACCGCGCATTTTTCATGCCGTGCAGGCATCGAAATATCAACCCCCGCACATAACGCGCCCATTTCGCGTGTAATTTTACGTAATCGACGACTCAGTATTTGGATACGGGAAACCGCTTCTGCAAGATTGTCGTGTCGCACGTCGTTTCATCGCCAATAAATACAGAGCGGATATCCCGACGACCCTGTACGAGCTTGCTCGACGCCGCACCCGAGCGAAGTTTTTCCCGTAGAGCGTTAACGCGGTGCAGGCCCGGCGCCGGGCGCGACAGAGCAGGCTCGGAAACGAGCCGCGGTCGCGCGGCGCGCACCCGCTCCTGACTGTTCGCTATAGACGAAACGGGAATCGGGTTTTCCGGAGCAGCGGCCGCTTCTCCGGCTTCAGCAAGCGCGTAACCCGCTTCCAAAGGCGTGCCGACCGATTCTGCATGGGTGGACTCGGCGCGCATTCCGGCGTGCGGCAGAGGGGACACGGCGCGGCCCGCTCAAGCAGCTGCAGGAAGCACCTATCTCCGTGAGGCGGACGAGAACCGCCTCAGGCCGCGCGACGATTACAGGCTCGGCCATCGGGGCGGGCGGCCCGCCTCCATACGATCCGGCGTCAGTGCCGGAAGTGGCGGTGCCCGGTGAAGACCATCGCCAGCCCGGCCTCGTCGGCGGCTGCGATCACCTCGGCGTCGCGCATCGAGCCGCCCGGCTGGATCACCGCCGTGGCGCCGGCCTCGGCTGCGGCCAGCAGACCGTCCGCGAAGGGGAAGAACGCGTCCGAGGCAACCACCGAGCCGACAGCCAGGCTCTCGGCGAGCCCCAGGCGCTTGGCGCCCTCGGCGGCCTTCCAGGCGGCGATGCGGGAGGAGTCGACCCGGGACATCTGTCCGGCGCCGATCCCCACCGTGGCGCCGGCCTTGGCGTACACGATGGCGTTGGACTTCACGTGCTTGGCGACCCGGTAGGCGAACAGCAGGTCGGCCGATTCGGCCTCGCTTGGCGCGCGCTTGGTGACGACCTTCAGGGGCATATCGTCGACCACGGCCGCGTCCCGCCCCTGGACCAGCAGGCCGCCGGACAGGGTGCGCACCGTCTCGCCGGGTGCCCGCGGGTCGGGCAGGCTGCCGGCGAGCAGGAGGCGCAGGTTCTTCTTGGCCGCCACGAGGGCGATGGCCTCCGGCGTCGCGTCCGGGGCGATGATCACCTCGGTGAAGATCTCGACGATCTTGCGGGCGGCCTCCGCGTCCAGGGTCCGGTTCAGGGCGACGATGCCGCCGAACGCCGAGGTCGGGTCGCAGGCGAGCGCCCGCTCGTAGGCCTCGATCAGGGTGGCACCCTCGGCCACACCGCACGGGTTGGCGTGCTTGATGATCGCCACCGCGGCGGCGCGGGCCGGATCGAACTCGGCGACGCATTCGTAGGCGGCGTCGGTGTCGTTGAAGTTGTTGTAGGACAGCTCCTTGCCCTGAAGCTGGCGAGCGGTCGCCACCCCGGCTCGGACCAAACCCGGAGCCCGGTAGAACGCGGCCGCTTGGTGCGGGTTCTCGCCGTAGCGCAGGCTCTGGGCGAGCGTGCCCCCGAAGGCGCGGAACCGGCCCGGTGCCTCGGTGCCGAACTGGACCGCCATCCAGTTGGCGATGGCGGCATCATAGGCGGCGGTGCGGGCGAAGGCCTTCTGGGCCAAGTGCCGGCGCAGGTCGCCGCCGACGGCGCCGTTGTTCTGCTCCAGGGCCGCCAGCACCGCAGGGTAGTCCGAGACGTCGGTGACGACGGCGACGTCGGCGTGGTTCTTGGCCGCCGCGCGAATCATTGCCGGGCCACCGACATCGATGTTCTCGATGCAATCCGCCTCCGGCCTGTCGGCCGCGATGGTCGCCTCGAACGGATAGAGGTTCACCACCAGCAGGTCGATCGCCCCGATGCCGTGGGCGGCCAGCGCGGCCTGGTGCTCGGGGTTGTCGCGGATGGCGAGCAGGCCGCCATGCACCGCCGGGTGCAGGGTCTTGACCCGTCCGTCCATCATCTCGGGGAAGCCGGTCAGGTCGGCGACCTCGGTGACCGGCAGGCCGGCTTCCTGAAGGGCGCGGTGCGTGCCACCCGTCGAGACCAGCGCGATGCCGCGGGCATGCAGTGCCCGCGCGAAGTCCACGAGACCCGTCTTGTCCGAGACCGAGAGGAGCGCGCGGGAGACCCGCACCTGATCGTGCGCCATAGCTGCTTGCCGAACCTTGAGATTTCGGCGCGCGGTAGCATGGAACCGGGGCCCGGGGCCAGCCGGGATCAGGGCGCCGTCGCCCCCCGCATCGGCGCCTCGGCCAGGCGCGCGAAGCTCCAGCGCACCTCGACATCGTCCGAGACGCGCAGATGCAGCACGATCTGGTCGGTGCGGCGCGGCCCGGTCAGGCCGGAGAAATACACGCTCTCCTCGATGGCGATCTCGGCGCCCTCAGCCCGGAACATCCAGATCTCGCCCAGCGCCGAGGCGAGTTCGAGCCCGTCGGGCACGCCGCGCACGGCGATACCGGGGTGCAGGTGGAAGCGGATGGCCACGTCGTGGCCGCGCACCCGGCCCTTGCCCTGACGCAGGAAGGCGTCGCGCCCCTCGAGCCGCGCCTCCACGGGGAACAGCTGCCAGCGCCGCTCGTGGACGATCCCGAAATCCGGCGCGTAGCCATCGTGCCGGGCGGCGAGCACGATGCTGTCGGACTCTTCCACCCGCTCGGCCGCCACGGCGGCGGGGCCGCGCAGGACCACGGCGCCGCGCCGGCGGATCAGCCACGCGTCCACCATGCGCTCGCCCCACCAGCCGGTGGCGGTGAGGAACCGGCAGGAGGAGGCGCCGGCAACGCTGGCGGTGGAATGGGCCGGCGTCGACCGGGCGAGCAGGCGCAGGTCCGGCCCGCTCGCGGGCAGGCCGCAATTGACCACGATGCGCTGCGGCCCGCTCGACATCTCGAAGGCGAGGCAGCCCGCCCCGGCATTCAGAGAGAAGGGCAGCGGCGGACTCTTGCCGACATCGGCGACCACGATGACCCGACCGCCTTCCATGCGCTCGTAGCCGGAATTCGGCGCGTGCATCATCGGCCGGGCGAGCGCACCGTCATAGACCAGGAGCGTCGCGAGATGGTCGGCGTCGGTGGCGCCCATGCCGTTGAAATGGCTGAGCGAGGCGTCCGGGTGGCGCAGCAGGCGCAGCAGCGGCAGCATCCGGTCCACCGCCCGCAGCAGCGCGGCCGGCGGCTCGACGCTGCGGCTGAGATAGCTCTGGCGCAGGGGCAGCAGGTCGAGCAGCAGCTCCATGGCGAAACGCGGATCGCGGGAGCGGTGGCCGCCATCGGTGAGGATCTGGCGATCGAGCTCCCGGGACAGGATCCGGGTCGCCCGACGCAGGGTCGGCTGGATGCCGTCGCAGCACAGCCCGGCGTAGCAGAGCGCCACGGCGGCGTTCAGGCGCCATTGCGGCGGCACGCCCCGCCGCAGGTCGCGCTCCATCCGCCGGGCGTTGCGGGCGATGGCCTTCAGGAAGTTCTGGTAGAAGGTGTGGTCGGCACCCTCCAGCACCAGGGGCGACTGGCACAGGAACGAGATCAGCCGCCGCGCCGCCACCGGCGTGTGGCGGGCCAAAGCCGGATCACCCCGTCCGACGATGAAATCGGCCACGAAGGCGCGGGCATTGGCCCGGGCAAGCGCCGTATCCGCAGCTCGGAGATGCCGGAGCCAGCCGAAGCCGTAGAGCTCATCCGCCCATTCCGGCGAGGGCGGGGCGTAATCGAAGGGTGACCCGCCGCTCGCGGCCAGCGAGCGGCCGGCGAAGACGAACAGGCCCGCATAGATGTCGTCCGCGAAGGTCGCGTCCGAGGTGCGCAGGTCCTGGGGTGCGATCACTAGCCCGGTCACCCGCATCCGCGCCAGGATGTCGGGCGAGGCTGTGAGGCTGGCACCGACGGCACGGAAAGTCCGCGCGGTCTCGCGCGCCACGAGCCGATAGAAGCGCCAGCGGTCAGGCCCCCAAGCCACGCGATCTCCCAGCCACGCGATCTCACCAGGCCCCAAGGGCCCGAGCCCTCGGGTACGAGGATCGGCTGGCACCCGTTTCGTTTCAGGGTAGAGGCGGCCTCTTAACCGGCGGTTTACGCTATGTCATTCCCGCGACGGGAAAGAATATGGGATCGCTCACGCTCCAGTTGCACTGCTGCGGCACACTGGGCTGCAGAACCGCATTTATGGCGGTTCAGCCCGGAGCCAGCGCCGCATCGAACGCCCGGAGATTCGAGCGCATCATGTCGAGATAGGTCGCGGCTGGCCCATCCGGCCCCGACAGGGCGTCCGAATAGACCTTGCCGCCGATCCGGGCGCCCCCCTCCCGGGCGATCTGCGCCATCTGACGCGGATCGCTGATGTTCTCCAGGAATACCGCCGGTACCTTCTCCCGGCGGATCTGCCGGATGATCGCCGCGACATCCCGCGGGCTGGCCTCGCTGTCGGTGGAAACGCCCTGGGGCGCGATGAAGCGCACGCCATAGGCGGCGGCGAAGTAGCCGAAGGCGTCGTGGGTGGTAATGATCCGGCGGTTCTCCGGGGGGATCTTTTCCACCGCCTGGCGCACGGCCTGATCGAGGGCGTCGAGCTGCGCCGTGTAGGCCTCGGCCGCGGCCCGATAGGCCTCCGCGTGAGCCGGATCGACCTTCGCCAAGGCGTCGCGGATGTTGGCGACGTAGATCCGCACGTTGGCCACGCTTTGCCAGGCATGGGGGTCGACAGCGTGGTCGTGGTCGTGGCCGCTGTCGGTATGGGCGTGGTCGTTCACGGCGGCGATCGTCGGCACACCCGCGGAGGCGACGATGACCGGCGCCCGGGTCCCCGAGGCCCGGATCAGCCTGTCGAGCCAACCTTCGAGCCCGAGGCCGTTGACGAACACGATGTCGGCCACGGCGAGTTTCTTGGCGTCGGCCGGGGACGGGCTGAAGCCGTGCGCATCCGAATCCGGGCCGACCAGGGTGGTCACCGCCACGTGCGGTCCGCCGACCGCCCGCACGAGATCGCCCAGGATCGAGAAGCTCGCCACCGCTCGGATTGTGGCGCCGTCCGGTGCGGCCCGGGCCGGCACGCACAGGCCAAGTCCCAGGACAAGCCATCCGAACCACGCCATCCGAACTGTCCCGCGCACGAATCGTCCTCCCACGCTCCAGCGTCGCGGCACCGGTAGTGTAACAGTGTTACATACACAAGCGGGATACACGGCCGGCGCCTCATCGGCACCGTGGGTCGCTGCCGGGTCACCGCGGCGGCGGCCGAGCGTGAGATGGAGCATGCCATGTCCCAACGTTTGAGAGCGGCCATTCTCGTCACCGGTGTCCTCGGCCTTGGTCTCGTCGGCCACGCCGTCGAGCATGGCGGCGGCCCCGATGGCGTCCGCGGGCACGGGCGCTGGAGCGCGCTGACCCCCGAGGATCGGGCCGCCTTCGCGGATGCCCGCATCGCCGGCCTGCATGCCGGCCTGAAGCTGAATGCCGACCAGGAGAAGCTGTGGCCCCCGGTCGAGGCCGCGCTGCGCGACATGGTCAAGCTGCGCCAGCAGCGCCGTGAGGCGATGCGCGACCGTCCGAAGATGTCCGACGACGCGCCGGCCGCCCTGCGGGCCATGGCGGATGCGACGACCGCCCGGGGCGAGGCCCTGCGCAAGCTCGCCGACGCCTCGCAGCCGCTCTACGCCAGCCTCGACGAGGGCCAGAAGCGGCGCGCGATGATCCTGGCGCGCCCGATGGGCGGCCATCGCCACGACGGCTGGCATCACCGCCGGGACGACGAGCACGGCCCCGGCGGCGGCGACCGCTGAGAGCGGACGACGGGAGCAAAAAACTTGATCCGCGGCGGCGGCGGCTGCAAACCGCTGCCGCCGCGCATTCTGCCCCAGGGAGCCCGGTGATAGGACCCAACCGGTAAGCTCCATGGCGCGCCTCCCCGGCGACACCTTCCCACTCCTCGTCCGCCTGTGGCGCACCTGGCTCTATCCCCATCGCGGGACGCTCGCCGTGGTGCTGGTGCTGATCGCCCTCGTGGGCGGCTCGACCGGGCTGTACCCGGCGTTGATCAAGGCCGCCTTCGACGCTTTCGACCGCAAGGATGCGGCGGCCATCGCCTACGGGCCGCTGGTGGTGATCGTGGTCACGGCCTTGCGCGGCTTCTCGCTCTTCGGCCAGACGGTGCTGACCAACCGGGTCGTCACCCGGGTCGAAGCCGACATGCAGGCGGCGCTCTACGGCCATCTGATCGAATCCGACCTGGCGCAGCTCGGCCGCGAGAGCCCGGCGGCGCTGACCCAGCGTTTCACCACCGATTTCGCCTTCATCAAGGAGGCGCTGACCCGCATCTCCACGGTGCTGCTGCGCGACATCGCCATGCTGATCGGGCTGGTCGCGGCGCTGATCTGGATGGACCCGGTCCTGACGCTCGTCGCCGGCCTCACGGTGCCCTTCGTGGCCGGGCCGATCGGGCGGATCGGCAAGAAGCTCCGGCGGGTCTCGACCACCACTCAGGAGCAGATGGGTGCCACCGCCAGCCTGATCTCCGAGAGCCTGCAGGGCGCCCGGGTCGCCAAGACCTACGCCATGGAGGGTTACCTCAAGGGGCGAGCCGCCGAAGCTCTCGACGAGGTGCGCCGCGTGAAGATGAAGGCCGCCAATGCCCGTGGCCGCCTGGACCCGCTGCTCGAAGTCGGCGGGGGGATCGCGGTGGCCGGCGTCCTCGTCCTGGTGGGCCAGCGGGTGCTGGCCGGCGAGCGGACGGTGGGCGACTTCACCGGCTACGTCGCGGCCCTGCTGCTCGCCGCCCAGCCGGCCCGGGCTTTGGGCAACCTCAATGCCATCCTGCAGGAGGCGGCAGCGGCGCTCCGGCGCTACTTCGACGTGATGGACGAGGCGCCGCAGATTCGCCAGGCGCCCGATGCGACGCCGCTCACGGTCACGGCCGGGGAGATCCGGTTCGACGGCGTGCAGTTCCGCTACCGCCCCGACGCTCCGGCCCTGGAGGGGATCGATCTCATAGTCCCCGCCGGCGCCGCCACCGCACTCGTCGGGCGCTCGGGCTCGGGAAAGTCCTCGCTGCTCAACCTTGTGCCGCGGCTCTACGACGTCACCGCCGGCCGGGTGACGATTGACGGGCAGGACGTACGCGCGGTGACCCTGTCCTCGCTCCGCGCGGCGGTCGCAGTCGTCTCGCAGGAGGTGGTCCTGTTCGACGACACGGTGGCGGCCAATATCGGCTTCGGCCGCCCCGGGGCGAAGCCGTCCGAGATCGAGGCTGCGGCCCGCGCCGCGGCCGCCCACGATTTCGTGACCGCCCTGCCGGAGGGCTACGCGTTCCGGGTCGGCCCGGCCGGCAACCGCCTTTCCGGCGGCGAGCGGCAGCGGATCGCGCTGGCCCGGGCCTTCCTGAAGGATGCGCCGATCCTGCTCCTCGACGAGGCGACCTCGGCCCTCGACTCCGAGTCCGAACGCCTTGTCCAAGAGGCGCTGACCCGGCTGATGCGCGGCCGAACCACCCTGGTGATCGCCCATCGCCTCTCGACGGTCCGGGAGGCCGACCGGATCGCCGTGATGGAAGCCGGCCGCGTCATCGAGACCGGCCGCCATGACGATCTGGTCGCGGCCGGCGGCGCCTATGCCCGCCTGCACCGGATGCAATTGTCGGAGCCGGCGCCGGCTGGGTAAGTCGACACCCGCACACGCGGCCGACACGGCAAATCCGGCGCATGAGTCATGCGCACGCTCCGTAGATTCGCCCGCCGGAGCGCGGCATAAGAACAGCGAGTCTATGAGGACCCCTACCGTGAGCGACCTGACGTTCGACACCCACGCCCATCCCGCCCGCCGGACCAGTGCCGAGCGGGCCGCCCTGATGGAGAATCCGGGCTTCGGCAAGGTGTTCACCGACCACATGGTGGTGGCGAAGTACTCGGCTGGCCGCGGCTGGCACGATGCGCGAATCCAGGCGCGCGAGGCCATCCCGCTCGATCCCGCCGCCGCGGTGCTGCACTATGCGCAGGAGATCTTCGAGGGGCTCAAGGCCTATCGCACCGCCGATGGCGGCGCAGCCCTGTTCCGCCCCGATGCCAATGCCCGCCGCTTCCGGCTCTCGGCCGAGCGCATGGCGATGGCGCCGTTCCCCGAGGATGCCTTCGTCGAGGCCATGCACAAGCTCGTGCAGATCGACCGCGAGTGGATCCCCGACACGCCCGACGGCAGCCTGTATCTGCGCCCGTTCATGATCGCCAACGAGGCGTTCCTCGGCGTCAAGCCGGCCTCGGAATACCTGTTCATCACCATCGCGTCGGCGGTGGGCTCGTACTTCAAGGACCCGACCGGCACGGTCACGGTCTGGCTTTCCGAGCACTTCACCCGCGCGGCGCCGGGCGGCACCGGGGCCGCCAAGTGCGGCGGCAACTACGCGGCGAGTCTCGCCGCGCAGGCCGAGGCCACGCGCCAGGGCTGTGAGCAGGTTGTGTTTCTCGACGCGGCCGAGCGCCGCTACATCGAGGAGCTTGGTGGCATGAACGTCTTCTTCGTGTTCGAGGACGGTTCGCTGCAAACCCCGCCGCTCTCCGAAAGCATCCTGCCCGGCATCACCCGCGATTCGGTGATCACCCTGGCCCGGGAAGCCGGCCTCACCGTCAAGGAAGAACCCTACACGATCGACGCCTGGCGCGCCGACGTCCGCGCCGGCCGGCTCACCGAGGCCTTCGCGTGCGGGACTGCCGCGGTGATCACCCCGATCGGCACCGTGAAGGGCCGCGAGGACAACTTCACCATCGGCAACGCAGTGGCGGGCCCGGTGGCGCGTCGGCTGCGGGGCATGCTGGTGGATATCCAACGCGGCACGACCCAGGACTCGCACGGCTGGTTCCAGAAGGTCTTTTAGGGTTTTAGCGCGACGGAGAGCGGGGTCGGTTTGCCCTGTTCTCGCTCCGGATTGCCGCGCATCACCCTCCCCCCCCCTCTGCGGGGGAGGGTGGCGCCCGAAGGGGAACGGGCCGGCACGAGATCCTGCAAGAGGGGAGCGCCGCTTCCGGAAAGAACGCGCCAAAGGTGAAGTCCTGAACCGTCGCGCGGCCCCTCTCCCGACCCCTGCTGACGCAGGGGCCACCCTCCCCCGCAGAGGGGGGAGGGAGACGCGCGGATGACGGAAGCTGCAGCCAGCATTCCGGAAATGGCCGCCGGACCCTGGAATCCCGGCGTTCAGTCCGACCTGCCGAGCGCCTTCACGCCGCTGATCACCGTCTACCGGCCCGAGCACGTCGAGACGCCCGTGCGCGATGCGCTCGAGCTGAGCGACCTGTGCGGCCTGCCGGCCCGCCAGCTCACCCGGATCCGGCCCGGTCGCCTCGTCGTCCACGAGGTGCTGATCCGGGTCATGTCCGACCTGTCCGTGCCGGTGGGTGCGGTCTACGCCGATCTCGGGGTCAATTTCCGGTCGATCGTCTCCGCCATCCTGCGCGAAGGTGTCGAGCCCCGGCTCGGCGAGGTCGAAGCCGCCCTCGCGGTGGTTCGGGACGAGGCCGATACGGTGCTTCAGCGCGAGATCGCCGCGATCTTCGATGATCCGCCCTCCCCGCCGACACCGGAGCCCGGCTGGCTCGACCGGCTGCTCGGACGACGTCGGCCAGCACCCAGCCCGTCACCACGGCAGGATCCCGCGAGCCGGGCGCTGGGCCATCTCAATGGCTGGCACCAGCGGGCGGTGCAGGCCGGCGATGGCCTGGAGATCGCCGCCTGCGAGGCCCTGCGCAACGTCGTGTCCGGGATCCTCGCCCGGCAGAACACCCTGATCCGCGATCCGGTGCTGCTGCGAAGCATCGCCGGGACCCTGGTCTCGAACGGCTACGGCAGCCGCCGCATCGGCGAGTTGATCGAGCCCTGGATCGCCGCCGTGGTCGAGGCCCGGGGCTACCGGCGACTCGCGCCGCAGGCCCATCCGGTGGTGATGAACGTGAAGGGCGCCTCCGCCTCCGGCAAGAGCACGATCCGCCCCTACCAGCTCGGGCTGGCCCGACGCCTCGGGATGGCTTGGTCCGACTTCGCGGTGATCACCCCGGACGTCTGGCGCAAGTTCCTGCTCGACTACGACAGCCTCGGCCCGGCGACCCGGTATGCCGGCACGCTCACGGGCTACGAGGTCGAGATGATCGACATGAAGCTCGACCGCTACGTCACCCGCAAGGCAGCCGAGCGGCGGATCTCGAACCTGCTGATCGACCGCTTCCGGTTCGACAGCTTCCAGGCCGAGGCCGGCTCGGATGGCGGCGGGCAGCTGCTGACCCGGTTCGGCGAACGGGTCTACATGCAGTTCATGGTCACGCCGCCGGCCGACACGGTGGAGCGCGCCTACAAGCGCGGCGAACAGTTCGGCCGGTTCAAGGCGGTCGAGGACCTGCTGGCCCACAACGTCGAAGCCTATACCGGCATGCCGCGGCTGTTCTTCAACTGGGCCCTCGCCCGGGACAAGCAGGTCGTGTGCGAGTTCCTGGACAACAGCGTCCCGCAGGGGGAGCGCCCGCGGACTATCGCGTTCGGAGCCGGTGGCGTCCTGAACATCCTCGACGTGAAGGGGCTGATCGACATCGATCGCTTCCGCAAGGTCGACATCTTCGCCCGGAGTGCGGACGCCGTGTTCCGCGGGGTCGACCTCGCGGCCAGCGCCAACACGAGCTTTCTCTGCGCCTGCCTGCGCAGGATGGACGCGGTCCGGTTCGCCCACGCCGAGACCGGGCGCGTGTTCCTGCGCCTCGATCGTGGTCGTGTCACCGGCCTCGACCGCCGGAACCTGGCGCAAGCCGGCACCGATCCGGACTGGGACGCGGCCCGGGCGGTGATCGGTATTCCCGCCGACACGACCGGGATACCGAACCTCGATGAGACGCTTGTCCCAGCAAACGAGCCGACGCTCGGCACCTGGGGCCCGGCCTGACCGCACCTGTCGGATGGAACAATATTTCCTGCCCTGACAGCAACTCAATGCCGTATCGGACTGGTATATTGCATGCCTGAGCCGAATATGCTTGATCAGGCCCGGACGCCAGACGCGCCAGCTCAAGGACGCGCCGCCCACCAGAGAGGCTCAGGGATGGAACGCCAGGATTCGCCGTCGGCGAAATGGTGGCAGCTCGCCTTCGGGGTGATCTGCATGGCCATGATCGCCAACCTGCAATACGGCTGGACGCTGTTCGTCGATCCCATCGATCAACGCTACCACTGGGGGCGGGCGGCGATCCAGCTCGCCTTCACGTTGTTCGTCGCCACCGAGACCTGGCTGGTGCCGGTGGAAGCCTGGTTCGTCGATCGCTACGGCCCGAGCCTCGTGGTCGCGTTCGGCGGCGTGATGATCGCTCTGGCCTGGACGATCGACGCCTACGCGGACAGCCTCGCGCTCCTCTATCTCGGCGCAGTGGTGGGGGGTATCGGCGCCGGCTCGGTCTACGGGACATGCGTCGGCAACGCGCTGAAGTGGTTCCCCCACCGCCGCGGACTGGCCGCCGGCGCCACCGCCGCCGGCTTCGGCGCGGGCGCGGCGATCACGGTCGTGCCGATCGCCCGCACGATCGCCACCAGCGGCTACCAGGACGCCTTCCTGTATTTCGGCATCGGCCAGGGCGTGGTGGTGCTCGCCCTCTCGTTCCTGCTGCGCAAGCCGACGACCATAGCCCCGATGCAGCGCAAGAGCCTGCGCCTGCCCCAGACGAAGGTCGACCGCAGCCCCCGCGAGGCGGTGCGGACGCCGGTCTTCTGGGTGATGTATGCGATGTTCGTCATGGTCGCGTCAGGCGGCCTGATGGCGGCGGCACAGATCGCGCCGATCGCCCAGGATTTCCACGTGGCCGGCGTGCCTGTCAGCCTGTTCGGCCTTCAGATGGCAGCGCTGACCCTGGCGATCTCCCTCGACCGGATCTTCGACGGCTTCGGCCGGCCGTTCTTCGGCTACGTCTCCGACCATATCGGCCGCGAGAACACCATGTTCATCGCCTTCTCGACCGCAGCCTTGGCGGTGATCGTGCTCCTGACTTACGGCCATCACCCGATGGTGTTCGTGTTCGCCACCGCCGTCTATTTCGGGGTCTTCGGCGAGATCTACTCGCTGTTCCCGGCGACCTGCGGGGACACGTTTGGCTCAAAATACGCCGCCAGCAACGCCGGCCTGCTCTACACCGCCAAGGGCACCGCCGCCTTCCTCGTGCCGTTCGCCAGCCTCCTGTCGGCGGCCTATGGCTGGTCGGCGGTGTTCTCGCTGATCATCGGGCTCAACGTCGCCGCCGCCGCGCTCGCGATCTTCCTGCTGCGGCCGCTGCGCGCACGCTATCTCGCCGAGGGCGAGCATCCCGCGGCGCTTGCCGCCCAACCGATCCGGGCGGTCTGAGCCGCCCGAGACCCGAACGAGATCGATGGCCCGGAGCCTGCACCGAGCCGCGACGCCAGTACCGAAACCGATGGTCGGGGAGATTTCGCGAATGACCGCTCTGGCAAAGATCGTCCAAGCCGCACCCGAGATCCAGGCCGAGCCGGATCTCACCGACGGCTTCCACCTCGTCATCGACGCGCTGAAGCTCAACGGAATCGAGACGATCTACGGCGTCCCAGGCATCCCGATCACCGATCTCGGCCGCATGGCGCAGGCGGCGGGCATGCGGGTCGTGTCGTTCCGGCACGAGCAGCATGCCGGCAATGCCGCGGCGATCGCGGGCTTCCTCACCAAGAAGCCGGGCATCTGCCTCACGGTCTCGGCGCCAGGCTTCCTGAACGGCCTCACTGCGCTGGCCAACGCCACCACCAATTGCTTCCCGATGATCCTGATCTCGGGCTCGTCCGAGCGCGAGATCGTCGATCTCCAGCAGGGCGATTACGAGGAGATGGACCAGCTCGCCATCGCCAGGCCCCTGTGCAAGGCGGCCTTCCGGGTGCTGCACGCCGCCGATATCGGCATCGGCGTCGCCCGGGCGATCCGCGCGGCCTGCTCAGGCCGTCCCGGCGGCGTCTATCTCGACCTGCCGGCCAAGCTCTTTTCCCAGGTGATGGGGGCCGAGGCCGGCCGGACATCGCTGGTGAAGGTGATCGATCCGGCCCCGGCCCAGCGCCCCGCCCCCGACGCCATCGCCCGGGCCCTCGACGTGCTGAAATCCGCCCGCCGGCCGCTGATCGTGCTGGGCAAGGGCGCCGCCTACGCCCAGGCGGACGAGGCGATCCGCAGCCTCGTGGAGACCAGCGGCATCCCGTACGTGCCGATGAGCATGGCCAAGGGCCTGCTGCCCGACACGCACCCGCTCTCGGCCGGCGCCGCGCGTTCGACGGCGCTGAAGGATTCGGACGTGGTGCTGCTGATCGGCGCCCGGCTCAACTGGCTGCTGTCGCATGGCAAGGGCAAGAGCTGGGGCGAGCCCGGCTCGACCAAGTTCATCCAGATCGACATCGAGCCGCGCGAGATGGATTCGAACGTCGAGATCGTGGCCCCGGTGGTCGGCGACATCGCCTCCTGCGTCCAGGCGCTGCTCGACGGCATGGGTCAAGGCTGGCAGCAGCCCCCGGCCGACTGGATCGACACGCTCAAGACCAAGCGCGAGGCGAACATCGCCAAGATGGCGCCCAAGCTCATGAGCAACGCCTCGCCCATGACCTTCCACGCGGCGCTCGGCGCCCTGCGGACCATCGTGAAGGAGCGGCCCGACGCGATTCTGGTCAACGAGGGCGCCAACACCCTCGACCTCGCCCGGGGGATCATCGACATGTACCAGCCGCGCAAGCGCCTGGATGTCGGCACCTGGGGCATCATGGGCATCGGCATGGGCTTCGCGGTCGCCGCCGCGATCGAGACCGGCAAGCCGGTCCTGTGCGTGGAGGGTGACAGCGCCTTCGGCTTCTCGGGCATGGAGGTCGAGACGATCTGCCGGTACGGGCTGCCGATCTGCATCGTCGTGTTCAACAACAACGGCATCTATCGCGGTACCGATTCCGACCCGACCGGGCGCGACCCGGCCACCACGGTGTTCGTCAAGGATTCCCGCTACGACAAGATGATGGAGGCGTTCGGCGGCGACGGCTACCACGTCACCTCGCCGGACGAGCTGACCCGGGCGGTCAACGCTGCGATGGATTCCGGCCGGCCGGCGCTGGTCAACGCAGTGATAGATCCCGCCGCCGGCAGCGAGAGCGGCAATATCGGCAGCCTCAACCCGCAGAGCGGGATCAAGAAGAAGGCGTGAGGTGGGCGGGACAGGGTCCCTCTCAAGGACACGGGCGTCTCTCTCCCCCCTCTGCGGGGGAGGGTGGGCCGGCCGTCAGGCCGGGTCGGGAGAGGGGAACCCGGGTTCAGGAAAGGGCGCGACCGGCATGACGGGCGACGCCCTGTCCTGCATCGTCGCTCCCCTCTCCCGACCCGCTTCGCGGGCGACCCTCCCCCGCAGAGGGGGGAGGGATATGCGGGTGGGCCGGGCCATAGCGCTCATCTGTCGGCAAAGTAATGTTTTTAGCCTGCACATGAGAAACGACCGCCCGCCCCTCCCCGTGGCCCGCCTCGTGCTAAGCTTCGGCGATACTCACCGCAAAGGTGCGCCGACATGCTGACCAGACGATCCTTCGTGGCCCTGTCGGGTGCTGCGCTCGCCGCCCCGGCGCTCGCGCAGGGCGCGTCCTCGCGTGTGCTCAAGTTCATCCCGCAGGCCGACCTGACGGTGCTAGACCCGATCTGGACGACCGCCTACGTCACCCGCAACCACGGGCTCGCGGTGTTCGACACCCTGTACGGGACCGACGCCAGCTACGCCGCGCAGCCGCAGATGGTCGCCGGCCACGTCGTCGAGGAGGACGGCAAGCTGTGGCGCATGACGCTGCGGCCGGGGCTGGTCTTCCACGACGGCACGCCGGTGCTCGCCCGCGACTGCGTCGCCAGCATCGGCCGCTGGGCCAAGCGCGACCCGATGGGTCAGACGCTGATGGCCTACACGGATGAGCTCTCAGCCCCCGACGACCGAACCATTCAGTTCCGCCTGAAAAAGCCCTTCCCGCTCCTGCCGGACGCGCTGGGCAAGGTCGGCTCGCCGATCTGCGCGATCATGCCGGAGCGGCTCGCCAAGACCGATGCGTTCACGCAAGTCACCGAGATGGTCGGCAGCGGCCCGTTCCGGTTCAAGGCCGACGAGCGGATGGTCGGCGCCCGGGTCGTCTACGAGCGCTTCGACAAGTACGTCCCGCGCGAGGGCGGCGAGCCGCAATGGACCTCGGGCCCCAAGCGCGCCTTCCTCGACCGGGTCGAGTGGCACGTCATCCCCGATCAGGCCACCGCCGCCTCGGCGATGCAGACCGGCGAGATGGATTGGTGGGAGCAGCCGCCCGCCGACCTCGTGCCGACGCTCGGCAGCCTGAAGACGTCGATCAAAGACCCGACCGGACTGATCGGCTGCCTGCGGATGAACCAGCTGCTGCCGCCCTTCGACAACCCGGCGATCCGGCAGGTGCTGCTCAAGGTGGTCGATCAGACCGACTTCATGCAGGCGGTGACCGGCGACGACCCAAAGCTGCGGCACGTGCCGACCGGCTTCTTCTGCCCCGGCCTGCCGATGGCGAGCGAGGCCGGCCTCGACGTCCTGACAAGCAAGCGCGACTTCGATGCTGCCAAGAAGGCGTTGGCCGCCGCCGGCTACAAGGGCGAGAAGGTTGTGCTGATGGGCGCCTCCGACTTCCCAAGCCTGAAGGCCCTGGCCGACGTGGCGGCCGACATGCTGACCCGCGCCGGGTTCAACGTCGACTATCAGGTCATGGATTGGGGCTCGGTGGTCCAGCGGCGGGCTAAGCGCGATCCGATCGCCCAGGGGGGCTGGAGCATCTTCTGCACCTTCTGGGCCGGGCTCGACCAGGCCAATCCGGCGGTCAGCGCGTTCCTGCGGGGAACCGGGCCCGATGCGCCGGTGGGCTGGCCGACGAGCCCGAAGCTCGAGGCGCTGCGCCAGGAGTGGCTCGACGCGCCCGACACCGCAGAACGCAAGACGCTGGCGGACGCCATGCAGAAACAGGCCTTCGCGGACGTGCCCTACCTGCCGCTCGGGCAGTACTTCAACCAGACCTCGTACAAGCCCTCGGTGACCGGGGTGCTCAACGGCGTACCGGTGTTCTGGAACGTCAAGAAGAGCTGAACCGAACCCTCAGGCAGGCATGGTTTCCGACCGCGTGCCTGCTCGCTCGGCGCTGCCGGCATCGGCCATCAGCGCCGGGATCAGATCGGTCTGCGAGACGATCCCAACGAGGCGGCCGTCCGGGTCGACGACCGGCAGGTGGTGTAGGGCTGCCTCCGACATCCGCAGCACCAGCTCAGCCAGAGGCGTGTCCGGGGTGACAGGTTCGACCGCCGTCATGATGTCGGCGACGCAGCCATGGGGCGCCCGCCCGCGCTCCACGGTCAGCCGCAAGCGGCGGCCAAAGCCGAGCCGCGGGCCGCTCCGGTCCCAGGCGGCCTTGTCGAGCAGATCGGTCTGCGTGACGATCCCGAGCACCCGGGCGCGCTCGTCCGTGACCGGCAGGGCCTTGATCCGGTGGCGGCGCAGCAGCCGCAAAGCCTCCGCCAGAGAATCGTGGGGCGCGAGCCCGATCACGTCCCGGGACATGATCGACGCGCAGGTGGTCTGCCCCGGGCGACGTCCGTAGACGCGCATCTGCACGCGCCGCAGAATCTGCTCCAGATCGCTGCGGTCGACATCGAGCAGCTGGTCGAAATCTTCCAGCGCGGCGTCCAGATCGGAGGTCAGGAAGCCGAGTCGGTCGGCCGGGGCCGGGTCGTCGGTGCGCGGGCCGGCTGGGCGCAGATGCGGATAGGCGCGGCCCGTGAGATTGTTGAACAGCAGGGCCGCACTCAGCAGCAGCAGCGAATTGGCCGCCACCGGCCAGAGCACGAAGCCGTAGCCGAGCTCCCGGATCGCCGGGCCGCCCAGAACCGCCGTGAGCGCCACTGCCCCGCTCGGCGGATGTAGGCAGCGCAGGGCCATCATCAGGGCGATCGCCAACCCGATGGCCACGGACGCCGCCGCGAACGGGTCCGGCACCCAGATCGCGGCCGTGACGCCGATCCGGGCGGCGACGAGATTGCCGCCGAGGATCGACCAGGGCTGTGCCAAGGGACTGGCCGGCACCGCGAAGAGCAGCACCGCCGAAGCGCCCATCGGGGCGATCAGGACCGGGGCCGCCTCGGGCCCGATCGCGGCGCGGCAGACCAGGCCGGTGGCGAGGACCCCGAGCAGCGCGCCGCCGGCCGAACACAGACGCTCACGCGTGCTGACCGGCGTCAGCTCGGGAAGGAGGCGGCTGAGCAAGGAACGCATCGGGTCCGGATCCCGCGGACGAAGCGGGACGGCGCAGCGCGCGCAATCCCGCTTCGGAATAGCAGAGGTCGGGAGCCGCTTATCAGACCGCGCGGGCCTCGTGCATCGCCTGGATCTGCGCGGGGCTGTAGCCCAGGCCGGTCAGGACCTCGTCGGTATGCTCACCCAGAAGCGGCGAGGCCTTCACCTCGACGGTCATGTCGGAGAACTTGATCGGGCTCCCGACGGTCAGGTAGCTGCCGAGCTTCGGATGCGGCACCTCGACCACGGTGCCGCTGGCGCGCAGCGACTTGTCCTCGGCGATCTCCTTCATGGACAGGACCGGCGCGCACGGAATGTCGTAGGTGCGCAGGATGTCGACCGCCTCGAACTTGGTCTTGTCGGCCAGCCATTCCTCGATGGTCTTGAAGATGTCGAAGATCTTGTCCTGCCGGGCCCGCGGCGTGTTGTAGGCGGCGTCGGTGATCCACTCCTCGCGGCCGAGCACCTTGCAGATCGGCGCCCAGGCGTGGCCCTGGATCGTGAAGTAGATGTAGGCGTTCGGGTCGGTCTCCCAGCCCTTGCATTTGAGCACCCAGCCGGGCTGGCCGCCGCCGCCGGCATTGCCGCCGCGCGGGACCACGTCCGAGAACTCCCCGTGGGGGTATTGCGGATATTCCTCAAGGTAGCCCAGCGCGTCGAGGCGCTGCTGGTCGCGCAGCTTCACCCGGCAGAGGTTGATCACCGAATCCTGCATCGAGACGGCGACCTTCTGGCCGGTGCCGGTCTTGTTCTTCTGGTGGAGCGCTGTGAGGATGCCGATGGCGAGGTGCATGCCTGTGTTGGAATCACCGAGCGCGGCGGCGCTGACGGTGGGCGGGCCGTCCCAGAAGCCGGTGGTCGAGGCGGCGCCGCCGGCGCATTGGGCGACGTTCTCGTAGACCTTCAGATCCTCGTAATGGTGCCCGTCGGAGAAGCCCTTCACGGAGGCCAGAATCATCCCGGGATTGAGCGCCTGGATTCGGGCCCAGGAGAAGCCCATCCGGTCGAGCGCCCCGGGGCCGAAATTCTCGACCATCACGTCGCAATCCTGGATCAACTTTTCCAGGACCTCCTTTCCGGCCTGGGTCTTGGTGTCCAGCGTCAGCGAGCGCTTGTTGGAATTGAGCATCGTGAAGTAGAGCGCGTCCGCATCCTCGACGTGGCGCAGTTGCGTGCGGGTGACGTCGCCCGCACCCGGCCGCTCGACCTTGATCACGTCGGCGCCAAACCACGCGAGCAATTGCGTGCAGGCGGGACCGGCCTGGACGTGGGTGAAGTCGATGATCTTGATCCCATCCAACGGCTTGCTCATCTGGCGTTCTCCCTTGCACGGTGAGGCTTGCGGTCTTCGGACGGTCCCGGTCGTCAGGATCCGTTCGGAAGGGCTTCGAGCTCGGCCACGCGCTGGCGCAGGCGCTTCTCCTCGATCCAGCGCTCGGTCTCGTCGCGGATCACCGCGACGATGCCGGTCACCCGGTCCGACGCGTCCCGGATCATTCCGACCGTGAAGGCGATGGAGAGCTGGTGACCGTCCTTGTGGATCGCGGGAACCCGCAGGGTCTCCGCCCCGTAGCGCGTGACACCCGTCCGCATGATCTTGGCGTAGCCGTCCCAGTGACGGCGCCGGTGCCGCTCCGGGGTGATCAGGTCGAGGGTTTGACCGAGGGCGTCCGCGGCGGTGAAGCCGAAGATCCGCTCGGCGGCCGGGTTCCAGACGGTGATCGCGCCGTCCGGATCTGCCACCACCATGGCGTCGCCGATGGCGGCGACGAAGCTCGCGAGATCGTCCGCAGCTGGGCGGTCGCGTACTCTGTCAGCGCCCGCCACGGATCGCCCCGCCCGCGCTCCGACACTTTGTAGGTGAGCGAAGATGCCTGCGAGAGCGAACGAAGCTCGAATCCATCATCGCGGCCTCCTTGGGGCCTACGGCGCTAAAGTTCCGGTTTCTCCAAAACTTGTCGTCGCTCACGCCCTGCTTGTTGGTATCTGGTATGCCAAATACCGCGATCGGTCAACTAGGCGATCCGAAAACGGCACTTTGATGCAAGATTTCGTTTCGACCGCCTGAGGTGATCACAGTTCGGAGCTGGCGTCCGATCAGCCCGCCTCGTCATCGTGCGTGCAGTGATGGACGCAGCGATTCGTGGCCGATGGGGCCCGCGCTGCACTCGCAATGTCGGTCCTGCTGCCGACCTTCCGGCGGGCCTCTAAGCGGGTCCGCAAGTGAACGGCGGGGGTGCCGGCCTTCTCAGATTCGCCGCTTTCCAGGGGCAGGAGCCGCGCAGCCAGACAGCACGGGCCGGCATTTCGGCAATCCGCCCTGGAGACCACCCCGGTGATCCGTTTCGAGAAAGTCAGCAAGGTCTACCGCACCGACGGCCACAAGCGGACGATCCTGGAACAGGTGTCGTTCACCCTGAAGCCCGGCGTTTCCTACGGGATCCTCGGCATCAACGGCGCCGGCAAGTCGACCACGATGCGGCTCATCGCCGGCACGGAGGACCCGACCCGGGGCAAGATCCACCGTGGCCTGCGGATCTCCTGGCCGCTGGGTTTCGCCGGCGGCTTCCATCCGAAGATGACCGGCCGCGACAACGTCATGTTCGTCGCCCGCATCTACGGCGAGGATCCACGTCGCGTGCTCGACTTCGTCGAGGATTTCTCCGAACTCGGCAGCTACCTCGACGTGCCGATCTACACCTATTCGTCCGGTATGGGCGCCCGGCTCGCCTTCGGCATGAGCATGGCCATCCCGTTCGATTGCTACCTCATCGACGAGATCACCTCGGTGGGTGACGCCCGCTTCTCCAAGCGCTGCGATGAGGTGTTCTCTCAGCGGCGCAAGAACGCCGACATCATCATGGTCTCGCACTCGATGGAGACGATCCGCCAATGGTGCACGCAGGGCCTCGTCCTGCTCAACGGGCGCGCGATCATCTACGAGGACGTGAACGACGCGATCGAGGTCTATCGGCGCCTTAACGCCTAAGGGATCGCCCCGACGCGGACATGCTTTTGCCGCCTCCCCGTGCGAGAGGCGTCCCACGCGAGCGTTTCGGCGCGGTCGAGACCCCGTTGCGGGGACGACCGTCGAGGCCGGGGAGGCCGGGGATCACGTCATGAACATGGAGATCCGGAAGGCCGAGGGGCAGCCGCTGACGACCGCGGATCGCCAGCAAGCTGTCACCGAATCATTGCGGCAGATCGCTCGGATGTCGCGGTTCGTGGACCGCAAGAAGGGCATCCGGTCCTACCAGAACCACGTCAAGAACGATCCCTGGATCCCAATCCTGTTCGTCGTCTGCTTCGTGCTGCCGACGCTGGCCGGTGCCTTATATTTCGGTGTCATCGCCTCGGACCGTTACGTCAGCCAGGCGCGGTTCGCGATCCGCCCGGCGCTCGGCGCCGCCGACAAGGGGTCGCCTGACTCGGTTGGAACCTCTTCAGGCGTCCCCAGCCAAATGGTGGCGCAGGACACGCTGATCACCTACGAGTACATCCTCAGCCGGCCCATGCTGGAAACGATCGAAGCGAAGCTTCCGATCCGCGAGTGGTTCAGCCGCGACAGCATCGATTACTTTTCCCGCTTCGATCCCGACAAGCCGATCGAAAAGTTCGTCCGCTATTGGAAGCGGCGGATCGGCGTCGAGGTCGAATCCGGCTCCGGCATCATGTCGCTCACGGTCGAGGCTTTCGACCCCGATGAGTCCCTTGCCATCGCGAAAGCCGTGATGGCGGAGGCCGAGCGGATGGTGAACGACCTCAGCGTAAAGTCGCGCGCGGACGCGGTCGCCGAAAGCACGCGCGAGCTGAGGCTCGCCGAAGAGCGTATGCTGAAGATCCGTTTGGCGACGCGGGACCTGCGCAACCGCGAAGGCGTGCTCGACGCTCAGAAGTCCAACGAGGCGAATCTTAAGGTCATATCCGAGCTGCGGGCGGCCCGGATCAACCTGGCGGTCCAGCTTGCCATCGGCCAGCGCGACCTCGGCCCGGACTCCCGCCGGATCATCGACATCAAGCAGCAGATCAAGGATCTCGACGAGAACATCGCCCGGATCGAGAGGCAATCGGCCAGCCAGGATCCGGAGCAGAAGCGCCTGCTCTCGGACGCCCTGACCCGGTTCGAGGGCCTCGAGAACGATCGCAAGAACGCCGAGAAATACTACCAGCAGGTGCTGACCGCCCATGAGCGGGCTCGCATCATCGCGGCCCGTCAGATCGAGTTCTTCAGCCCGATCGTCGAGCCGGTGAAGGCGGAATCCTCGGTCGAACCGCGGCGGATCCTGATGATCAGCCTGGTCACCGCGGGCGCTGCCGTGCTGTTCGCCACGTCGATGTTCGCCCGGAAGATGATGAACTGAGGCGATCCGGGTCAGCCTCTCGTGGCTGGCCCGCCTGTCCAGCCCTCCGCACGCCAGCCCTCGGCGCGCTCGTCGAGGTCGATCGAGCCGGCGCGGTCGAGGATCGCCATCACCCGGTCGGCTTGGTGGTCTTCCGCCCGGACCGTCACGAGGGTTCCACCGCGGCGCACGCCCTCGGCATAAGTTTCGGCTTCGCCCTCGGTGAGGCCGGCCCCCGTGAGGCCGCCGATCAGGCCGCCCGCCGCCGCGCCAACCCCCGCGCCCGTCGCGGCTGCCACCAGCCAGCCTGCCGCAACCACCGGCCCGAGGCCGGGAATCGCCAGCAAGCCGAGGCCCGCCAGGAGCCCGGCGCCGCCGCCCAGGACCGTGCCGACGGTGGCGCCGGTTCCGGCGGCGTCCACGGGATCGACCACGTCGGGATGAGGATCGCCGAATGGCCGATCTTGGATCGCGGCCGGCTCGGCTCGGTTCGCCAGAATGCTGATGTCCCCGTGGGGGATGCCCGCGGATTCCAACTGGTCGACCACGCCCGTGGCGGTGTCGTACTCGTCGAACAGGGCGGTGAGGACGCGCGCGGCCATGCAGGCTCTTTCGTTCGGTTGTCTGCCGCCCGGACAAGTGGCGAACGCCGTGCGGGTTCCGCCGGCGCCGGCCCGGTTCTTAACGGCACGCTAACCATCCCCTCGGCAGATCTTGCCGAGTGCCCCCCTCGGATCTTCCGAGTCGGGCGGCGATGGATCGGGAACGATGGCGGAGACGGCGAGCGTGCCGGCCAAAGGCGGGTCGATGAGCGGGGCCGCCTCGGTCCTGAGTCAGCTCGCGCTGCCGACCCGCGGCGACCTCCACGCGCTGTCGAAGCGCTCGGACCTCATGTTCGCCACCGGCGTCATGGGCATCCTGGCGGTCCTGATCTTCCCGCTGCCGGCGGTGCTGCTCGACCTGCTGCTG
The DNA here is from genome assembly GCF_001455965.1 of Methylobacterium sp. GXS13. GTDB lineage: Bacteria > Pseudomonadota > Alphaproteobacteria > Rhizobiales > Beijerinckiaceae > Methylobacterium. The sequence goes on from NZ_LKKO01000047.1 coordinate 175,044, forward strand.
GCGGTGTCGATCATCACCTCGGTGCTGATCATGATGACCGGCCTGTCGATCGACAACCCGCTCGAATTCACCGTCTTCCCGACGCTGCTGCTGATCGCCACGATGCTGCGGCTGGCGCTGAATCTCGCCTCGACACGCCTGATCCTGGGCCACGGCCACGAGGGTACGGCGGCGGCGGGCCACGTCATCGAGGCCTTCGGCAACTTCGTGATGGGTGGCAACTTCGTCATCGGGATCATCGTGTTCGCGATCCTGATCATCGTGAACTTCGTGGTCATCACGAAGGGTTCGGGCCGCATCGCCGAGGTCGCAGCCCGCTTCACCCTCGATGCGATGCCCGGAAAGCAGATGGCGATCGACGCCGATCTTTCCGCGGGCCTGATCGACGAGAAGGTCGCCAAGGCCCGCCGGGCTGCCCTGGAGGAGGAGTCGGCGTTCTTCGGCGCGATGGACGGCGCCTCGAAATTCGTCCGCGGCGACGCGGTGGCGGCGCTGCTGATCACGTTCATCAACGTCGTCGGGGGCATCATCATCGGTGTCGCGCAGCAGGGCCTCAGCTTCGGCGACGCCGCGAAGAGCTACACCCTCCTCACCATCGGCGACGGGCTGGCCAGCCAGGTCCCGGCCCTGATCGTCTCGACGGCGGCCGGCATCCTGGTCTCGAAGGCGGGCGTGCGCGGATCGGCCGACAAGGCGCTCGGCAAGCAGCTCGCGCATTATCCCAAGGCGCTCGGCATGTCGGCGGCCGTGATGTTCCTTATCGCGCTCCTGCCCGGCATGCCGATGCTGCCGTTCCTGCTGCTCGGCGGCGGGGCGGGCTACGCCGCCTGGCGCACCAACAAGACCGCCAACGAGGCGCCCCCGCTCGACGCACAGGGCGTCCCGATGGATGCCAAGGCGGTTGCGGCCGCGGCGACCGCCGCCAAGGAAGAGACGGTCACCGACCTACTCAAGCTCGACGACCTGAAGCTCGAGATGGGCTACGCGCTCCTCGCCTTGGTCAACGGCGAGGGCCAGGACCGACTCACCGACCAGATCAAAGCACTACGCCGACAGCTCGCGGCCGAGCTCGGCTTCGTGATGCCGTCGGTGCGGATCCTCGACAACGTCCAGCTCGACGCCAATTCCTACGTAGTGCGGGTCAAGGAGATCGAGGCCGGCACTGGCCGGATCTTCCCGGGCCAATTCATGGCCATGGACCCGATGGGCGGCCAGGTGCAGCTTCCCGGCCAGCATATGCTCGAGCCGACCTTCGGTCTGCCAGCGACCTGGATCGACGCGTCCCTGCGCGATCAGGCGCAGCTCAAGGGCTACACGGTGGTCGATGCCGCCACCGTGGTCTCGACGCACCTGACCGAGCTGATCAAGGCCCACGTCTCCGAACTCCTCAACCACGTCGAGGTCTCGAAGCTGCTGCGCGAGCTGCCCAAGGAACATGCCGAATTGCTGAAGGAGATCGTGCCCTCGCAGATCTCGACCACCGGCGTGCAGCGGGTGTTGCAGTTCCTGCTGTCCGAGCGGGTCTCGATCCGCGATCTCGGGGCGATCGTGGAAGGCATCGCGGAAGTTGCCGGCGCGGTGAAGAATCCCCGCGACGTGGTCGAGCATGTCCGCGCCCGGCTCGGGCGGCAGATCTGCGCCCAGTACCAGGACCAGAACAGCACCTTGCCGATCATCACCCTGTCGCCGGCTTGGGAGCAGGCCTTCATGGAATCGATCGTCGGCGAGCGCGAGGAGCGCTACCTGGCGATGCAGCCCTCCAAGCTCAGTGAATTCGTTACCGCAGTCCGCGATCGCTTCGAGGCTGCGGCCCGCCAGGGCGAGATGCCGGTGCTGGTGACCTCGGCGCAATCGCGGCCGTTCGTGCGCTCGATCATCGAGCGCTTCCGCCGGGAAACCCCGGTGATGAGCCAAGCCGAGATCCACCCGCGGGCGCGGCTGCGCACGGTGGGATCGATCTGAGGGACGGCGACTGGGCCCCACGCGCTACAGCGCGACGGGCAAGGCGCGTAGCCGAAGACAGGGGAGTTGAGCGGAGGGCGAAGCACTCAGCCGACCATTCCGGGGCGGGTCGGCGAACGCGAGTCCGAAACCGCGGGCTTGGCCGAGACCCATGCCGCGTGCATTTCTGGATTTGGGGCTTTGCGCACGGCGCCGGAAGGCCACGTTGGCTTGTCCGGCAACGGTCCCATGGTCGACGAAAGACGCAGACGCGATCCGCGGCAGGCTTTCAACACCATGCGGGGCGAGTCGGCCTCCTCGGCTCAGATCGTCCGGCTCAGATCGCCTTGTGCTTCAGCTCACGCTCCAGCTCGTGCGCATCGAGCCCGGGCACGACCACCGGCGGTTCCGGCACGGTCGGAGACGTCGTGGCGGGCGTCGCGATGGCCGCGGCGAGCCGGGAGCGCTCGAAGAGTACCACGACGATCACCGAAATCAGGGCGGGGATCCAAAAGTAGAAAATTCGAAAGATGATCACCGCCGCGATGATCGCGTCTTTCTGGGCATCGTCCGTGATGTGCATCGCGGTGATGAACACGATCTCGAACACCCCGAGGCCGCCTGGAGCGTGCGAGGCGAGCGCCACCGAGAACGAGGCGAGGAAGATCGCCAGAACCGGGATGAAGCCGGGGTTCATCGCGTCCGGCAGGGCGAAGTAGATGATGCCGGCGGCACCCAGAAGCTCCAGCGGTGCGGCCAGCAGCTGGCGAGCCATGATCCCGGGCCGGGGATATTCGAGCTTGAACGAGCGAATGTGAAGCGGGCGCAGGTGCAGGATCGAGCCGAGCACATAGAGCGCTACGAAGCCGAGCATGCCGCAGCCGACGATCAGGGCCGTCTTGGGATCGGTGAGGAAGCCAGGAAGCCTTCCTTCGAGGCGGGTCAGCAGATTCGGGTCCACCACCAGGGTGAAACCGCCGAGCAGGACCGTGCCGAGGAAGAACGTGAAGGAGCATAGGGCCACCAGAACCGCGACCTGGGCGGCCGAGAGGCCCTTGGCCGTGTAGGCCCTGTAGCGGACCAAGGCGCCCGAGAAGACCGAGGCGCCAATGTTGTGCGACAGTGCGTAGGTGGTGAAGGAGCAGAGCGAGACGAACAACAGCGAGATGTGATGCACGCCCAGGTGCAGCAGCGCGATCCGATCGTACCAAGCCAGGGCCGCGTAGGCCACGAGGGTCGAGAGGGCCGCCAGCAGGATGCGGTGGGGCGGGATCGCCAGGATCGCGGACCAGATCGCCGAAAGCGAGGTGGTCTTCAACTCTTGATAGAGAAAGTAGCCCGATACGACGACCGCTGCGAGACCGATCAACGGCCAGATGAACTCGCTGAGCTTCTTCATGTAAACCGACGCCCCGGGGAGTGCCCCTGATGCGCCGCCATGCAACGCGCCGCAAGCGGATCGAGGCCATCGCGATCCCCCTTGTCAGGTGATCGTGACGGTTTCGTGCCGCGTTGCCGGCACATCACACACGGATTGGGCGAAATGGCCCTCCGAGAAGGTGCAACGCGTAGGTGCGTAAGCCCCTATCGAGACCGTCAGCCGCGGGCGCGGTTAAGACCGATGCCATCCATGGCGGCTTGGTCCCGGATCGCGTCGGCGGCGCGCTCGGCGGTGCGCTCGCGATCGTTCAGGATCTCGACCTTCTTGAGTTCCTCGAACGCCTCGCCGAGCTCAGCCTTGGCCTCTGCCAGCTGGCCTTCCAGTGCCTGAGCGGACTGGCGCATGTTGTCCCGGCGGCCGGCGCCGGCGCGTGCGTAGGTCGGATAGGCGAAATGCCCGACATCGGTGATGCCCGCGCGGGCTTCCTCGACGGCGACCTCCCGGTCGAGTTCCACCGCCATGCGCTGGAAGTCGGCCATCATCATTTCGATCTGGGTCACACGCCGCCGCTTCTCATCAACCTGGAAGCGACGCAGCCGGATCAGCGTGTCACGCGATTTCATTGGGACGCTCACTCCACGCAACGCTTGGGGCCGCGTCGAGGACCATGCCCGACCCGTGCCCTAAGCAGGTTCGCAACGGCGAACCTGCCCAGACCCTCGTATCGCATCACTCAATGCACCCAAGCGGTTACCGCTTCGCTGCACGATGCCTAGGCCCCGCCGACGATCTGGCTGAGCCGTGCGTAACCATCGCCGATGGACGTTGCTTCTTCCTTACCCTGCCCCAGAAAAGCCTCAAGATCCGGCATGAGCGCCACGGCCTCGTCGACCTCCTGGGACGAGCCTGCCCGGTAGGCGCCGAGCCGGATCAACTCCTCCATGTCGGCATAGGTGGAGAGCACCCGGCGGGCTGGGCGGACCACCGGGAGGTAGGCCGGGTCGCAGGAGCGCGGCATGGTCCGGGAGACCGAGCGCAGGACGTTGATCGCCGGATAGCGCCCGCGCTCGGCGATCGCCCGCTCCATGACGATGTGACCGTCGAGGATACCGCGGACCGCATCGGCCACCGGCTCATTGTGATCGTCACCCTCAACCAGCACGGTGAAGAGGGCCGAGATCGTACCGAGGCCGACGCCGGGGCCAGCCCGCTCCAGCAGGCGCGGCAATTCGGAGAAGACGGTCGGCGTATAGCCCTTGGCGGTGGGCGGCTCGCCGGCGGCCAATCCGATGTCGCGCTGGGCCATGGCGAAGCGGGTGATCGAATCGATCATGCACAGGACCTTCGCGCCCTGATCGCGGAAATGCTCGGCCACCGAGAGGGTCACGTAGGCGGCGTTGCGGCGCATGAGCGCCGGCTCGTCCGAGGTCGCCACCACCACCACAGAGCGGGCGAGGCCGGCGGCACCGAGATCGTCCTGCAGGAACTCCTGGACCTCGCGGCCGCGCTCGCCCACGAGGCCGATCACCGCCACGTCGGCCGCGGTGTAGCGGGCGAGCATCGACAGCAGCACCGACTTGCCGACGCCGGAACCGGCGAAGATCCCCATCCGCTGCCCGGCACACATGGTCAGGAAGGTGTTGATGCACCGGACCCCGAGATCCAGCGGTCCGCCGACGCGGGCGCGGGCATGGGCGGGGGGCGGGTCCGCGCGGAGCGAATAGATGTCCGGGCCTTGCGGCAGCGGCCCGAGCCCGTCGACCGGCCGGCCCAACGCATCGATCACCCGGCCGAGCCAGGCGTTCGTCGGACGGATCGCCCCCGCCGATTCGTCGCGCACATAGGCCGGGCAGCCCCGGCGGACGCCCTCCAGGGAGCCGAACGGCATGGCCAGCGCCCGGTCGCCCTGAAAGCCGATGATCTCGCACGGCACCAGCCCGAGGCCGTTGGCGCCCTCCACGTCGATCCGGCCACCGAGCCGCATGGCGGCCACGGGACCGGCGACCTCGACCAGCAGGCCGCGGATCGCCACCACACGGCCGAACGTTTCAAGCACCTCGATGCGATCGAGGGCGGCCTGGGCCGCTGCGAGGTTGGTAACGGACCTTGCCGGATCCTGTGTCATCCGCCTCGCTCTCAACGCTTCGTTTACCGGCCTCCTTAACACTGCGGTCATCGGGCTCGTAGCGGCTCGGTCCGGGCTCCGGCGGCTTTTAACGCTTCACGAAGTCGTCGGGTTGTGGCCGGAGGGTCACAGCCCGGACCGGGTTGTTACGGGGGAGGCACTTACGCCCAAGCGCGTGGGCGGACCGGTCGTAAACGGAACGGAATCACGGCCCCGGGCGGGGGTGGAGGGACCCAGTTCCTCCCGTCAAGCTCGCCGGCCGGTGCACGAGACGCTTGCGGGTGGGAATCAGGTTTTGTTAACGATTAATCCATAGCGTTCCACGTCAAGAGCGACGGAGCGCCCGTCCACAGGCCGGTGGCGGGTGATCGGTGGGGACGTGTCTGCGCGCTGATGCGGCCGGCGGGGCTGGGGACGGACGATGCGTGTACTTCTGATCGAGGACGATAGCGCGACCGCGCAGAGCATCGAGTTGATGCTCAAGTCCGAGAACTTCAACACCTATACCACCGACCTGGGCGAAGAGGGGATCGACCTCGGCAAGCTCTACGATTACGACATCATCCTCCTGGATCTGAACCTGCCCGACATGTCGGGCTACGAGGTGCTCCGCAACCTGCGCGTGGCCAAGGTGAAGACCCCGATCCTGATCCTCTCCGGCATGGCCGGGATCGAGGACAAGGTGAAAGGCCTCGGCTTCGGCGCCGACGACTACCTCACCAAGCCGTTCCACAAGGACGAGTTGGTCGCTCGCATCCACGCCATCGTGCGCCGGTCGAAGGGCCACGCCCAGTCGGTGATCACCACCGGCGACCTGATCGTGAACCTCGATCAGAAGACCGTCGAGGTTGGCGGCGCTCGCGTCCACCTGACCGGCAAGGAGTACCAGATGCTGGAACTTCTCTCGCTCCGGAAGGGCACGACGCTCACCAAGGAGATGTTCCTCAACCATCTCTACGGCGGCATGGACGAGCCCGAGTTGAAGATCATCGACGTGTTCATCTGCAAGCTGCGCAAGAAGCTCGCCAACGCCAGCCAGGGCAAGAACTACATCGAGACCGTCTGGGGCCGCGGCTACGTGCTGCGCGAGCCGATGGACGCCGAGGAGCGGATGGCGGTCTGATCCGACCGGGTCATCGCCATCTTCGAAAAACCCCGTGCGGCTTGGCCGCGCGGGGTTTTCGCTATCCAGGCCTCAGCGGACCCCGGTCGCGGAAAAGACCTGGGCTGCCGGCGCGACCACGACGTAGCCGCCGCACGGGGCGGTTCGGGTGATCACGGCGCTGGCGACGCCCCAGACATAGGTCCCGCCCCGATCCTGCCCGCGGACGGGACCGCCGGAATCCCCGAAGCAGATCCGGGCGCCGTTCGCCCGGGCGATGGTCAGGCCGGTGTTGCTCGCCGCCACGGGGGTCAGGCTCGCGGTGCGCAGGCGCCCGACGCCGCGCCCGGACAGACCGGCTCCGGCGATCCGAAGGCTCTTCGGGACCCGGCGGGGATCAGCCGCCAGCGGAACCGGGCGCCGGTCGCGCACCGGCTCGGTGAGACGCAGGACCGCGAGGTCGAGGGACAGGTCGGCCAGCCTCACGTCGGGGGCCGCGTTCGGCAGCATTTCGCCGGGATCGGGGCTGAAGCGGGCGGCGACCCGCGCCCCGTAGACCGGCCGCGCCGGCTCGGTGCCGCGGAAGAACACCACCAGCGCGCCGAGCGGATCGCCGTTCACGCAATGCGCCGCCGTGAGTACGAGATCCGGCGCGATCAGGATGCCGGTGCAGCGGGTGAGCTTCAGCGCCTCCTCGGGCTGGGTGATCGTCCCGATGGCGACGGTGGCCTGCGCCAGCGCATCCCGCCCCGCTGGCGCCCCGCCGTCGATGGCAGCGGCTGGCCCGGCCAGACCGAGCCCGATGATCGCTGAGCCTGCAGCGGCGAGCAGTTTCGTTTCGATGGTCCTGCCTGTTGTGGTCACGCGCGAACCTTACTGCCCCGAGTCCCACAACCACAGATGCGGCACAGCGCCGACGACGCAAGCGGGCGAGAGGACGCGGTCCGCGGGAGGCTCCTTAGCGCGCCACCGTCCAGGTGCTGGTCCCGTCCTTGTTGTCCTTCACGGACACGCCCATCGCGGCGAGCGCGTCGCGGGCCCGGTCCGAGGAGGCCCAGTCCTTCGCGGCCCGGGCGGCCCGGCGTTCGGCGATCAACGCCTCGACGGCGGCGACGTCGATCCCGGCCGCGGCGACCTGGTCCTGCTCGCGATCGCTGCGGGTGCGCGCGAGCAGGCCGAACAGGTTCGCGCCGGCCCGCAGGGCGGACGCCGCGTCGGCGAGACCGTGCAGCGCGTTGATCGCCGCCGGCGTATTGAGGTCGTCGCAGAGCGCGTCGATCACTGAATCGGGCGCCGCCTCGTCGGCCGGCGCATCCCCGGCGGCGTTGTACCAGCGGTCAAGCACGCGGCTTGATTCCTCGAGCCCGCGCAGGGTCCAGTCGATCGGCTGCCGGTAGTGCGTCTTCAGCATGGTCAGGCGCACGACCTCGCCGGGCCAGTCCTTCAGCACGTCGCGGATGGTGATGAAGTTGCCGAGCGATTTCGACATCTTCTCCCCCTCCACCTGAAGGAAGCCATTGTGCAGCCAGACATTGGCCATCACCGGCGTCCCGAAGCAGCAGCGCGATTGCGCCACCTCGTTCTCGTGGTGGGGGAAGATCAGGTCGATGCCGCCGGCATGGATGTCGAAGGTTTTTCCGAGGTGCTTGGCCGACATCGCGGAGCACTCGATATGCCAGCCCGGTCGCCCCGGCTCGGCGATGCCAGCGGGGGACGGCCAGGACGGCTCCCCGGGTTTGGAGGGCTTCCACAGCACGAAGTCGAGGGGCGAGCGCTTGTAGGGGGCGACCTCCACCCGGGCGCCGGCCTCCATCTCGTCGAGGGGACGCTTCGAGAGGAGGCCGTAATCGGGCATGGCCGGCACGTCGAACAGGACGTGCCCCTCGGCCACGTAGGCATGCCCGCCGGCGACCAGCGCGTCGATCATCGCACGCATTTCGGCGATGTGATCGGTGGCCCGGGGCTCGATGAAGCGGGGCGGCGCGCCTGGCACATTCACGTCTCCGGGGCTCAGGACGCCCAGATCGCGCAGGTCTCGGTGGAACTGCTCCAGCGTGCCGTCGGTGAGCTCGCGGATGGTGATGCCGCGCTCGGCCGCCCGGGCGTTGATCTTGTCATCGACGTCGGTGACGTTGCGAGCGTAGGTGACGTGCGCCGGTCCATAGAGGTGGCGCAGAAGCCGAAATAGCAGGTCGAAGACGATGATCGGGCGCGCGTTGCCGATATGGGCCGCGTCGTAGACGGTCGGGCCGCAGGCATACATCCGCACCTGGGCGGGATCGATCGGCGCGAACGCCTCCTTGGCGCCGCTAAGCGTGTTGTAGAGCCGCAACATCGGCGCCATGAAACCCATCCCCTTCCGGCACCGCAGCCGCATCTCGGCGCCGCGCCGTCGCCGGAAAACCGGCCCTGCCTTCAACGACCTGCGGGCTCTGCGAAGCGAAGAGCGGCCGAACCGTGGCGTCTCACGCCGTGCCGCGGCGGCCCGCTGTTGCACTGCGGCGACGGTGCCGCCCGCCCGATGGGGCTAACGCAAAAGCGTGAGGAATTCGAGATGGTCCTCGCACGTGCGGGGTAAGCCTTCCTTAACCGCGCCGTCGGACCGTCCGGCCCAAGCTCATCACACGCAAGATACTGTGCCCAAGGATAGTCCATGCGACGCAAGGCTGCCGGTTACTTCGTCATCGCCGCTTCCCTGACCACGGCCTGCCTGGCGCAGGTCGCGTTCGCCGGCAGCGACGGCGAGACGCCCGCGAAGGCCCCGAGCCATGTCGAGAAGACGTTCCTGATCCCGTCGAGCGACGGCTACGGCGTCGGCGATTGCCTGACGACCCCCGGCAGCGAGTGCGGCCAGGTGGTCGCCAATGCCTGGTGCGAAGCTCAGGGCTACGCCACCGCCAACACTTTCGGGATCGCAGCCGCCGACGAGTATACCGGCGCCATCGCGCAGCCGATCGCGACCCCGACCGAGCGCCCGATCCGCATCACCTGCCGGGACTGACGCAGAGCGCGTCAGCCCTTGACGAAATCCGAGCATTTCGGTGCCGGCTCGGTGCCCCAGGGCGCCAGCGGCACCGCCGAGGTCGAGTTCTTCGGCGATCCTTGGATGACCTTGTCCGAGTAGACCATGTAGATCAGTGTATTGCGCTGGGCATCACAGCCGCGCACGATCTGCATCGACTTGAAGATCAAAGAACGCCGCTCGCTGAAGACAACCTCGCCCTGGCCCAGCTTGCCCTTAAAGGCGATCGGGCCGGTTTGGCGGCAGGCGAGCGAGATATCGGAGACGTCTTCGGCCAAGCCGAGCGTCCCCTTGATGCCCCCCTTCTCAGGCTGTGTGTACCAGCAGGCGACCCCCGACACGGAAGGGTCGTCAATGCCGTAGACGACGAGCTTGTCGTTGGGGGTCAGCGGCCGCCAGACCGTTGATTTGGAAAAGATTCGGTCCGGCTCCTGGGCCGTTGCCGGTCCGGCTGCGGCCAGGCCTAGGGCAAACAGCCCGACACAAGTGAGACTCCGAAACCACATCACGGGTCAATTCCCTGCCCAAGCACGCGACCCCGATGTAGGAGGGCTGTCGCCGCCTTACGAGGGGGCGTACACTTAAGCTGCTTCGGTCCCACCGCACGGGCAGGACGCGCTCGACCAGCGGGATTAGAGTATTTCCGATCAACGCGATGCAGCAGATGCTTGACCGCCCGATCGTCCGTTCGCTCGGCCGCCTCTTCTTGAGTGCAGCGCTGGCATGCGGTCTGTCCCTAAACCTCGAAACTGCCTGGGCACAAGATGCTCCGGCCAGTCAGCCCGCTGCCGGCGAGGCGAGGCCCGGCGGCCCGCAGCTGCCGTCGGCCGCCTGCCGACGCTATCGGGCCGAACTCGCATCTGTCCAGAACGGCGCCAGCACCACCCGGGCGCTCAACGACGAGATCGGGCGGCTGGAGGCCTATTTCCGTGGGCTGAACTGCGAGGGCGGCAAGTTCCTGTTCTTCGACACCCGCCCGCCCCAGTGCGGCGCCGTCGAGCAGCGCATCCGGGCGCTGAAGGCCACCTATAGCGGTGCGGTGTTCGACGACAGCGGCGCCCGCAAGCGCGAACTGCAGGGGCTGGTCACGGCTAATTGCCCCACCCGGGAAACCTATGCGGCCACGGGCGAAAGCTACGCCAAGGGCGGCCCGCAGATGGTCTGTGTGCGGACCTGCGATGGCGGCTTCTTTCCGATGCGCAACCTGCCCGAGGGGCGCAGCGGCGCCGACGAGATGTGCCAGGCGCTCTGCCCCGGCACCGAGGCGCAGGCCTATGCGATGCCATACGGCGACGAGGCGCTGAAGCACGCCGCCTCGGTCAAGGGCAGCCGCGCCTATGTGAGCCTCGCCAACGCGTTCAAGTTCCGCAAGGAATTCGTGCCGAACTGTTCCTGCAAGCCTCAGAACCAGACCTGGGCGCAGTCCCTGGTGAAGGCCGAGAGCATGCTGGTGCGGCACAAGGGCGATATCTTCGTCACGCCGATGCAGGCGGAGGCGCTGTCGCGTCCGAAAGTGCGCCTGACCCTGGTCGGCCGGGCCGACCGCACCGCGGCCGAGCTCGCCGCAGATGCCGCCGGACGTGCCGGGGTCGAGATGTCGACGGGCACGGCAGACAAGGCCGGTGAGACCACCGCGGCCGGCGCCAAGCCCGACCATGTCGCAGTGCGGATCATCGCCCCGGACATGATCGCGGTGCCCCAGCGCCTGACACCCTGACGGAGTCTTGAGCGGCCGGGACGGAACCATAGGCCGCATACGGGGTTCGGGTCGGCTCGATCCGATACGAGGCCCCGATGCGGCTGCTGCGACTGATCCTTCTCACCGGCACGGTGCTCCCAGGCTTGGCCCTGGTGCAGCCCGCCGGCGCATCCTCGGACCGGATGGTCCTGGCCCAAGGCGGTCCCGACGAACGCGGTCCGCGCGGGGGCGGCGAGCCGCCCCATGGTGGCCCGCATCCGGAACGTCCGCCGCAGGAGCGCCCCGGACCGCCTCCGGGTCCGCCACCTGCCGCGCGCGAGCGGCCCGAGCCACGGCCGGAGCGCGCTCCGCCATCCCGTGAACGTCCCGAGCCGCCGGCCCAGCGGCAACCCCAGGCCGAACCGTCCCAGCGGGAACGTCCCCCCGAGCGCCGGCCGGAGCCGCCAGCGCCGCGCCCGCCCGCTCAAGAGCGTCGCCAGGATCGTCAGCCGGACAGTCAGGAACGCGCGGCCCCCGAGCGTCCCGCGCCGGAGCAGCGACGCGCCCCCGATCGCCCCGGGACCGAGCGGGGTAATCCCGACCGGCAGCCCGTGCAGCGCGATCCGTCCCCCACCCAGAGGGCGGCGCCTGACAATCCCGCGCAGCCGCAGCGCGGCCCCGATCCCGACCGCCGCGCACCGGATCAGGAGCGGTCGGCGCCCGACGCCTCCACCCAGCCGCCGCGCGGGCCGGATCGGAATCGCCGCGGCCCAGAGCAGGAACGCGCAGCGCCCGGCGGCCCACCGGCCTCACCGGGGCAACGCCGCGATGCCCTTCCCGACCGCGAGCCGGCGACCCCGCGTCCAGGCGGGCCGGGTGCATCGCCGCCGCCCAACGCCGCGCCTGGCGTGCCGGGCCGGCCAGTTCAACGACCGGAGGGGCAGCCGGGCGCGGAGCCCAGCCGCCCCGTTCCACCCAACATGGCACCCGGGGTTCCGGGCCGGCCGGTCCAACGCTTGGACGGTCAACCGGGCGCCCAGGCGCAGCCCGGCGCGGAACCGGGTCGTCCGGTGCCACCCAACATGGCGCCGGGGGTGCCGGGACGTCCCGTTCAGCCGCCAGGGCCGCCGCCCGGCGCCGACGCTCCGCCTCCGCCGCCCGGCGCGCAGCCGGGTCAATCGCCCGCCGGGGGACCGGGCGGGCGCGGCGCGTTCAACACGCCGGGGCAGCCCGGATACGTCCCGGGCGGCTTCCGCGCAGACGACGACGTGCGCGACTACGATCAGGTCCGCCGCGACCGGCGCGAGTTCAGCGAGGGCGGCCGGACCTATTATCGAGAGCCCGGCCGGATCATCGTCCGCGACCGCGACGGCTACCTGATCCGCCACGACGAGAACGAGCGGTTCCGGGACCTCGACCCGCGCGGCTTCCGCTCGGAGCGGCGCGGGGCGGATTACTACAGCTTCATCGACCGGCCGGGCGGCGAGCAGATCGTCACCGTGACGGACGATGACGGCCGGATGCTGCGCCGCTACCGCCGCTTCCGCGACGGCCGCGAGGTGGTGATCATCGACAACAGCTACGCAGGTCCGCCGCGCCCGATCTACGACGACGTGGTCGTCCTGCCGCCGCCCGACATCCGCATCCCCCGCGACCGCTACGTGGTGGAGTACGATCAGGCGGACGAGGGCGCGGTCTACGAAGCACTGACGGCCCCGCCGGTGGTGGCCGTGGACCGCCGCTACACCCTGGATCAGGTCCGCTACAGCCCGGACCTGCGCGCCCGGATGCGCTCGGTGGACATCGACACGATCACCTTCGATACGGCCTCGTTCACGGTCACGCCGGACCAGGCCGCCCGGCTGTCGGTGATCGCGGGCGCGATCAACCGGGCGATCCGCGCCAACCCGCAGGAGGTCTTTCTGATCGAGGGCTACACTGACGCGGTCGGGTCCGACATCGACAACCTGTCCCTCTCGGACCGCCGGGCGCAGTCGGTGGCGACGGTGCTCACCCAGCAGTTCCAGGTCCCGCCGGAGAACCTCACCACCCAGGGCTATGGCGAGCAGTACCTGAAGGTGAACACGCAGAACGCCGCCCGGGAGAACCGCCGCGTCACGGTCCGGCGGATCACGCCGCTGCTGCAGCAGGGGACGGCGCAGGGCGCGCCGCCGCCGCGCTGAACGGGTCCGTCACGCCGTTAGGTCCCGCGCCCGGCGCGGGGCTAGGCTGAGCAGGCCCAGCCCCGCGAGGCCCGCACCGATCCAGAGCGGGGCCGCCAAGCCGTAACCCCGGTCGGTCGCGAGGCCGCCGAGCCAGGTGCCGAAGGCGAGACCGGCCGTAATCGCCGAGGCGTGCAGGCTGTTCACCAGCGAGCCGGGATGGGCGACCCGCATCACCCGAGCGACCATGGCCGGGTTGAGCGACACACCGGTGAGGCCGATGACCAGGAACGCGGCAACGCTGACCACCGCGTCGGTCGGGAAGGCCGCGAAACTCGCCAGAGCGGCGCCGAGGATAACCAGGCCGATGGCCAGGACGGGGATCGTGTGGCGATCGGCCAGCCGGCCGATGACGAGATTGCCGATCACCGTCGCGAGACCGTAGGCGGCGAGCACGATCGGGATCAGCCGCGGCGCCAGCCCGATGACCTCGGTGAAGATGGCCGTGACGTAGCTAAAGGCCGCGAAGGTCGCCCCGATGATCAGCCCGCTGGTCGCGTAGGCTGCCCAGAGGCGGCGGTTGTTGAGGCCGGCCAGGCCGGACGCCAGGTCGACCTGCGTGCTGCGGTTGGGCCTCGGGATCGTCGATCCGACGACGGCGAGGCACAGGGCCGTCAGTCCGACCACGAGCCAGAAACTGGTGCGCCAGCCGAACAGGTCGTTGATCAGCACCGCAGCGGGCACGCCGATGATCGGGGCGATCGTCAGCCCGGCTAGGACCAGGGAGGCGGCGCGGCCGCGAAGGTCGGCTCGGACCGATTCGGCGCAGAGTGTCAGACCGATCCCGAAGCAGGCGGCGCTGGTGATGCCCTGGAGGGTGCGGGCGAGCGCCATCACCGCGTAGCTCGGCGCCAGGGCGGCCAGGGTGCTTCCGATGAGGAACACGGCCAACAGCCACAGCAGCGCGTGCTTGTTGGGCACGCCGAGCCGCAGCAGCAGGGCGATCACCAGTGGACCGCCGAGGGTCATGCCGAGGGCGAACAGCGCGATCAGGTTGCCGATCTCGCCGACCGAGACCGCGAAGGCCGCTGCCAGCGACGGCATCAGCCCGGCGACCATGAACTCCGCCGTGGTGATCACGAAGATTGTCGCGCTCAGGAGATAGACCCAGGGCGGCACAGTGGCGGCGCCGGGCTCGACGGCGCCCGTCACGTCCCGTGATTCGACTGTTGTCTCCGCTGCCCGCATCATCGGCCCCCATTTCTGTAAACTCGACTACAGAATGGGTAGGCAAGCTTGCCCCGGACGGTCAAGCCATTCTATAAATTCCGCTACAGAAAGGTGTGCGATGGCTTCCGCACGAGGACGGCCGCGCGGCTTCGACCGCGACCAGGCCCTGGAGCGCCTGATGCAGGTGTTCTGGGCCAGGGGCTACGAGGGCGCGCAACTCAACGACCTGACGGCCGCGATCGGCGTGAAGCCGCCGAGTTTCTACGCGGCCTTCGGCTCGAAGGAGGACGCGTTCCGCGAGGCGATCGACCTGTACATCGCCACGATCGGCTCGGCGCCGATGCGCGCGCTCGAAGAAGCAGCGACAGTCAGGGACGGCCTTCGCGCGATGCTGGAAAGCAGCGTCGCGGTTGCACTGTCTGCGAAGCCCGGGGGCTGCCTGCTGATCCTCGGCGTCGTCAATTGCCTGCCGGCAAACGAGGCGGTGCGCGCACATCTATTGAACGCCCGACGCAAGACCGTCGAACTGGTCGCGGCCACGATCCGCCGCGGCGTCGTAGACGGCGAGTTGCCCGTGGACACCGACATTCCCCGTCTGGCCGCCTTCTTTCACGGGATCATGCAGGCGATCTCGTTCCAGGCGCGGGACGGGGCGACGCGGGCCGATCTGTACGCACTGATCGAGCCGGCGTTGCGCGTCCTCGATCCATGCTGATCCGTCGGCGGGGCACAGACGTTCCGCCGACGATTGACGTTCGTTACCGCGCGCCTCACCACCGAACGAGGCCTTCGAGGGCGCTTCATCCCGAAAGCCGGCAACCACCTTTCGGGATGATGCTTTTGCAACGCGGGACGGTGATGGCGAGCGAAGGCAACGGGCGGCTGATCCGGTCGGGTACGCCGGTCTTCCGTCGGACGGCTCTGGCGCTGGCCGCCGCGGGGTTCTCGACCTTCGCGGTGCTCTACGCCGTGCAGCCGCTGCTGCCGATCTTTTCGGATGAATTCGGTGTCTCGCCGGCCGAGAGCAGCCTTGCGCTGTCCCTGCCCTGCGGGCTGCTGGCCGTGGCCCTGCTGGTGGTGAGCCCACTCTCGGAGATCTGGGGTCGCAAGCCGGTGATGCTGGCTTCCCTGTTCGCCTCGGCTTTGCTCACCATCGTGGCTGCCCTGATGCCGAGCTGGCACGGCTTCCTGGTGCTACGGGCGCTGTCCGGGTTGACCGCGAGCGGTCTGCCCGCGGTGGCGATGGCCTATCTCGCGGAAGAGATGGACGGGCAGGCGATCGGGTTGTCGATGGGGCTCCTGGTCGGCGGCAACGCGCTGGGGGGCATGTCCGGCCGGTTGATCAGCGGCGTGATGGCCGACCATGTGAATTGGCGATTCGGTCTCGCCACGATCGGCGCGTTGGCGCTGGTTGCCGCCCTAGCGTTCTGGCGCGGGCTGCCTCCCGCACGGAACTTCGTGCCACGCCGGATGGCCTGGCGGGACGTGCCGGGCAGCTTCGGCCACCACTTCCACGATCCTGGACTGCCCTGGCTCTTCGCCGAAGCATTTCTGCTGATGGGCGGCTTCGTCTGCATCTACAACTATATCGGCTTCCGCCTTCTCGATCCGCCGTTCTCGCTGAGCCAGACGGTGATCGGCCTGATCTTCTCCGTCTACATCGCCGGCATGGTAAGCAGCCCACTGGCTGGCGAGCTGGCGAGCCGCTTCGGGCGGCGACGGATGCTGTGGCTCGCCACGGGGCTCGGGCTCGCCGGGATCCTGATGACGGCGGCCGACAACATCCTGCTGATCGTCGGCGGCGTCGTGGTGGTGACGATCGGCTTCTTCGGGGCGCATTCGGTGGCGAGCAGCTGGGTGGGGCCCCGGGCGGTGCGCGACCGGGCGCAGGCCTCGTCGATCTATCTGTGCCTGTACTATCTCGGCTCGTCCGTGCTCGGCACCGCGGGCGGCTGGTTCTTCGCGCATTCCGGCTGGACCGGCGTGGTGCTGTTCGTGGGAGCCCTCTACGGTCTGGCACTCGCCATCGCGATTCGGCTGTCGCGGCTGGCGCCGCTGACGACCTGAGCGGAGGAAAGACTTATGAGCGCGCGCGACCATTCCGGCCATGTCGTCGACCAGTTCGGCGCGCAGGCGGCAGCCTACGTGACGAGCGCGGTCCACGCCGCCGGTGCCGACCTCGACCGGATCGGGGCGCTGGTCCGCGGGCTGCCGGACGCGCGCGTGCTCGATCTCGGCTGCGGCGGCGGGCACGTCGCCTTCGCCGCAGCGGACGCCGGCGCCGCGGTCACGGCCTACGACCTCTCGGACGAGATGCTGGCGGCGGTGACCGTCGAGGCCGGACGGCGCGGCCTCGACCGGATCGACACACGCCAGGGCGCCGCCGAGGCCCTGCCCTTCCCGGATGCGGCTTTCGACGCGGTGTTGACCCGCTACAGCGCTCACCATTGGCGCGACGTCCCGGCCGCCCTCGCGGAGGCGCGGCGGGTTCTGAAGCCGGGGGGCCTGCTGGTGGTTTGCGATATCGTCGCCCCCGAAGAACCGCTGCTCGACACGCATCTGCAGGCGGTGGAGCTGCTGCGCGACCCCTCCCACGTGCGTGACTACCGCGTCTCGGAATGGCGCCGCATGCTGGAGACGGCCGGTTTCGTCCCCGGCGACACTGCCGCGTACCGGCCGCGTATGGAGTTCGCGAGCTGGATCGCCCGGATGCGGACACCGGAGGTCAACACAGCGGCGATCCGCGCCCTCCAGGCCGCGGCGCCGGTCGAAGTGACCGCACATTTCATGATCGAGGCCGATGGCAGCTTTCTGCTTGATTCCGTGCTGATCGAGGCCCGCGCGCTGTGAAGCGCCGTGCCTGAAGCGTCGTCAGAGGTTTGGCCGTCGAATGGTCCAGGCCCGGGCCCCGAGCGACGTCGCGCGTGATCCGTCAGGAGACCGAGAGGGCGAACGCCGTCACCCGAGACGAGAGGTTGGAGACCGAGGGGACGCGAGATCGCCGCCTGGCCCTTCGAGGTGGTGGATCTCGACGGCCGCCGCGTCGACCAGCTGCCGGCGACGCGGCTCGACGAGGCGGAGTCGCCGCTACGCCGCCTCACCCGCGAGCCGCCGCTCTGCGCGGTCGCGGCCGATCAGCGGAAGCAGCCCGGCGAGGTCCGGCCCGTGCTCCAGACCGGTGAGCGCGAGGCGCATCGGCATGAACAGGCCCCTGCCCTTGGCGCCGGTGCGGGTGCGGATTTCCGTGGTCCAGGCCTTCCAGGTCTCGGGGCCGAACGGCTCCGGCGGCAGGCATTCTCGGGCCGCAGCGATCACGGACTCCTCGGTGATCACCGGTGTGATCGGACCGGCTACGACCTGCCACCAGTCCCGCGCCTCCGAGACCCGGCCGAGATTGGGCTGCACGGCACGCCAGAACGCTTCCGCATCCTCAGCGGGGATGCCGAGATCGGCCAGACGCGGGGCGACCTCCGGATACGGCATGGCATGGACGAGCCTTGCGTTGAGCCCGTCGAGCTCCGTGGGGTCGAACCGGGCCGGTGCGCGGGAGATCTCGCCGAGCTCCACGAGGCTCGCCAGGGTGTCGAGATCCGGCACCGCCCGCACCGATTCGGCAGAGCCCGTGAGCACTGCCAGCGAGCGCACGGCCGCCGGCTCGTAGCCGGCCTCGCGCAGGCCACGCAGCGACAGGTGGCCGAGCCGCTTCGACAGCCCTTCCCCGTCCGCGGTGGTGAGCAGGTTGTGATGGCCGAAGACCGGGACAGTGGCGCCCAGCGCCTCGAAGATCTGCACCTGCACGCCGGTATTGGTGACGTGGTCCTCGCCGCGGATCACGTGGGTGATGCCCAGATCGGCATCGTCCACCACCGAGGGCAACGTGTAGAGGTAGCTGCCGTCGGCACGGATCAGCACCGGGTCCGACAGCGACGCGCAATCGACATGAGCTGGCCCGCGCACGAGGTCGTCCCAGCTCACCGTGCGCGCGTCCAGCAGGAAGCGCCAATGCGGCCGGCGGCCTTCGGCTTCGAGGGCGGCGCGCTCCTCGGCGGTGAGCTGCAACGCCGCCCGGTCGTAGATCGGCGGCTGGCCGCGGCCGAGCTGGCGCTTGCGCCGTCGCTCCAGCTCCTCCTGGGTCTCATAGCAGGGATAAAGCCGCCCGGCCGCACGCAGGCGATTGGCCGCCGCGTCGTGCTGGGCCTTGCGGTCGCTCTGGCGGGCGAACAGGTCCGGCTCGATCCCGAGCCAGGCGAGATCCTCCCGGATCGCCTCGGCGAACGTCTCGGTCGAGCGCTCGGCGTCCGTATCATCCATGCGCAGCAGGAACTGGCCGCCGGTCCGGCGCGCGAACAGCGCGTTGAGCAAAGCCGGCCTGGCATTGCCGATATGCAGGTAGCCGGTGGGCGAGGGAGCGAAGCGGACGAGCGTCATGATCCGCTCTGTAACCGATCTGCGGCGGTTTTTGCGCGTCCCTTCGCGCATGAGTGGCGCGAACCACCGCAGCCCATGCGCCAGCGCGCTACCCAGGGCTTGGAAAACCCGTCAGAAGGCCACGCTTGGCGTGGGTCGGCGTGGGTCGGGGTGAGCGGGATGGACGAGAAAGCCGATATCGTGGTGATAGGCGGCGGAATGGTCGGGCTGGCCTGCGCCATCGCGCTCAAGGATCGCGGCCTCGACGTGGTCCTGTGCGATCCCGGCGAGGCCCGGGCCCGGACCTCCTACGGCAATGCGGGTGTGGTCAGCCGCGGCTCGATCCTTCCGATGTCGAGCCCCGCCCTGTGGGGCAAGCTTCCGGCCTACCTGCGCAACGCCGACAGTGGTTTGCGCCTGCGCTACACGCATCTGCCGCGGATCATCCCCTATACGGCACATTTCCTGGCGAGCGCCCGAGCGACGAGCTGGCGCCGTGCCGCCGCCGCTCTGCTGCCCCTGACCAGCGCCGCCTACCCGGCCCATGAACGCCTCGCCACCCGGGCCGGCACCAGCGATCGGCTGCAGCGGACCGGCTGGCTCAAGGCCTACCGCACCGACGCCGCCTTCAAGGCCGCCGCCCTGGAGCGGGAGATTCTGTCCGGGCACGGCGTCGCGTTCGACCTTCTCGATACGGCGGGCATCCGCGATTTGGAGCCGGCGCTGGTGCGCCCCTACGCGCGGGCGATGCTGCTCACCGAGACCGGCTCGGTGCGCGAGCCCGGGCGCCTGATCGAAGCCTGCGAGGCCCTGTTCGCGGGCCTGGGCGGGCGGCGTCTGCGCGGCAGCGTCGAACGGCTGACGCCGGTGGCGGATTGCTGGCACGTCGTCCACGAGACGGGGTCGGTCCAGGCTAGGCAGGTGGTCCTGGCGGCGGGCGCCGCCTCGGGGGCGATCGCCGAGACCCTTGGCTACCGCTTTGCGGTGGCGGCCGAGCGCGGCTATCACCGGCACTACGCCCTGCACCCGGACAGCCCACCCCTGGCCCGGCCGGTGCTCGATACCGGCGCCGGCTCGATCCTGTCGCCGATGGGTGACCATCGGGTGCGGGTGCTGTCCGGCGTCGAGCTCAACGCCCGCCACGCCGAACCCGACCACACCCAGATCGAGGCGGCTTCCCGCGAGGCCGCCGAGACCCTGCGGCTGGGTGGGCCCCTCGACAACGAGCCCTGGCTCGGCTCGCGCCCATCCACGCCCGACGGCATGCCGGTGATCGGCTTGGCGCCCCGGCACAAGGGCCTGCTGTTCGCCTTCGGACACGGTCATATCGGCCTGTCGACGGGCCCCATCACCGGTGAGATCGTGGCCGACCTCGCCACCGGTCGAATTCCGGCGGTGCCGGTGGCGGCCTTCGCGCCCGAGCGCCTGCTGCGCTGGCCGCGGTTGGTATGACG
This sequence comes from Methylobacterium sp. GXS13, assembly GCF_001455965.1. Taxonomy (GTDB): domain Bacteria; phylum Pseudomonadota; class Alphaproteobacteria; order Rhizobiales; family Beijerinckiaceae; genus Methylobacterium. Next base: position 195,546 of record NZ_LKKO01000047.1, read on the forward strand.
TTCAGCGCCAGTCGTAGGGGTTGAAGGGCTCCAACGCGGCCTCGATCCGCCGCAGGATCGCCGGCTGATGCTGGAGATCGGCCTCGCGGGCGAGTGCCCTGAGAAAGGCCCGGGGGCCGTGTTCGAGGTCTCGGGCCAGGCCGTCGTAGCGTTCGGCTGGCTCGACATGGGGCGGATTGACGGTCACGAGGTAATCGAGGCCGCAGGTCGGCCGATCGATACCCAGCCGATAGCAGATCTGCACCCGGGCGAAGGGCTCGCCGGGGCGGCGCACGACCCGGTAGCCGCCGCGCGTGAAGGCGCCCTCGGTGACGCGCTCGGCATAGGCAAGCGTGCCATCCACCGTGGCGAGGCTGTCCGTATGTCGGCTGCGCACGAGCTCGATCGCGGCCCGCTCGGTGGGCAGGAACGGCTGTGCGTGCACCCCCGACGTGACCACGGCGGCAACAAGCGCGGGTGCGAGACGTCTCACGGCTTCCTCATGCAGACGGCGACCGGTTTCGCATCCTTGGCGGCCTTGGCGGTCATATCGAGGCAGCCGACCGTGGAGACGCCGTCGGTGACGGTCACGGACGGCACAACCGCCATGCCCTGGCAATAGGCACCGATCAGTTCCTCGTCGCGATGGCAGGCCACGTCGAGCCGAACCAGCGTGTTCATCGCCGGCCCCGTCGGTCCGGCCACGCCCGCCGGACCCCGATCCCCGGCGGGGCCCCGCTCCCCGGTCGCACCGTTGAGGCCCGGCGGCCCCTGCGGACCGGCCGGGCCCTGATCGCCCTTCGGCCCCGGAGGCCCCGCCCGCCCCGGTTTCGGCGCCTCGCAGCCGGCGAGCGCGAGGGCCATGATCAGTGCAGAGGCAAGCGCGGCGGTCCTCGAAATTCGCATACGGTTCTCCGGCCGGGATGCCACCGACGAAGTGGCGCCGGGGGGCCGGCCGTCAATGACGCCGCCCCGCCGAAACGAACGAGCACCGCCCCACGCATGCAATCTACAGTAGAATTAAACGATCGAGTCCGATCTTGCGGATCCGTTTAAGCTTTTCGAAAACGATTAGCCGCAAATCAGCATCGATGCTTGTCTTCAGACGGCAATTCGAGTCATGGCGCGACCAGTACAAATATTTTTGACATCGACACCGACCTCAAGTTGCCTCTTGGCCCGTTTGCGGCGGGATGCGGGTGGGGCGGCCGCGGTGGAATTCGCCCTGGTGGCGCTGCCGTTCCTGGCGCTCGTCGGCGCGGTGTTCCAGATCGCGTTTCAGATCTGGGCCACCCAGAATTTCGATCGCGCTCTTCAGAATGCCGTTCGAACGATCTTCACCGGGCAGTTCCAGCTCGCCAATGCCGGGCAGACCGACGCTGCGACCCTGCTCGCTTCGCTGAAGACGACGATGTGCGGTAGCGGCAATGCCGTCGTTCCCACGATCTTCAATTGCCAAAGCGTCAAGATCGACGTCGCAACCGCCGGGACGTTCGCCGGGGCCAGCGCCTCGACGCCCGTGAATGCCACCACGGGGACTTGGAACACCGATTTCGGAACGAACTACGCCTGCGCCAAGCCGGGCACGATCGTGGTCGTGACTGCTGCGGTCCAGTTCCCGACCCTGTTCAACCTGATGGGCCTGAACACGAAAAAATTCACCACAGGCGCCGGGGCCGGCTCCAGCCTGCTCACCTCGACGGCGGTCTTCCGCACCGAGCCCTACCAGAGCGCCGGGGGGAGTCCGTGCTGAGGCGCATCCTCCGCAAAGCGGCGCGTCTGCGGCGGGATCGACGCGCCAGCGCGATCGTCGAATTTGCCGTGATCCTGCCGGTGCTGCTGGCGATCTGGGCCGGCATGACCGAGATCGCCCACGCCATCGACGAGTGGCGCAAACTGACTCTGCTGGCCCGCACCGTGGCCGATCTGACCGCGCAGGGCGACGCACAAAATCCGATCGACACGACGCTGATGAACGACATCGTCACCTCCGCCGCGAAGGTGATGCGCCCGTTCGACACGACGAACGTGCAGATCGTGGTCAGTGCGATGGGCGTCGACCTGAAGAAAGCGAATCTGTTTCCGCAGGTCTGCTCCAGCGTCGCCAACGCCAACGCCAAGCCCCGGGCCCTCGGCACCGCCACCGACCTTGTCGTCCCTGCGGGCTACCAGACCTCGGGCATGCGCTACGTTCTGGCCGAGGTCAGCATCAGCTACACCCCGATGATCGGCAGTGCGCTGGTGAAGCTGGTCAAGGGCGTCGGCAACCAGATCACCTTCTCCACGGCCGTTCCGTGGCCGACCCGCGGCGGCAGTACATACGGTTCGAATACTTACACCGAGGTCATTCTGCCGGACACCACCCAGAAGGCATGCGATGCCCCGACGCTCTGATCGCACCCGCCCGCCCGGGTGGTTCGGCTTTGCGCGGGGACGCGGCGGTAACGTCGCGGTCCTGTTCGCCTTCCTTAGCGTGCCGATGCTGATGCTGACAGGCGCAGCGGTCGATTACGGCTTCGCGACCCGGCTCGAGACCAAGCTGCAGGCTGCGACCGATGCCACGGCGCTGCTCCTGTGCCAAACCCCGCTGACCACCTCGAATGCCGACCTCAACCTGCTGGCGCAAACCGCGATGACCGGTGCCATGGGGGCGGGAAACCTCGTGGTCGACCCGTTGGTCATCACCAACAACCCGCGACAGATCACTCTGAGAGCCCGCAAGCTCTCCACAGCCTTCTTCGGCAAGTTCACGGGAACGACCCGCATCAATCCCGGATCGGCCGCGCAATGCGCCACGCCCCTGCCCAAGACCTTCGAGATCGCGCTGGTGCTCGACAATACCGGGTCGATGGCGGCATCGAGCGGCGGACAGTCAAAGCTCCAGGCGGTGCAGACGGCCGCGACGAACTTCGTCAACTCCGTTTACACCGACGCGGCTTTCTCCAGCGCGACCCGTATCTCGATCGTGCCGTTCGCCGGCGCCGTGGCGGTCGATCCGTCGACCTATCGGTATGCAAGCTGGATCGACCAGAATGCCGTGTCGAGCTACCACTGGACCAACGTGCTTCAGGCTGGCGGGTCCGGGTTCAAGAACCGGTTCGACATCTTCAGCAAGCTTCAGGGTGTCTATTCCGGCTGGGGCTGGGGCGGCTGCCTGGAAACGCTGCCTTACCCGCTCAACGTCCAAGACGGAGCACCGGCGCCATCCAACCGGGATTCTTACTTTTTACCGCTTCTCGCCCCAGACGAGCCCGGCGATGCGAGCACGAGCTATGCGGCCTATTCGATAAACCGGAACACGACGTATTACAGCTTCAATAGCTACATCGACGACGACAACGGCAATTGCCCGGCGCTCCCTTACGGGACACCGTTCAACACCGCCGAGGGCCAGGCGTGCAAATATGTCCGGCCGCAGAACGCTGCCCCGACTTCGCAGAATTCATCAACCGGCATCCCCAACGGGCCGAATTTCGGGTGCACGACCCAGCCGCTTCTGAGGCTGACGAACAACACCAGCGCGCTCAAGACACTGATCGGCAAGATGGCGCCGCTGGGGGCGACCAACATCCATGAGGGCTTCATGTGGGGGTGGCGGACCCTCTCGCCGAAGAGCGTCTTCACCGATACGAACCCGCCCGCGGCCTATGCGTCGAGCGCCGACAGTTCGAACGCGACCACGATCAACAAGATCGTCATCTTGATGACCGACGGCACGAACAGCTGGACGCCCAATCCGAACTCCCCGAATGGTTCACTCTATTTCGCGGCCGGCTACTTCCAGAACGCCAACGGAAGCAACCCGAATCCCCGTCTGCCCAATACCAACCAGAACGTCTCGGACGCGTCCAGCGCCCGTAATGCGCTGGACGCGTTGACCGCGGCCGCCTGCAAGAACGCGAAAGATGTGAACATCTCGATCTACACGATCGGCTTCAGCGTCCCGTCCGACCCGATCGACTCGGCGGGGCAGACGCTGCTGAGGAACTGTGCCACGAATCCGGGACAGTTCTACCTGGCCAACAACTCGGACGATCTGATCAAGGCGTTCAGGCAGATCCAGGCGAGCATCGGCGCATTGCGTTTGACGCAGTAGACGACGCGGCGGGACGATGCTCCGCCGGGGTACCCGCCACATCTTTCATTGCGAGCGCAGCGAACCACCCTGAGGCTCCGTCACGTTCGGAGATCGCACCTGTCACCAAGCTGAATCGCTCGTAATGACCTGCGCGACGAGTCGCGATCGAGCGAACCGCTCTGACTGCGCCGCGCGTCAATCGTCCCGGTAGACCTTCTCCCGCCGCTCGTGCCGCTCCTGGGCTTCCAGCGACAGGGTCGCGATCGGCCGGGCGTCGAGGCGGCGCAGCGAGATCGGCTCACCGGTCTCCTCGCAGAAGCCGTAGGAGCCGTCCTCGAGGCGGGCCAGGGCCGCATCGATCTTGCCGGTGAGCTTGCGCTGGCGGTCACGGGCGCGCAGCTCGATCGCCCGGTCGGTCTCCGAGGAGGCGCGGTCGGCGAGATCGGGATGGTTCTCGTTCTCGCTCTGCAACGCGACCAGCGTGTCCTGCGCCTCGCGCAGGATGTCGCTCTTCCAGCTCAGCAGCTTGCGCCGAAAATATTCGCGCTGCCGGTCATTCATGAAGGGCTCGTCGTCGGACGGGACGTAGCCGTCCTCCAGCGTCACCTTCGCCATGCGTCACCCTCGCTGGATCATACCGCCCACCAGGGGATGGCCGGTGCGCGGCGATAACGTGAGGTGCCGTATAGTCGAGGTGCTTAATCGCGACAACGCGCAGCGTTGCAGGGCTTGGATCTTGTTTCGAATGCGTCGACACGTGCGACAAACAAGCCACGGTCCAGGTCTTATTCGGCGGCCGGCGTCCGTAACCGTACAATCGCGGCGGCGATCTCATCGGTCAACGACCGAGCGAGCGGCAGCCGATAATGGGTCTGGTCAAAAAACAGATCGGGATTGGCCGCCTCCGGGCGTCCGTTCCGTCCTTCGATGATCGTATTCCGCGGATGAACGCCGAGCGCTGCACGCACCTCGGCGCGGCAGGCTGCTTCGGCCACTGCCCGAGGACTGCCAGCCGGCGGCTCGGAACGGGCGTAGACCGGTGGGAACACCAGCACGAGGGCGGTCTGGGCCGGGACCCGTGCCAGTTCGGCCCGCAAGCGGTCGCCTACCGGGAACGGGCCGCCGTGATGTGGCTCGGTCTCGGGGCCGACGGGCCGTTCGAGCGCTGCCTTTTTGGCCGGATCGCGGCCGAAACCCTGGCTGAGATAATTCGACTCGTAATCCCACCAGCCGTCGGAGGCAGCCTGCTTGCGGCGCGGGTTCAGGAGCCAGCCGACGCGGTTGATCGTCTCCTGCGCAGCCGTGAAGCGGAGCAGACCCTTGAGATAGGCGGGCCAGTCGCCGACCAGCCAGTACGGAAAGCCGTGTTCGCTGGGGAAGCTCGGGTCGTCCGAGCACCAGAACGCGTCGGCCGACAGCACGATCGCCTCGGGCCGGGCATGGTGCCTCAGATACCAGTCGAGCAGAGCGAATTGTTCGGACGGCCCAGTGGCCGGCACCGATAGCTGCACGAACGGGATTCCGGTGAGCCGGGTCAGCGCCGCCGGCGCGGTCAGCTGGATATGCGAATTGCCGATGACCGCGCCGGCATAGGCCGGGTCGCGGCCGCGCAGCGCCGAGGCGGTGCGCGGGCCCTGGGGGCGCACGGCACCGCGGGACAGCAGGGTCGACCGGCCGGTGTCGTAGGGATCGACCAGGACCGCCAGCGCGAGATAGGCCGCGAACAGCCCGGCCATCGCCAGCAGCACGGTGCGGACGAAAGTGCGCCAGGCCCGGTCCTGTGGGGGGTGAGCGAGCGCCATCCTCAGAACTGGAAGTAGATGAACTCGTAGTTCGCATCGTCCCCGATCTTGAGGAGAACAACGACGAACAGGAGCGCGAAGCCGAAAGCGAGGGCGCGCCGAGGCGGCAGGCGGTGGACCGCCACCCAGGCGGTCGGGCCCACCGTGGCGACCAGAGCTGCGACCGCGATGGTGCGCCACTTGAAGCCCGAACCGTGGGGCGCGAGGCCGAACAGGCCCTTGAAGATCAGCAGCGCCGCGTCGAAGCTGGCAGCCCGGAAAAGCACCCAGGTCAGCAGCACGAATAGGCTGGTGAGCAGCCAGCCGACGGGCGCCGGGATCGCGATCCGAGCGCGGCGCGCCAGAACCCCGGCACCGAGACCGAGCCCGTGAAGGGCGCCCCAGGCCAGGAAGGTCAGCCCCGCCCCGTGCCAGAGACCGCCGAGCGTCATGGTGGCGGCGAGCGCCCCGACTTGCCGGGGCGAGCCGCGCCGGTTCCCGCCCATGGGGATGTAGAGGTAGTCGCGCAGGAACCGCGACAGGGTCATGTGCCAGCGCCGCCAGAATTCGCGCAGCGAGGTGGCGCGATAGGGCGCGTCGAAATTCTGCGGCAGGACCAGCCCGAACAGCAGCGCGATGCCGAGCGCCATGTCGGTGTAGCCGGAGAAGTCAAAATAGATCTGGAAGGTGAAGCCCAGCGTCGCCTGCCACGCCTCCGCGACGGTGATGACCTTGCCGGTGGCGGCCGCCTGGAACACCGGGTTCACGTAAGCCGCGAGCGGATCGCCCAGGAACACCTTCTTGGCGAGCCCTACCGTGAGAAGCATCAAACCGCGAGCGAAGCGCTCGGCGGCGTCGGGCCGCGCATAAGGCTGCTCGTCGAACTGGTGCATGATCTCGCTCCAGCGCACCAGCGGACCGGCGAGAACCTGCGGGAAGAAGGCGATGTAGAGGGCGTATTTGGTCAGCCCGAAGGCCGGCGCACGGCCGGCCCGCAGGTCGGCGAGATACATGATGTGGTGGAAGGTGAAGAACGAGATGCCGAGCGGCAGGGCGAGTCCGAGCCGCGGTGCCTCCAAGCCCGGGATCAGGTTGGCGAGGTCGGCGAAGAAGTCGAGGTACTTGAACAGCCCGAGCAGGGCGAGGTTGGCGGCGATCGCCGCCGGAATCAGCCACCGCCCCGGCCATCGGCGATACGCCCGGGCAACGCACCAGTTCACCAGGATCGAGCCGGCGAGCAGCGGCACGAACCGGACATCCCACCAGCCGTAGAACACGAAGGACAGGACGACGAGCAGCGGCAGCCGCCAGGCCGGGGCCGCACGCGCCACCAGCGCGTGCAGGATCAGCGCGGCCGGCAGGAAGGCGAGGAGGAAGACAAAGGAGTTGAACAGCATCGGGCGGGGCGGCGCGGGGGTGAAGGATGGGCCGCCGGTCTCCCCGGGCGCGAGGCGCCCGCCTTGTCGGGGATCGCGGCGGGCCCGTCAATCGCGGACGCTCACCCCGCCCGGCGCGCTGCCTCAATGGTCAGACCGAGGCCGACCGACCCGAACGTGTCGCCTTCCACCACCCGGGCCGCGGGCAGCGCGGCGGTGAGCGCGGCGCGCAGGTGCGGCAGGCCCGTGGAGCCGCCGGTGAGGAACAGCGCGTCGATCCGTTCCGGCCCGAGTTCGGCCTGGGCGAGGCAGCGGGCGATCCGGGCGGCAACCGCCCGGGCGAGGTCGCCGGTCTGGGTCGAGAGGGTGTCGCGGCTCACCGCGGCCGCCAGACCCGGCTCGATCAGGCCGAGGTCGAGAGCCGTCGTGCCGGCTTCCGAGGCGGCGATCTTGGCGCCCTCGACGGCCCCGGCCAAAGCGTGGCCGCGCTCGCCCTCCCCCGCCGCGCGCAGGCGCGCGACGAGGTCGGGCTTAGCGCAATCGCGGATCACCTCGTCGATCTCACGCAGCGTCTTCGCATTGTAGAGTCGGTTGATCGCCGACCAGGTGGCGAGGTCGTGGTAATAGGCGTTGGGCACCGCGAGGTCGCCGCGCCGCATCGGGCTGCCGAGGCCGAGCAGCGGCATCACCGTGCCGAGGCTGAGCTGCCGGTCGAAATCGGTGCCGCCGATCCGCACACCGTCATTGGCCAGGATGTCGCCGGCCCGGTCCGGGCGGCCCCGCCGGTCGGGCGAGAGGCGCACGATGGAAAAGTCCGAGGTGCCGCCGCCGATATCGGCGATCAGCGCGATCTCCTCCGAGCGGACCTGACGCTCGTAGTCGAGGGCTGCGGCGATCGGCTCGTACTGGAACGACACCTCCCGAAACCCGACGTCCCGGGCGATGTCCCGGAGCGTGTCCTCCGCCCGCCGGTCGGCCTCCGCGTCGCCATCGACGAAATGCACCGGCCGGCCATGGACCACGGTGTCGAGGGACTGTCCGCAGGCCGCCTCGGCCCGCACCTTCACGGCCGACAGGTACCGAGCGATCACGTCGCGCAAGCGCAGGCGCTCCCGACCGACCGGTGTCGCCTCGTCCATGAGCGGCGTGCCGAGCACGGATTTGAGGCCGCGCATCAGCCGGCCGGCATGGCCGTCGACATAGGCCGCTGTGGCGGCCCGGCCGATCAGCGGCGCCTCGCCCGGCTCGAAGAAGATCGCGCTGGGAATCGTCCGGTGCGTGCCCTCCAGGGGCAGCAGGGCCGGTCCCGCCGCCGCGAGATGCCCCATGGTGGTGTTCGACGTGCCGAAATCGAGGCCGCAGGCCGCCATCGTGGTGGGGATCCGGTTTGTTTTCAGGAAGGGGCGGCCCCTACAGGGCGGCGGCCTTCGGGTCCAGCGCGGCCGCGACATTGCAGCCGCGCGGCAGCCTCGCGGGAAGCGTGGACAGCGCATCCGGAGCACGCACGGATCCGGTTCCGGCGTGGTATGGAGCAGCCATGCGTTCCGATATCGATCTCGGCCTGACCGGCGGGCAGCCGGCGCTGCTCGACCTCACCGAACTGCTGGCCACCCGGCTCCTGGTCCAGGGCAATTCGGGCTCCGGCAAGTCGCACCTGCTCCGGCGCCTGCTGGAGCAGAGCGCCGGGCTCGTGCAGCAGGCGGTGATCGATCCGGAGGGGGATTTCGCCAGCCTCGCCGACCGCTACGGCCACGTCGTTGTGGAGGCTGACGGCGACGACGTCGCGCTCCAGCGCATCGCCGCCCGGGTGCGCACGCATCGGGTCTCGGTGGTGCTGTCCCTCGAGAACCTCGACGCCGAGGGGCAGATGCGCGCCGCCGCGGCGTTCCTGGGCGGTCTGTTCGACGCCGACCGGGACCATTGGTACCCGATGCTGGTAGCGGTGGACGAGGCGCAGCTCTTCGCCCCCGCGGCGGCCGGCGAAGTCTCGGACGAGGCCCGCCGCCTGTCGCTCGGCGCCATGACCAACCTGATGTGCCGCGGCCGCAAGCGCGGGCTCGCCGGCGTGATCGCGACGCAGCGTCTCGCCAAGCTCGCCAAGAACGTCGCGGCCGAGGCCTCCAATTTTTTGATGGGCCGGACCTTCCTCGACATCGACATGGCCCGCGCCGCGGACCTGCTCGGTCTGGAACGTCGCCAGGCCGAGACGTTCCGCGATCTGCCCCGGGGCCACTTCGTGGCGCTCGGGCCTGCCCTGTCTCGGCGTCCGCTCACCATCGCGGTGGGTCCGACCCTGACGGTGAGCCGCAGCTCGTCGCCGGTGCTCGTCCCCCTTCCCGATCCGACCGAGGATGCAAGGGCGCTGATCCTCACGGCGAGCCCGGCCGACAGCCTGGCGCCGCCCATGCCGCGCCCGAAGCCGCGGCCGGTGGCGGCCCCGGACGTCCTCGTCCAGCTCGCGAGCTACCGCCCGCCGGCCCCGCCGGAGGAGCCCGAAGAGGAGCCGATGGACCCGGAGGCGCGGGAGGCCGCGCTCGCCGAGGTCCTGGCCTCGGTCCTGGCCGATGCCGACGCCGCCGCCTGCACCCCCGCGACGCTTTATCAGGATTTCACCGTCCGCTGCCGGATCCGCCGCCTGCGCGGCGACACGATGGGATTGCCGGAGTTCAAGCGCCGGCTCGCCGTAGCCCGGGCCGAGGCGGGCGGCGCTGTCGCCGACAATTCCACCTGGGAGCGGGCCCAGGCGATCGCGGCCGGCCTGCCGGATGACCTTGCCGGCCTGTTCCTGGTGGTGGCCCGGGCGGCGATCGAGGCCGCTCCCTGCCCGACCGACACGATGCTAGCCGATGCCTATGGCACCAGCTCGGGCGGGCGCGCGCGGCGGATGCTGGCCTATCTCGAGGAGCGCGGCGCGATCGTCACCCGGAAGGACCTGCGCGGCGCACCGATCATCGCGGTGCCGGATCTCGGGGTCGAGACCGGTCCGGGCGAGCCTCAGATGCTGCCCACCGGGCCGAAGCGGCGGGCGGGGTAGCGGTCGTAAAGCGATCCGTCATTGCGAGCGGAGCGAAGCAACCCAGTGTGGCGCGCGATCCCAGGAGGTGGCGTTTCCCTAGGCTGCTTCGCTCCGTTCGCAATGACGGTGGTGCAGCTATGCGCTGCGCCGACCTTCGAGCTTGGCGAGCTCCACCGCGGCGCGGAGCTCGATCTCGCCCATGAGCGTGTCCAGCCGCGGATCCCCCGATGAGGCCGAGCGCTCGGCCAGGCGGCCCGCGATGGCGCGCAGGTCCTGCGGGGCGACGCGGCCGCCGAGGAGCGCAGCCTTGAGCCGGTCGAGGCCGTCGAGCAGATCGTGGCCGCGCTTGGCCGTGCGGCGACGGCGCTCCTGCGGGGTCTCGGCCTCGCCCTGGAGGAGCAGCACTGCGTCGAGGCCGGCCAGGGTGGCGGCCGCAGCGGGCGCGGCGGTGCCCGAGGCGGGAGATGGCGTCGAGTCGAGGCTGAAGCCACGACCGCCCTCGACCCGGGCCTTGGCTGCGACACCGCCGGCATTCTGGATCGGCTGGCGAGTCTCGACGCGCATGATCCTGTTCGTGTCGCTCCGGGCGCCCCTGCGCTCCCGGACATTCAAGCCGGCACGGTTAAGCGCGGGTAAACAGGCCGGCAGAACCTGCCGGGTCGGCAGGTTCGGTGCCGGTGAATCCTAATCGGCGACCGCACGCCCATCCGATAATGATATTTTTCTCAACGACTTAATCCAAATGTCAGGCTGGCACGGGGCTGGCAGGAGGGGAACAGGTCCGTTCACCCTCGAAAAATCCGGCATGCGCCCGAGCCACCCCATCAGCCTCCTCGGATCGGCCCTTGCCGCCCTCGTCGTCGGCGCGTTGCTGCTGGCGTCGGCCTGCGGCCCGGCACTCGCCCTGTCGCGGGTGAAGGATCTCGCTTCGATCGAGGGCGTCCGCCAGAACCAACTGGTCGGCTACGGCATCGTGGTCGGCCTGAACGGCACCGGCGATACGCTCAACAACATCCCGTTCACGAAGCAGTCGCTGCAGGCGATGCTGGAGCGGCTCGGCGTCAACACGCGGGGCGCCACGATGCGGACCCAGAACCTCGCCGCCGTGATGGTGACGGCGAGCCTGCCGCCGTTCGCCGCCCAAGGCACGCGCATCGACGTGACCGTTTCGTCGCTCGGCGACGCGAAGTCCCTGCAGGGCGGTACGCTGCTGGTGACGCCGCTGCTCGGCGCCGACGGCGAGGTCTACGCCCTCGCACAGGGCTCGGTGGCGATCGCCGGCTTCTCCGCCGAGGGCGATGCCGCCAAGATCACCCGCGGCGTGCCGACCAACGGGCGCATCTCCAACGGCGCCAATATCGAGCGCGAGATCGCGTTCAAGCTGAACGACGCCCGCGCCCTGCGCCTATCCTTGCGCAACCCGGATTTCACAACCTCCAAGCGGATCGCTGCGGCGATCAACGACTTCATGGGCGCCGACACCGCCGAGCCGACCGACCCGGCCACCGTGACGATCCAGATTCCCGCCAAGTACAACGGCAACATGATCCGCCTGATCACCGAGGTGGAACAGCTGAAGGTCGAGCCGGATCAGACCGCCCGGGTCGTGGTCGACGAGCGCTCCGGCATCATCGTCATGGGCCGCGACGTGCGCGTCTCCACGGTGGCGATCGCCCAGGGCAACCTCACGGTCACGATCAGCGAGCAGCCGCAGGTCAGCCAGCCGGCGCCGCTCTCGAACGGGCGCACCACCGTCGTGCCGCGCACGAGCGTGAAGGTCGATACCGGCGACGGCAACAAGCTGGCCCTGGTGAAGGAAGGCGTGAGCCTGCGCGAGCTGGTCGACGGGCTCAACGCCCTCGGGGTCGGCCCCCGCGACCTGATCTCGATCCTCCAGGCGATCAAGACCGCCGGGGCGCTCCAGGCCGATATCGAGCTGATGTGATTTTTTTTGGGACTGGAGGGCTAAATCATGCTGCCACTCGCCAACATCGCGGCCAATGCCGCCGCCGGCGTCGGAAAATCCATCGCCACCAGCGTGTCCGACGGCATCCTCAAGACCGGCAACACCGCCAAGGCGCACAAGACCGCCACGGAGTTCGAGTCGATGTTCCTTGAGAACAGCCTCGACCGGATGACCCAGTCGGAGGGAACCGACGGTCCGCTCGGCGAGAACGGCACCGGGGGCGGCGTCTACCGCTCGATGCTGACCAAGGAATATGCGGGACAGATCGTGAAGAGCGGCGGCGTCGGCATCGCCGACTCCGTGTTCCGTGAGATCATGAAGATGCAGGGCGCGTCGAGCGATGGAGCGGTCCATGCAAAGGGCTGAGCCGCTGCGCGTCGGCGACCGGGTCACCGCGGAGGCACTGGTCGGGGGCGTGCTCGCGAACATGGCCGCGCTGGAAGCGGTGCTGGCAGAAGAGGCCGCCCATATTCGGGCCGGACGCCTGCGCGAGGGCCTGGCGGCGGCCGAGCCCAAAACGGCGCTGGCGGCGGCCTATATGCAGGGCCTCGAAGTCGCCAAAGCGAATGCCGTCGCGCTGAAGCGCTTCAACCCGGACGGCGTCGAGACTCTGCGGGCCGCCCATCGCCGCTTCACCGCGGCCGTGGAAGCGAACCAATCGGTCCTCGACAGCGCGAAATCCGTCTCCGAGGGGCTGATCAAGTCGCTGGCGGAGGAGATCGGCCGGGCGCAGCTGCCGTTGGGCTACGGACGACAGGCGGCAGCCCCGTCGCCCTATGGCCGCGGCGTGCGCAGTGGGCCGCTGGTATTGTCGCGGAATCTTTGAAGGCCGCGTCAGCGCCGGCCGTTGCCGATCCGCATGTAGGTTCGCACCTCGCCGAGATCCGTGTCGGCGCGGTTGTCGATCGCCAGGCGCCCGGTAACGGGGGGCGTGGCCGGCGCGCCGATCCCGTGCCCGCCCCGCAGGTCCGCGCCCGCCGTGACGCGGCCAGAGACGCGGATACAGCTCGCACTGCCCGGCAGGCGCACGAAACCCGCCCCCTTCGACGGGCACGGCATCACAGACGGCGTGATCAGAGCCTTCTCGAGGTCCCGGGCCTCGGCAGGCCCGAAACCGAGCACCGCAGTGCAGAGCGTCAAGGCGATCGGGAGGGTCCAGCCCATCTCACGCGGCCCGACGCGAAAGGTCCCGATACAGGAGGTCGATGTAGCACTCGACTGCGCCGATGAAGCCGTCGAGGTCGGGCTCAAGAAAGCGCAGCCGCGCGAGGTCGCGCAGGAGGATGTCGAGCGCGATGGCGCGGTCGTCCGGGCGGCCATAGCCGTCGAGATAACTGTCGATTGCCTGCTTGGCCAACGCGAGGGCGTCGATCTGCGCCGCGGTGCCGAGGCGGCGGATCGCGTGGACGGGTTCGGACAGCGCCATGCGAGCCTCTCCTCGATCGCGCGGCAGCGCTGCACGCGACCGCAACCTGCGCTTCACTGCGGGAAAGCGGCGAGACTATGGTGGCGGGACCGAATACCGGCTTCAGCTGATGTAATTGACCAGTGAGAGCTTCGAAAGCGAGGCTGTGACCTGGTAGCTGGCCTGGAGCCGGTTCTGCACATCGAGCAGCTTGGCGACGACCTCCTCGGTCGGGGCCTGCTCGATCCCGTCGAGCGTGTTTTGCACCGTGGTCTGGGTGGCGGTGTTGGTGGTCTTGGCGTTCGACAGCCGCGTCGCGGCGATGCTGAGCTGCGTGACGGTGTCCTGGACGCTGGGATTGGTCTGATCAGCCGAGAACAGCAGCGCCCCAGCCTTGTCGACCACGGTCTGATAGGTGGCGCTGGTGTTGGCGTCGCTCGCGGTCGGCAGAGCGAACGCCATGGTCGCCAGACCCGCGAGCACGTTCTGGACCGACTTGTCGTTGGCGCGGGCGCCGGTGCCGACTTGGCCTGTGGCGCTGACTTGGACCGACTGGGTGTCGAGGGCCGATGTGGGCTCAGGCGGGCTCGTCGTCGTGTCGTAGGTGTTCTCGCCCTGGTACCAGAGCACGGTGTTGGCCGGAGTGGCGGCAACGTAGCCGGTCGGGTTCTTGGCCGCATCGTACGTGATGCGCTGGGGCATGATCCCGGCTCCGGATGGGCCGCCCCGGGCTGAGCCGGTGAAGAAGTCCTGCGTTACCGTCGCCGTGGCGTTCACCGCCAGCGTGCCGGTGGCCGCGCCCTTGAGCGCGTTGGTCAGCGTGGCGGACAGGTTCTTCATGGTGTCGGTGACGCTCGCCCCGATGGCGAAACTGGTGGTCGAGCTGGCATCCGCGCTGGTGGCCGCGGTCAGCGTTACGGTGGTTGCGGTACCGTCCGGCATCTTCAGCGCGAAGCTGACGCTGTCGCCAGCGGCCGGCTGCGTCGCCAAGCTCACATTGAGCGAGGCCGGGCCGGTGCCGGTGATCGACGCGCTCAGCGCCGTCCCGGTGGTGGTCGGTGTGCCGGTGAGGGTGAAGCCGAACTTGCCCCGCGTCGCGGCATTCGTTTCATCGGTCACCTGGACGGAGGTGGCGCTCGGCGAGGTCTGCGTCAGCCGGCCGTTGCCGCTCGCCCCCAGCTCCGCGGTGACCCGCTCGTTGATCAGCGCGGTGAGGCCCGCAAGCTTGTTGCCCTGGCTGTCGGTGGTGCCGTTGAGGATCGTGTCGGCGTCGAGCACCGGCTGTGTGGTGGCGTCGCGACCGCCGAACAGGTAGCTGCCGGCCGCGGACTGGTTGAGGGTGTCCAGCGCCGTCTGCAGGTTGGCGAGCGCGATCGAGCGGCCCGCCGTGGTGTTGGCCGCGACGCTCTGCAGACCGTTGTTCAGGGCCGTGCGGGCGTCGGTCCCAAGCTTGGCGACCTGGGTCAGGCTGGTGACGGCAAGGCTGGTCCGGGTCTGGGCCGCCGTGATGCCCGCGCCGTAGCCGTTCAGCGCGCTCAGGGTCGCCTGGGCGGCGAGCGCCGTAGAGCGTCCGGTGCCGAGCCCGCCATAGGTTTGCGAGACCTTGCCGCTGGAGAGCTGGTTCGACAGGTCGTTCAGCTGGTTCTTCAGCGTCAGGAGCTGCGCGGTGTTCCGGTTGGCGACATAAGAGCCGGCCGCGAAGGGAGAGATCGTCGTCATGGTCAGATCTGCAGCAGCTGGTTGAGCATATCGCGGGCGGCGGTGAGCACCCGGGCGTTGGCGCCGTAGGCCGTCTGCAGGGCGATCAGGTTCGACATCTCCTGGTCGATATTGACGCCCGCGCCCGCGGAGAACCGGCTCTGCGCGGTAGAGAGCGCAGTCTGCTGGGTGTCGTTAAGCGCTGTCGCGTTCGAGGCGGCAGAGCCCTGCGAAGCGATCACGTCCTGGGCGAAGCCGACGACGCTCGCCCGGTAGGGCGCAGAGACGCCGCCGATGCCGCTCGAAGACGAGAAAGTCTGTTGGGCGGAGGTCAGGGCGGTGAAAATCGCCTGCGCGCGGCCGCCCGAGGCGCTCGGATCGATGGCGCTCGACGCGGTGAGCGCCGCGGTGTTGCCGGAGACCGCCGGATTGACCGCGATGCGCTGGGCGAAGCCGGTGAGCTGCGAGCCGCTGTCGAGCGAGCCGGTGAAGAGCCGGGTGACGGGTGGCGGCGCAGCGGAGACGTCGGTGAACAGGGCGATCTGCGGGTAGCCCGTGGTCAGATCGTTCGGCGATGTCGGCAGGGTGATGCTGGCGCTGGCCCCTGAAACCTTGTCGGTGCTGGCACCCGCCGGCCCGATCGTGACGGAGGCCCCGGTGCCGGTCGCGGTGAGGTTCGGCACGTTCCTGATGCCGGCAGCCGTCGCACGGGTGCCGAGCGCCGTCAGGGCAGCCGAGATCGCGCTGGCGTAGGTTGCGGGGCCGCCGGAGATGTTGAAGGTCTGAGCGAGCCCACTGGAATCGTCGGTCTGGCTCGGATCGACCCCGGTGGTCGCCTTGTTCGAGGCGACCAGCGTGACGTTGCGGACCGAGCCGTCGGCGGCGGTGACCGGGATCGTAACGCTGTTGCCGGCCTGGATACCCGTAAGATCGATGGTTGCCGAGGAGCCGGTGACGGTGCCGGTCACGGACTTGTCAGTCAGCGCGCTGGCGAGCCCCCCGGCGAGGTCGTCGAGCTGGCGCTGGGCCTGCGGCAGGATCTGGTCGCGCAATTCGATCCCGGCGGCGAGGCTCCCCGACCGGATGGCGCCGGGCGCCCCGAGATCGATTTTGCCGCCGCCCGGAAGCGTCGCCGTGATGGTGCCGACCGTCCGCTTGGTCGGATCGGTCGAGTAGCTCGAATTGGCGCTCAGCGTCCCGTGGCCGTCGAAGCTCAGCACCGCCGCGCTGCTGCGATCGACCAGGGTGACGCCCGACTGGGTCAGCACCGAGACCGTCCCGTCGCGCTGCGCGACGGTCTGCACATCCATGTAGTTGGAGAGCGCGTTGATCACCTGGTCGCGCTGGTCCTGGAGGTCGGCCAGGGACGATGCGTCGGTGGTGTTCTGGATCTTGGCGTTGAGGCTCGCAACGTTGGACAGCAGGGTGCTGGCCGATTTCGTATCGGTGCCGAGCTGCGCCTCGACCCCGGAGCGGAGGTTCTGCACCGAGGCGGCGGCGCCGTTGATCTGGCTGGCGAGCGCCGAGGCGTTGCTCAGCACGGTGGTGCGGGCGGCCGCCGAGGTCGGATTGGCGGACAGCTCCTGCAGCGATTCGGTGAAGGTGTTCAGCGTGCCGTCGAGCGACGATGAGCTGCCGGGAGTCCCGTACAACGCGTCGAGCTGAGACGCGATGCCGGCCTTGGTGCTGGTATAGGCAGCCCCCGACGTTTCGAGCCGCAGCTGCTTCAGGGCGGCGGCGTCGAAGCTGCGGGTGATCGCCCCGACGGCGACACCGGAATTGTTGGTTCCGGTAGCGACCGTCGAGAGCGTCCGCTTGACGTAACCGGCGGTGCCCGCATTGGCGACATTCTGCGAGACGACGTTGATCGCCGCCTGCGTCGCCGCAAGGCCGGCGGTCGCGGTGGAAAGCGCGTTCAGCGACATCTCACGGCCTCCGCGGTTCGGATCGCATCCTCACTCAGCGGATCACGTTGAGCAGGTCAGACATCATCGTCTGGGCCGTCGACATGACGCGCGTGTTCGCAGAGTAGGCCTGCTGCGTTACGATCATCTTAGAGAACTCGCTCGCAATGTCGGTATTCGACTGCTCATTGCTGGCGCCCGTGATCGTACTTCCGTTCAGCCCGACCAGGGCCGGACCGGACTCGGCGGTCTGGAGGTAGTTGCCGTTCGAATCGGCCTTCAGCCCGTCGGGATTGGCGAACTGCGCGATACCCACGGAGGCGAGCGCCAGCACCGACCCGTTCGAGAACGTGCCGTTGATCTTGCCGTCATCACCGATCGCCACGCTGGTCAGCGTGCCGGCGCTGTTGCCGTTCTGACTCAGCGTGTTGGTGGTCACGGCACCCGATGTGTCGGCGTACTGGGTCAGGCCGGCCGTGCCGACATTCATGGTCATGTTCGCGAAGGTGTAGTCACCCACCGTCACATTGCCGAGCGCGACCGGGCTCGTCGCCGGCGCGGTCAGCTTCCCTGTGGAATCGAAGGTGAAGGCCGTCCCGACATTCTGCCAGGCCGTCGAATTCGCCGAAGCCGAGGGATCCGAGGCGTAATAGAGGTTCCAGACCGCGGGCTGCGCTGGCGTCGTGCTGGCGTCCTGCACCTTCGCCCAGCGCGTGCTCAGGGTCACCGGTGCGCCGGTCTGCGTGTAGGCGGTGATGGACGGGCCGGCGATGCTGTTGTTCACGAAGGTCCCGGCCCCGGTCGAGGGCACCGAGACGCCGGTCACGCCGGTCCCGGTTTTGACCACGGCCGTCGGCAGCTGATCGTAGACGTCGGAGCCTGACGTGACGGACGCGGTGGTGGCCGGCGTCGCCGGGAGGTTGGCGGCGTAGGCGATCGACGTGGTGGGCTGGGCCGGAAGCGACGTGTTGCCGATCTTCAGCAGCCCGGTGCTGGTCGCCTGGCCGGTGACCGGGTCGAGATTCGTACCGGTCAGGTAGCCGCCGGCGCCGTTGACCAGGTAGCCGTCCTTGTCCTGCGCAAAGTCACCCCGACGTGTGTAGACGTCCGTGCCGCTGAAGGTCGCGGCGCCGTTCGAATCGCCGGTCTTCCGCACCACGGTGAAGAAGCCGTTCCCGTTGATCGCCATGTTGGTCGGGACGCTCGAGGCTACGACGTTGCCGGCGATCGTGTTGGTCAGCTGCGACTGGGCCAGGACCGAGCCGGCGACCTCACGCTTCGGCGTGGTCTCGGACATCATGTCGACGAAGCTGGTGTCGATTCGCTTGAATCCGGTCGTCTGCGAGTTCGCGATGTTCCCGGAGATGTTGCTGATGGCGTAGGACTGTGCCTGCAATCCGGAGACCGAGGTCTGCAGGGCGGTAAAAAGATCCATGGCATGCGATCCCGAGACGCGCCGCATTGGCCCGCAGGATCAAGCGCGCAACCGCCGTGCCAGAGCCAAGTCCTTGATTCCTAACGAACGGGCCGCCACCGGCCCGGCAGCCCTGGCCGACCTGAGATGCCGGCCCGGCAGATTCTGCCGGATCGGGGCGGACCGGATCTGTGCGGCGGCCGGCGGACGTTTACGGGGTGTTATCCGGCGCGCGCGAAGATCGTGCACGGGCTCGGCTGGGCGGGGCACGTCCTGCCCGAACGCGCAGATGCGGTACGGATTTCGGATCTAGAGGTCATGCGGGCGAAACGGACGAGCCTCGTCCACATCATCTACTTCTCGCGCCTCAATCTGTCCGCGGATCCCACGAAGCGGTCGGAGCAGATCACCGAGATCGGCCGAGTCGCTCAGAAGAAGAACGAGTTCTCGGTGATCACCAGCTTTTTGATCATCGAGGGCAACTTCGCCTGCCAGGTGATCGAGGGCGAGCGCTCATCGGTGCACGAGACCTTCGACCGGGTCAGCGCCGACCAGCGCCACCGGGACGTCCAGATCAACGAGTGGCGCGAGATCGCCAAGCGCGAGTTCGTCCACTCCTTCAAGAGCGCCCAGCGCACCGCCACAAACGAGGGCCTGTTCGCCAAGGCCAACCTGCTGCCAATGCTCCAGCGCGGCACCCCGAAGGCGACAGCGATCCACGGGCTCTGCCTGGCGCTCCAGAACGACGCGATGTCCCGCCAGGGCATCGACCACCTCTTCATCTGAGCGCAACGATGTCCGAGAGCGATACGCCCCCGATCCTCATCGTCGACGACCAGGAGAAGCTCCTGCGTCTCGTGGTGATGCTGCTAACCCGGATCGGCTTCCCCGACGTCGAAGGGGTCACCACGGCCGCCGAGGCCCTGGAGCGGCTGCGCACGCGCCGCTACGCCCTGGTGATCTCCGACCTTGCCATGGAGCCGATGGACGGGCTGGCCCTGCTGCGCGAGATCCGCGCCGACGACGCGCTGATGAACACGCCCTTCATGCTTACCGAATCGTCCTTCGACTTCGAGGATATCAACCTCGCCCACCAGGCGGGGGCCGACGCCTTCATCCTGAAGCCGTTCGACATGGCGGTGCTGAAGAGCAAGCTGAAGCAGGTGCTCAACCGCAAGCCGCGCAAGCGCGACGCCCCGATGGCGGCGGAATCGACGCTGACAGCGGATTTCCCGATGCTGGGGAAGTTCTGAGGTATCGCGTCCGGCACTGACACGCGCCCTCCCTCCCCCCACTGCGGGGGGAGGGAGACGCGCTGGGGTCAAGCTGCGGCCCTCAGCCGGCTAAGTTGGGTAAAAACCCTCTACCCCCCCCAGAAAAAATCACGCCGCCCGCTTCTGGTAATCCTTCACGTCGGTGAAGCGCACCGCGGGGTAGCGCTCCTCCTCGTAGCGGAGCGAGAACGCCGTGGTCGCCATGAAGACCGGCGCGCCGTCGAGGTCTTTCGCCATGGCCGAGCCGTGGCTGTCCACGAACTTGTCGAGCTCGATCTCGGAATCCGACTCGATCCATCGGCAGACCGAGAAGCGCGAGGTCTCGTAATCCACCGGCAGGCCATATTCGGCCTGGAGGCGCTCCTTGAGCACGTCGAGCTGAAGCGCGCCGACCACGCCAACGATCGCCTGGCTGCCGTCCTGCGGCACGAACACCTGGACGACGCCCTCCTCGCCCATCTGCTGGAGTGCCTCGCGCAGCTTCTTGGCCTTCATGGCGTCGGTGAGCTTGATCCGCCGGAGGATTTCCGGGGCGAAGCTCGGCACGCCGCGGAAGACGATGTCCTCGCCTTCCGTGAGCGTGTCACCGATCCGCAGGGTGCCGTGGTTCGGGATGCCGACCACGTCGCCCGCAAAAGCCTCGTCCGCGATGGCGCGGTCCTGCGCGAAGAAGAATTGCGGTGCCGAGAGCGAGATCGGCTTGCCGGTGCGCACCAGCCGGGCCTTCATGCCCCGGCTGAGCTTGCCCGAGCAGACCCGCATGAAGGCGATCCGGTCTCGGTGGTTCGGATCCATGTTCGCCTGGATCTTGAACACGAAGCCGGTCATGCGCGGCTCGCTCGGCTCGACCAGGCGCTTGTCGGCATCCTGGCCCCGCGGCGGCGGCGCCACCTTGGCGAGACCGTCGATCAGGTCGCGCACGCCGAAATTGCGCAGGGCCGATCCGAAGAACACCGGCGTCAGGTGGCCCTCGCGGAAGGCGTCGAGGTCAAAGGGCTTCAGCCCGCCCTCGGCCAGCTCCACCTCCTCGCGCCACGCATCGGCTGCACCGTTCTCGGTGAGCAGCTCGTCGAACAGCGGGTCCTGGGGGCCGGACACCGTCACCATGCCGGCATCTTCGGCAGCGTCGAGCCGGCGCACGCGATTGGCGCCGAGCTCGTAGGTCCCGGAGAAGTTGCGGCCGGTGCCGATCGGCCAGGTGACCGGGGCGACGTCGAGGGCAAGCGTTTTCTCGATCTCATCGAGGAGTTCGAACGGGTCGCGGGCCTCGCGGTCGAGCTTGTTGACGAAGGTGACGATCGGGATGTCGCGCAGCCGGCACACCTCGAACAGCTTTCGGGTGCGCGCCTCGATGCCCTTGGCGGCGTCGATCACCATCACGGCCGAATCGACCGCAGTGAGCGTCCGGTAGGTGTCCTCGGAGAAGTCCTCGTGGCCCGGCGTGTCGAGCAGGTTGAAGACGCAGTCGCCGTACTCGAAGGTCATCACCGAGGTGACGACCGAGATGCCACGCTCCTTCTCGATGCCCATCCAGTCGGACCGGGTCGAGACCCGGTTGCGCTTGGCCTTGACCTCGCCGGCGAGCTGAATCGCGCCGCCGAACAGCAGCAGCTTCTCGGTCAGCGTGGTCTTGCCCGCATCCGGGTGCGAGATGATCGCGAAGGTGCGCCGCCGCGCAACCGGATCGGCCGGCTTCGCTTCGGTCTTGGTCTGCATCAGCATGGAGCGAACGCTCTGGGTCGGCCAAACGTGAGGGGCGTCGCCCGGCGCGCGGTCTCGGGTGACGGTCTTGGGATCGTGTAGCGGCACGGCCCGGTATTGGCAAAGAACCCGCCGACCCGGCGGATCCAAGTCCCGGTTTCAAAAGGTCCTTCGACCGTGTGCGGGTGAAGGGCGGAGCCCTTCGTCTTCATCAGGGCTCGACCCTGATAACCCGCCAAAGGGCAGAGCCCATTGGAAACCCGATCTTATGCCGCCTCGGCCGCCAGCGCCCGCAGATCGGCGATCAGGGCGTCCACGCGCGCCGTCGCGGCGTCCCAGGCGAACATGAATCGCGCCCCGCCACCGATGAAGGTGTAGAAGCGCCAGCCCCGGGCCCGCAGCCGCTCCATGGTCGCGGCCGGCATCGCCAGGAAAACCGCGTTGGCCTCCACGGGGAACAGCGCGCGGATCCCCGGCAGGTGCGCAACGGATTCGGCGAAGCGGCGGGCACAGGCATTGCCATGGGCGCCGTTGCGCAGCCAGGCGCCGCTCTCCAGCATGCCGACCCAGGGGGCGGCGAGGAAGCGCATCTTCGAGGCAAGCTGGCCGGCCTGCTTGCAGCGAAAGCCGAAATCCTCGGCGAGCTTCGGATCGAAGAACACAACCGCCTCGCCGGCATGCATGCCGTTCTTGGTGCCGCCGAAACACAGCACGTCCACTCCGGCCCGCCAGGTCATGTCGGCCGGGCTGCACCCGAGGCTGGCGCAGGCATTGGCGAAGCGCGAGCCGTCCATGTGCAGCGCGAGGCCGAGCTCGCGGCAGGTCGCAGACAGCGCCCGCAGCTCGGCCAGCGTGTAGACCTGCCCGGTCTCGGTCGGCTGCGTGATCGTCACCACCCGCGGCCGCGGGAAATGGATGTCGTTGCGGTTGGTGGCGAGCCCGCGGATCGCCTCCGGGGTGAGCTTGCCGCCCTCGGTGCGGACCGTGAGCAGCTTGGAGCCGTTGGAGAAGAATTCCGGCGCGCCGCACTCGTCGGTCTCGACATGGGCCGAATCGGCGCAGATCACGCTGTGATAGGATTGGCACAGCGAGGCCAGAGCAAGGGCATTCGCGGCGGTGCCGTTGAAGGCGAAGAACACCTCACACTCGGTCTCGAACAGATCGCGGAACGCGTCGGCGGCTCGTTTCGTCCAGGCATCCTCGCCGTAGGCCGGTGCGTGGCCGCGATTGGCCGCCTCCATGGCGGACCACGCCTCCGGGCAGATGCCGGAGTAATTGTCGCTGGCGAATTGCTGCGAGTCGTCGTGTTGCATGCGCACAGCGTAGATCCGCGCCCGATCGCGTTGCAATCGGGATCCACCCCAAATCGAAGCCCGGCAGGGCTGCTACGCGTCGAACCGGTATCCGGCCCGCCGCCGCGGCTTTCGATACGGCCACTGCGAAGATCGCTGCCGCGAAGATGTTGGAACTGGTTCGCGCTTGGTGTAGAAGGCGCGCCAAGGCGTGGGCTCCACGCCGATTCGGAAACCGACGTTCCCGTCCCTCCCGGGTTCTCCCGGGCGAGGGACGTTGCCGGTTTCCAGATCGGCGGCGGGCTGCGCGAGCCCCAAATCCAGGTCCAGAGGATCAAGTCCGTTGCAGGTACTCGTTCGCGATAACAACGTTGATCAGGCGCTCCGCGTCCTCAAGAAGAAGATGCAGCGTGAAGGCATCTTCCGTGAGATGAAGCAGCGCAAGGCGTATGAGAAGCCGTCCGTGCGCAAGGCGCGCGAGAAGGCGGAAGCCGTCCGTCGGGCTCGCAAGCAGGCGCGCAAGACCGCGATCCGCGAGGGCCTGATCGCCGCTCCGAAGCCGAAGCCCCGTTTCCCGGCCGGCAGCCGCCGCCCGCGCTTCCCGTCGCCGACCGCCGCTGGCCCGCAGGGCGGCAACGCCGCCGGCCAAGTTCCGGTGAACCCGACGCCCGTCGCCTAAGACGTTCTTTTCAGAACGGCAGAAGCCCGGACCGCGCAAGCGGCCGGGCTTCTTGCGTTTGATCATCGCTTGGAATGGGACGGTTATGGGCCCTGCGGATGCCGTGGCTACCCTATGCGCTTCCCGTTTCCCGTTCGTTCGCCGCACGCCGCTGTCACTGCGAGCGCAGCGAAGGGACCCCAGGGAAACGCAACGTTCGGGAATCGCGCGCTGCACTGGGTTGCTTCGCTGCGCTCACAATGACCGGTGAGGAGGCTACCCCTTCTCGCCGGCAACAATCTCGTGCGCCTCGGCAGGATGACATCTTGCACGCAGAGCGTCGGCGACGCGATCGGGCCTACAAGTAGCCCGGATACGCGGCCCCCTCCCTCTCAGCGGAAGGAGGCGCGCCGCGCTGCGGTTTCAGGCCGCCTTGGCCGCCATCGTGGCATGCTCGGCCTGGACCAGCACGTCGAGCGCCCGCCAGGGCTTCTGCATGTAGACCGTCTGGTCGGGCAGGCGTGCATCGCGGCTCGCACCGGAGGTGACGACCACCCGCACGTCCGGCCAGCGCCGCTCGACCGCCTGGGCGAGCGACACACCGTCCATGGCGCCCGGCAGACGGATGTCCGCGAAGAGAAGGGCGACGGTAACGTCGGACCGTTCCAGCACAGAGAGCGCAGCCTCGGCGCTCTCGCAGGCAATCACGCCGAGATCGCTCTCCTCGAGGACCGCAGTCGCGAGGTGACGCACCGCCGCGTCGTCCTCCACGACAAGGGCCACGGGGGCGGAACACTCGGGCTGGGCGCGATCCATGAAAATCTCCTGCTCTCGGTTGCGTGAAGCCCCTCTCCGGGTCGCGGCCTCATTCATGGACCGCTGATTCCCCGATTCGGCCATGCTGGCCTGCCAAGAGCCGGCTCACAAGTGACCTATTGGTTGAGTGGCACCTGCCTGCTCTGCAATCAGGCGGTGTCATTTTTATCCGGAACGCCCGAAAATGGCGCAGCCGGGTTTCGGTTAAGAACCTGTTCACCCGTGTGGACCGACTGTTAATCTCATTCGCCGCCGCCCGTTCCGTTCCGACATGACCTCAAGCGGGTCGCGCGAGAACCAAAGAAGGATCGTCGTCCGATATGTGCCGTTTCCTCGCCTATAGCGGTGAGCCGGTCTTTCTCTCGGACCTGGTCTGCGCACCGACGCATTCGCTGGTGCATCAATCCCTGCACGCCGACGAAGGGAAGACCGAGACCAACGGCGACGGCTTCGGCATCGGCTGGTACGGCGAGCGCCCGGAACCCGGTGTCTATCGCGACATCTCCCCGGCCTGGTCGGACGAGAATCTCGTCAACCTCTGCGGCCAGGTCCGCGCCCGGACCTTCTTCGCCCATGTGCGCGCGTCCACCGGCACTGCCACGGCGCGGGCGAATTGCCACCCGTTCGTCTACGGGCGGCACCTGTTCATGCATAACGGCCAGATCGGCGGCTATCACCGCATCAAGCGGCGGCTCGAGGCCCTGATCCCGGACACGTTCTACGATAACCGGCGCGGGAGCACCGATTCCGAGGCACTCTTCCTGCTGGCGCTGGCCAACGGGCTGGAGCAGGATCCGATCGGTGCCATGGCCCGGACCCTGGAAACGGTCCGCGGGCTGATGAAAGAAGCGGGCGTCTGCGAGCCGCTGCGCTTCACCGCGCTGCTGACCGACGGCGAGACACTCACCGCCTATCGCTGGGCCTGCGACGGCCGGCCCCCGAGCTTGTACTTCCGCGATGGTCCGGGCGGGATCGTCGTCGTGTCCGAGCCGATCGACGGCTGCCGCGAGGGCTGGCAGGTCGTCCCGAAGGGCGGCACCCTTCGCGCCCGGCACGGCAGCGCCACCGTGGTCACCCCCCCTGACACCATCCGCTCCCGCGCCGCCTGAGCGGATCCGGCCTCAGCCATGCCCGGAGCGGGATTGCCGATCCGCGCCACGTTGCCACATGTCGGCGACGGCCGACGATGCGGCCGGGCGGGAATTGACCGATGTATCCGGATACCGAGCTTCACATTGCCGGACGCTGGCGCGCGGGCGCCGACCGGGAGACCCTGGGCGTTCTGAATCCGGCCACGGGCGAGACGATCGGCCAGTGCGCCGTCGCCACCACGGCGGACCTCGACGAGGCCCTGGACGCGGCCGCCCGCGCCTTCCCGATCTGGCGCAAGGTGTCGCCGTTCGAGCGCGGCAAGCTGATGCGCAAAGCCGCCGACCTGCTGCGCAGCCGCGTCGACGAGATCGCCCGCATCATGACCCAGGAGCAGGGCAAGCCGCTGGCCGAGTCGCGGGTCGAGACCCTGGCCGCCGCCGACATCATCGACTGGTTCGCCGAGGAGGGTAAGCGCGCTTATGGCCGCGTCATCCCGGCCCGCGCCGACGGCGTGCTGCAAGCGGTCTTGCGCGAGCCGGTCGGACCCGTGGCCTGCTTCACGCCCTGGAACTTCCCGATCAACCAGGCGGTCCGCAAGATCTCGGCGGCGCTCTGCACCGGCTGTACGGTAATCCTGAAGGGCCCCGAAGATACGCCGGCGAGCTGCGCCGCGCTGGTCCGCGCCTTTCTCGACGCCGGCATTCCGGGAGACGCCCTGTCGCTGGTCTACGGCGACCCGGCGACGATCTCGGCCTACCTGATCCCGCACCCGGTGATCCGCAAGATCTCGTTCACCGGCTCGACGGTGGTCGGCAAGAAGCTCGCGGCGCTGGCCGGAGAGCACATGAAGCGCGCCACCATGGAACTCGGCGGCCATGCCCCGGTGATCGTGTTCGGCGATGCCGATGTGGAGAAGGCCGTTTCCGTCCTTGCCCCGTCGAAGTTCCGCAATGCCGGCCAGGTCTGCGTGTCGCCGACCCGGTTCCTTGTGCATGATTCGGTGTTCGACCGGTTCGTCGAGGGCTTCACCAGCTACGCCAAGAGCGCGAAGGTGGGCGACGGCCTCGATCCCGATACCAAGATGGGCCCGCTGATCCACGGGCGCCGCCTGGAAGCCATCGAGGCGCTCACCGCCGACGCCGAATCGGCCGGAGCCTCGCTGCGGGCTGGCGGCAAGCGTATCGGCAATCGCGGCAACTTCTTCGAGCCGACCGTCTTCACCGAGGTGCCGCTGACCGCGCGGATGATGAACGAGGAGCCGTTCGGCCCGGTGGCGATGATCAACCGCTTCTCGGAGGACGAGGAGGCGCTCACCGAGGCCAACCGCCTGCCCTACGGGCTTGCCGCCTATGCCTATACGCGCTCGGCCGAGCGGGCCGCGCGGGTGTCGAACACGGTGGAGAGCGGGATGATCTCAATCAACCACCACGGCCTTGCAGTGCCGGAGACGCCCTTCGGCGGCGTCAAGGAATCCGGCTACGGCAGCGAGGGCGGCTCGGAGGCGCTCGACGCCTACCTCGTGACCAAGTTCGTCACCCAGGCGAATTTTTAGGATGAGAACCGGCGCGTCGCCTGAAGCGGCGCGCCACACCGCATCAGTAATGCGGCGGCGGCGGTTCGGGCCGCCGCGCAGCGGACCGCGCCGCCGCCTCCTCCACCTGATCGCGCAATGCATCGACCTGGCGGACCAGCCGGTCGATCACCCGCCACTGCTCCGTCACGGTGCGGTTCAGGTCCTCGATCGTCGAATCCTGCTCGGTGAGGCGCATCTCCAGGCGATCGATGCGGGTGGGCTCGTCCATGGCCGGTCTCCAGTCCGGCCCGCGATAGCGCATCCGCGGCGGATCTCCGACAGCGATCCGCTAGGCGGCGTGTTCGAGATCCGCCACCGCGACCCGGTCGCGGCCTCCATGCTTGGCGACGTAGAGCGCGGCGTCGGCCCGCCGCATCAGCATCTCGAAATCGGACCCGTTCCGAGCCAGCGCGATCCCGATGCTGACCGTGACCCGCAGGCTCGGCAATTCCGGCACCGCCAATCCGGCGAAGGTCCGCCGCAGCTCTTCGGCCCGCGCCAGTGCCTCGGCGGGAGAAGCGTCGGGCAGCAGGCAGGCGAATTCCTCGCCGCCGAGCCGGCCAAGCATGGCCTCCCGGGGGAGCAATGATGCGACCATGGCACAGAAGCCCATCAGCACCGCGTCACCGACGGCATGGCCGTGGATGTCGTTGACTGCCTTGAACCGGTCGAGGTCGAACAGCAGCAGGGCTGCGTGCCGGTGGCTGGCAAGGGCCGCCTGCGCGGCGCTCGCGAAGGCCCGCCGGTTGGCGACGCCAGTCAGCGGGTCCGTCGAAGCGGCGATGCGCTGCTCGCGCTCGGCCCGCTCTTTAACGAGGGCCATGCAGGTGAAGGCCAGCGCGATCGAGAACAGTAGCGTGACGAAGCACAGGATCGCCACCCAGGGGGAGGTCAGCGGGTTCAGCCTCGGAGGCGGCGGCGCCAGCAGGGTCGAGGGGATCCGCAGGAGGTAGAAGGCGGCGTGCAACCCGAGCGTGGTCACGGCTACCACGCGCGAGGCCAGACGCTCCCGGCGCCCGCGCCAGAACTCCACGGCCGCATCACCGGAATAGACGGCCGCCACCGCGGACGCATAGATGATCCGGGCTTCGATTGATCCGTAGAAGTTCGGCTCCAGGCAGAGCACGCACCAGATCGCCGCTCCCGCGAGAGCCAGGTCGATCCGGATCGGTCGCCCCTCGAACGAGCGGACGCCGCTCCAGATCAGCCCATAGGCCGCCAGAACGACGGCGTTGGACACCGCGATGGACACGAGGTCGGGGATCTGGCCGCGCAGGGCGAGGCCGCCCGGGCGGCTGGCGCCGAGAATGTGCGCCACACCCCAGAGCGCCAGGGCGCGGGAAGATAGCGCCTGCCGCCACGACAGCATGAACAGCGTGCCGACCAGCAAGGTCATCACGGAACTAACGATCAGCAGGGTGGCTGGATCGAGATGCACGGCTTTCTATCAGTCTCCACCTGAGACGATAGCATGGGTGATCCGGTATTCTCCACTGCACGAGGCATGTCAGCGCGGTTTTAGCAGCAGAGCGACGAAAATGGCGCGTTCACGCTTGTAACGTCGGTTCGTTACGGTCGCGGGTGCGGCCGCAGGCCCCGTTCATGCGGCCGCAACTGCTTTGGCGGCGTGGATCACCGGTACGGCCGGCGCGCCTTCCCATTCCGTGTTGGCGGGGATCGACTCGCCCTTCATCACGATGGTGAGCGGGCGCAGCCGGGCGTAGTCGCCGACCTTGGTGTCGTACAGGACCGTCGCGAACGACCCGACCGACACACCGCGGCCGACCACGACGCGGCCGATCTTCATGATCCGGTCCTCGTACAGGTGGGTCTGCAGCGCCGAGACGCGGTTGATCGTGGCGTAGTCGCCGATCGACACGCAGTCGAACTCGGTGATGTCGGTGGTGAGCATGCACACGCCCTGGCCGACCTTCACGCCGAACAGGCGCAGTGCCCAGGGCAGGAACGGCGTGCCCTGGAGGTGCTCCAGCAACACCTTGCCGGCCAGGCCCCAATAGGCCACCGCGATCGCCTCGGTGCGCATCGCCCACCAGGACCACATCGGCTGCATGCCGGGCTTGTAGACGCCCATCAGCAGCCACTTCATCGCGATGACGGCACTGGACTGAATCAGCGCGATGCAGACGCTGGCGGTGACGAAGCTGACGGCCAGCCCCGTCCAGTCCTTCTCCAGGATCGCCGGATAGAAGTACCAGTCGATCGCCGTGATCGCGAGGGTGATGTAGAGCATCGGCGAGAACGAGGTCGCGAAGGCCTCGAACACGCCGCGCCGGACCTTGGGCCACATCCCGGGCTCGTAGGTCTGCGCGTTGGAGCCGAGATCGACCTTCTGGCGGGCGGGCAGCCGGATCGGCGGCGAGCCGAACCAAGTCTCGCCGGGGCTCATGGCGTCGTTGGCCGGCGGCTTCGACTTGATGCCGATCAGCACGTCGTCCGGGATGTCGGCCCCCGGCGGCACGACCGCGTCGTTGCCGACGAAGACCCGCGCGCCGGTCCGCGCCACGGCGAGATGCATCCAGCCGCGCCGGATCTCCTCCTCGCCGAAGACGACCTCGTCGGCGACGAAGTTCTTCGCCCCGACTTCGGCGAGATCGTAGCGGCTGCCGAGATTGGTCGAGATTTCGGCACCGTGGCCCATATGGGCGCCCATGAGCCGGTACCAGGCCCGCATGTAGACGGTGGCAAACAGCGACGAGAGCGTCTCCAGCGTCACCTCGACGGCGAGGGCCAGAGACCACTTGCGCAGATAGAACAGCGAGTGGACCGAGTGGGTGCCCGAGCGGGCGCGGGGCAGCACGATCCAGCGGATGCCGGCGATCAGCAGCACCGTGCCGGCGGTCATCAGCATGGCGGTCGGCCAGGTCAGGATCGGCAGGTACCAATGGTAGTCGATGTCGGTGATGTCGGAGAGCGAATCCGAGATCTGGTCGAAGATGAAGAAGGCCGGGAAGATCGGGAGCAGCCCGACCGCCGGGATCGCCCCGAGCAGCACGGTATAGGCCACCCCGAAGGCGGCGCGGCGGGACCACGAGGCCTCGGCGGGCGCCGGCAGCTCCGACGGATCGGCCATGCCGACCTTTCGGCCGGGCGAGCCGTCCCAGATCTCGGCCGGCCCGACCCGGGTGCCGGTCGGGATCGTGGTCAGGTCGGCGATCTCGGCCCGGGCGCCGATCACCGTGTCGTGGCTGATGACGCAGGAGGTGCCGATGGCCGCATCCGCCCCGATCTCGACCGCGCCGATCACCAGCTCGTTGCCGACGATCTCGGCATTGGCGATGACCAGGCGGCCGCCGAGCGACGCGCCGTCGCCGATGGTGAGCAGGTCGGGGGCGCCGATCTCGATATCGGAGATCAGCGCGTCGGTCCCGACCTTGGCGCCCATCAGGCGGAGGTAGACCGAGATCGCCGGCGAGCCCTGGAGCCACTTCACGTGGACCAGGGGCGCCAGGCGCTGCGCCAGCCACCAGCGGTAGTAGTAGACCCCCCAGAGCGGGTAGCGGCCCGGTTTGGTCCTGCCCAGGATCAGCCACTTGCCCGCGACCGCGATCACCGCGGTGACGCCGTTGATCGCAATGTAGACGAGCAGCAGCACGCCCAGCTCGGCGAAGAAGCTGAGGCCGCCGCCGGTGAGCAGCAGGTAGGTAACGAAGATCCCGAGCCACTGGGCGGTGGAGAGGGTGATGACGATCGGCAGCGCGACGGCCTGAGCCAGCCCGCACAGGGCCCGACGCAGCAGCGGCGGCGGCTCGAAGCTCAGGTCGCGCACGGAGGCCGCCGCGCCCATGCCACCGGTGCGGGCGATCAACGCGTCGGCCATCGCCCGTAGGGTGCGCAGGGCGTAGACGTCCGGCAGGGTGATGCCGGCGAGCGCGGGCGCCTCGCGCACCGCCGAGACGAAGCGGGCGGCCAGCAGCGAATGGCCGCCAAGATCGGCGAAGAAATCGCCCTCCAGCG
This sequence comes from Methylobacterium sp. GXS13, assembly GCF_001455965.1. GTDB lineage: Bacteria > Pseudomonadota > Alphaproteobacteria > Rhizobiales > Beijerinckiaceae > Methylobacterium. Next base: position 226,544 of record NZ_LKKO01000047.1, read on the forward strand.
GGATCGGCTGGTTGCCGAAGACCTGCTTGGCCGCGGCGACCAGAGCCGCCTCGGTCTCGTTGGCGGGGGGCTCCTGCTCGCTGTCGGCGGAGACGACCGTGAGCGGGGCGATCTTGAGGGCTTTGCGGTCGACTTTGCCGGAGGTCAGGCGCGGCAGGGTCTCGGCCAGCTCGAAATGGCCGGGCACCATGTAGGGCGGCATCTGGCCGGCGAGCGTCCGGCGTAAGGTAGCGGTGTCGACGGACCGGCCGCGCTCGGGGATCAGGAAGGCCACCAGCCGGTCGACGCCGTCATCCTGGCGCAGCACCACCGCCGCCTGGTTGATGTCCGGCACGCTGCGGATCCGCGCCTCGATCTCGCCGAGTTCGACCCGGAAGCCGCGGATCTTCACCTGGTCGTCGATGCGGCCGTGGAACACGATCCGGCCGGCGGCATCCAGCGAGACCGCGTCGCCCGAGCGGTAGAGGATCGGGTCGGTCCCGTCCGAGGCGAACGGGTTGGCAATGAACTTCTCCGCGGTCAGCTCGGGCCGCGCCAGGTAGCCCCGGGCGACGCCGGGACCGCCAATCAGCAGCTCACCCTGCTGGTCTCGGCCGAGCAGGCTCAGATCCTCGCCGGCGACGTAGACCGAATAGTTCGGGATCGGGCCGCCGATCGTAACGGGCTCGCCGGGCCGCATCTCAGCCGCGGTGGCGACCACGGTCGCCTCGGTCGGCCCATAGGTGTTGAACAGCTGGCGGGTGCCGCTGGCCCAGCGGGCGACCAGCGGTTCGGGCAGGGCCTCGCCGCCGAGCAGGACCAGGCGCACGGTCGGCAGGTCGCCGGAGATCATTGCCAGCAGGGTCGGCACGGTGTCGAGCACCGTGATCCGCTCGGCCTCCAGGATACCCGGCAGGGATTCGACGTCGCCCATCATGGCCGGGCTCGCCACGAACAGGGTCGCGCCAACGAGATATGGGACCCAGATCTCCTCCATCGACAGGTCGAAGGCGACCGACGCACCCTGGAACACGATGTCATCGGCACGCATGCCGTAGAGCGCGTTTCCCGAACGGAGGAAGTGACAGATGTTGGCGTGGCTGATGACGATGCCCTTGGGCACGCCGGTCGAGCCGGAGGTGTAGATCAGATAGGCGGGATGCTCCGGCGTCAGGCCGGCGGCCCGGGGATCCGGCACCGGCGCATCCGCAGGTGTCGCCGCGTCGAGATCGGCCGGGGTCAGGGCGGGCGCCGCATCGGGCGCGGCGGCGGCCAGCGCCGGCGAGACCAGCAGCGCCTTGGCGGCGGAATCGGTCAGGCAGACCCCGACCCGGTCGGCCGGCGCCTCGGCGTCGAAGGGCAGCCACGCGGCGCCCGACAGGGTGATGCCGATCTGGGCGACCAGCAGGTCCGGGCCGCGGGCCATCCACAGACCGACCACGTCCCCGGGGCCGATGCCGCGATGGGCGAGCCCGGCTGCGATCCGCCCGGCGCGGGCGGCGACCTCGGCATAGGTCAGGCTCGGGTGGACACCCCCGGCAACCACGCGGGCGCCATCGACGAGGCAGGGATGCTCAGGCCGGGCGTGCGCCGAGGCCAGAAAGATGTCGGCCAGCACCTCGTCGCGGATCAGGTCGGGGCGGTGGGCGCCACGCAGCACGGCCGCCCCATCCGCCGGACGCTCACGCGCCTCGGCGGCCGGTCCGGACCGGGTCTTCTCGGCGACGTCGCTCATCCGCTGCTCCGCTAACCGACCGAACAGGGCGGCGCATACCGTGGCGGCCGCCCTATAGCCAGCCGATCATGCCGTTATCGAGGCGGCTTTGAACCGTGGGTGAAGGGCGGCGCAGCGTGTCTATCAAAACGCACGGCGACCGGGATGTCTCCTGCCGCACGCGAGGGTGCGGCGCGGCTCCCGCGAGGGATGCTCAAGCCCAGCGCCAGCCGGTCGGCTCCAGGACCAGCACCTCGCCCTGGCGGATGCCGAGGCGGGGCGCGGCGTAGACGTCGAGGAGGCCCAGGGCGACCAGGGCCGCGCGTGCCACACCACCATGGGCGACCGCCACGGCATCCCCCTGCAGATCGGCCAGGACCGGGCCGACCC
>NZ_LKKO01000048.1 GCF_001455965.1 Methylobacterium sp. GXS13
GCAGCGTCAGGTAGGGCGCAACCAGCGCCCACTCCTCATCGGAAACATCGGACGGATACAGCTTGCGGGTCGCGCTCATCCCCGCTCATCTGAGCATCAGCCCGACCCAGGTCCATAACAGCCTCTAGGTGCGCGTGACGTTCACCGTGATCGCCTCGGCCAGCACCGAGAAGTGCATTTGCTCGCTCCGGTCGATCATCGTCGACAGCATCGCGATGCCAATCAAGCCGCCGCGGTTTCGCATCGTGTTCGACAGGCCTGAAGCGTCGGTGGTCTTTTTCGGGCTCAGGCCGACGGTTGAGTGCTGCGAAAGCGTGATCGTGAACAACGGCTGGCCGATGACGCGCAGGAGCTGCGGTAGGATCAGCTGATCGGCCCCGACGTCGTAGGGCAAGCTGACTTCGATCCAGCAGCTCGTGATGAAGACAGCGTGCCCGTGACGACGAGTAGCCTCGCGTCAATAATTGGCATCAGCAGGAGTATCATCGTAAATAGGACGATTTGTGGGAGTCCGGATTACATGACCACGTAGCCGATCTGATCGGGGTTGTAGCCCAGGATCTGCACGCGGTAGACTAGATTTATAAAGACCGACCCAACGCTGGCTGGCGGCTATCCAGCTCCTCAGTGTTAGGACGCTTTTGTCGATACGGGGAAGCAGACTCCCAAAACATACAACGGCTTGCTACCGTCCACAGCCGATAATGGTGTGCCTCGTTCCGTGATGTGCCCTTATGCGAACGGCTGGTCGCAACCAGAAGCGTACGCTTGCAGGATGTTGTGACGGTCCGAGGAGCGACCGGACTAAATCAAATGGGGTGTGCGAGGTTAGCATTTCAGAGCTGCGACCTACACACAACGCGCGTAATGCAATCAAGGGAGCGTCTGCGGCCGCTTGAGATGATAGTAATCATCAATACGTTGATCGGAGTTCAAAATCTGTGGCCACCGGCCCCCGGCGGCGCCTACTGTCTGCACCTCCACCCAAACCCCAGAACTCAAAACCCTTGTCCCCAGCCTGCCCCCACCTCAGATGGGTCAGTTCGCCCTGCCGCCCCCTCGAGGCCTATGGACATCGAAGCCCTGCGCAGCTCGACCCTCGCCTTCGTCGAGGCGCACAAGGTCTGGACCCCGCTGATCGCCGGGGGGCTCGCCTTCTGCGAGTCGATCGCGATCCTGTCGCTGTTCGTGCCGGCCACCGTGATCCTGATCGGCATCGGCGCCCTGGTCGGGGGGGCCGACATCCCGCTCTGGCCGGTGATCGGCGCAGCCGCGCTCGGCGCCGCCCTGGGGGATTGGCTCTCCTACGAGGTCGGGCGCTGGGTCGGGCCGGGCGCCCGCACCAAGTGGCCGCTGCGGCGCTATCCCGACCTCGTCGCCAAGGCGGAACGCTTCATCGGCCGCTGGGGCATCGCCGCGGTGGCGCTCGGGCGCTTCTTCGGGCCGGCCCGGGCCCTGGTGCCGCTGCTCGCCGGCACCCTCGGCCTGGCGCGGCTGCCGTTCCAGCTGGCCAACGTCGCCTCGGCCCTGGTCTGGGCCTTCGTGCTGCTCGCCCCCGGGGCCGGGCTGCTCACCTGGCTCGACCGATGATCCGCAAGGCCCGCTGATGCGCCGCTTCCCCCCGGAGCGCATCGTCTGCCTCACCGAGGAGACCGTCGAGACCCTGTACCTTCTGGGCGAGGAGGAAAGGATCGTCGGCGTCTCGGGCTACGCGGTGCGCCCGCCCCGGGTCCGCCGGGAGAAGCCCCGGGTTTCGGCCTTCACCAGCGCCGACCTCCCCAAGATCCTGGCGCTGGCGCCGGACCTCGTCCTGGCGTTTTCCGACCTCCAGGCCGACATCGTCGCCGACCTGGCCCGCGCGGGTATCGCCGTCCACCTGTTCAACCAGAGGGATGTTGCGGGCTGCCTGGCGATGATTCGCACCCTGGGGGCCCTGGTCGGGGTTCCGGAGCGGGCCGCGGCGCTCGCCCAATCCTTCGCCGAGTCCCTACAAAGGGCTGACGAGCGCGCGAAGGGAACGCCCCGCCTGCGCGTGTACTTCGAAGAGTGGGACGCGCCGATGATCTCCGGAATCGGTTGGGTCTCCGAATTGATCGGCTATGCCGGGGGGCAGGACGTCTTCCCCGAGCTCAGTCGGCAGCCTGCCGCGAAGGACCGGATCGTCACCGCCGACCAAGTGATCGCCGCCGCCCCCGACGTGATCCTGGCCTCCTGGTGCGGCAAGAAGGTCAACATCGATCGCATCCGCGCCCGCCCCGGCTGGGACGCGATCCCGGCGGTGCGAGACGGCCGGATCCACGAGATCAAAGCCCCGCTGATCCTCCAGCCGGGGCCGGCCGCGCTCGCCGACGGCTTTGCCGCGATCCAGGTTTTTTTGGGACTAAGCCCTTGATCGAGGATAGTTCTTTCCGGCACGATCCGGGAGTGATGCCGCGCCGCAGGTGACGGGAGCGGCGCGATTCGACAGGATGTCCCGAATCGACACAGGCACATCCCGATACCGCATGTCCGCTTCCCTCGGCCTCCCCGCCCTCCCGGCGGGCACCCTGATCCTGCCCCCCGATGGACGGCAATCGCCCACCGCCCTGCGGATCCAGCGCGGCGTGCGCCGCCTCTTCTCCGAGATGGGCTGCGTCTCCCTTCCGGAATTCTCCTTGGTCAACGGCCGCCGCGCCGACGTCATCGCTCTGTGCGGCGCCGGACGCCTCACCATCGTGGAGATCAAGTCGAGCGTCGCGGATTTCCGCGCGGACCGAAAGTGGCCTGATTACAAGGACTTCTGCGACCGGTTCTTCTTCGCGATTCCCGAGGACGTGCCCGAATCCCTGATCCCGGAGGAGTGCGGCCTGATCGTCGCCGACGGCTACGGCGCCGGCATCCTGCGGGACGCCCCCGAGCACCCGCTCAGCGGCCCCCGCCGCAAGGCCGTCACCCTCCGCTTCGCCCACAGCGCCGCCCGCATCCTCCACGCCCTGGCCGATCCCGGCGCGGTGCGGGAAGGAGCGCTTTAACAAGGTATTCTAAGGGGTTATGCCATTGGACGGGGTTCTGGGGCGAAGCCCCGATGCAGCAAGGCTCCGCCCTGCATCCGCCAAAAGTCCCGGACTTTTTGAAGCCCTGACGTTTTCGTGAAGACTGCGCTATGGCCGGGTGATGACGCCCGTTGCCCTGTTCGAATTGATCCTCACGCTCCTCGGGGCGGCCCTGTTGCTGTCTTTGATGGCCAAGCGGCTCGGATTTCCCCCGGCCGCCGCCCTGGTGCTCGGCGGCATGGCGCTGGCGGTGGCGCCGGGCCTGCCGGCCTTCGATCTCGATCCGGACCTGATCATGGTCCTGTTCCTGCCGCCGCTGCTGCTCGAATCCGCCTATTTCACCGTCTGGCGCGATTTCCGAGCGAGCCTCGGCCCGATCCTGTCGCTGTCGCTGGGCGCCGTGCTGTTCACCACCCTGGTGGTCGGGCTCGTCGCCCACGCGGTGGTGTCGGCCCTGCCCTGGGCCGCCTGCTTCGCGCTCGGCGCCATCGTGTCGCCACCGGACGCCGTCGCCGCCAAGGCGGTGTTGGCCCGGGTCGCCCTGCCCCGCCAAATGGTGACGGTCCTGGAGGGCGAGAGCCTCGTCAACGACGCGTCGGGCCTCGTGCTCTACCGCTTCGCCGTGGCGGCGGCGCTGACCGGCAGCTTCAGCGCATGGGCGGCGGCGGGCAGCTTCGCCTGGCTGGCGGTGGCGGGCGTCGCGGTGGGGCTCGCCTGCGGTCTCGCGGTGAATGCGCTGGTACGGCGCCTGCACGACGCCAACGCCGTGACGGTGCTGAGCTTTCTTGCCTCCTACACGGCCTATCTCGCGGCCGAGGAAATCCACGCCTCCGGGGTGCTCGCCGTGGTCGCCTGCGGCCTGATGATGGGTGGGCAAGAGCACGAGACCTTCGACGCCCATGTCCGGCGCCACGCCGTGGCGGTGTGGGAATTCGTGGTCTTCGTGCTGGAAGCCCTGGTCTTCGTGCTGATCGGGCTGGCCCTGCGCGGCGTGCTCGCCCGGACCGGGGGCGATCTCGGGCCGCTCGTCACGGGTCTGCCCCTGGCGGTCACCGTCACGGCGGCCTGCGTGGTCGCCCGGCTGCTCTGGGTCTTCCCGGCCGTCTACCTGCGATGGACCTTGTCGGCCCGGGTGCGCGCCCAGGAACCCCGCCCGGACCCGCGGGTGCCGCTGATCATCGGTTGGGCCGGCATGCGGCTGCCGGTGACGCTCGCCGCCGCTCTGGCGCTGCCGGTGGATTTTCCGGGTCGCGACGCGATCCTGGTGGCGGCCTTCGCTGTGATCCTGTTCACCGTTTTGATCCAGGGTACGACGCTCGGTCCGCTAATCCGGACGCTGCGCCTCGACCCGAACCAGAGCCTGCCGGATGGCCATCTCGACGCCGCGATGGCCCGGGTGGTGGTGAGCGAGGCCGGGCTCGCCGCCCTGGAGCGGCTGGTGGCACCCGGATCCGGCGCGCTGCAGCATCCGCGTTTGGTGGAGGAATATCGTCGGCGGGTGCGGGCAGTATCCCGGGACCGCGACGAGCGTGGGGCGCTGGCCGCCGAGAAGACCGAGCATTTCGCCGCCGCGTTGCTGGCCGTGCGATCCGGCCGCTCGGCGCTGATCGCGCTGCACCAGGAGAACCGCATCCATAGCTCGGTGCTGCGGACGCTGGAGGGGGAGATCGACCTGGAGGAGCTCCACCTGAAGCGCCTCGCTGGCGCGCCGGCGGCCCATGGCGCGGCCTGATGAGCCGCGCCTGACGCTGCTGACCTCAGTGGGTGATGCAGGCGTCGGACGGGGTGTTGTAGCCGCTGTAGACGACCCGAACCTTGCGCAGGCAGGGCGCTGCCTCCTTGGGGGCCGCCACGGGGGAGACCTCCACGGGCTCAACTCGCAGGGTCGCCGTAATGGTCGGCTCCTCCGGGGTCGCCAGCGCGCGGCTGGCGCTCATCACGAACGGGGTGGCGGCCATGGCGGAGACGGCGATGGCGGCCAGGACGGCGAGGTTCTTGCGGCCGAAATCGTTAAGCTTGCGAGCCTGTTGCATGATCGGTGGTCCGTCCTGTTCGGCGCGCTGACGCTGCCGAAATCCCCTGTTTGCGGCGATAACTTGGCCGCGAACTTGACGGTTCCCGCTATGCCCCGAAAACAGTCGAGCTGGCGTGCTGGCCCGCACCCACGGCGATGATGTCAGAGGATCTTGCGGTATTGGACGAAGCCCGACCGCTCGGCGATCCGGTCGTAGAGCAGCATCGCGTCGGTATTGGTCTCGTGGGTGAGCCAGTGGACGCGCGAACACCCGGCGGCCTGCGCAACGTCATAGACATGCGTGATCAGCCGGCGTCCGATTCCCGCGCCGCGGGCAACATCCGCCACGAACAGATCCTGGAGGTAGCAGTAATCGCCGATCGTCCAGGCCGAGCGATGGCGGATGTGGTGGACGAGGCCGACTGCCTCCCCGTCCCGCCAGGCTAGGGCGCCGTCCACCGGCTCGGACGGATCGTTGAGGCGGCCCCAGGTGCTCTCTGTGACCGCCTCGGCGAGGTCGACCTTGTAGAAGGCCTGGTAGCCTTCCCACAGCGGCAGCCACGCGGCCCGGTCCCCCGCGCCGATCGGGCGGATCTCGATTCTGTCCGGGCTGATGATCATGATCCGCCTCTCCCCCGCTGCGTGGGGGCAAGCTGACCATCGTCCGCCGCCTGGGCGCAAGGGGCGCCCTCGTCTTGCACCCCCCGCCGCCCGCACCTAAACCGGCCCGCCGACCCCCAGACCCGCATCGCCGAGCCTTCGCCGCCCATGTCCCACAAGAAATCGTTCCAGGGGCTGATCCTGACGCTGCAGGAATTCTGGGCGGCGCAGGGCTGCGTGATCCTCCAGCCCTACGACATGGAGGTCGGCGCCGGCACGTTCCATCCGGCGACGACGCTGCGGGCGCTGGGCCCCAAGCCCTGGAAGGCGGCCTATGTCCAGCCGTCGCGCCGGCCCAAGGACGGCCGCTACGGCGAAAACCCCAACCGGCTCCAGCACTATTACCAGTTCCAGGTGATCCTGAAGCCGAACCCGCCCAACCTGCAGGAGCTCTACCTCGCCTCGCTGGACGCGATCGGGGTCGACCTGAAGCTCCACGACATCCGCTTCGTCGAGGACGATTGGGAGAGCCCGACGCTCGGCGCCTGGGGCCTCGGCTGGGAATGCTGGTGCGACGGGATGGAGGTCAGCCAGTTCACCTACTTCCAGCAGGTGGCCGGCTTCGAATGCGCCCCCGTGGCCGGCGAGCTGACCTACGGGCTCGAGCGGCTCGCCATGTACGTCCAGGGCGTCGAGAACGTCTACGACCTCGACTTCAACGGCGCCGAGGGGGCCGACCGGATCACCTACGGCGACGTGTTCCTGCAGGCCGAGCAGGAATATTCCCGGCACAATTTCGAAGCGGCCGACACGGCGATGCTGTTCCGCCAGTTCACCGACGCGGAGGCCGCCTGCCGGTCCTATCTCGACGCCGGCGCGCCCGCCGCCGAGACCGAGCGCCACCGTATGGCGCAGCCGGCCTACGACCAGTGCATCAAGGCGAGCCATGTCTTCAACCTGCTCGACGCCCGCGGCGTGATCTCGGTCACTGAGCGCCAGAGCTACATCCTGCGGGTGCGGGAACTCGCCAAGGCTTGCGGCGCGGCGTGGCTCAAGACGGCGGCCGGCGGGGCGTGAGGCCTCAAAGCGGATAGGCGGTGCAGAAGAAGCGCCGCGGATCGCCGGGCTTCGATTGCCACACGGACCGGAACAGCGGGTTGCGGCCATCCGGGCTCTCGAGAGGTCTCTCGTAGTCGAACTGGTGGCCATAGACGTCCGCGAACTCGCGGACGAGTTGGCTCGGGCGGGGATGTCGGAAGAAGGCGAAGACCAGCACGTCGCCGCCGGATTGCGTGAAGCCGCAGGCCAGCAGGACGCCGCCCTTACGATGATCGGGGTTCAGCAGATAGCCGTGGATCTTGGATTCGGCGATTGCGAGATCGGGCGTCCAGTCGTCGGGATCGTCGGCCACCGCCCTTAGGCTGCCCGTAGGGCTCCCGCGCGAACCGTGGCGTTGTCCGCCACCGGTTCGTCGAACTCGACCTCGTAGGCTTCGCCGCCGGCCCAGATGCCGACGATCGTGCCTTCCATACCGGCCGGGATCAGGTAGCCGTCGTCGGTCTGCATATCGCGCAGCACTGCGACCTCGCTCAGCTCGGCGAAGGCCGGACGGGGCGTCACGGGATCACGGGATCACGGGACTGATACAGCGTGTCGAACGACATGCCGCATCATGTGCGCGCGGTTCGCAAACGCGCAAATGCTTCCATGGGTCGTCGGCGGAGCCCCTTGAGCCTTCGCGCGTTGCAACCCCCGCCAACCGGCGCGCTCCGGCGCGTCCGCAGACGCGGGAATCCCATGATGAAACAGACCCTCCTCGCCCTCGGCGTCCTCGCCTTCGGCTTGGCCCCGGCGCTCGCGGCCGATCCCGGCCCTGAGGCCGTGGTCAAGAAGCTCTACGCCGAGCCGCGCCCGAATCACTCGGCCGTCTACACCAAGCGGCTCCAGGGCCTGTTCGACGCCGACGCCAAGCAGGCCAACGGCGCCACTGGCAGCCTCGATTTCGATTACCGCCTCAACGGCGAGCCCCTGAAGCCCGACACCGTGAAGGCCCTGACCTTCAAGGAGGCCACCGAGGGCAAGGACCAGGCGAAGGTCACGGTGGAGCGGAAGGGCGGGGACGGCTCGAAATCCATCGTCTTCGACCTCGTGCGCGAGGACGGGGCCTGGCGGGTGTCGGACGCCCACGCGATCGGCGATCGCAAGTGGCAGCTCACCACCATCCTGAAGGGCGAGGCGCAATAAATCCGGCCCCGGCCGTTCGACCCTCGACAGGCCTGCGGCGCGGCGATATGGCCGCGCCATGCCCGACCTCCTGCTCGAACTCCGCTCGGAAGAGATCCCCGCCCGCATGCAGCGGCGCGCGGCGGAGGATCTGAAGAAGCTCGTCACCGATGCGCTGGTCGAGCGCGGCTTCCTGTACGAGGGCGCCAAGGCGTTCTCGACGCCGCGCCGGCTGGCGCTGCACATCGCCGGCCTGCCCGCCCGGGGCGAGGCGGTGCGCGAGGAGCGCCGGGGCCCGCGGGTCGGCGCCCCCGAGGCCGCCATCCAGGGGTTCCTGAAGGGCGCCGGCCTGACGAGCCTGGATGAGGCCAAGAGAATCACCGACCCGAAGAAGGGCGAGTTCTACCTCGCGGTGATCGAACGGCCTGGCCGCGCGACCCTGGACGTGCTTGCCGAGCTTCTGCCCGACATCATCAAAAATTTCCCCTGGCCGAAGGCGATGCGCTGGGGCGCGGCCTCGGCCCAGCCCGGCGCCCTGCGCTGGGTACGCCCGCTGCTATCGATCGTCGCGACCTTCGGGCCGGAGACCGAGACCCCCGAAGTCGTGCCGTTCGCGGTCGGCGGCATCGCGGCCGGCACAGTAACCTACGGCCACCGGTTCCTGGCGCCGGGGCCGATCGAGGTCCGCCGGTTCGACGACTACATCCAGGCCCTGGAGCGCGCGAAGGTCATCCTCGACGCCGACCGGCGCAAGGACGTGATCCTGCACGATGCCCGCGACCTTGCCTTCGCGCGCGGCCTCGACCTCGTGGAGGACGAGGGCCTGCTGGAGGAGGTGGCCGGCCTGGTCGAATGGCCGGTGGTGCTCATGGGCTCCTTCGACGCGGCCTTCCTCGACATCCCGGCCGAGGCGATCCGGGCGACGATCCGGGCGAACCAGAAGTGCTTCGTGCTGCGCAAATCCGGCTCGGAGGATCTGGCCCCCGCCTTCATCCTGGTTTCGAACCTTTTGGCCTCGGATGGCGGCCAGGCGATCACGGCCGGCAACGAGCGGGTAGTGCGGGCGCGCCTCTCGGACGCGAAATTCTTCTGGGAAACCGACAAGGCGATCCGCCTGGAAGACCGCCTGCCTAAGCTCGACAGCATCGTCTTTCACGAAAAACTCGGCACCCAGGGCGAGCGGATCACCCGCATCGCCGCCCTGGCGAAAGAGCTGGCGCCCCTGGTTGGGGCCGACCCGGCTTTGGCCGAGCGCGCCGCCCGCCTCGCCAAAGCGGACCTCGTCACTGAAATGGTCGGCGAATTCCCGGAGCTTCAGGGCCTGATGGGCCGGAAATATGCCGCGCTCCAGGGCGAGCACGGAAGCGTCTGCGCGGCCATCGAGGAGCATTACAAGCCGGTCGGCCCCTCCGACCGGGTGCCGAGCGATCCCGTCTCGATCGCGGTAGCACTGGCCGACAAGCTCGACACGCTGGTGGGCTTTTGGGCGATCGACGAGAAGCCGACGGGGAGCAAGGACCCGTATGCGCTGCGGCGGGCGGCCTTGGGGGTGATTCGGTACGTGCTTAACGGCAAACGTTCCAACCTCGTCAAAATCCTGGACGCACATGCCGAGCTCATCGGCGATTCAATAAAGAAAGCCCATCTCGCAAATGCTGGCGACGGGGTCGCATCGTTTGGGCATGGATTTGTATCGGTTGCTTGGGATGGGCGCCAAGTCCGATCATCGAGCCTCGATCTCCTCTCCTTTTTTGCCGACCGCCTCAAAGTCTACCTGCGCGACCAGGGCGCCCGGTACGACCTGATCGACGCGGTCTTCGCGCTGCCCGGCCAGGACGACCTGCTGATGGTGGTGCGTCGGGTTGAGGCCTTGCAGGCGTTCCTAGAGACCGAGGACGGCAGGAACCTGCTCGCGGGCTACAAGCGCGCCTCGAACATCCTGCGGATCGAGGAGAAGAAGGACGGCCGCGCCTACGATGCCGCGCCCGATGCCGCGCTTGCGGCGTCCGGCGAGCTGGCCGAGCGGGCGCTCGCCGAGGCCCTGGCGGGCGCCGCCGCGACGGCATCGCGAGCCATCGCGAACGAGGACTTCGCCGGCGCGATGCGGGCGCTCTCGACCCTGCGCGTACCGGTCGACGCCTTCTTCCAGGACGTGACCGTCAACGCGCCCGCCCCGAAGCTGCGCGAGAACCGCCTGCTGCTGCTCAACGCGCTCCGCGCCGCGACCCGCGCGGTGGCGGATTTCTCGAAGATCGAGGGGTAGCTCCCCCCTCTCCCCGCACGCGGGAGGAGGCCCGCACGGACCTCGTCGTCCGTGCGGGAAGCGCAGGCGCAGCCGGAGCGGCGGTGAGGGGGCGGCTCAGGAAGGGCCTCTCCGGAACCGCCCCCTCACCCTCGGCTGCCGCCTCGCTCCGGCGACGACGAGGTCGCCGGAGCCCTCTCCCCGCAGGCGGGGCGAGGGAATGCACGGCCACCGCTCCTTCACCCCTCATCCGTGATCATGCCCCGCATGATCCTCCACCTCCGGCAGGGTCAGCCCGAAATGGCTGACGAGATCCGCCACCTGCCCGGGGCTGAGCTGCCGCGGGTTGAGGTTGCGAAGGAGCAAGTAAAGCTTGGCGGTCTCCTCCAGCTCCTCGGTGGCGAAGACCGCACCCTCCAGGCTGTCGCCGGCGACCACCGGGCCGTGATTGGCCAGCAGCACCGAGCTGTATTTGCCGGCGAGCCCCCGGATCGCGTCCGCCACCGCGGGATCGCCCGGGCGGTAATACGGCACCAGCGCGGTGCCGCCGGTGCGCATCAGGTAGTAGGGTGTCAGCGGCGGCAGAACCTGGCGCGGGTCGATCTCCGGCAGCATCGAGACCGCCACCGCGTGGGTCGAGTGCAGGTGGACGATCGCCTTGGCCCCGCCCCGGCTCTCGTAGAGCGCCGTATGCAGCGGGATCTCTTTCGTCGGCTTGTCGCCGGAGATCAGCCGGCCGTCCGCGTCCAGCCGCGAGATCCGGGCCGGGTCGAGGAAGCCCAGCGACGCGTTGGTCGGCGTCACCAGCCAGCCGCCGTCGGGCAGGCGCAGCGAGATGTTGCCCGACGAGCCCGGGGTCAGGCCGCGCTCGAACAGCGAGCGGCCGTAGCGGCAGATGTCTTCACGCAGCCGGCTCTCATCGCTCATGCGGTCGCTCCCTCGATCAGCTCGAATCCGAGATCGATTCGTTTGGGACTTTCACCCAGCAGGCAGGCGGCCGCCTGCCTGCCGATTTCCAGGCGCGGGGTGCGCACCGTCGACAGGGGCTGGGGCATCGCCGCCGCGAAGTCGAGCCCGTTGAAGCCGAACAGCGCGATCCGCCCCGGTACGCTCAAGCCCGCCGACAGGCAGGCGAAATAGCCGCCGAGCGCCATGTCGTCGTTGGAGAAATACACGGCGTCGAGGTCCGGGTGGCGCGCCAGCAGCACCTCCAGCCCGGCCCGGCCGGAACCGGGCGAAGACGGCCCGGGCCGGATCTCTCTGCCGTGGAGCGACAAGCCGGCCTCGCCCAAGGCGGCCTCGAACCCGGCGAGGCGCTTGCCGGCGCGCAGGTCCACCTGCAGGTCGTGGCCGAGATAGGCGATGCGCCGGTATCCGCGTGCCACCAGGTGCCGGGCGCTCGCCGCCCCCACCGCCCGGTTGGAGAAACCGACCACGGCATCGATCCCCGCGCCGTCCGTGTCGATCATCTCGACAACGCGCACGCCCCCGGCCCTTGCCAGGGCCACCGTCGCGGGATTGTGCTCCAGCCCGGTGAGCAGCAGCGCGGCCGGGCGCCAGGACAAGAGCGCGGCGGCCAGCGCCTCCTCCCGGTCGGGATCGTAGTCGCTCACCCCGATCACGCAGCGGATACCCACGGCATCCAGGGCGCCGGTCAACCCGCGCAGCAAGTCGGGGAAGACGACGTTGGCGAGCGACGGCACGATCACCCCGGCGAGCTGCGCACTCGCCCCCGGTCCCGCGAGGCTCCCGGCGAGACGGTTCGGCACGTAGCCGAGCCGGGCCACGGCCTCCGCCACCCGTTCCCGGGCGCGCTTCGAAGAGGAGCCGTGGTTGCGCAGGACCCGCGAGACCGTGCTCTCACCGACCCCCGCCTCGCGGGCGACGTCGGTGAGCGTCACGAGCCGCCCCGGCGGCTGGAATTCGTCCATCTCCCGGCCTTTTCGTGCCTCTCCCGCTCCTCCCACCCACGCCCTCATCACGAGGCGGCTTCGCCGCGCCTCAAGATGAGGGGGGTGGATAAGAGGCCGGTCTCGCGCATGGCAGCGCCTTACAGCTCGCCATAGCGTCCTGCATTATACCGCACAACCGGATTGGCAGCGCTGCCAAAAGTCGCTACAGCCCCCGCCAGCGCCGCCGGAACGAGCGGTGAAGACCATTCCTCGCCCGCCTTTCGACGCGGCGCGGACCAGGGAGAACGCCGATGTCGGTTCAAGCCGCCCCGCTGCGGGGCGCGGCCCTCGCGGACGAAAAGACCTTCGTCGACCGGACCTACGGCAAGGTGTTCTGGCGCCTCGTGCCGTTCCTGATGCTCTGCTACGTGGTGGCGTATCTCGACCGGGTGAATGTCGGCTTCGCCAAGTTGCAGATGTCCCAGGAGCTCAAGTTCTCCGAGACGGTCTACGGCCTCGGCGCGGGCATTTTCTTTCTGGGCTACTTCCTGTTCGAGGTACCGTCGAACGTGATCCTGCACCGGGTCGGCGCCCGGGTCTGGATCGCCCGGATCATGATCACCTGGGGGCTGATCTCCGGGGCGTTCCTATTCGTGAACTCGGAATGGAGCTTCTACGGGATGCGCTTCCTGCTCGGCCTGGCCGAGGCGGGCTTCTACCCGGGCGTGATCCTGTACACGACGCAGTGGTTCCCGGCCCATCGCCGGGCCAAGGTGATCGCGGTGTTCATGGCCGCGATTCCGATCTCCGGCATCTTCGGCAACCCGCTCTCCGGCTGGATCATGGACGCGTTCAACGGCGCCCAGGGCCTGTCCGGCTGGCAGTGGATGTTCCTGATCGAGGCCGTGCCGGCGGTGCTGATCGGCGTCGCGGTGTTCCTCTATCTCGACAACCGCCCCTCCGAGGCCAAGTGGCTGACCGACGCGGAGAAGCAGGTCCTCGAGCGCGACATCGCCGCCGACAACCACGGCAAGGAATCCAGCCCGCACTCCATCGCCACCGTGTTCCGCAACGGCCGCGTGTGGTTCATGAGCCTGATCTACTTCGCCTTCGTCACCGGTCAGTACGGCCTGACCTTCTGGCTGCCGACGATCGTCAAGGCGTCCGGCGTGCAGGGCAACCTCAATATCGGCTTGATCAGCGCGATCCCGTTCCTGTGCGCGGCCGTCGTGATGATCCTGCTGGGCCTCTCCGCCGACCGGATGCGCGAGCGCCGCTGGCACCTGATCATCCCGGCGCTCGTCGGCGCCGTCGGCTTCGTCGTCTCGGCGAGCGCGGGCTCGACCACGATCGCCGTGGCGGCGCTCTCGGTGGCGGCGGCCGGCGTGCTGACCTGCTCGCCCCTGTTCTGGTCCCTGCCCACCGCCTTCCTGAGCGGCGCGGGGGCGGCGGCCGGCATCGCGCTGATCAACTCGGTGGGCAACCTCGCGGGCTTCGTCAGCCCCTACGTGATCGGGGCTTTGCGCGACGCCACCGGCAGCACCGCGGCCGGCATGTACGCGCTGGCGGTCATGCTGGTGGTCGGCTCGGCCTGCGTGTTCGTCACCCCGGCCAAGATGGTCAACCGCTGAGGCGGGTATGCCTCGACGCCCTCTCCTCCCTCTTGCGGGGAGGAGCCGGAGGTGGGGGTGGTGCCGGATAGGGCTCAGCGGTCCCTTCTGAGCCACCCCCACCCCTGACCCCTCCCCGCAAGGGGGAGAGGAAAACGCGGTGTTTCAAACACGTGCTGCCGAGTCTGTAACCTTCAAAGCAGGAGCCAACCCGATGGTCACCACCCCGCAGACAGGCCGCGCCGCGGTGATCGGCCTCGGCTCCATGGGCTCCGGCATGGCGGGCTCGCTGCTGCGGGCCGGCTTCTCCGTCGCTGCCTGCGACGTGAACCCGGAGGTCGTCGCCCGTTTCCGGGATGCGGGCGGGATTGCGGCGGCCAATCCGGCCGAGGCGGCGCAGGGCGCCGACGTGGTGGTGAGCGTGGTCGTCAACGCCGCTCAGACCGAGGCGGTGCTGTTCGGCGAAAACGGCGCCGCCGCGGCGATGCCCGAGGGCGCCGTGTTCGTCTCGTCGGCGACCATGGACCCTGCCGTCGCCCGCACGCTGGCGGCCCGTCTGGAGGCCACCGGCCGGCACTATCTCGACGCCCCGATGAGCGGCGGCGCCGCCCGCGCGGCCGATGGCGGGCTGACCTTCCTGGCCTCGGGCTCGCCGGCTGCCTTCGCCAAGGCCCGGCCCGCCCTCGATGCCATGGCCGGCACGCTCTACGAGCTCGGCGACGAAGCCGGCCAAGGCGCGGCCTTCAAGATGATCAACCAGCTGCTGGCCGGGGTCCATATCGCGGCCGCCTGCGAGGCGATGAGCTTTGCCGCCAAGCAGGGCCTCGACCTGGCCCGCGTCTACGAGGTGATCACCAAGTCGGCGGGCAATTCCTGGATGTTCGAGAACCGGGTGCCCCACATCCTCGACGCGGACTACGCGCCGAAGAGCGCGGTCGACATCTTCGTCAAGGATCTCGGCATCGTGCAGGACATGGCCCGGGCGGAGAAGTACCCGGTCCCGGTGGCCGCGGCGGCGCTCCAGATGTTCCTGATGGCGTCCGGCGCCGGCATGGGCCGGGACGACGATGCCTCCGTGGCGCGGCTCTACGCGCAGGTCTCGGGCGCCAAGCTGCCCGGTCAGGCTTAGGGAGTCCGAAGAAAATGCCGCGCTTTGCCGCCAATCTCAGCCTGATGTTCAACGAGGTGCCGTTCCTCGACCGCTACGATGCGGCGGCGCGCGCCGGGTTCGACGCCGTCGAGTTCCTGTTCCCCTACGAGCACCCGCCCGAGGCCATCGCCGAGCGGCTTCGGGTAAACGGCCTGACCCAGGCCCTGTTCAACCTGCCGCCGGGGGATTTCGCCAAGGGCGAGCGCGGCTTGGCGGCATTGCCTGAACGGTTGGATGAGCTGAAGGCCGGCGTCGATACGGCGCTCCGCTACGCCGAGGCGACCGGCGTCGCCCGGCTGCACCTGATGGCGGGGCTCGCCCCGCACGATGACCCCAAAGCCGCCGAGGCCTATCGCCGGGCGGTGGCCTGGACGGCGGAGCGCCTGGGCGAGGCCGGCCTCGACCTCGTGCTTGAGCCGATCAACAGCCGCAACATGCCGGGCTACTTCCTGAACGATTTCGGCCGGGCCGCGGATCTCATCCGCGCGCTGGCGCTGCCGAACCTGAAGCTGCAGTTCGACCTCTACCATTGCCAGATCCTGCACGGCGACGTGACCATGCGGCTGCGCGCGCTGATGCCGATCGTCGGCCATGTCCAGACCGCGAGCGTGCCCGAGCGGCACGAGCCCGGCACCGGCGAGATGGACGACGCGTTCCTGTTCGACGAGCTGGACCGGCTCGGCTACGCCGGCTTCGTCGGCTGCGAGTACATCCCGGCCGCCGACACCGTGGCCGGCCTCGGCTGGCTCGCCGCCTACAGAGGGAGAGTCCGATGAGTCTCGCGCTGGGATGCGTCGCCGACGATTACACGGGCGCCTCGGACCTCGCCAACACCCTGACCAAGGCGGGCCTGCGCACGATCCAGACCATCGGCTTGCCGGAGGATGACCGGGCCCTGCCGGAGGCCGACGCGGTGGTGGTGGCGCTCAAGAGCCGCTCGATCCCGGCCGACGAGGCCGTGGCGCGGTCCCGCGAGGCGGAACGCTGGCTGCGGGCCCGGGGCGCGGCCCACGTGATGTTCAAGGTCTGCTCGACCTTCGATTCCACGGACGCCGGCAATATCGGCCCGGTGATGGACGCCCTGCGGGACGCGGCCGGCGAGCGCATCGCGCTCGTCACCCCCGCCTTCCCGGAGACGGGACGCAGCGTCTACCAGGGCAACCTGTTCGTCGGCTCGGTGCCCCTGAACGAGAGCCCGCTCAAGGACCACCCGCTCAATCCGATGCGCGACGCCAACCTGGTGCGCGTGCTGGCGCGCCAGAGCGCGGGCGCG
Organism: Methylobacterium sp. GXS13; assembly: GCF_001455965.1. Lineage (GTDB taxonomy): Bacteria > Pseudomonadota > Alphaproteobacteria > Rhizobiales > Beijerinckiaceae > Methylobacterium. The sequence continues at coordinate 16,037 of NZ_LKKO01000048.1, forward strand.
GTCGGGCTCATCGACACCGCCACGGTGGCACGGGGCGCCGAGGCGGTGGCGGCCCGGCTCGAAGCCCTGGCCGAAGAGGGCAAGCAGGCGGCGATCGCGGACGCGATCTTCGACAGCGACCTCGAAATCCTCGGCCGGGCGATCATCGCGAGAAAATTCTCGGTGGGTGCCTCGGGGCTGGGGCTCGGTCTTGCCCGCGCCCTCGTCGCCGACGGTCGCGGCACCCGGGATGCGGCCGGCGCCGCCATGGGCGAGCCGGTGGGTGGGGCCGCGGCCTGCCTCGCCGGCAGCTGCTCGCAGGCGACCCTCCAGCAGATCGCCGCCGCGGAGGCCCAGATGCCGGTGCTGCGCCTCGACACCGCGGCCCTGCTGGCCGGAGCCGACGCTGTGGCCGAGGCCCTGGCCGTCGCCGACGCACGCCTGGCCGCCGGCCCGGTGCTGATCGCCTCCTCGGCGACCCCCGAGGCGGTCCGGGCCCTTCAGGCTCAGCACGGGGTCGACGCGGTCGGTCACGCCATCGAGGCTGCGCTCGCCGCCATCGCCGAGGGGCTGGTCGCCCGCGGCGTGCGCCGGCTCGTGGTGGCCGGGGGCGAGACCTCGGGCGCTGTGGTCGATCGGCTCGGTCTCCGGGCGTTCCTGCTCGGACCCGAGATCGCCGCGGGCGTGCCGATCCTGCGCAGTGCCGGCCGGCCCGAGCCGATGCTGCTCGCCCTGAAATCCGGCAATTTCGGCGGCACGGACTTCTTCGGGCGTGCCCTGGACATGATGGCCTGACGCGGCAAACCATCGGACGAAGAGGTCTTCCATGCATGCTCTGATTCTCGGCGCCGCCGGCATGATCGGCCGACGCCTTGTCGATGCCCTGGTTGCGGACGGCACGGTTGGCGGCGCGCCGCTCACCGCCCTCACCCTGCTCGACGTGGTGCCGCCCACGGCACCCGCGGGCTTCTCCGGCCCGGTGAAGGCCGAGGCCGCGGATCTCACCGCCCCCGGCGCCGCTGAGGCCGCCATCGCCGAGCGCCCGGAGGTGATCTTCCACCTCGCCGCGGTGGTCTCGGGCGAGGCCGAGGCCAACCTGGAGCTGGGCTACCGGGTCAACCTCGACGGCACGCGGCTGCTGCTTGATGCGATCCGCCGGGCCAACGCCGCGGACGGCTACCGGCCGAAGCTGGTCTTCACCTCGTCGCTGGCGGTGTTCGGACCGCCCTTCCCCAAGGTGATCCCGGACGACTTCATCCTGCGCCCGGCCTCCTCGTATGGCGTCCAGAAGGCCATGGGCGAGCTGATGCTCGCCGACTACGCGCGGCGCGGCTTTTTGGACGGGATCGGCCTGCGGCTGCCGACCATCTGCGTGCGCCCGGGCAAGCCCAACAAGGCGGCCTCGGGTTTCTTCTCCGGGATCATCCGAGAGCCGCTGGCCGGTCAGGAGGCCGTGCTGCCGGTGCCCGAGACGGTGCGCCACTGGTTCGCGAGCCCCGCCGCCGCGGTGGGCTTCCTGATCCACGCGGCCGGGCTCGACCTCGCGGCGATCGGCCCGCGGATCAGCCTGACCATGCCGGGCGTCTCCGCCACCGTGGCCGAGGAGATCGAGGCCCTACGACGCGTGGCCGGCGACAAAGCCGTGGCGCTGATCCGGCGCGAGCCGGACGCGACCATCGCCCGGATCGTTTCCTCCTGGCCGGAGGCGTTCGAGCCGGAGGCGGCGCTCGCGCTCGGCTTCCGGGCGGACGAATCCTTCGACGCGATCGTTGCCCAGCACGTGGCGGAGTTCCACTGCGGCTGAGATTCAGCCGCGGGCGGAGCGGATGTCGGTCCGCGGGAAATCGTCGCCGATATAGAGCAGCGGCACGCCGTGGACCTGCGCGCAGGCATAGGCGAAGCAGTCGCCGAGGTTCAGGCGGGCGGGGTGGCGGCCCTTGCCAAAACGGGCATGGGCGGTGAGGGCGAGGGCGGATTCCACCGCCGAAATCGGCACGATTCGCAGACCAGCGATGCGGATGAACGCGTCGACCTCCGTCTCGGCGTCTGCCACGGAGATCGCCTTCTTGCGCGCCACCGCGACCACCGTCTCGAAGACGGCGATGCCCGATGTGAGCGGCGTCATCGCGCCATCGAGGCAGTCCAGCAGGACGGAACGCTCCGGCTCGGCCGTCAGGATCGCCACGAGAGCCGAGGCGTCGACGAACATCACTCGTCGTTCAGGCTGTCGTAGAACGCCTTGTCGGCCTCCAGGCCCGTGCGCGGTACGGCATCCATCTTGTCGAGCAAGGGTTTCAGGCGTTCCGCGAGCGGCACGCGTCGGCTGCGCCGCGCGATCTCGTTTTTGAGCGCGATTCGCACCGCTTCGGTCTTGCTCACGCCGGCCCGCGATGCCAGCGTCTCGGCCAATTGGTTGACCTCTTCGCTGCGGATGTTGAGCGGCACGACAGCCTCCGTGTAGACGTAGGGAGGCTAGTGCCTACACACCTGAGCCGCAAGCGCGCCACCACCCCGTACAAGGATCCCGATGACCCGCCTCGACGAGGCCCGCGCCGCGCTGAAGAAGACCTTCGGGTACGAGGATTTCCGGCCCGGGCAGGACGAGGTGATCGGCGCGGTTTTGGACGGCGACGACGTGTTCGCCGTGATGCCCACGGGCTCGGGCAAGTCGATGACCTACCAGCTGCCGGCGCTGATCGATGCCGGGTTGACCGTGGTGGTCTCGCCCCTGATCGCGCTGATGCACGACCAGGTGCAACAGATGCGCAGCGTCGGCGTCGAGGCCGCCACCCTCAATTCGTCCGTGTCGGAGGTCGAATCGCGCGAGACCTGGCGCAGCCTGCGCTCCGGGGAGCTGCGCCTGCTGTTCGTCTCCCCCGAACGCCTGCTGATGGAAGGCTGCATCGAGGCCCTGCGCGGCGTCGGGGTTCGGCGGCTTGCGGTGGACGAGGCCCATTGCGTCTCGCAATGGGGGCACGATTTCCGGCCCGAATACCGGGAGATCGCCCGGGCCCGGCAGGCGCTCGGCAACGTCCAGACCCTGGCGCTGACCGCCACCGCCGATGCCGCCACCCGGGCGGAGATCGCCGAGCGGCTGTTCCCGCAGGGGCGCGGCCCGAAGATCTTCGTCCACTCGTTCGACCGGCCGAACATTCGGCTGACGTTCCAGCCCAAGGACAACCCGGCCCGGCAGATCGAGCGGTTCCTGAAGCACCGCCGGGCGGAGAGCGGGATCATCTACTGCTCCTCGCGCAAGCGCGTCGAGCAGCTGGCCGAGACCCTCAAGAAGGACGGGTTCGACGCCCTGCCCTACCATGCCGGGCTCGACCAGGGCACGCGGATGCGCAACCAGGACCGGTTCCTCCAGGAGGACGGGGTGGTGATGACCGCCACGATCGCCTTCGGCATGGGCATCAACAAGCCCGACGTGCGCTTCGTCTGCCATGCCGACATGCCCAACAACGTGGAGGGCTACTACCAGGAGATCGGCCGCGCCGGCCGCGACGGGCTGCCGGCCGACACGCTGACCCTCTACGGCCTCGACGACATGGCGTTGCGCCGCCGCCAGATCGACGAGAAGGAGATTTCCGACGAGCGCCGCCGGGTCGAGCGGCGCAAGCTCGAGGCGATGATCAGCCTGTGCGAGGGCGCCACCTGCCGGCGCCAGTCGCTGCTCGGCTATTTCGGCGAGGCGAGCGAGCCCTGCGGCCGCTGCGACCTCTGCCGCGGCGGCGTCACCCTGGTCGACGGGACCGTGGCGGCGCAGAAGATCCTGTCGGCGATCGTGCGCACCGGCCAGCGCTTCGGCGCGGCCTATATCTGCGACGTGGTCCACGGCAAGGAGAGCGAGCAGGTCCGCCGCAACGGCCACACAAGCCTCAAGACCTTCGGGGTCGGGGCGGACAAGCCGGTGGCCGCCTGGCGGGCGATCCTGCGCCAGCTCTTCGCCGCCGGGGCGATCGCCGAGAACGCCGACGGCTATGGCGGCCTGTCCATGACCGAGAAGGGCGAGGCGATCCTGTTCGGCCGTGAGCCGGTCAAGCTGCGCCCCGATCCGGAGCCGAAGGCCGAATCGCGTGAGCGCCGCCGCACCGCGCCGCGCGAGGAGGGCGAGATCGCGCTCTCGGAGACCGACGAGGCCCTGTTCCAGCACCTGCGCGGCCTGCGCGCCACCCTGGCCCGGGCCGAGGGCATCGCCGCCTTCATGGTATTCCCGGACCGGACCCTGATCGAGATGGCTCGGCAGAAACCTGTCGACCTCTGGGCGCTGCGGGCGGTCCACGGGGTCGGCGAACGCAAGCGCGAGGCCTATGGCGAGAAGTTCGTGGCCGCGATCGGCGAGTTTCTGGCCACGCCGCCGGCGGCGTGAGCGATGGGCCGGCGCAAGCCCCAGGCAGTTTCACCCTCGGCGCGCCCGGCCGCTTCATGTAGGCAAGCCGCCACCTCGAATCGATCGGACTCGTCATTTCGACACGCATCCCCGTCGCCGACGCACCGGCCCAGCACATGTCCGGAAAGCCGGACGGCGACGCGCCGCGGGTGCTGACCTCCCGCATCGTGTTCTACCTGCCGGGTTTCGATCCGCGCGATCCGGAGACCTATTGGGGCCTGTTCCGCCGCGAGGCCCGGTTCACCGCTGCGCGCCGGGGCGCCGCGATCACGGTCGGCGATCCGGTCCGCTCGGCGGACGGGGTCGAACTCGCGTGGACGGCGGACTCGCGCGGGGTCTCGACCCGCTACGTCCTGCTGCGCTGGGAGGACATCGTCCGCGCCCGCTTCCCGCAATCCGACTGGACGCGGCTCCGGGGTGTGCCGGCTTTGCTCTGGCGGCTGTGGCGGACGGGCTACATGGCGAGCCTGCGCCGGGAGGGCTGGCGCTTCTCCACGGTGATCTTCTGCGTCCACTACATCTACATCGCGCTGGCGCTTCTCAGCCTCGCCGCGGCGGCGGGGCTCGCCGCGCTGGCACCGGCGGCGGCCCAGCCCTGGGCCCTGGTGGCGGTGCCGCCGCTCGCCTACGCGGTCCTGGCCGGTCTGATCCGGGTGACCCGTGGCAAGCCGCTCTACGTCCCCCACCTCGTGGACGACACCGCCTTCACGCATTCCTACGCGGCGGGCGAGGCCCCCGAGATTGACCCCCGGCTCGACGCCTTCGCGACGCGCATCCACGCCGCGGAGGGCGAAGCCGACGAGGTGGTGGTGGTCGGCCATTCCTCGTCGAGCTTCCTCGGCATCGAGGTGCTGGATCGGGTGCTCGCCCGCGACCCCGGCTTCGGATGCCGCGGCACGCCGGTCTCGTTCGTGAGCATCGGCAGCGTCATCCCCTGGCTCGGCCTCGACCCGGCCGCCCGAAGATTCCGCGACAGTCTCCTGCGTTTCGGCCGGGCCACGCAGATCGGCTGGCTCGACGTGCGTGCCACCTGGGATTGGCTCTCGATCCACAAGAACAACCCGATCACCGCCTGCGGCCTCGCCCCGCCCGATCCCGCCCGCCCGTCCGTGCGCTGGGTGGCGATCCACGAGCTGATCACCAGCGCCGATGTCGGCCGGCGGCAATGGAACCTGTTCCAGATGCATTTCCAGCTACTGATGGCGAGCCAGCGCGACAGCGGCTTCGACTATCTCGACGTGGTTACCGGGCCGGAGCCGGTGCACGCGCTCGTCGCCGGCTGCCGGGAGGACGGCGCGCCCGGACTCTAGCGTGGCGACCGCGTCATCCGCCCGGCTGTGCGGATCCGTCCGGGCCGGCCCCCAATCCCCAGCCCCGCGCCGGCGGATGTTGCCAGCGCAGGCGCTTCCGCTTTAGAGCCGGGGCAGCCTGAGATCTCAGCCCGGTTCGGGTTCGCCGCGGTATGCGTCTCTCAAGACGGACCGCTCTCTGCCGAGACCTTCGCATGTTCCGCAACGACGTTCCGATCACTCCCGAGCTCGTGGCCCAGCACGGCCTCACGCCGGAGGAGTACGAGCGCTTCCGCGGCCTGATCGGGCGCGATCCGACGCTGACCGAGCTCGGCATCGTCTCGGCGATGTGGAATGAGCACTGCTCGTACAAGTCCTCGCGCAAGCACCTGCGCGGGCTGCCGACCTCGGCGCCCTGGGTGATCCAGGGTCCTGGCGAGAATGCCGGCGTGATCGACATCGGCGACGGGCTGGCCTGCGTCTTCAAGATGGAGAGCCACAACCACCCGAGCTACATCGAGCCCTATCAGGGCGCGGCGACCGGCGTCGGCGGCATCCTGCGGGACGTGTTCACCATGGGCGCGCGGCCGATCGCGGCGCTCAACGCCCTCCGGTTCGGCTCCCCCGACCACCCGCGCACCCGCGGCCTGGTTTCGGGCGTGGTGGCCGGGGTCGGCGGCTACGGCAATTCCTTCGGCGTGCCGACCGTCGGCGGCCTGACCGGCTTCCACCGGCGCTACGACGGCAACATCCTGGTCAACGCCATGGCCGTGGGGCTCGCCCGCACCGACGCGATCTTCTACGCGGCGGCCACCGGGGTCGGGAACCCGATCGTCTATCTCGGCTCGAAGACCGGCCGCGACGGCATCCACGGCGCCACCATGGCGTCGGCGGAGTTCGACGAGGCCTCCGAGTCGAAGCGCCCGACCGTGCAGGTCGGCGACCCCTTCGCCGAGAAGCTGCTGCTGGAGGCCTGCCTGGAGCTGATGGCCTCGGGCGCGGTGATCGCCATCCAGGACATGGGCGCGGCGGGTCTGACCTGCTCGGCCGTCGAGATGGGCGCCAAGGGCGATCTCGGCGTCGAGCTCGACATCGAGAAGGTGCCGGCCCGCGAGGCCGGCATGACCCCCTACGAGATGATGCTGTCCGAGAGCCAGGAGCGCATGCTCATGGTGCTCAAGCCCGGCATGGAGGCCGAAGCCGAGGCGATCTTCGTGAAGTGGGGCCTCGACTTCGCGGTGATCGGCCGGACCACCGACACGCTACGGTTCGTGGTCAAGTGGCACGGCGAGACCGTGGCCGACCTCCCGATCAAGGAACTCGGCGACGAGGCGCCGCTCTACGACCGGCCGCACCGCGCCAACACGCACCTGCCGGTGATCGCCGCATCCAGCGTGCCGGCGCCGGCCTCCCTCACCGAGGCGCTCAAGCGCCTCGTCGGCTCGCCCGACCTCGCCTCGAAGCGCTGGGTCTACGAGCAGTACGATCATTTCATCCTCGGCAACACCGTGCAGAAGCCCGGTGGCGACGCCGCCATCGTGCGGGTCGAGGACGGCCCGAAGGGCTTGGCGCTCACCTGCGACGTCACCCCGCGCTACTGCGAGGCCGACCCGGTCGAGGGCGGCCGGCAGGCGGTGGCCGAGGCGTGGCGCAACATCACCGCGGTGGGCGCCCGTCCGCTCGCCATCACCGACAACCTCAACTTCGGCAACCCGGAGAAGCCCGAGGTGATGGGCCAGCTCGTCGGCTGCCTCCAGGGCATCGGCGAGGCCTGCCGGGCGCTGGACTTCCCGGTCGTGTCGGGCAACGTCTCGCTTTACAACGAGACCAACGGCGTCGGCATCCTGCCGACCCCGACCATCGGCGGCGTCGGCGTGCTCGACGACGTCGAGCGCCACGCCACCATCGCCCTCAAGCGCGAGGGCGACGTGCTGGTCCTGGTCGGCTCTGGCGAGGGCTGGCTCGGCCAGTCGGCCTATCTGGCGGTGATCGAGGGCCGGGAAGAGGGCGCACCGCCGCCCGTCGACCTCTCGCTCGAGCGCCGCAACGGCGACTTCGTGCGCGCCCTGATTCTCTCCGGCACGGTCGACACCGTCCACGACCTGTCCGACGGCGGTCTTGCCGTTGCGCTCGCCGAGATGGCGATGGCCGGCGGCATCGGCGCGGCCCTGCCGGATGTGCCGGTGGACTTGCCCCCCCACGCCTACCTGTTCGGCGAGGACCAGGGCCGCTACCTGCTGGCGGTCGATCCGGAGGCGGCCAGCGACCTGCTCTACAGCGCCTCGGCCCAGGGCATCGACGCGGCCGTGGTCGGGGTCACCGGAACCGACCGTTTGACCCTGCCGGGTGGCGAGACCATATCGCTGTCCGAGCTGAGTGCGGCCCATGAACGCTGGCTGCCCGCCTACATGGCGAGCCAGCCGGCCGCGCCGGCCGCCTGAACCCCTTACGCCCAGGAGTTTTTCGATGCCGATGGATGCGGGCGAGATCGAGCGCATGATCCGCGAAGCGCTGCCCGACGCGCAGGTCGAGATCCGCGACCTCGCCGGCGACGGCGACCACTACGCCGCCACGGTCCTGTCCGCCGCCTTCAAGGGCAAGACCCGGGTGGCCCAGCACCAGATGGTCTACGGCGCCCTCCAGGGCCGGATGGGCGGCGTGCTGCACGCCCTTGCGCTGACCACGGGCGTCCCTCAGGATTAGCGCCCGTTCGCGAGAGTCGTCCCGATGGACCGACCGAGTCTCTACGACGACGACATCGTCACCTGGGCCGAGGAACAGGCTGCGGCTCTGCGCGCGCTCGGAGCCCGCAGCGACCTGTCGAATGCGGTCGACTGGGCGAACGTCGCGGAGGAGATCGAGAGCGTGGGGCGATCCCATTTGCGGGCGGTCGAGGGCCTGCTGATCCAGACGCTCGCCCACCTCTTGAAGCGTGCCTCCGCGCCCCTCGCCCCGTCAAGCTTGCATTGGCGCGAGGAGATCGCGACATTCCAGATCACGGCTTGGAATGCGTACGAGTCGTCGATGAGGCAGAGGTTGAACTGGCCGAGGATCTGGAAATCCGCGGTCACGGCCGCGGAGGCTGGTCTCGGCGCCTTTGGGAACCAGATTCTTCCGGGCCTCCCGAAGGCGTGCCCGATCGCGGCCGAGGACCTTTTGACCGAACGCTTTGATATCGATCAGGCGCTTCGTGTGATCGCCGCCTCAGTTGCACGCCGCTGATCGAGACCGCACATACGAGACCGAAGAACCGAGGATAGAGTGATGACCGACGCCAACGCGACCATCCAGAACGAGATCGCCTCCCAGGACGTGGTGGTGTTCATGAAGGGCACGCCGCAGATGCCGCAATGCGGCTTCTCGGGCCAGGTGGTGCAGATCCTCAATTACCTCGAAGTGCCGTTCAAGGGCGTGAACGTGCTGGCCGATCAGGGCATCCGCGAGGGCATCAAGGCCTTCTCGAACTGGCCGACCATCCCGCAGATCTACGTGAAGGGCGAGTTCGTGGGTGGCTGCGACATCACCCGGGAGATGTTCCAGTCGGGTGAGCTGCAGACCTTCCTGGCCGAGAAGGGCGTCCCCGTAAAGACCGCCGCCGCCTGATCTTTCGGGACTCGGCTTGACGGATGAGGGCGCCTCCGGGCGCCCTTTTTCGCGCCCGGTCACCCTCGCTCTGCGTCGGGTCACCCGTGGGCGGGGCGCATTCGCGTTCGCCGGCGCGATCGCCTATATCAGAACCGTTCCATGCCCAGACGCCGTCGATCTCCGTGTGACCGGCGGCGTCTGGGCCTTTGTCGTGACGCGCTCTCTTTCGCCGAACCGGCTTCCACTTCGGCGGAGAGCGCTCTGAGGATAGATCGATCATCATGGCGACGCCGTCGCTCGACAGCGCCCGCGCGGCCGAACCCGCGATCGAGAAGGCGCCCGATTTCCAGCCCGCGCTGCTCCCCGGGCGGCCCCCGTCCCTGGTCGGGCTCACCCGCGACGCGCTCAAGGCGCAGCTCATCGGCATGGGCGTGCCCGAGCGCGAGAGCCGCATGCGGGCCGGCCAGATCTGGCACTGGGTCAATTTCCGCGGGGCGACCGACTTCGCCGAGATGACCAATGTCGGCAAGGGGCTGAAGGCCGAGCTCGCGCGGCACTTCACCCTGGAGCGGCCGGAGGTCGCCAGCCGCCAGGTCTCCCGCGACGGCACCCGCAAGTGGCTGCTGCGCATGGCGCCGACCAACCCGCAGGAGCACAATCGCGGCGCCGAGATCGAGTGCGTCTACATCCCGGGGCCGGACCGAGGCACGCTCTGCGTGTCGAGCCAGGTCGGCTGCACCCTCACCTGCTCGTTCTGCCACACCGGCACGCAGCGCCTCGTGCGCAACCTGTCGTCCGCCGAGATCGTACAGCAGCTCGTCACCGCCCGCGATGAGCTCGGCGACTGGCCCGGTCAGATGCCGAGCCGCGACGCCTCCGGCGCCGGCGAGGCCGGGCGGCTCGTGACCAACATCGTCTTCATGGGCATGGGCGAGCCCCTGTACAATCTCGACGCGGTGATCGACGCGGTGGGCGTGATGTCGGACCAGGAGGGGCTCGGCCTCTCCCGGAGGCGGATCACGGTCTCCACCTCCGGGGTGGTGCCGCAGATCCCCCGGCTCGGCGAGGCGGCCAATGCCATGCTGGCGATCTCGCTCCACGCCGTGCGCGACGACCTGCGCAACGAGCTGGTGCCGCTCAACCGGAAATATCCGATCGCCCAGCTGCTCGAGGCCTGCCGAACCTATCCGGGCGTGAGCAACGCCCGCCGCATCACCTTCGAGTACGTGATGCTGAAGGGCGTCAACGATTCGGATGCGGATGCGCGCGAGCTGGTCCGCCTGCTCAAGGGCATTCCGGCCAAGATCAACCTGATCCCGTTCAATCCCTGGCCCGGCAGCCGCTACGAATGCTCGGACTGGGACCGAATCGAGCACTTCTCCGAGATCGTGTTCAACGCCGGCTACGCCTCGCCGGTGCGCACGCCCCGCGGCCGGGACATCCTGGCCGCCTGCGGCCAGCTCAAGAGTGAGACCGAGAAGCTGCGCGCCCGGGCCCGGCTGATGCAGGAAGAGGGCATCGGCGCAGAAGGATTCTACGCGGGCCTCGACGACTGAGGCGGTCACGGTTTCGAAAGGCCCGAGACCTTTCGTGGGTGCAGGGCAAAGCCCTGCCGCCGGGCTTGGCCCGGTGTCGGGCTCCGCCCTGACGACCCGCCAAAGGGCAGTGCCCTTTGGAATCCCGGGGTCACGCCGCGATCCGCTGCCCGTCCGCCCGACGCAGGGGCGCGTCCTCGGCACCGACCCATTCCGTGCGGTGCCGCGGCAGGGCTTCCGGATGCTCGGCCTGCAGCCAGGTGATCATCGCCTCGCGGATCACGCAGCGCAGGTCCCAGGCATGGGGCGCGTTGCGGGCGCTTACCAGCATCCGGATCTCGATGGTCGATTCCTTGGCGTCCGAGACTTGGAGGTTGACCACCTTGCCGTCCCAGAGCGGCGTGGCGGCGGCGATCTCGGAGAGTTTCTCGCGCATCCGCGCCACCGGGGCACGGTGGTCGACGTACAGGAACACGCTGCCGATCAGCGAGGCGCCATCGCGGGTCCAGTTCTGGAACGGCTTCTGGATGAAGTAGGTCAGCGGCAGCACCAGCCGGCGCCAATCCCACAGGCGCACCACCACATAGGTGGAGGTGATCTCCTCGACCCAGCCCCACTCGTTCTCGACGATGATCGCATCCTCGATCCGGATCGGCTGGGTGATGGCGATCTGGATGCCGGCCACGAGGTTCGACAGGACCGGCTGCATGGCCAGGCCCAGGATCACGCCGGCGGCGCCCGCCGAGGCCAGCAAGCTCACCCCGTACTGGCGCACCGGCTCGAAGGTCATCAGCGCCACCGAGACGGTGATGAGGCCGACCAGGGTCACGGCGGCCCGCTCAAGGATGCGCATCTGGGTGAAGTGCTTGCGTGCCAGCAGATTGTCCTCGGCGTCGAGCTTGAACCGGCGCAGGTAGATCACCGTGGCGATGTGGAGCGCGGTGGCGCAGCACCAGCCGGTCAGGGTCACGAAGGCGACCAGCAGGATCTGGTTGAGGGCGATCCGCACCTCCCAGGACAGGTGCACCGTGGTCGAGGCGAGGCTGATCGCCACCACGATCAGGCCGAGCCGGCTCGGACCGTGGGTGCGGGAGACGAGGGAGCGCCAGAACAGGCTCTTGCCCGCCACCGCCCGCTTCAGCGCCCGGTAGGCGACGCCGTGCAGCGGCATCACCACGGCACAGCAGGCGACGATCACGATCAGGCTTTCGGCCCACCACGGCAGATAGGCCAGCACGGAGGCGGCACGGCCTGCCAGGGCATCAAGGTCCGGCATCGGGCATAACCTCCACGGGTTCCGAACGGGACCTGGAGGAATGGGTCGCGCCGGTCAGGGTTCCGCATCGCACCATGCCGGCGCTGCAACGCAGCAGCCTGGTGAGGGCGCGGCCGCACGGTTGCGTTTCGGCGGCCCGCTCGGGCATTCGCGCGCCTGTCCGTGACGCGCGAACGCAATCCTGCGTGCTACCGCGCCACGCCGATCTCGACGCTCCCGGCGCCGGTCCGGCCGAACCGCGCCGGGCGGTACATGTCCTCCACCGAGGCGCCCGGATGCACGTAGGTGCCCGGTGAGACCGCCCGGACCGTGTAGGCCACGGTGAAGAACGCCGGCTGGCTCGGGTCGCGGTCGTAGGCGGCTACGAACCGGTCGTCGCGGAACTCGGTGTGGACCGGTTGCACATCGGATTTGGCGAAGGCGAGGCCCTGGAGGGCGTCGGCATCGAGCAGCTTCGGGTTGTCGATCTCCAGCCCCGCCGGCAGCGGATCGACCAGCAGGAGCCGGGCGGCCTGCGCCTTGTCCTCGGTGACCTTGAGCACCACCACGAGCCGGTCGTTCTGGTGCAGGCCCTGAGCCGGATCGATCAGGCTGCCGTCCAGCCGGTGGAACGTGCGCGCGATCGTGTAGCCCTGCGCGGCAGCGGGCTCAGGGATCAGCGGGCTGCCGGTCACCCCCAGCACCACCTGCACCGGAGCCCGGCCGATATTGGTGAGTTCGACGCTGCGGCCGTTCAGCGCCGCGCCCCGGTAGATCCGGGCGAGCGCCCCGGTCCGCACCGCACCGTCGAGGCTGAAGGACAGCGCGTCCGCCTCCTTGGACAGGCTCTCGGCGGCGAGCACCAGCCAGGCATTCTCCTGGGTGCTGGTCGCGCGGGTGTCCTGCCGCTCCTCGCCGATGAGGGCGGCCACCGGGGCCAGGGCGGCCTGGGTCAGCCCGCTCTCCGCCGCCAGAGCGATCAGTCCGGCCCCGTCGCGCAGGCGGGAGCCGTAATCGGCCCGGTAGAGGCCCGCATCCCGCCGGGACTTCAGCGCGGCGAGCGCCGAGTCCATCACCGTGACGGCGCGGCCCCGGTCGCCCAGCAGCGCCAGGGCGGCGGCGAGCTGCGCCCGGGCGAGCCCGGTGGCGAAGGCGTCGAGCTTGGTGTCGGCGAGGTAGCGTAGGTCGCCCATCACCGGCCGGCCGTTGCGGGCCAGGGCGTAGGCCGCGTAGGCGAGGTCGGCGCCGCCGTCCCGCACCTCCGTGGCGTTGGCGACACTGTTGCGCAGGCGGTCGAGGGCCTGGGCGAAGGCCCCCTGGGGCACCGCGAAGCCGCGCTCCCGGGCGCGGGTGAGGAAGTCGCTCACGTAGGCATCGAGCCAGAGGTCGCCCGAGCCCTGCGCCGACCACAGGCCGAAATCGCCGCTCGCATCCTGGCGGGCGAGCAGCCGCTCGATCGCCTCGCGCACCCGGTCGTCGACGCTGCCGTCGAGGGCGAGCTTGTCCAGGGCGGCCAGGCGGTTGACGTAGAGCAGCGGCATCGCCCGGCTGACGATCTGCTCCGAGCAGCCATAGGGATAGCGGTCGAGGGCCTGGAGCAGGGCGGGCACGTCGAGGCCGGGCAGCGCCGAGGCCGAGAGCGAGACGCTGCCGGTCCCGGGCAGCAGGTCGGCCAGCAGGTCCGCACTGACGGTCAGGCCGGTCCCGGGGGCGAGCGTTCGGACCGAGCGGCGCAGCAGAGCCCCGGTCCCCGGCAGCACGCCGAGCGAAAAACTCTGGCTCAGGGTGCCGTCGAGGCCCGGCCCCGACAGGGCGAGGTCGAGCCGCGCCGGGCCGGGGCCCGCGGCGGTGAGCGGGATCGCCTGGTGGACCCGGCCCCCGGCCTCCAGCCGGATCGTCTGCCGCAACGCGCTGGCGCCGATCAGGATCGGGCCGGAGGGGGCGATATCCACCGTGTAGTCGCCGGCCCGGCCCTCGACATTGTCGAGGGCCACGAACAGGCGTGAGCGGTCGCCGGTATCGAGGAAGCGCGGCAGGGTCGCGGCGAGCACAACAGGGTCGCGGATGATCACGTCCGCCTGCGCCTGGCCCACCCGGTCGCCGCTCCAGGCGGTGACCATCACACGGCCGGTGCCGTTGAAGGCCGGCAGCGGGAAGGTGACGCTGGCGGCGCCGTCCGGCCCCACGGTCACGACGCCCGAGAACAGGGCGAGCGGCGCCTGGGTCGGCGGCGCGTCGGCGAGCTCGCCGCCGCCCGCGTCGCCGCCGGAGCGGATCGCCCCGGCCGAGCCCTGCATGCCGTCGATCAGGTAGCCGTAGAGGTCGCGGAATTCCGGCCCCAGGGCCCTCTGGCCGAGGAAGTACTGGGTCGGGTTCGGCGCCTCGTAGCGGGTCAGGTTGAGGATGCCGACATCGACCAGCGCCACGGTGATCCGCGCCGCCTCGCCGGGCTTCAAACCGGTGAGCTGCACCGGGAGGGTCAGGTCCTGGCGCGGGCGGGCCCGCTCCGGCGCCTGGAGGGTGATGCCGAGGCTGCGCTGCGCGCGATCCACCGAGAACCAGGCGAGCCCCAGCGCCCGGCCCGGCAGGCGCTTGGCCGCCTGGTCGAGGGGCCGGTAGGCGGTGGCGACCAGATAGGCGCCCGCGCCCCACGCGGCCTTGACCGGCAGGCTCACGGTGGTGCCGCCCGCCGGCACGCTGACCTCCACGGTCTCGTGCACCCGGTCGCTGACGACCATGAGGCTGGCCTGGCCCTTGAACTTCGGGCTGAGCGTGGCCCGCAGCGTGTCGCCCGCTGCATAGGCGGCCTTGTCGAGGCTCAGGTCGAGCAGGTCGGGCGCATCCGCGGTCTCGGAGCCGCCCCAGCCGACCTCGAAGCCGAGGCTCGCGGTGGACTGCGGGGCGCCCGCCGTGGCGAGCTCCAGCCGGTAGCGGCCGACCTGGCCCACCGGCGCCTCGATCCGGCCCGGGGCCCCGGCCGTGAGGTCGAGGCTGCCGCTGGCGACCCGCCGGCTGGTCTTGACCGCCTCGAACGACCAGCGGCCGTCCGCGCGATACCATTGGTAGGTCCGCTCCACCCGCGACAGGGTCCAGGTCACCCCGGGCCGGGCCAGCAGCGTCCCGTCCGGGGCGGCGAAGACCGCGTCGAAGGCGGCGCGGTCGCCCTCCTTCAGCTCCGAGAACGTCTTGCGGAGGGCCAGCACCGGCCCGGCCGGCAGGATCGGCAGGGTCAGGCTGCGCGACAGCGCCCGGCCGCCGGGCTCGCCCACCGCGAGGGTGATCTTGGCCTCCAAAGGCCGGGGCGCGGCCACCTCCGGCAGGGGCACGGTGACGGTGGCGTGGCCTTGCGCGTCCGTGGTGGCGTGGGTCGCGAGCTCCTGCACGCTCGGCTCCACGGCCTCGTCGTCCAGGCCGGTCGTGTAGCCTGCCAGGCCCTTGATGCCGCTGCCGGAGGCCGCCTGCACGACGACGCTGCCCGACACGTCGAGCCCCGCACCCGGGGCGCCGTAGAGGTAGCGCGCGGCGACATCGACCTGCGCCGCCTCGCCCCGGCGCAGCGCGGCCTGGGCGGCCTTGAGGGTAACCTCCAGGCGCTCGGGGACGTAATCCTCCACCAGGAAGCTGGTCGTGCCGAGCGCCGGGGCCTTCGGGTCGGTATAGGCCGAGACCCGCCAGGTGCCGTGCATGGCCCCCGACAGCAGCGGCAGGGGCAGTGACCGGCCGCCGAGCCCCTGGTCCGGCACCGAGACCCGGCGATACTCGACCCCGTCCGGGCGCTTCACCACCAGGGTCAGGGGCAGGTCCGGCACCGCCGCGTTGCGGGGATCGCGCAGCAGGGCGGTGATCTGCACCGTCTCGCCCGAGCGGTAGACCCCGCGCTCGGTGAACAGGTAGGCGTCGAGCCCGCCGGTCTCGGGGCGGCCCTTCACGCCCCGGTCGGTCAGGTCGAAGGCGCCGAGGTTGAGGTCGAGGAAGCCGTAATCGTCCCCCGCCTGGGCGACCACCAGGCTCGGCGCGGTCCCGCCCTCCCCGTGGGCGAGGCCCGGATCGAAGGCGGCATGCCCCTGCGCGTCGGTCTTGGCGGTGCCCAGAACCTCGTTGTTGCGGGCGATCAGCCGGATCGCGGCCCCCGGCAGCACCTGCGCGGAGGCGAGGGAGCGCAGCACCACGTGGACCCCGTCCCGCCCCTTGGTGGCGGTGAGCCCGAGATCCGAGACCACGAACCACTGGGTCGCCTGGGTCTCGTAGCTGTCCTCGTCCGGCGCGGCCGTGCCGGAGGGGCGGGCCAGCATCACGTAGAGGCCGGGCTCCAGCTTGCCCAACGCCTGCAGGACCGGGAAGGCGGTCACGGCCTCCTGGTTCAGCTCGGCCTTGGCGGTGTCGAGGGTGCCCTTCCAGACGCGCACGCCCTTCTCGGCCGCGATCGACCGGGCGGTCGCGCCGCTGAGCTGGCCTAAAAAATCCTCCGTGCGCAGGGTCGGCAGCAGGCCGCGGTCGCCGATCCGCAGGACCTCCATGTCGAGCTTCGGGGTGTTCACCGAGATCACGGGCACGCCCGCCTGGCCGGTACGCGGCAGGACGTAATTGCGCCCGGTGAACCGGACCTGCGGGGCGCGGTCACGGACGTAGATCTCGTAATCGGCGGCTTTGAGCAGGCTCTCGCCCACCGTCGACGGCAGGCCCTGACGCAGGACCACCGCGTAGCGGCCGCCATGCTTCAGCCCGTCGATGCAGACCTGCGAGCCCTCCGCCGTCACGGCGGCGCTGCTGCTGCCCGAGACCGCCACGTAGGGGGCGTAGTCGGTCTTGGGCAGGACCGGCTCCGAGACGGTGAAGCACAGGCGCGGGGCGGCGGCGTCCGAATCGACCTTGTAGTCGAGCACCCGGAAACCGTGCTCGGTGCGCAGGGTCTCGTAGGTCTGGCGGGTCGCCGGGTCGTCCGCGACGGCGAGGCTGGCCGCGTAGGCGTTCAGGGCCGGGCGCCAGGCGGATTGCCCGGCCTCCAGGGCGCCGAGCTGCGCCAGGGATTCCGCCGCATCCGCGGGTGTTCGGGCACGCTCATAGGCGCGGTAGGCCGCCGTCGCGGCCCGGTCCCGCAGGGTGGCCCGGCCCTGATAGTCGTTCTCCTCGCGGGTCTCGACCGCCGCCGCGGCGGCTCGGGCATAGGCCTGCCAGGCGCGGATATTGGCCGGATCGGCCGCCACGGCCGTGGCGAGCGGGGCCAGTGCCGCGTCCGGCTTGTCGGCGGCGAGCAGCGCCTGCCCGGCGGCGAGGGACTGGCCGTCGGGCTTGAGCGGCCCCCCGGCCTCGGCCTTGAGCGCCGCCTCGAGCCGCACGGCGGCGCTGGCGAGATCGTCCCGGACGAACCGTTTCTCGAAGGCTGGGGCCTGAACCGCCGCCTGCCGCGGCGCGGCCCGGGGCTTCGGCGCCGTCTGGGCGAGGGCCGACCCGCAGGCCAGGCCCGCCAGAAGCGCTACAGCACCCGCAAGCCGGTTCCGCCACGCCATGCGCCTGCCCTCGTCGGCCCCGGATCCCGGACGATTCGCCCAGGGATGGGCCGGCCGGGAGCCTAGCACCTGCGGGTCCGGCCGCAACGGCTTGGGTGCGTGTTCGGAGGTGCTCCGCGGCGGCGTTCGGAGAGGCTACGGCCGACGCAGGAACGAGGCGCGAGGGCTTTTGCGGGGGCGCGATGTGCACCCGCTTCCGTACGGGCATGTGAATTCACACATCACGGTAAGTAGAAGACACGGGAGACACGACGGCTCTCCCTCCCCCCTCTGCGGGGGAGGGTGGCCCCCGAAGGGGGGCGGGAGAGGGGAGCGACGGGGCAGAAGAGGGCTTTGCCCGTCATGCCGGTCGCGCCCTTTCCGGAAGCCGGGTTCCCCTCTCCCGACCCTCGCTGACGCGAGGCCCACCCTCCCCCGCAGAGGGGGAGGGAGCCGCGCTTGGGGCTGGCCTCGGCCCACACGGGGAACGGCGCGATTGGTCGTGCCGCGCCATCACGACGGACGCGAACCGAAACCAAAAAACCGAATCAGAACGCCTTGAGCACCTGCTCGGTGTGCTCCACCGAGACCGGCCCGGCGAAGCAGTGCGAGACCAGGGCGCGGTAATCCTGCCAGGGCTGCGAGCCGGTGAAGTCCTTGGTGTGGGCTTCCAGCGTGTCCCAGTGAATCATCAGGCGGTAGCGCTGGGGATGCTCGATCGAGCGGCGCACCTCGAAGGCGCGGCAGCCCTTGGCGGCCTTGAAGATCGCCGAGGCCTCGGCGATGCCGGCCTCGAACGCCGTTTCTAGGCCGGGCTTGATCTCGATCTGTGCGATTTCGAGGATCATCGTGTCGGGCCCTTGTCGGTTATGGATGGAGGGGGCGGCCGAGCTTGGCCGCCAGGATGCGCTGTGGACTTAAAGAGGGGTCGGCCTGGGCGGCGACCGGCAGGTAGGCGGTCTGCTCCAGCATGTAGCGGCCGCCCATCGCCCCATGCATCACGAGGTCGGAGAAGGTGACCCAGGTGGCGCCGGGCCGGAATGCGACATCGGCCTGCGGAGCGCTCGCCTGATAGGTCTCGTCCTGCTTCAGGGCGTCGTGCAGGTGCAGCATCAGGTGGTCGTATTCGGAGCGCCTTGCCTTGGTGATCCGCAGGGCCGCGAGCACGTGCGCCGAGAGGGCTGAGTAGCGCGGGACCCGCGGCAGGAATTTCTCGGCCATCGAGCCGAAATCCTCGCCGACCCGCCAGCGCCGCGGCTCGCCCGACGGGTTGATGTTGCGGAACACCCGCAGGATCCGCTTCTCGCCGATCGGGTTCGACGGGAAGGCGTCGACATGCATGCGGGTGTCGTCGCGCCGCCAGCTGAGCTTGCGCTGGTCCACATCGTAGGGGCGGTAGGAGGTGCCGGCCAGGCTCACCCGGTCGGCATAGTCCGGCAGGTAGGTGCCGATCAGGTCCCGGGCGAAGGCGCGGTAACGGATCAGGAGCTGGCGCAGGGCTTCCTGCTCCTCCGGGGTGCCGGCGGCGCCGCGCAGTGCTGCGGCCTCGCCGCGAATGTTCACGTTCTTGGCCTTGCCGTCCGCGAAGGGCCGCTCGGTGAAGCGGCGCTCGAAGGCGCTGAACGGGAACGGCAGGTCCGGGAACAGCAGCACCGCCCCGGCTTCCAGCTCCCGGGCCAGGGAGCCGGCGGATTCGCCGGGGGCGACGGTGCGGATCGGGCTGATCATCGTGCGCGGGCCGGGCCTGCCTGGGCGGAGGGGCGCAATCCTGTAGCCGAGCCGCTGCCGGGAGGCCAGGGGCCGCATTTCCGGTGGATGACATCGTCCGTCCACCGGCACCGCCTGCGACACCGGCCCGGAGCGCTTGCGCAACTGCGGCGTTCCCGGCACGTTCTTCCACAGAGTACCGGCCAACGAGCCCGGCGGAGGATGGCGCCGATGGCGACCCTGAAGGAATTCGAGGAAGCCCTGCGCGAGCACGGCATGAACATGGCGCTGGCGCTGCTGGAGCGCTTGCGCGAGCGCGACCGCGCCACCCGCACGGTCAAGCCGGCCCGCCGGCTGACCGGCCAGAAGATGACCCCCGAGCTCGCCCGGGCGATCCTGGACCTGCACGCCTCCACGGGCATGACCCAGCAGGAGATCGCCTTCAAGGTCGGGGTCAACCAGGGCCGGGTCAACGAGGTGATCAAGCGCGGCAAGTGGCTGTCGGACGATCCCCAGGCCCCCGAGGCGGTGGCCCGGGACAAGGCCCTCGCCCGCATGCGCGGCGATCCCAAACCGAAGAAGCCGCCCCTGGCCGCGTCCCGTTCGAAGGAGCGCAAGGCTGCCCCTGCCAAGGCTCCCGCCAAGGCACGCAACCAGGGCCAGCTGGCGTTGGGGGATCTGTAGGAAAGAATGAGATTCCAAAGGGCTTGCAGCCCTTTGGCGGGGTTCGGGGCGCGCAGCCCCGAATTCACAGGTCTCTCAAGCGCTTTCGCAGGGCTCTGCCCTGCACCCGCAAAAGGTCACGGACCTTTTGAATCCGGGATTTTTACGGGCTCAGTTCCCCGGCGCGAAATGCCCCCGGTAGCGCGCGCCGATCGCCTCGACTGGGAGCGCCACGAACACGTCGGTGGTGCCGAACTGGCGGTCGATCACCGCGCCCTCCCCGAAGGTGGCGCCGAGCCGCAAATAGCCCTTGATCAGCGGCGGCAGCGCCCGCATCGCGGCCTTGGGGTCGATCGCCTCAAGCGGCAGCCGGTCCATGGAGACCGCGCGCTCCGGCAGGGCCCGGGCCCGCCATTCCTCCGGGGCGCGGGCATGGTGGTGCAGGAACGACAGCGGCAGGGCCAACCGATCCGGATCCGTGCCCCCCAGGCTGGCGCAGCCGATCAGCGCGTCGATCCGGTGGTGCAGCACGTAGGCGTAGATCCCCTGCCACAGCAGCTCGACCGTGCGCTTGCTCCGGTAGGGCTTCAGCACGCAGGAGCGGCCGAGCTCGAGCAGCCGCCGGTGCTTCTGCGCCGCCAGGATCGGCTCCAGGTCGTACTCGCCCTCGGAATAGAAGCCGGCATGGCGCTCGGCCACCTCGCCCCGGAGCAGCCGGTAGGTGCCGACCACCTTGGGGCGGTGCTCGACGAACGGCTTCTTCCGCCGCGGCGCGGCATGGTCGAGGACGAGGAGATGGTCGCAGAGCGCGTCGTAGGCGTCGGCATCGCGTCGCGATAATGCGGCGAGACCTGTGGGGATCGCCGCCATCTCTTCGTAGAAAACCTTGAAGCGCAGGCGCTGCGCGCGCCGGATTTCGGATTTCTTCGCCGCGAGACGCACCTCGAGATTGCCGATCCGGCCGAGGCTGCGCCCCTCGAACGGCTCCGGCAGGCGGATCGCCTGCTCGGCCGACAGGATGTCGGTGATGCCCGCCGGCTCGGACTGAATGAGCGCGTGCCGGCGGCGCAGCTTCGCGATCGGCGCGCCGACGCCCCATTGGACGCCTTGCACGCCCTTGTGCCAGCCGGCTCCGAGCGCGCTGTAGGCTCCGCGGGCGAGATTGGCGACCATGGTCGGGTTCACTCCGGGCGCACGACCGTGCACCGTCCGGACCAACTAAAGAGCATGAAGCCCACACGTCATTATGACAGTCGCGACACGAAAACGCCCCGGCCTGGGCCGGGGCGTTCCATCACGCTAGCAGGTTTTCAGGCAGGAGGCCGGATCAAGCCGCCTGCTGGACCGCGTCTTTCCGCACGTCACCCTCGATCACCGGCGCGGACGGGGTGCCGGCCGTGGCGATCTGGATGCGACGCGGCTTCTTCGCCTCCGGCACCTCGCGGACGAGGTCGATGTGGAGGAGGCCGTTCTCCAGGGCCGCACCGGTCACCTGGACGTGGTCGGCGAGCTGGAACCGGCGCTCGAAGGCGCGGGCCGCGATGCCCTGATGCAGGAACTCCGCCTTGGCCTCGGCCTTGCGCTCGCCCTTGAGGGTAAGCGCATTCTCCCGGACCTCGATCGACAGGTCGGACTCGGTGAAGCCCGCGACCGCGACGGTGATGCGGTAGGCGTTCTCGCCGGTCCGCTCGATATTGTAGGGCGGGTAGGTCGGCGCCGCCTCGGCGGTGGCGAACTGGTCGAGAGCGGAGAACAGACGATCGAAACCGACGGTGGAACGATACAGGGGGGCGAGATCGAACTGACGCATGACATATCCTCGTACGAGCAACATGCAGGATTGGTCCGCCCAATGGGCCGGACCCGTCTTTCGTGCCGCCTGACGGCCGGCACAGACGGAATATCGGGGGTGGAAAAACCGCCTTCAAGACCCGCGGCAAGGGCCGAATCCGAGATTTTTTCGGCTACGGTCACGCCGGCGCGCGGACGCAGTGAGGTGGGCCCGTGAGGCGGTTCGACGGCGATATCGGGCGGGATCCGCTCCTGACCCTGCGTGGCACGCCCGACAATCCGGTGCCGCCCGGCGGCACGCTGATCGCGGTCGGAACCCGCGACGACTGCACCCTGCGGGCGGCCTATTGGCAGACCACGGCGCGGACCTGCCGGGGTACGGTCTGCCTGCTCCAGGGGCGGGCCGAGTTCATCGAGAAGTACTACGAGACCATCCAGGACCTCCGGACGCGCGGCTTCGCCGTGGTGGCGTTCGACTGGCGCGGCCAGGGCGAGTCGGACCGGCGCGTGGACGATCCGCACAAGGGCCACGTCGCGCGCTTCGATGATTACCGCCTCGACCTGCGGGCCGTGGCGGAGACGGTGCTGGTGCCGCTGATGCCCGAGCCGCATATCGGCCTGGCACACTCGATGGGTGGCTGCGTCGCCCTGATCGGCGCCCTCGATGGCTGGCTGCCGTTCCGGCGCCTGGTGACGGTGGCGCCGATGCTGTCGATCCGGATGGTGCGCTGGCCCGCCGGGGCGGCGTTCCTGTCGCAGGCGCTACACCGGATCGGATTGGGCGACCGCTATATTCCGATGGGCAAGCCGGTCTCGATCGCCACCAAGCCCTATGACGGCAACCGCCTGTCGCGCGATCCGGTGCGTTACGCCCGCAACGCGGCCGCGGCCCGGCAGGTCGGCGTGGGGGCGGTCGGAGACCCGACCATCGCGTGGCTCGCCGAGGCGTTCCGGGCGATGGCGCGCCTGTGCGACCCACGCGTCGCCCCGCGCATCACCCTGCCGACCCTGATCGTCGCGGCCGGCGCCGACCCGGTCTGCGGCACCCTGGACACCGAGCGGTTCGCAGCCCGGATGAAGGCCGGGCACATCCTGGTGCTGCCGGATTCCCGGCACGAGATCCTGAGCGAGCGCGATGCCATCCGGCAGGATTTCTGGGCCGCCTTCGACGCCTTCGTGCCGGGCACCCCCCTGCCCTCGCACAATGAGGTGGAGGCGCACCAAGCCGTGCCGGTGGCCTGACCTGTCGCCGCGCCCTCGTTATAATGGGCTCCCAAAGGGCTCAGCCCTTTGGCGGGGTATCGGGGCAGGGCCCCGATGTATCGGGCGAAGCCAGAAAGAAGGGCTCCGCCCTTCACCCGCAAAAGGCCGACGGCCTTTTGAAACCGAGACTGTTGCGGCGCGTCGTTCGAGGGTTCAGCCACCCAGCTCGGGATCGATATCCCGCGGGCGCACGTACCGCTCCAGCCGTCCCTGCCCTGGGCTGACCGCCGACCAGGTCGCGGCGTCGAAATCGATCACCGCGTAGGCGGCGGTCGGAAACTCCGTGGCGAGGCGCGCCCGCTCCTTGCGCGGCCCCTCCCCGGCCAGGGCCGCCGCCAAGTCGCCCAGCCCCGGATTGTGGCCGATCACGATCACGGTTTCCACGGCGTCCGGCGCGCCCCGGATCACGTCGAGGACCCGCGTCGACGGCGCTTCGTAGATCTCGCGGTGATACTGCGCCTCGGGGGCGCCGAGGGCGGCGGAGATCGCCTCCCAGGTCTCGCGGGTCCGGGTGGCCGTGGAGACGAGGGCCAGTTCGGGCCGGAGGCCGGCCTCGGCGAGGTGGGCGCCCACGGCCGGGGCGGCCCGGCGGCCGCGGTCGTTGAGCGGCCGTTCGTGGTCGCCGACGCCCGCCGGACGGTCCGACTTGGCGTGCCGCAACAGGATCAGCCTGCGCATGGAGCGTGCCCTTCTCGGCGGGAATGATCGACGGGCGCCCGACCTTCGCCGCGGCTTCGGTTAGCCCAAAGCGCGGCGCGCGGGAACCGCGGCGGGCCGGGTCTCAGCCGCCCCGCTGCTCCCGGCGCATCATGAAGGCGAGCTTCTCGAACAGGCTGACATCCTGCTCGTTCTTCAGGAGCGCGCCGTGCAGCGGCGGGATCAGCTTGCGGCCGTCGCGCTCGCGCAGGGTCTCGGGGGAAATATCCTCGGAGACGAGGAGCTTGAGCCAGTCCAGCAGCTCGGAGGTCGAGGGCTTCTTCTTGAGGCCCGGCACCTCGCGGGTCTCGAGAAAGACCCTCAGGGCCTCCTCGACCAGGCGGTGCTTGATGCCCGGATAATGGACGTCGACGATGCGCATCAGCGTCTCGGCGTCCGGGAACTTGATGTAGTGGAAGAAGCAGCGGCGCAGGAACGCGTCCGGCAACTCCTTCTCGTTGTTCGAGGTGATGATCATGATCGGCCGGCGCGCGGCCCTCACGGTCTCGCCGGTCTCGTAGACGTGGAACTCCATCCGATCGAGCTCGGTGAGGAGGTCGTTGGGGAACTCGATATCGGCCTTGTCGATCTCGTCGATCAGCAGCACCGGGCGCTCGGGGGCGGTGAACGCCTCCCAGAGCTTGCCCCGCCGGATGTAGTTGCCGATATCCGAGACCCGCGGGTCGCCGAGTTGCGAGTCGCGCAGCCGCGAGACCGCATCGTATTCGTAGAGGCCCTGTTGGGCCTTGGTGGTCGACTTGATGTTCCAGACGATGAGCGGCGCGCCCAACCCCTTGGCGATCTCCTCGGCCAGCACGGTCTTGCCGGTGCCGGGCTCGCCCTTGACAAAGAGCGGGCGCTCCAGGACCACGGCGGCGTTGACCGCGGCGGTCAGGTCGGGGGTCGCGACGTAGGACTCGGTTCCAGAAAATCGCATCGCGCTCTCGGAGAAGCTGGCCTGAATGCCACCGGTAGCGCGTGCCGGAGCCGCCCCGCAAGCGAGACCGGCTAACCCTTCTCGTGCCAGACGCAGTTCCGGGCCAGGATCTCCAGGTTCACGTCGGATTTCTGCGGCTGCGGCAGGGTCTTGGTGTCCATGGCGAGGTCGATCTTGATCTCGACCTGCCCCTTCGACTCGTTGGAGCGGCGCGAAAAGTAGCAATACTGCTGGTAGGGCTGGTCGGCGTTGTCCTTGAAGTTCCAGCCGGTGACGATCTGGCCGTCGAGATAGGGCACCTGCTTGAACACCGTGAAGGTGGTGTTCACCGCCGCTTTCGAAGCTGGCGCTGCGTCGCTGCCGAGCTGCGCCTTGGTCGGTGTCGGCGTGCCGCCGCCAAGCTTGGGCAGGCCCTCGAGCTTGAGGGTGTTGTCGGTCAGCGTGACCTCGCCCTTGGTCTTCAGGGTCACGTCGGAGAGCGCGGCCTGCATGGCGGCGGCGATCTTCTCGGCGGCCGTGTCGAACTGGTTGAGGGTCGCCCAGCCATAGGCCGCCGCCCCAACGCCGATGCCGGCCAGGCACGCGAAGGCGCCGAAGCCCAGCGCCCGGAACAGGAAGGCTCGGGCCGCGACGTAGCTCGAATCCGCCCGCAGGCGCGAATTCACCTGCTGGGCGAGGGCGACGTTCTCAGGGGTTCCACCGGCGACGTAGTTCATGCGCCGGCTCCCGCGGCAGGTAGGGTCTGCTGGCCCGGATGGCTCTGGCCGGGCAGGCTCTGCTGGCCCTGGGCCGGCCGGTTCATCGGGATCACCGCGCCCGTGGCGTTGGCCGCCCGGGGCAGGATCGGCTCGGGGTTCGAGCGCAGCGCGTCGGCGATCGCGTCCAGCATGAAAGGCGCGGCCTCCGGGTTCACTGCGGCGCCGAGATCGTCCTCATCCATGAAGGTCCGGCGGGTCGAGACCGCACAGAGCGCCAGGATGGTCGACGCGAAGGCGGCGCACAGGGCCGGCAGGAACACGAAGATCCGCAGGAAGGCGTGGACCTGTTGCTCGGTCACGTCGATCGGGTCGACGCCGTAGACCATCGCGGTGAAGGAGTGCAGCTGCGAGCGGTTGACCGCGTTCCGGTAGCCCTGCTCGGCATCGGCCACGCGCCGGTCGGCGGCGCCGGGATCGAGCGCGGCGCGCGCCTTGCGGGCCTCCTCGAGACTCTTCACCAGCACTGCACGGTCGGCCGACGCCTTCGTGACGCCCGCGGACAGGGCGGCCACGCGCGGATCGGCCACGCATTTCAGGTTCTGATACTTGCGGCCCTTGCTGTTCGTGCCGAACACCCGCTCACAGCGCTGGGCCGGCAGGGCGGCGAGCTGCTGGGCGTTGTCGGTGGACCGCTTCTCGATCTGGTCGAGCTCGGCCGTGTACTGCGCCACGCGCTCGTCCGCGGCCTTGATGCGGTCGCCGATCGTGGCGCGGTCGGCCTGGGCATCCTTCAGGGCGGTCTTGGTCTTGGCCGCTTCCATCAGGCGGGGATGGAACATCATCTCGCCGAGCTGCGACACCGACTTGGTGGTCACCCCGGCCGCGAAGATGATGCCGAGCACCGCCAGGCCGCGGACGAAATGCGAGCGCTGGGTGCGGGCGAGGATGCCGAGCGGCACCCGGCACAGCTCGACGGCGGCGTAGACCAGAGGCGCCAACAGCATGAAATAGAAGGCGTGCCAGTCGCCATCGCTGTAGACGCCGGCGAACAGCCAGGCGCCCCAGAGCGAGGCGCCGATCACCATGAACTCGACCAGGTAGGCGATCGCGACGTAGCCCCACTTGATGCGGTAGCCGCGGTCGACGTGACGCTGGTGCTGCCACCGATCCGATTCGAGCTTCCATTGGCGGCGCTCGCGGGCGAGGTCGCGACTCGGTGGCGCCGCGGGACCGGAGAATATCGACTTGATGGAGATCATCGGCCTCGTCACATCCATCGGGTCCTGTCGCGGGCGCGCGCGTCCCTGCCCTTCCGCATCATCTTTTTTCCGAAAGCTGGAAACCACCTTTCGGGACGATGCTCAAATGCAAGCGCGGCCCTGGCCGAACGTAACCCCCGGTTAACGCCAGCGTGTATGCGGGCATTGTGCCGAATTTGGGCCGCCCCGCACCCATTCCCCGGTGGATCACCGGCAAGCGCCGCCCGGGTGGCTGAAATGTCTCACCCGCCTCGTGTATCCGGCTTGTGTCAGAGCGCACCTCGCCACCCTTGCATCAGCCGAAACCGGTTGCCCAGGGCCGGACGCCGACCCATGATCGCGCGACCGTGATCGGATTCCGCCCCGGTCGGAAACACGAGGTTCGATCCGCCGCCGATGCCAGAGGTCCACGCCGGTTCATACAAGGAAGCGATCCTGTTCCTCGTCACCGCGGGTATTGTGGTGCCGTTGTTCCACCGCCTGCGGATTTCCCCGGTGCTGGGCTTCATCGGCGCGGGCGCCCTCCTCGGACCCTTCGGCCTCGGGCGGCTCGCCGATACCCATCCCTACGTCCACCTCTTCACCATCGGCAACCGCACCGAGATCTCGCATCTGGCCGAGTTCGGGGTGATCTTCCTGATGTTCATGATCGGGGTCGAGCTGTCGTGGGAGCGACTGCGGACCCTGCGTCGGCTCGTCTTCGGCCTCGGCTCGCTGCAGGTCGGCTGCTCGGCGCTGATCCTCGGGGCGATCCTCTACGGGCTGCAGGTGCCGCTCGCCGGCGCGGCGATCGTCGGCATCGGCCTTGCCCTGTCGTCGACCGCGGTGGTGCTGCCGGTCCTGGCCGAACAGAAGCGGCTGAACGCGCCCTCCGGCCGCGCGAGCTTCGCCGTCCTGCTGTTCCAGGATCTCGCGGTCGCCCCGGTCCTGTTCGCCATCGCGGTGCTGGGCCGCAGCGACGAGGGCGACAAGGGCTGGGCGCTGGCCATGGCGCTGGGCCAGGCCGCCATCGCGCTGGTTCTGATCGTGGTCGCCGGACGCCTCGCCCTGCGCCCGCTGTTTCAGCTCGTGGCGCGGACGCGCTCCACCGAGCTGTTCATGGCGGCCTGCCTGCTGGTCATCGTCGGGACCGCGCTGACGGCGGCGGCGAGCGGATTGTCGATGACGCTAGGCGCCTTCGTGGCCGGGCTGCTGCTGGCCGAGACCGAGTACCGCCGGGCGATCGAGGCGACGATCGACCCGTTCAAGGGCCTGCTGCTCGGGGTGTTCTTCGTCTCGGTCGGCATGAACCTCGACCCGGCCCAGCTCATGGCGGCGCCCGGGGCGATCATCGGCCTGTCGCTGGCCCTCGTCCTGATCAAGGCCGCCGTGGTGATGATGGCGGCGCCCGCCCTCAAGATCTCCCGGCCCGTAGCCCTGGAGGCGGCCCTGCTGCTCGGGCCGGGCGGGGAATTCGCGTTCGTGCTGATCGGGGGCGCGGTCGCCACCGGGCTGGTGCCGGAGGATGTCGGCGCGGCCGCGCTGATCGTGACCACGGTCACGATGATCATGATTCCGGCGCTCGCGGCCTTGGGCCGCCGGCTGAGCCGTCGCGCGACGAGCGCCGGCCTCGCCGCCATGAAGTCGGAGCCGCTGCCGGACAAGATCGAGAACCGGGTGATCATCGCCGGCTTCGGCCGCGTGGGACGCCAGGTCGGCGAGATGCTGGACCGGCACGGGATCCCCTACCTCGCCCTCGACTCCGACGCGGCCCGGGTGGCCGAGCAGCGCCGGGCCGGGGCACCGGTCTATTTCGGGGATTCCGGCAACACCGAGATCCTGCGCCGCTGCGACATCGCCACGGCCCGCGCCCTGGTGGTCACCCTCGACAATCCGCGGGCGGTCGAGCAGGCGGTGGCGGCGGCCCGGGCCGAGCGGCCGGACCTGACGATCGTCGCCCGCGCCCGCGACGCCCGCCACGCCTCGGCCCTGTACGAACTCGGCGTCGACGACGCGGTGCCGGAGACGATCGAGGCCTCCCTGCAATTGTCGGAGGCGGGGCCGGGCGCTGGCGGCGCGCCGATTGGCCCCGCCAGCGCGGCGCTCCACGCGCGGCGCGGCGAGTGCCGCGCGGCGCGGGAGGAGCGCGGGGCAGAGGCG
>NZ_LKKO01000049.1 GCF_001455965.1 Methylobacterium sp. GXS13
GGTCTTAGTACGAGCCGAACTTGTAGTTCAGGCCGGCGCGGACGACGGCGAACTCGTCGTCGCGGCGACCGATGGCGCTGTAGGCGACCGGGACGAGGTTGGCGGCGTTGACGACGAGGGCGCCCTGGTTGCGGTTGCCGCGCTCCAGGTTGACGTACAGGCCTTCGATCTTGAACGTCACGGCCGACGAGCGGAAGAAGTTCAGGAACGACTCGGTCGGGAGGGCGAACTCGACGCCACCGCCGACGGCGTAGCCGGTGCGGAAGCTGTCGTTGCCGGCGTAGCCGCCGAAGGAGCGGTCGGCGCTGCCCGAGCCGTAGGCGAAGCCGCCGGTGCCGTACACGAGGGTGCGGTCGAAGGCGTAGCCGAGGCGGCCGCGCACGGTGCCGAAGTAGTCGAGGCTCGACAGGCCGCGCGGGTCGGTGACGTAGTAGCCCGGGGCCACGGCGCCGCTGATGAAGGCGTTGTTCCGGTTGCGGCCGAAGTCGAGGTACTGGGCGTCGGCCTCGATGCCGACGACCACGCCCGAGCCCGGGGTGAACTGGTAGTTGTAGCCGACCTGGGCGCCGCCGGAGAAGCCGTCCTGGCTGCGGTCGCGGAAGGTGGCGGTGGTGCCGGCGGCGGCGAAGGCGGCGGGGACGCCGAAGACCGAGCTGTTCGAGCGGCTGCTGGCGTCGAAGGCGTAGCCGGCGTTGATACCGAAGTAGGCGCCGGTCCAGGTGAACACGGGCACCGGGGTGAAGACGGGCGGCGGGGCGGCGCGGCGCGGCAGGTCGGCGGCCGAGGCGGCGCCGGTCAGGAGGGCCGTGGCGGCGCTCGCGAGAAGAAGCTTCTTGATCATCTGGTCCTCTGTCTCCCGTTGGGCGGGATGTGTACCCGGCAATAGAGATGACAGGACGACCCGGCGCGATAGTGCAGCGGTGCAACAGGGCGGACAAGGCCCCCGGGTGGTATGCAGAGGCGTGCGGTGGAGCACATCCCGCGCCTACGGGGCTGATTTCAGCCCGGAGATTTGTATCTCAACGTGTCCGGCAGCAAAAAACCCCGCCGCACGAAGGCTGACGGGGCTTTAGTTTGCTCGAGAACATTCCCAGGACCAACCAGGAAGCTTCATCCTCCGTTAGATCCGAGGGACGGACGGCCCGCAAGCCCATCCGCGACTGTTGATGGGGGTTAAGATTAATTAACGTCCCCTGCCCGGCGCGCCCCGGCATCGACCCCCCGTGACCATCCGCTCTCCTGCCGTGCATGCGGGCGGGACGGTCAGAGCAGCGCGGCGCCGGGTTGCATTCGGCCGGCCTCCTGTGGTGAGCCTCCCGGCATGCCGTGTCCGAGATCATCTGCCGTCGTGCCGGGCAAACCCCAGGGCCGGCCGCCCGCGCCGCACCCGCGAGCGTAGCGTGCCCGTGTTCGGCTTCTCCCTGACCTCCACCGAGCCCGACAGCATCGCCCACATCATTCAGGTGGCGCTCGCGCCGGCTTTCCTGCTGTCGGCGCTGGCGACCCTGCTCAACGTGTTCTCCACCCGCCTCGGCCGGATCTCCGACAAGGTCGATACCCTCTCGGGGGAGATCGCCCGGGTGACCGATGCGGAGGCCGCGCGCCTGTCCCGCCGGCTGACCTTCCTGCGGCGACGCTCCTTCATGCTCGACGTGGCGGTCGTCCTGGCCTCGCTCGGCGCCTGCCTGATCGGGATGGCCGTGCTGACCCTGTTCGTCGGGGCGCTGCGCGATGCGGCGACCGCCTCGATCCTGTTCGCCTGCTTCGGTCTCGCCCTGGTCTGTACCGTCGCGGCGGTCGGGGCGTTCATGACCGAGATCCTGATGGCCGGTCATGGCGTGCGCGACGAGGTCGAGCATCAGCAGGACAAGGTCCCGGCGCGACCGTGACCGGATTCCCTTTCGCGTTGCGTGCCCGAGGAACTTCGTCTTAATCTTGATGCGGCTTGATTCCGCTCGCCTGCCGCGTCCAAGTGTTCCGCCATGAGTGTCGCGATCCTGGTTGCCCTCATTGCCGGAGCCCTGTGCCTCGGGATGCTCTCCTCCCTGCTGCCGTTCGGGCGGCGGGACGAGGACGAGGGGGAGATGCTGCAGCCCGGCGAGAGCGACCTCTTCGATTATGGCGGCCCGATCATCGACCTGGAGCCGCTGATCCCGCTGATCGAGGCGCAGGCGCTCGAGGCGAAGCGGTAGGCCCCGCACGTTCAGGGAAGGGCCGCCGGCCCGAGCGCGTCCGGACGGCGGCCCCGAGCCCCCTTTAGGCGGCTTCCTCGTCCGAATCGTCCGCGTCCAGGATGGTCTCCAGATCACCGACCAGGGCGTCGAGCTGATCGGCCGTCGCCTTGAGCTTCAGCGTGGTGCCGTCCTCGGTCTCCACCGCGATCTCGATATGGTCCTCGACCTTGGCGGCCAGGGCCTGCTTGATGGTGTAGGTCGTCACGTCAGCCTTGTCGGCCATGCCGGTCTCCTTGTTGGGCTGCGGGCAACGCGGATCGTCCGGGATCGGCGCTGCGGCAGAAGCTCGCGTCGCAGGCTCTTTCCGCGGTGGGCGGGCCTGCGCCCGGCCCGGTGCGATGCGCCGCCGAAACGCCGCCGTCGGGAGCCGAGGCTGCGCGGTCTGCGGCGCCCGGCCTACCGACGCCCGCGCTGCATCACCGTCCGCTGGCGATAGGTCGGCACCTCCGGGAGGCGTGTCGGACGCACGGGGGGCGGCAGCAGCAGGTCCGGCTTGGCCCGGGGCGTCTCGACGATGACCGCCTCCAGCACCGTTGGGCGCGATGGCGTGTCCAGAACGAGGGGCCTGCCGGGCTTGGCGGCCAAGGTGCCCAGTGCCCAGAGGGCGAGACAGGCCAGACCGACGAGAACGCCCGTCCAGGACGGTTCCGTGCGAACCATCAGGAAGGCGGCGCCGGTCAGGGCGGCCGCGGCTGCGAGCAGCCGGGGGGTGGGGTCGCCGGACATCACGGCTCCGGGCCTTCGAGTCTTCGCGCTCGCGCGCGCCGAACCGGCATCCACGTGGCCGGCGCGCGCCAGCCTCAATGATGCGGGCTGACGGCCGATGAACATCATCGCTGCAAGTCTAATCAATCCGCCAGGCTGGAGGGCGGCTGCCAGGTGGCGCCGGGATGCTCGCGGATGTCGCCGGCCCGGGTGCCGGTATCGGCATCGCTGGTCCAGTCGCTGGGTTCCGTGACGCTGGCGATCTCCGCATCCGGATAGGCGGCCGCCAGGAACAGGCGCGCCTCGCCCTCGGCCTCGGCCCGCACCGTCACGAGCGGCTTGTCTCCGTCCCCATCGCGGATCTGGGCGATGAACAGCTTGGTCATGGTGGGCCTCCGCTACCGTGGGGCGCCAACGAGCCGGCGGCGGGATGGTTCAAGGCCGGAGTCCGGATCGCGCGGACTCCGCCTTCCGCCACACCTGTGGCAGCCGCGATACAGCTTGAGTGTGGAAAACCGGGTAATTTCCCGCTCGATAGGAACATTCGCTGGGGAAAGACCAGTCATGAAGACGCTTCTGGCCTCGTTGGCCGCCTTTACTGCCCTCACCGCCGCAGCCTCGGCCGCCGACCTGCCGCGTCGCGCCGCCCCGCCGCCGATCTTCACCCCGGTGCCCGTGTTCACCTGGACCGGCGCCTATTTCGGTATCAACGCCGGCTACGCCTTCGACGCCAGCAGCAACAGCACCTCGAGCTTCGCCGTCCCGGCCCCGTACGGCAACGGCACCACGGCCTATTTCAGCCAGCGGAACCAGGAAGGTTTCTCCGGCGGTGGCCAGGTCGGCTATAACTTCCAGTTCACCCCGGGTTCGGGCGTGGTCGTCGGCATCGAGGCCGATGCCCAGTACCTCGATTTCGGCCGCAGCCGGAACAACGCCCTCGTCGTCGGCCCGCTGGCCCAGGGCGTCTACCTGACCGACCCGCGCGGCCTGTCGAGCCTCGACTTCTTCGGCACCGTGCGCGGCCGCCTCGGCTACGCCTTCGACCGGGTCCTCGTGTACGGCACCGGCGGCTTCGCCTACGGCTCGGGCAGCGCTGACCGCTCCTTCGGCGGCTTCGCCGGCAACGACAGCTTCCGCACCGGCTGGACCGTCGGCGGCGGCATGGAATACGCCCTCCCGGTCGACTCGTTCCTGAACTTCTTCCGGTCGAGCGCCGTGACGGTCAAGGTCGAAGGCCTGTACGTCAATCTCGATCGCAACACCCGCAACCAGGGTGCGTTCGTGATCAACGCCGCCAACAACGTCCCGCTGGTCTCCAACAACATCGGTCGCCGCGACGACGAGTTCGCCGTGGTCCGCGCCGGCCTGAACTACAAGTTCGGCTCGTACTAAGACTACTAAGACCAGGACCGCCCGGCCGCGCGCCGGGCGTCCCTCCGACCTGCGACAACGCCCCGGGAGCCTGCGCTCCCGGGGCGTTGTCGGTTTGTGCATCCTCCCGCAGGTCGGCAACCGCCATGCGCGATGACGCTCATGCGGTGCATCGGCCGCCCGCCTCAGTCACGCGGGTGGGTGGCACCGACCCGAAATCCGCGGCGTTCTCGAGCCGAACACGCCGGCTGCCCGCTCCACGCCCGAGCCCGGGGTGCCGCGCTGCCGGTATGCGGCCGTGGCGGAGGCCCGGGGGAACAGCCCCGACGCCCCGGCCGTTGTTCAGATCATGCCGGCTGGGGCCGGCCCTTCGGGACTCGAGGCAACCATGACCAGCCGTACCCTGCAGACCACGCTTCTCGCCCTCGCGCTCGTCGCCGGCAGCGCCGGGATGGCGGCCGCTCAGAGCACGCCCAACGGCGACACCTCGACGTCCGGCTCGCCCGCCGGCAGCAACAGCACCGGAAACGGCGCCACCGGCAGCGGCGCGGCCCCCAGCGGCAAGTAACCCTGCCTGAGCCGGACAAGCGGGGAAACCGGGCGATCCGGGAGCCCCGCGCTCTGACATGCGTGCAGTCTTTCCGCCCCGCGTTTCTTATGGAACGCGGGGTTTTTCGTGGGCCGAGGGAAAGGCCGGGGCGGCACGCGCCGCTCAGGAACAGCCCGCCGCCGAGCCGACGCGCGCCGACCCTCCTCCCTCTGGCACAAGGACGTCGCAAGAGCACCTGTCCGGTCGCGCGTGACGACGGCATGGGCCGCACCGCGCGCCCATGGATGGGGCCTGGGGGGAGGAGCGCCATCCGCCGCCCGTATCCGATCGACCGCTTCGGCGTCGATGTCGCCTGTGGCGCGGCGCGGCGCGGCGCGGACCGTCGGGACGGTCGATGGCGCGATCCTCTCGACGGATGGGGATACCCCTTACGCCGCGGCCCGCGCCGCGATCATCGCGGCTTTGCCCGGCTGCGCATCCTGAACGCGGACCTCCACCAGGATCGCGACGGCGTGCGCGAGACCATCTGGGCTGCCGGCCCACCGGGCGATCCGCTGTGCGCCCTCACCCGCCGAACCGCGCCCGATACGCCTGCGGCGTCGCCGCGACGTGGCGCAGAAAACTGCGCCGCAGGGTCTCCTCGGAGCCGAAGCCGCAGGTCCGGGCGATGCGCTTCACCGGCTGCGCGGTTTCGGCCAGCGCCCGCCGTGCCGCCTCGATCCGCAGGCGCTCCACGGCCTTGGCCGGGGTGAGGCCGGTCGCCTCCCGATAGTGCCGGCTCAGGCTGCGTTCGCTCATCCCGGCGGCCTCCGCCAGGACCGGGAGCGAGAGATCGCCGGAGAGGTTCTCGGCGATGAAGGCGTGGAGCGCCCCGAAGCGGTTCTCCCCGGCCTGCAGGGCCAAAGCCGCGCTGAACTGCGCCTGCCCGCCGGGGCGCTTGAGGAACATCACGAGGTGGCGCGCCACCGCCAGGGCGCGATCGCGGCCGAGATCGGCCTCGACCAGGGCGAGCGCCAGGTCGATCCCCGCGGTGACCCCCGCGGAGGTCCAGACCGGGCCGTCCTGCACGAAGATCGGGTCGGGCTCGACCCGGGCCAGCGGGTAGCGCCGGGCCAGGGCGCCGCAATGCTTCCAATGGGTCACGGCCCGTCGCCCGTCCAACAACCCGGCGGCCCCGAGCAGAAAGGCCCCGGTGCAGACCGAGGCGACCCGGCGCGCCCGCCCGGCCCGGTCCCGCGCCCAGGCCACCAGCGCCGGGTCGGCCGACGCCGCCGTGACCCCGGGGCCACCGGCGACGATCAGGGTGTCCACCGGCGCGTCGCGCTCCGGCAGCGGGTCGGCCATCAGGCGCAGGCCGGCCGAGGCGGTGAGCGCCCGGTCGCCGGCCGCGATAACCCGCGGCGCGTAGGGCGCAAGCCCGCCGCTCAGGTCATTCGCCGTGGCGAAGACCTGGAGCGGCCCGGCCACGTCGAGGAGCTGCACCGCCGGGAAGGCCAGCAGCTCCACCGGGCGGGATGCGTCTGGCGAGAAACGAGGGGTGTTTGGCATCTCGGCCAGAGCGTGCCGCGGTAAGGTCTCCCTGTCCAGCCCGGAGGCTCCGCATGATCCCCCCCGAAACCCCTCTGCAGATCGGCTCGCTCCTGTTCGAAGGACTCGACCAGATCGACCTCACCGGCCCGTTCGCGGTGCTGTCGCGGATTCCCAATTCGACCTACCGGATCTACGGGCCGAGCTCTGAGCCGGTGCGCGACCTGCGCGGTCTGCGGATCACCCCCGACGCCGCCCTCGCGCAGGCGCCGCGGCTCGACGTGCTGCACATCCCCGGCGGCCAGGGCCAGGAGGCTCTGATGCGCGACGCCGCCGTGCTCGGCTGGATCCGCAGCCAGGCTGCGGGCGCCTCTCACGTCTTTTCGGTCTGCACCGGCGCGCTGCTGCTCGGGGCGGCTGGGCTGCTGATCGGGCGGCGGGCCACGACCTACTGGAACGCGGTCGACCTGCTGCCCTGGTTCGGGGCGGAACCGGTCGACGCCCGGGTGGTGATCGACCGCGATGCCGACGGCCGCACCTGGCTGTTCGCGGCCGGGGTCACCGCGGGGATCGACGGCGCGCTCCGGCTCGCGGCCGAATTGCGCGGCGACGATGCCGCCCGGCTGATCCAGCTCGGCATGCAATACGCCCCCGAGCCGCCCTTCGACAGCGGCACCCCGCGGACCGCCCCGCCGGCCATCGTCGCGCAGGCGCGCGCCGCGGCGGCCGGGATCACCGCCCGGCGGGAGGCCACGGCCCGGGCGATCGCGGCCGAGCTCGGCATCCCGGCCCCCGGACCTGCCGAATCGCACCTGGGAAACCGGTACATCCCACCGGCCCGGTGACACGCCCCGGCATCGGTCCTATCTGTCCGCTCTGAACGGACAGAGTCATGACGGACGTAACAACCAGAACCGCGAAGTTCGCGATCGGCGCGGTGGTGCGCCACCGGGTCTACCCGTTCCGGGGCATTGTGTTCGACGTCGACCCGGTCTTCGACAACACCGAGGAATGGTGGCTGGCGATCCCCGAGGAGGTCCGGCCGCGCAAGGACCAGCCGTTCTACCACCTGCTCGCCGAGAACGCCGAGACCGAGTACGTCGCCTACGTGTCCGAGCAGAACCTCCTGCCCGACACGTCCGGCGAGGCCCTGCGCCATGCCGGCATCGCCGAGATGTTCGAGCGCGACGCGGCCGGCGGCTACCGCGTGCGCGACCGCGTCCGGAACTGAACTCTTCGAAGAGTCCGGTCACGCTCGGGCCATGCTGCGACGATACTGCGACGGGTGTCGCCGCGATTCTTCGAAGGTCCCGTCGTGATCTCCCGTCCCCGCGCAGCGGCGCTGCTGGCCTCCTCATTGCGCCGGCCTGGGCCAATGACAGAGCCGCCGAACTCGATGCCGGCGGCCTGATCCTGAGGCCGGAACCCGGCATCGCCCTGGCCAGCGAAGACCTGTCGATCGCCCTCGACCGGATCCGCGTATCCTATGAGTTTCGCAACCAGGCGTCGGAGCCGCACACCGTCCGGATCGCCTTTCCGTTGCCACCGATTGACGGCCGGAGCTTGAGCTTCTCGGCCACGAAGCTCCCGCAGGTCGAGCACGCGAATTTCGTCGGCTTCACCGTCACGGTGGACGGAAGCCCGGTCCAGCCGGACCTGGAAGAGCGCGCCTTCGTGGGCGAGCGCGAGGTCACCGACCTGCTGCGCCGCCACGGCCTGCCGCTCAACCCGCTGCGCGTCTTGGAGATCGCGGCGGCGGCCAAGCGGATCGGCAAGCCGGACTGGGCGGAGCTGGTCCAGGCCGGGCTGTTCCCGGACGCCGCGGACATGACCGAGGGGCTCTAGCGCTTCGAAGCGAAGTTCCACTGGCTGCAGACGTTTCCGCCCGATCGGGAGGTGCGGATCGCGCACAGCTACGTGCCGGTGAGCGGCTTCCACGTCCTCGACCCCAAGGAGGCCGCCCGCGCCGCCTACCGGGCGACCTACTGCCTGGACGAGGCCGGGCTGGCGGCGATCCGGCGTCTGCACGCGCAGGCGCCCGACGCGAGCGGCCACCTGCGGGCCTTCGTGGTGCCCTACATCGTCACCACCGCGCGCAACTGGGCCGCCCCGATCGGCCGCTTCACCCTCACCGTGGACAAGGGCAGCCCGGAGGCGGTGGTGAGCTTCTGCCGCTCGGGCATCCGCAAGACCGGCCCGACCACGTTCCGCTGGGAGGCGCAGGACTACGTGCCCGATCATGACCTCCGGGTGCTGATCGTCCTGCCCGGCCCGGGCCCCAGGGGGATCCGGTAGGCCAAGGCCCGGGTCCGACAGGGCGATCCCTTCGGCTGAGCTCGGGGCGGAGCCCCGAAACGCACAGCGCGGTTCCGGCCATCGCGCATGAAAAAGGGGCCGGCCCCTGCGGACCGGCCCCTGATAACGTCCGCTGCGGCGTTACTTCGCTGCCGGAGCCGCAGCACCGGCGGCCGGCGCGGCGCTGCCCTGCTGCTCGAGCTTCTTGCGCATATCCTCGCTGCGCTTCTCCAGCTCGGCCTGAAGCTTCTTCTGCTGCTCCTCAAGCACCTTGGGGTCGATGGCCGGGCCGTCGAAGGCCTTGCCGAAGCCGGTCAGCGGCACCGCGAAGGTGACCTCGCGCTGGGTCTGGTTCTGGACCGAGACGTTGAGGGTCGTGCCCTTCTTCATGGCGGCGATGACGCCGGCATCGACGCCGCCGGCCTCGGCGAAGCAGCCGTTCGGGAAGCAGACCGCGAAGCGGCCCGGGGTGGCGGCCTGGCCGTCGACGTTGAAGCGGATGCCCGGCTGCAGCGGCAGGCCGAGCGGCAGCAGGTAGCGCACCACGCGCACCTCCTGCTTCTGGGCGGCATTCTTCATATCGTAGACGGCCACCGCCAGCACGGGCTCGCCCTGGTCGGACACGAAGTCACGGGTGGTGTAGCAGATGTCCGTGCCGGAGCCCTGATCCTTGCCGCAAACCTTCGTCCAGTCGGCCTGGCTCGGCTCGGACTTCACGGTCACGATCTGCGGGCCGGTCTGCGCGGCGGCACCGGCCGGCGTGTTGGCGGCCGGGGTGCTCGGCGCGGCGGGAGCAGGAGCGGTCGGCGCTGGGGCGGCGGGCTTCTTCGGCTGGGCCAGCGACGGAGCGGCCGCAAGGCCGAGGCCCGCGAGGCCGAGGAGGGCGGCGCGTGCCAGCGTCGCGGGGCGGGTGAAGGACATCGGCTCTGACCCCTTTGGAGAAACGTGATGTGGCTTGCGGAGCCGGCCTGACGGGCTGGTCCGCCGGACCGCCCGGGCACGCGCCGCCGTGGCGTGCCTCCCGAGGCTCCGGATGAATCGGTCCGACCATCGGGCGAGGATGGCGCCGGATGCGCGCATCGCCTGCCCCGGCGACCGGGCGGCCTGCCTCTCCCCTCCGAATGAGGCGAAGGCATGACACCGCGGCATTGCGTGCCCATCGGGGCACCCTGTGCCGCAGCCGGCTCCCGATAGGCCCCTGCCTGCCCGGCTGCAAGCGCGACGTTGCCGGCGCCCCCGGCGCGCCCTGCGTGACGACAGCCTCGCCCAAGTGAACGGGTCTTAGCTGGGGGTTAACCATAGTCGGCCGACCATGCGGGTGGATCTGCAGTGCGGGTGGGGGGCGGATTGAGCGCGTTCGCGGTGGCGGAGAGGACGGCCGATGCCGCGCCGGATGCGTCCGCGCGGTCCGGCGGCTTGTCGGCCAGCCTGTTCGCGGCGGCCCAGACCGGCCCGCAGCGCACGGCGCTGCGTGATTCGGGCGACCGGGCGGCCTGGTGCGGGCGCCCACCGATCACCTGGACCTACGCGGCGGCCGCCGAGATCATCGGTCGCCTCGCCCGCGGGATCGGGGCGTGGCGGCTGCCCGCCGGCAGCCGGGTCGGCCTGTGGTTTTCCGGCGGCGCCGAATCGACCCTCGCCCACCTGGCTGTCGAGGCAGCCGGCCACCTCCCCTGCCCGATGCCCGCCCTCTGGGATTCCGAGCAGCTCTCGGTCGGCATCGCGTCCGCCGGCCTGGTCGCGGTGCTGACGGAGGGCCGCCGCGGCGGCCGCCGCCCCGAGGACGACCTTGCCCGCGCGGCCATGGGCCATTTCGGCCTGCGCTATCTCGCGGCCTTCGGTCCCAGCGTCCCGGACGGCGTGATCAGCCTCGATGCGATGGCCCTGGAACGCGGGGTCGTCGAGCCAGTGGCAAGCCGTGGCCTCGTCACCTTCGCGGCGGGGGATCCGAGCCGTCCGGTCTACCGCAGTGCGGCGGCGCTCTCGGCAGCGATCGATGTCCATCTCGCCGCGCTCCCGGTGACGGCAGAGGAGCGGATCCTGACGCTCCTGCCGGCCCATGACCTGCGCGGCCTGGTAACCGGCCTCGGCGCGGCGCTCGCGGCCGGGGCCAGTCTCGAGACCGTGATCCCCTTCGACGAGGCGGGGTTCCGCGCGGCCCTGATGCGGCCGGCGCCGACCCGGCTCGTGGTCCCGGCCTTGGTCGAGACGGCGCTCGCCGCCCTGCCCCTTCCCTGGACCGTGCGGGCGCTCCAGGTGGTCCATCGGGCGCCCGCGCGCGTGATCGCGAGCGCCCTCCCCGAATTGGCGGGCCCGCGCCGCCTCGCTTCGCTGGTCTTCGACGAGGACGCGGTCCTCACCCGTCTCGGCAGCCGCGACCTCGCCGCGACCCTGGCCGATCCGGAGCGGGCACCCCTGCCCCGGGCGCTCCTCGATCTCGCGTTCCTGGACCTCGGCGACGACCGGGATGGCCCGTTGGCCTATCGCGGACTGGCCTGCGCCACGGCGGCGTTGCCCCGCAGCGGCGTCCCGGAGCCGGACGTCCTGGCGTGGCGGGACTCTGGCTACCGGCCGGTCCTGTTCGGCGGTGTCGCGACCGGGATCGAGGCCGTCTGAACGGCGGACGATCGTCGGTTCATCGCGCGCTCAGGTACGGAGGATAATCTCGCATCCGCACACGGCTGGACGGATCCGATCCGCGCCTTCGTGGGTTTCGCTTCGGATTGTGGTTCTGGCTATCTTCCCAAGCCACGTTTCATGAGGTACCGCTCAAGCCTATGGGTGCGCTGCAACAAGTGCTCGTGGTCGATGACGGTGTTCGCGCCGTGGACCGGTCCCTTTCGGGCGAGCTCGCCAACCTCGGCTACGCGAGTGTCACCGCCTCGATGGAGGCGGCGGACGATGTTTTGGCCGTGATCGCCCGCCCGGCGGCGGTGCTGCTCCAGGCCCCTACCCGTCGTGATCCTGCCTATGCCCGCCGCGCCGCCCGCCTGCGCTGCCAGCTGCGCGACCGCGGTATCCCGGTTCTCCTGATCGGCGACGCAGGCGAGTCACGGGCCGGCGGCCCGGTGGACCTCGCCACCCGCCTCGGCGCCTACGTGGCCGCCCAGCCGGACCTCTGAGGGCACTCACCGACTGAAGCCCCGTTACGGTGACGGGGCGCGGGCAGCGAAGCGGCCTCGGGCATCCTGCGAGTTCCGATTTGGTGCAGGCCTTGGCGGCTCCCCTCGCGATGAGCGCACACGGATCCCCGCCATCGAGCCCGGGATCCGAAGGCCGATGTTGTGCTGCGATTCGGATCGTTGAGGTGATCTCGTCGCTGTCGCTCGACACGCTTCCCTTCGCGCCGCGCACGACGATCTCCAGTTCGGCCAGGGCTACCAGGTCTCCGTGGACCCGCTTGACGTCGCGGTCGAGCGCGCGGGCCAAGGCTCGAATTCCCGTCTCGGGCGTCTGTCGAATGGGGCACAGGCGTTCGTAGCGCTTCGGCGTCAGCGCGGCGCACAGGGCACTCCAGTCCCGAAACAGGATGCGATCGCTCCCAGGGACGACGTGTCGCCCTCCGCCGCCTTCCCGGTCATCTCCGCCGCTGCCGACCTCAGTCCTTACCCGGGGCTCGCCTCCAGGCTTCGACGGCCCTGCTCCTGCCAATGATCGGCTGCGCTGCGCTCCGTGTCGAAGCCGATCCCGCGTCGCACCACAGCGTCTCTCCCAGCCCCCACCGAGAGAACGCGCTCAGCGCGCCCCGCGCATCAATTCCGGTGCGCCGAGCCGCGGCAGCACGCCTTCGCGCATCACCACCCGCCGGAGCGGGCCGAGATGCGACATGGCGAGCAGCCCGAGTCCCCGGAGCGCGTCGACCGGCAGCAAGTCGGTCAGCAGGCTGCGGTTGAGCAAATCCACCGCAGCGGTGCGGGCCGCTGCGTCGAGGCGGCGGCTCCGGGCGTAGCCGTCAAGGACCGGCCGGGCGCCGGGATCTCGGCCATCGCGGGACGCGGCCACCAGCACGTCGCGCAGGGCAGCGGCGTCGCGCAGACCGAGATTCAACCCTTGCGCGCCGATCGGTGGGAAGACGTGGGCCGCCTCGCCGACGAGCGCCAGGCGCTGCGCAACCGGGCTCGATACGGAGAGGCCGCGCATCGGTACGAGGCCGCGTGGGCCGTCGACTCGCATCGCGCCGAGCATGGCCCGGGCCTGCCGCTCCACCGCCCGGCCCAGGGCGGCGTCGTCCAGAGCCGCGAGGCGCCGCGCCGCGCTCTCCCCGGTGACCCAGACCAGGCTGGAGCGATGCCCGCCCGGCAGCGGCACCAGGGTGAACGGGCCGGAGCGGGTGTGGAACTCGGTGGAGACGTCCCGGTGCGGACGGTCATGTGCCAGGATCGTGGTGATCGCGCTCTGTGGATAGGTCCAGTCGCGCACGCGCACGGCGCTGGCGGTCCTGAGCGGGGAGCTGGCCCCGTCGGCGCCGACCACGAGACGGGCCGCGACCGCGCCGCCATCAGCCAAGCGCAGCTGCGCGACAGCCTCGCCGGGGGTGGCGCCGGCGGCATCCGCCTCGACCAGGGTCAGATTGGCCTGAGCGCGGGCGCCGACACGCAGGCTCTCGACCAAGCGGGCGCTCTCGACGTTCCAGCCGAAGGCGTCCAGCCCGATCTCGGCGGCCTGGAAGCGCACGGGCGGCGGCCGGAACAGGCTGCCGGTGTCGTCGATGATCTGCAGGGTGCAGAGCGGACTCGCATGCGGCGCCACCGCCTCCCAGGCGCCCAGGGCCTCTAGAAAGCGCACCGACCCATCGAGCAGCGCCACCGTCCGCCCGTCCGCCACGGGGGCGTGGCGGCCGACCAAAGCCGTCCGGATGCCGGCCTGGGCGCTCGCCAAGGCGGCGGCCAGCCCCGCGGCCCCCGCGCCCACCACGGCGACGTCGAATGCCGCGCCCTCCGGTCTGCTGCCCTGCACGATGTCTCACCCGCTTCCGCGCCGATTCGTCCACGCGGCCCGTGCTCCTATCTGAGCATTCCGGTATCCCTGCCAAGCCCGACCCGCGAAGGCCACAGCGCCGCAGCCCGGAGCGAAGC
The DNA here is from genome assembly GCF_001455965.1 of Methylobacterium sp. GXS13. GTDB lineage: Bacteria > Pseudomonadota > Alphaproteobacteria > Rhizobiales > Beijerinckiaceae > Methylobacterium. The sequence continues at coordinate 13,758 of NZ_LKKO01000049.1, forward strand.
ATGAAGGGGCCTCGGACCTCGGCCTCCTTAGCGCTGCCCGAACGCGCCGTTTCACCCGAGGAACGCCGACAGCTCCGCGAACACCTCCTCCGGTCGCTCCTCTTGGAGGGTATGGCCGCAATCGAGCGCCTGGCCGGAAACATCCGTGGCCTTCTCGCGCCAGGTCTCCAGCACGTCGTAGGTCTGGCCAACCGTGCCCTTCGCACCCCAGAGGGCGAGCAGCGGCGCCGTGATCCGCGCGTCCGAGTCGGCCGCGTCGTGCTCCAGGTCGATGCCCGCCGCCGCCCGGTAATCCTCGCAGATTGCGTGGCGGCAGGCCGGGTCGCTGTAGCAGCGCAGATACTCGGCGAAGAGGTCCGGCGGGGTCGAGCCCGGGGTCTTGGACTGGCCCTCGACGTGGTGGCGCAGGAAGAACTCCGGATCCGCGCCGATCAGCGTTTCGGGAAGCGGATGCGGCTGGATGAAGAAGAACCACCAGAAGTACCGGGTGGCGAAGGCCTTGTCGGTGCGGGCGTACATCGTCGCCGTGGGGGCGATGTCGAATAGGGCGAGGCGCTCCACCCGCTCCGGATGGTCCAGGGCCAGGCGGTGGGCGACGCGGCCGCCGCGCCCGCGGCCGACGAGCGCGAACCGGTCGTGGCCCAGCGCGCGCATCACCGCCACCGCATCCGCCGCCATGGCGCGCTTGGCGTAGGCGGCGTGGGCCTCGCCGCCCGGGGGCTTGTCCGAATCGCCGTAGCCGCGCAGGTCCATCGCCACGACCGTGCGGCTTTCGGCCAGGCGCGGCGCAACGTGGAGCCAGGTCGACAGGGTCTGCGGGTGGCCGTGCAGCAGCAGGACCGGCGGCCCGGAGCCGCCGGAGCGGGCGTGGATCGTCACGCCCGGCTCGGTCTCGATCCGGTGCCGGACGAAGCCCGGCAGAAAATCCGTGCCCATGCGCTCGGTCGCCTCCGTCCCCTGTGCCCGTGTCCCTTGCGCCGCACTGGCGCGCCGGGATGCACCGGATGATAAGGCGGCTCCGGCAGGATGTCCGCCGAGCCACCATGACAGATGCACGCGCGACTCAGGACGCCGCCCTCCGGGACGCGGCCTTAAACGACCCGGACGCCGAGGTGCCGGAGGGCGAGGGCGTCCGCGCGCCGCTGCTGCGCCCGAGCATCCTCGATCCCCTGTTCGCCCCGGCCCGCGCCCTGCCGGGCGTCGGCCCCAAGATGGCGCCGCTGATCGAGAAGCTGCTCGGCACCCCGGAGCGGGAGGCCCGGGTGGTGGACCTGCTGTTCCACCTGCCCCAGGGCGGCGTCCCGCGCCGGCTGATGGGTTCGATCAGCGATGCGCCCGTGGGCGAGCCGGTGACCGTCGGGGTCACCGTGGTGGCGCACCGCCCGGCCCAGATCGGATCGGGCAAGCGCCCGCACCGGGTGCTGGTGGAGGACACCACCGGCGACATCTCCCTGGTGTTCTTCGGCATGCCCCGGGCCCGGGTCGAGAAGATGCTGCCGCTGGGCGCCCACCGCTACATCACCGGCCGGATCGACCTGTGGGACGGCACCCGCCAGATGGTCCACCCGTCCCGGATCGTGGACGAGGCGGGGCTGGCCGAGCTGCCCGCGGTCGAGCCCATCTACGGCGCCACCGAGGGGCTGACCTCCCGGGCAATCAACAAGCTGGCGGTGGCGGCCCTCGACGGGCTGCCGACCCTGCCCGAATGGCAGGACCCGGCCTGGCTGGAGAAGAACCGCCTCCCCGCCTTCGCGGATGCCCTGCGGGTCGAACACCGCCCCGAGGAGCCCCTCCCGAAATCCGAGGATCCGCTCCAGCCGCCCGGCGCCACCCCGGCCCGGCGCCGCCTGTCCTATGACGAGCTGCTGGCCTCGCAGCTGGCGCTCGCCCTGATGCGCGCCCGCCAGCGGCGCAAGGCCGGCCGGGTCAATGCCGGCGACGGCGCCGTGAGCGGCCGGATCCAGGCCGCCCTGCCCTTCGCGCTCACCGGCGCGCAAGGCCGTGCGGTGGCGGAGATCCGCGCGGATCTCGCTGCCCCGCGCCGGATGCTGCGCCTGCTCCAGGGCGATGTCGGCTCGGGCAAGACCGCGGTGGCCCTGCTCGCCCTGGCGTCGGCCGTCGAAGCCGGGCGGCAGGCCGCGCTGATGGCCCCAACGGAGATCCTGGCGCGGCAGCATTTCGAGCGGCTGCAGCCCCTGGCCGGCGGTCTGCGCTTGCGCCTAATGACAGGCCGGGACCGGGCCGCGGAGCGCAAGAGCACGCTGGCCGCCCTCGCAGCAGGCGAGATCGACATTCTGGTTGGCACCCATGCCCTGTTCCAGGGGGCGGTGACGTTTCGCGACCTCGGTCTCGCCGTCGTGGACGAGCAGCACCGGTTCGGCGTCCACCAGCGCCTGGCGCTGGGTGCCAAAGGCGAGGCCGTGGACTTCTTGGTCATGACCGCGACGCCGACCGCGAGCACCCTGGCGCTGACCTTCTTCGGCGACATGGACGTCTCGATCCTCGACGAGAAGCCCGCCGGCCGCCAGCCGATCCGCACCCTCACCCTGCCGACCGAGCGGATCGACGAGGTGGTGGCCGGTCTCGCCCGGGCGATCGCCGGCGGCGAGCGGGTCTACTGGATCTGCCCGCTGGTGGAGGAATCCGAGTTCATCGACCTCGCAGCCGCGGCCGAGCGCTTCGACGACCTGAAGCAGCATTTCGGCGACGCCGTCGGGCTGATCCACGGCAAGATGCCGGGCCCCGAGAAGGATGCTGCCATGGCCCGGTTCGCCGCCGGGGAGACCAAGGTTCTGGTCTCGACCACGGTGGTCGAGGTCGGCGTCGACGTGCCCGAGGCGACCATCATGGTGATCGAGCATGCCGAGCGCTTCGGGCTGGCGCAGCTGCACCAGCTCCGCGGCCGGGTCGGACGCGGCTCCAAGGCGTCCTCGTGCCTGCTGCTCTACCGGGGGCCGCTCGGGCAGGTCGCGCGGGCGCGGCTCGAGATGATGCGCGACAGCGAAGACGGCTTCCGTATCGCCGAGGCGGACCTGAAGCTGCGCGGCGAGGGCGAGGTGCTCGGGACCCGCCAGTCGGGCCTCGCCGCGTTCCGGCTGGCCCGGATCGAGAGCGACGGCGACCTGCTGGAGGCTGCCCGGGACGATGCCAGGATGATCGTCGAGCGCGATCCCGGCCTCAAGAGCCCGCGCGGACAGGCCCTGCGGGTGCTGCTCTACCTGTTCGAGCGCGATGCCGCGATCCGGCTGATCGGGGCCGGCTGAACAGAGGCCTTTCCTGAACGGCGCCGTTCAGGAAAGGCCTCTGTTCAGGAACGCCGCAGCTCGGCCATGTGCGCTAGGGAACATGCCGAACGGAATGGACGGCTGATGCCGGGCAAGCGACCCAGACGGATAAAGTGCAATTGCGGCAAAGGGTTGGCTTTGCGCATGCCTGCGCGGAGCCGGGCTTCAGGACCGCGGGAAAGCGCTGAGGCATGGGCCGTGACCTTGCATCAGCCACAATCGTCCCTTAACTGCAGATGAACGAATGGCCCGGTAAGCCGGGACATCACGGACGAATCTGGAGGACGGACATGCCGCACGGACTGTTCCAAAACCTGCCGGGCTCCCACGAGATGGCCGGTACGCAAGCCCTACCGACCGAGCCCTGGCTGATGCCGATCTCGGATCGGGCCGCCGCAGCGGTGTCGAAGACGTCTGAGGAGTTGCAGGCCGCCGTCCGGCAGGCCGCGCGTCCCTTCTGGCTTGCCGCTAACGGGCTCTGCATCGCGCTGGGCCTCGCGCTGACGCTCCAGTGCGCCACCGGCTGGACACCAACTCCGTCCCGCAGCGCTGTGACGGTGGCTCAGGCGACCCCGCCGACCATCGCGCCGCAGACGGCCTCGCTGCAGCGCTGAGCTTCCTTTAAAATTGACTGATGGAAAGGGCGGTCCCGCTCGCGCGGGGCGGCCCTTTCCGTTGAACCTCACGCGTCCTGCGGTTCCCGCCGGGCCGCTGGGTCGCCTGCCTGCTGCGCGGCCCGCAAGGACGCCGCCATGGCGTGCAGCCGACCCTGCGGGTCCTCGGGCTGGATCACGCCGGCCGACATCACGAGCTTGGCCGCATCGTCGACGCTGATGTGCAGTTCCACCACGGCGGAGCGCGGCAGGTAGAAAAAGAAACCCGTGGTCGGGTTGGGCGCACAGGGTAGGAACACCCCGACCATCTCGTCCGCGCCGGCCGCGTTCCGGGCCTGGAGCGCGCCCTCGACCTCCGGGGATGCGGGCGCCGACAGGAACACCACCGACCACGTGCCCTTCACCGGGAACTCGACCAGGCCGACCGTGCGGAACGAGGTGCCGTTGGCCGAGAACAGGGTCTCGAAGATCTGGCGCAGGCCCTTGTACAGGCCGGAGATCACCGGGGTGCGGGCCAGCAGCACCTCGCCGAACTCGATCACCGAGCGGCCGACCAGGTTCGCCGTGAGGAAGCCCAGCAACGTCACCGCCAGGAACGCGATGACGAGGCCGAGGCCGGGAATCGAGAACGGCAGGTAATGGTCCGGCAGATAGCTCGCCGGCACCAGCGGCTTCACGAAGGAATCGATCAGCGCGATGAACCACCAGGTGATGTAGGCGGTGATCGCGAGCGGACCGGCCACGATGATGCCGGTGAGGAAATAGGTGCGCAGCCGCCCCCGGGCGCTGACGCGCGTCTTCGCGGTGGCGGGGCCGGGCGCGGATGCGTCGGGCTCGGGAGCCTGAATCGGCGGGGAACTCGGCGCCACGGGTGCCCTCTCGGCCGCTCGATGCGCGGCGATCCTGCCTGAGGGCGATCAATCCCCCGCAGGCACAGGTAGCGGCTGCGCTTGTCCGCCTCAAGGGCGGCGGGCCGATCGGTGGGACCTGCTGTTCTCGAGGGCTCCGCCCCCGAACCCCGCCAAAGGGCTGAGCCCTTTGGAAACCCAGGACTCAGAACGCCAGGGCCGGCATCGCCTCCCGGGGGATCACGGCGCCGCGATGCCCGATCACGACGCCTGCCAGGCGGTGCGCCTCGGCGGCGGCGGCCTCCGGGGCCAGACCGGCGACGCGAGCCGCGATGTAGCCCGCCGCAAAACTGTCGCCGGCGGCGGTGGTGTCGACCACCCGCTCTACCGGGCCGGCCGGAACGGCCGTGTCGCCGGCCCCGTGCAGCACCCGCGCGACTGGGACCGGGCCATCCGAAGTCTTGAGCACGATCTCGGCGCGGCCGCGATGGCGCAGCACCTCGTCCTCGCCCGCCGCGCCGTAGAGCCAGTCCAGATCCTCCAGCGAGGCGAAGATCAGGTCCGCCTGGGCCAGGGCCGCCCGGAACGCGGTGCGGGCCACCTCGCGATCCGGCCAGCCGCGGGGGCGGTAATTCGTGTCGAACGCGACCCGGCCGCCCCGGGCACGCAGGGCCGCCAGGGCGACGGCGAGCGCCGCGCGCCCGGTCTCGCCGTAGAGGGACAGGCTGATGCCAGAGACGTAGACGAGGTCGTCGGTCTCCAGGGCGGCGCGCGTCTCCGGGGCGCCCGGCTCCGAGAACAGGTCCCGGGCGGCGGCGCTGTCGCGCCAGTAATGGAAGCTGCGCTCGCCCGCGTCGTCGGTGCGGATGATGTAAAGACCCGGCATCCGGCCCGGCAGGCGACGGATCCGGCCGAGGCCGATGCCCTCACGGCCCCAGGCCTCCACCATCGCATCGCTCCAGGGATCGTCCCCGAGGGCGGTCACGTAATCGACCGTCACGCCGAGGCGGGCGAGGTAGAGGGCGGTGTTGAGCGTGTCGCCGCCGAAGCCCCGGACGAGGCTCCCGTCCGGCCGCTCCGACAGCTCGACCATGCACTCGCCGACGCAGGCGACTCTCATGCCGCTACTCCCCCTGCGGGCCATCGACCGGCCCCGCGACGGACGGGGCCCGTTCGCCCCGATATGTCAATCGCGCGGCGTCATGTCCGGGCGGTCGCCCGGCCATCCGGTCCGAGCTCAGCGGGGGCGCCGTCTGTGTCCGGGGTCCGTTTCGGGCCGTACCGCTTTGGGAGGTGTCCAGGAACAAGCACGGCGTATTCCGCTGACTGTTCCTGGTATGTTGTGATGTTGATAGCGAGTATATTGCGCAAAATATTGGATCCAATCTGATACGATCCTCATGCTTTGCCGGGACAGCTGTGATATTCCCAAAATGAATATTTTATTTAGGTGCCCAATTCGGTGCGATATATTTATTCTATGCCGATGCTGTGATGCGGCTTGCATTTGGGCGCGTTCTCGCGAGCGGACAGCGTAAATGAAAAATAATTACTAAGACATATTGATGAATGTTGTTCGACGCGCATATCGGATCTGCCTGAAAAACAGGGCGAAGTAGCAGTTCGACACGTATATTATCTTCGGACCGATGCGCCTGGAGCGCCGATATGTCGTATTTTATATAAGGAATGAGTTCGATTCTTGCGCCGAACAGAACTGACGATCGCGACTGCAGCGGATCGAGCCGGGCCGCGCGGATTGCGCGCGCGGGCAGGACGCGCCGCGGACGAGGCTTTCGGTTCAGTTCGGAGCCCGGGGCGACAGGCACTGGCCGCGCGGAGCCCGGATTGATGTCGGCGGGCGCGAACAAATTTGAGACGACCTGAGATGTTTCATTCCGCCCTCAGCGCCCTGACCTTTTCCTCCGGGGAATTTCTGACGATCACCGAGAGACGGGGGTTGAGTGGCGCCTGGAGCTGGGTGCTCGCCGGTGGCGAGCAGATCTGGTCGCCCGGGTTCTTCCGCCTTCTCGGCCTGGTGCCGAATGCCACGAAGGCGAGTTACGACTTGCTCCTGAGCTTGGTCCATCCGGAAGATCGGCACCGCCTGCCCGCGCCCGGTGAAGTCCGGCAGGGCCATATCCCGCATGAGACGATCGTCCGGGTGATCCGCCCGAACGGCACGGTGCGCGTGCTTTCGCTGGTGATGGAGGCGCGCTTCTCCGCGGAAGGCCGGCCCATCGCCGTCAACGGGACGGCGCTCGATGTCACCGACCGCGAGCAACTGTCACGGATGCGGGAGGTGGAGCGGCGGCGGGGCGCGCTGTATCTCACCGAGCACATCGTGGCCTTCTCGGTCGGGCTCGATCTCCGTCACGAATTCCCGTTCGAGATGGCGCAGGTGCACGGGCTGCCATACGAAGAGATTTGCCTCGACCCGTACGCGATGATCGTTCCCGAGGAGCGGGCGGCCTTCCAGGATGCGGCCCTGACACAGATCGAGCGGCGGCTCTTCTTCCAGGGCACGGCCCATGAGCGCCTGGCGAACGGCGAGCTCTGGCATTTCAAGATCATCACGGTGCCGGTCCTGGATCCGGACGGCGTCTATCTCGGACGCTGCGGGCTGAAATGCCCGGCTCGAAGCCCCATACCGATATCGTCGGCTCTGAGCAAAGGCCTCGACCAGGCCGTGACCGGCCATCACCTGCGCGCCGCCCGGGCTCTGCTCGACTGGTCGATGATGGATCTGGCTCAGGCGAGCGGCGTGTCGCATTCCACCGTCCGGCGCCTCGAGGAGGACCGCGAGCATCGCGGGAGCCGATCTCGGCTCCAAGCCGTGGAGGCGCTGCGCCGGGCGGGTATCCGGTTTATCCCGATGGACGACGGAACGCTGGCGGTGGGCAAGAGCTGAACGGAACCCGTTCGAGCCGCCTTGACGTCGATGCCATCGCGGGGGTCGTCCGGGTGACCATGACAAACGTCGTGGCCGGCAGGCGGAGCGCGACTTCGGCGTGCTCCAAGATCGTCCGGGAGCTTAGCGGATCCCCCCACTGCGCCCCGGGCCGTCAGGGCGCGCGTCCCTCGTGGTCGATCCGGTCGGCCCAGAACCGGGGTCCGGTCCACGTGGGGACGCGCACGCGCAGTCAGCCGACCTTGTGGCCGAGCTGGATCGCCTTGGCGATCTGCGAGCGCCGCTCGGCGTAGCTCGGGGCGACCATCGGGTAGTCGGCGGGCAGGCCGAACTTGGTCCGGTAGCGCTCGGGGGTGAGGCCGTGGGCGGTCAGGTGCCGCTTGAGCGTCTTGTAGGACCGGCCACCAATGAAGCTGATCAGGCCGTCCTGGCCGATCGAGGCTTCGATCTGCGCGGCCGTCGGGCCAGTCCAGGCGGAGGTCGAGCCGGCCGCATTCCCCTGAAGCACCGAGATGGCCGTGTGAACCTGGTCGATCAGAACCGGCAATTCACCAACACCGACAGCGTTTCGCGATACATAAGCAGCGACTAGTGAAGCTGTGCATTTGATCAAGTCGTAGTTCGGTTCCTGAAGCTTTTCGTGAATATCGATAGCGTTCATTTTCCCATCGCTTCAGTTCGTCGCGGCAATCAGAGTTCGGATCCGAAGATATGGATAAAATCATCGTCTCATTCCGTGGGAACTTGCGCCTGACTGCTGATTCTCCGCCAAAATTGGCAACTAACAATACGAAGTTGGGGCAATTTGTCTAGGTTTTAACTTGAATGGTCTTTGAGCATTTTTTGTTTCACGATAGCAACACTAAGTTGCTTGCAGAGCAATACGTGGCAAATAGGGTTCATTGGCAAAGGCCACGGCAGGGATATGGGCGTATAACCATCTCGCCGGGTGCTTCGCTGGCCGCGGGACGTCCGCATGACTTGCGAAGCATTGAAACCGGGAGGCGAAATCGACAGTACCTATGGCCGTATCAACCCCGCTATAGTCCGAAATCGGATCGTCATCGGAAATATTGCCGAGCAGTTTGGCCGATTACTGGCTTAATAGCCAATGAGATCGAATCTAAAATCGATGATAAGAGTGGATTTACTTGGAAAGCCACGCTTGGAGAAACCTGCCAATAGCCAGGCTGTCGAATCGGGGTCGGTGCCTGCCCTCGTGTGATCGGGGATCTGCGGCAGGCTGTTCGCCAGATACGGCGCCCTCGGCAGCGCGACACCGTTCGACTGCATCCGCCTCGTCGGCGCAGTCCGGTCGGTTCGAGGTGAGCCTGGAAGGCACCGATCTGCCTGTCGTCGTCGTGGTTGGTATCGACTGCCACTGGCTCTGGACGACGGCAATACGCTGCCGCAGCCAGCCAAGGGCGATGGCTCCTCCGCCGAGGGTATCATCTCGAACGACCGGACGTCGGCCCTCAGCGTCAGTATCGGAGGTCGCTGCAGGCCGATGCGGATCGGTTCGGGCTGGATCAAGGTCCGGTTCTCTGCCGGAAGCTCGACCGGGTCCGAGACCGACCGCTACGGCGTCTTCGCCCAGATCTCTTGCAGGCTGCCGGGTCTTGGCCGCGGTGGTTCGGACATTCCGCCAGTTCTCGTGCGGGATGACGGAGCTGCGCTGAGTCGTAGGCGGGGCGGCAGCGGCCGGTTCGGGTGAAACCGGTGCCGCTCCCAAGGTTCTTTCCCATCGGCTGGTTCGGCGAAGTCCGCTATGCCTGGTGGATACCAGGCCGGCAGGTGCAGCGGCGGCGATTCCATTAACGGAGCCCTCAGGCGACTCGTGAAAGGTACGAGCCGCAACTGTGCTTCCGAAGACGACCGGTCATGTCCCATCTCTCCTCCCTGCCGCAGCGGCATGATGGTCTCGATTCCCGTCGTCCGATCCGGGAGGGCAACGCCCGGATGGCGCCGCTCTGGCAGGTGCTGGTCGGGGGCGAGGCGGTCCGGCGCCATGCGACTCTGATCCTGGCCGCCGGCGTGGCCCTGGCCTTGTTGGGCGTGGCCGTGATGATCGATGCCTTCGCGGGGGCGGTCCACATCCCGGAACGCTGGTTCGGCCTGCTCCTGCTCCTGGACGGCCTCGGCTCGCTCGCCGCCGGCCTGATCGCCGCGGGGGCGGCCCGGCGGCTGCGGATCTTCAAGGGCCTGTTCCTGTCCCTGGCGGCCATCCTGATCATGATGGCCTCGGCTTCGAGCTTCTTCCTGCTGGCGATGCTGTTCGGCACCGCCTTTTTGGTCGACGGCGCGATCCGGATCGTCCTCGCCTACCTGCTGAAATTTCCCGAATGGCGGACCTCGGTGGCGCTCGGCGCGCTGGGCGTCGCCTTCGGGGTGTTCCACCTGCAGCCCTGGCCGACCTGGTATGTCGGAACCGTGGGCTACTGCATCGGGATGTTCCTGATCATCAACGGCGGCCGGCTGGCCCTGGCGGGCTTGCGCACGCGGCGGACGGTGTTGGAGCCGATGCCGGAGGGGGCGCCGGCCCCGGGCGCCGACAGCCTGACGGTCTATGTCTGGACCCCGACCGGGCAGGCCACGACGCCGGCCACGCAGCGGCTGGTCCGGCGCTACGTCGCCTCCGTCGACGTGGCGGGGCGCTATTCCACCGGCCATGCCGCCCTGGAACAGGGGGGCGAGCTCTACATCAGCCATTATCCCGCGGTGGAGATCGATCGCTCCCCCGCCAATCTCCGGTCGAGCCTGCGCGCCGGGCCCGAGAACGACGTCCCCGGCCGGTTCCTGCCGTCCCATCGCGCGGAGGTCGCGGATTGGTGCGAGGCCACCGTGGCGGTCACGCTGAACGGCGTCGACGGCGCCCGGCTGCGGGCGTTCTGGGAGGCCTATCGCCGCGACACCACCTACAACTTCATCAGCCGCAACTGCTCGACCACGGTCGCCCGTGCCCTGGACGTGGCGGTGGAGGGGGCGTTCAGCCGCGACGGGCATCCCTGGCGCAACCTCGCCAACGCGCTGACGAGCCCGGAATTCTGGGCCGCAGCCCTGCTGCGCAACGGCGCCCGGTCCATGACCTGGACCCCTGGCTTGGTGCTCGATTACACGCGGGCGCTCAGCGCCCTGGTCGATCCGGTCGCGCCGGTGACGACCATCGCCTGGGCGAGCGTCGGCCGGCGGTTCATCCGCAACGGGCGGGTCGGGTCGATGACCCGGCTGTACCAGCTCGCCCGGCGCCGGCCCGCCTCGGGCGTGGGCCCGACCGAGGCCTGAACTGCCTCCCTGCCGGCCGTCGCCTGCGGTGCGCGCAGGGCGGTTCCGGCGAAGCGTGACCTGCTCCCTCTCCCGCACAGGCGACACGGGTTCGAGGCGCAGGCGTTGTTGCAGGCTGCGACGCGCCTCCTCTCCCGTGCGGACTACGATGTTCACACATCGCACCGCGAACGGCGCGGCGCTCTCTCCTCCCCCTTGCGGGGAGGAGTTGGAGGTGGGGGTGGCTCAGAAGGCACCCTTAACGTTCGATCCTGCACCACCCCTGACCCCTCCCCGCAAGGGGGAGGGGAAATGCGCGGTGCTTCAAACGCTTGCCGCCGGAATGATGTGTGAATCCGCTAAGGGCCGCCGACGGGCGCCGCGCCCGGGTCAGCGGGCCGTGCGGCGGGCGGCGAGGTCGCCGGCGATGGCCTGCATCACCGACAGGGTGTCGACTTCGTCCTGCTCGGCGCCGTGGTCGCTGAGCTTCACGATCACGGTGCCGGTCTCACGGTTCACGTAGACATACTGGCCGTAGACGCCGATCGCCGAGATGTCGCTGTCGTCGCCCCCGGGGGCGTGCCACCACTGGGCCGAATACTGCCAGCCATCGACCGCCCTGCGGGCCGGCGTCTCGATCCGGTCGATCCAGCGGGCCGGGATGATGCGGTTCTGCCCGGCGCGGCCCTGGTCGGCCACCAGCAGACCGAGGCGGGCGAAGTCGCGGGGCGTGGCGTTGATGCAGCAGAACGCCTTCTCGATGCCGCCGGCCCGGTCGAGGTTCCAGGTCGCGTCCGCCTGGGCGCCCATCGGCTTCCAGATTCGCTCCGAGAGCAGGTCCGCCAGCGGCTTGCCCTCGACCCGCGCCAGGATCAGGCCGAGCAGCTCTGTGTCGATGCTGCGGTAGCGGCCCTGGCTGCCGGGCTTGAACGCCAGATGGGCGTTGTCGCGCACGAAGGCGGTGATGTCGCGCGTTAGGTACATCCCGGCGGTGCCGGTGAGCGGATGCTGAGGGTCGTAATTCTCCGGCACGGCGATTCCGCTCGTCATGTCGAGCAGGTCGCGCACGGTGATCTGGCTGAACACCGCGGCGTGGCGCAGTTCGGGCAGCAGGGCGGAGACCCGGTCGGTCTCAGCGAGCTTGCCGTTCGCCACCGCGGCGCCGACCAGCAGCGACACGATCGACTTCGCCACCGACCAGGAGGGGAACAGCGTCGCCGGGCCGGTCCCGGGGCGCTGCCATTCGTGGATCAGGACCCCGTCCTGCACCACCAGGAAGGCGTTGGCGTGCGTCTGCGCCAGCATCGTCGCGAGCGGGACCGACTTTCCCTTCCAGGGGACACGCTCCAAGATCGGGCTCGGGCGGAACGCCAGGTCGCGGGCGTGCTCGGGCGCCTGCACCACCCGGCTCGGGAACCACGGTCCGATCGCGGAGGGCTCGATGACCGCCAGGGCCGCCAGGGTGACCGGATTGGGGACGTTGATCAGCGCCGTGGCGGTCCAGGCGCAGCCCGCCGCAACGATGCCGCTGGCCGCCGCGATCACGCCCCAGCGCGTGCCCCGCCGACGCCCCGGGCGGGGGCCGGCCGAAGGCTCCGGGATCGCGGACGACGAGGTCATGATGGATCGGTATCGCTCTGGATCGTCACGGTCATCGCGCCGTCGACCGGGGTCCGGCGCGCGCGGCGACCATGATGAGGAGGCGTTAACGAAGGGCCAACCCGATCGGACGATGAATTCGGGGCTCGACCGCGTGAGCTCGGCGCGGGGGATTCGAAAATCTTCATCGCTTCGACGGAAAAGGGCTCTCGAAGTCTGGCGGCATCCTATGGGAGGAGGCCGTCCTGCACAAACGGCAGCCCGCCATCCTTGACTGACCGTCTATGCTCACCCGAAGAACTGGCTTTCATTTGAAGCTGGCTCCGTTCCTGCACAAAAGGTCTTCCGCGCGATGAACCCTTTCCTGATCCTCGGGCTCGCGATCGGCGCGGAGGTCACCGCCACCCTGGCGCTGAAGGCCGCCGACGGCCTGACCAAGCCGGGGCCGACCCTGATCGTGGCCGTCGGCTACGGCACCGCCCTGTGGCTGATGTCGAGCAGCATGAACATGCTGCCGATCGGCGTGGTGTACGCGATCTGGTCCGGGGTCGGCATGATCGGCGCAGCACTCGGCGGCGCGTGGCTGTACGGCGAGCCGATCAGCCCGACCATGCTGGTGGGGATCGCGATCATCGCGGTTGGCGTGGCCGTCCTGGCGTCTGGCCAGGGCCAGCATTGAGCCGGCTTCCCGGGGCCGCCTGGGCTGCGCTCAGAAGCGGCCCGCGATGGTGAGGCGCACGGCCGTGGGCTCGACCGGGTGGAACACGCGGTCGATCAGGCCCTCGGCCGGCTCTCCGGGCAGGCGCGAGACGTAGGCGTAGGTGATCTGGTCGGACCGGCTGTTGGTCAGGTTGAGCACGTCCAGGGAGACGCTGACCCCGTTCTCGAAGGCGTAGCCGACCCGGCCGTTGAACAGGGCGGTCGGGCGCGAGCGGATCGAGTTGTCCTCGATCAGGGGGCGCGGCCCGAAATACCGGAACCGCAGGGAGCCGAACCAGCCGAGCGGCTCGCCGAAGGTGATTCCCGCCGACGCGATGGTGGTGGGGGCTTCCGGCACCCGGTTGCCCACCGGATCGAAGTCGGAGAACCGGGCATTGGTGATCGTCAGGTCGCCTTCCAGCGAGAGCCACGGGGTCACCGCGTAGCGGTTGGTCCACTCGACGCCGAAGCGTCGGGTCGGGCGGCTCGGCTCGGTGGTGCCGGTATCGCCCTGGAACAGGTTCTCCGAGGCGAAATCGAGCCGGAACAGCGCTAGGCTGGTCTCCAGACCGGCGATCGAGTGGTTGCGCAGCCCGACCTCGTAGCCGGTCGAGGGCACCAGGAACGGCGCGCGGGCGATGTTGAACAGGGGGCTCGCCGGATCGACGGTGGCGGTCACGCCGCGCACGTCGTTCGAGTGATAGCCGCCGCCGTAATTCACGTAGAGTTCGGTGTCGAACCACGGCCCAAGGGTCAAGCCGAGCTTCGGATTGACGATACCGTCGCGGGCGCGCCCCGAATTGGCCGGCGTGTCCGAGGCGACGCGGGCGGCGTAGCCATCGGCGCGGAAGCCGAGGCTGGTGCGCAGCCAGTCGGTCCAGCGCACCCGGTTGTCGAAATAGAAGGCTCCACTGGTCTCCAGCACCCGGTCGTCGAGCACGCCCGAGCGGTATTGCCGGCGCGTCGTATTGAACAGGCCGACCCGGATGCTGTCGGTTCGGGTCTGTACGCCGATCTCGTTCTCCATCGGCATGCCAAACAGATCGCCCTGAAAGATATGCAGGGCCTCGCCGCCGCCGAGGATGCGCTGGTCGAGCTGGTGGAACTGGTCCCCGTTGACCGGGTCGTTCAGGAAATAGGTGAAGTCGTTGAACAGGTTGAGCTGCGAGCGGATCACGTAGGCTGAGGCCCGGGTCACGCCGGTGTCGTCGGTGCTGCTGAAGCGGCCCGACAATGAGAGGCGGCTCGTGTCGCCGCCATCCGTGGGGTTGATGGTGCCGTAGCGGCCGATCAACCCTTGTGTGACCGCCCGCTCGGGGATCTGATTCGTGGCGGTCCAGCGGCTGGCATAGGCCATGCCGGTGACCGAGAATCCGTCGAGCGCCGTGCCCTGGCTGTAACGGGCGACGGTGCTGATCTTGCGCAGGGCGTCGGGGACCACCCAGGGCCCGTCATAGACCTGCGCGTCAGCGGCAACCAAAAGATTGCCGTCCCCGAGCGGGGTCGAGGCGATGCTCAGGGCCCGCTTGTAGCCGAAGCTGCCGATGGAGGTGAGCGCGAGGTTCTTGGCGACGGTGTCGAGGTAGTCGATCCGGACCGAGCCGGCCGAGGCGAAATCCCCGTCGCGCACGAAATACGGTCCTTTATGGAACTCCACCGCGCCGACGAGTTCCGGGATCAGGAAGTTGATGTCGGCATAGCCCTGGCCGTGGGCATGGGTGCGCATGTTGAGCGGCATGCCGTCCAGGAACAGGGCGATGTCGGTGCCGTGGTCGAGGTTGAAGCCGCGTAGGAAGAACTGATTGGCTTTCCCCTCCCCGCTATGCTGCGTGACGATCAGGCCCGGCACCGCCTCCAGCACCTCGCCGGGACGCGTCACCGGCCGGCTGTTGAGCTGGGCGCCCGTGATCACCCCCGCGCTGGCGGAATCCACGGTCAGGAGCGGGCCGGCGATGCCGGTCACGCCGCCGACATAGCCCGCACTGGCTACGGCACCGCCCCGTGGGGGCGCGGCAGGGTCGGCGGTGACGGAGATCTCATCCAGTGTCGCCTCGGCAGCCGGACCCGGCTTCGATCGGTCCTGGGCGGATGCCGGCGGGGGGAGGATTGCGAGGCAGAGGGCCGTCAGCGCGGACAGTTTGAAGAGCGCGGGGCGGGGGACAGGACGGGACACGGGACCTCGGGCGACGGCAGTGGCACGTCACCGCGAACGAGGCCGTGCCGACCGCGCTTGCGCACGGGCGTCCCGACACCCGCCAGGACACCCCGCCCGGCGCGTTTCGCGTGTGACCACGACTGACGGCAGGTCTCCTGGCTCACGGGTCGCCGCCCTCCCGTCGTCTTCCCGGGCGAGGTGACCCAGTGACGTGGTGACGAGAAGGCTCGCCGCTTACAGTTGCGGGGGCAGCCGCGGCTTCGGGTCAATATCCCTCACCGCGTTCCCTTTTGATCCCCGAAGGGAACCGTCGCGACCACCATCGAACCAAGGTGCAGGCCGCGTCAACGCCCCGGCACCGGTTGGCGGCCGGTGTGTCTCCCGGATGACACCGGGCCCTGGGCTGAGCCTCCTCCCCGCCGCGTCATTTCTCGGACATGCGCGCCGGATGCTATGCCGGGCGGGTCCCGGAATGTCTTTAAAATGCTGACGGGAAACGATTTTTTTACGGTCGGACCGGCGGATTGGCGACGGACATTGCACGCGGCCGAAGGGATCGCGCTCCGGGCCTGCCGGGTCTGTCGGGCCGTCTGCCTGCGCCTGCGATCCGGCGCCCTCGCCGATGGACGGAGGACGGCTCGCCACATCCTCGCCGCGAACGTGCACTCAAGCTTGTGCGTACAACGACGGTGCGAGGCGAGGCCGCGATGGCGCGGGCGTCTCGCACCGAAACGCGGCTGCAGGAGGACGGAGCGCTGATGCATGCAGGGTAGCGAGAGGATTCAGATCGTTTCCGGGCTGGTCGTCCTGGCACTCGCCAGCGGTCTCGGTGCGTGCAACACCGCTTCACCCCTGACCACGGGATCGATCCCCGATCGCAAGCCGTCTATGGTTGTCAGCGATGCCGAGCGCGACTGTCTCGGCCGGGCCATGTATTTCGAGTCGAACCGCAGCGACGAGGGCGGCCTGCTGGCCGTCGGGACCGTGGTCATGAACCGGATGGAAGCCGCGATCTTCCCGGGCGGCATCTGCGCGGTGGTCGGCCAGCCTGGCCAATTCGCCCCCGGCGTGCTCACCAAGCCGATGCAGGAGCGCGATCTTCAGAAGGTCGCCGACGCGGCCGACGCGGTGCTGGCGGGCGAGCGGCACCCGAAGGTCGGGAAGGCGATGTATTTCCACACCGCGGGCCACCACTTCCCCTACAAGAACATGCACTACGTCGCCGTGGCCGGCGGCAATGCCTTCTACGAGAAGCGCGACTCCCGCGCGGCCAGGAAGGAAATGCCGGACTCCCCCGCGTTGCCCACAACGGTCTCGACCTACGCGGCGGTCCCGCCTCTGCCGGCGGCGCAATAGGCCGCTTACGGCCCATGATCCGCAGGCTCTGCCTGATCCGGTCGCGGTCCGGCAAGCTCCTGCCCGACCTCGTGAAGTGTCCGACCCGGTAGCCGGGCAAGTCAGCCGGCCTCGGATCGCGCGTCCGACGCCGAGCGGGTCCCGGTTTCCGCGGCCGGCAGCGAACTTGAGCTGGATCCTACAGTTGTCTGCTGGCATTCAGCTCGGCTCCTGCGCGGCGATGTCAGAGGATGACGGTTTCAGCCGCCTGGTGGAGGCGGTCATCGCGACGCACGCGCTTCTGCTCGCGCACGGCACGCCGACCATGCAACTCCTGTCGCGGTTGCTGCTGATCGAGATCGGCGCCGAGATCGCCCTGCGATCCGATCTGGAGACCGCCGCGAACGACAACCCCGACGATCCGCAGGGTTAGGGCGAACACGGCCGATTCATCGGTCGCGGTCTCGCCGATGTTGTCGAACGCTTCGGATTGAGCGGTACTGGCCGATGAAATGCCATCGCCAGCTGCGGCAAAACTGTTGATCGGTTCCGTCGTCCGAGGGGGCGACATTTACATCGACGGACGAGGCCTTAGCTTGTCGGTCGAAACTACCCACGAATCACGGAATTCCTCCCGATGATCGCCCACAGGGTAGCGCTCGCCAGCGCGGTTCTCATGCTGAGCATCGTGCCGGCGGCCTCTCAGTTGCGCCGCCCGATGACCTGTACGGAGGACGTGTCGGTGAGGCTCGATCCGGTCCCCGCCCCCGAAGGCGCGAAACCGCAACCGCAGCCACAACGGGCGCGGACCTTCTCGCTGGTCTCCAGCGGCGGCCTGCTGACCGTCATCTCTGCCGGCCGGTCCGACTATTACGAATGCCAGGTGGCCTCGCCGCGCTTGAACGAACGGACGCCGCGGAATGCGATCAAATGCCAGAACGGCGTGTATTTTCTTCTGATCGATCTGAACAAGCTGAACTTCGTCGAGGCACAGCTCAATCCGGAAGACCGCAGCGAGATCAAGATGAGCTACGGCAGCTGCCGGACTTTGTAGCTCACTCCATCCGGATGAGGATGTAGGCCGAGACGGCGATGACGACGACGGTGACGGCGAACAGCAGCAGCGTCTTCGCGAAGGGGTTGTCCGGCGGCTCTGGCGCGTCGTTCATGATGCTCCCCAGCCCCGGAAGGATGGTGGCGTCTACCATTCGGCTCAACGTATGAGCAGGCAATGAGCGGCGTCTGCCCAGCGTATTCAGTAATCTGCGCTGTTGGCGCCGACGAATCCGTTGCTTGCCCGGATCCGTGCTTCGGGCCGCGCCGCCGGTGCAGGCAGAGGCTTGGCCGCTCTCAACATGGTCCGGCGTGGCCGAGGTCTCTCCACGACGGCGGGAGATCACCGGCAGAACTGCGTCGCGGCCGGAGTCCATTGTCCGAATCCCGTCGCAACCATGTTGGCGACGACCCGGCAGATATACTGCTTCTGTGCCGCGTTGTTGTTCGGTCCGGCATGGGAGCGGGCCACCGCCATGGTCCAGCTGCCCTCCCGCTTCTTGAGATCCTGGAGGAATTGCGTCGCGTATTGGACGTTCGCGTGTGGGTCGATCATGGCCTCGACCGAGCTGAATTTGCCACCGTGGTAATGGTGGTTGATCTGCATGCAGCCGAGATCGATCAGGCGCACGCCCTTGCTGCGCGCCTCCGCGAAGCGGGCGAGCACGTCCCGCGGTCCCGTCCCGAAATAGGCTGTCCCGGCGATGTTCATGGCATAGGGCTGCAGCGAGCCGCGCTTGCCGGTCTCCGTCAGACCAACGGCGTAGAGCACGCCCAGCGGCACGCCGTAGCGGGCGGAGGCGCGTCCCATCTCGTCCTCACAGACATTCGCTGCCGCCGGGACGGCGCTAGAGATAAACGCCGCTGTCACGAGGACGTACCGCTTCATCCGTCCGTTCTCCTTCGCGTCGTGGGAGGGCTTGACGCTGCGCATCCTGCCGCTGTCTGGCGCCCTCGTTGCCCGGTCGCGCGCCCCCATCGGCGAACGACGAGGCGTTCTGCTGTGAGGCCTGCTGCTGGGAGCCGCCCGACCCGCCCGCATCGGCCGGCCGAGCCTGCGCGACGCTGACTTCGGCCGGATAGCCGCTGTTGCTCAGGAGGTCGGTGAGGATCCCCGTGTCCTTGTGCAGGAGCGCGGCGGTCTCCGGCTGCGAGGCGCGCAGATGCGTCTCGAGCTGGCCGTTCGAGAGCCGCATCTCCACGGTAACGACACCCAGATCCTCCGGCCGAAGCTGGATCTTGGGCATGCGCAGCGGTCCCGCGGGGACGGCGTTGGCCCCCGGATCGGCGGGGAGCTGGCCCTGCGTGGCCGCCGCGCTCGCGCGTTCGAGTTCCTCCTTGATCGCTGTCGCGATCATCGGCAGGGATCCGCCGGGCAGGCTCGTGGCGATCCCGGTCCCATCATGCGGTCCTGCCGACGCTGCGGATTCCTCCGCACGCTCGCCGACAGCAGCAAGGACGGCCCGTTCGACACCCGACACGGCGCGGCCCTGCGCGGGTGCGATCGTCATCGGCGTCGCGGACGCGGCCTCCGCAGCGGCGGCCATGGCGATGGCGCGCCGCGGATCCGGCTCGGAGCGGATCTGGGACTGGAGCATCCGCAGACCGCGGCCCTGATCCTGTCGAAGGTCAAGCCGGGCTGCGCCGCCAAGGTCATGGCCCAGCTGCCGGCGCCCCTGCGGAACGGGGTCTTGCGCCGGATGCTGACGTTCAAGCCCATCGTCGATGGCACGATGAAGATGATCGAGCAGTCGATGCACGAAGACTTCATGATCAACCAGGCCCGCAATTCCGGTGCCGACACCCATGCGCGCATGGCCGACATCATCAACAAGATGGAGCGCCAGGGCATGGAAGAGGTCCTGGACAGCCTCGCGCAATCGCGTCCCAAGTCGGCGGAGATCCTGAAGAGCCTGCTGTTCACCTTCGACGACATCATCAACATGACGCCCCGGGCGCGCACGGCCCTGTTCGATCAGATCCCGCCCGACCGAATCATCCTGGCGCTGAAGGGCACCAGCGGCACCCTCCGCAACGTCGTGCTGGGCGCCATCACGGCCCGCACGCGACGCCTCGTGGAGCACGAACTCGAAGGCGGCGAGCCGGCCGCCCAGCGCGATGTGCTCGAAGCGCGCCGCGCGATCACCGACCAGGCCCTGGAGATGGCCTCCCGCGGCGAGATCGAACTCAATCAAGCTGAGACGGAAGACACCTTCTTCAGCTGAACGGATGGGGTGCGATGTCGGACGAGGACAAGGAGAGCAAGACCGAGGCTGCGAGCGAGAAGAAGATCAGCGAGGCGCTGGAGAAGGGAAACGTCCCGTTCTCACGGGAAGCGACGATCTTCGCCTCGATCGGGGCGATCCTCATCATCCTCGTCTTCGTGGTCCGGGATCGCGGCGCCCTGTTCGTCCAGCAACTCGCCCTGCTCATTGAGCAGCCGCGGAACTTCGCGCTGGCCACCAGTCAGGACGCCGAGCAGCTCGTCGTGGCACTGGCCCTTGCGATGTGGCAGCTTCTGCTGCCCATGTTGGTGATCCTGATGGCGGCGGGTCTCGCCGCCTCGATATTCCAGAATGTGCCGCGCATCGCGGGCGAGCGCATCAGGCCGCAATGGTCTCGCATCTCGCCCGTCAGCGGGTGGAGCCGCATCTTCGGTCTTCAGGGATATAACGAATTTGGGAAAAGTATCCTCAAATTCCTGGCTATCGGCGGCGTCGTCTCTATGATTCTGCGCGCCGACCGACACGAGATCGTGAATATCATGTTCGAGGATCCGATCGGCCTTCCCGAATTGCTCTTGAGCTTGTCGGTCCGGCTGGTTTCGGCGGTCAGCGTGGCGACGATTGCTTTGGTGGCCGGTGATCTCGTCTGGACGCGCGTGAAGTGGCAGCGCGACTTGCGGATGTCGAAGCAGGATCTGAAGGACGAGTACAAGCAGACCGAGGGCAATCCGGCGGTGAAGGCCAAGCTGCGCTCGATCGCGCTGGATCGCGTGCGCAAGCAGATGATGGCGTCCGTGCCCCGGGCCACGATGATCCTGGCCAACCCGACGCATTACGCCATCGCGCTGCGCTACGATCAGGCCTAGAACGATGCCCCGATGGTGCTGGCCAAGGGCAAGGATCTGCTCGCCCTGCGCATCCGCGAGATCGCCGAGCAGCACCGGATCGAGATCGTGGTCGACAAGACCCTGGCTCGGGCGATGTACGACAATGTCGAGATCAACCAGGCGATCCCGGCGGAGTTCTACCGCGCGGTCGCCAACCTCCTCGTCTACGTGATGACGCGCAAGAAGCGCTGAGCGCGCTGCCCGAAGGGAGACCGGTTCGGCGACGAGCGCGCGTCCGATCAAACGCGGATAGCCTCTCCCGATCGCAGCGCGATCGCGAGAGGTTCCGGCGTGCCCCGTCGGAAGCCGAGGCGTCAGGCCTGGCCGCGCTTCGCCTCGCGACGGAAGCGGTGCAGGACGAACTCGGTGTAGCCGTTCGGCTGGGCCGCGCCCTCGAAGACCAGCGCCTCCGCGGCCCGGAAGGCCGGCCCGTCGAAATCCGGGCCCATCGGGCGGTATGCCGGATCGGCCGCGTTCTGGCGATCGACGATGCCGGCCATCCGGCGCAGGGCCTCGGCGACCTGGGCGCGGTCGACGATCCCGTGGCGGAGCCAGTTGGCGATGTGCTGGCTGGAGATGCGCAGGGTGGCGCGGTCCTCCATCAGCCCGACATCGTGGATGTCGGGCACCTTCGAGCAGCCGACGCCCTGGTCGATCCAGCGCACCACGTAGCCGAGGATGCCCTGGCAGTTGTTGTCGAGTTCCTCGCGGACGGCCTCCGGCGCGAACGCCTCCGTGGCGAGCGGCAGCGTCAGCATGGCGGCCCGGGTCGCGGGCGCCCGGTCGCGGAGCTCGGCCTGGCGGGCACGCACGTCGGTCCCGTGATAGTGGAGCGCGTGGAGCGTCGCCGCGGTCGGGGACGGGACCCAGGCGGTGTTGGCGCCGGCCGCCGGATGGTCGCCCTTGGCGGCGAGCATCGCCGCCATCCGGTCGGGGGCGGCCCACATGCCCTTGCCGATCTGCGCGTGGCCCGGCAGCCCGCAGGCGAGCCCGGCATCGACGTTGCCGTCCTCGTAGGCCCGGATCCAGGCGGTGGCCTTCATGGCCTCCTTGCGGACCACCGGGCCGGCCTCCATCGCGGAGTGGATCTCGTCGCCGGTCCGGTCGAGGAAGCCGGTGTTGATGAAGAATAGGCGGTCGGCAGCCGCCGCGATCGCGGCCCTGAGGTTCGCGCTGGTGCGTCGCTCCTCGTCCATCACACCGATCTTCAGGGTCCGCGGTGCCAGCCCGAGCAGCGCCTCGACCCGGACGAACAGCTCCACCGCGAACGCCACCTCGTCGGGCCCGTGCAGCTTCGGCTTGACCATGTAGACCGAGCCGGCCCGGCTGTTGCGGATGGCGCCCGTCCCCTTGAGGTCGTGCAGGGCGATCAGCGCGGTGACCGCCGCGTCGAGCATCGTCTCGGGGATTTCTTCCCCGTCGAGGGTCACGGCGTCCGTGACCATATGGTGCCCGACATGGCGCACCAGCATCAGCGACCGGCCCGGCAGGGTCAGGCTGCCGCCATCGGGGGCCGTGTAGGTCCGGTCCTCGGCGAGCCGGCGCTCGATGGTGCGGCCGCCCTTGGGCAGGCGGGCGACGAGGTCGCCGCGCATCAGCCCGAGCCAGCTCCGGTACACCGCGACCTTGTCGGCGGTGTCCACGGCGGCGACGGAATCCTCCATGTCCATGATGGTCGAGAGGGCGGATTCCAGCACCACGTCGGCGATGCCGGCCGGGTCGGTGCGGCCGATCGGGCTGGTCCGGTCGATCCGGATCTCGATATGCAGGCCGTGGTGGCGCAGCAGGAGGATCTCCGGCGCCTGCGCGGCGCCGGTGAAGCCTGCCAGCGCGGCGCCGTCCTGCAGGGCGGCGCTGCGGCCGCCGCCGAGATCGACGGCGAGCGCGCCCGCGGTCACGGCAAAACCCGTGGCCTCGGCCCAGGTACCCCCGGCCAGGGGCACGGCCGTATCCAGGAACGCCTTGGTCCGGGCGACCACCGCGGCGGCGCGGGCCGGGTTGAAGGCCTGCCCCGGGGCCAGTTCGCCGTCCTGCGGGATCGCGTCGGTGCCGTAGAGCGCGTCGTAGAGGCTGCCCCAGCGGGCGTTGGCGGCGTTGAGCGCGTAGCGCGCGTTGGAGATCGGCACCACGAGCTGCGGGCCGGCGATCTCGGCGATCTCGGCGTCCACATCCGTGGTGGTGACCCGCACCGCCTCCGGCTCCGGCTGCAGATAGCCGATCTCCGCCAGGAACGCCGCGTAGGCGGCCGGATCGTGCGGCACGCCCCGGCGGTCGCGATGCCAGGAATCGATATCGGCCTGGAGCCCGTCGCGCCGGTCGAGCAGGGCCCGGTTGCGCGGCGCGAGATCCCGGAGGATCGCGGCGAAGCCCGACCAGAACGCGTCCGCGCTCAAGCCCGTCCCGGGCAAAGCCTCCTCGGACAGGAAGCGGCGGAGGTCTTCGGCAACGACGAGGCCCGACATGGCGATCCCCTGGGCTGGCGCGCGCTGTTGAGAAAAACTTGAGCGGCGCGTGAAGATTCTTTGATGGCCCAGCGATAGAGCCCTTGGCTCCCGCGAAAAAGGCGCCAAAAGGGATTTGATTCTTTCCGCGGCGTTGAGAATGTCGGCCCCACCGCCATGCAAGATCACAGCGATCTGGAGATTTTCGCCCGGGTGGTCCGGGCCGGCAGCCTGACCCAGGCCGGGTCCGAGCTCGGCCTGTCGGTGGCGGTGGTCTCGAAGCGGCTGAAGCGGCTGGAGGAGCGCCTTTCCGTGCGGCTGCTCCACCGGACCACGCGGCGGGTGGCGCCCACCGATGTGGGCCAGGAATTCTTTCAGCGGATCGCCCCGATCGTCGACGCCATCGCGGAGGCCGAGACCCTGGTGTCGCAGCGGGCCTCCCGGGCGCGGGGGACGCTGCGGGTGACGGCGCCGAGCTCGTTCGGGCGGCTGCACATCGTCCCGCACCTGCGGGCCTTCTTCGCGCTCCATCCCGACCTCGTCCTGAACCTGGAGCTCAGCGACGATTTCGAGCCGATCGTCGAGCGCGGCTACGATCTCGCGATCCGGGTCGGCACCCTGGAGAGTTCCGGGCTCACCGCCGTGCGCCTCGCCCCGGTGCGGCGGGTCCTCTGCGCGCGGCCCAGCTATCTCGACGCGGCTGGGCGTCCCGCCGGCCCGGACGATCTGCGCGGCCATGTCTGCCTGGCCACCGAGAACCAGAACCCGTGGCGCCTGGTCGGGCCGGACGGGCCCTGCACGGTGAGCGCCGCCGGGCCCCTGCGGACCCATTCCAACGAGGTGGTGCGCGAGGCGGTGATCGGTGGCCTCGGCATCGCGCTCCGCTCCACCTGGGACGTGCACGCGGAACTGCGCAGCGGCCTGCTGGAAGTGGTGCTGCCCGCCTACACGGCCGCTTCCCAGGCGGGCATCTATGCGGTCTATCCGAGCCGGGCCTTCGTCCCGGCCAAGACCCGGGCCTTCATCGAATTCCTGAAGCGCTCCTACCGGTCGAGCGCCGCCTGGCCGGAGCCGTGAGGCGCCCTGCCCGGCTCAGCGGCGGGGGACCGAATTCGTGCGACGCCGGATGTGACGCAGGTCCCCTCTCCAGTGCGGGCTAAGATGTTCACATATCGCTGCCGAATGTGGGCCAAGGTTAACCCCAAGCGCCCTCCCTCCCCCGCAGAGGGGGGAGGGAGGGCGTGTGTTGGTCTCGAAGAGACTCTTTTACAGTCGAGAACCGTCCGGACCGTGCTTTTCCTTCCACAAGGGGGAGATGAGCACGTTCCACCCAGCCCGGTTGACGACATCCCCTGCTCTCACCCCGCCATCCGTAGCCGGCTCACTGCGCGAAGTCGGGATCCGTGCGGGCCAGCATCCGCTTGAACGCCGCCCATTCGTTGTCGGGGGCGCCCTGGACCGCGATGCGATCGTAGCCGGCTGCGTATTGCCCCGCGGTCTTGCTTGCGATGGCGGCGGAGGGGCGGGTGATCGGTGCGCCGGCGGCCTGGATCGCCAGCTGCGCCCGGCATGAGCGCTCTAGGTTGTGCATCAGCTTGAACGCCTCGCCGACCGACCGGCCGCAGGTCAGCAGCCCGTGGTTGCGTAGGACCATGACCGGCTTGTCGCCGAGATCCGCCACCAGCCGCGCCCGCTCGTCGAGGTCGAGGGCGATCCCCTCATAGGCGTGATAAGCGAGCCGGCCGGCGAACTGCATCGACCATTGGTTCAGGGCGAGCAGCCCCTCCTCCTGGCACGAGACCGCGACCCCCGCGACCGTGTGGGTGTGCAGCACGCAGATCGCGTCGTGGCGCGCGGCGTGGATGGCGCTGTGGATCGTGAAGCCGGCCGGGTTGATGCCGAGCCCCATCGGATCCTCGAGCACGCGCCCGTCGATATCGACGGTGACGAGATTCTGGGGCGTCACCTCCTCGAAGCGCAGCCCGTAGGGATTGATCAGGAACCGATGGCCCTCCCCCGGCAGCCGCGCCGAGATGTGGGTGTAGATGCTGTCGTCGAGGCCGAGCCGGTGGATCAGCCGGTAGGCCGCCGCTAGGTCGAACCGCATCGCCTGGATCGCGGCGGGGTTGGCCTCTTGGTCCGGGGCGCTGGAATGGGCGGCTGCGATCATGCGACGGCTCCTGGCTTGGTGAGCGAGATCGCCGACAGGGTGCACCAGGGGCCGCTGGCCGGCAATGCGTCGGCGCCGATCGAGGGAATCCGGGATTCACAAGGTCCTGGACCTTGTGCGGGTCCAGGGCGGAGCCCTGGTTCATCGGGGCTCCGCCCCGAACCCCGCCAAAGGGCTCGCCGTTTGGGAACCCCTTCCCCGGTCCGTCCCTTGACAATGTTCCTATTTTGTGCTCATGGTCTCTCGCCCGCCGCGACGCGTCGTGAGACGTCTCGGGGCGCCCATCCGGTCAGCCGCCGGGTCGGCGGCGGTGGGCCGGTGCCTGCGTCTGCCGTCGGCTGCGGCAGGCCCGGGCGCGGGAACGCGACACCCCCCGGCTCGGGCTGGGCGGCGGCCGGCGGAGGAAATGCCAATGGCCGTTCAGAGGCCTGAGGGCGACCCTGTACGGGGCGGTGCGGCGGTTCTGCGGCGCCCTCTACTACGAGGGGGCGTGCGACGAAGGCTCGCTCGGAAGCGCTGAGGGGCGATGAGCACCTCGGGACTGGAACTTAGCGCAGGCGGGTTCCCGCGTGACGGACATCGGACGAAAAAACGGATCTGAATGCGCGGCCGGCCGGTTGGCGGCAGCGCCTTCGATCCGCGGGACGCCGGGAAGCCGGCTCTTTGTGCAACGTTGCGTTCAGGCTTCGCGGCGTCCCGCGTCACCCCGGTTGCGACTGGGTGTTTGGGCCATGCTCCCGGCGGGTTGCCGCGTGGGGTCGATGACGCGTGTCCGGATGCGGCAGCGCGCAAGGAACGGGACACCGTGCCGGGACGCTCCGCGATCAGGCCACGGCGTCGAGACGCACCGTGCCCGCGTGCAGGAAGCACGCCTTGGTGAAGAGGCTCAGATCCACCGGGTTCGGCAGACGGATATCGGAGAGCTGCGGCACGGGCCGGTTCGCGGGGTCGAAGGCGCGGTCGATCTGGGAGAGCGCCACTACGATCGCCGATGTGTCGCGCGCCAGGGTCTTGAGGTCCCGCACTTGAACGTCGAGTTCGGGATTGCTGCGCTTCTGGTCCAGGATCTGGAGATAGTCGATCACCACGAAGCTGCCGCCGCGACCGTCCTGAACCCGGTCCGCGATGTAGCGCGCGCAGATCCGGTCCGAGGTATCGACAATCAGCGGGATCGGCGCGCCCTCCCCGCGCAGGGAGCGGATCCGGGCCTGTACGGCGGCCTCGCTCGATTCGAGGCTGAAGAAGAAGCTGCGGCACTTAGCCTGCGCCGCTCCAAGGGCGAGGCCCAGACCCAGAAGCGTCTTGCCATGCCCGGGGCGTGCACCGAGCAGAACCAAGTCGCCGGGACTGAGAGCCGCAAAGATCCGCTGCGTCGGGCGCGATGCGGGGTGCGACCCGGACAGATAGCTCCAGCTCCGGTAGCCCTCCCGTTGGGCGATCCGGTCGAGGGCGTGGTGGAGCGGCGCGTTCGACCCGCGCGCAAGCAGCTTGGCTTGGCGCCTGAGCCGGAAAATGGGAGCGGACAGAGTCATGCAAGGACCTCCTCGTCCGAGCGATATCCGCAATCCCTCCTGATGCGTGCTCGAACGGAGTCGGCGCAATGCGTGGAAGGCCCTGCATGGGAGATGCTTCCCCGATTCGGAGGGGGGCGGCATGGGCCGTGCCGTCTTGTGATACTGCGCAACCGCGTAGCCGAAGGCAAGCGGACCACGACCGGCCGCGCGGGCGATCGGCGCCTGTTCGCCAGCCCCTGCTCAGAACGTCCCAGGATAGGCCCCGCCATCCATCAGTAGGTTCTGGCCGGTGATGAACCCGGCCTGCTGGCTGCACAGGAACGCGCAGGCGGCGCCGAACTCGTCCGGACGGCCGAAGCGCCCCGCGGGGTTGTCGCGAGCCCGGGCTTCGAGGAATGCCTCCACGCTGGTGCCGGCCTTGGCGGCGCCGGCGGCGGCGTTGCTGCGGATCCGGTCGGTGTCGAACGGGCCGGGCAGGAGGTTGTTGAGCGTCACGTTGTGCCGCACCGTCTGGCGGGCGAGGCCGGCCACGAAGCCCGTAAGCCCCGAGCGGGCGCCGTTCGACAGGCCGAGATGCGCGATCGGCGCCTTCACGGCCCCGGAGGTGATGTTGACGATCCGGCCGAACTTCCGCCCGATCATGCCGTCGACCGTGGCCTTGATGAGCGCGATCGGTGCCAGCATGTTGGCGTCGAGCGCCCGGATCCAGGCGTCGCGGTCCCACTCGCGAAAATCCCCCGGGGGCGGGCCGCCGGCATTGGTGACCAGGATGTCGGGCTCCGGACAGGCGGCGAGCGCGGCGGCCCGGCCCGCGTCGGTGGCGATGTCGCCGGCCACCACGGTCACCGCCGCGCCGGTCTCCCGGCGGATGGCGTCGGCGGTCGCCTCCAGGGTCTCCCGGGTGCGGGCCGTGATCGTCACCGCAACGCCCTCGCGGGCGAGCGCTAGCGCCCAGCCCCGGCCGAGCCCCTTGCTAGCCGCGCATACGAGGGCCCGGCGCCCGCTCAAACCCAGATCCATCGATGCCTCCGAGAACCGGCCCTCCCAGGGAGGGCTTCCGCGAGCGTGATACCGCGCCGAATTCGCAGGCGTCACCCGGGCTCGGGTTGGGAGATCCGCGGGCATGGGATGATCATCTGCCGGGTTCATCCGGAAGTATTACTGAACCCGATGCGATATACGCGATTGACCAGTCATGGAGGTGACCATGACGACACTGCGTACTCCGGTTGTCGGATTCGTGCTCTATATCCTGTCGGCCGGACTGGCGGCGGCGCAGCCGGCCGTCACCGGAACCGGCGGCGATCCGCTCACCACCGAGAAGGCGCCGAACACCACGGCGCTCGGGCAGACCAAGCCGCCTAGCCGGGCCGCCAGCCCGGTCGCGACCAAGCCGATCGAGCGCCGGACGCCGCGCCAAGCCGCGGACGACGCGATCAGCACCCGGATCTGCATCGGCTGCCGCCCGGATCCCGGCACCACCGGCTCCCTGCCGGGTGCCACCGCCTCGGTTGCCCCGATCGCTCCGGCCGCGGGCAAAGGCGACGTGAAGCTCGACGAGCTTCGGACCCTGGCCGAACCCAAGCAGCAATCCGACCTCGACACGCTCCCCCTGGCCTCGGCGCATCGCGAGCAGGCGAGTTCGGCCCAGGAGAGGACCGACGGCCTCTGGCAATCGTGGCTCGTCTCGGTCTGCGCCGGCTGCGGCGATCAGAAGCCGGCCCGGGCGCTGAAGCTCGAGGATTGGCCGAACCGGGAGGCTGCGGCGACCCCGGGCGCGGGCGACCGCAGGCCGCCGCCGACCCCGGTGCGAGCCGCCGAGAGCGCTCCGCACCGGAGCCTCGCGGCGGATCTCTCGCCGGAGAACATCACTGGGATCCGCCGCATGCCCTGAGGGGGGCGGCGCTCACCAGGTGCGCAGATCGCGGCGCGACGGCGTGTCTGGCACCTCGTCGAGGCCGGGGGCCACGAACCCGGCCCAGAGCAGGGCTCCGACGCCGGTGAGCAGCGGGGCGGTGATACTGAGAACGAGGCTGAGGGTCACGGCGGCCTGCTCGCTGGACAGCTTCGAATTGTCCGAATGCAGCAATCATCGCCAGGAAGTGTTGTTTTGACCTTAAGATGATCGGTCGGTTTGGCGGCGTGCCGTGTCTTTGTGCGTGGCGCAAAGCGATTTCGCGCATTACCTCCGAACGGTGCAGGTCCCGGGATCGCTCCGCCACCCCACCGCGGTGACGGCGTGGGACGATGGCGCGCCGACGGCCGGTTCTGTGCGTGCCCTGCCCGCTCAGCCCATGTCGCCCGAGACCTCGGGTCTCGCCGATAGGGGCGGCCCTGTTCGTGTCCGTCGCCCGAACCGGATCGGTCGGGCCGGGGGCACCGGCGAGGCGGGCGAGCAAAGCTCCCCCTCCCGCCGCGCCGGTACTGACCGGCGCGGGGGTTACGCAAGTCAGTAATCTTCGTCTAGCATTCTCACTATGGAGTCGCCAATCAGCGGTTTATACGGAGCGATATAGCAGAGATCGCTTTTTGGCTTGATCCTGTACTGTGTTGAGTTGGCTTCATGGCGACCCTTCTCGCGGATCCGTTCGGCCGTCAGCTCTTGAGCCTGCTCACCGCGGAGTACGGCCTGCCCGGTGATCCCGGGCGGCGGGCCCTCCGGCACGAGCTGCAGCAGCTTCAGCTGCGCGCCGAGGCCGGGAGCGCGCCGCGACCGGTGCGGATGGCGATCCGCGCGGCGCTCTCGGCGCTCCGGGCGGAGTTTTCGGGGCCCTGCCCCGTCGTTCCGGCGGCGGCCGTGCCCGAGTGCCGCGCCGTCGAAGGCGGCCCCCAGCCCGCGCTGTGACGCGCGCAACGGCCGGGGCGCTCGGCACTCTTCATCGGGCTGTTACAACCGAGACTTAAAGCCATCCTGCGCGACATCATCTCGGGAGATAAGGCGGATGCCGGCCCATTATTGTATTAACCCGCTCGATCCCTATGCCGAGCAGGAAGTGCTGGTCACCTACGACGATCATCGGCCGTTCGTGTCGGTCCGGTCGGCGATCGACGAGGACGGTTACGACATCCTGGCCGACCTGTCCGAGGAATGCGTCCGAATCCTAGAGCTCGAGATCGCCGTGTATCACGGCCATAGCGAGCCCTATGCCTGGGCGCAGCATGCGGTCGACGTGGTCGCCGCTCCCGCCGCGTGAGCCCGGCGCGGCCGCGTCAGGGCCGGGTCGGCTCGGCGGCGAGCGCCCCGAACTCGCTGACCATGCATTCGTGCATGCGCCGCAGCCACATATGCGCCTCCGTGGCCCGGGCTTCCGCCCGGTCGGCCCGCTCGGCCGCCAAGCGGACCTGTTCCTCGGCCCGCTCCGCACGGGTGACCGCTTCGCGCATCGTCGCCTCGGCATGGCGGGCCCGGTCCTCGGCCGCCCGCGCCGCCGCATCCGAGTCCCGCACCGCGCGCTGCGCCTCTCGGACCGAGTCCCGCGCGCGCTTCTGCAGCGCGGCGGCCCGGGCCGCGACGCCCCGGACCGCCAGCAGCGAGGCCGACCAATCCTCGTCCTCGG
>NZ_LKKO01000050.1 GCF_001455965.1 Methylobacterium sp. GXS13
GAGCGGCGTGCCCAGAACCCGATCCCATCTCGAACTCGGCCGTTAAACACGCCAGCGCCCATGGTACTGTGTCTCAAGGCACGGGAGAGTCGGTCGCCGCCAGACCCGCACAACGCAATCACACCCAACATCCCCTCAACACGATCACCGCTACGGCCCCGGAGCCCGCCCGACACAGGCGGACAGCCACCCCGGATCAGCCGCACAACCTTGGCGCGGGGTGGAGCAGCCCGGTAGCTCGTCAGGCTCATAACCTGAAGGTCACAGGTTCAAATCCTGTCCCCGCAACCAACCAAACTCACCGATTCAGAACCCGGCCCGCTCACGCGGACCGGGTTTTTGCGTTTGGGGCTCAGCGGCCCTCGCCCCCGAGCACGAGGCGCAGGGACCGGGCGAGTTCGTCGCGGCGATAGGGCTTGTTCAGGACCGGCAATTCACCGTGGCCGATGACCTGCCCCTCGTCGAGATTGGCGACATAGCCTGAAGTCAGCAGCACCTTGATCCCGGGACGTACCCGCTGGGCCTCGACGGCGAGCTGCGAGCCATTCATCCCGCCCGGCATGACCACGTCCGAGAACAGGATGTCGATGCGCTCCACGTCCCGGAGATGCGCCAGCGCCTCCGCAGCGTTGCGGGCAATGATGACCCGGTAGCGCAACTCCTCCAGGCTCTCCACCGCCATCCCGAGCACCTGCTCGTCGTCCTCGACCAGCAGCACGGTCTCGCCCTCGCCGGCGCGACGCAGGGGGATGGCACGCAGCACGCCGGTCCCGGTCTCCTCGTCGGCCGGGTCGGTGGAGCGCGGAAAGTAGAGGTTCACGGTGGTGCCGGTCCCGACCTCGGAGGCGATCTCGACGAAGCCGTTGGCGCTGCGGGTGAAGCCGTAGACTTGGCTGAGGCCGAGCCCCGTGCCCTTGCCGACTTCCTTGGTGGTGAAGAACGGCTCGAACACCCGCTGGAGCTTGTCGGGCGCGATGCCGTTGCCGGTGTCGGCCACCGAGACCAGCACGTAGGGCCCGGGCGCCACGCCCTTCTCAGCCACCGCACCTGTCCCGAGATGGGCGTTGCGGCTCGTCACGGCGATCCGGGTGTGACCGGTGCGGCCTTCCATGGCGTCGCGGGCATTCACGATCAGGTTCAGCACCGCGGCCTCGAACTGCGCCGGATCGATGCGGATCGGATCGAGAGCGGGATCGAGATCGAAGGCCAGCTCGACCGCGCCGCCTGCAGCGCGCTCCGCGAGCGGCCGGAAATCGAGGAGCAGGCGATTGGGGTTGAGCGTCTGCGGCCGCAGCATCTGGCGGCGTGAGAAGGCGAGGAGCTGCTGGGTCAGCTGCTCGCCGCGCCGGGCTGCGCCCATGGCGGCTTCCGCGAGCCGCTTCACCCGGTCGACCTGCTCCGGCCGCCGGAGCACCATGTCGAGGCCGCCGACGATGACGGTGAGCAGGTTGTTGAAGTCGTGGGCGACGCCGCCGGTGAGCTGGCCGATCGCCTCCATCTTCTGAGCCTGGCGCAACGCCTCCTCGGTGACGTGCTGGTCGGTGCGGTCCATCAGGATACCGGCGATCCGGGTCGCCGCGCCCGTCGCGTCGTGCTTGACCTGCCCCCGCAGGGCGACCCAGCGCACCGCTCCGTCGACCCGGCGGATGCGGCATTCGAGGTCGAGCCGGCCGGTCTCACCGACCGTCGAGAAGGCCCGGTCGACGCCCCCACGATCCTCGTCGACAACATGGGCCAGAAAGGTCTCCCGGCTCCAGAACGACTGGGGGGCGTCGTAGCCGAAGACAGCGTCGAAACGGGGCGAGCGCCGGGACGCGCCGGTGCCATAATCAAGGTCCCAGGAGCCCATCCCGGCGGCGTCGAGCGCGAAGGCCAGGGTCTCGTGGGCGGTCTCGACCTCCCGGGTCCGCTCGGTCACGCGCCGCTCCAGCCCCTCGTTGGCGAGCCGGAGCTGCTCCCGGTCACGCTCGCGTTCCAGGAGACGCTCGCGCGCCTGATACTGGCGACGGCGCGCCCGCAGGGCGGCGGCCGTGGCGCTGACCAGTGTCTCGGCGTTGATCGGGCGTTCCAGCAGGACGACGTTGCCGAGCCGGGCGAGGCGCTGGGACGCCGGCGCGGAGCGGTGGCCGAGCTGGCGGGTTGCCAGCACGATGAACGGGAAGTCCGACCACGCGGGCTGGGCGTCGAGCCAGGCGAACAGGTCGGCCAGATCGCCATCCCCGAGCGCCTCCTCGGTCACCAGGGCGGCGGCGGCCCCGGCCCGGAGAGCACCCAGCCAACCGGCGAGGTCGGAACAGATGGCGGCCTGCGCGCCGGCGCGCACGAGCACCTGCTCGGCCACCGCGGCGTCGCGCCCCCGCGGCGCCAGGATCAGGATGGACTCCTCGTCCGGCGCCGCGGCCATCACCGGACGCCGCCAGCCGGCGCGTCGCCGGTGAGCATCGCCACCGAGCCGCGATAGGAGGGCAGGCCGGTGAGCACGCCCTCGAAATCCGTCAGGGCCTCGCCGACCTGGATCCCTTGCGCGGACAGCTTCATCTCGCGGATGGTGCGCTCGTGCGCGTTGACCCGGCTCTTCACCACCGACAAGGCCGTGCGGACCTCACCCCTGGCTTCGAAAAACCGGAACAGCAGGATCGCGTCGCTGAGATAGCTGAGATCGATATCGGTGCGGACCTCGCCGATCACCCCGTGCTGCCCCAGGACCAGCAGCGTCGTGACGCCCTGCTGGTTCAGGTAGCTCAGCATCTCGTGCATTTGCAGGATGAGGAACTCCTCGCCCGGCATCGCGTGCAGGTAGGCGTTCAGGCTGTCGATCACCACGAAGCTGGACCCACGCTCCTCCACGGCCTGCCGGACCATGCTGGAGAACTCACCCGGAGAGAGTTCTGCCGGATCGATCTGCGTGATCGTCAGGCGCTTGGTCGCAAGATGCGGGGTCAGGTCCATGCCCAGGGTGATCGCGCGCGCGAGCAGGGTCGCGAGGCCCTCGTCGAACAGGTAATAGGTCGCGGTCTCGCCGCGCTCCAGGGCCGCCAGCATGCAGCGGATGGCGGTGGTCGTCTTGCCGACCCCGGACGGGCCCAGCAGCAAGGTGTTGGTGCCGGGCACCAATCCGCCGCCGAGCAGCAGGTCGAGCGCGCCCGTCCCGGTGGAGCGCGCCTTGGCGTCGAAGGGCGTATGATGCTCAGCGGCGATCAGGCGCGGGAAAACCCGGATGCCCCCGGTCTCGAGGGAAAAATCGTGGTCGCCGCCCCGGTACTTGATGCCGCGCATCTTGATGATGCGCAGCCGGCGCCGCTCGGATCCGAATTCGCGCAGCGTCTGCTCCAGCGAGACCACCCCGTGGGCGATGCTGTGAAGCTGCAGGTCGCCGGTCTCCGACGTGCGGTCGTCGAGCATCAGCACGGTGCAGGCCCGCCGGGCGAAGAACTGCTTGAGCGCCAGAATCTGGCGCCGGTAACGCAGCGGGTTCTGGGCCAGCAGGCGCAGCTCCGAGAGCGAATCGAACACGACCCGCTCGGGCTTCAGCGCCTCGACCCGGGTGATGACCTCCCGGACGGTCTCACCGAGTTCGATCTCGGACGGGTGGAGGATCGATTGCTCGCTATCGGGATCGAGCCCCATCTCGTTGACGAGTTCATAGACCTCGATGCCGTCCAGCGACCACCCATGGGTCGCCGCCGAGGCGCGCAGTTCCTGGCCGGTCTCGGACAGCGTGACGTACAGCGTCGCCTCGCCGCGCGCCGCGCCCTCGCGCAGGAACTGGAGCGCCAGAGTGGTCTTGCCGGTACCGGGGGTCCCCTCCAGCAGGTAGAGGCGGCTCGGCGTCAGGCCGCCGCAGAGGATGTCGTCCAAGCCGGGAACGCCGGTCGAGATCCGCGGCGCCGAGCTGGTCGGGAACGCCGTGTCGGTATCGGTCATCGGCTGGCTCAATGCTCCCCCGCTATCACACGCTCCATCGGTGCGGCGCGCACGGTAGCGGCCGCACCAGACCTTGTCAGCGCCGGCAGCGACGCAGCCGTCGCGCCCGCCGCCGCGGCCCTCACGCCTCGATCATGTCCCGGATGCGCGTGGCCAGCGTCTCGATCACGAAGGGCTTCGTGAGGACCTGCATGCCGTCATCCAGGTAGCCGTTGCCCACGGCGGCATTCTCGGCATAGCCGGTGATGAACAACACCTTCAGCCCCGGACGGGTTTCGCGGGCGGCATCCGCCACCTGTCGGCCGTTCATCCCGCCCGGCAGGCCGACATCCGTGATCAGCAGGTCGATGCGCGCATCCGATTGCAGGACCTTCAGCCCGGACGGCCCGTCCGCGGCCTCGATCGCCCGATAGCCGAGATCCTCCAGGATCTCGGTCACCAGCATGCGCACCGAGGGCTCGTCGTCGATGACGAGGACCGTCTCGCCCTGCTCGGCCCGCGGCGGCGCGGCGAGGTCCGGCATCTCCGAAACCGCGGAGATGTCACCGTGGAAGCGCGGCAGGTAGAGGCAGACGGTGGTTCCCTGTCCGACCTCGGAATAGATCCGCACCTGCCCGCCGGATTGCCGGGCAAAGCCGTAGATCATCGACAGGCCGAGGCCGGTGCCCTGGCCGATGGGCTTGGTGGTGAAGAACGGGTCGAAGGCCTTGGCGATCACCTCCGGGGGCATGCCGGTCCCGGTATCGGTCACGCACAGTGACAGGTACTGGCCGTGCGGCAGGTCGCGCTCCCGGGCGGCGCGGTCGTCGAGCCAGCGGTTGGCGGTCTCGATGGTGATCCGCCCGCCCTCCGGCATGGCGTCGCGGGCGTTGATGCAGAGGTTCAGGAGCCCGTTCTCGAGCTGGCCCGGATCGACCAGGGCAGGCCACAGGCCTGCCGAGCCCACCACCTCGATATGGATCGAGGGGCCGACAGTCCGGCGGACCAGCTCCTCCATGCCGTGGACCAGGGCGTTCACGTCGGTGGGCTTGGGGTCGAGGGTCTGGCGGCGCGAGAAGGCGAGCAGGCGGTGGGTCAGCGCCGCCGCCCGCTTGGCCGCGCCCTGGGCGGCGGTCATGTAGCGGTCGAGGTCGGTCATCCGGCCCTGGCTCATGCGCGTCTGCAGCAGTTCCAGGCTGCCCGAGATGCCGGTGAGCAGGTTGTTGAAGTCGTGGGCGATGCCGCCGGTCAGTTGTCCGACCGCCTCCATCTTCTGCGATTGCCGCAGGGCCTCCTCGACCTTCGCACGCTGGGCGGCCTCCTCCTCGACGCGCTGCTCCAGGGTGGCGTTGAACGCCTCCAGCGCGGCCTTGGCGCGGAGTTCCGCCTCGATGTTGCGGGCCTCGATGACCGTCCCGATCGCCTCGCCGCGCTCGTTCCGGATCGGGCTCGCGGTGAAGCCGACCGGATAGAATGAGCCGTCCTTGTGGACGAAGACCTCCTCGCCCTGCTCGCGCTCGTTCTCCGGGAAGGCCTGGTCGATCGGGCATTCGCAGAGCGGGTAGGGCGACCCGTCCGGCCGCGTGTGGTGGACCACGTCGTGCAGGGCGCGGCCCTCGGTCTCCTCCAGGGCGAAGCCGGTGAGCATCTCGGCGGCGCGGTTCATGTAGCTGCAGTGCTGGCGCTCATCCATCAGGAAGATCGCCTGCGAGGTGTTGTTGAGGATGGCATCGAGCCGGCGCGTGGTCTCGACCAGGCGCTCCTCGGCGGCCTTGCGGTCGTGGATGTCGGTGACCGAGCCGATATAGCCGCGAAAGACGCCATCCTCGCCGATACGGGGCTGGGCCGCGTCGATGAACCAGCGATAACGCCCATCCGCACCGCGCAGGCGGTACTCAACCCGGAACTCGCCGTGCCGGGCGTTGGCGGCCAGGAACGCTTGGCCCGAGGCGGCCCGGTCGTCCGGGTGGACCGCGTCGAGCCAGCCCAGGCCCAGGCTCTCCGCCTCGGCCTGGCCGGTATACTCGTACCAGCGCCGGTTGAGGTAGACGCAGGCCCCGTCGGCCCCGGTCACCCACATCATGACCGGGGCATGGTCGGCCATGTTGCGGAACCGCGCCTCGCTCTCGCGCAAAGCTGTCTCGACCCGCATCCGGGCGGTCGTCTCCGTGCACGTGCAGAACAGGCCGGCCACCGCGCCGGCCTCGTCCCGGAGCGGCGCGTAGGAGAAGGTGAACCAGGTCTCTTCCGCATATCCATGGCGGTTCATGACCAGGGGCAGGTTCTCGACCCAGGTCGCTTCGCCGGCCAGCTTCGCCTCGACGAACGGCGCGATGTCGGACCAGATCTCCGTCCAGACCTGCCGCAAGGGCGCGCCCATCGCGGCCGGGTGCTTGCCACCCAGGAGCCCGGTATAGGCGTCGTTGTAGAGGAAGCTCAGCTCGGGCCCTGCGGCTACGAACATCGGGAAGCCGGAGCCCTGCATCAGACTGACGGCGGCGCTCAGCCAGTGGGGCCAGCCTTGGGGCGAGCCGAGGGTCGAGGACGACCAGTCGACAGCGCGCATGACGGCGCCCGTCGCCCCACCGCCCGCGATGGAATCCAACCCGTTCGTCCGCTCGTCCGACAGAGCGCCCCCGTTACCCGCACGCTCCGTCACCCTGGCCAATCCGGTCTCCTTCGCGTCCCACCCGCTCACCGAACCCTTCGATAACGCAATGCAGCGGCGGCCGTTCTCGGATTCGGCGCGATCGTCGGTGCGATCGGTTGCCGAGCACGGTCTCTATCGCGCCAGCGGAGGGGTACGCCAAATCCCGGGCTGATGCATCGGGAGCGGATCGGTCGATCTCCGTGCGCGTTGACGGTCGGAAAAAGATGGCTCCTAAGGCTTTCGCAGCCGCCTGAATTGCCGTGCACCCCGATCCGTGAGGCGCTATGGCGGTGGTCTGCCCCGCCCCGGGCTCGACGTGAGGCCCGACCTTGGCGCACACCCGTTCCCTACTGTTCGTCGCATACTGGACCATCTGGACGGCCCTGTTCGTCGCACCGCTGGCGGTCCTGGCCCTGGCTGGGGCGCCGGCGCGGCCGGTCCGGACAGCGGCGCGGCTCTGGGCGCGGGGGGTCCTGGCGGGCCTGCACCGGATCGTCGGGCTGCGCTACGTCGAGGAGGGGCGCGAGCACCTTCCGGCCGAGCCCTGCCTGCTCGTGGCCAACCACCAATCGACCTGGGAGACCCTGGCCTTCCTGGTGCTGGTTCCCGACGTGGCCATCGTGGCCAAGCGCGAATTGCTGGCGATCCCGGTGGTGGGCTGGTTCCTGCGGCGCTCGCCGATGATCGTGATCGATCGCACCAACGGTACTCAGGCCCTGCGGGCGATCATCGAGGGCAGCCAGGCGGCCGGCTCGGCGGGCCGCTCGGTGCTGATCTTTCCGGAGGGGACCCGGGGCCGGGCCGGCGATCCGCTGCAGTTCAAGCGCGGCGTGGAGCTGCTCTACGGCCGGCTGCGCCTGCCGGTGGTGCCGGTGGCGGTGAATTCGGGACTGTTCTGGCCCCGCGGTGCGGCCACGCGGGCCGGCACCATCGTGGTCAGCTACCTCGCCGCCCTCGCCCCCGGCCTTCCGGCGGCAGAATTCCTCCGCGGCACCGAGGGCGCGATCGACCGCGAGCTCGACCGCTGGCGCCCGGCCGACGCGCAGGGACGGCGTTAAAGCATCATCCGGAACCGCAATCCCGGAGTTGCTCGCCGCGGGGCCCGCAGCACGCAGGCCATCGACTGCGCGTGAACAGGCGCGGGATCCGCCCGCGCGGAGCCAAGCGGCTGCGCGAGGTCGACTTCACCCCCCAGGCACACGACGCATTCGGATGCGCGAACCGCCTCAAGAGCAAGCGGGAACGCGGATCTGCCGCCGGACAAAGTTCAGACCCCTGTTCCCGCCAAATCTGTACTTGATTAATAGCAATATTATCGATCACAGGATCGCCGCCCCTCGCAACGCTGATCTTGACTAAGATCGGTGCTTTGAAACGTCAGCGATCCACTGAATATCGCCCGCCTCAGTATTCCCTACCGACGTCGCGCATTGCAACTCACAGTTGTATCGCGGGTTGCTTGGTGAACCCGGAGGTGTTCATGTCACTATCTCCCGCCGCAATCCTCAGCCCCGCCTCGCGCTCGCTCGCATGGCTCGTCGGCCCCGACGCGCTCCTGTCCTCGACCGCCCTCTCCACCGGCCAGCTCGCGAGCCTCGGCCCGATCGCCTCGCTCATCGAGGGTGCCGTCGATGTCGGGTCCGCCGACGCGAACGGATCGGTGCTTCCCGACGCGGTCGGCACCACGGCGAACCAGATCGTGCTCGACACCCACGCGCAGCTGGAAGGACTCGGCCATGAGGTCGCGCCGCTGAACGGACCGCTGCACGGCCTGACCAATCTCGGCGAGACCGTGGGCCTCGGCCATATCGGCGAGACCGGCAACCTGATCACCGACCTGACGAGCGTCGCCGCCAACCCGGCCGGTTCCGCAGCCATCCCGGCCCTGCTCGGCGATGCCGGCGCCGTCAGCGCGGCCGCCGAGACCTTGCTGGACTCGATCACGGCCGTGCCGGCGAGCGGCAACGGCCTCGTCGGAGCCGGCGGGATCCTCAGCCCGGCGACCAGCGTCCTCAACCAGGCCGTCCTCGACGTGCACACCACGTTGGAGGATGTCGGCCACCAGATCCCGGTGCTCAACGGACCGGTCCACGCGGTCACGGGGCTCGGCGAGACGGTCGGCCTCGGTCATATCGGCGAGGCCGGCAACCTGCTGACCGAC
The DNA here is from genome assembly GCF_001455965.1 of Methylobacterium sp. GXS13. Lineage (GTDB taxonomy): Bacteria > Pseudomonadota > Alphaproteobacteria > Rhizobiales > Beijerinckiaceae > Methylobacterium. The sequence continues at coordinate 8,715 of NZ_LKKO01000050.1, forward strand.
ACCCTGGCGCTGCCCGGATCGCTCCTGACCGGCGGCGGGCTCTCCGCGGCGAGCCCCGTCCTGACCGATCTCGGCCACGTCCTCGCCTCCGCCGATACCCTGGTCGGCTCCCTCACCGGCGTCGCCAATGCCGGCGGCCTGCTGTCCTCGGACGGGCTGCTGGCCCCGGTCACCAACCTCGCGAACACGGCGGTCCTCGACATCCACGCGGCCCTGGAGAATGTCGGGCACGCGATCCCGCTCCTGAACGACGCGCTCCACGGCCTGACCAATCTCGGCGAGACCCTCGGCCTCGGCCACCTGGGTGAGGGCGGCAACCTCCTGACCGACGTGGCTTCGCTCCCGGGCGAGCTCCTGGGCGGACACGGCCTCGGGGCCCTGTCGCCGATCCTCGGCGATGTCGGCGCGGTGACCCAGGCCACCGGCGGCCTGCTCGGGGGCGTCACCGGCATCGTCGGCGGTCTCGGCGGTCTCGGCGGCGGAGCCGGCACCCCGGCCGGCGGTCTGCTTGCTCCCGTCACCTCTGCTGTGGACGGTCTGCTCGGCGGCCATGACGGTGGTGCCGGGACGCCCCTCGACGGTCTGCTCGGCGGCCTCACCGGCGGCGGTACTTCGGCCGGCGGACTGTTGACCTCGGTCACATCCACGGTGGACGGCCTGCTCGGCGGCCATGGCAGCGGAGCCGGGACGCCCCTCGACGGCCTGCTCGGCGGCCTCACCGGCGGCGGCGGCGGTACTTCGGCCGGCGGACTGCTGTCTCCGGTCACCTCCGCGGTGGACAGCCTGCTCGGCGGCCATGGCGCGACGCCCTTGGACGGCTTGCTCGGCGGTGTCACCGGCGGCCTCGGCGACGGTGCGGGAGCGCCGGGCGGCAACCTGCTCGCTCCGGTCACGTCCGCGGTGGATGGCCTCCTCGGCAGCCATGCTGGCGGCGGTTCCGCATCGCCCCTCGATGGCCTGCTCGAGGGCCTCACCGGCGGGCAATCGGTCGGAACCGGAACGCTGCTCGGGACGAACGCGCCGCTGCAGCCTGTCGCGGCCGTCGCCAACGGCGTGATCGACGGTGTCCACGCGACGCTGGAGCAGGTCGGCCACGACGTGCCGGTCCTGAACGACTCGGTCCACGCCGTGATCAACCTCGGAACCACCATCGGCCTCGGCGAGCTCGGCGAGTCGAGCAACCTCGTGACCGACGCGGTCAACCTGCCGGGCGCAGTGCTGAACGGTGGTGCGGCCCCCGCGGCCGGGCAAGTGGCGAGCGATGTCGGGCATGTCGCGGAGGCGGCTGGCGGCGTGCTGGGGTCGGTGACCGGTGCCCTCTCGGGTGCCGCCACCGGCGGACAGGGCAGTGGCGGTCCGCTGGACGGCGTGCTCGGAACCGTGACCTCGGTCCTGGGCGGTTCCGGGTCTGGTGCGGGCAGCCCGGTCGGCGGCCTGCTGGGCGGCCTGACCGGCGGGGCCTCGGATCACGGCGGCACCGGCACCCATCCGCTGATCGACGTGGCCGCGGGCCCGACCACCACGACGCCCCTGGCCAACGCCGCCGTGCTCACCCCGGCGGCGGATCCGTCCCACCTCGTCCAGGCGAGCGCGATCGCGGTGGGCGCCGACCAGCCGAGTCTCGCCACCGCGAACCTGCTCTCCGGTGACAGCATCCTGCTGCCGCAGAGCACCGGCGGAGGCGCGGATTCCCTCGTCGGGCACCTCCTGAGCCCGGCCTCGGCGACATCGGCCGGGGCGGGCGGGGGCGGGGCCGGGGCCTCCCATGACGCGAGCCTCGATCTGGGGATCACCACGATCGACCTCGGCGGCCATGCCGATGTCCATCATACCGACCCGACCCCGCACACGGCCACGAGCGGCCTGCACCTGCTCGGCCTCTGACGGCCAAGCCCCCCGCCGCCCACGCGGCGGGGGTTTTTTTTGCCGCACCGAGTCTCCAGGGGGATGGTCCTGTGACCGACGAACGCGTGTTGCGTGTTGCGAAGCGCCGGGAATTCTGGGCCGCCGTCCGGGCAGGGCGCGCATCCCTGATCACCGTGATGATCGTCAGCGGCCTGATCAACCTGCTGATGCTGACCGCCCCGATCTTCATGCTCCAGGTCTACGACCGGGTGCTGCCGAGCCGCAGCATCGCCACCCTGGTCGGGCTCGCCGGCATCGCCCTGATGCTGTTCGTGATCCAGAGCGTGTTCGAGGTGTTCCGCGCCCGGATCCTGTCGCGGTTCGGTCGCCTCGTGGACGAGCGCCTCGGCCCGCGGATCTTCCGCACCCTGCTGGAGCGCGGCTCCGAGACGCCCCGCGGCGACGACGGCCCCCAGGCCCTGCGCGACCTCGACACCGTCCGGGGCTTCGTGTCGAGCCTGGCGCTCACCGCCTTCTTCGACCTGCCTTGGGTTCCGCTCTACATCGCGGTCTGCTTCCTGTTCCATCCCTGGCTCGGGGCGGCGATCGCGGCCGGCGCCCTGTTCCTCTGCGTGCTGACAGTCCTGACCGACTGGGCCTCCGCCGAGACCACCCGGGAGACCGTGCGGGTCGCCGGCGAGCGCCGGTCCTTCACCGACATGGCGCACCGGACGGCGCCGCTGCTCTGCGCGCTGGGGATGCGGTCGCGGGTGGCCGATCTCTGGCAGGTGCGGACCCGCCGGAACCTCGACGTCGCGACCTCCAGCAACGATCTCGCCATCGGCTTCGGCGCGGTGGCGCGCCTGCTGCGCACGGTGCTGCAATCCGGGATCCTGGGGCTCGGCGCCTACCTGGTGGTGCGCGAGGAGGCCACCGCCGGGGTCATGCTGGCCGCCACGATCCTGTCGGCCCGGGCGCTCGCGCCGGTGGACCTCGCCATCGCCAACTGGAAGTCGTTCTCGGCCGCCCGGCAGGCCTGGAGCCGGCTCGTGGCGTTCCTGCCCCGGCGGGAGCCGGAGACCCTGACGCCGCTGCCGGCGCCCCGGGAGAGCGTGCGCGTGACCGCCCTGTCGATCGCCGCCCCCGGGACCGACAGCCTGATCCTGCACGACGTCAACGTCGCCCTCGCCCCCGGCAGCGCGCTCGGGGTGATCGGCGCCAGCGGCTCGGGCAAGTCCACCTTCGCCCGCGCGCTCGTCGGCCTGGCTCGGCCGGTCCGCGGGGTGATCCGCCTCGACGGCGCGGCGATCGACCAGTGGGATCCCGACGCCCTCGGGCGCGCCGTCGGCTACCTGCCGCAGGACATCGAGATGTTCGACGGCACCATCGCGGAGAACATCACCCGGTTCGACCCGGCGCCGGACCCGGAGGCCCTGCAAGCAGCCGCCAAGGCGGCGGGCGTCCACGAGGTCGTGCTGCGGCTTCCGGGCGGCTACGACGCCCGGGTCGGCGCCGGTGGGCTCGGCCTGTCGGGGGGCCAGCGCCAGCGGATCGCGCTGGCGCGGGCGCTCTACGGCGACCCGTTCTTGGTGGTGCTCGACGAGCCGAACTCCAACCTCGACGTCGACGGCGACCGCGCCCTGTCGGCCGCCGTGCAGGGGGTGCGCGCCCGGGGCGGCATCGTGGTGGTGATCGCCCACCGGCCGAGCGCGCTCGCTTCGGTCGACCGCATCCTGGTTCTCGGCGAGGGCCGCGTGCGGCTGCACGGGCCCCGCGACGAAGTCCTGGCGCAACTGGGCGCCCTGACCCGGCAGACACCCACGAGGGTCGCATGACGCGCGCGCAGGTTCCGACCGACCCGACCCGCGAGACCCGGCGCTCACTGCGGCGGCACGTCGTCGGCGTCGCCGCCGTGATCGTGCTGGCCACCGGGACCGGCGCCTGGACGGCCGCCACCGAACTGTCCGGGGCGATCATCGCCACGGGCTCCCTGGTGGTCGAGAGCAACATCAAGAAGGTCCAGCACCCCACCGGCGGCGTGGTCGCCGAACTGCCGATCCAGGAGGGCGCCCGCGTCCAGGCCGGCGACCTTCTGGTCCGCCTCGACGCCACCACCACCCGGGCCACCTACGACAGCGTCACCAAGAGCCTGTGGGAGATCGCCGCCCGCAACGCCCGGCTGGAGGCCGAGCGCGACGGCCGCGACGAGCCCGTCTTCCCGGCCGATCTCGCCGGGGCGGGACCCGACGTCACCCGGATCGTCGACGGCGAGCGCAAGCTGTTCCGCTTCCGCCGCGACGCGCTCCAGGGCCAGAAGGCGCAGCTGCGCGAGCGGATCGGGCAGCTGCGCGAGGAGATCAAGGGCCTGGTCGAGCAGGCCTCCGCCAAGGAGCAGGAGACCACGATCATCGGGCGGGAATACGAGGGCGTCGAGGACCTCTGGAAGAAGAACCTGATCCAGCTGACCCGGCTCACCAGCCTCCAGCGCGACATGTCCCGCCTCAAGGGCGAGCGTGGGGTCCTGGTGGCCAACATCGCCCAGACCAAGGGCAAGGTCTCGGAGACCGAGCTGCAGATCATCCAGCTCGAGCAGAACCTGCGCAGCGACGTCGCCAAGGAACTGGCCGAGAACCGCGCCAAGGCCGCGACCCTGACCGAGCAGCGGATCGCCGCCTTCGACCAGCTCCAGCGCATCGAGATCCGCGCGCCGCAGACCGGCTACGTGCACGAACTCGCGGTCCATACCCGCGGCGGCGTGATCTCCCCGGGCGAGCCAATCATGCTGATCGTGCCGACCGCCGATTCCCTGGTGGCCGAGGTCCGGGTCGCCCCCCAGGACATCGACCGGCTGCAGACCGGCCAGGCCGCGGGCCTGCGCTTTCCGAGCTTCGACCAGCGGACGACGCCGGAGCTCAATGGCCGGGTCACCCGGATCGCGGCGGATGTCAGCGAGGATAAGCGGACCGGCAGCTTCTACTACCTCGTGCGCCTGGGCGTGACCAAGGATGAGCTGAACCGGCTCGACGGCGCCAAGCTGATGCCCGGCATGCCGGTGGAGGCCTTCATCCGGACCGCCGACCGGACGGTCCTGTCGTACCTCACCAAGCCCCTGGTCGATCAGGCGCGCCGGGCCTTTCGCGAGAAATAGGCCCGCCCCGCCCCGCCGGCAGGAATTTTGCAACTCTTGATTGCATACATGACGTGATGCGGCGGAACCGACAGGCCAGCCCCGATGCCGATCGACCCGAACAACCTCGCCCAGACCGCGACCCTCACCTACAGCGCCGAGTTCAACACCCTCGACCTCTGGAACGGGACATCGGGCCTCGACACGGCGGGCGGCCCGCAATGGGGGAGCTACGTCACCGCAACCGGAACGCGGCCGTTCAACCAGGAGCAGGAGTGGTACGTCCGGGCCGATCATCCCACGGATGGGAGTGCCGCGGCGCTGCCGAACCCGTTCAGCGTCCATAACGGCATCCTGTCCATCACGGCGGCGCCGGCGGACCCGTCGCTGCTCTCGGAGCTCGGCGGCCAGCCCTACACGTCGGGGATGATCAACACCTCCCACAGCTTCAGCCAGACCTACGGCTACTTCGAGATGCGGGCCGAGCTGCCGGCCGGGCAGGGGGTGTGGCCGGCCTTCTGGCTGCTGTCGCAGGACGGCTCCTGGCCCCCGGAGATCGACGTGATGGAGATGCTCGGGCACGATCCCGGCACGCTCTACACGACCGTGCACAGCCTGGCGCCCGGCCAGACCCCCGGCGACCACACGGTGAGCCAGGGCGTGTCGCACGTCGCCGACATGAGCGACGGCTTCCACACCTACGGGGTCGATTGGGGGCCGGACAGCCTGGCCTTCTACTTCGACGGCCAGGAGGTCTATCGGACGCCCACCCCCGCCAGCCTGGACAAGCCCATGTACATGATCGCCAATTTGGCGATCGGCGGGACATGGCCGGGCGATGCCGACGCGTCGACGCCGTTCCCGGCCCAGATGAACATCGACTACCTGCGCGCCTACCAGGCGAACCCGAACACCGGCACGAGCGCGAGCCTGGAGCCGGTCTTCCATTTCTACGATGCGTCCACCGGCCAGCATCTCTACACGGCCAGCACGGCGGAGCGGGACGCGATCAAGACGTCCCAGCCGGCCTACGCGTATCAGGGGGTCGGCTGGGCCGCCCCCACCGGATCCGCCGGCACCGAGGACGTATTCCACTTCACGAACGCGGCGACCGGCGACCATTTCTACACCGCCAGCGCGGCGGAACGGGACGGCCTGATCGGCTCCGGTTCGGGCTACCGCTACGACGGCGTCGCCTTCGAGGCCTACAGCGATCCCTCCGCGGCCGGATCGGCCGCGATGAACATCGAACGCTTCGTCAACACCGAGAGCGGCCGCCACTACTACGCGTCCAGCGCCGCGGAGATCACCTATATCGAGCAGGGCCACGCCGGCACCGGCTGGATCGACGAAGGTCACGCCTTCACGCTGCACGCCCCGACCCAGAGCATGTTCGGCCTGTAGTGTCCCGGGGGAGAGTACGGTCCGGAGCGCATGGCCCCGATGACACGGATCCGGCGGGGGCGGGCACATCGGATCACGATTGCGGCAGCACGGACCGAAAACCGCTTTCGTCCGTGATGTTTACCCGCGAGGTCTGGAACAAACGCCGGAGCCGTCTTTTGTGCTGGCACTCCCACATGTCGGCTCGTTCCGGATCATCCGACGCCACCCTTTGAGACAGGAGATCGCTGTGCCCGCGGCGCAGAGTGCGATCATGCGCCAGCTCACCCGGCCAGCGGCCTCGGCCGCCGGAATCGTCGGGACGTGTACGTCCTGGTCAAGCGCGGCTGCGGCGTGACCGGCCGGGTCACGCTGGACGTGATCGAGCATCTGCCCGCACGCTCGAAGACCGTCGACCGCATGATCGCCGGCCTCGCGGTGATCCTGGCGATGCTGGGCATCGCGGTGGGCGCCTCCCTCTATCAGCAGCGCGGCAGCGAGGCCGTCCGTCACGCCCTGGCGGTCGAGGGCCGCCTCGGCCGGGTGCTCTCGGCGGTCCAGGACGCCGAGACCGGGCAGCGCGGCTACCTGCTGACCGAGGACGAGAATTTTTTGCCGCCGTTCCGAAATGGGCGGTCCAAGGTCAACGGCGAGATCACCCGGCTGAACGATCTGCTCCAGGACGACGACAGCCAGCGCGCCGAACTCGACGGCCTGATCCTGCTGATCCGGGAAAAACTCGGCGAGCTCGGCGCCACCATCGACCTGCACCGGAGCGGCGATACCGAGGCGAGCCGTACCCTCGTCCGCGAGGGGAGCGGGCGCCGCCTGATGGACGAGATCCGCACCGTCGTGCGCCGCATGGAGGCCCAGGAGGCGGCCCTGATGGAGCAGCGCGAGGCGGCGGTCTCCCGGATCGCGCTGCTGATCTGGGCAGCCCTGGCGGGGCTCGTCCTGGTGTTGATCCTGTTTGCCGTCTCGGCCATGCGGGAGGCCGGGCGCCGCCGCCGGCTGTCACGCTTCCTGCCCCAGGAGCTGGTCTCGCGCCTGGCCGACGACGATGGCAGCCTGCGGGCCGGCCGGCGGCAGCAGGCGGTCATCGCTTTCGTCGACATGCGCGGCTCCACCGCCCTGGCCGAGCGCCTCGATCCGCAGCAGCTGTCCGCCTTCCTATCCGCGTTCCGGCGCCGGGTGATGCGCGTGGCCCGGCTGCATAACGGCGTCGTCGACAAGTTCATCGGCGACGGCGCCCTGGTGGTGTTCGGCCTGCCCGAGGCGCAGGGAGACGACGCCGCCCGGGCGGTGGCCTTCGCCACGGACCTGGTCGCGGTCATCGCCCGCTGGAACCTCAAGGGCGAGTACGACGCCACGGTGCAGATCGGGGTCGGGCTCCATTGTGGCGAGGTGTTCAGCGGGATCATCGGCGAGGAGGCGCGCTACGAGTTCACCGTCCTGGGCGACACCGTGAACGTGGCTGCCCGCCTGGAGCAGGCGACCAAGGTCCACGGCGTTCCGATCCTGGCCTCGGAGGCCGTCCGGCACGCGGCCAGCTCGGTGACCGCGACCTGGCGGGAGGTCAGCCGCGAGCCCCTGCGCCGCCGCCGGGAGCCGATGGCCTATTTTTCGGTCGAGCGTCCGGCGCAGACCGGGCCGGCACCGGCCCGTCTCCGCGACGTCGCTCCTGCCCCCGCGATGGCGTTGTAGCCGTTCCTCCCAGCTGCGCCCTGGGCGCGGACGTGACCCACCGAGAGGCCGATGCCCACCGACCTGTCCTGGCTGCTGCGCCGTGAGACCCTGCTGGCCGGCGCCGTCGCGCTCCTGGCCGCTGCCGCCCTCCTTGCCTGGTATCTCCTGCAGGCGACGGTGCTGATCGTCGCGGTCGCCCCCCGGGACGGGACCGAGCCCGGCCTGATCCGCGCCTACGCGAACGCGCTGGAATCCGGCAGCACCGGCCTGCGCCTCAAGATCCTCGATTTCGACGACGTGCGCGAGAGCGCCGCCGCCCTGCAGGACGGGCGCGCCGACCTGGCGGTGGTGCGGCCCGACGTCCTGCTGCCGACCAACGGCCTCACCCTGGCGATCCTGCGCGACCAGGCGATGATCATCGCCTCGCCCGAGCAGGCCGGCATCAAGGATTTCCCGCACCTGGCGGGCAAGCGGCTCGGCATCGGCGGCCACCGGGACGCGGATATCTGGCTGCTCAAGAGCGTCCTGGGTTATTACGGCCTGAGCCTGGAGCCGGGGACGGGGGGCGGCCCCGGCGACCGCGCCGTCGTGCTCGTGCCGGTGGCGGAGGATGCTGTGGCGGGGGCGATCCGCGAGAAGCGGATCGACGCCTTCATCAGCATCATCGCGCCCTCCGCCCCAAAGGCCCTCGCTCTGGTGGCGGCGGTCCGCTCGGTGGCCCGGGGCGGCAAGGTCGAGTTCGTCGCCGTCGAGGACGACGACGCGGTGATCGAGCGCTTCCCCAAGCTCCAGGCCGTAACCATCCCCGGCGGCCTGTTCGGCGGCCGTCCGAAATTGCCGGCGGACGACGTGAAGACGGTGGGCGCCTCCTATCGCCTGATGGCCCGCGCATCCCTGAGCCGCGCGATGGCAGCCGACATGACCCAACAGCTGTTCGAGAAGCGCACGGAAGCCGGCCACGCCACCGAGGCCGCCGACTACGTCCAGGCCCCCGCCTACGAGACCACGGTGGCGGCCACCAGCGCCCGGATCCCGATCCATCCGGGGGCGCTCGACTATTACGAGCGCGAGCAGCACGGCTTCGTCGAGCGCTACGGCGACACGCTCTACCTGCTCGGCGCGCTGGCCGGCGGCCTGGTCTCGGTGCTGGCCTGGATCCGGCAGCGCCTGGCCGGCCTGCGCCGGGAGCACATCGACGAGATCGTGGAGCGGCTCCTGGCGATCACCGAGCAGGCCCGGGCCATCCGGGACCCGGCGGCGATCGCCGATCTCACCCGCGAGGTCGAGCGCTTGGTCGGCGACGCGGTCCGCTACGCCCGCGAGCGGGCCCCCGACGCCGCCACGATGTCGGCCGTCTCCATCGCCCTCGACACCGCCCGGGCGACGATCGCCGATCTCCGCCACGTCGCGGCCGCGGGGCAGAGCGGCGCACGCACGCCTTACGAAGTGGCGGGGTGACCAGGGCGGTCGAGATAGCGATGTCCGATGTTCGCCGCGCCGTTGGCGCGCCCTACGGGAATCGAACCCGTGTTTTCGCCGTGAAAGGGCGACGTCCTGGACCGCTAGACGAAGGGCGCTTTGGCTAGGCCGAGGTTCTATAGTCGGCGGCGTCGCGTCCGGCAACCGTCGATCCGCATGTCGGCGTGGGTTTGACCGCGGGACGGGTTGGAGCGATGGAGGGGCATGGTGCAGATCCCGCCCCGCATGACCCTCGTCCTCGGCGGGGCGCGTTCCGGCAAGAGTGCCTACGCGGAGGGGCTGATCGAAGCCTGTCCCGGCCCGTGGCTCTATCTCGCCACGGCGCAGGCCTTCGACGACGAGATGGTCGCGCGCATCGCCCAGCACCGGGCCCGGCGCCCGGGAGCGTGGCGGACCCGCGACGTCCCGCTCGCCCTGCCGGAGGCGGTGGCGGCGGCGGAGGGACCCGTCCTGGTCGATTGCCTCACCCTCTGGCTCACCAACCTGATCCTGGCGGAGGCCGATGTGGCGGAGTCCGTCGAGGGACTCCTCGCCGCCTGCGCGCAGGCGCCGGGGCCGCTGGTGCTGGTCGGCAACGAGGTCGGGCTCGGGATCGTGCCCGACAACGCGCTCGCCCGCCGCTTCCGCGACGAGGCCGGGCGCCTGCACCAGCGGCTCGCCGCCCGGGCCGACCGGGTCGTGCTCACCGTGGCGGGTCTGCCGCTCGTCGTGAAGCCGCAAGCCCCCCTTCAAGCCCCCATCCCTGGAGCCTCCGCATGAGCGACGATGCGACCCGTCATCGGGAGAAGATGGAGAAGCGCAAGGCCGTGCAGGACGCCGAGGTGGCGGCCAAGACCGTCGAGAAGGGCCTGCTCCTGGTCCATACCGGCCCCGGCAAGGGCAAGAGCACGGCGGCGCTCGGGCTGATGCTGCGCGCGCTCGGCCGCGGCTGGCGGGTCGGCATGGTGCAGTTCATCAAGGGCGGCTGGGACACGGGCGAGCGTCACGCGGTCGCGGCCTTCGGCGACAGGGTCGCCTGGCACACGCTGGGGGAGGGGTTCACCTGGGAGACCCAGGACAAGGCCCGGGACATCGCCGCCTGCCGCCACGCCTGGGATGTGGCCGAGGGCCTCATGGCCGATCCCACGATCCGCCTGCTCGTCCTCGACGAGCTCAACATCGCCCTGCGTTACGACTACCTCGACCTCGAAGCCGTGGTCGCCGCCCTCACGCGCCGCCGGCCGGACCTGCACGTGGTCGTCACCGGCCGCAACGCCAAGCCGGCCCTGATCGAGGCCGCCGACCTCGTCACCGAGATGGGCAGCGTGAAGCACCACTTCTCGGCCGGCGTGAAGGCCCAGGAGGGGATCGAGTTCTGAAGCCCACGCACAAGAAGGCCCTGATGATCCAGGGCACCGGCTCCGATGTCGGCAAGTCGCTGCTCGTGGCGGGGCTGGCGCGCGCCTTCACCGACCGGGGCTTGGCGGTGCGCCCGTTCAAGCCGCAGAACATGTCGAACAACGCTGCGGTCACCCCGGATGGCGGCGAGATCGGCCGGGCGCAGGCGCTCCAGGCCCGGGCTGCCCGGGTACAGCCCTCCGTGCACATGAACCCGGTGCTGCTGAAGCCCCAGAGCGAAATCGGCTCCCAGGTGGTGGTGCAGGGCCGGATGGTCGCCACCGTGAAGGCGCGCGACTACCAAGCCTGGAAGCCCCGGCTGATGCCCGCCGTCCTGGAGAGTTTTTCGCGTCTGACGGACGAGGCCGATCTGGTCCTGGTCGAGGGCGCGGGCTCGGCCTCGGAGGTGAATCTCCGGGCCGGCGACATCGCCAATATGGGCTTTGCCCGGGCCACCGACACGCCGGTGGTGCTGGTCGGCGATATCGACCGGGGCGGGGTGATCGCCAGCCTGGTCGGCACCAAGGCCGTGATCGAGCCCGCCGACGCCGCGATGATCGTGGGCTTCATCGTCAACCGCTTCCGGGGTGATCCGAGCCTGTTTGCTGACGGCATGCGGCTGATCGCGGAGCGGACCGGCTGGGCGCCGCTCGGCCTCGTGCCGCACTTCCCCCAGGCCGCGCGCCTGCCGGCCGAGGACGTGCTCGGGCTCGCGGGCTCCGGGCCGCGCCCGGCCGGGGCCGTCACGGTGGCGGTGCCGGTTCTGCCGCGCATCGCCAATTTCGACGACCTCGATCCGCTCCGCGCCGAGCCCGGGGTATCGGTGGTGCTGGTGTATCCCGGAACGCCGATCCCCGCGGAGACCGCCCTGGTGCTGCTACCGGGCTCCAAGACCACGATCGACGACCTGGATGCTTTCCGCGCCGAGGGCTGGGACGTCGATCTGCGCGCCCATGTCCGGCGGGGCGGACGGGTGCTCGGCCTGTGCGGCGGCTACCAGATGCTCGGCCGCAGCCTCGCCGATCCGCACGGGATCGAGGGGGCGCCCCGCACGGTGCCAGGCCTCGGACTCCTCGACGTCGAGACCGTGATGACGCCGGACAAGCGGCTCGCCGCGGCCACCGGCACCAGCCTGCCCGATTCGGTACCGTTCTCGGGCTACGAGATGCATATCGGCGCGACCCACGGCCCCGATGCGGCCCGGCCGCTGCTGCGGCTCGCCGATGGACGCGTCGACGGGGCGGTCTCGGCGGACGGGTTGGTGGCCGGGACCTACGTGCACGGCCTGTTCGCGCACGATGCCCAGCGCGCCGCCTGGCTTTCCCGTCTCGGCACGGTCTCGGAGGGGCCGGGCTACGAGGCCGGGGTCGAGGCGCCGGTCGACGGCCTGGCGCGACACATCGCGGCCCATGTCGACTGCGACCGCCTGCTGGCGCTTGCCCGGTAGGCGAGAGCCAGGCCAGGAATTACTCTGTGTAATGCCGGCCCTCGCCTCGAAGGGTCGCATAGGCCCAGAGGAACGCCAGATGCCGCCCACGCACTCCCCGACCGGGGACGACTTCGCCGAGAGCACTGTCCGCACGGTGACCCTGCGGCTGATGCCGCTGCTCGGCCTGCTCTACCTGATCGCCTATATCGATCGGCAGAACGTGTCCTACGCCAAGCTGGACATGGTCGGCAGCCTGGGACTCAGCGAGACCGCCTACGGGCTCGGCGCGTCGCTGTTCTTCCTCGGCTATTTCCTGTTCGAGGTGCCGGCGAACGTCTTCCTGGAGCGGGTCGGCGCCCGGGTCTGGTTCGCCCGGATCATGTTCACCTGGGGCATCGTCACGCTCCTGCTGGGCTTCACCCAGAACGCCGCGATGTTCTACGTACTCCGCTTCCTGCTCGGCGCCGCGGAGGCCGGCTTCTTCCCGGGGGTGCTGTTCGCCCTCACGCTCTGGTTCCCGCAGGCGCACCGAGCCCGGATGATCGGCTGGTTCATGATCGCCAGCGCGGTGGCCAACGCGGTCGGCGCGGCGGTCGGCGGGGCCCTGCTCGGTCTCGACGGAGTCTGGGGTCTGGCCGGCTGGCAATGGGTATTCCTGGCCACGGGCGCGCCGGCGATCGTGATGACCGCAATCGTGCTGCTGATCCTGCCGAACGGCCCCGAGACGGCCCCCTGGCTATCCCAGGACCAGCGCGACTGGCTCGCCCGGACCCTCCTGGCCGAGCGGGAGGGTGGTGGCCTCGTCGATCACGGCAATCCCTTCGCGGCGCTTCTCGACAAGCGCGTACTGATGCTGGCCGGGGTCTACGTCTCGCTGCCGCTGGCCGCTTACGGCCTGGGCTACTGGCTGCCCACGGTGGTCAAGGGATTCGGGGTCTCGAACCTGACCAACGGCTTCCTCAACATCATCCCGTGGGTCGCCACGGCCTTCGCCCTGTGGTGGGTGCCCCGTCACGCCGCCCGCACCGGCGCCCAGGGCAACGCCCTGACCTGGCACGTGGTCGGGCCGGCCCTGGTCGGGGCGGCCGGGCTCGCGCTCAGCGTGATCCTGCCGGGCAACGCGGTGAAGTTCGCCTGCCTGTGCGTAGCGGCGGCCGGGACCTTCTCGGCCCAGCCGGTGTTCTGGTCGGTGCCCGCGACCTTCCTGCGCGGGGCCACGGCGGCGGCCGGGATCGCGGCGATCAACTCGGTCGGCAATCTCGGCGGATTCGTCGCGCAGAACATGGTCCCGTTCATCCGCGACCAGACCCAGAGCGACCTCGTGCCGATGCTGTTCCTGTCGGCCTGCCTGGCGATCGGCGCCGGCCTAATGTTCGTGGTTCTCTCCGCCCTGAGACGGGATGCGGCCAAACGCGCGGCGGCGCCGACGGAGGCTCGGACGGCCTGAACATCGGTCGAACCCGTGCGTTATCTTTCACAATGCTGGTTCATCCGGCATGATGATGCAATTCCGCGCCCCCGCGGAACATCGTCGAGGAGGGTACCGCGATGAGTGAAGGCATTCCGCTTCTGTTTCTCGCCCTGGGGACCCTGGGCGGGGTCTGGTTTTTGGCTGCAGCGGCCCGGAAGCAGGTCGCCGACGCCAAGGGCTCTCCGGAGCGGTCGAGCGTGATCCGCGACCATGGTGGCGCACCGCGGGCGAACATGCCGGGTACGGAGCACTGACCTTCAGCCGGCGGCGATCCGCCGGCAATGGTCGAGGGCGGCGCCGATCAGGTTGTCGCTCGCTTCCGGCGTGCGGAACGCCGAATGCGCCGAGAGGACGACGTTCGGCAGGGCTGCCAGCGGGTGGTCGGCGGGCAGCGGCTCGACCGTGAACACGTCGAGCCCGGCCCGGGCGATCCGCCCGGCGCGAAGCGCCTCCACCAGGGCGGGCTCGTCGATCAGCGCCCCCCGGGCGGTGTTGATCAGGATCGCGCTGGGCTTGAGGGCGGCGATGCGTGCGGCCGACAGGAAGCCGCGGGTCTCGTCGGTGAGGAGCAGGTGGAGCGAGACCACGTCGCTCTGGGCCAGCAGCTGATCCAGGGGCATGAATTCGACGCCCGGATGCGTTTTCGCGGTCCGGTTCCAGGCCAGCACCCGCAGGCCGGCGCCGCAGCAGAGTCGCGCCATCTCGGCCGCGATCCCGCCGAAGCCGACGAGCCCGACGGTCTTGCCGGTGAGCTGGATCGCCTCGCTGCGCAGCCAGCGCCCCGCCCGCATCGCCCGGTCCATCTCGGGCAGGCCCCGGGCGGCGGCCCAGAGCAGCGCGAAGGCGCATTCCGCCACCGCGGTATCGCCGTAGCCCTTGATCGTGTGGACCGTGATGCCGAGCTCGGCCTGGAGCGCCTCCGGGTCCATGTAGCTGCGCGCGCCGGTGCCGAGGAACACCGCGTGCCGCAGGCTCGGGCAGGCGCGGGCCACGGCGACGGGGAGGGCGGTGTGGTCGATTACCGCGACCTCCGCCCCGGCGAGCAGGCCCGGCAGCGCCGCCGGGGCGATGTCGGGCTGGAGATTGACCGCGAAGGGCGGATCGTCCGGCCGCAGCAGGCGCCGCGCCACCGCCGCCAGGCTCTCGCTGGCATCGACGAACACCGCGCGCATCGGCTTCTCCTCGGTCTCGCTCGACCGAGCTTAGAACGCGCGCCGCCGCATTGGATACCGGTCCGGCGTCAGCGGGCGCGTTCCATCATGGATTGGGCGGTAAGCTGTCGGGTCAGCCCGCGATGATGAGACAGAGAGCGAGCAGCGCCAGGACGAGGCCGCCCTGGATCAGGCAGGCGGTGCGGTAGAGGGTCAGCGCCCGGGCGATGTCGTCGGCCGTGGCCTCGGCCCGCCCGTCGCCCATATGGGCGTCGGGGACGAGGGTGCCGTCATAGACCCGCGGGCCCGCGAGCCGCAAACCGAGCGCCCCGGCCATGGCGGCCTCCGGCCAGCCGGCATTGGGTGAGCGGTGGCGGCCGGCGTCGCGGGCCATCGCCCGGAGCGCGCCGCGCGCATCGGCGCCGCGCAAGAGCGCCGCCCCGACGATCAGCAGGCCGGCGAGCCGCGAGGCCGGCAGGTTCACCAGGTCGTCGAGCCGCGCTGCAGCCCATCCGAAGGCGGCGTAGCGCGGCGTACGGTGGCCGATCATGCTGTCGGCGGTGTTGATCGCCTTGTAGAGCGCGCCGCCAGGCAGGCCGAGGCAGCCGATCCAGAAGGACGGCGCCACGATCCCGTCTGAAAAGTTCTCCGCCAGGCTCTCGATGGCGGCGCGGCAGACCGCCGGTGCGTCGAGCTGGTCCGGATCGCGCCCGACGATCATCGCCACGGCGCGGCGGCCGGCCTGGAGGCCGCCCCCGCGCAGGGCGGTCTCCACGGCCGCGACGTGGTCGTTCAGGCTGCGCTGCGCCGGCAGGCTCGCGCAGAGCAGGCCGAGGAGCAGGAGGGCGGGGAGGGGGCCGGCCCAGAGGGCAAGCCCGGTGAGCGCCCAGGCGGGAAGCCCCGTGCCGGCGAGCAGGAGCACCAGGGCGAGGCAGCCGGCGCCCCGACGCCGCCCTTCGGAGCCGCGGTTCAGGCCGCGCTCCAGCCCGGAGATCAGCCGGCCGATCCAGGTGACAGGGTGGCCGATGGCCCTGTAGAGCGCGTCCGGGTAGCCGGACGCCGCCTCGATTCCGAGGGCGAGGGCGAGGATGGCGAGCGTGTCGGGCGGATGGACCATCGTTTCTGGAATCCCGCTCCGAAGCCGGGGGCGATCCCGGGTCCGATCCCCCATGGCGGCGATCTCGGAAGCCTCCGACACGCCTTTCCGGACGCGCCGGAACCCTGGCTCGATCTTTCGACGGGGATCAATCCGGTCCCGTATCCCGTGCCGCCGGTGGAGGCCAGCGCCTGGACGCGGCTGCCCGCCGCCGCCGAGGTCGAGGCCCTGCGGGCAGCGGCCGCTTCGGCCTACGGCGCGCCCGATGCGACGCATGTCGCCCCCGCCCCAGGCACCCAGATCCTGATCGAGACCTTGCCCCGGCTCGTGGCTCCGACCCGGGTCGCGGTGGTCGGCCCGACCTATGCCGAACATGAAGCCGCCTGGGTGCGGGCCGGGCACGCGGTGACGGCGGTCGACGGGATCGCGGCGATCGGCGACGCGGCCGTGGCGGTGCTGGTCGATCCGAACAACCCGGACGGGCGAACCCATCCGCTGGCCGAGCGGCTCGCCCTGGCGGAGGCCCTTCGGGCCCGCGGCGGCCTGCTGGTCGCAGACGAGGCTTTTGCGGATCTGGAGCCGGTGGCGAGCCTGTGCCCGCATGCGACACCCGGCCTCGTGGTGCTGCGCTCCTTCGGCAAGACCTACGGGCTCGCCGGCCTCCGTCTTGGCTTCGCGGTCGCCGAGCCCGGGACGGCGGACCGGATCGCCACGGCCCTCGGCCCCTGGGCGGTGTCCGGGCCGGCCCTGGCGATCGGCCGGACCGCCCTCTCGGACACGGTGTGGCGGGCCGAGACCGCCCGGGCGCGGGCGGCGGATGCCGAGCGCCTCGACCGGCTGATCGCCCGCGGCGGCGGGACGATCGTCGGCGGCACCAGCCTGTTCCGCACCGCCGATTTTCCCGACGGGGCGGGGCTGTACCGGCGCCTGGCGGAAGCCGGGATCGCCGTCCGGCGCTTCATCGAGCGACCCGAACGGCTTCGGTTCGGGCTGCCGGCGGAGAAAGCGGCGTGGTGCCGCCTGTCGCGGGTGCTCAAGTAGTCGGCGTCGCGGGCCCGTGCGGATCGCGGGCCGCCACCAGCACGGCCAGCGCCGAGAAGGCCAGCCCCACCGCGCAGACCCCCGGCCAGCCGACCACCAGGAAGGCCTGCGAGCCCGCGAAGGCGCCGAGCGCCCCGAACACGAACAGCGTCGTGAACAGCACGGTGTTGATCCGCCCCCGCGCGCCCGGGACCAGGGCGTAGGCCCGGGTCTGGTTGGCGATGAGCGCGCCGTTCATGCCGATGTCGATCAGCAGGACGCCGAGCCCGACCGCCACCAGCGACCATGTGCCTCCGGCCCAGAGCACCAGGAACGACAGGGCGACCATCAGGCTGCCGCCGAGCACCACCGGCCGAGCGCCGCTCCGGTCGGCGAACCGGCCCGACAGGGGCGCCACGAACGCGCCGCAGACGCCGATAACCCCGAACAGCCCCGCCCCGGCTGCGGACAGCCCGAAGGGCGGGTTCTCGACCAGAAGCGCTAAGGTCGCCCAGAAGGCGTTGAACGCGGCAAACAGCAGCGCCTGCGACAGGCTCGCGGTGCGCAGAACCGGCTGCGACCGGGCGAGGTGCAGGATCGACAGCATCAGGGCGCGGTAGCGCAAGGGGTGGGTCTGGGGCGTGTGCGGCAGGGTCGCGCGCGCGATGCCGGCCATGGCGAGCGCCAGGAGGGACGCGGCCAGGAACACCGCCCGCCAGCCGAGATGCGCGCCCAGGAACCCGCTCGCCGTGCGGGCGAGCAGGATGCCGGTGAGCAGCCCGGTCATCACCTGCCCGACGATCCGGCCGCGGCTCGCGTCCGGGGCGAGTTCGGCCGCGAACGGCACGGCCTGTTGCGCCGCGCAGGCGAGCACGCCGACCACGAGGTGGGCGAGCGCCAGGCAGGCGAGGTTCGGAGCGAGGCCCACGGCGAGCAGCGCCACGGCGAGGCCGAGGCATTGCCCCACGATCAGGCGGCGGCGGGGCAGGGCGTCGCCAAGGGGCACGAGCCCGATGATGCCGAGCCCGTAGCCGACGAGCGCCGTGGTCGGCACCCACAGGGCGGCAGCGTCGCCGAACTCCGACACGATCAGGCCGAGCAGCGGCTGGTTGTAGTAGATGTTGGCGACCGCCCCACCGGCGATCAGCGTCAGGCCGAGCCGGGCCTTCGCGTCGAGGATGGTGGTCACGGCAGGGGCGGGGGCGGGCAGGCGCGCCGCCGCTTCAGGGCCGGCATGGGGGCCATCGTGGAATCCGTGTCGGGGAGGGAAGGGCCGAGACCGATACGGGCCCGGCGCCCCATGCGGCAAGCGCCGCGGCTGCAGCCCTCGGTCACGCCCCGTGCCCCTTCACGCTCCGGCGTCTTGCACCATATCCCGTCGACGCGGTTCCGATCGTCCGCGTCCTGGGCGTCGAACACACCATCTGGATTCGTCGGCTGGATACGGTTTTCGGGTCGGATTCGTTCCAAACGACACGTTCGGAACCACCGCAGCAGGGAGTACGGGATGCCGAACTACCGCATCGAGTTTGCCAAGGAGATCCTCGGGGTGCCCTTCACCATCGGGGCCGTCGAGATCATGCGGGCCCGCGACCCGGATCGCGCCCTCCGGGCGGCGGAGCCCCGCTTCGCCCGCCACCACGGCATCGGCGACTGGCGGGCGCGGGCCGACCTCGCCACCCTGGCCGAGCGGCACTGAGGCCTTCCAGGATCGCGCCGTCACACGACCTTCGTCTCGGGGCCGCACGGTGAGCCTTTCGCGGCCGCTCAAGCTCTGGTCGCGACCGCCCCGCCACCGTAGAATGGCGGCTCAGAGCCGGGACCAGCATGCCCCGAGGGCCGGGCCCTCACGGATGCGCGGGTCCATGCGCCGGCGTTATGAGACCGGAGACGCGTCAGGTCCGGTCCGACAGGGGTCAGTGCGAGGGTCATGGCGGCGATCTCCTTCTTCGGCGACCTGCTCCAGACCATCAGCGAGCGCGGCCGCGACCTGATCGGCATCGGCCGCGGCGACATCGCTGGCCGGGCCAGCGCTGGCGAGTTGGTCAAGCTGTGCGAGGATCTGATCTCCCGGCGCGGCGAGGCTTCCGGGGTCGCGCTGGCCCGGTTGATCCTCGACCGCTACGCCAGTTTCGGCCAGACCGAGCGCCATGCCTTTCTGCTGGCCATCGCGCTCGACTTCGATGCTGATCATGCCGCTGTCGATGAAGCGATCGCCGCCTACCGGGCCGACCCGACCCGCGCCCGCCTCGGCACCCTGCACGAGGCCGCCGAGCCGCGCAGCCAGGAGCTGATCCGCCGCCTCAACCTCGCCCGCGGCGGCACGCTGAGCCTGGTGCGCATGCGTGAGGATCTGTTCGACCTGCGGAAGGCGCTGCGCACCAGCACGGAGGCGGACCCCGCCGTGCTGGACGCGGTCGATAGCCTCGATTCCGATTTCGAGCACCTGTTCGCCTCCTGGTTCAACCGGGGCTTCCTGGTGTTGCGGCACATCGACTGGACCACGCCCGCCCATATTCTGGAGAAGATCATCCGGTATGAGGCGGTGCACGCGATCACCGGGTGGGACGACCTGCGTGCCCGGATCGAGCCGCCGGACCGGCGCTGCTTCGCGTTCTTCCACCCAGCGCTTGCCGACGAGCCGCTGATCTTCGTGGAAGTGGCACTCACCGATCAGGTCGCGCCGGCCATCGCCCCGATCCTGTCGCGGGAGCGCAAGCCGCTACAGCCGCGGGCGGCGACCACGGCGATCTTCTACTCGATCTCCAACTGCCAGAAGGGGTTGGCCGGCGTCACCTTCGGCAACTTCCTGATCAAGCAGGTGGTCGAGGATCTCACCCGCGAGGTGCCCTCGCTCAAGACCTTCGTGACCCTCTCGCCGGTGCCGGGCTTCGCCGCCTGGCTCGCCCGGGAGCGCCGGGCCGACAGCCCGCAGGGGCTGCTGCCCGAGGATGTCGAGGTCTTGCGGGCGCTGGACGATCCGGACTGGCACGCCGACAAGGTCGCGGCGGCGGCGGTGCGCAAGGCGCTGATCCCGGCCGCGGCCGCCTATTTCCTGCGCGCCAAGAACGAGCGCGGGCGCCCGCTCGACCCGGTGGCCCGGTTCCATCTCGGCAACGGCGCCCGGCTGGACCGGATCAACTTCCTCGGTGACACCTCCAAGAAGGGGCTGGCCCAGTCGCACGGCCTGATGGTGAACTACCTCTACGACCTCGCGGCGATCGAGAAGAACCACGAGACCTACGCCAATCTCGGCACCGTGGCGGCCTCGCCGGCGGTGACCCGGGAGTTGCGTGCCAAGCTGCCGCCGCCGCGGGCGGTGGTGCTCGCCGAGGCCTGAAGCCGAGCCTATCCCCACCCTGAAGGGGATACCGATTCGGGCATGGGCGGCCCGTGAACGTCATGGCGAAGCGTCGGCCCCGATTGCGGGACGATCGGGAACGGTTCTATGGCTGCCTGAACCCCGCGGCCCGTGATAGCTCAAGCCTCACGATGACGAACCATCTCTTCTCCCTGGTCCGGGACGGCGTTCCGGATCCCGCCAAGACCGTGATCGAGACGCCGGAGGGGCGCCGCTACACGTATGCGGACCTGATCGCCCGCTCCGGCGCCTACGCGGCGGCCCTGCAGGCGGCGGGCGTGCAGCCCGGTGACCGGGTGGCGGTCCAGGTCGAGAAGAGCCCGGAGGTCATCTTCCTGTATCTCGGGGTGGTGCGGGCCGGCGCCGCGTTCCTGCCGCTCAACACCGCCTATACCCCGGCCGAGATCGGGTATTTCCTCGGCGACGCCGAGCCCACGATCTTCGTCTGCGACCCGGGACGACGCGAGGCCCTGGCGCAGGCCGCCTCTGGCATCCGCGCCATCTGGACCCTGGACGCGGCGGGGACCGGCAGCGCCGCCGAGGCTGCAGATCGACAAGCCGGCGATTTCACGGACGTGCCCCGGGACCCGGAGGATCTCGCCGCGATCCTCTACACCTCGGGCACGACCGGGCGCTCCAAGGGCGCCATGCTCACCCACGACAACTTGGCCTCGAACGCCCGTACGCTGGTGGAGATCTGGCGGTTCACCGCCGACGACGTGCTGATCCACGCCCTGCCGGTGTTCCACACCCACGGGCTGTTCGTGGCGACCAACACGGTGCTGGCGAGCGGCGGCACCATGCTGTTCCTGCCGCGCCTCGACCCGAAGCTGATCCTGAGCCTGATGCCCCGGGCGACCGCCCTGATGGGCGTGCCGACCTTCTACACGCGCCTCCTCAAGGAACCCGGCCTCACCCCGGAGGTGGCCAGGGGCATGCGGTTGTTCGCGTCGGGCTCGGCGCCGCTGCTCGCGGAGACGCACCGGGAATGGCAGGCCCGCACCGGCCATGCCATCCTCGAGCGCTACGGCATGACCGAAACCAACATGAGCACCTCGAACCCCTATACGGGGGACCGGGTTGCCGGCACGGTCGGCTTCCCCCTGCCGGGCGTCTCCCTGCGGGTGGTCGATCCCGAGACCGGCGCGGCCCTGGGCCCGGACGCGGTCGGGATGATCGAGGTGAAGGGCTCGAACGTGTTCAAGGGCTATTGGCGGATGCCCGAGAAGACCGAAGCTGAGTTCCGGGCGGACGGCTTCTTCATCACCGGCGACCTCGGCAAGGTCGATGCCCGGGGCTACGTCCACATCGTCGGGCGCGGCAAGGACCTGATCATCTCCGGGGGGTTCAACGTCTACCCGAAGGAGGTCGAAACCGAGATCGACGCCCTGCCGGGCGTGGTCGAATCCGCGGTGATCGGCTTAGGCCATCCGGATTTCGGCGAGGCGGTCACCGCCGTGGTGGTCGGCGGAACTGACGCCCCGGACGAGGCTGGCGTGCTGGTAGCCCTGGAGGGGCGGCTCGCCCGGTTCAAATGCCCCAAGCGCGTGCTGTTCGTGGCCGAGTTGCCCCGCAACACCATGGGCAAGGTACAAAAGAACCTGCTCCGCGAGGCCCATGCGGGACTGTATCAGGCGTGAAATAAACCGCCCGCCGGCTGCGAGGCCGGCGGGCGGGGGACTTTGTCGTCAGAGGTTGTGCGCGGTCCGCTCGTTCGCCGGGGGCGTGGGCCCCTCGGGATCCGTGGCCTTGCGGACCGCCGCGTTGAGATTGTCCGGATCAAGGGCGGTCTGGACGAACTCCCGGCCCATATTGGTCACCTCGCGGGCGTAGCGCAGCCCCTGGTCGCGCACCTCGTCGGCCCAGGGGCCGATGTTGCGGTCCTCCTGGCGGGTGCGCGGCAGCAGGGCGCCGAGCAGCAGGCCGGCCGCGACACCGACGACGCCCACCAGAAGCGGGTTGTCTTCCACGAAGCGCTCGACCGTGCTGCGGCCGCGCTGGAGCCCATCGATCCCCTGGGTGGTGATGTCGTCGAGCGCCCGCAGGTTGCGCTTGTGTAGGGCGCCGGCACGCTCCTTCGCCTCGTCGTAGACCGAGGCGGCGCGGGCGCGGGCCTGGTCGGCGGCGCTGCCGAGACGGTTGCCGATATCGTCGGCTAGGCCCGACACGGTCTGGCGCGCCTGCCCGGCGAGGTCGGCGGCGCGATCACCCGCCGCCTGGGCACCGTCCTTTACCGATGCGGCCGCATCGATCGGGCGCGTCGCAGCGCCCGGCGCGAGCGGATCGTGCAGGCCGCGCGGGTCGGGGCGGAGGGTGAAGTCGCCGGCCGCCTCGCCGGGGGCCGGGCGCGGATCGCCGTGGCCAGCCGGATCGGGCCGCAGGCTGCTGTCGCCCGAGCCCGTCGGCATGCCGGCCTGGGCGGCGAGCTGTTCGGGAAGGCTGGACGGGGTCGGCTTGTCGGTCATGGCGGTATCCTCGGATGTCCGTCTCGGCGGCACGCAGAAGCGCTGCCCATCCCGGCCGTCCGGCCGGGCTCGAATTGTTACGTCTCGGGCGTCAGATATCGGTCTTCTCGAGGGGGTCGCGAAGCGGTCGTGCCGTCGGCAGATCGGGATCGTAGCCGCGGGCCGTGCCGGTGTTGAGCGTGGCCACGCGCTCGGCCGAGACCTGGGTGCGGCGGCGCTCGGCATCCCGGGCCATCCGGTTGAACAGCAGCCCGACCCCGGCGGCGATCAACAGGACCGGCACCGGGTTGCGGCGCACCGCCTCGAGGGCACCGTCATAGACGCCGCTCAGGGCGGGCGTGCGCCGGGCATTGCCCAGCATCTCGTCCACGATGTTCGGGACCGAGAGCTTCCCCTGGATCTGGTCGATCGTGTCGTCGAGCCGGGCCCGGCTCGCCTCGATTTCCTTCTCGAGGTCGGTCATCGAACTCATCCGGATACGCGCTCCGACAGGGCCTGGGCATCCTGGCGCACTTGGCGCGTCGTGCGCGTGGGCGCCAGGGTGGAGAGGGAGAGGACGCTGCGCGCCCACAGGGCCATGCCCACGGCGATGACCAGCAGCACGCCGCCGACGATCAGGGCCGAGAGCCACTCGGAGCCGACGATCGTGGCGAGCCACTTCACGAGGGCGCCGATCAGGACCAGCAGGGCGACCACGGCGAACACCGCGGAGCCGACCATGCAGGCCAGGCCGACGATGAGCTGGCGGACATTGCCCGCCATCTCGGCGCGGAACAGCGCGATCTCCTTGCGGGCGAGCTCGTTGGTCTCCCGCAGGGCGTCGCCGATCAGGCTCTGGATGCTCGAGGCGCCGGGTTGGCGCGGATCAGATCCCTGGGCCATGGTCAGGCCCGGAAGCTGTCGCGGGCGTCGCCGTCGGGCGCTTCCGGCGGCAGGCTGGACGACTTGATGAACCGGGCGGCGATCAGGCCGGCCACGAAGGTGCCGACCGCCACCGCCACCGGCGCGCGCCGAGCGAAGGCCTCGGCCTCGCCGTAGAAGTCGCCGAGGCTGCGCCGCTCGATCGAGGAGCCGAGCTGCTCCAGGCCGTCGGCGGCGCTGTCGAAGAAGGCGCGCACATGCGGCTTGTCGCCGAGGTCGCGGCCGGAATTGCGGATCGTCTGCGCTAGATCGTTGACCGATTGCGCGGCGTCGCTCTTGCGCCGCTCGACGTAATCCTGGGCCTGGAGACGCGCCGCGTCGATCAGCCCGCGGCCGCGCTCGGCGGCCTCGTCGGCCAGACCCTCGACGTCACCCTGCAGGGCGCGCCACTGGGGGCGCTCGCCGGGGCCATCGTGCAACGGATCCTTCAGCGGGTCCTTGGGCGCATCCTGCGGGAACTCGTTGCCGGCCATCTCGAAAGCACTCCTCGCGGCGCGGGGACGGCGCCGCTCGCAGCGACCGCGGCCCGCGCGATGGCTGAGTAACCGGCTGGGCTGTCACCGGTTCCAGCGCGGCGTAAGGTCCGGCGGGCGGCACCGGCGCAACCGGCCGGTGCGACGCATCAGCCGTCGCTCAGCCGGCGTTCAGGCGCGGTCTGACAGAACCGCCGAGCTTGCACAACGGCATCGCTTCGGCCGCTCTTCAGCACGTCCCGCGCTTCGCTGCGCGTGGCCTTCGAAGGCTGGCCGGAGGGGAGTCCGGGCGGAGCCGGCCTGCGCGTCGAGCATCGGACAGGGCGGCGATCCTGTCCGGCGCGACGGCGTGCTCGACTTGACCCGCGCCCGGGTTCACGCTTGGGTTGCCCCAACAAAGGATCGCGCAGGGACTCCGCGCGTTCTGCTACATACGAAGTCCCGATGCAGGCGCGGCGAGGTCTTCGACCTGAGCCGCGCCCATGATCCGGAGCCGACCCGCGTGGCACGCCTTGTGATCGTATCGAACCGCGTCGCCATCCCGGAGGATGGCGGCAAGGCGGTCGCGGCGGGCGGCCTCGCCGTGGCCGTGAAGGAGGCGTTCACCGCCTACGAGGGGTTGTGGTTCGGCTGGAGCGGCAACATCACGGAGGAGCCCTCCGAGGAGCCGACCCTGATCGACCGCGGCCGGGTCCAGTACGCGGTGGTCGACCTCTCGCCGCAGGACCACCTGGAATATTACGCCGGCTTCGCGAATCGGGCCCTGTGGCCGATCATGCATTACCGGCTGGGGCTGGGCGCCTTCTCGCGCTCGGATTACGCCGGCTACAGCCGCGTCAACCGCACCTTCGCCCGGGCGCTCGCCAAGCTGGTCGAGCCCGACGACATCATCTGGGTGCACGATTACCACCTGCTGCCGCTGGCCGCGGAGCTGCGCGGCCTCGGGCTCGACAACCCGATCGGCTATTTCCACCACATCCCCTGGCCCGCCGCCGACGTGTTCAACTCCCTGCCGGCGAGCACCGAGTTGCTGCGCGCCATCGTCGATTACGACCTGATCGGCCTGCAGACCGAGGCCGACGTCCAGAACCTCCAGCGCAACCTGGTCGACACCCAGCGGGCGATCCCGCTCGGCGGCGGCTCGCTGATGGTCGACGGGCGCCGCACCCGGATCCGCGCCTTCCCGATCGGCATCGACGTCGCCGGCTTCAAGGAGGCCGCCGACAAGGCCAATGCCAACAAGGTGGTGCGCGAGACCATCGCGGGCCTGCGCACCCGCAAGCTGCTGATCGGCGTCGACCGGCTCGATTATTCCAAGGGCGTGTCCGAGCGGATGGAGGCGGTGGAGAGCTTCTTCGCCTCGAATCCCGACCAGCGCGGCAACGTCACCTATATCCAGATCACCCCGAAATCCCGCAGCGAGGTGCCGGAATACGAGCAGCTCGCCCGGGACGTGAACGAGAAGGTCGGCGAGATCAACGGCGCGCTCGGCGACCCGGCCTGGACGCCGATCCAGTACATCACCAAGGCCTATCCGCGCCCGGTGCTGGCCGGCCTCTACCGGGCGGCCCGGGTCGGCCTGGTCACGCCGATGCGCGACGGCATGAACCTCGTCGCCAAGGAATACGTGGTCGCGCAGAGCGAGGACGATCCGGGCGTTCTGGTCCTGTCGAAATTCGCCGGCGCGGCCCGGCAGATGCCGGAGGCGCTGCTGATCAACCCCTACGACCGGTTCGAGGTCGCCGAGGCGATCCGCTCCGCCCTGTACATGCCGAAGGCCGAGCGGCTCGCCCGCTGGAAGCCGATGGTCGAGCGCATGACCCGCGAGGACGTGGATTGGTGGGCGCGCAACTTCCTGTCGGAGCTGGAGAATTTCCGCACGATGGAGCGCGAGCGCCCGGGCGCCGCCGCGGCCGCCGAGTAGCCGAATCAGCGTAGCAGTTGACGCCCGCGCCTCTCCCTCCCCCGCAGAGGGGGGAGGGAGAGGCGCGTGTCATATCTGGACCGAACGTCCCCGCGAGCCGAGCGCCATCCAGAACGCTATGCATGACGTCGCCCACCGCCACCGGCACGCGCAACGCCCCATCTCCCGAAAAACCGGACGCCGCCCATGATCGCCGTCGATGACGGGGTGCCGGCGCCGCTGGGCGCGCATTTCGATGGGCGCGGAGTGAACTTCGCCCTGTTCTCCGAGCACGCCAGCGCGGTGGACATCTGCCTGTTCGAGCCGGGGGAGCGGCACGAGACCCGCACGGTCCGGCTGCCCTGCCGCACCGACGACGTCTGGCACGGCTACCTGCGCGGGGTGCTGCCGGGCCAGCTCTACGGCTACCGGGTGCACGGGCCGTGGGACCCGGCCAACGGCCACCGCTTCAACGCCTCGAAGCTGGTGCTCGACCCCTATGCCCGCGAGATCCGCGGCCGGATCCGCTGGCACGACGCGCTCTACGGCCACCGCCGGGCCGGTGACAACCGCCGGGAAGACAGGATCGACCGGCGCGACAGCGCGGTCTACATGCCCAAAAGCGTGGTCACCGCCCCCGAGGTGCCCGATCTCGCGCTGGCCCCCGTGCGCCGGCCGCTCACCGAGACCGTGATCTACGAGGCCCACGTCAAGGCGCTGACCCGCACCCATCCCGACATCCCGGAGGCCGAGCGCGGCACCTACGCGGCGCTCGGCCACCCGGCGATCATCGCGCACCTGGTCAAGCTCGGGGTCACCGCCCTGGAGCTGCTGCCGATCCAAGCTTTTGCCGACGACCGCTTTCTGGTCGAGAAGGGGCTCGTCAATTTCTGGGGCTATCAGCCCCTGGGCTACTTCGCCCCGGACCCGCGCTACCTCGGGGAGGGCGGGCTTGGCGGCCTCAAGGCGGCGATCCGCGAGCTGAACGCCGCCGGGATCGAGACCTGGCTCGACGTGGTCTACAACCACACCGCCGAGGGCGACCACAGCGGGCCGACCCTGTCGTTCCGCGGCATCGACAATGCGAGCTACTACAAGCTCGACCCGGCGGACCCGCGCCGCACCGTCGATTGCACCGGCTGCGGCAACACCTTCGACGTGAGCCACCCGCGGGTGATGCAGCTGGTGCTGGATTCCCTGCGCCACTGGGTCACCGCCTACGGGATCGCCGGCTTCCGGTTCGACCTCGCCTCGAGCCTCGGGCGCGCGCCGCTCGCCTTCACCCCGCAGGCGGCGTTCTTCCAGGCGGTGGCGCAGGATCCGGTGCTCGCCCGGGTGAAGATGGTGGCCGAGCCCTGGGACATCGGGGAGGGCGGCTACCAGCTCGGCGGCTATCCGCGCGGCTGGAGCGAGTGGAACGACAAGTTCCGCGACGCCGCCCGCGGCTTCTGGAAGGGCGATTCCGGCACCCTGGCGAAGCTGACCCAGGGGCTGACAGGCTCGCGCGAGGTCTTCGCCCCGTCCCGGCGCTCGCCGCTCGCCAGCATCAACTTCATCGCCAGCCACGACGGCTACACCCTGGCCGACACCGTGGCCTACGAGCAGAAGCACAACGCGGCCAACGGCGAGGACAACCGCGACGGCCACGGCCACAACGTCAGCTGCAATTACGGCGTCGAGGGCGACACCGACGATGTGGGCATCCTGGCCGTGCGCGCCCGCCAGAAGCGCAACATGCTGGCCACCGTGATGCTGGCCCAGGGCGTGCCCATGCTGCTGATGGGCGACGAGCGCTCGCGCAGCCAGGGCGGGAACAACAACGCCTACGCCCAGGACAACCCGACGAGCTGGATGGACTGGTCCAGCGACCCGGACCCGAGCCTCGCCACGTTCGTGGCCAATCTCCTGGCCCTGCGCCGGGCGCAGCCGGCCCTCAGGCCGGGTCGCTTCTTCACCGGCGCCCCGGTCGGCCCGGAGGCTTCCTTAAGGGACGTGCACTGGCTCGCCCCCGAAGGGACCGAGATGGAGAACCGCCATTGGGCCGATGACGGCCTCCAGGTGTTCGGCATGCAGATCGGCAATGACGGGGCCGGCGACCGCCTGCTGCTCCTGTTCAATGCCGGGGAGGGCGCGTGCGACTTCCGCCTCGCCCCGGTGATCGGCGGCCCCTGGCAGCCGGT
Organism: Methylobacterium sp. GXS13; assembly: GCF_001455965.1. Lineage (GTDB taxonomy): Bacteria > Pseudomonadota > Alphaproteobacteria > Rhizobiales > Beijerinckiaceae > Methylobacterium. The sequence goes on from NZ_LKKO01000050.1 coordinate 37,082, forward strand.
CTTCGACACCGGCGCGGCCACCGGCGCGCTCCCGCCGGGCGCCCCGTCCTACGGGCCGGACGACACGGTGCCGCTGCTGGGCCGCTCGGTGCTGGTGCTCACCGCGGCGGGCGTGGGCGCGCGGAGCGGGTGGGTGCCGGGGGGCTGAAACGGTTCGGATCGAAACACGCCGTCATTGCGAGCGCAGCGAAGCAACCCAGGGCAGCGCGCGCTTCCCGAACGTGGCGGATCCCTGGGTTGCTTCGCTGCGCTCGCAATGACGGGGTGGGCGCGCAACCCCGACGGATATCCCAACCGCTCCCCTCGTCTTGAGGTCGAGGCAGGGATAAGCGGTTCCAACGGGCTCCGCCCGCCGATCGCCCCGCCCCCGCGCCATTTTTCGCACGGTTGCCGACTCATCTCGCCGCCATGGCTGCGCTGCGGGAACCGGATCGGGCTCGGGGCCTTCTCCCACGACAATGAACCCTGCCGCGCTTGTCCTCCGGGGCGCACGGCCAACGACGAGGACCGTGGCCCGATGCGGCGCGCCCACAGCATGGATTTCGGGGCCGAGATGGTGGAGGGCGGCGTGCGCTTCGCCCTCTGGGCCCCGACCGCCCAGAGCGTCGAGCTCGTCGTCGACGGTATCGACCATCCGCTGCCCGAATCCGGCGGCGGCTGGCGGCGCACCGCCCTGCCCGGGGTGAAGCCCGGCGCCCGCTACGGCTTCCGGATCGACGGCGACCTCGTGGTGCCCGACCCCGCCTCGCGCTTCCAGCCGGACGACGTCTCGGGCCTGAGCGAGGTGATCGATGCCCGCGCCTTCGCGTGGTCCGACGAGGCCTGGACCGGGCGGCCGTTCGAGGAGGCGGTGATCTACGAGTGCCATGTCGGCACCGCGACCCCGGAGGGCACCTATGCCGGCCTGCAGGCGCGCCTGCCCCGGCTCAAGGCGCTCGGCGTCACGGCGATCGAGCTGCTGCCGCTCGCCGACTTCAAGGGCTCGCGCAACTGGGGCTACGACGGCGTCCTGCCCTACGCCCCCGACGGCGCCTATGGCCGCCCGGACGACCTCAAGCGCCTGATCGACGCCGCCCACGGGCTCGGCCTGATGGTCTATCTCGACGCGGTCTACAACCATTTCGGGCCGGCCGGGAATTACCTGCACGCCTACGCCAAGACCTTCTTCACCGAGCGCCACCAGACGCCGTGGGGCGCCGGCATCAACTTCGACGGCAAGGAGAGCGGCGCCACCGTGCGGCAGTTCTTCATCCAGAACACCCTATACTGGCTGGAGGAATACCATTTCGACGGCCTGCGCTTCGACGCCGTCCACGCGATCCTCGACGATTCGCCGCGCCACTTCCTCGCCGAGCTCGGCGAGACGGTCAGAAAAACCTTCCCGGACCGCCAGATCCACCTGATGCTGGAGAACGAGGCCAACCAGGCGCGCTGGCTCGAGCGCGACGGCGCCGGCAAGCCGAAGATGCACGACGCGCAATGGGCCGACGACCTGCACCATTGCTGGCACGTGCTGCTCACCGGCGAGGACGCCGGCTATTATCAAAGCTTTGCCGACAAACCCGTCGCGCGCCTCGCCCGCTGCCTGGCGGAGGGGTTCGCCTATCAGGGCGAGCCGTTCGCCACCCTCGACAACCATCCGCGCGGCGAGCCCTCCGGGCACCTGCCGCCCTCTTCCTTCGTGACCTTCCTGCAGAACCACGATCAGGTCGGCAACCGGGCGCTCGGCGAGCGGCTGAGCCATCTGGCCGATCCCAAGAAGCTCGATCTCGCCCGGGCCGGGTTCCTGCTGGCGCCTCAGATCCCCATGCTCTGGATGGGCGAGGAATGGTCGGCCTCGACGCCGTTCCTGTTCTTCGTCGACTTCGCCCCGGACGAGGAGCTGAACAAGGCGGTGCGCGACGGCCGCCGCCGGGAGTTCAAGAGCTTCGCGGCGTTTGCCGACGACACCTCGAAGATCCCGGATCCGACCGAGCGGGAGACGTTCGAGCAGTCCAAGCTCGACTGGTCGGAGCGGGAGCGGTCGCCGCACCGGGAGGTGCTGGCCGAGACGACACGGCTCCTCGGCCTGCGCCGGGACGTGGTCGTGCCGCTCGCGAAATCCGGCTACCAGGGCGCCGCCGCGACCCTGCCGCGACCCGACGTGGTCGATTGCACCTGGCGCTTCGGCGCCGGCACCCTGCGGTTCGTCGCCAATGTCGGCGACGCGGCCTTCGCGGTGGATCCGGGCGATGCCCGGGTGGTCTGGACCAACGCCCCCGATCAGACCGGACGGGATCTGCCCTCCTGGACTGGCCTGTTCCTGACGGAGCCCCGCTCGTGAGCCCCCTCGAAAAACTTGCCGACCTCGTCGGCGTCGCCGCCGGCTATACCGACGCCTTCGGCCAGCCGGTCGAGACCTCCCTGGAGGTGCGGCGCGGCCTGCTGGCAGCGCTCGGCTTCGCGGTCGCGGACGAGGCCGGCGTGGCCGAGAGCCTCGCCCAGGTCGAGGCCCTGCGCTGCGGGCTAGTCCCGCCGCTCCTGCCCGTGGAGGCGCGCCGCGCCGCCCGGGTGCCGGTCCGCGTCCAGGACGGCGCCCCGCACACCCTGGTCTGGCGGCTCGTGGACGAGCGCGGCGCCGCCCGCGAGGGCCGGGCCAACCTGCAGGGGGCGGAGCCGGGTTTCGAACTGCCGCCGCTGACCCCGGGCTACCATCGCCTCACCGTCCAGGCCGGGCGGATCCGGGCCGAATCCTGGGTGATCGCCGCGCCCCAGCGCTGCTGGCGCCCGCGGCCCTACACGGAGGAGGGCGCCTCCGACTGGGGCATGGCCGCGCAGCTCTACGGCCTGCGCTCGGCCAGCAATATCGGCATCGGCACCTATGCGGATGCCGGCGAGGCCGCCCGCGAGGCGGCCCTGCGCGGGGCGGCGTTCTTGGGGCTCAGCCCGGTCCACGCCCTGTTCGGCTCCGACCGGACCAAGATCTCGCCCTACTCGCCATCCTCGCGGCTGTTCCTCGAGACCCTGTTCATCGCGCCGCGCAGCCTGCCGGGGCTCGCCGGCTCCCGGGCCGAGGCGCTGCTCGCCGAGCGCGCCGACGCGATCACCGCGTTGCGCGAGGCGGCGCTCGTCGACCACCAGGGCGTGGCCGACGTGCTCGACCCGGTGCTGCGCGCCCTCTGGCTGGACTCCCCGGCCCGGGCCGGCACCGACGCGGAGTTCGAGCGCTTCCGCCAGGAGGGCGGCCCGGACCTCGCCGCCCATGCGGTGTTCGAGACCCTGTCCGAGCATTTCCACCGCGAAGGCGCCCATTGGCTCGGCGACTGGCCGGAGGATTACCGCCGCGCCGGCACCGAGGCCGTCGTGGCCTTCGCTGCCGAGAAGGCCGAGGCGGTGGCCTACCACGCCTGGCTGCAATACCTCGCCGACCGCCAGCTCGCCGCGGCCTCGGCGGCGGCCCTGGGTGCCGGCATGCGGGTCGGGCTCTACCGCGACCTCGCGGTGGGCGCCGACCGGGGCGGCTCCGAGATCTGGTCCCATCCCGAGCGGTTCGCCGACCGGGTCTCGATCGGCGCGCCCCCGGACCTCTTGGCCCCCAAGGGCCAGAACTGGGGCTTGCCGGCCTTCGACCCGCTGGAGATGGAGCGGGACGGCCTCGCGGCGTTCCGCGCCCTGGTCCAGGCCAACATGCGCCATGCCGGCGCGATCCGCATCGACCACGCCTTCCAGCTCGCAAGGCTGTTCCTGATCCCGCTGGGGGCCGGCGCCCATGCTGGCGCCTACGTCGCCATGCCGTTCGAGCCGATGCTGGCGGTGCTGCGGCTGGAGAGCCACCGCAACAAGTGCCTGGTCATCGCCGAGGATCTCGGCACCGCCCCCGAGGGCTTCTCCGACGCCCTGATGCGGGCCGGCGTGCTGAGCTACCGGATCCTCGCCTTCGAGCGCGAAGGCGACGGCCGGTTCAAGGCCCCCTCCGCCTATCCGCGCGACGCGCTCACCGCCATCACCACCCACGACCTGCCGACCTTCGTCGGCTGGTGGCGCGGGGTCGACACCGACACCCGCCAGTCGCTGGGCCTCTACGACCAGGATCGCGCCGACGGCGAGCGCAATGAGCGTGTGGTCGAGCGCCGCCGCCTCACCGAGGCGCTGGCCGGGGAGCAGCTGCTGCCGTCGGCCGAGCCGCCCGATGCCGCGCCGTTCGAGGCCGCCGCCCGCTACCTCGCCCGCGCGCCCTCGATGCTGACCGCCGTGCAGTACGAGGACGTCGTCTCCGAGCTCGCCCAGGCCAACGTTCCGGGCTCCACCGAGGGCTATCCGAACTGGCGGCGCAAGCTCGACCGGGACCTCGTCGCCATCGCCGCCCCCGGGGGACCGCTCGCCAAGCTGGCGGCCTCGCTCTCGGCCGAGTCGCGGGGCCCGCGCTCGGGCTCCGCCAGGGTCGACTTGCCGCCGCCGCAATCGACCTACCGGCTGCAGTTCCACAAGGACTTCACCTTCGCGGACGCCGAACGGATCGTCCCGTACCTCAAAAAACTCGGGATCAGCCACGTCTACGCCTCGCCGCTCCAGAAGGCGCGGCCGGGCTCGACCCACGGCTACGACATCGTCGACCACGGCGCGATCAATCCGGAACTCGGCGGCGAGGCGGATTTCGTCAGGCTCTCCGAGACCCTGCACGGGCACGGGCTGAAGCTGCTGCTGGACATCGTGCCCAACCACATGGGCGTCGGCGGCTCCGACAACCCGTGGTGGCTCTCGGTGCTCGAATGGGGCTCCCTCTCGCCCTTCGCGGACGCCTTCGACATCGACTGGCAGCGCCTCGGCGCCGGCCGCAACCTGGTGATCCCGTTCCTGGGCGAGCGCTACGGCGAGGCGCTGGAGCAGGGCACGCTGGCGCTGAAGTTCGATCCCGAGGCCGGCGCCTTCAGCGTCTGGCATTACGAGCACCAGCTGCCGATCCGCCCCTTGAGCTACCCGACCATCCTGAACCGGGTGATCGCCGCGATCGGCGCGGTGGACGACGACACCACCGCGGAGCTGCTCGCCATCTCCGAGCGCCTGCGCGCCATGGCGATCGACACCGACGAGACCCGCCGGAAAAGCTTCCCCGAGGAGGCCGAGGGGCTCAAGCGCCGGCTCGCCGAGATCTACGGCGTCTCGACCCTGATCCAGGAGGCCACCGACAGCACCCTGGCGCTGCTCAACGGCTTCAAGGGCCGTCCGGACAGCTTCGGGCCGCTGCACCGGCTGCTGGAGGCCCAGGCCTCCCGGCTGGCCCATTGGCGGGTGGCGTCGAGCGACATCAACTACCGCCGGTTCTTCGACGTGAACTCGCTGGCCGGCCTGCGGGTGGAATTGTCCGACATCTTCCACCGCTCGCACGAGACCGTGTTCCGGCACATCCGCGAGGGCCGGATCGACGGGTTGCGCATCGACCACATCGACGGGCTCGCCGACCCGCTGGGCTATGCGCGTGCGCTCCAGGCGGCGGTCGGCCCCGGCTTCTACGTGGTGGTCGAAAAGATCCTGGAGCCCGGCGAGCGGCTGCGGCCCTGGCCGGTGGCCGGGACCACGGGCTACGACGTGCTCAACCAGCTCGACGGCATCCTGGTGGACAAGGAGCGCCAGGGGAAGGTCCGGCGCCTGTACGAATGGGCCTCGGGCTTCGACGAGCCCTACGGGTTCCAGCTCCGCGCCGCCAAGGCCGAGATCCTGGAGATCAGCTTCGCCAGCGAGCTGGAGGTACTGACCTCCGACCTGAAGGAGGTGGCCGATGCCGACCGGCGCACCCGCGACTTCACCGTCAATGCCCTGCGCCGGGCCCTGATCGAGATCATCGCCCGCTTCCCGACCTATCGCAGCTACCTGCCGCCGGAGCTGGAGGAGGGCGAGGTCGAGCCCGAGGACGTGCGGCTGATCGAGGGCGCGGTCGCCAAGGCCAAGCGCTGGTCGGGCCTGCCCGACCGCTCGGTGCACGATTTCGCCGCCGACGTGCTGCTCGGGCGGATCGAGACCACGGGACCGGGCCGCCCGGACCCGCGGGTGGTGCTGCGCTTCCGCCGCCGGTTCCAGCAGCTCACCGGACCGGTCATGGCCAAGAGCCTGGAGGACACGCTGTTCTACCGGTACGCCTGCCTGCTCGGCCTCAACGAGGTCGGCGGCGATCCGGGTGAATACGGCATCGACGCGGAGCATTTCCACGACCTCCAGATCGCCCGCGCCCGCGACTGGCCGAACGCCATGATCACCACGGCGACCCATGACACCAAGCGCGGCGAGGATGCCCGGACCCGGATGCTCGCGCTCTCCGAGATCCCGGAGGGCTGGGCCGGCGCCTGGGACCTGTGGCAGCGCACGGCGAGCCCGCATCTCGCCCGGATCGACGGCGAGCCGGCCCCCGACGCCAACGACCAGTGGATGTTCTTCCAGGCGATCCTGGGCGCCTGGCCGCTGGAACTCTTGGAGCAGGATGAGACGGCCGCGATCGAGAATTTCCGCGACCGGCTGATCGCCTACGGCGAGAAGGCCATGCGCGAGGGCAAGCGCCGCTCGAGCTGGGTCAATGTCGACGAGGTCTACGAGGGCGCGGTCAAGAAGCTGTTCTCCGCGCTGATCGCCCCGGGCTCGGACTTCCTGCGGGAATTGCGCCCCTTCGCCCGGCGGCTCGCCCATCTCGGCATGCTCGCGGGGCTGGGCCGGACGGTGCTGAAATGCACCCTGCCGGGCCTGCCCGACACCTACCAGGGCACGGAGATCTGGGACTTCTCCTTCGTCGATCCCGACAACCGCCGCCCGGTGGATTACCCGGCGCTGGAGCGGATGCTCGAGGCGGGCGGCGATGGGGCCGCGCTGCTGCCGCACTGGCCGGACGGGCGGGTCAAGCAGGCGACCCTCGCACGGCTCTTGGCCGAGC
>NZ_LKKO01000051.1 GCF_001455965.1 Methylobacterium sp. GXS13
CGGGGATGAGGGCGGATTTGGAGCCGGCGGAGAACCGGTCGGCGACCAGCGGCCCGGAGAACAGGCCACCGGATCCGGCTTCCCAGACCGAGACCGAGACCATGTCGCCGATGCCGATCACCGGCTCCGTGGACGGGCGGTGGTCGCCGAAGGAGGCGAGCAGGCTGTCGAGGGGGCGTCCGCGCAGGGCCTCGATCACGGATGGGGTGACGTCGATGATCTCGTAGCGGGCGAGCACGCCCCCGTCGGCCGTCGCGACTTCCGCGCCCGCCTCGATCGCGCTCGCCGTCGGACCCGCCGCGGGCAGATACGTGCAGCCCGACATCGCCGTCATGGCGAGCAGAGCGAGGGGAAGTTTGCGCATCCAGATGTTGCCCATCGGTTTTGCCGAGCCCGTGCCTAGCCCATAGCGGCTAGGGTGTCCGTAGCGGGTGGGCCACACTCCGCCCGCGACGGGCGAGAGGCCGGTTTCATCCTCGCTAAGCACAGCTTTTTCGGGGCAGACGCGGGATAAATGTGCGGCATGCGCCGGTTTCAGGCGGCGGACGACCGGGGTCAGTTGGCCTGGGTCACCGTCGTGCTGATCTGATCGTAGATCGGGACCATTCGGGAGCCGTAGTACCGGATGCTGCCCGCCACCACGGCGAAGATCAGGGCGCCGATCATGGCATATTCAATCGCCGTGGAGCCTCGTGCATCGCGGGCGAACCGCGCGGCGCGGGTGGGCGCCTGCCAGGCGCGGGCGCGGGCATAGAAACGGGATCGTCCGAGACGCGTCCCTGGCCTGTCGCAGCTCGGCTCAGCCATCCGTAACTCCGACTCCCGTTGCACGCGTCCACCTGGACGGACGCGCCGCACAGGCAGTGTCTAGCGCAGCGCCCATTGCCACGGGCTTAAGAGAGTCCGCGAAACGAGGCGTTTTCAGTACTGCACTCCGAAACATCGAAGGGCCGAGACCTGGACAGGTCCCGACCCCCTCTGAAGCATCCGTGTAGAACCGGGATCTCCCCGAGCTACAGAGCCAATGAAGAAAATACTCAGGCGTGGCCGGCCTTGTGCCGCAGATCATCGATCCGCTTGGACGCTTCGGCCTTGTCGATCTCGGCGTCGAACGCCTCCGGCTCCTTGGCCTCTTCCGACAGAGTCTTGAGATACGAAGCCTGCGCCCCGGTCATCGGCTCACCGCCGGTGGTCCACTGATCCGGATCCTTGATCTGGTTCGAGACATCCTTCGGATCCGTCTTCGGGTTCTCCTGGGTCGCGTCGTGCTTGTCCGCTGCCTTGGCCATGGGATTCTCGTTCCTGAAATGTTCCGCACTCGCCAATGAGAACGCGGCGCCCTCCCCGGGGTTCCGGCGGATATCGCGGCAGGACCGGTGTTCCCCAAAAAACCTTTCCTTCCCGTCCCCCGGTCCTATTGATGAAACGCGCGGCGCGCGGTTGCGCCCCTGAGCACGGGGATCCCGATGGCCTCGGAGAAGCGGATTCAGAACGCGGCCGAAGCGGCGGCCAGCGCAGCGCAGGTCCTCGTGGTGATGGGCGTCTCGGGCTCGGGCAAGAGCACCGTCGGCGCCCTGATCGCCGAACGACTCGGCTGGATCTTCGTCGACGGCGACAGCTTCCACACCCCCGAGCACGTGGCCAAGATGCACGCCGGCCACGCCCTGGACGACGAGGACCGCGCCCCGTGGCTGGCCCGGATCGCGGTCTGGATCCAGCACCGGCTCGCGGCCGGGGAATCCGGGGTGGTCGTCTGCTCGGCCCTGCGCCGGGCCTACCGGGACGTGCTCACACACGGAAGCCGGCGCGTGCGCATCGTCTACCTGGACGGCGACAGGGCCGTGGTTGCCCGGCGCCTCGCCGAGCGCCACGGCCACTTCATGTCACCCCGCCTGCTCGACAGCCAGTTCGCCACCCTGGAAGCCCCCGGCCCCGACGAGCACCCGATCAGCGTGGGGATCGATGCGCCGCCGGAGGTCATCGCCGACCGCGTCGTGGCGCAGCTCGCCGAAGAAGCCCACATCCGAGCCGAACGGAGCTGAACGATGGCAACGGACGCACAGAAGGCGACCGGCATCGCCCTGGTCATCTCCGATGTGGACGGCACGCTGGTGACCGACGACAAGCGGCTCGCCGCCTCGACGGTTGCGGCGGTGAAGCGCCTGCGCGCGGCCGGGATCGGCTTCACCATCGCCTCGGCCCGCCCGCCGCTCGGGCTGCGAACCCTCGTCGCCGAGCTGGGCCTCGACCTGCCGATGGGCGCGTTCAATGGTGCGAGCGTTGTCCGGCCGGACCTCTCGACCATCGAGGAGCGGCTGATCCCGGAGGCCGCCGCCCGCGAGGCCCTGGAGCGGCTCGAAGCCGAAAACCTCGATGCCTGGGTCTTCGCCTCGGGCGCCTGGTGGCTGCGCGACCCGGTCGGGCCCTATACCGACCTCGAGCGGCGGACGATCGGGGCCGAGCCGCGCGTGGTGGCCGATCTCGGCACGCTCATGGGGGCGGCCTCGAAGATCGTCGGCGTCAGCCCCGATCACGCCCATCTCGCCGCCTGCGAGGACCGGATCGGCACGGCGCTCGCCGAGCGCGCCACGGTGCACCGCTCGCAGGCCTATTACCTCGACGTGACGCCGCCCGGGCTCGACAAGGGCCAGTTCGTGACCTGGATGAGCCGCCATCTCGGCATCCCGCCCGAACGGATCGCGACCTTCGGAGATGCCGGCAATGACCGTCCGATGTTCGAACGCAGCGGTCTCTCAGTGGCGATGGGCAATGCCGAGCCGGCCGTGAAGGCCGCAGCCAGCGCGGTCACGGAAGGCAACGGCGCAGACGGCTTCGCCCACGGCGTCGCGCGCTTCATCCTCACCTGACGGCCGGCGGATCCCGCCCTCCTGTGGATAACCGGGATGGTTAATCCGACGGCGCATGCCTGTGGCTCACGGGGCACAGACGCGCCCGACATCCCCGTCGCCCACAGGCCGTCGAATCCAGGCCGCTTTCCGGCCTCATTTCCCCGCGACCTAGCTTGACCACAGAACAAGCAGGACCGGGTCCAAGAATGCATCGCCTTCTCCTGGCTGCCGCTCTCGCGGTCGTGCCCGTCGCCGCCTTCGGGCAGGGCGCGCACGACAACATCGACGCACTGATCGAGCAGCAGGCCAAGGCGAACGGCGTCCCGGCGAGCTTCGTCCACGCGGTGGTCAAGCGCGAGAGCAACTACAACCCAAAAGCGAAGGGTGGCAGCGCCCTCGGCCTGATGCAGATCAAGCACGCAACGGCGCGCAGCCTCGGCTATACCGGCGACGCCGCGGGGCTCTACGATCCGGCGACCAACCTGCGCTACGGCGTCGCCTATCTGGCGGGGGCCTATCGCACGGCCCAGGGCAACGTCAGCCAAGCCTACCAGTATTACAACCGCGGCTATTACTACGCAGCCAAGCGCCAGGGCATTTCCAGCGAAGTCGCAGCGGTGGTGGCCCCCGTGGCGGCCTCGGCGAGCGCCCTGGCGAGCCTGTTCGGCGGCGGCGTCAGCGATTCCAGCGCCGCTTCTGCGGCCCTGGCCTACGCGCCCACGTCCGCGGCGGTGGCGGCCGTGCCGACCGAGACGGTCGAGGTGCCGCTTCCGCCCCGGCGTCCGGCCGCCCTTAGCGGCGTGGCCGAATATGCGAGCCTCTCCGTCGAGCCGGCCGCTGCCGCCGCGAGCCCCATCGTGCAGATGGCCTCGGCCGAAACCGTGGAGGTGCCGCTGCCGCCGCGCCGGCCAGCCGGCCTCGCCAACGCGTTTGCGGAGGCCGCCCCGGCCCAGCTCGCCGAGCTGCGCCTGTCGCCGCAGGCCGAGACGACCGCCGTGACGCAGGGAATTGCGATGACGCCGGCGGCTGCGACGGCCCCGGTCGCCGAAGCGATCGAGGTGCCGCTGCCGCCGCGTCGGCCGTCGATCCAGCTGCTGGCCGCCGCCGCACCGCGCCGCGCGCCCGCAACCGCGCCCGTGCGCGAGGCTACGGCGATCCCCGTCGAGTGATACGGCGCACGGCAGGATCGGGCTTGGACAACCAGCGCTTGTCCAACATCTGCCCACACGAGGATCCTGCTCAAGGCTTGACCACCGGGCCGTTCCGCAACACATAGGCGCCACGCCAGCAACAGGGTTGGATCGATGCGGCCAGAGCCCGTCGATCGGTTGAAGCCGCCGGGCACAGGCGGCGCAATACAGATTTCAAGGCAGGATACGCCGGGCTTCGTACGAACAGTCGGGCAGCACCCGCTCAATCTGCGGGTGCGAATCAGAATTCATCTTGAAGTGGCAGACATGCAGGGCAAGCACTCTGCTTTCGGGCTGGCAGGAAAGCGGACGACGCCATGACCGGCGTGTTGGAACAGGAATCGCTCTTTCTCACGGATCTCGGGCGGCGCGTCAGGCACGCGCGCACCGTGCGCGGTTTGTCGCGCAAGGTGCTGTCCCAGACCTCGGGCCTCTCGGAGCGCTACATCGCGCAGCTCGAGGGCGGGCAGGGCAACGTCTCGATCATCCTGCTGCGGCGGGTGGCCAACGCCATGGGCGTTCGGCTGGACGACCTGATCACCGGCAATGACGGCCTGCCCGATTGGCCGGTTGTCCGCGACCTCCTCGGCCAGGCGAATCCGGCCCAGATCGCCGCCGCCAAGGAGGCGCTCTCCGGCGGCAGCCGCCCGGAATCCAGCGGCCGCCTGCGCGTGGCGCTGATCGGTCTGCGCGGCGCCGGCAAGTCGACCCTGGGCAAGCTCGCCGCCGAGCGCCTGGGCTGGACCTTCGTCGAGCTGAACGCCGAGATCGAGCGCGAGAACGCGCTCTCGGTGCAGGAGATCTTCGCGATCTACGGCCAGGAGGGTTACCGCCGGCTGGAGCAGGCGGCTCTGCGCCGCCTCACCGAGCATCCGGGCCCGCTGATCCTGGCGACCAGCGGCGGCATCGTGGCCGAGCCGCTGACCTACGACCTGCTGCTCCAGGCCTTCTACACGATCTGGCTCCGCGCCCGCCCCGAGGAGCACATGAGCCGGGTCCGCGAGCAGGGCCACCTGGCCACCACCGGCGACCATGCCTCGGCCATGCAGGAACTGCGCGCCGTGCTGGCGAGCCGGGAGCCGCTCTACGCCCGGGCTTCGGCCACGGTCGACACCTCCGACATCCCCCTCCAGACCATGGTCGACCGGCTGATCACGGCGATCGAGGCGCGGTTCGGCGACGCGATGGTTGCCGGCTGAGCAGCCTTCGGGACCGGTGACAGGGACGCCAGTGCGGCATCTCCCTCGCCCCCTGTACCCTTGATCGGCGTGGTGCGGCGCACCACGCTATGGCTTCGTCCCGCCCCAGTCCGCCAAGTTTGGGAACGCACGATGCCTGAGACCAAGCGCCCCGCGCATGGCCCCGCCGGTAGGACGATGTGCTAGGATGACCCGCGGTGGCAGGGCCCTTCACCGCGTCTGCCGCTGCGCCAAAGCTCCGCTGCAGCGTTCGGCCAGGGCAAGTGACCGGGCCCGATCCGCCGCCGCACCAGCGAAGCGCGAGCCCGACATCTCGATCATGAGCCACCGTCCATGAGCGCCAGCCCAGCCCTCAGCCCAGCCTTCCGTCAGGACACGGGCGACGTCGCGGTCTGCGATCCGGTCTGGTCGCGGCTGCGTGCCGAGGCCGAGGACGTGCTGCGCACCGAGCCCCAGCTCGCCTCCTTCATCGTCGCCACGGTCCTGAACCACGCCACCCTGGAGGGCGCCGTCTCCCACCGGGTCGCGGCCCGGCTGGGGCACCCGTCGCTGCCCGCCGAGCTCGTCGCCCATGCCTTCCACGAGGCGATCGGCGCCGATCCCGCCATCGGGCAGGCGTTCCGGGCCGATATCGGCGCGGTGATCGACCGGGATCCCGCGACGCTGCGGGCTCTGGAGCCGGTCCTGTACTTCAAGGGCTTCCACGCGCTCCAGGCCTACCGCTTGGCCCACCACGTCTGGACCCGGGGGCGGCGCGACCTCGCGCTCTACCTGCAGAGCCGGGTCTCCGAGGTGTTCCAGTGCGACATCCACCCGGCCGCCCGGATCGGCCGGGGCGTGTTCCTCGACCACGCCACCGGCCTGGTGGTCGGCTCGACCGCGGTGATCGAGGACGACGTGTCCATCCTCCACGGGGTGACACTCGGCGGCACCGGGAAGCAGCGCGGCGACCGCCATCCCAAGATCCGCCGCGGCGTGATGATCGGTGCCGGCGCCAAGATCCTCGGCAATATCGAGGTCGGCGCCTGCGCCCGCGTGGCGGCGGGCTCGGTGGTGCTACGGCCCGTCCCGGCCAACACAACGGTGGTGGGCGTGCCGGCGCGGGTCGTCGGCACCGCGGGCTGCGACGATCCGGCCCGGGCCATGGACCAGCTGGTCGCCCTCGACCAGTTCATCCACGTGGGCGACGGGATCTGACCCCGACAAGGCTGCGCTTGCCGCTCCGCCGCTCGCGTGGCAAGCCCTCCGCCGATCCGGGCGTCAGCGCCGCAACATCATTGTCGCCATGGGAGGCCAGACAGCGTGACCAAAGCCGAGACCGCGAAGCTGCAGGACTACCTGCGTCGCAAGTTCGCCAACAACAACATCCGCCTGACCGCGATGAAGACCGGCGATTCCGCCGAGGTGTTCATCGGCGAGGAGTCGATCGGCGTCATCGCCGACGACAAGGAGGACGGCGACGATTCCTTCGTCTTCCGCATGGCGATCCTCGACATCGACCTCGAGGAAGAGGCCTGAGGCACCCGACGCGGGCCGGGTTCCACCGGCCCGCGCCTGTGTACGGGTTAAGGCTAACCCGCGTGATTGCTTAACAATCAGTAAACCGTGTGGCTAAACTGCGCGCAGCCTTTTTAGGAGCGCGAATAATGGTCCTCACGCCTGCGGCCCTCGAATCGATCCGGACCTTGTGCATCGGCCTGGCCCTGTCCGGGCTGATTGCCAGCGCCTTCGAGCTGTTCGCGACGCGGCGGGCGAGCTTCAGCCTGCTGGAGCGTGGCGGCCTGCCGGCGGTGGCGGCCCTGCCGATGCTGGCCTTCTCGGCGCCGTTCATCATCCTGCGCAACACCCTGCGCGGCCGCAAGATCGAGGGCCGGCCGATGCCCTTCGTGATGCTGGCGACCGTCATCGCCTGCGGCTGGGGCCTGCTCTCAGGCCGGGTCGCCCTCGATCTGGCGGCGATGCTGGTCGGCGCCTGACGCTGTCTCACGGCTCCGCGGTCGCCACCTGCGCGGCGCCATCCCGGCCCTCCAGGGAGACCCAGGTCTGGCCGTCCTGGCCCGCGCGCTTGATGAAGCTGTAGCCGGTGCGCCGCCAGGGGCGGATCGCGTCGGTCTTGTTGTCGAGGATGAAGTCGCCCTGATCGGTGCGGACCGTCAGCACCGCGTGGCCCGCATTGGTCTCGTCGATCACCACGGTCATCAGCAGGGCCCGCCGCGGCAGGCCGCGCTCGGCCAGCATCCGCCGCTTGAGCAACTGGTAATCCTCGCAATCGCCGAACCCGTCATCGGGAAAATCCCAGCGGTCGACGACGCCCCAATGCGCCTGGTCGGTGATCGGCCGGATGCGGCTGTTCACCCGATGATTCACGCTTCGCAGGGTCCGCCACACCGCCACGGTGAGCGGGATCGCCGCGGGCTCTGCGGCGTCGATGCGGCATTCCTCCGGCATCCGCTCGCAGAACTCGGTCCAGCCGGTGATCGCGCCGACGGGGCCGTTGGCTTCGGGGGCGGTCGCGCCCTCCGGCAGGGTCAGGCGGGCATGGGCGTGGGTGTTGGCGCCGCCCAGCATCAGGATCGTCCCGACCAGGGCAAGGCTCGCGGCCTGGCGGGCTCGGCGGAGCGGCATCGACCATCCGCGCCAGTGCGGCGCGACGAGCGCGAGAGCCGGAATCCCACCATCCGCGTGCCGCATGGATCACGCCCCATCGACCGATGATGACGGGAAGGTGACACGCGCGGGTGCAACGCACAATGGTGGAAACGGCCGAATAAACGTCCGGCGCGCTCGATCGGTTCCGCTTTTTATGAGTGCGGCATCGGCGTTGCTGCCGCTTTGCGCATGCGCTGGCGGAATGGCCGCCCTGCCAGCTCACGGAAGCGCTTGATTCGAACCAGCTTTGCCGGCTTGAGACAGGGGATGCCCGCGGGTGGATTCGCGGGTGGATCAATCATTTCGCAAGAACCCGGCCATCCCCGCGCGGGATTGCCTCAGGCCAGAGAAGGATTTCACGATGCAGCCCGCCATCCAGCAGGTGATCAGAGCGCTCGCCGAGGATGGTCGGGCCGGGGCCATCGGCATCGCCGAGCACGCCGTGGAAGCCTATCTCGCCGGGTCGCCCACCGAGGGCGACCGTGCCCTGTCGCGCGACATCCTGGTCCGCGACCTCGCCAGCCTCCGGGGCATCGCCCCTCACCTCGCCGGCTTCATCGGCCGTGTCGAGACCTTCGTGGCGAACCTCGCGCAGCCGTCGCTGAGCCGCGCCGCCTGAGCAAGACCTCTCGGGACCCCGTCCCGAGCCCGACCACAGGGCCTGAGGTCCTTTGGAAACCCCGAACGGACTGGCGGGCCGAAGGCCCGTTCAGCGGTTGGCGGTGGTGACCGGCGAGGTGACGCCGCCGAGCGAGACCCAGGCCGTCGCGTCCTGGCTCTCGCGCTTGATGAACACGTAGCCGGTCTTGTGCCAGGCCTCGATCACGTTGGTCTTGTTGTCGAGGATCAGGTCGCCCCGGTCGGTGATCAGGGTCAGGACCGCGTGGCCCTCGCCCTTCTCGTCGATCACCACGGTCATGCGCATCGCCCGCCGGGGCAGGCCGGCCTCGGCCAGCAGATGGCGCTTGAGCAGCTGGAAATCCTCGCAATCGCCGATGCCATCCTCGGCGAGGTCCCAGCGGTCGGCGACATGGAGATGCTCCATGTCGGTCTTTGGCTCGACCGACTTGTTCACCCGGCGGTTCACTGAGACGATCGTCGCCCAGATTGCCGGCGTCAGGCTGATGCGGGCCGGCTCGCTTCGGTCCACCGCGCATTCCACCGCGTAGGATTGGCAGAACGTCACCCAGGCCGCGATCGGGCGGGCATCGCCGAGCACCTTGGCACCGTTCTCCGCGGGCAGGCTCGCCAGGGTCTGGGCCTCGGCGGTCGCCGCGAGGCCGAACAGCACCAGCGCGCCAGCGAGCGTCACCCGAACCGTCTTGAGAAGCCCCGCGCCCATCGAACCCGTCCTCGTTGTTGAGGACAGGATTGCGCCGCAGAGCCTCCGCGGCGCTGAAGCGGATCGGCGCAATTTTATCGATTCGCCCGCGGCGGCGGGCTCTAGCGCGACACCGTCGATGGGCGCCTTGAGAAACCCGGACAATCCGCGGCTTCCGGTTCGGAAACCGGAAACCTTGAGGGTGCGTTACGGTCCGTAGAAGAGCCGGATCACCCCGCCGTCTGGTCGAGCTTGCGCTCCGTCTCGCCCTTCAGCTCCGGAAAATCCGCCTGCGTGTAGGCTCGGCCCCGGTGCGGGTCCTCGGTGACGCCGTCATGCTCCAGGCGGCGCAGTTGCACACGGCGGATCTTGCCCGAGATGGTCTTGGGCAGCTCGGTGACGAATTCGAGCCCGCGCAGCCGCTTGAACGTCGCCAGCCGGGCATTGGTGAAGCGGAAGATATCGAGCGCCGTCTCCGGGCCGACCGAGGCGCCCGCCACCAGCGAGACATAGGCCTTCGGGATCGTGTGGCGCATCGGATCGGGGATCGGCACCACCGCGGCTTCCGCCACCGCCGGATGCTCGATCAGCACGCTCTCCAGCTCGAACGGGCTGATCCGGTAGCCGGAGGATTTGAACACGTCATCGGCGCGGCCCACGAAGGTGTAGCATCCCTGGTCGTCCACGAAGGCGACGTCGCCGGTGCGGTAGAGCGCGCCGTCCGCGCCCGACAGGTTGCCGCTGCCGTCGTCGTAGCCTTGCATCAGACCCGCGGGGCGATGCGCGCCGAGTTCGAGGCAGACCTCGCCCTCGCTGGCCGGCTCGCCATCCGCGTCGAGGACGCGCACGCGATAGCCGGGCAGCGGCCGGCCGAGGGCGCCGGGCACCACCGGCTGTCCGGGCGTGTTGGCCATCAGGGCCGTGCTCTCGGTCTGGCCGTAGCCGTCGCGGATCGTGACACCCCAGGCGTCCTTCACCCGCTCGATCACCTCGGGGTTCAGGGGCTCGCCGGCGGCGCAGATCTCGCGCAAAGCCAGCGTCCGGCCGGTCAGATCCTCCTGGATGATCATCCGCCAGACGGTGGGCGGCGCGCAGAGCGTGGTGGCGCGCGTGCGCTCGAGTTGCGTGAGCAGCGCGGCCGCATTGAACGGCGCCTGGTTGATCACCAGGATGGTCGCGCCGGCATTCCAGGGGGCGAAGAACGACGACCAGGCATGCTTGGCCCAGCCCGGCGAGGAGACGTTGCAATGCACGTCCCCCGGCTTGAGCCCGAGCCAGTACATGGTCGAGAGCGCCCCGACCGGATAGGAGCGGTGGCTGTGGCGCACCAGCTTCGGCTTCGCGGTGGTGCCGGAGGTGAAGTAGAGCAGCAGCGGGTCGTCGGCCGCGGTCGGCCCGTCGGGGGTGAAGGTCTCGGGCGCGCTAAACGCGTCGTCGTAGGCGCTCCAGCCCTCCGTCGCCGCACCGGTGACGATGCGGATCGCGCCGCCGGTCTCCAGGCCGGCGAAGCGCCCGAGCTGCTCCGGGCCGGCGATGATTGCCCGGGGCCGGCCGCGGGCCAGGCGGTCGGCGAGCTCGTCCGCGGTGAGCAGGGTGGTGGCCGGGATGACCACGGCCCCGAGCTTCATCGCCGCCAGCATGGTCTCCCACAGGGCCGGGACGTTGCCGAGCAGCAGGAGCAGGTGGTCGCCGCGCTTCAGCCCGAGCCCGCGCAGGTGGTTGGCGACCTGGTTGGACCGGCGCGCCATCTCCCGGAAGGTCAGGCTCTGCTCGGCGCCGCTGGCGGCCTCGACGATGTGCAGCGCGGTGCGGTCGCGGCTTTCCGGGCCGGCGAGCTCGGCGTCGAACCAATCGAGCGCCCAGTTGAACGGCACCGGGTCCGGCCAGGCGAAGGCCGAAACGGCCGCCGCGTAGTCGGTACGATGGGCCAGCAGAAGATCGCGGGCCTCCCGGAAGCTAGGCATGGTCGTTCCCCCCGTCGTTATTCGTAGGCTCTTGGATCCCCTCCCCCCTCTGCGGGGGAGGGTGGCCCCTGCGTCAGCAGGGGTCGGGTCGGGACGAAGTCCCGCAAGAGGGGAGCGCCATATCCGGAATGGTCGCGACGGGCGTCATACTCTGCTGCGTCGCGCTGCCCCTCTCCCGACCCGCTTCGCGGGCCACCCTCCCCCGCAGAGGGGGGAGGGAAAATCGGAATTACGTGTTCTCGAACCGGGCCGGCCGCTTCTCCACGAAGGCGGCCATGCCCTCCTTCTGGTCCTGGGTGGCGAACATCGCGTGGAAGACCCGGCGCTCGAAGCGCACGCCCTCGGTCAGCGTGGTCTCGTAGGAGCGGTTGACCGCCTCCTTGGTCATCATGGCAATCGGCAGCGACATCGACGCGATGGTCTCGGCCGCCTTCAGCGCCTCGTCGAGGAGCTGGTCCGCGGGGATCACCCGGGAGACCAGGCCGGCGCGCTCGGCCTCGGCGGAATCCATCATCCGGCCGGTCAGGCACATCTCCATGGCCTTCGACTTGCCGACGAAGCGGGTGAGCCGCTGGCTGCCGCCGATCCCCGGCATGACGCCGAGCTTGATCTCGGGCTGACCGAACTGCGCCGTGTCGGCGGCCAGGATGAAGTCGCACATCATGGCGAGTTCGCAGCCGCCGCCCAGCGCGTAGCCCGCCACCGCGGCGATGATCGGCGTGCGCACGGACGTGAACCGCTCCCAGTCGGCGAAGCGGTCGCCAGCATACATCTCCGCGTAGGTCGCGTGCTGCATCTCCTTGATGTCGGCCCCGGCCGCGAAGGCCTTGGCCGAGCCGGTGATGACGATGCAGCCGATGCCCGGATCGGCATCCGCCTCGGTCGCCGCCCGGATCACCTCAGCCGTGAGCTGCGCGTTGATGGCGTTGAGCGCCTTGGGGCGGTTGAGGGTGATCAGCAGGACCCGCCCGCGCGTCTCCGTCAGGATCGTCTCGTAGGCGTCCATCACGACTCACTCCCCGATCCGCGAAGCATACGGATGATCGCGGAAAAGTCCTCTCCCCCGTGGCCCAGGCCCTCGAACAGCCCGTAGATCTGTGCGGCCTCGGCGCCGAGCGGCGTCGCCGCCCCCGAGGCCAGCGCCGCCGCCTGTGCCAGGCGGAGGTCCTTGAGCATCAGCGCGGCGGCAAATCCCGGCTTGTAGCCGGCATTGGCCGGCGAGGTCGGCACCGGACCCGGCACCGGGCAATAGGTGGTGAGCGACCAGCACTGGCCGGAGGAGACCGAGGCGACGTCGTAGAGCGCCTGGTGCGACAGCCCGAGCTTTTCGCCCAGCGCGAAGGCCTCGCTGACGCCGATCATCGAGATCCCGAGGATCATGTTATTGCAGATCTTGGCCGCCTGGCCGGCGCCGGCCGCGCCGCAATGGAACACGTTCTTGCCCATGGCCTTCAGCAGGGGCTCAGCCTTCGCGAAGGCCGCCTCGGCTCCGCCAGCCATGAAGGTCAGCGTCCCGGCCTTGGCGCCGCCGGTCCCGCCGGAGACCGGCGCATCCACCGACAGGCAGCCCCGCGCCTCGGCGAGGCCGTGGGCCTTGCGCGAGCTCTCGACATCCACCGTCGAGGAATCGATCAGCAGGGTGCCGCCCGGCAGGGCGTCGGCGAGCTGGGTCCAGACCTCGACCACGTGCCGCCCGGCGGGCAGCATGGTGACCACCACCTCCGCCCCCTCGGCCGCCTCCAGGGCCGAGCCCGCCACCGCGACCCCCGCTTCCCGGGCCGCCTCCAGGGAAGCCGGCGCGAGATCGAACCCGCGCACCTCATGCCCCGCCTTCACGAGGTTGGCCGCCATGGGCCCGCCCATGTTGCCGAGACCGATGAACCCGATGGTCTGTGCCATCATACCCCTCCCGTTCGCTTGTTATTGCCCCTCCAAACCATCCCCTCATCCTGAGGTGCGGCGAAGCCGCCTCGAAGGAGGGCTCCAGGGATCGCGCGGCGGCTGGAGGGCTCCTTCGAGGCCCGGCGATCTGTGTTCGCCGGGCACCTCAGGATGAGGGTGTGCTTGGGAGAAACCGCCTCACATCACACCGGCCCCGTGCGGCCTTGCGAAAACACCGGCTCCGCCCGCGGATCGAGCCAGCTTGCGATCCGGGCCGGATCGACCGCGTCGAGGCTCGGCGGGTTCCAGCGCGGGCTCTTGTCCTTGTCGATCACCGCCGCCCGGATGCCCTCGCGGAAATCGCCCTCCTCCAGCAGCGCCAGCGAGGCGTGGAACTCGCGCTCCAGGCAGGCTTCGAGGTTGGGCGAGCGCCGGCCGAGGCGCAGCAGGCAAAGCGTCAGGACCAGGCTCGACGGGGACTTGGTCAGCAGGGTCTTGCGGGTCGCCGCTGCGAAGGCGGAGCCGTCCGCCGCCAGGGCCGACAGGATCTCGTCGACCATGTCGAAGCCGAAGCAGCGTTCGATGGTCTCGCGATGCTGCGCCAGGGGCGGTTCGCCGGGATCGCGCGTCAGCCGGCCGAGCGCGTCCCGGACTCCCGCATCGCCGGCATTGGGGGGCAGCGCCGACAGCGCGTCGATCAGGTCGGGGAGCGCCTGCGTGGGCACCAGCAGATCGGCGAGCCCGCAAAAAATCGCTTCGGCGGCGCCGACCGGCTCTCCAGTGAGGCCGAGATAGGTGCCGACTTGGCCAGGCGCCCGCGGCAGCAGCCAGGTGCCGCCGACATCCGGCAGGTAGCCAATGCCGGTCTCCGGCATGGCGACGCGCGAGCGCTCGGTGACGACCCGGTGGGCGGCATGCCCCGCGAGACCGACGCCGCCGCCCATGGTGATGCCGTCCATCACCGCCACGAACGGTTTTTCGTAGGCCGCAATCCGCGCGTCAAGCCGGTACTCGTCCCGCCAGAAGGCTTCCGCGAACGCGGCACCCGGGTTGTCGTACAGGCCGCGCAGGTCGCCGCCGGCGCAGAGGCCGCGCTCGCCCTCGCCGGTGAGCAGCACCGCAGCGAGGCCGGGATCGGCGGAGAACTGGTTCAGGGCCGCGTCGATCTCCCGGACCATGCCGTGGGTCAGGGCGTTCAGGGCCTTGGGCCGGTCGAGGCGCAGGCGCCCCAGAGCGCCGACGCGCTCGACGATCACATCGGACATCAGCGTCCCCCGGTCAGCGCGCGGGCGATGATCACCCGCATGATCTCGTTGGTGCCTTCGAGGATCTGGTGCACGCGCAGGTCCCGGACGATCTTCTCGATCCCGTACTCGGCGAGATAGCCGTAGCCGCCGTGCAGCTGCAGGGCCTGGTTGGCGACCTCGAAGGCAGCGTCGGTAACGTGGCGCTTGGCCATGGCGCAGAGCTGCGTCGCGGCGGGATCCTTGGCATCGAGCGCGGCCGCGGCGTGGCGCAGGAAGGTGCGCGACACCTCCAGCGACGTGGCCATGTCGGCCAGCCGGAACTGCAGCGCCTGGAAGTCGGTGAGCTTCGCCCCGAAGGCGCGCCGGTCGCCCATATAGGCCAGGGTCTTGTCGAGGGCCGACTGGGCGCCGCCCAGCGCGCAGGCGGCGATGTTGAGGCGGCCGCCATCGAGGCCGCTCATGGCGATGCGGAAGCCCTGGCCCTCCGCGCCCAGGCGGTTGGCCACCGGCACCCGGCAGCCGTCGAACCGCACGGCCCGGGTCGGCTGCGCGTTCCAGCCCATCTTGCGCTCTTCCACGCCGAAGGAGAGGCCGGGCGTCCCCTTCTCGACCACGATCGCCGAGATGCCCTTCGGCCCCGCCGCGCCGGTGCGGACCATGCAGATGTAGAGGTCGCTGACGCCGGCGCCGGAGATGAACTGCTTCTCGCCGGTGAGGACGTAATGGTCGCCGTCCCGCTCGGCGCGGGTGCGGAGCGCCGCCGCGTCGGAGCCCGAGCCCGGCTCGGTCAGGCAGTAGCTGGCGATCGTCTCCATGCCCATCAGGGCCGGGATCCAGCGCTGGCGCTGGTCCGCGTCGCCGTAGGCGTCGATCATCCAGGCGCACATGTTGTGGATCGACAGGAACGCCGCCACGGTCGGGCAGCCGGTGCTCAGCGCCTCGAAGATCAGGGCGGCGTCGAGTCGCGACAAACCGGAGCCGCCGACATCCTCACGCACGTCGATGCCGGCCATGCCGAGCGCCGCGGCCGCCCGCAGGGTGTCGACCGGGAAGGTCTTGTCCCGGTCCCAGTCGAGGGCGTGCGGCGCGATATGCTCGGCCGTGAAGCCCAGCGCCATCTCGCGGATCGCGGTCCGATCCTCATCGAGCCCGAAACTCATGGGCGTCACTCCACTAGGTCAGAACACGGCACCTGCCCCTATGCGGGGGTAGGATCACCCGGCGGGTTCGGCACCAAACCTCTGAACCACCACGCTCTCCCCTCCCCCTTGCGGGGAGGGGTCAGGGGTGGGGGTGGTTCCGGATGGAACCCGGCGGTGCCTTCTGCACCGCCCCCACCTCCAACGCCTCCCCGCAAGGGGGAGGAGAGCGCGTCGTGCATCCGGCGCGCATCGGAGCCGGCAAGGGCGGAGGCGGCCCTACCGCATCGTCGGGATGGAGAACTCCGCCCCGCTCTTGATGCCGCTCGGCCAGCGCTGCGTCACCGTCTTGGTCTTGGTGTAGAAGCGGATCGCGTCCGGCCCGTGCTGGTTGAGGTCGCCGAAGCCGGAGCGCTTCCAGCCGCCGAAGGTGTGGTAGGCGATCGGCACCGGAATCGGCACGTTGACGCCGACCATGCCGACATTCACCCGGGCGGTGAAGTCGCGCGCCGCGTCGCCGTCCTGGGTGAAGATCGCGACGCCGTTGCCGTATTGGTGGGTCGAGGGCAGCGCCAGGGCCTCCTCGTAGTTCTGCGCCCGGACCACCGAGAGGACGGGACCGAAGATCTCTTCCTTGTAGATGGTCATGTCGGGGGTGACACGGTCGAACAGCGAGCCGCCCATGTAGAAGCCGTTCTCGTAGCCCTGGAGCTTGAAGCCGCGGCCGTCGACGGCCAGGTGCGCGCCCTCGGCGACGCCCTGGTCGATGTAGCCCGCGACCTTCCGGACCGCCTCGGCGGTGACCAGCGGCCCGTAATCGGCCGAGCCGTCATGCGACGGGCCGATCTTGAGCGACTCGACCCGCGGGATCAGCTTCTCCATGAGCCGGTCGGCCGTGGCCTCGCCCACCGGCACCGCCACCGAGATCGCCATGCAGCGCTCGCCGGCCGAGCCGTAGCCGGCGCCGATCAGAGCATCGACGACCTGACCCATATCGGCGTCGGGCATGATGATCATGTGGTTCTTAGCGCCGCCAAAGCACTGGGCGCGCTTGCCGGTCTGAGCGGAGCGTACGTAGATGTATTCGGCGATCTGCGAGGAGCCGACGAAGCCCACCGCGCGGATGTCCTCGTCGTCGAGGATCGCGTCGACGGCTTCCTTGTCGCCGTTGACGACGTTGAGGATGCCTGGCGGCAGACCGGCCTCTAGGAAGATCTCGGCGATGCGCAGCGGCACGCTCGGGTCGCGCTCGGACGGCTTCAGGATGAAGGCGTTGCCGCAGGCGATGGCCGGGGCGCATTTCCACAGCGGGATCATGGCCGGGAAGTTGAACGGCGTGATGCCGGCGACGACGCCCAACGGCTGGCGCAGGGAATAGACGTCGATGCCAGGGCCGGCGCCCTCGGTGTACTCGCCCTTGAGCAGGTGCGGGATTCCGCAGGCGAACTCGACCACCTCGACGCCGCGCTGAATGTCGCCCTTTGCGTCCGGCACGGTCTTGCCGTGCTCGGAGGCGAGCAGCTCGGCCAGGGCGTCGTTCTCGCCGCGAATGAGTTCGAGGAAGCGCATCATCACCCGGGCGCGCTTCTGCGGGTTGGTGGCCGCCCAGGCCGGCTGGGCCGCCGCGGCGTTCTCCACGGCGGCGCGCATCTCGGCCTTGCTGGCCAGTGCGACCTTGGCCTGGACCTCGCCGGTCGAGGGGTGGAACACGTCGGCGAATCGCCCGCTCTCGCCGCCGACGAGACGGCCGCCGATGAAGTGTCCGATCGTGCGCATGAGCGCCTCCCTGTTGTCGTTATCGATTTGGTTTTGGCGCAGCCTAACAGGATCGCTTGAACGATAAAGCCGGATGCGCTTACAGCCGTCGTGCATCGATGCACAGCGGGTTTGCGGGCATGAGCCGGACGGGGCGCAACTGGGACGACCTGCGGTTCTTCCTGGCAGTGGCGCGCACCGGCACCCTGAGCGCCGCCGCCGCGCGCACCGGCACCGAGCACACAACGGTTGGGCGCAGGATCCGCGCCCTGGAAGAGGGGCTCGGCGCCCGGCTGTTCCATCGCAGCAACCTCGGCTACGCGCTCACCGAGGATGGCGCCCACCTGCTGACCGTGGCCGAGGCCATGGAGAGCGCGTTCCTGTCGGCCAAGACCGCCACCGAGGCGGGCGCCCGGGCCGTCTCCGGCACGGTGCGGATCGGCGCCCCGGACGGGTTCGGCAGCCTGTTCCTGGCCTCGCGGATGCACCGGCTGACCGAGCGCCATCCGAGACTGGAGGTCGAGATCATGGCGACCGCGCGGATTTTCAGCCTGTCGAAGCGCGAGGCCGACATCGTCATCGGCCTGTCGACCCCGCAGCAGGCCCGGGTGGTGGCCCGCCGGCTCACCGATTACCGGCTGTTCGTCTACGGGTCCGACGCCTACCTCGCCGCCGCGGCGCCGATCACGGCCGTCTCGGACCTCACGGCGCATCCCTTCGTCGGCTATATCGAGGACATGCTGTTCGCGCGCGAGCTCAACTATCTCGGCGCCCTGGAGCCCTCCGTCTCGGCGCGGCTGCGCTCGACCAACCTGCTGGCCCAGGTCCACGCGACGCTGAACGGCGCCGGCCTGTGCATCCTGCCGGCCTTCATCGCGGCGGCCCATCCCGGGCTGGCCCCGGTGCTGCCCGAGGCGGTGTCGCTGACGCGCTCGTTCCACATGCACATCCACGAGGACCACCGGAAGGCGGCCCATATCCGGGCGGTGGCGGGCTTCATCGCCGGGGAGGTCGAGGCGGCCTTCCTGCTGTTCGCCGGGCCGGCGGTGTAAGCGGCGGCGGTTTCGCGGCGGCGGCCCGCACCGTAAGATCGACGCGTCCGCAGGCCGGCATGGCCACTGGGTGAAGGATCAAAACGATGGTCGCCTCGATCGCCCTGCCCCGGCTGATGCGCATCGGCGCCGGCGCCTCGCGGCTGCTGCCGGAGGTGCTGGGCCAGCTGGGCCTGTCGCGCCCCTTCGTGGTCACCGACCCCTATCTGGTCAGCAGCGGCCGCACCGACACGCTGCTCGAACGCCTGACCAGCGCCGGCACCCGCGCGACGATCTTTTCCGAGACCGTACCCGACCCGACCGTGGCCTCCGTGGAGGCGGCGCTGGCCGCGCTCCAGGCCGGCGACTTCGACTGCGTGGTCGGTTTCGGCGGGGGCAGCCCGATGGACACGGCCAAGGCGGTGGCCGTGCTGGCCCGCCACGGCGGCCATATGCGCGACTACAAGGCGCCCCGCCAGCAGGACGAGCCGGGCCTGCCGATCGTCGCGATCCCCACCACCGCCGGCACCGGCTCGGAGGCGACCCGGTTCACCATCGTCACCGACGAGGCCTCGGACGAGAAGATGCTTTGTATCGGGCTGGCCTACCTGCCCGTGGCGGCGCTCGTGGATTACGAGCTGACGTTGACCAAGCCCAAGCGCCTCACCGCCGATACCGGCATCGACGCGCTGACCCACGCCATCGAGGCCTATGTCTCGCGCAAATCCAACCTGTTCTCGGACGGGCTCGCCCTCCAGGCGATGCACCTGATCGCCCCGAACCTGCGCCGGGTCTGGACCGATCCCAGCGACCGGGCGGCGCGCGAGGCGATGATGCTCGGCGCGACCCAGGCCGGCATCGCGTTCTCGAACGCCTCGGTGGCGCTGGTCCACGGCATGAGCCGACCGATCGGCGCGCATTTCCACGTGGCGCACGGGCTCTCGAACGCGATGCTGCTGCCGGTGGTCACCGCCTTCTCGGCTCCTGCCGCGGTGCGGCGCTACGCAGCCTGCGCCCGGGCCATGGGCATCCCCGGCGTCGACGGAGACGACCGGGCCGCTGTCAGCGCCCTGGTGGCGGAGCTCGAGGCCCTCAACGACGACCTCGATGTGCCCGGCCCCCGGGAATACGGGATCGACCCGGACCGCTGGGAGGCGCTGCTCCCGACCATGGCCGCCCAGGCCCTGGCGTCCGGTTCCCCCGCCAACAACCCGATCGAGCCGACCGCCGAGGAAATCCAGGCGCTGTATCGGCGGGTGTGGGCGGCGTGAGATCCCGGGCGAGCGGGCGATAACCGGTGGCACTACCGTCTTTGCGAGCGGAGCGAAGCAATCCAGCAGCGCGACGACCATTCATGTCGCGCTACCCTAGGTCGCTTCGCTGCGCTCGCGATGACGGAGTGACCTCGACCGGACCTACTTCGCCGTCAGCGGGCAGCCGCTGTCGGCAGGCGATGCGTAGGCTTCCTTGCCCGGGATGGTCGCGAGCTGCCGGTAGAGGTCCCACTCGCCCTTCGACTCGGCCGGCTTCTTGACCTCGAACAGGTACATGTCGTGCACCATGCGGCCGTTCGGCTGGACGATGCCGCCATGGGCGAAGACATCGTCCACCGGGAGCGCCTTGAGCTTGGCGTTGACCGCCTCGGTCTCGTCGGTGCCCGCCGCCTTCACGGCCTTCAGGTAGGACAGGACCGCCGAGTAGGTGCCGGCCTGGATCATGTTCGGCATCCGGCCCGTGCGCTTCATGAAACGCTGGCCGAAGGCGCGGGTCTCGTCGTTGGCGTCCCAGTACCAACCCTCGGTCAGCGTCAGGCCCTGCGCCACCTTGAGGCCGAGCCCATGCACCTCCGAGAGGGTGAACAGCAGCGCCGCGAGCTTCTGGCCGCCCTCGACGATGCCGTATTCGGCCGCCTGCTTGATCGAGTTGGAGGTGTCGAGGCCGGCATTGGCGAGCCCGATCACCTTCGCCTTCGAACCCTGCGCCTGGAGCAGGAACGAGGAGAAATCCTGGTTCGAGAGCGGGTGGCGGACGCTGCCCAGCACCTTGCCGTTGTTGGCGAGCACCACGCGGCTGGTATCGGCCTCCAGCGCGGAGCCGAAGGCGTAATCGGCGGTCAGGAAGAACCACGTGTCGCCGCCGGCCCGGGTCAGCGCGCCGCCGGTGCCGACCGCGAGCGCCCGCGTGTCGTAGGCCCAATGGTAGCCGTAGGGCGTGCCGGCCTTGCCGGTGAGGTCGCTCGACGCCGCCCCGGTGGTGATCGTGATCTTCTTCTTCTCCTTCGACAGGCCCTGGACCGCCAGCGCCACGGAGGAGGTGGTCAGCTCCATGATCGCGTCGACGCCGTCGCGGTCGTACCATTGCCGGGCGATCCCCGAGGCGATGTCGGGCTTGTTCTGGTGGTCGGCCGAGAGGATCTCGATCGGCACGCCGTCGATCTTGCCGCCCATGTCCTCTACCGCCATCCGGGCGGCTTCGATGGAGCCCTGGCCGCCGAACTCGGCATAGAGGCCGGACTGGTCGTTGAGCACGCCGATGCGCACGACGTTGCCGGAGAAGGCCCCTTGCGCCGAGGCCGGGCCCGAGCCCAGCATCGTGCCCGCCAAAGCAGTGGCCAGCACTGCACTGCCAAATCGTCTGATCATGTCACTCCCCGGCATGTTTTGCCCGGATGATCCGAGCACCCGATTCTGACGCGGGTTCGGGATCAGACTATTGCAGCCGCGGAAGTCGCGCCACGGCCAGGATTGGGCCGAGATTGAGAGATCGCGCCGGTTGTGACGCACGCCGGCGACCGCCCCGATTTCGGACCGTATCCGATCGGCGCAGTTATAATACCTTAACCATAAGTACACGAATGGCCGCGCAGGGTCCGGTGATGGACGGCAATTCGGCCGTCTCCGGCGCGTGGCGATGCGATGAATCCAGCCCGTCTCGCCGTCCTCGGCATCGCTCTCGCAGCGGGCAGCGGGGCGGCGTTCCTGATGAGCGGCGGCGATCCGCCTCCGCCGCCCCCGCCCCCGAAGGCCGAGCTGCCGCCGCCGCCTCCGATGACCGAGGTGCTGGTGGCCGCCACCGACATGCCGATGGGCCAGGTCCTGCGGGCTGCGGACCTGCGCTGGCAGCCCTGGCCGGATGGCGCCATGACGGCGGGCTATATCAGCCGCAAGGACAACGCGAAGGCGTTGGACGAGACGGTCGGCGCCTCCGTGCGCTCCGGCTTCCTCGCGGGCGAGCCGATCCGGGCGCAGAAGCTGGTCCGGCCCGACAGCGGCTTCATGGCCGCGATCCTGCCCGCCGGGATGCGCGCGGTCGCCATCGTCACCGACAGCCGCGGCACCAATTCGGCCGGCGGCTTCATCCTGCCCAACGACCGCGTCGATGTGATCCGCACCTTTCGCGACGACGCCAACTCGCGCGCGAACAACAGCGAGGTCCAGTTCTCCCAGACCATCCTGACCGATATCCGCGTCCTGGCGATCGGTCAGCTGATCCAAGAGAAGAACGGCACCAACGTCGTCACCGGCGAGACCGCCACCCTCGCCGTCACCCCCGCCCAGGCGGAGACTTTGACGCTCGCCCAGAAGGTCGGCTCGCTCTCGCTCGCGCTGCGCAGCCTCGCGGATGCGGGCCGGCCAGCCGAGCCGGTCGAGTCCGCAATGGCGCAGACGCCCGAACCCGGATTGACCGTCGTGCGCTTCGGCGTCGCGCGGCAGCAGACGCCGTGATCCCCATGATTGCCCTGCCGACCCTCCTCCGCTCGGCGCGTGCCGTCGCGTTGCTGGCCCTGGTGCATGCCGGGCCGCTCGGCGCGCAGGAGCGCCCGACCCTCGGCCCTGCCCCGGTGCTTACGGTGGGCTCCGCGGAGGCCGCCTCGAGCCGCCGGGTCGAGCTGACCGCGGGCCGCTCGGTGATCGTCGACCTGCCGCGGGACGCCAAGGAGGTGTTCGTCGCCAATCCGGCGGTGGCCAACGCCGTCGTCCGCTCGACCCGAAAGGTGTTCGTGATCGGCATGGCCGATGGCGCCACCTCGATCTTCATCATGGACGCCGAGGGCCGCCAGATCGCCGCCCTCGACGTCACCGTGGCCCGGGACCTCAACCTCGGGACGCTGCGCGAATTGCTCGGCCAGAGCATCCCGGGCGGCCGCTTCGACGTGCGCTCGTCGGGCGCCTCGGTGCTGCTGTCGGGCTCGGTCAATTCCTCCTCGGACGCCCAGCAGGCGATCGACATCGCCAACGCCTTCGTCGGCCTGGGCGGCGCCGCGGCCGCCACGGGTGCGCCGAGCGGCGGCGTCTCGGGCGGCGCGCGGGGCGCGGTGATCAACAACCTCACGATCCGCAACAAGGATCAGGTGATGCTGCGCGTCACCGTGGTCGAGGTGTCCCGCAACGTCCTGAAGCAGTTCGGGATCAACATGACGGGGAATTGGTCGGCGCTGAATCCGGTCGGCACCCTTGGCCAGCAACTCATCGGAGCCGGAACCGCGTCGGCGACGCAGGTGCCCGCCATGGTGCCGAACGTACTGAGCAACGCCCTTCCCTTCCCAATCAACGGCAACATCGCTGGAAGCAATCAGATCGCGGCATCCGTCCAAGGGGCCGGCTTCTCGCTGCAGGCGACGCTGAAGGCCTTCGAGCAGGCGGGCGTCTCCCGCATCCTGGCCGAGCCGACGCTGACCGCGATCTCGGGCGAGGCCGCAAAATTCCTGGCCGGCGGCGAGTTTCCGGTGCCGTCCTCGGCCACCTGCGCGGTCGGCGGCCTGTGTACACCTGGGATCACCTTCAAGCCCTACGGTGTGGCTCTGTCCTTCACGCCCGTGGTGCTGGCCGACAACAGAATCTCGATCCGCGTGGCGACCGATGTAACCGAGATCGATCCACAGCAGAGCTTCAACTACACAATCGGCAATTCGACGGTGGCGGTACCCGGCACCCGGGTGCGCCGCTCCGAGACCACGGTCGAGCTACCCTCGGGCGGCGTGATGATGACCGCGGGCCTCATCCAGCAAGTAAACAAGCAGGCGATCACCGGCCTGCCCGGGCTGATCAATCTGCCGATCCTCGGCGCGCTGTTCCGGTCCCGGGACTACCAGCGCATGGAGACCGAGTTGATGATCATGTGCACCCCCTACATCGCCCGGGTGATGGAGCCCAAGCAGGTGGCCCGGCCCGACGACAACTTCGTGGACGCCACCGACGGGCAGGCCGTGCTGCTCGGTCAGGTCAACCGCATCTACGGCAAGGTCGGCGCCGCCCCGCTCGGGCGCACCTATCGCGGCCGTGTCGGCTTCATCGTCGAGTAGCGCCCCGCTTCCAGGATCGGACCCATGACTCGACGCCACTCGCTCGCCCCGGCCCGTCTTGACGTCGCACGCCGCCCGGCCAGCCTGCTGGCCGCCTGCGCGCTCGGCCTGCTGGCCGCCGCCTGCAAGGGCGAGCCCGCCACCACCGGGGGAATCGACCTGTCGGATTACCGCGCGCGGCACCCGATCGTGCTGGCCGACGGAACCCGCAGCCTCGACGTCTTCGCCACCGGGCCGGGCCATCTCGATCCGCGCCAGGCCGGCGATATCGACGCCTTCATGCTGGAATACCGCCGCTACGGCCGCGGCGGCATCCTGATGGAGGTGCCCCAGGGCCTGCCGCCGGCCCAGGCCGACGCCGTCGCACGCACGGCGGTGTCCCTGCTCCGGCGCGGTACCGAGGACGGCGTCGGCGCCCGCGAGATCGCCCAGTCGCCCTATCCGGTAGCGCCAGCAGGTTTGGCCGCGCCGATCCGGCTGAGCTTCCAGCGCATGCAGGCCAAGGTCGCCGACCAGTGCGGGCTGTGGCCCCAGGACCTCGGCACCTCGAACTTCGCGTCCGATTACAGCAACCGGCCGAGCTGGAACCTCGGCTGCGCCACCCAGGCGAACGTGGCCGCCCAGGTGGCCGACCCGATCGACCTGGTGCGCGGCCGGCCGGAGGGTCGGATCGACACGGTCAAGCGCGTCCGGGACATCGGCCAGTTGCGGGACGGCAAGGATCCGTCAACCACATGGCGGCAAGATGGGACCAACGCCGTCAAGTCTCAGGTCAGTAACTAGGACGGACGGTGCAACCTCTCACGCCGTCACCGAAGCCGCGACGCGACCACGAACCCGAAAGTGCCGTCATGGCGGACCCGTCCGAGACATCCGAGCGTACGATCGCCCCGGTGCCCCGGATCACGATCCAGGCCTTCTGCGAGACCGGCGAGACCGCCGCGATGCTCGAGGGCGCAGCCCTCGACCGGCGCATGCAGAAGGCGCAGATCAAGGTTCGGATGGGCGGCGGGGCCGCGGCGATCGAGGCCTACCGCCACGCGCCGACGCCCAATGTCATCATTATCGAGATGCAGGGCGTGCGCTCGAAGCCGGTCGAGTGCCTGGATGCCCTGGCCGAAGTCTGCGACGAAGGCACCCGCGTCCTGGTGATCGGTCACGTCAACGACGTGACCCTGTACCGCCAGCTGATCCAGCGCGGCGTGTCCGACTACCTGATGGCGCCGGTCGAGCCGCTGACCCTGATCGCGGCGATCTCCGACCTGTTCACGGCGCCGGGTGTCAAGCCGGTGGGCCGCACGATAGCGGTTTACGGGGTCAAAGGCGGCATCGGCGCCTCGACGGTGGCGCACAACTTCGCCTGGTCGATCGCCCGGAACCAAGGCGTCCAGACGGTGATCGCCGATCTCGACATCGCCTTCGGCACCGCCTCGCTCAACTTCAATCAGGACCCGCCCCAGGGCATCGCCGAGGCGGTGTTCGCCCCCGAGCGCCTGGATTCGGCGCTGGTCGAACGGCTGCTGTCGAAATGCAGCGACAATCTGAGCCTGCTCTCGGCCCCGGCGAGCCTCGACCGGACCATCGACCTGTCGGAGCCCGCCTTCGATTCGCTGATCGAGTACCTGCGGGCCAGCGTGCCCTGCGTGGTCCTCGACATCCCGCATCAGTGGAGCGCGTGGTCCAAGCGTGTGCTGACGGCGGCTGACGAGATCCTGATCGTCGCGGGCCCCGACCTCGCCTGCCTGCGCAACGCCAAGAACCTGCTCGGGGCGCTCCAGCATGGCCGCCCGAACGACCAGCCGCCCCGGATCCTGCTCAACGGCGTCGGCATGCCCAAACGGCCGGAGATCGGCGCCGCCGAGTTCGCCAAGGCGCTGGACGCGCCGATCGCCGCCACGATCCCGTTCGAGCCGACCCTGTTCGGCACCGCCGCCAACAATGGCCAGATGATCGCCGAGATCCAGGCCGGCTCGAAAGTGGCGGAGCTGTTCAACGATCTGGCGGCGGTCACCCTCGGGCGCCCCGAGACCCGGCGCAGCAAGTCCAGCCTGCTGGAGCCGCTGCTGGCCAAGCTCGCCGGCCGCAAGGCCTCGTGATGCGCGAGATCTTTACCGGGATGATGCCTCACGCGGGCGCCTTGGACCTGACCCATGTTCGGTAGGCGACAATCCGGAACCGCTCCGACGACACCCGCACCGGCCCCGCCGGTGCGGGCCGCTTTGCCGACAGCGCCGGTGCTGCGCGATTCCGCCCCGGCGCCAAAGCCGACGCCCAAGCCCGCCGCCCCGGCGGTGGTCGAGAACCTGCGCTCCGAGGATTACTACCGGACCAAGAGCCTGATCTTCGGCGCCCTGATCGAGGCGATCGATCTCACGCAGCTCTCGCGCCTCGACGCCGAGACCGCCCGGGAGGAGATCCGCGACATCGTCACGGAGATCATCGGGCTCAAGAACATCGTCCTGTCGATCGCCGAGCAGGAGGAGCTGCTCGACGACATCTGCAACGACGTGCTGGGCTACGGCCCGCTGGAGCCGCTGCTCGCTCGCGACGACATCGCCGACATCATGGTCAACGGCGCCAACCGGACCTTCATCGAGGTCAACGGCAAGATTCAGCTGACCAATGTGCGGTTCCGCGACAACCAGCAATTGATGAACATCTGCCAGCGCATCGTCAGCCAGGTCGGGCGGCGCGTGGACGACGCCTCGCCGATCTGCGACGCGCGCCTGCCGGACGGCTCGCGCGTCAACGTGATCGCGCCGCCGCTGGCCATCGACGGGCCGGCGCTCACGATCCGCAAGTTCAAGAAGGACAAGCTCACCCTCGAGCAGCTCGTGCGCTTCGGGGCGATCTCCCCGGAGGGCGCCGAGGTCCTGAAGATCATCGGCCAGTCGCGCTGCAACGTCGTCATCTCGGGCGGTACGGGCTCCGGCAAGACCACGCTGCTGAACTGCCTCACCGCCTTCATCGAGCACGACGAACGGGTCATCACCTGCGAGGACGCGGCCGAGCTGCAGCTCCAGCAGCCTCATGTCGTGCGCCTGGAGACGCGCCCCCCGAACATGGAGGGTCAGGGACAGGTCACCATGCGCGACCTCGTCAAGAACTGCCTGCGCATGCGGCCGGAGCGGATCATCGTCGGCGAGGTCCGCGGACCCGAGGCCTTCGACCTGCTCCAGGCGATGAACACCGGCCACGATGGCTCGATGGGCACGCTGCACGCCAACAGCCCGCGCGAATGCCTGTCGCGGATCGAGTCGATGATCTCGATGGGCGGCTTCACGCTGCCGTCGAAGACCCTGCGCGAGATGATCTGCGGCTCGATCGACGTGGTGATCCAGGCCATGCGCCTGCGCGACGGCTCCCGGCGCATCACCCACATCACCGAGGTGCTGGGCATGGAGGGCGACGTGATCACCACCCAGGACGTCTTCCTCTACGATATCGTCGGCGAGGATCCGAACGGGAAGCTGATCGGGCGCCATCGCTCGACGGGCGTCGGCCGGCCGAAATTCTGGGAGCGGGCCCGCTATTACGGCCTGGATCGCCGGCTCGGCGAGGCGCTCGACGCCGCCGAAGTCGTCAACGGGGCCTAGCATGCCCGATTCGTCCCAGATACCGATCGCGGCCGGCTTGATCGGCATCGCCGTGGCGGCCGTCGCCTACGTGGCCGTGCTGCCGCTGCTCGGCGGCCAGCGCCGGGCGAGCAAGCGCCTGAAATCGATCGGCGTCTCGGCCTCCGGGGCGGCGGTACGCGGCGTCGCGGTCAACCGCCGCGAGCAGGTCGCCAAGACGCTGAGCGAGATCGAGGCGAAGGCGAAGAACGCCAACAAGGCCACGCTGGAGCTGAAGCTCGCCCGCGCCGGCCTGAGCTGGACGAAGCGGACCTTCTACACCGTCTCGGGGGGCTGCGCCGCAATCCTCGGCCTGCTTCTGTTCCTCATCACCGACAGCCCGGTGGCCGCAGCCGGCGCCGCCTTCGCGGGGGGCTTCGGCCTGCCCGCCTGGCTGCTGCGCCACCTGCGGCTCCGGCGCATCGCGAAGTTTAACAAGGAGCTGCCCAACGCCGTCGACGTGGTGGTGCGCGGCATCCGCACCGGCATCCCGGTCGGCGACTGCTTCCGCATGGTCTCGCGCGAGGCCGAGGAGCCGGTGCGCAGCGAGTTCAGGACGGTGATCGAGACCCAGGCGATGGGCCTCTCGCTGGGCGAGGCCGTCTCGCGCCTGTTCGAGCGGGTGCCGACCGCCGAGGTGAACTTCTTCGCGATCGTGATCAACATCCAGCAGCAATCGGGCGGCAACCTGTCGGAGGCGCTGAACAATCTCTCGGTGGTCCTGCGCGACCGGGCCAAGATGCGGGGCAAGGTCCAGGCGATGAGCATGGAGGCCAAGGCCTCGGCCTCGATCATCGCGTGCCTGCCCTTCGGCGTGGCGGGCATCACCACGCTGACCAGCCCGGACTACATCTCGCTGCTCTGGACGACGGATATCGGCAAGATCGCGCTGGTGGGCGCGGCGATCTGGATGTCGATCGGCGTCTTAACGATCAAGAAGATGATCGCCTTCGATTTCTGAGCCGTAGCTGATCGGGATCCGGTTCCATGATCGACGCCATCGCGGAGAAGCTGTTCGATCCCCGTTTCATGGGGGCACTGCTGACCGCCATCGCGGCAGCCGCAACCGCCTTTGCGGTGGCGCAGCCTTTCTTCGAAACGGACAAGCTTGCCAAGCGGATGAAGCTCGTCAGCGACGAGCGCGAGCTTATCCGGCGGCGAGAGCGCCAGGTGGACCGGGTGCGGCCGAACGATCGGGCGACGCTGCGCGTCGCGCCCAAGGCTTACATGAAATCTATCGTCGACCGCTACCAGCTGAACCGCTGGCTCGGGACCGACACCGCCAAGCGCAAGCTGATGATGGCGGGCTATCGCGGCCAAGGCGCGGAAACCACGTTCCTGTTCTTCCGCCTGATCGTCCCGCTGGCCGCCGTGATCACGGCGTTCTTCTACCTGTTCGTGCTGGAGGCGATCGACGCCACATACCTGATGCGGATCGGGATGGTGATCGGCACAGCCTATGCGGGCATCAAGGCGCCGGAGCTGTTCCTGCTCAACACCGCCAAGAAGCGGCAGGCCGAGATCAGGCGGGCGTGGCCGGACGCCCTCGACCTGACGCTGATCTGCGTCGAATCCGGTATGGCGATCGAGAACGCGTTCCGGAAGGTGAGCACCGAGATCGCCACGTCCTCGGTGGTGCTGGCCGAGGAACTCGCCCTGATGACGGCCGAGATGTCGTTCCTGCCCGATCGGCGGCAGGCCTACGAGAACCTGGCGCTGCGGACCGGGCTTGAGCCCGTGAAGTCGGTGGCGACCGCGCTGATCCAAGGCGAGCGCTACGGCACGCCGGTGGGTCAGGCCCTGCGGGTCCTGAGCCAGGAGAGCCGCGACCAGCGCATGAACGAGGCCGAGAAGAAAGCGGCCAGCCTGCCGCCCAAGCTGACCGTACCGATGATTCTGTTCTTCCTGCCCGTGCTGTTCGTCGTGATCATCACGCCGGCCGTCATCCAGGTCATGCAGATGCAGTGACGGCGCGATGCTCGACGCGTCAGGCGCTCAGCGGATACGACCGGGCCGGGTCGGCTCGAAGACGATGCGGCGGTGGAACGCGCACCAGCTCTTACCGTCGGAGACCGGCGCACCGCAGCAGATCGCGCGGTCGTTCGGCTCGCCGATGATGTACTTGCATACGAAGGCCCCGGACTGCGCGAAGGGCACACGCAGATCAGCCGACGGCTCCTGGACGCCCTCGGCATCGCCGATCTGAGACATACGGACGAGTTGATTCATGGCGGTGATCGGCTCAATAAGCAGACTGCACGGTCGGCGCAGGCGCCTCGGCAGAGAGGGAGGATCGGACGCTCCTCCTTCAGGCGGCGGCCCCGTCTCGCCTGTCCGGAGCTTGCGTCGCTCGGAACGGCATCGGGGGCGACCCGCCCGAACCGGCCTCGACGGCTGGCGCGGTGAGCGTCATCGTGTTGTCGTAACTGGGGTTACAACGATTGAAAACAAGACCAGCGTGCATTCGCTGCATCGGACCACGGTGCGCGGTGCGTAGCTGGCTGTCGGATTGCGGGCGCGCCACGACCGGCGTCGCCCCTGACGAAACCGCCCGACCGCGAAGCCGCAGGGCCGCGACCGGGCGTGCAACCCGCCCCGGCCTGTGGTTTGGTGGGTGCTCTCGCGAACAGAGCCGGATTGCGGATCATGGCCCACCCGCCCCTCGTGACCCCCGAATGGTTGCACGACCGCCGCGATGCCCCCGACATCGTGGTGCTCGACGCCTCGTGGTACCTGCCGGCCGCCGGCCGCGATGCCGCCGCCGAGTACCAGGCCGCGCATATTCCCGGGGCCCTGCGCTTCGACCTCGACGCCATGAGCGACACTGAGTCGAGCCTGCCGCACATGCTGCCCCGCTCCGACGTGTTCGCCTCGCGGATGCGCGCGCTGGGCATCGGCGACGGCCTGCAGATCGTCGTCTATGACGGCCAGGGCCTGTTCTCAGCCCCCCGGGTCTGGTGGATGCTCAAGACCTTCGGGGTGCGGGACGCGCTGGTGCTGGATGGCGGCCTGCCCGCCTGGATCGCCGCGGGCTACCCCACCGAGGACGGCGACCCCGTCCCCCGCGAACGGCGCCACTTCACCGCCCGGCTCGACCACGGTGCCGTAGCGGACGCCAACGACGTCGCCCGGGCCCTGGAGACCGGCTCGGCCCAGGTGGTCGATGCCCGCTCAGCGACCCGCTTCCGCGGCGAGGATCCGGAGCCGCGGCCGGGCGTGCGGCCGGGGCACATGCCCGGGGCGCACAACCTGCACTACGCGTCCCTCCAGCGCGACGGTCGGCTGAAAAACCCGGAGGAGCTAGAGAAGGTGTTCGCGGAGAGTGGCATCGATCCCGACCGGCCGGTCGTGACCACCTGCGGCTCCGGCGTCACCGCGGCGATCATCGCCCTGGCCCTGGAGACCATGGGCCGGCCGGCTCGCGGCCTCTACGACGGGTCCTGGTCCGAATGGGGCGCCGACACGGCACGGCCAGTCGCGACGGGCGCATAAGGCCAAGTCCCGGTTTCAAGAGGTCGCCGACCGTTTGGGGGGGCAGGGCAACGCCCTGCTCATCAGGGCTCCGCCCCGATACCCCGCCAAAGCGCCCGGCCCTTTGGAAACCCTTGACTCAAGCGGTGCGCACCGTCGGGCGCTTGTCGGCCGAACTCCACTGCATCAGCCCGATCATCACGGCGATGGTGCCGACATAGACCAGCCCCTGCAGGGCGGTGGGCCGGTCGGTGTAGCCGACCAGGGCGTGCAGCACCCGGCCCGGCCAGGAATTTTCCGCGATCACGCCCGAGCTGTTCCACAGGGTCTGGCCGAGAATATCAACGACACCGGCATTGGCCAGGAACTGGGCGGCCTGCGACGCGAGCCCCGCGGCAAGGAAGATGATCAGCGCGCTCGTGATCGAGAACACGTAGCGGCTCGGGATCGAGGCCAGACCGAGATAGGTCACCGCGGAGAGGAGGATGCCGGCCCCGATGCCCGCGAAGGCGCCGAACTGGATGTCCGCGCCCGAGGTGCCGGAGGCCACAAGGCCGTAGAGGAACAGGACCAGCTCGGCCCCCTCGCGCAGGATCGCGGCGCCGACGACGATCGAGAGGGCGGCGGCCTCACGTTCGCCCGAGCGCACCGCCTCGCCGGCCGCGCGCAACTCGCCCGCGAGCTCCTTGCCGTGCTTGCTCATCCAGGTGTTGTGCCAGATCAGCAGCAGTACCGCGACGATCAGCACGGCGGCGTTCAGGATGTCCTGGCCGCTGCCCTCGAAGGCATCGGAGATCGATTCGGCGAACAGAGCGACGAGGCCGGCCCCGGCGAGACCGCCGACGACGCCGAGCAGCACCCAGCGCATCCGGCCCGGGATGCCCCGTGTGGCCGCGAGCACGATGGAGATGATCAGGCCCGCCTCGATGACTTCGCGGAAGGCGATGATGAACGCGCCGATCATGGCGTTCTCCTCAGTTGAACGCGGACCGCGCTACCAGACCCAGAACAGGAGCACCCAGTTGGCGACCGAGAGGGTCACCGCTGAGGCAATGGAGGCTGTGGCCGCAGCCCGCCGGAGACCGCCCGCCCCGAGGCCGGCGACCCGCCAGGCGAGCCACACGCTCCACAGGCCGGAGCCGATCAGCATGGCCGCGCGGATCTCCGACACGTACGGGATGACGATACCGTCGCCCCGCAGGAACGTGACGGTCAGCGCCGAGAGGCCCAGGAAGACGCCGCAGCCCGCCACCGGGATCAGCGTCTGCGTCAGGTGGTGGAAGCGCCGGAGCGACCAGCCGCCGAGCGCGACGGTCGCGAGCGCAACGATCCCCGACAGGGCCAGCCCGAGGATCACGGTCGCGGCGCCGATGTAGGCCAGCAGCAACCCACCGTCGAGCAGGGTCATCACGTCGCTGTGGTCGGGGTAGTTCGTCAGGATGAACCAGGGCGCGGACATCTCCAGCGGCCAGGTGATTCCGTGCCCGATCAGCCAGGTGGCGGCCCCTTGCTTGGCCTCGACGAACCAGGGGCTCGACGACCACTGGAACGCGCCCACCGCCAGGGCCAGCATGCCGAACAGGATCAGCACCGTCTGTTCCAGGCTCGGCTCCTGGCCGGCGACGTGGACGATCTCGTGGTTGGGCGAACGCAGGGCGAGGCGCACCGCGCCGCGATGGCCGCTGCAGCGCCCGCACATATGGCAGGAACCGGAGCCGCGCATCGCCTTGACCGGGACCAGGGGCGCGCAGTTGAAAGCCTCAGTGCCCTGCACGGGCTTGGGCGAGGCCGCCCAGGCGGCGCGGTCGACCTGGAAGCTGATCGGCGCGAGCTTGGACAGCACCGCGAAGACGCCGTTGACCGGGCAGAGATAGCGGCACCAGACCCGCTTGTTGCGGCCGTAGAGCAGACCGACGATGATCGCCGCGACCGTCGAGCCGCCGAGCACCGCGAGCACCGGCTTCGGATAGCCGTAGACGCTGGTCATCTGCCCGTAGACGGTGGTACCGGCAAACGCCAGGAACGGCCAACCCTGCCAGGTGATCCAGCGCGGCACGGCATAGCCGCGGCTCCACCGGCTGGCGAACTCGCTCAGCGCCCCCTCCGGGCAGAGCACGCCGCACCAGGCCCGGCCGACCAGCACCATGCTCAGGAGCACGAACGGCCACCAGATGCCCCAGAACGCGAATTGCGCGGCGAGCGTCAGGTTGGTCCAGATATGCGCGGTGTTGTCAGGCAGCGGGAGCAGAGCCGGCACGATCACCAGTACGCCGTAGACCCCGACGATCACCCATTGCACGGCGCGGATCATCCAGCCGTGCCGCCGCAGCCAGTCGCCGAAGCGGGCGAGCCGCGCGTCGATCAGGTCCCGGCGTGCGGGTGCGTCGGCGAGGAGGGTCGGGGCGGTCACCGTCAAGACGCGCTCATTTGGCCACCAGGGTGGCCTTCGCCTCGGGATGGAAGTCGTCGAACACCTGGTAGGTGCCGGGATCGAGGGTTCGGAACACGATCGCCGAGGTCGACCCCGCCGCCAGCGCCTTCTCGCGCTTGAGTTCCGTGCTCTCGAACTCCACCGGCGACTGGCCGGTATTCGAGATCTCCAGCTTGAATCGCATGTTGGCCGGCACTTCGATGACCGCCGGCAGGATCACGCCGTCGCGCATCTCGACCTTGATGACCGGCATGTCGTCCGCGCGCGCGGAGACCGCCGCGCCAGTGACGGCGAGGAACGCGGCGATGCCCAGCCGAAGGGGGTGCAACGAGCGTGACACGGCTATCCCTCCGGTTCAGTAGGCGCCCTTCTTGCCGACGCCGGCGAAGGTGAAGTCCTGGGTCACGTCGAAGGGCTCGAACCACGGGCCCACCCCCGTCTCCTTGTCGACATGGCGGCCAAAATGGCTGTCCTTGCCGGGCGGGGCGACCGTGACCTTCAGGCGGTAGCGGCCGGGGCCGAACAGCTTGACGTTGTCGCCGTAATGCGGGCCGTCATTGGCGACCATCGGCATCAGCATGCCCGACACCTTCTGGTCCGTCGGCTTGTCGCCGTCGAGCTTCACCGCCTCGAACCGGACATCGAGGGCCGGCACCCAATCCCCCTCGGCGAAGCCGTTCCGGTTATCCTTGGCGGCGCGGATATCGGTCTCGAGATGCAGGTCCGACTGGGCGGCGGCGCGCATCATGCCGGGCGGGTCCATCTCGATCGGCTGGAGGTAGACAGCAGCGACCTCGAG
Source organism: Methylobacterium sp. GXS13 (assembly GCF_001455965.1). Taxonomy (GTDB): domain Bacteria; phylum Pseudomonadota; class Alphaproteobacteria; order Rhizobiales; family Beijerinckiaceae; genus Methylobacterium. The sequence continues at coordinate 33,843 of NZ_LKKO01000051.1, forward strand.
GCCGTTCTTGGTCACGTGCGGACCAATCGGCACCTCCTTGGCCGAAACGGCCCCGGCAGTCGCAAGGAGGGCACCCGCAGCGAGGCCGCGGAGAATCGGGAGAAGAGTCGAGACGCGCATGGCGTCGCACATAACGCTCTCGGCAAAAGTTTCAAAGAGGCAAACCGACGCAAATCAAATCATAATAATTCTAATCTGATACCATTACAGCGTTTGCGTATGGTAGTTCTTGGGCTTTACCTGCGGATCTGTTGAGATTTGGTCCGAGCGTTAAAGTTATTCGGCCCGCTGTGGCCGCGCGTATCTTGACCGGCGGAGAGATGTGGGGATCGTCATGCCGTTGCCATGCGCGGCCTCGACAATGCGGCGCGGGACGAGAAAACGGTGCGGCCTGTGTTCGAGACGATCCAAGACGGCTTGCGCGCCCGCAATCCACATTATAGCAATTGCTATATCCCTCCCGTGCGTGTGATGCCGTTCCGTCCTATGCTTCTCCTCCGCGCAGCTGCCCTCGTACTCGCAGCGCCCCTCATCGCATCCTCTCCGGCGGCTGCGGCCGACCCGGCCACGCTGCGTCCCCTGGCAGACCTCCCCGTCTACACGGATTGGTCGGGCGGCTATGTCGGCCTCCAGGGCAGCGCGGGCGGATCCTATGGGGCCTATAATTTCGGACCGACGACGATCGGCGGCCGGGCGGTTCCGGCGTTCAAGAGCGGCGATTCCACGGGCCGCAGCGACCAGGGCCGCAACGCCACCACGGCGGTCGGGGGCGTGTTCGGCGGCTGGAACTGGCAGACCGGCCCCTGGGTCTACGGCGTCGAGGGCAGCCTCGACGTGGCGAACCTGAAGCGGCCGGTGCCCTCGACCATCACGGGCTTCGGCTACGAGGATGCCGATCCGACCTTCAACATCGTGCGTGCCAAGACCGACGTGTACGGCACTCTCCGGGCCCGGATCGGCTACAGCTTCGACCGCTACCTGGTCTACGGGAGCTTCGGGCTCGCGGGCGCCAACGCCCGATTCCTGGCCAATTATCCGGATCTCGACGCGGGCGGCCAGAACACGGCGCGGCGCGAGCTCGGCTATCTCGGGTTCACCCTGGGCGCGGGCATCCAATACGCGATCAGCGATTCGCTCGCGCTCGGGATCGACTACCGTTACATCGATCTGGGCGGCAGCCGGCGGTTCTCCCTGGGCAGCGTGCCGGGCGACGATGGCGGTCCGGTCACGTCCCGGGCCCGGTTCACCTCGAATCAGCTGTTCGCGCGGCTGATGTGGTTCCCCGACGGCCTGAAGGTGCCGGCCGATCCGGACGAGACCGCCCCGCACGATCCCGACAACGGCGATACCGGGCGCTTCTCGCTGCACGGCCAGACGACGCTGATCGCCCAGGGTGTGCCGGGCTTCCGCTCACCGTACGAAGGGGCGCAGAGCCTGATCCCGCACCAGGCCCGCCAGACCACCACGGCGACGATCTTCCTCGGCCTCAAGCTCACCGACAGCACCGAATTGTACTACAACCCCGAGTTCAGCCAGGGCTTCGGCCTGTCGCGGACGCTGGGCGTTGCGGGCTTCGTCAACGGCGAGGCGCAGAAGGCCGGTGCCCCGTTCCCGAAACTGCGCTCGAACCGCTACTACGTGAAGCAGACGATCGGGCTCGGCGGCGAGACCGTGGAGGTACCGGACGGGCCGAATCAGGTTGCGACCCGGTACGATGCGGAGCGGATCACCCTGATCGCCGGCAAGTTCGCGCTGGGCGACTTCTTCGACGGCAACGTCTACGCGCACGACCCGCGGGTCGACTTCTTCAACTGGTCGCTCTGGGGCGCCTCGGCCTGGGACTTCCCGGCCAACCTCCCGGGCTTCACCCAGGGCGTCTACGCGGAATACAACCGACCCGACTTCGCGATCCGCGCCGCCTACACGCAGGTGCCCAAGGAACCGTCGAGCGACGTGCTCGACCCGCGGGTGTTCCGGCGCGCCGGCCTGAACGCCGAGTTCGAGGAGCGCCACGTGCTCCCGTGGCTGGAGCAGCCCGGCAAGATCCGCATCGGCCTGTTCTCGAATGTCGGGGTCTCGGCCAACAACCGGGAGGTCGTCACCCTCACGCAGCTCGGCCAGTTCGACGATATCAACGACGCCGTCGCGGCGACACGGCGTCCCCGCCGCAAGACCGGCGGCTACATCAACCTGGAACAAGCCCTGACCCCCGAGCTCGGGCTGTTCGCCCGGGCCAGCCTGAACGACGGGCGCACGGAGAACATCTCCTTCACCGATATCGACCAGAGCTTCTCCGGGGGCCTGTCGCTGAAGGGCAAGGCCTGGGACCGACCGGACGACACGATCGGCATCGGCACGGCGATGAACCGGCTCTCGCCCTCGCACCGCGCCGCCTTCGCGGCCGGGTATTTCGGCCTGCTGATCGGTGACGGGCGGCTCAACTACGGCAGCGAGCGGGCGGTCGAGACCTATTACGCCCTGAACCTCACGAAGTTCGTGACCCTCACCTTCGATTACCAGTTCGTCGACAACCCCGGCTACAACCGTGATCGCGGGCCGGCCCACTTCTTCGCGTCACGGCTGCACGCAGATTTCTGATCGCGGGCGGCTACTCCGCTGCCTCGATCACCGTCGCCCCGAAGATCGTCTCGAATGCCGCGCGCAGCTGCATGTCGACCTCCGCCAGGCTCACCGGCAGACCGAGATCGACCAGGCTCGTCACCCCGTGCTCGCGCACGCCGCAGGGTACGATTCCGGCAAAATGCGACAGGTCCGGCTCGACGTTCAGGCTGATCCCGTGGAAGCTGACCCAGCGGCGCACCCGGATGCCGATGGCCGCGATCTTGTCCTCCACCCCCGACCCCTTCTCCGGGCGGCGCACCCAGACACCGACCCGGTCCTCCCGGCGCTCGGCCCGGACGTTGAACGCCGCCAGCGTCTCGATCAGCCAGCCCTCTAGGCTCGCCACGTAGGCGCGCAGATCCCGGCTGCGCCGGTCGAGGTCGAGCATCACGTAGGCGACCCGCTGGCCCGGGCCGTGATAGGTGTACTGCCCGCCCCGCCCCGTGGCGTGGACCGGGAATCGATCGGGCGCCACGAGATCCTCGGACCGCGCCGAGGTGCCGGCGGTGTAGAGCGGCGGGTGTTCGAGCAGCCAGACGCATTCGGGCGCCGCGCCGCGTGCGATCCGCTCCACCCGCGCTTCCATCCAGGCGATCGCCTCCACGTAGTCCACGGGCGCATCGCTCACCCGCCAAGTCACCGGACCGGCGGCTGGATCCGAGCCTGGCCGCTTGGGAAAGGCGTGCGGCGAGACCGTGAGGCGGGGCGCGTTTACCAAGGGTTCACCATCCTGCGTTGATGGTCGAAGCCTTCAACATCCGCGGCCGGCGGTGGCAAGGTTTTGATGCTCGGTCGGCTGCGAGACGGGATGGGCAGGCGGTGGCGGTCTTCGAGACCCTGAAGGTCGATCTGACGGTGGTGCTCGGGCGCGCACGGATGCCGCTGCACATGCTGCTGCGCATGGGCCGCGGCGCCGTGATCGAGCTCGAAGCCAGCGACAGCGACATGGTCGAGATCCTGGCCAACGACCACCCGATCGCCCGTGGCCAGATCGTGGTGACCGGCGACCGCATCTCGGTCGAGGTGACGGAGCTGATCCGCAAGGCGGCGGCAATCGTCGAGCCCGGCACCACCATCGGCGACAGCGCGACGCCGTTCCTGGACGATAGCTACGCGTCCAGTTGAGCGAAGCGCTTGTCGGCGGCGGATCGATCTGTTATCCGCTGCGCCGCCCGACATGACGGCGACCCGAGGGATTTCCCGGAGGCCGCAGCGTTCGGGCAAACGGGCGGATCTTTGCGTCCGATGCGGCCATGGCGGAATTGGTAGACGCGCTAGCTTGAGGTGCTAGTCCCGCGAGGGGTGGAGGTTCGAGTCCTCTTGGCCGCACCACACGTTCGATGTGGTGCTTTCCTCAGACGGCGGATCGTTCGGCGCGAGACCGCGATCGCCGGTTCGAGGATCGTCTTTTTCCTGATCACGACGAATTGCGAGTGGGCAACCAGAGCTCAATGGTCGGGGCGGTCCGTCCTTATGAATGGACAGGGCTTCGAACAGAGTCTCCGATCGGCGCAGGCCTTCCTCGATCAGCATACGGGCTGGCCTTGCCGACCGGGTCGTCATCAGGCTCGTCGTGTGCAGACAGCCGAGCGTTGCCCCGTCGCCCCCCTTCGAGACCCGGCATTCGTTGCGGAGCGCCAGCCACGGAAGGGCGAGTGCCGTCTCGTTGGTGCGCGCCTCGTCGATCTGCATGGCCGCGTGTTCGCTCCGCGCGGCCACCACACCCACGATTCGAAGCCCTGGCGGCGGAACGCGTCGGCTCGACTTGCCGATATACCCATATCCCAATATTTCAATTTTTGGTTTAGGCTTTCACTGACAAAACAGACGTCGCGCAAACAAAGCCGCCCGGCCCGATCCAATTTGGATCGTGATGATGCGCCGGCAAACCGGTTGTGTCCTTCCGCCGCCCATCGATAAACTCTCTGGACGAGGTCGCGGAGCCCGATTCGTATGTCCAGCAGCGCCCAATCCGCCGAACTGACCTGGCGCGGCATCCTGCTCGGCGGCGCGCTGACGCTGCTCTTCACTGCCGCCAATGTCTATCTCGGCCTCAAGGTCGGGCTCACTTTCGCCACATCGATCCCGGCCGCGGTGATCTCCATGGCGGTGCTGCGCCACCTCCCCGGCGCGACGGTGCTGGAGAACAACATTGTGCAGACCGTCGCGTCGGCGGCGGGCACGCTCTCGGCGATCATCTTCGTGCTGCCGGGCTTGGTCATGATCGGCTGGTGGCACGGCTTCCCCTGGCTCACCACCGCGGGGATCACCGCAACGGGCGGGATCCTGGGCGTGATGTTCTCCGTGCCCCTGCGCCGTGCCCTCGTAGTCGATTCGGACCTGCCCTATCCCGAGGGGCACGCGGCCGCCGAGGTGCTGGCGCTCGGCACCCAGGGCACCGCCGGGGCGGCGGACAGCGCGCTGGGCCTGCGCATTCTGGTCTGGAACAGCTTGGCCTCGGCCGGCTTCGCGGCCCTGGCCCAGACCCGGCTGGCGCTCGACAGCGCCGCGACTTGGTTCCGGGTCGGTGCCGGCGCCACCGGGCTCGCCGGCAACTTGTCCTTCGCGCTGCTCGGCGTCGGCCATCTCGTCGGCCTGTCGGTGGGTGCCGCGATGGCCCTCGGGCTGGTGATCGGCTGGGTCGTTCTGGTGCCGATCCTGACCGCACAGCAGCCGATGCCGGGGCTGAGCGTCGACGCCTGGGTCGGCGCGGTCTTCCGGCAGGAGGTGCGGTTCTTCGGCGCCGGGGTGATGGGCGTCGCCGCGATCTGGACGCTGATCCGGATCGCCCGCCCGGTGCTGGGCGGCATTGGCTCGTCCTTCGCGGCTGGGCGGGCGCGTCAGGCCGGCGCGACGCTGGCGCTGGAGGAGCGCGACCTGCCGATCGCGGTCGTCCTCCTGGTCGCGAAGGCCCTGCTCCTCCCGATCGGCTGGCTCCTCTGGGACGTCCTCGCCGGCACAAGTCTGGAGCGTCACGGCGTGCTGCTGATCGCGGGCGGCCTGCTGTTCGTCCTGGTGCTCGGGCTCGTGGTGGCGGCTGTCACCGGCTACATGGCCGGGCTGATCGGCGCCTCCAACTCGCCCGTGTCGGGGATCGGTATCCTGGCCGCGCTGGCAAGTTCCGCGATGCTGCTGGGTCTTCTCGGCCGCGATGCGGATGCCGAGAGCAGCGGTGCGCTCGTCGCCTACGTACTGACCGTCACCGGCATCGTGTTCAGCATCTGCACCATCGCGAATGACAACCTGCAGGACCTCAAGACCGGCCAGCTGGTCGGGGCGACCCCGTGGAAGCAGCAGGCGGCGCTCATCGTCGGCGTGGTGTTCGGGTCGGCGATCATACCGCCGGTGCTCAACGTGCTGGCGACGAGCTTCGGCTTCGTCGGGACGCCCGGTGCCGGCCCGAACGCGCTGGCCGCACCACAGGCCGGCTTGATCTCGACTCTGGCCAAGGGCGTGCTCTCGGGCGAAGGCAATTGGCGCATGCTGGGCTGGGGCGCCGCCGCGGGGGTGGGGCTGATCGCCCTGGATGAGACCCTCGGCCGTCTGAAGCGCCTTCGCCTTCCGCCGCTCGCAACCGCCTTCGGGATCTACCTGCCCATGAAGCTGATCGTGCCCCTCGTGGCCGGCGCGGTGATCGGCACGGTCTACGAGCGCTGGGCGCGCCGCCAGGCCGATCCGGAGCGGGCAATCCGGCTCGGTACGCTGACAGCCACGGGCCTGATCGTCGGGGAGAGCCTCTGGGGGGTCGCCTTCGCGCTGATCGTGTACGTGTCGGGCGACGATGCCGCCCTGGCGCTGGCGGGCGGCGGTTTTGGCGGCCCCGCGCTGATCGGCGGCCTGGTGTTGTTCGCGGGCCTTGTGGCGTGTCTCTACCGTCAGACGCAGCGCTTGGTGGGCTGACGCGAACCCATCCAGCCGACAGGGTACGCCATCGCGGCGTGATTTGCGTTCGTCTCGATCCAGAAGGACAAGATCGATAGCCGAGCCGTGCGCCCAGGCGATCGGTGCCATGTCGTGCCGGGCACAGCTGTGCATTGACTTGGCAGCTGCACACCCGCATATCGGCGATGCAGCGTCAGCGGCCGTCATGGTCCGCTTGAGGGGGCTGCGTGACGGATCGAGCGCCTTCCGGCGTGATCCGGCCCCCCTCTTCATAACGTGCATGCACCCGGGCCGCCCCATCACGCGGGCTGCCCCCTGCCAACGGACCGACCTGAATTCTGCGCTGCTCGCATATGACGCGAAGCGCCCGGCCGGCCCTGCTGCATCGGATATCTCTTTGACCCAATTCACCGATTTCGGCCTTGCCCAGCCCGTGCTGAGGGCGCTCGGCGAGGCTGGCTACGTCACGCCGACCCCGATCCAGGCCCAGGCGATCCCGCCGGCCATGGAGGGCCGCGACCTCTGCGGCATCGCCCAGACGGGCACCGGCAAGACCGCAGCCTTCGCGCTGCCGATCCTGCACCGCCTCTCCCTCTCGGATCGCCGGGCACCTCACCGCGGCTGCCGGGTGCTGGTGCTCTCGCCCACCCGCGAGCTCGCCAACCAGATCGCCGAATCCTTCGCGGATTACGGCCGCCACCTGTCCTACACCACCACGGTGGTGTTCGGCGGCGTCACCATCAGCCGCCAGGAGCGCGCCTTGGCACCCGGCGTCGACATCCTCGTCGCCACCCCGGGCCGGCTGATCGACCTGATCGAACGCCGCTCGCTGACCCTCGAGGGCGTCGAGATCCTCGTCCTCGACGAGGCCGATCAGATGCTCGACCTCGGCTTCATCCACGCCCTGAAGCGCATCGTGAAGATGCTGCCGGCCCAGCGCCAGAGCCTGTTCTTCTCGGCGACCATGCCGAAGAACATTGCGGGCCTGGCCGGCCAGTACCTGAAGGATCCCGTGCAGGTCGCCGTGACCCCGGTGGCCACCACGGCCGAGCGCGTCGAGCAGAAGGTGATCTTCGCCCATACCGGCGCCAAGCAGGCGCTGCTCGCCCATATCCTGCGGGATCCGGCCATCGACCGGGTCCTGGTCTTCACCCGCACCAAGCACGGGGCAGACCGGGTCGTGCGCGGCCTCGACAAGGTCGGGATCGCCGGCGCGGCGATCCACGGCAACAAGAGCCAACCGCAGCGCGAGCGGGCGCTCCAGGCCTTCCGCGACGGCGATTGCCGGGTGCTGGTGGCCGCCGACATCGCCGCCCGCGGTATCGATGTCGACGGCGTCAGCCACGTCGTCAATTTCGACCTGCCGAACGTGCCGGAGAGCTACGTCCACCGCATCGGCCGCACCGCGCGCGCCGGTGCGACCGGTCTGGCGATCTCGTTCTGCAATGACGAGGAGCGGGCTTACCTGCGCGATATCGAGCGGCTGACCCGCCAGAGTGTGCCGGTGGCGGGCTTCCCCGAGGGCTTCACGCCCCCGTCCCGTCAGGAGGCGGCCGACATCGCGCGTGAAGAAGAGCGCCGGCCCGAGCGCCAGCAGCAGCGTCCGGCCGGTGGCCGTCCGGGCCAGCGGTCCCGTCCGCAGCAGGGTCGCCCCCAGCAGGGACGCCCGGAGGGCGGCCGCGGGTTCGGCGGGGGTCAGGGCCAGGGTGCGCCCCGCCAGGGCCGTCCGCAGGACGGTCGCGGTGACGGT
>NZ_LKKO01000052.1 GCF_001455965.1 Methylobacterium sp. GXS13
AGGTCGCCGCCGGCCACCGGCGGAATGAACCGGCCGTCGAGAGCCCGCAGCAAGGCCGGAAGCTCATGGTCCCGTGCCAGCAGGGCGTCGGTCTGGGCAAGGACCGCGCAGGCGGCGCGCGTCTCCGGATCGCCGGTCAGGCCGGAGACCGCAACGGCCGCCTCGGCGCCCGTCCCCGCGATGAGCGCGCCGAGGCCGGCGCCGCCCAGAGCCCGGTCCTCCGGGGTGTTGCAGGCGCCCAGCGACAGGGCGGCGATGGTGGCGAGGGCGGCTGCGGTCAGCTTCTTCATGGTCCCCTGATCTCCCTTGTGCATCCGGTCCGGCCATCGGCCGTGATCGTCGCGGATCGCGGTGAGCTTAGCAGCAATGCAATGCCTGCCATACGGCTAAGGTTCCACACGCGGCGACGGAGTTGCACCATCTTCCCGTCTCGCCCTATGCCACCGGTGTGAGACGACGCTCCGGCCGGGGCGCCGCGGCGCCATCCCCGAGGGTCCCATGTCGAGAGCCACCACGATCGTCCGCCGGGCCGCGGTTCGCCCCGACCGCGTCGCCGATACGGTGAGCCTCAACCACGCCGCCCGGGCGGCGGCCTCCGGATCCCTGGTGGCGGAGGGCGGCCTCGGGTTCGATGTCGCGCTCGTCAAGGCCGCGGCGCTGGAGGACGGCGATGCCCTGCGTCTGGAGGACGGCCGCCTCGTGGCGGTACGGGCCGCCCCGGAGGACCTCCTGGAGATCCGCGCCGAGAACCCGGCCCGGCTGACCCGCCTGGCCTGGCAGCTCGGCGGCAATCACGTCCCCGCCGAGATCGCCGCCGACGTGCTCTACGTCCCGGCCTCGCCGGCCAATGCCGAGCTCATCCGTGGGCAGGGCTGCACGGCGAGCCCGGTCTCGCGCCCCTTCCGGCCCGAGCGCGCGGCGCACGACCACAGCACCTGCGGGCACGACCACAGCCACGACCATCACGGGCATGATCACGGGCACGTGCACCAGGATCACGGGCACGACCATGGTCACGATCACGCCGATCACGGCCATGACCACGCCGAGGCCCACGACCATGGCAAGAGCCACGACCATGGGCATCCCGGGCACGTCCACGGCCCCGGCTGCAACCACGACCATTAGAAGCCAGCCGGCCGGACCGGCTCCCACGGCGTCCGGGCTCCCGCGCGAAGCCCCCGCCGTCCCGGCGCGCACGCAGCGCCCGTGGCCGGCGCGATTCCCGGGTTGAGAGATCGCCGGATCGCTGCGCGGCGCCCGATGACGCGGCGGGAGGATGGCGCGCCGCGATCGTCCCGGTTTCGCCCCCCCGCCTCGGCAGGCCGCGAATTCTCCCGCCGAAAACCAGCCGCGACGAGCCTTCGGATCGCCCAAAATACCGGGGTGTCAAATAAAGATGATCTGATATTTTGATCGATCAAATATTCAAATCGAACTTTTCAGATACGGTACCATCAGCCCATCACCGCTTCCAGATCACCAAGCGTTGCATCAAGTTAACACACTCTGCGCTAAGCTTTCGATACGACGCCCAGGAATTCATTTCTTGGACCACCATTCCATGCGTAAGATCATTGCGTCCCTGACAGCCTTTACGGCGCTCACCACCGCCGCTGCCGCAGCAGATCTGCCCCGCCGCGCGTATACGCCCCCGCCGCCGCCCGTTCCGGTCTTCTCCTGGGCCGGGGCGTATTTCGGCATCAACGCCGGTTACATCACCACGACCAAGGACAGCGTGACGACGGCCGGCGTGTTCCCGGGCAACACCGGCGTCCGGGCCGGCAACCGTCCGGCCGCGCTGGGCCTGCCGCGGGACGGATTCACCGGCGGCGGCCAGCTCGGCTACAATTTCCAGTTCACGCCGGGCTCGGGCTTCGTCGCCGGCGCCGAGGTCGATCTGCCTATACCGACCTGAACCGCACCCGCAGCACAACCGGGCGCCTCGGCGGGATCAGCACCTTCCGGCAGATGGGCGACTCCCTCGGGACCGTGCGCGGGCGCGTCGGCTACGCCTTCGACCGCACCCTCATCTACGCCACCGGCGGCTTCGCCTATGGGGCCGAGACCTATCGCGGCGTCTTCCAGACGGCAGCCGCCCAGCCGAGCTTCTACGGCAGCAGCTCGCACGTCGAGACCGGCTACGCGGCCGGCGGCGGCATCGAGTTCGCGCTGCCCACCGATTCCGTGTTCAACGTCTTCCACTCCAACGCGGTGACCCTGAAGGGCGAGGCGCTGTACTACGATCTCGGCCGCCGCACCGTCCCGCTGGTGGCGGTCGGACCGGGCGTCGGCGCCTACACCGCCCGCTTCCGGAACGAGGGCGTGCTCGGCCGCTTCGGCTTGAACTACAAGTTCGGCAGCTAGAGCCTTCGCCGCGGAAGCCTGGTCGATCTAGGTTTTCCGGTCCGAGCGGCTGGCGCGATGCGCGAGCCATCAAGGGCTTCGCTTGAGATCGTCGCGATCGCTGGTGGGCTCTTCGGGGACCGACGGACCGTCGATCGTTCGGCCCTCGCGCATTCCGCGGGGCGATGCGGCGCCGGTTCGACCGCGCCGTCCGTTTGCCGATCCCTCGGCGCGGCATTCCCCGCCCGATCAAGCTGGTCGCCCGGTCGAAGGCCGCCCCAGGAGCCATCTCCCGGGCTTTTCCATTCTTCAGAGCCGCTTCGGCACCGGCCGCCGGCAATAGGCGCGGGCCTCCGTCTCCGCCAGGCCGTCCTGGGCTGTCACGCATTGGTCGAGGGTCAGCCCGATGCTGGCCGCGTAGGGCTCGTTCGGCGACAGGGCGGCGCGGGCGAGGCTGGCCAAGTAGAACAGGAACGCGGCCGCCGCGACGAGCAGCGCGGGCACGAGGGCACGGTTCAGCATCCGCTCCAATCCCGGCCTCGCCGGAGGACCGTGCGGCCTCACGGGAAGCCCACGAGCAGCTGCGCCAGCGCGAGGAGCACCAGCCCCGCGCAGATCAGCACGAGGGCGGTGCGATCGAAGCCGCTCCGGCGCATGGCGGTCCGGCCTAACACGCGCGACGCGGCGGGACGCTCACTGGAGCAGGCCCCACAAGCCTGTGGCCAGGCCACAGGCGAGTGATACCAGCGCGGCGCCGAGCAGCGCGCGATCGATGCGGCGCGCGACCCGATCCTCCTGTTGAAATTCGACCATGGCGCGCCTCCCTCGAACCGGAGACTGGCGGTCGCCTGTTGCTACCCTGTGTCGTGGTGCCGGCGCGAAACCGCCGCAGAAGAAGGCGGGGATGCGCCCGGCGCGGCGGCACGGCGCAGGAACACCCCGGGCGGGCCCCCCGTTGGACGCGTATCCCAACGCGAGATCCCGCATGACCACTGATCCGCTGCACAAATACCCGCGCCCGCCGTTCGAGGCACAGCCTCAGAGCTTCCCCGGCAAGACCGGCCGGATGGCGCCCGAGCCCGATCACGGCGAGAACAGCTACAAGGGCTCCGGCAAGCTCACCGGCCAAGTCGCCCTGATCACCGGGGGCGACAGCGGCATCGGCCGTGCGGTGGCGATCGCCTACGCCCGCGAGGGCGCCGACGTCGCGATCTCGTACCTGCCCGAGGAGCAGGCGGATGCCGAGGCCGTGAGCGGCTGGATCGAGAAGGCGGGCCGGCGCGCGCTGCTGCTGCCGGGCGACCTCAAGGACCCGGCCTACGGCCGCTCGATCGTCGCCCGCACCGTCGAGACCTTCGGCCGCCTCGATGTGCTGGTGAACAACGGCGCGTTCCAGCAGCCGAACCAGGGCTTGGACTCCGTCGAAGACACCATCTTCGAGGACCATTTCCGCACCAACGTGTTCGGCCCGTTCTACGTGACCAAGGCGGCCTTTGCCCATCTGAAGCCCGGCGCCTCGGTGATCTTCACCTCCTCGGTGAATTCCAAGCATCCGATGCCGTCCCTCATGGCCTACAGCGCCACCAAGGGCGCGCTCAGCAACATGGTGCTGAGCCTCTCGCAGCTCTTGGCCGAGAAGGGGATCCGGGTGAACGGCGTGCTGCCCGGCCCGATCTGGACCCCGTTCATCCCGTCCGGGATGAGCCAGGATTCGGTCAAATCCTTCGGCGACCAGGTGCCGTTCGGCCGCCCAGGCCAGCCGGCCGAGCTCGCCTCCGCCTACGTGATGCTGGCTTCCGAGGATAGCAGCTACACGTCCGGCGCGCTGATCACCGTGGCCGGCGCGATGCCGGTGCTCTGATCGCGGACCGCACCCGCGTCCTGCATCGGGGGACACCGCCAGGCGCCTCACAGGGCGGTGTCTCACATCCGCGCACTTTTCGCAGCTCGCCCGTCCATGGTATCGACAGAGCCTTCTCCCTAAACCGCCGGATGACATCGGCCGCGTCCCCAGGCGCGGTGCGCCGGCGGGATACGGGTCAGCATGGATCTGGCACACGTGACGGCGGCTGAGACTTGCGGCGCACTTCCGGGCTGGCGGTTCTCCGTCGCCCCGATGATGGACTGGACCGATCGACATTGCCGCGCCTTCCACCGCCCCCAGGGGGCGCGGGCGCGGCTCTATACCGAGATGGTCACCACCGGCGCGGTGCTGCACGGGCCGCGCGAGCGGCTGCTCGGTTTCTCGACGCTGGAGCATCCGGTGGCGGTGCAGCTCGGCGGGTCGGACCCGGCCGAGCTGGCGCAGGCCGCGCGCATCGCCGCGGATTTCGGCTACGCCGAGATCAATCTCAATGTCGGATGCCCCTCCGACCGGGTGCAGGACGGCCGCTTCGGCGCCTGCCTGATGCGCGAGCCCGCCCTGGTCGGTGATTGCGTGGCCGCCCTCAAGGCCGCCGTGTCCGTGCCGGTGACCGTGAAGTGCCGGATCGGTGTCGACGACCAGGATCCCGAGGCAGCCCTCGACGCGCTTGCCGACGCGGTCGTGGCCGCCGGCGTGGACGGGCTGATCGTCCATGCCCGCAAGGCCTGGCTCCAGGGCCTGTCGCCCAAGGAGAACCGCGACGTGCCGCCCCTCGATTACGGGCGCGCCGCCAGGCTGAAGCGGCGGCTCGGCGCCCTGCCGGTGGCGGTGAATGGCGGATTACGCGATCTCCCGGCCGCGCAGGCGCGCCTGGCCGAGGTCGACGGTGTGATGGTCGGTCGCGCCGCCTATACCGAGCCGGCTTTGCTGCTCGGTGTCGATCCGGAGCTGTTCGGCGTGGCCCCGCCGGTGCCCGACGCCTTCGCGGCCGTGGAGGCGTTCGAGCCTTTCGTCGCCGCCGCCCTGGCGCGCGGCGAGCGCCTGCACGCAATCACCCGCCACATGCTCGGGCTGTTCAACGGCCGACCCGGCGCGCGCGCCTTCCGGCGCCATCTCTCGACCCACGGGATGCAGCCCGAGGCCGGCCTCCAGACCCTGCGGGACGCGGTGGCGACGGTCTCGCGCGAGGTGACGGAGGCGCGGGCGGCGTGAGCTGCGCGCGCCTCAAGGCGGGCTCAAGATCAGCCGGTCGCCCCGGACCTCGTAGGCGGACAGGCGCGTCAGGAAGGTCTGGCCCAGCAGGTTGCCGGCGAGCGAGCCGGGCCGCGCCACCATGGCGTTCACCCGCCGCTCGGTGATCGTGCCGATGCGCAGCGAATCCAGCTGGATCGGCGCGGCATAGGCGAGGCCGTTGGCGGTGGAGACCCGGGCGGTGAAGTCGGCCGGCGTCGGATTGATGCCGAGGGCGGCCGCGTTCTCGGCGGTCAGCACCACGCTGCTCGCCCCGGTATCGAACAGGAATTGCTGCACCCGGCCGTTGACCTCGGCCTCGACCCTAAAGTCGCCGTCCGCCCGGCGGGTGATCGTCACGGAGCCGCCGGGGCCGGACACCGCCGAGCCGGGCCGTAGATCGCCGAGTACCCGGGCACCGACGCCCTGGAACCGGTCGCGATAGCTGTAGCCGATCACCAGGGCGAGCCCGATCAGCGCCCAGGCGAAGAGCGCGCGCAGGTTCGGGCCGAGTGCGGACCTGAATTGCTGCCAGTAACCGGCGACCACCAGGGCCAGAATGCCGCCGGTGGAGGCCAGGGCGGCGAGATGGTCGGGCTCGATCACGCCGCCGACACTGTCGCTGCCGTCACTCAGGACCAGCACGGCCGTGACCAGTGCGATGGCGGCGAGCCCGAGATAGATCATAACGGCAGCGGCTCCTCCAGGGGCGCGAAGCCGGCCGCGCGCATCCGGTCCTGAAGCCCGACCATGATGGTACGGCGCGTCGCCTCCGGCAGCCCGCCCCAGGCCGCGATCTCGTCGCGGCTGCGGCCGCACCCGCGGCAGAGCCCGCTGGCGGCGTCGAGCACGCAGACCTTGGTGCAGGGAGAGGAGGGTTTGGGCGCGGGCGACATCGCCGATCCTTGGCCGAGGGATCGTGGCCCGATCAAGGCCCGGAATGCCGCATCACTCCGCCAGGGCCGCCACCAGGGCCAGCAGCGCCGCGATCTCGGACACCTGCTGGCAGGCGCCGATCACGTCGCCGGTCTGGCCGCCGATCTTGTTCCGGGCGAGTCGGGTGAGGGCAAGCGCCGCGAGGCCGGCGCACAGGATCATCAGCGCGACGCCGCGCAGCGGCAGGCCGAGGATCACGCCGGCGAGCGCCACCCCGAGACCGATCCCGAGGGCGATCCAGAGACTCGCCCGGTCCGGGCGGCCGACCGCGGCGGAGAGGCCGCCAGGCCGAGCCGGCGGCAGCAGCACCATCGGGGCGAGGGCGGCCAGCCGTGACAGGGCGGCGACCAGGATGAGCGCGGTCGCGGCCGCGTAGCCGGTGCGGTCGAGGAGGGTCGCCAACGCGCCGATGCGCAGCGCCAGCGCCAGGACCAGGGCCGATCCGCCATAGGCGCCGATCCGGCTGTCGCGCATGATCTCCAGGCGTCGCTCGAGCGTGGCACCGCCGCCGAAGCCGTCGGCGACGTCGGCCAGGCCGTCCTCGTGGAGCGCGCCCGTGGCCAGGACCATGACGGCGACCGCCAGGGTCGCGGCCAGGAACGGCCCGAGCCCGATCCACCAGCCCGCCATCAGCGTCAGGGCGGCGGGGAGAGCGAGGATCAGGCCGGCGAGCGGCAGCATCCGGGGGAGGGCGGTGAAATCGGGGACCCGGTGCGGGTCCGGCTCACCGGGCAGTTGCGGCACGGGCAGGCGGGAGTAGAACCGCAGGCACCCGGCGAGGTCGTAGAGGGCGCCGCGCCCGGGCCAATCGGCTTCCCCGCCGGTCTGCCTGTCCATCGCGGCCTCTCGCCACCACCCGCCTCCGCGCCCCGGTGGGGCGAGCCGATCGCGAACGGTCGGGCGGGGCAGGATCACTATAGTCGCCCCGATACGCCGCCGTCTCCCCGTTCGCGGGCGCCCACAGGAAATCATCGCCGCCATGACCGACGCCGCCCAAACAGATCCCAGCCCGTTCGACGATATCCGCAACCTGCTCAAGGCGATGCCGGGCCCCGACCGGGAGGCGCAGGAGGCGGTGGCCGCCCGGGACGCGACCCTGACCAAGCCGGCGGGATCGCTCGGACGGCTGGAAGACCTCGTGTCCTGGCTGGCGGCCTGGCAGGGCAAGGCGCCGCCGAGCCTCGACCGGCCGCTGGTCTGCGTCTTCGCCGGCAGCCACGGGGTGACGCGCAAGGGCGTCTCGGCCTTCCCGGACGCGGTCAACCGCCAGATGCTCGACAATTTCGCCGCCGGCGGGGCGGCGATCAACCAGATCTGCGCCGCCTACGGGCTCGGGTTCAAGGTGTTCGACCTCGCCCTCGACATGCCGACCGGCGACATCACCGAGGGCCCGGCGCTGGACGAGCGCGCCACCGTGGCGACCATGGCGTTCGGCATGGAGGCGGTGGCCGCCGGCATCGATTGCCTCGGCATCGGCGAGATGGGCATCGGCAACACCACGGTGGCGGCCGCCCTCTATGCCGCCCTGTTCGGCGGCGAGCCCGGCCACTGGGTCGGACGCGGCACCGGCGTGGATCAGGACGGCCTCGCCCGGAAAGTGGCGGCCGTGGAAGCGGCGCTCGCGCACCATGCCGGCCATCTCGGAGACCCGCTCCAAGTGCTCGCCCGGCTCGGCGGCCGCGAGATCGCCGCCATGGCGGGGGCGATCCTGGCCGCGCGCCTGCAGCGCATCCCGGTGGTGATCGACGGCTACGTCGCCACCGCGGCGGCGGCGCTTCTCCACGCCGCCGACCCGTCGGCCCTCGACCATTGCCTGGCCGGCCACGGCGCCGCGGAGGGCGTCCACGCGGAGGTCCTGGAGCGGCTCGGCCTGGTGCCGCTGCTGGCGTTGGGGATGCGGCTCGGCGAGGGCTCGGGCGCCGGCATGGCGATCGGCCTGCTCAAGGGCGCGCTCGCCTGCCACACCGGCATGGCGACCTTCGCGCAGGCGGGGGTTTCGGGCAAGAGCGGCGGGTAGGCGCACGAGGCGCGTTTCGGTGCTATGATCCGGGCGAACCGATAACGGATCCGTCGATCCCGCGTCCCTCCCACCAGATCACCTCGTCCTGAGGTGGCGCAGCGAAGCGGAGCCCTCGAAGGAGGGCTCCAGGACTCGCGGCGGTCCCTGGAGGGCTCCTTCGAGGCCCGTCGATCTCCGATCGCCGGGCACCTCAGGATGAGGGCGCGGGTGGGATCGCTACGAAAAAAACGATGAACATCACCCAAGCCTTCACCTTCGAGGCGGCCCATCGGTTGCCGAACGTGCCCGCCACGCATCGCTGCCACCGGATGCACGGGCATTCCTACCGGGTCGAGCTGACCGTCTCCGGGCCCGTGGATCCGCATACGGGCTGGGTGATCGACTTCTACGACATCGAATCGATCTTCGGCCCGCTCCTAGCCCGGCTCGACCACCATTGCCTCAACGAGATCGAGGGGTTGGAGAACCCGACCGCCGAGAACATCGCGGCCTGGATCTGGCATCGCCTGCGGCCGGACCTACCGGGGCTCGCCCGGGTGCGGGTCGCGGAGACGCCGATGTCCTGGGCCGAGTACGATGGCGACTGACGCGGCGATCATCGGCGACCGCTCGGCGCTGGTGCTGTTCTCCGGCGGCCAGGATTCTGCCACCTGCCTCGCCTGGGCGCTCGACCGGTTCGACCATGTCGAGACCCTAGGATTCGATTACGGCCAGCGCCACCGGGTCGAGCTCGAGCGCCGGGCGGTGCTGCGCGCCGGCATGGGCCACGTCCAGCCGGCCTGGGTCTCGCGCCTCGGCGAGGACCACACCGTCGCCCTCGATGCCCTCGGCCAGATCTCCGAGACGGCGCTGACCCGGGATGCCGAGATCGGGTTCGAGGCGTCGGGCTTGCCCAACACCTTCGTGCCCGGCCGCAACCTCGTCTTCCTGACCTTCGCGGCGGCGCTCGCCTATCGGCGCGGGATCCGGCACGTGGTCGGCGGCATGTGCGAGACCGATTATTCCGGCTATCCGGATTGCCGGGACGACACGATCAAGGCGCTGCAGGTCGCGCTCAACCTCGGCATGGAGCGCCGGTTCGTGCTGCACACGCCGCTGATGTCGCTCGACAAGGCGCAGACCTGGGGCCTCGCCGAGACCCTGGGCGGCCCGCCGCTGGTCGAGCTGATCGTGGAGGACAGCCACACCTGCTACCTCGGCGAGCGCGGCGCGCGCCACGCCTGGGGCTATGGCTGCGGCACCTGCCCGGCCTGCCGGCTGCGGGCGGACGGGTTCGCGCGGTACGGCACGGGTGGTGAGATCGGGGCTTGACGCCCATCGACAGGTCGTGAGGTGGCTGATTCCGACCCCTCACAGACCCTCGGGAAATCCGCCTCTCGGCAGCTGGATGGACGATGCCCTACAACCGCTGGAGGTGGTCTTTCGACTGTCTGCCTACGCGCGGCCATGCGTCGAAATGGACGTCGTTCCCCCTCCCGCTCATGACCGATGCCGAGCATACCGACGATTGTCCAAGCTTCCCGAAAGCAGCCATCAGAAGACGGATCCAAAGGGCACGCGCGGCCTGCTAAACGTAGCCGGTCATCCGGCACTACGAGCACGGTTGCGCATCGGCTCGGCCACTGATGAGATCGCGCGCTCCCCACCGTAACCAGATCGAAGCGCGTCCGAGCGGACCGCGACCTTACGGGAAAGACCGGGCAAGGAATGGGGACTACCGATCCGGGCGTTTGGTACGAAGCCTCGTCGAGGTGACCGTCTACTGGGCGCTCACCAGGGCCGCGTGGCGATACTCGGTGGGAGCTGTGCCGAAACACGCTTTGAACCGGCGGGAGAAGTGGGCTTGGCTGGCGAACCCGCAGCCGTAAGCCAGGGTGCCGATTGGCAAGTGGACGTAGCCTGGATCAGCCAAGCGCTTGGCTGCGGCCTCGAGCCGGCGCTGCCAGATCCAGTCGGAGATGTGCTGGCCGCGCTCTTGGAACAGCTCCTGAAGCCGACGTAGCGACACCCCCACCGCCGCAGCGAGTTTCGGCGGATCGAGGGTCGGGTCGGCGAGGTTGGCCTCGACGAACGCTTTGGCGCGCTGGACGACGACGGTACCGTGCAGCGGCCTGGGTACCTCCTTGGCCATCTGCTCAGCGATGCTGGCCACGATCAGATCGACGCCGATCGAGGCCATGCGATCCGCACTGGCGGGTGAAAGCCCAGGGCCCACGCGGATCAATTCTCGGAAAAATGCTCGTGCCAGTGAGGTTGACGCAAGCTCCGCCCTTGCTGGGAGGGCCGTGTACAGCTGTGTCGGGCCGAGCACGCGCTCTAAGTACTCCCGCGGTATATCCATCGATATGGCTTGTGAGCCTGCGCTCGTGGTTAGCACACCCGGCCGCTTATCCAGGATATAGAGATCGCCAGGACTCAGCACGGCTTCGCGACCGTCCTGTAAGCTGCTCGACGTGCCCGAGAGCTTGAACGCCGCCGTGACCATGCCTTCTCGGCCATGACGCCAGGCTCCGAACTTCCTGAACTCGGTGCGTAGAGCGCTTTGCGACATGCGCAAGATATTGAGAGCACCAACAGTGCTGCTCTCCACCCTGGCCATAAACGGTTCATCATCGACTCGCTGCAGGTCAAGGTTTGCTTCCTGAGCGTCGAGCACGTCATGCCAGCGCTGGAAGCTGTCCCGTGGATGCAGGCCGTCAGTTGTAAATACCGGTTTCATCGCATCGACGTCAGCAACCGACTTGTCGGCAGACAAGTACGCCCTCTATCCGTAACAACCGATGATTGCAAGTCGTGAGAAATATACCTGAGATTGTTGAAACAGGTCGCGATGCCGCTTGGGGAATTAATGTCCAATCGATCAAGTCTGACTGCTGTTCGAGACTTCGCAGAACCATGAACTCGAACACGCATTCGTGAAGGTCGGTCAGGTGTATTCCTGGGTCGTGCGAGTCAGGTGGCAACGTCCGCTTCGATCCATCGCCACTTGGGAGCGGACAATCGCGAAGCTATCCCGATCCACCTATGGGCGGCGGCCGTCGTATGACCGCTACTGGACAGTACTGATACATATCTGAATGCTTGACATGTGCCTAAAGCGGTACGTCCGCTTCGGGACGACAGGCTGGAGTCCGCCCCCCACCCTTCTCGGGCAGCACCAAAATCAAGCGGATTGCCTTCAGACCGTGCCGGAACACGACGGATCAGGAGCTTTTCGGCGCGGGTGTGCCCGAGCCGATCGCAACCGAAGCGTTAAGGGACGCTCCTCGGCGCGCGGATCGGCCACCGGGCAGAGGGCCGTTTCCGCCTCAGGCCTTGAGCCCCTCGACCAGTACGGCCAGCGTATCCGCGAAGGCCGCGGGGCTCGCGAACAGCCGCTCCATCAGCAGCGCCCCCTCCAGGGTGGCGATGACGTAGCGGGCGAGCACCGCGGGCTCCAAGCCGGACCGCACGCTGCCGTCGGCTTGGCCCGCGCGCAGCACCGCCTCCAGCCAGGCGAGATGCCCTTCGAAGAACGTCGCGATGTCGCCGCGCAGGCGCTCCGGCAGGGCCTCGCCCTCGATGGCGAGCGCCGCGCACAGGCAGCCGAGCCCCTGCTCGACGCCGCCGAGATAGAGCTGTCCATAGGCCGCGATCCGCCCCGGGCCGTCCGGCACGTCCGCGCGGATCGCCGCCAGGGCGGCGTCGTAGCGGTCGGCATAGGCGACCACCAGGGTTGCGCCGAGATCGACCTTGGTGGGGAAATGGTGATGGATGCTCGCCTTGCGGATGCCCACCGCCTCGGCGAGGTCGGCGTAGCTGAACCCGGCAAAGCCGCGCCCCCGGACCAGGGTCTCGGCCTGACTCAGCAACTCGGCGCGGGTGTCTCGCATCGCTCGGACATGGTCTCTCTGGGATCGCGCGAACGTGTGACCGCCCGGCGCCCGTTTCCCAACATGCCACTTGACCGCCCAAAGATCTACCTACTTAATGGTAGGCAATGAGAGGCCCTCCCAATCCGCCCGCTGCGGTCTCGTGCGCGGCGGAAAACGCCCGGCCATCGGTTGTTTGGGGAGAGGCTCACAACAGGGAGGTTCTGGCATGACGGCATCCGCCGTCCATTCAGGGGAAACCGCCGTCACGGGCCGGACCCTGTCGCGGCGTCGCGCCCTGTTCGCTGGCCTCTGCCTGTGCTGCATGCCGACCCTTGGCCGCGCCGCCGAGTCCTTCACGCTGGACGAGGTCGGCCCGGGCATCTTCGTGCGCAAGGGACTGATCGCCGACGCTACCGCCGACAATGTCGACGCCATTGCCAATATCGGCTTCCTCATCGGCCGGGACGGCGTGCTCGTCACCGAGACCGGCGGCAGCCTCGCGGACGGCCAGTGGCTGCGGGCCGAGATCGCCAAGCGTACGCCCAAGCCGATCACCCATGTGGTGCTGACCCATGTCCACCCGGACCACGTCTTCGGGGCCGGGGCCTTCGTGCAGGACAAGCCGGTCTTCATCGGCCACGCCAAGCTCGCAGAGGCGTTGGGCGCGCGGGGGGAGTTCTACCGCAAGCGCCTCGTCGAGCTGCTTGGCGAAGACCGCACCGGGCCGGTGGTCTATCCGACGATGAGCGTCGCCGACACCGCCGCCATCGACCTCGGTGATCGCCGCCTGACCTTCACGGCGCACGGTCCGGCCCATACCACCTGCGACCTGTCGATGCGCGATTCAGGCAGCGGCCTGCTCTTCCCCGCCGACCTGCTGTTCGTGAACCGGATCCCGTCGCTCGACGGCAGCCTTGGGGGCTGGCTGACGGAAATCGAGCGGCTGAAGGCCATGGGCGCAACCCGGGCGGTGCCGGGCCACGGGCCGGTTGCGGTCGAGCTCGCCCCGGCACTCGCCGACCTCTCCGGCTACCTGACGGCTTTGCGCGACGGCACCCGCACCGCGATCGCCAAGGATGTCCCGATCGAGAAGGCCGTGGCCAGCGTCGCCCAGGATCAGCGCGACAGGTGGGCTTTGTTCGACACTTATAACGGCCGCAATGTCACCGTGGCCTATCAAGAACTTGAGTGGGAATAGACTTTCGAGCCTCCATATTAAAATCAAACGGGAGAAACGCCATGACGCTCAAGATTGCCCCGACGGCAGCGCTCGCCCTCGTCCTCGCAACGACCGCCCTGGCGGGTCCCGCCCGGGCCGCCGGCGCTTCGGACACCGAACAGGAGCGGACCGCGCGCTGGCAGGAGATCGCCAAGTCGATCTTCGGCGACCGCACCATCGAAAAGACGGACAGCCTGGTGAAGATCGACGCGCCGGCCCGGGCACTCGACGCCGCCCTGGTGCCGATCACCCTGACGATGCCCGAGGACGGGCAGATCAAGGCGGTCTCGCTGATCATCGACGACAACCCGGCGCCCTACGCCGCCCGGTTCGAGTTCGGCCCGGCCGCCGACCCGGCGGAGCTCAAGCTGCGGGTGCGGGTCAACAACTACACCGACATGCATGCCGTGGTGGAGACCCAGGACGGCAAGCTCTACGAGGCCAAGCAGTTCGTGAAGGCGTCCGGCGGCTGCTCGGCCCCGATGGGCATGAGCGACGAGGAGGCCATGAAGGGCATGGGCGACATGCGCATGAAGTTCGCCGAGACCCACCCGGGCAAGCCCGTGGAGGCGACGCTGATGATCCGCCACCCGAACTTTTCCGGGATGCAGATGAACCAGGTCACCCGCGACTACACGCCGGCCCGCTACATCGACAAGCTCACCGTCTCGGCGGGCGACAAGACGGTCTTCACCATGACGGGGGACATCTCGATCGCGTCGAACCCGGTGATCAACTTCGCCTTCAAACCGGACGGCAAGCCGCTCCGGGTCGCGGCGAGCGACAATGCCGGCGGCAGCTGGCAGCACAGCTTCACCCCGCCGAGCCCGACGAACTGACCATGGCGCGCCTGATCCTGATCGGGCGGCTCGCGGCGGCGTTGGCCGCTCTCGGCTGCCTCGCCGCCGCCCGCGCCGCCCACCCCGTCAACGTGCCCGAGCCGGAGGGGCTCTATGCCGGCCCGCCCAAGGGCTACACCCCGCAGACGCTGAAAGGCGCCGCGGTGATCGACGCCGAAAAACTCGCCGCCCTGATGGCCGGGCCGGACAAGCCGGTGCTGATCGATGTGGCCGCACCGGACCGCAAGCCGTCGAACTTCCCCGCCGGCCGGCTCTGGCTGCCGGTGCATCCTTCGATCCCCGGTTCGGTCTGGATGCCGGAAGCCGGGGCCGAGCCCCTGGCGCCGGAGCGTGAGAGCCTGTTCTACGCCCGGGTCGCCGAGCTGACCGGCGGCGACCGGGCGAAGCCCGTCGTGGTGTTCTGCCACGTCGAGTGCTGGGGCAGCTGGAACGCGGCCAAGCGTCTGGTCCGCAAGGGCTATACCGGCGTCCGCTGGTTCCCCGAGGGCGTCGAGGGCTGGCAGGAGACGCACGAGACCACGGCCCTGCGCGAGGATCCCGCGTGGAAGGCGGGGGCCGAACCGCAGGCGGGGCGCTGACCCGCGGGGCGGGGCGGTGTATGAGGGCCGCCGAGCGAGATGGGGCGTGCCCCGTCTCCTGTATGGGCTGAGTGAAGCACGCGCGTTTCCCTCCCCCCTTTGCGGGGGAGGGAAAACCGTGGTGTTTCGGGCGCCATCCGCCGACCCCGATGAGCCCAAAGAGGTCTGAACCATGTCGCAGGTCGTGCAGTCCCGCCGGCTCCGAGCCATCGACATCGGCAAGCGCAAGGCCGAGGGGCGCAAGATCATCGCGCTCACCGCCTACCATGCCCACACCGCCGGCATCGTCGATCCCTATTGCGACTTCATCCTGGTGGGCGATTCGCTCGGCATGGTGATGCACGGGATGGAATCGACCATCCCCGTGACCCTGGAGATGATGATCCTGCAGGCGCAGGCGGTGATCCGCGGCACCGCGAAGGCACTGGTGGTGGTCGACATGCCGTTCGGCTCCTACGAGGCGAGCCGGGAGCAAGCCTTCCTCAACGCCTCCCGGGTGCTCAAGGAGACCGGGGCCGGGGCGATCAAGATGGAGGGGGGGGCCCATTTCGCCGAGACGGTGGCCTTCCTGGTCCAGCGCGGCGTACCGGTGGTGGGCCATATCGGCCTCACCCCGCAGGCGGTGAACACGATGGGCGGGTTCAAGGTCCAGGGCCGGGCGCCGGACGACGAGCGCCGCCTCCTGGAGGACGCGCGGGCGATCTCCGAGGCCGGCGCCTTCGCGATCGTGCTGGAGGGCATCGTCGAGCCGGTGGCGCGGGCGATCGCGACGTCGCCCCAGGTCACCGCCGCCACGATCGGCATCGGCGCCTCGGCGGTCTGCGACGGGCAGATCCTGGTGCTGGAAGACATGCTCGGCCTCTCCGAGAAGACGCCGAAATTCGTGCGCCAGTTCGGGTCGCTGCGGGGCCATATCGAGGACGCCGTGAAGGCCTACGCGGACGAGGTGCGGGCCGGGCGGTTCCCCGCCGACGATCACACCTACGGGTAGGGGCGGGACCTACGCTGCCTGCCCGGTCGCGGCCTTGTCGGGCAGCAGCGCCATGAGGGCGCGCAGGGCTGGGCTGGCGTCCCCCGACCAGACCAGGCGCGTGCGGTTGCGGCGCAGGTGCGGCGGCAGCGGATGGCGCTCCACCGCCGCGCTCATCACCGCGTGGTCGAGCACCTCCGCCGGCACGATGGCCATGCCGGTGCCGGCCGCCACGCAGGCCACGATGGCGTGGTACGAACTCATTTCCAGAACCCGGTCGTAGGACGCGCCCTCTTCCGCCAGCCACTCGATCAGGCGCTGGCGGTAGGAGCAGCCGTGCGGGAACGCCACCAGGGTCCGCCGGCCGGTCCCGAGCCCGTTCCGGCCGGTGATCAGAACCAGCTCCTCGTCGAAGGCCGGCACCGACGACAGGCTCGCGCGATCGAACGGCTCGGAGACGAAGGCCGCCTCGATCGCGAAGCGCTCCAGCTGCCGGAGCATGGCGCGGGTCGTGCCGGTCTGCAGCTCGATCGTGACGTCGGGGAACTGCGCGTGGAAGGCCGACAGGATCGGCGGCAGCCGCGCGCCCGCCGCGCTCTCCAGCGAGCCCAGCCGCAGGACGCCGCGGACCACGCCGCTGCGCAGCTCCTGCTCAGCCAGATCGGCCATCTGCAGCAGCGCCTCGGCATGGCCCAGGAGGGTGCGCCCGGCCTCGGTGAGGGTCAGGCCACGGCCCTCGCGGCGGAACAGGGCCACGCCCAGCCGCGCCTCGAACTGCTTGATCCGGGTCGTCACGTTGGACGGGACCCGGTGCAGCATCGCCGCCGCCCGCGTGACCCCGCCTTCCCGGACCACGCAGCGGAAGATGTCGAGGTCGTCGAGATCCATCGTTCTCATCGAGAGAACCGTACGTCACAAAAATTCATTTTCCAAGAATGGCGGGCGGGGGTTCAAAGGGTGCCGACATGAGCACGCGCCCGCACGCCCCGACCGATTCCGAACGCACGCCCTGGCCGGTGGTCGGCAGCGGCCTCGTCGCCCTCGCGGTGGCGATGGGGATCGGCCGGTTCGCGTTCACGCCCCTGATGCCGCTGATGATGCGCGACGGCACTCTCACGGCCGCCGCGGGGGCGGAATGGGCTTCGGCTAACTATGTCGGGTATCTGGTCGGCGCCCTGACGGCGTCGTGGTTCACCCGCGATCCGCGTCGGGGGCTCCTCATGAGCCTGGCCGGCGTGGCGCTCACGACGGTGGCGATGGCGGCGGTCGATCATGACGGGCCGGCCGGTGCCGGGATCGGATTGCGGGCGCTGGCCGGGGTGTTCAGCGCCTGGGCCCTGGTCTGCGCGAGCGGCTGGTGCCTGGCCGAGCTGGCCCGGCGTGGCGTCGCGCAGCGCGGCGCCTGGATCTACACCGGCGTCGGCTTAGGCATCGCGCTCGCCGGCATGCTGGCTTGGCTCGGCGGCCTCCAACCGGCGGCCCGGTTGTGGCTCGATCTCGGCCTGGTCGCGGGGCTCGGCGCGCTGCTGGTCTGGTTCCTGTCGCGGGGGCAGGGCACGGCCTCGGCCGGGATCGGGGAGCGCGAGGCCACCGCCGTCGTCCGACGCCCCCGGAACGGCCAGACGGCCCTGGTCCTGTGCTACGGCATCTTCGGGTTCGGCTACATCGTGCCGGCGACGTTTCTGCCCGCCATGGCCCGCGAACTGGCCTCCGACCCAAAAGTGTTCGGTCTGACCTGGCCGCTGTTCGGCCTGGCCGCCGCCCTGTCGGTCGCCGCCGTGGCCCGCTGGCTCACACAGGTGCCGCGCCGGCGCCTCTGGGCGGTGGCGCAGGGCCTCATGGCGCTCGGCACCGGCCTGCCCCTGGTCGCCCACGCCCTCTGGGCGGTCGCGACCTCGGCGATCCTGGTGGGCGGCACGTTCATGGTCGCCACCATGGCGGGGCTGCAGCTGGCCCGCGAGGCGCGACTCGACAACCCGACGCCGCTCCTCGCCCGCATGACCGCCGCCTTCGCGGCCGGGCAGATCCTCGGCCCCGTTCTAGTGCGCCTTCTCGGCCCCGGCCGCCGGGCCGGCTGGGCCGCGCTGGACTGCACCGGCGCCGTCGCGACCGTGCTGCTGGTGTTGACGGCGGTCTGGCTGTGGCGCGGCGCGCGACCTTCTGCGAAGAGCCCTACGATGTTCAAACCTCGTCCTCTGTGAAGCGCGACGCGCGCTCCTCAGCCTTTTGGGCTTGCGGATTCACACATCGCATCGGCCGAAGACACGGGAGATACCGCGGCTCTCCCTCCCCCCCTCTGCGGGGGAGGGTGGCCCTCGAAGGGGGTCGGGAGAGGGGAGCAACGGCGCAGAACAGGGCTTCGCCCGTCATGCCGGTCACGCCCTTTCCTGAAACCAGGTTCCCCTCTCCCGACCCCTGCTGACGCAGGGGCCACCCTCCCCCGCAGAGGGGGAGGGAAGGCGCGCTTGGGGTTGGCCTTGGCCCTCATCTGGCAGCGATGCGTGAATGTCGTAGCCCTTGTGGGAGGAGTTGGAGGTGGGGTGGTTCAGAAGGCACCACGGCGCCCCATCCTGCACCACCCTCAGCCCTGATCCGTCCCCGCAAGGAGGAGAGGAAACGCGTTGCTTTTCAGAGGCTTGCTTCTGATTACGATACGGGCATTCGGGAGCCTGAAGCCCGTCTGACGTGGCGTCGAGGCAACATTGCCGACCCGGTGGCCCTCCGTGCGAACGCATCGAGCGCGGTGGATCACCCCACCCGCCGGGACGGCAGCCGCAGCCCGGGGGCCGGCCTTTCCAAAAGAACCTCCCGGCGGAAGCGCACCAGCCGGGCCGGGCGCTCGGCGGTGCCGCGGGTGAGGGCTTCAGTCTCCTCCACCAGCCCCTGCTGGGCCACGAGGCGGCGAAAGTTCTGCTTGTGCAGCTGCGTGCCCGAGAGCGCCTCGACGGTGCGCTGGAGCTGGAGCAGGGTGAAGGCCGGGGGCATCAGCTCGAACACAACCGGGCGGTACTTGATCTTGCCGCGCAGGCGGCCGATCGCCGTGGCCAGCACCCGGCGGTGATCGAAGGCCATGGGCACGCCGGTGGGATCGTTCGGCACCGCCGGGCCGGCATTGCCGCGCGCCTCTGGGATCAGGCCGGCCTCGAACAGCAATTCGTAGCGCTCCAGCACGCGCTCCTCGTTCCAGGTGCCGCCGTTCATCCCGAAGGTGAGGCCGAGCCGGTCGAGGCGGCGGGTCCGGATCGCGCAATCCGCGGGCTCGGCCGCCCAGGACGCGAGCCGGCCCTCGATCGCGTCGAGCTGGGGCGGACGGCCGTTGCGGAAATCCTCGTACGGGAGGTAGCGGTACCAGTTGTGCCACGCCGCCTCGGCGAGGCCGGCCGGGCGCTCCTCGCGGACCAGGGCGAGATAGGCCACCGACAGCGCGTGCGCCTCCGGCGCCTCGTCACCCCCGGAGCGGTCGCGGTCGCCGAAGGTATAGAGCTGCTCGACATAGCCCAGGCGCTGGTGCGTCTGCCGCTCCACCCAAGCGCGCAGGCCGCGCTCCAGGGTGGCGTGCTCGGGCACGAGCGGCCCGGCCGGCAGGCCGTCGCCGCGGCCCGGCGCCTGGTCCGGGACCCGGATGGTCAGGGCGCGCGGTTCCCCCTTGGTCGCCGCGACGATCACCGCGACGAGGCCCACGGAGGAGCGCTCCGGCAGGGCCTGTACCCCGCCCGCACCCGTCTGCGCCGCGCCGACCGTCATCGCCCCTCGAAACCCTCTCCCGCCGGGCGCGGGATTCTGTCAGACCGGATCCGTCCCTATAGGGGGACAGGATCGCCCCGCGTCAACGCGGCCGTGTGACCGGACGGGTTGCCAAGCCGGCGACCGCTGCCCAAACAGGGCCGCCGGAGATGTGCCGGCGCGGGGCCAATTCCGACGAGGGGCAGGCGACCACGATGGCAGCGAACGCGACCTCCGCGACGGCACCGAGCCGGCCCGTCGACCTGCGGCTCTACGGCCTCCTCGATGTCGGGATCTGCGGCGGCGACGGGGACCACCTGGCCCGGCTGGCCGCCGACGCGGTGACGGGGGGCGCCACCCTGCTCCAGTACCGCGAGAAGGACATCCCGGATGCCCGCGCGGCGCTCGCGCGGATCCGGGCGATCCAGGCCGCCGTCGGCGGGCGGGTGCCGGTCCTGGTCAACGACCGGGTCGATCTCGCCCTGGCCGCGGGGGCGGACGGGGTGCACCTCGGCCAGAGCGACCTCCACCCGGCCGAGGCGCGCCGCCTGCTGGGGGAGGGGGCGATCATCGGGTTGACCGTGAAGAACGCCGCCCAGGCCGACGAGCTGTACCGGCTCCCGGTCGATTACGCCTGCATCGGCGGCGTGTTCGCCACCACCAGCAAGGACAATCCCGACCCGCCGGTCGGCCTCGACGGTTTCTCGCGCATCGCCTTCCGGGCGCGGCTCGCCCGGGGTGCGGGCCTGCCGATCGGCGCCATCGCGGGGATCGGCCTGCACAACGCCGCCCCGGTGATCGCCGCGGGAGCAGACGGCGTCGCGGTGATCACCGCCCTGTTCGGGACCGAGCCGGTACGCCAGCGTGCCCGGGAGCTGCGCGCGGCGATCGACGCCGCGCTGACGGCGCGGGGCGCCGCCCGATGAGCGGTGCCAGCCCGATCGCGGTCACCATCGCGGGCTCGGATTCCGGCGGCGGCGCCGGCATCCAGGCCGACCTCAAGACCTTCTCGGCTTTAAGCGTTTACGGCGCCAGCGTGATCACGGCGCTCACCGCCCAGAACACCCGCGGCGTCCAGGGCATCCACGACGTGCCGGCGGCGTTTGTCGCCCGGCAGATCGACAGCGTCTTCTCCGACCTCGCGGTCGACGCCGTGAAGATCGGCATGCTGTCGCAGATCGCGGTGATCGAAGCGGTCGCCGACGGGCTGGCACGGCAGGCGAAGACGATCCCGGTGGTCCTCGACCCCGTGATGGTCGCCACCAGCGGCGACCGGCTGATCTCGGAGGATGCCGTGGCGGCGCTCCGGGACCGGCTGCTCGGGCGCGCCGACCTGATCACCCCCAACCTGCCGGAGGCGGCGGTGCTGCTCGGCGAGGCGGTGGCCGAGGATGAGGCGGGAGCGGCCGCCCAGGCCCGGCGGCCGGCGGCGCTCGGCGCCCGGGCCGTACTGATCAAGGGCGGCCACGGGACCGGCGCCCTAAGCGTCGACCATCTCGTGACCGCCGCGGGTCACGTGCAGACCTTCGCAGCCCCGCGCATCGCCACCCGCAACACGCATGGCACCGGCTGCACTCTGTCCTCCGCGATCACGGCCGGGCTCGCCCGGGGCCTGACGGTGCCGGAGGCGGTGGCCGCCGCCAAGGATTACCTCACGGCGGCGCTCAACGCGGCGGATCGGCTCGCGATCGGCTCCGGCCACGGCCCGGTCCACCACTTTCACGCGATCTGGCACTAGCGTCCGGGGCACGCGCGCCTTGCGTCCGGCCGGCGATTGCGTTTGAAGAAGCGCACGATCGTTCGGATAACGGAACGGCCTAGGTGGACCGGTGACGATGCAGGATCAGGCGGAACGGCCCGACCGGGCGCGCGGACGCGACCTGCTGACCGGGGCGCAGGTGCTCTCCGGCCAGCTTGGCAAGACGATCCAGCGCCTACGCAAGGCCTACAATCTCTCCCTGTCAGAGCTCGCCGAGCAATCGGGCGTGGCGAAGTCGATCATCAGCCAGATCGAGCGTAACGAGACCAACCCGACGCTCGCGACGATCTGGCGGCTGTCGCAGGCGCTCGACGTCTCGATCGACCGGGTCCTGGCGGCGGGCGACGAGGAACCGTTCATCGAGAAAACCTCCCGGGCGGACACCCCGATCCTGGTCTCGGAGGACGGCAAGGTCCGGCTGGCGATCATCGGCTGGATCAAGACGATCGAGTGGCTGCAATGGTACGAGGTCACGGCCGATCTCGGCGGCGTCCTCGATTCGGACCCGCACCAGCGCGGCTCGGTGGAATCGCTCTCGGTGGCCGAGGGCGCGTTCGAGGTCGAGATCGGCGGCAGCGTGCGGAGCGTCCGGGCGGGCGAGACCCTGCGCTATCGCTGCGACCGCCCCCACCTCGTGCGCTGCACCGAAGGCCCGGCCCGGGCCACCATGGTTGTGATCATGAAGGCGGCCGTGATGGAGTGAGGCGGCGGGGACGCAAGCGCGTCGCCTCGTCCGGCGCGGGCATCATGTCGCCCGCAAATCTGTCTTCTCGCTGACCGTGCACACCGGGTCCGACCGGGGCGCGGGACGAGACGGCCGTCTCCTCAGCAGGCGACGGCGTGCGACAGCGCGCGGTGGCGATAGTCGCGCGGGCTCAGGCCGTAGCGCTCCTTGAAGCGGCGGGAGAAGTGAGCCTGGCTGGCGAAGCCGCAGCCATAGGCCAGGGTGCCGAGCGGCATGTGGAGGTATCCGGGATCGGTCAGGCGGTTGGCCGCAGCTTCCAACCGGCGCTGCCAGATCCAGTCGGAAATGTGCTGGCCGCGCTCGTGGAACAGTTCCTGGAGCCGCCGCAACGACACCCCGGTCGCGGCCGCGAGGTGGCGCGGATCTAGCGCCTGGTCGTGAAGGTTGGCCTCGACATAGGCCTTGGCGCGCTGAATCACGACGCTGCCGTGAACGGGCCGGGGCAGCTCCCGTGCGAGGCGCTCGGCGAGGCTGGCGACGACGAGATCGATCCCCACCCCGGCCATGCGCTCGGCCACATGCGGCGGCAGCCGATCCTCCTCGCGCAGCAGGTTGGACAGGAACGAGCGGGCCAGGGTCGCCACCGGCAGATGGCCCTCGACGGTCAGGCCGGCGAAGATCCGGGCCGACCCCAGCACTCCCTCCAGCCGCTCCCGCGGGATCGCGATGGCCAGCACCTCGCTGTACCCGCTGTGCTCGATCGTCCACGGCGTATTCGTGTCGCGGATCGCGAAGTCGCCGTTTGTGTCCGTGCTGGATCGATCGTTCTGGTCTGCGCGGACGGTCCCGGACAGGACCATGCTCATGAAGAGGTGATCGGTCTTGTGATTTTCGTGCCGGAGCGTTCGGGGCGTCGTCGAGGCCCTGAGATTGCGCAACGCGAACTTCGTGAAATCCAGACCGCCGATACTTGCACCGTCGATCGTGGCGTCAAATTGCCCCTCGCCCAGGCAGTCCTGCTCCATCGGGACGAGGCGGTCTTCGCAGACATCCCGCCAATGGCGAAATCGATCTTTCGGTCGAACCTCGTCCGTCGAAAAGATGGTCTGCATAGCGGCTGCGCTATGGCTGCAATTGCTGCAGGCTGCAACCGTCAATTTCTATCGACTCCGCATGGATACGATCGAAAGCAGCCCTGTGACCGGCTCGCTGCGAGAACGACCGGCGGCGCGAAAAGCCCCGATCCGATCCGCACGGACCTTCGGCCCCCGGACGGCGCGGATCCCGTCCGAGACCCGGCGCGCTCAGCGCCCGGTATTCACCCAGCGGACCACGTCGGCCAGCACGATGGTCAGCGCCCGGTCGAGGGCTTGGGCGCCGTTGCCGGCGTCGATCTTCGCCACCGGCACGCGGGCGGTGAAGATCCGGGCGGCGGTAACCTTGCCGGTGCCGTCGGCCACGAGCTTCAGCGACAGGTCGACCACCGCCTCCCCGGTCGTCGCCTGGATGTCGAAGGCGCGGATCTCGCTGATCAGTTGGTAATCGGCCACGACCTTGTCGCCGGGGCGGCTCACCGACCGGAGCCGACCGGAATTCTCCAGGCTCTGGAGGAGCCGGGTCTGGATCAGCCGCGGCAGCCGGTCGGCCCATTGGCCGCCGCCCAGGAAGGCGAGGGCGCCGCCGGATTCGCGCACGATGATCCGGTCGGCCTCGAACGGCTGGATGCCCACCGGCTCCGAGACTGCGATCGAGCGGCCGGCCGCGACGAGGCGCACAACCGGGGGCAGAGCCGCGAGATCGAAGGTCAGGGGCGTGGCGCCACCGCCGCAGCCACCCAGGAGGGCGGCGAGCAGCGCGGCGGCGAGGAGGTGGGACGAGCGGGCCATACGCACAACCTGAGAAACCCCGCCGACACGCGGCAGAGCTGAATAAGCTATGCCGCAGAAACTATCCCTCGCCTGTATCCGTGCCGTGCGCCGGGACACATCGACCCGGCGGCCAGTGATTTCACCGGCCGCCGTTGTATTCGGGCAACGACGGCTTGCCGCCGAAGATCACCTGGCTCGGATCGCGCTCCAGGCTGCGCACGGTCCGGTTCAGGGTGTTCAGCGTGCGCTGGCCGTCCCCCGACAGCGCCTCCACCTCCCGGCGGCCTGTACCGCTCAGGCGGCCGAAATTGGCCGAGATGCTGGCGGTGCGCTTGTCGAGGTTCTCCGACATGACGCGAAAGGCCTTGCCGGCGTCGCGCACCGAGACCGCGGCCGCACGGATCTCGGTGAACGTGCTGGAGCCCTCCTGGCCCGCGGCGGAGCCGAGGAAGCCCTGGGCTCCGTTCAGCACCGAGTCGATCTTGTCGGCCGAGGCGTTGAGCTTGGCCGCGAGCGAGCGGGCGTCGTGGACCGCTCCCTCGATGTCGGGGCTCGACTTGGACAGGGCCGCGGAGAAGCGGTCGGCATTGTCGATCACGTGGCCGAGCTTCACCCCGTCCACCGCCTTGACCAGGGTCGCGATGTTCGGGCCGGCATCGGCCAGCGTCTTCGAGAACGTCTCGACATTGGTGAGGGCCCGGTTGATCGCGCCCTCGTTGCCGGCCACGATCCGGTCGAGGCGGGCCAGCATGTCGTCGGCCCGCTGAGCCACCTGGCGGGCCAGCGCCATCATGTCCTGCATGTCGGAGGAATCGGCGAAGATCGTCGGCGGCTCGCCATTGGCCATCGGCGCGAGCACCGGCGCGTCGGCGTTGCCGCCCGACAGGGAGATCACCGAGACGCCGGTCAGCATCGCCGAATCGAGGCGGGCCCGGGTGTCGGCCCGGAGCGGCGTCGAGGGATCGACCTTGATCTGGGCCAGCACCCGGCGCGGATCCTGCGGGGCGAGGCGGATATCCGTCACCTCGCCGACCTTGATGCCGTTGAAGTTCACGCTCGATCCGCGGGAGAGCCCGCCGACCGAGCCGGAGAACACGATGCGGACGATCTGGCTCACCTGCCGTGACGAGCCGCCGGAGAGCCACAGCACGGTGCCGAAGCCCGCCAGGATGACGGCGAGGGTGAAGGCCCCGATGAGGGCGTAGTTCGCGCGGGTTTCCATGCGGTCAGCCTGCGGTTCCGCTCGGCGAAACAAGTCCGGCCGAGCTGCGTGTCGCCGATCCCGGGAGGGACCGGGACGGGGTCAGGGGGAAGGGGCGGTCAGGCATGCGCCGGCGCCCCGGAGGTGATGGCGCGGGCCCGCTTGCCGTGGAAGTACGAGCGCAACCAGGGGTGGTCGCTCGCCAGCATCTCCTCGATCGTGCCGGCGGCGATGATCTGACCGTCGCCGAGCGCCGCGATGCGATCGCAGGCGGTGTAGAGGCTGTCGAGGTCGTGGGTGACCATGAACACGGTCAGGCCCAGCGTCTCCTTCAGCGTCGAGACGAGGTCGTCGAACTCGCCCGCGCCGATCGGGTCGAGCCCCGAGGTCGGCTCGTCCAGGAACAGGATCTCGGGATCGAGCGCCAGGGAGCGGGCGAGCGCCGCGCGCTTGATCATGCCGCCGGATAGCTCCGAGGGCAGCTTGTCGGCGGCGTCCGGTTGCAAACCGACCATCTCGATCTTGAGCCGCGCGAACTCGTCGAGGAGGCGCTCGGACAGGTTCAGGTGCTCGCGCATCGGGACCTGGATGTTCTGCTTGACGGTGAGCGCCGAGAACAGGGCGCCCTGCTGGAACAGCACGCCCCAGCGCTGCTCCATGCGGCGGCGCTCGGCATAGGTCATGCCGTCGACGTCGCGGCCGAACACCTCGATCGTGCCCGCCCGCTTCGGCGTGAGGCCGAGGATCGTGCGGGTGAGCACCGACTTGCCCTGACCCGAGGGCCCGACGAAGCCCATGATCTCGCCCGCCCGGATGTCGAGGTTGAGACCCTTGAGGATGTTCCGGTTGCGGAATCCGACCACGAGGTCGCGCACCCGGATGATGGGCGCAGGGCCGGCTTCGGGCTCGGGCGTGGCGGGGGCGATCATCAGCACGGGCTCAGAAATCGATCGCGGCGAAGAACACGGCGAACAATCCATCGAGGACGATGACCATGAAGATGGACTTCACGACTGAGGCGGTGACGTGGCGGCCCAGCGATTCCGCCGAGCCCTCCACCGCGAAGCCCTCGATCGTGGCGAGGATTCCGATGATCAGCGCCATGAACGGGGCCTTGATCAGGCCGACCATGACGTGGTGCACGCCCACCGCCGCCTGGAGCCGGACCAGGAACTGATCGAGCGTCAGGCCGCCGTACAGCATGGCGGTGAGGCCGCCGCCGGTGAGCGCGGCGATGTCGCCGATCAGGGTCAGCATCGGCAGGCCGACCATCAGGGCCAGCACCCGCGGCACGATCAGGATCTCGACGGGATCGAGGCCCATGACCCGCAGGGCGTCGACCTCCTCGCGCATGCGCATGGAGCCGATCTCGGCGGTGATCGCCGAGCCGGAGCGGCCCGCGACCATGATCGAGGTCAGCAGCACGCCCATCTCGCGCAGGATCAGCAGCCCGATCAGGTTGACCACGAAGGTCTGGGCGCCGAAGCGCTGGAGCTGGAAGATACCCTGCTGGGCGACGATGCCGCCGACCAGGAACGAGATCAGCACGATGATCGGGGCGCCGTTGAACGCCACCTGCTGGATCTGGTTGACCAGGGCGGTGCCCCGGAACGTGCCCGGCCGCAGGGCGACGCGCCCGCAGGCGGCGATCACCTCGCCCAGGAAGGCGAGGGCGGTGACGAACGCGTGCCCCCCGCGCACGGTCTCGCGGCCGACCGTGTCGAGGAACCCGACGATGCGGCCGCGCCGCGCCGGGGCCGCGGACTCGACCTCGCGCAGGCGCACCTCGCCCAGCAGGGTGCGGTGCTCGGACCGAACGCCGACATAGGTCAGCGCGCCGCCGGCCTGCTCGATCTCGGCGCGGGTCCGCTCGAGCACCCAGGCGCCCAAAGTGTCCAGCCGCTCGATCCCCGACAGGTCGACCGCCACGGGAGCGGCCCGGCCGGCCGCCAGGATGCGCGCCGCATTCGCCTCGACGGTCGGCGCCTGATCGGCGGTCCAGCGCCCGTCGAGCGCCAACCGGCCGCGGCCCGGCCGGTCCCGCAGCGATGCGCCGGGAACCATGCCCTCGCTCAGCAAGCCCTCACTCCTCGATTGGAGGCACCACCCTGAACTGGGGTTATGTCGACATTACGGTTGACGATCCGTCTCCAACGTCACCCCCCTTGGCGCGGCCGGCGGCGAGGGCCAGGCCCAGGCCGCAGGCGGCGAGCGGCGCCATCACGAGAAAGGCGAGGGGACCGCCGGCCCGGTAGGCGAGGCCGCTCACCAGGGTCGCGCCCACGGAGATGCTCGCGTTGACGGCACTCAGCGTGCCCTGCGCCCGCCCGCGCGCGCCCTCTGGGGCGAAGGCCGACACCGCCGCCATCGCGCCGAGCTGCGTCGCCCCGAAGGTCAGGCCGTGCAGGCACTGGAGCGGCACCAGCGCGGCCAGGTGATCGCCCAGAAGATACATGCCGACGGCGCGCAGGATCGACGCCCCGGCGCCGAGGGTCAGGAGCCGCACCGGGCTCCGCCAGGACGCGGGCAGGGCGGTGATGCCGGCAAACAGCGCGATCTCGGCCAGCACCCCGGTCGCCCACAGCGCGCCGACCCAGACCGGCGATATGCCCTGGCTCGTCCAGTAGATGCTGCCGAACCCGTAGATCGCCCCGTGGCTCGCCTGGATCGCCGCCGCGGCGCCGATGCAGAGCCAGAGTGTCAACGGCAGGCGCGGCCGGACGGCGCCGGCCGGGACCTGCGGCAGGGCCACGACCGAGCGGCTGCGCCAGGCCACGATCCCCGCCGCCAGGGCGAGGCCGGTGAGCAGCAGCGGCACCGCGAGCTGGCCGCCCAGCGCCGAAAGCAGGAATCCGCCCGCCAGGTTGGCCAGCAGGAACGCGATGGAGCCCGCCATCCGGATCCGGGCATAGACCAGGCGGGCGTCGCGGCGCACGGCTGCCAGGGTCAAGTAGTCGATGCACGGCACCAGCGGCGCGCCGGCCACGGCGTTGAGGACGATCAGCCCGGCGAGCAGGGGCCAGCCGATCCCGGCGGCGCCGGGCATCAGCGCGTAGGTCAGGCTGAGGGCGAGGCTGCCGAGCAGGATCAGCCGGCGCGGGCCCAGGCCTCGGTCGAGCAGGCTCATCAGCGGCGCCGTCGCGACGATCCGGGTGGCGATCGGCAGGGCCAGGAGCAGGCCGATCACCCGGGCATCGAGGCCGAGGCCGTCGAGCCAGAGCGGCATAAACGGCATCGCGATGCCGATCTCGGTGAAGACGACGGCGTAGAGCAGCGACAGGCGCGCCGGGCCGGACGGGCGATGCAAGGATGGGGGTTCCCGGGCGGGCGTCGAAGGATGCCCCACATCCGGGGGCCGGCCGCCGTAAGCGCCCGTTAAACCCTCCCTGTCAATTTGCCCGCCTCCGGGTCGCGCCGCGTGCCGGCCGTCGCCGCACCGGGCTTTCGGGTTCGGAGGGATCCCATGTCCGGTTCAGCCCCTGCAGGCGCCCTCGCCGAATACGAGGCGATCGAGGCGACCATCTGCCTCAGTGAGCGCGGGCGCTGGTTCCTGTCCGAATATGCCCGCCGCAACCGGGCCGCCCTGGCCCGGATGCTGCTCGGGGCCATGCGCCGCCTCGAACACGCGGTGACCACCGACCGGGATCAGCAGACCGTCGGGCAGCTGCACGGCAATCTCGTCGAGATGGCCGCGGCGATCAGCCAGACCAAGGCCGAGATCGCCGCGATCAGCGCCCGCGACAGCGAGCAGACCCGCCTCACACAGGCTTCCCTGGCCCTCGACGCGATCGTGCGGGAGACCGAGCGGGCGACCTCCGACATCCTCGGCTCGGCCGAGGCGATCCAGGAGGCGGCCTGGGTTCTGCGCGAGCGCGGTGCCGATGCGCCAACCTGCGACGCCCTCGATCGGCACGCGACGGCGATCTACACCGCCTGCTCGTTCCAGGATCTCACCGCCCAGCGCACCGCCCGGATCGTCTACACCCTGCGCTACCTCGAGGACCGGCTCGCGTCGATGATCGCGATCTGGGGCAGCGCCGCCGAGCCGATCCCGCCGATGCCCGGCGACCCAGCGGCCGGGCCCCTGCCGGAGACCCCGCCGTCGGACCTCTGCCAGAGCGATATCGACCGCTACATCGCCATGGAGGTGCCGGCCGTCACCGCGGCGGCGCTGATCGCCCGCCCCGGGAGCCCGCCGCTCCACGAGGATATCGTGTTCCTGCCGGTCTCGGACGGGGAGGGGGCAGAGGCGGCCGATGAAGCCGAGGCGTTCGAGATAGAAGAAGCGCCCGCCCCGGTCGCGCTCGGCCACGCCGCGGTCGATCAGGACGACTCTGAGAATCCAGAGCCCGACGCGGATTGGGCCGGCCATGACCCCGTCGCCCCGGAGCCCGCCGCCGAGCCGGAGGCGCCGATCCTGAGTTTCGCGGCGATCGACGCGCTGCCACCGGAGCAGCGGCTCGCCCTGTTCGCCTGACGGCGCCAAGCGGCCCTGCTATCAGGGGCGCCCGCCCGCCGAAGGTCGTGAGACGAAAACCCCCGTGGCCCTGAACCTGATCAAGCTCTGCGTCGGACCCGCCTCCATCGCCGACCTCGAAGCCCGTCAGGAGCGGTACCGGGCCGAGGCCCTGCGCGAGGGCCGGCCGGCCGACCCGTTCCACGTCACCCGCACCTTGCCCAAGCGCCATCGGGAGATCGCCGGAAAGGGTTCGATCTACTGGGTGATCCGCGGGACCCTGTCCTGCCGGCAGGCGATCACCGCGATCGAGAAACTGACGGACGCGGACGGCATCCCGCGCTGCCGGCTGGTCTTCGACCCGCGCCTGGTTCCCGTATCGCCCCGGCCCTGCCGCCCGTTCCAGGGCTGGCGCTACCTCACGGCCCGCGACGCGCCGGCCGACCTGGGCGCCGGGCAATCGGGCGACCTCGCCGAGATGCCCGAGGCGCTGCGCCGCGAGCTGGTTGGGCTGGGCCTCCTGTAAAACACGTTCCGCCAGCGCGGGCTCTGTGAGCGCCCGCGCTGGCTGTCCTGCTAGGCCCCGTCGAAGCGACCGCTGGCATGGGCCAGCATTGTGTAGACCTTGCCGGTCTCGGACGTGAGGTAGGCGTCGGTCCGCTTGGCGTCGCTGTCGTTCTTGACCACGTCGCCGAGTAGCCGCTCGAACTCACCCACGTAGCGATCGACGCTGCGGCGGAACTCCGCATCCGACCGGTAGCGACGCTGGATCTCCGCGAAGGTGGTCCGGCCCTGCGCGGTGTAGATGCGCGGGTCGAACAGGTTCGGCTCGCCCCGGCGGTAGCGCTCCCACAGGTCGACCGCGGTCCGGTGCTCGATCATCCGGGCGATGTCGGTGGAGATCGTGTCGAGGGCGATCCGCCCGGTCTCGGCCGGAGCCTGAGACAGAGCTTGCGACGGACGGCCCGGCGAGGCCGGCGCAGCGGCGTTGGTCGCGTCCGCCTCGGCATCGTCGTCCTCATCCAGGGAGGCGCGGGTCAGCAGGTCGGACAGCCAGCCGCGCTTGGCACCGCCAGCCGTCATGGCGACGGGGCGGGCGGTCGCGGAGGGCCGCGGCGCCTCGATCCGGGCCGGGGCCGGGGTGGACCGGGCCGGGGCCGAGGGCGCCGGCAGAGCCGGAGCCGACACAGCCTGCGTCTGCGTCGCGGACGGAGCCGGAGCGCTGCTGGCCTGCGGCGCCGCAACCGCGCGGGAGCCACCCTCCGCCACCCGCCGCTGGGCCTGAGGCTGGGCGACATCCACCGAGCGGGTGGTGCGGGAGACCAGGGCCGAGAGCTCGTTGAGCGCCTTGATCTGGTCGGCCACCACCCGGCGCATCTCGCCGGTGGCGTCCTGCGTCTCGCGGGGCAGGTCGAGGACGCCGCGGGCGAGTTCGGCGCGGGTCGCGTCGAGTTCGCCGCGGATCGAGCCCGCCATCTCCCGCAGGGACGACACGGAGGCGCCGAACTTGGTCTGCGCCTCGTCAAGGCCGCTGCGCATCTCCCGCGCCGCCTCCTCGATGGCCTGGCGCACGCCCTGGGCCGCCTTCTCGCTCTCGGCCCCGGCACTGTCCTTGAGGCCCTCGAAGGCGCTGGTGACCGAAGCCCCTGCGCCCTCGGCCGAGCGCGGCAGCGACTCGCCGACGGTGCGGGCGCGCTCCTCGGCACTGCGCAGCGTGCGCTCGATCGTCTCGGCCAGGGCGCCGCCCTGCTGCTCCAGGGCGCTGGCGCGCGCCTCGAAGCCGGCCAGCGCCTCGGCCAGAGCCGCCTCGCGGCCCGACAGGGTCGCACCCAGTCGCTCCTCGATGGCAGCGAGCGAGGACGCCGCCCGGTCGAGGGCCGACACGTGCACGGACGTCTGCTCGCCCAGGGCACGGCCGCGGCCGTCGAGGGTCTCGGCGAGGCCGGACGCCTCGCGGAGCGCCGTATTGGCGACCTCGCGCAAGGCCTCGACCTGGGCTGCGACGCCCGCGGTGGCGCGGCCGGTCTCGGAAGCGATGCGCTGCAGCGCCGTCTGGACCTGCTCGACCCGGCCCGCCCGGCCCGGGTCGATCGCACCGAGATTGGTGCCGGCTCCGGACACCAGCTCGCCCAGCGCCG
Source organism: Methylobacterium sp. GXS13 (assembly GCF_001455965.1). GTDB lineage: Bacteria > Pseudomonadota > Alphaproteobacteria > Rhizobiales > Beijerinckiaceae > Methylobacterium. Next base: position 31,708 of record NZ_LKKO01000052.1, read on the forward strand.
CGTTGGCGCCCTCGATCCGCTGGAGGACGGCGCCCAGCTCCCGGCCCAGCCGGTCGTTGGTTTCGAACAGCTCGGTGAGGGCACGGCCCGCACCGTCGTCGATGGCGGCGCGCAGCAGCTCGGCCGAGGCCCGCGACTGCGCGGCGAGTTCCTCGGTCTGCAGCCGCAGGGTCTCGGCCAGCGGCACGCCGGTCTCGATCAGCACCCGCTCGATCGAGTTGGCGCGGTCGGCCAGGGCCCGCGACAGGTCGAGCATCGGCCCGTCGATGGCGGCGCGCAGGCGCGCGACATGCCCTTCCAGGCTGTCGCCGACCGCACGGCCGCTGCCGTCGACGCTGGCGATCAGCGCCCCGCCCTTCTCCTCGATGGCGCGGACCAGCGCCTCGGCGCTCTCCGCGAGACGGCGGGACAGGGCCTCGCCGCGGGCATCGACCAGCGCACCCAACGCGGTGGCGCGGCGCTCGAAGCCGGCCCCCAGAGCCTCGGTGCGGGCATCGATCAAGCCCGCCAGCGCGGCCTCGCGCCGGCTGAGCGTCTCGGCCAGGGCGGCGTTGTGCGCATCGACCTGCTCGGCATGGGCCCGCGCCCGCTCGTCGAGGGCGGCCACCAAGCTGGCGGTGCGCTCGTCCATGAGGCCCGCGAAGGCGTCGTGGCGGTCGTCGAAGGCATTGGCCAGCGTCTCGGCGCGCTGGGCGACCAGGGTGGCGAACAACCGCATGCGGCTGTCGATGCGCTGGGTGAAGGCGTCGGCGCGGGCGTCGACACCCCGGGCCAGGGCCTCGGTCTGCGTCTCGACGGAGTGCACCAGGGCGGCGGTGCGCCCTTCGACCACGCCGTCCAGGTCACGGATCCGCGCGTCGAAGGCTTCGACCAGCGAGCCGGTGCGACCCTGGGCGGCGTCGAGCAGCGACTGGCTGCGCTCGTCGACGAGCGCCTCGATCGCTGCGCGCGCCTCGTCGAAGGTCGTGCGCAGGGTCTCGATCCGGGCGTCCAGGAGGGCGGCGACGCCCGTGGGCGCCGCATCGAGGAGGTTGCGCAGGTCTTGCGTGCGCGCCTGGACCGCCATGGCGATCTCCCGGCCGCGGTTCTCCACGGAGGTTTCGAGGTTGGCTTGCGCGCGCTCGAACAGGGTCCGAAGCTGCCCGCTCCGGGCCGCGAAGGTCTCGGCGAACTGGTGCTCGCGGGCCTCGAGCAGGCCCGCGATCGCCGGGCTCGCCTGCTCGATGGTAGCCTGCAGGGCCTGGGTGCGATGCTCGATCGTCGCGGCGATCTCACGGCTGCGACCATCGACCGTGCGGTCGAACTCCGACTGGGCCTGCGCGAACAGCGCCTGCAGCTCCCCGTTCCTGTCCCCGAAGGCCTGGACCAGCTGGTTCTCGCCAGCCTGCAGCAGCCCGGCGATCACCGGGCTTGCCTGCTCGATCACAGCCTGCAGGGCCTGCGTGCGGTGCTCGATCGTCCCTGCGATCTCGCGGCTGCGACCATCGACCGTGCGGTCGATCTCGGCCTGGGCCCGCGCGAACAGGGCCTCAAGCTGGCCGCTCCGGGCGTCGAACGCCTCGGCGAGCTGGTGCTCGCGGGCTTCGAGCAGGCCGGCGATGGCCGGGCTCGCCTGCTCGATCGCGGTCTGCAGAGCCTGCGTCCGCTGCTCGATCGCCCCGGCGATCTCGCGGCTGCGACCATCGACCATGCGGTCGATATCGGCCTGGGCCCGGTCAAACAGCGCTTCGAGCTGCCCGCTGCGAGCCTCGAACACGTCGGCGAGTTGGTGCTCGCGGGCCTCCATCAGGCCGGCGATGGCCGGGCTCGCCTGCTCGATCGCGGTCTGCAGAGCCTGGGTGCGGTGCTCGATCGTTCCGGCGATCTCACGGCTGCGGCCGTCGACCAAACGGTCGATCTCCGCCTGTGCCCGCTCGAACAGGGCGCGCAGGTCCGCGAAGCGGGCGTCCAGCAGGTCGGCCATGTCGGTGGGGGCGGCGTCGAGGGTCTGGCGCAGCCCCTCGGTCCGGGTCGTGATCGTGTCGGCGAGTTCCTGACCGCGCACCTCGACGAGATCGCGCAGGCCGGTCTGGGCCTCCTCGAACAGGGCCCGCAGGCGCTGCGTGCGGCTGTCGAGGGTCGCGGCGAGCTGGCGCTCACGGGTCTCGACCAGCGCGGAGACGGCGGCGGGCGCCTCCTCCAGCATGGTCCGCAGGGCCTGGATCTTGGCGTCGACCGAGGCGGCGAAGCGGCCACCGCCGCCTTCCACCACCGCATCAAGGGCGTTGTGGGCTTCCTCGAACAGGGTCCGCAGGCCCTGGCCACGGGCATCCAGGGTCTCGGCAAGGCGGTTGCCACGGCCTTCGACCAGATTCTCCAGGTGCCCGAGGCGCTCGTCGAACAGGCTGCCCAGCGCCTGCGTCCGGGAATCCAGGCTCCCGGCGGCGTTGCCGTAGGCGTCCTCGACCGCGGCGATCAGGGCGCGGCTACGCGTATCCAGCGCCTCGTTGAGGGGACCCATCCGACCGTCGAGGGTGCTGGCCAGGGTGCCGGCATGGCCGTCCAGCATCACGCGGATCTGGTTGGTGCGGTCGTCGAGCAGGCCGTGGACCGAGCGCACGCCCTCGTCGAGCAGGCCGCTGATATCGGCGGTGCGGCTCGACAGCGTGTGACCCAGGCGTCCTTCGCCGGCCTCGAGCATACGCTCGGCATCCGCGATGGTCTGCTGGAGCTTCGACAGGACGCTCTCGCCGCGCTGATCGATCAGCTCGGCCAGCGATGTGCCGCCGCGGTCGAACAGGCGGGCCAGCTCGGTGATCCGGCCGCCGATCGCGCCGAACACGCTCCGGCCCTTCTCGTCCAGCTCGCTCGACATGGCGGTGATCCGCTCGTCGATCAGCTTCGCCAGCAGCTCCGAACGCTCGGCGAAGGCCGCGCGCACGGCCTCGGTCCGGGCGGACAAGGCCGCGTCGGCACTCTCCGCGCGCTCGTCCACCAGCTGGACGATCTCCTGCACCCGCCCCGACAGCGAAGCCTCGAGGACCCGGGTGGATTCCGCGACGGCACCCGTGAGGGTGCCGATGCTCTCGGCCATCGCCTTGTCGATCCCGCCGGTCCGGTCGGTGATCGTGGCGACGAGATCGCGGGTACGGCCGGCCAGTTCCTCGTCCACCGCGCGGGTGCGCGCCTCGATCAGGCGGATCGCCTCGAAGGCCTGCACGCCGAAGCTCTCGTCCACGAGGCGGGCCCGCCCCTCCAGGGCGTTGGCGATCTCCTGCAGGCGGTTGATGACGCCGGCATCGAAATGCTCGGCGCTGCCGGCGATGCGGCGGGCCATCTCGGCTGTGCGCCGGTCGATATCCTGACCGAGCCCGTCGACCCGGCCGTCGAGCACCGCAACCAGGTTGCGGCTGCCCTCTTCCATGATCCGGGCCATCTCTCCGGTCCGGGCGGCCAGCGCCTCGTTCAGAGCCTTGCCGCGGGAGTCGATCCGGTTGTCGACGTCGTCGACCAGGTTCGCCACGACGTCGCCGATCTCGGCCGCGCGCTGGGCGGAACGCGCCTCCAGGTTGCCGAGATGGGTCTCGACCAGGCTGCCGGCCTCGCGGGCGCGGGTCGCGATGGTCTCGGCCACGGCCTGGCCCTTGACGGTGATGAGCCGGTCCATCTCCTCCAGCCGCGCCCCGACGGTCTCGCCCAAGGTCGCGGTGTCGCGGCCGATGCGGTCGGCCAGGATGTCGCCGCGGGCGATGGTCTCCTGCAGGGCGGTCAGGCGGCTGCCCAGCGTCTCGTCGATCGCCCGGACACGGACGTCGGCGGTTTCGGCGAAGCTGGCGCCGGTCTGGCTGAGGGTGTCGGCGATGCGGGCGCCCTGGCTCGCCACCGCGAGCACGATGTCGCGGCCGGTGCCGCTGATCCGGGTCTGGGTCTCCTCGGCGTGGCTGGCCAGCAGCTCGGCGACGCCCTTGCCGTGCTGACCGAAGGCGGCTTCCATCTCGCCGATGCGAGCGGCGAGGTCGTCCGAGATGGCGCGGGCGGCCTGCGTCAGGCTGCCGGTGGCGTCGCCGGTGCGGGCGGACAGCTCGCGGTTGAGGTCGTCCAGGGCGGCGCGCAGGGCGGACACCGCCGCGGAGCCGCGCTCGCCGAACTCGATGGCGGCGCGGTCGGCAGCGTCGCGGAAGCGGGCCAGCAGGCTCGCGGTCTCGGCCTCGACGGCACCGGTCACCTCGGCCGAGCCGTGGCGCAGGGTCTGGAGGGTATCGACCAGGCGGGCGGAGCCGTCGCGGGTATGGGCCTCGACCTCGTCGGTGACGGCGCTCGCCGAGCCGCGCAGGGACTGGACCGCGGAGGCGGCGCCGGCCTCGAAGCCATGACCCAGCGCCGAGAAGGCGCTCTCCAGACTTTGCGTAGCCGCCTGGGTCCGGTCGGTGATGTGGCCGCCGGCACGCTCGGCCGCGGCGACGACGCGGCTTTCGAGATCCGAGGCCTGCACCGTCACGGTGTCGTGGAGGCGCGCCGCGATGCCGTCCATGCGCTCGGCCAGGGCGTTGCCGCGGTCGGCGATCGTCTCGGCGACCCGCTCGGCAGTGCCGATCAGGTCGTCGCGCACCGCGCCGGCCTGGTTGGTCAGCGTCTCGCCGACGCCGCCCATGGCCAGCGCCAGAGCGGCCTGGGCGTCGCGCCCGCGGCTCTCGATCGCCTCGGCGACGGAGAGGCCGGCAGTCTCGATCTCGGCGCGCAGCGCAAGTCCGCGGCCGGCGATGTCCTGGGTGAGAGCCGCGCCGGTCTCGGCGAAGCGGGCGGTGATCTGGGTCCCCATCGCGCCGAAGCGCTCCGTCAGCTCGGAGCCCCGGGACAGGAACGCGTTCTCCAGGCCGATGACGGAGCGCTCGAAGCTCTCGCGCACCACGCCGCCCTGGCGCTCCAGGGTCTCGCTCACGCGCAGGCCGGTCTCGGCGAGGCTCTGGGCGACGGAGGCGGTGCTCTCGGCGATCCGCCCGGTGAGGGCGTTCCCGGTCGCCTCGAAGGCGCCGCTCACGTCGCGGGCGCGGGTCTCGAAGGCCTGCGTCAGGGTCTCGCCGACTTCGAGAAGGCTGCCCCGCACGACCTCGCTGGTGTTCGCGAGGCTCTCGATCAGCTCGTCGCCGCGCCCGGTCATCAGGGTGACGACCCGGTCGCCCGCCTCGCCCAGGGACGCGGTGATGGCGGCGCCACGGGCGTCCAGCGCTCCGGTGACGCGCTCGCCGGCGCCGTTCAACGCCATGACGATCCGCTCGGACGCGCCCTCCAGCTCCTGGCTCAGGCTCTGGTGCGAGCCGGTGATGGCGCCGCGCACGCGCTCGGCATTGGTGACGATGGATTCCCGTTGCGCCACAAGCTCCTCGACCAGGGAGCGGATGCGGATCTCGTTGTCGGAATAGGCCCGCTCCAGGGTGGCGATCTCGCCGCGGACCAGGGTCTCCAGCTCGCCGGCCCGGGCGAGCGCCCGCTCGACGCCGTCGCCGACCGCGGCGACTTCGCGTCGCACCGTCTGCGACATGGTCAGGACGGCGTCGGTGGAGAAGCTCTCGGGCTCGGCCAAGCGCACCGCGACCTCGCCCACCGCGCGGGCGACGAGGCGCATCTCCTGGGCCCGGGCCGCCAGCATGGCGGCGATCACGAACAGGACGACCTGGCGGAGCAGGGCCGCTGCGCCCACCGTCGCCTGGAGGGCGGTGAGACCGGAGACGACGCCGCGCAGGTCGCCGCCGGATTGCAGCCAGGCGACCAGCACGAGGCCGGCGATCCAGGCGAGGCCGGCCAGCAGGGCAAACAGGTAGGGCTTGGGCGAGGACCGCACCCGCAGGGTCTGCTGCAGGATGCCGATGTTGCGCCGGTCGTCGTTCGCCACCAGCGAGCGGTCGGGCGGCAACAGGCCGCCCTCGCGGCGCGGACGCTCGCGGCCGGGCGGGGGCAGGTCGGAGGCCAGCGGCGGGTCGAGGTCGAGGCGCGGCGGCGTCTGGCGGCCGGCCGGATCGAGGGCGCCGTCGAGCAGGGGATCGGCATCCCCGACATCGGGCAGGCGCGGCTCGGCGCGGCTCTCGGTGCCGGTCGGCGTCAGGGCGTCGAGGTTCAGCGCCTGCTCGATCGCAGAGAGCGCGGCCTCGGCCGGGTCCTTCAGCTTCTTCTCGGTCGCCATTCAACGCCTCGTTACACGGGCTTCACCGGCACCTGGGGAGGCTGATGCCAGAGACGCAACGTCCCGTTTACCATTACAGGATTAGACGCGGACACCGATTGCCGATACCCGAGCCGCCGTCCGACCCCAGAAACCGTTACCAGAATGGTTACTGAGGCCGCTGCCTTCCGGCTCCGCCATCTTGGCGCAGATGACGGCCTCTGCGCGATCCCCGTCCGGCGAATCGGGGGGTGAATCATGGGGATCGGTTCGGCAACCCCCAGAAGAATGCGGATTCCGGGAGTGCGCATGCTGGCCATCGACCGTGCGGAGCTCGATGCACAGACCGGCGGTGACGCCGATCTCGCCGACGAGGTGCTCGCGCTGTTTGCCGGGCAATGCCGGTCGATCCTGCCCCGGCTCACGGATGCGTCCCTGCCCGCGGGACAACGCGCCGACCTCGCCCATACCTTGAAGGGCTCGGCCTCTGGCGTCGGCGCCACGCAGGTCCGAGCCTGCGCGGATGCCGCCGAGGCGCAGCTGCGGGCCGGAGCGGCACCGGCCGCGCTCGACGCGCTGGTGCAGGCGGTCGAGGCGGCGTTGGCCGAGATCGCGCCGGACCGCGAGTCTTAAGAGCATCGACGCGCCGGACATACGCCGATGCGGCGATCGATCCGGAACGGACCGCCGCCACCGCGCTTGCATTCCACGGCCTCAGCCGCCAAGCAGTCACCCCGCCCGTCGAAGCGAGGCCGCTCGACGCGAGCCCGGAGCCGAGCATGCCCAAGATCACTTACGTCGACCACGCCGGGACGGAGAGGACCGTCGAAGGCAGCGTCGGCGCGACCGTGATGGAGACGGCGTTGCGCAACAACGTCCCGGGCATCGACGCGGAATGCGGCGGTGCCTGTGCCTGCGCCACCTGTCACGTCTACGTGGCCGATGCCTGGATCGACGTCGTGGGCAAGGCCCAGGACATGGAACAGGACATGCTCGATTTCGCCTCCGACGTGCGCGAGAATTCCCGCCTGTCCTGCCAGATCAAGATCGCGCCGAACCTGGACGGGCTGGTGGTCACGACCCCCTCCCAGCAGGGGTAGCTCGTCAGGCACTTAGCTGACGAGAGAATGAGGTTGCCCGCCTTCGATGGGGCTTACCTTCACGCGTCATATTCAGCGCGCAGGTGAAGTCGAGAATGACTCCCCATGAGGCTCGCGCGGGACTAAGCTGTCGCGCGGGCATCATCGTTTTCCGAAAGCAAGCCACCATCTTTCGGGACGATGATGCGGGAGCCTGAACATGACCAGGGTTGAATTCCGGCAGGAACAGCGGCTGGACTCGCCCGATGAAACGGCACAGCAGCGTAAGGCTCGCCTCGCAGCCGAAGCGTCCATGCTGGCGGTCGCCAAAGCGGATATCGAGGGCGGTCGCTACATCGCCGATGGCGATCTGGATGCTTGGCTTGATGCTTGGGAAAACGGAGAGCCGGTCGAGCTTCCGGAAGCCTCGACCAGTTCGCCCAAGCCCTGATCTCTATCCTGCGGATTTCAGACAGTGCCGTTTCGCGTCAGGACCTCCCGCGCGGCGGCGGCCGATCTCGCCTCCGTGCGAAGATGGCTCCGCCAGCCTGGCGCAGGGGAGAGGGCGGCACACCGCCTTGCTCAGATCAACAGAGCTCTTCGGGACTTGCGACACACCCCGCTCATGTGGCCGGACGGCGAGCATGAAGGAACGCGATCCCGCAGCGTAGCGGGCCACCGAATTGTCTACACGGTTATAGACGACGAAGGCGCGGGGACAGTCGATGTGCTCCGCGTCTTCGGACCCGGCCAGAACTGGGATAGCCTTTGACGCCCTGCCTGTTTTGACCGGCCCTCACCGCACCAGCGCCCGGGCCGCTGCGTCGAGCCCGTCGAGGGTGAGGGGGAACATGCGGCCGCCGATGAGCCGCTGCACCATCCCGATCGACTGGGTGTAGCCCCAGTGCGTCTCCGGCACCGGGTTGAGCCAGGCCGACTTCGGGAAATGGTCGAGGAGCCGCTGCATCCATGCGGCGCCGGGCTCCGCGTTCCAATGCTCCACCGAGCCGCCCGGCGTGGCGATCTCGTAGGGGCTCATCGAGGCGTCGCCCACGAACACCACGCGGTAGTCGCTGCCGTAGGTGCGGATCACGTCGAGCAGCGGGGTCCTGGCCTCGTGCCGGCGTCGGTTCTCGGTCCAGACCGCCTCGTAGGGGCAGTTGTGGAAGTAGTAATGCGCGAGGTGCTTGAACTCCGAGCGCGCCGCCGAGAACAAAGCCTCCGCCTGCTCGATGTGGAAGTCCATCGAGCCGCCCACGTCGAGGAACAGCAGCACCTTGACGGCGTTGCGCCGTTCCGGTCGCAACCGCACGTCGATATAGCCCTGGCGGGCGCTCTCGCGGATCGTGCCGTCGAGGTCGAGCTCCTCGGCCGCACCCGTCCGGGCGAAGCGGCGCAGCCGCCGCAGCGCGATCCGCATGTTGCGCGCGCCGATCTCGCGGTCGTCGTCGAGATCCTTGAACTCGCGCTTGTCCCAGACCTTCACCGCGCGGAAGTTCCGGTTCCCGTCCTGGCCGATGCGGATGCCCTCGGGATTGTAGCCATAGGCGCCGAATGGGGAGGTCCCGCCGGTGCCGATCCATTTCGAGCCGCCCTGATGCCGCTCCTTCTGCTCGGCGAGCCGCTGCTTGAGCGTCTCGAACAACGTGTCCCAGCCGAGCGCCTGCAGCTCGGCTTTCTCGGTCTCGGTCAGGTACTTCTCCGCAAGCTTGCGCAGCCATTCCTCGGGGATCGCCGCAGGCTCCACCGCCGCGCCGAGCGTCTCCAAACCCTTGAAGACCGTGCCGAACACCCGGTCGAATCGGTCCAGATGCGCCTCGTCCTTCACCAACGCCGTGCGCGACAGGAAGTAAAAGGCCTCCACGTCGTGCTCGGCCAAGCCCCGGTCCAGGGCACCGAGCAGGGTGAGGTACTCCTTGAGGGAGACGGGAACCTTGGCCTCCCGGAGGGCCGTGAAGAACTGCAGCAGCATCTCGGAAGAACGCGCCAGCAAAACGCCCGGGTCAAGCCCAGGCGAATCAGACACGCTTACGGTCGGCCGGGTCGGATGTCTGAGCCTGTTCTCCGAGTCGTCGCAGATGGTCGACAAGATTCAGAAGCAGATAAAGGCCTAATCCTGAAGCCCCTGGAGAGTCTCCAACCGCCACGGAGACTCATAAGCTGGGCATAAGTCGTCGAATCTGTTGATATGTACCAGGCCAAGCCTCGAACAGTCACTGAAACCGTCACGGGAATCGCTCAACTCGGGGCATCAGGTGTGTTCAGCCGCGAGGACGCGTGCCGCACCAAACGAAGCGAGGAGGCCTGCGATGGCGGTCATCCTGCGGAATGTGACGGATTTCAAGCGGTTTCTCGGGAAGCCGGGTGCCACGATTCAGCTGGTGCGCAACACCTTCATGGATCGCCAGCCCGAAACGACCCGGGAGGCCTACCGCGCCAAGGGCATGTACGCGCCGCGCGCCGTTCAGGCCCTGTCGCGCAAGGCCGCGGTGTTCACCCTGCGGGGGTTCCCCGGGACCGTATGGCTGTACTGGGACAAGGGCGCCCGGGGCTGGCGCTTCTCGGGGGACACCGTGACCGTCCCCCTGGTCACCGGCCTCGGACCGGCGGACGAACTGGTCTACCGGTGCAGCTTCGCCGATGGCTTCGAGCCGGCGCCGCGCAACCGCGTGACCCGCCAGCCCAAGCACGCCGAGGCGCATCTGGCCCCGGCCTGAACCGACCGGCTTAGGCCCACTCAGGCCTCTTGGCGCGCGGCCGCGGCCTCCTTCTTGGCCGGCGGCTTGCCGAGGGCCTTGCCCACCGTGCGCCGGGCCCGGAAGATCGGCTTCGCCTCGTTCTCGCGCTTCTTCAGCAGCGCGCGGTACTCGTCGCGCCGCTCGTGGATCGACGCGATGACGAGGCCCATCGGCACGCCGACATCGACCAGCACCGCCTCCGACAATTGCAGGGAGGCCTCGATCGTCTCCGGCACCGCGTCGTCGACGCCGAGTTCGTACAGGGCCGAGGCGTGGCGGGCGTCGCGGGCGCGGGCGACGATCGTCAGGTCCGGCGGCTCGGCCCGGGCCGCCGCCACCGCCTGCTC
>NZ_LKKO01000053.1 GCF_001455965.1 Methylobacterium sp. GXS13
CCGCGCGCGGTGCCGCCGAACCCGGCCGGCCCGGCCAGGGTGGCGGCGCGGGCGATCGGAACGGTCCCGGCGGCAATCCCGGTGGTGCGGAGCGAGGCGGCCGCGACGGCGGCCCGGCCGACCAGCGCGGCGGACGTGATGAGACCGGCCCGGCCCAGCGCGGCGATCGCAACGGACGTGACGAGACCGGACCGGGCCAACGCGGCGATCGCAACGGGCGTGATGAGACCGGACCGGGTCAGCGCGGCGATCGCGGTGCAGCGGGCGACCGCGGCGATCGGGCTGTTCGCGACGGCGCGCGTGGTGCACGGGGCGGCGGCTCGCCGCGCGGCGCGGTCAATCGGCTCGACACGCGTCAGCGGACCGCGTTCCGCGGCTCGATCACGCGCCTCGGCGTCTCGCCGCTGCGCGACGTTGCGTTCGGTCTTGCGGTCGGCACCGCGATCCCGCGCTCCATCGGTTTGCACCGCCTACCGCCGGCCATTATCGAGATCGTACCGGAATACGAGGGCTACGACTTCATTCTGGTGCGCGACGACATCGTGATCGTCGATCCCGACACCTATGAAATCGTGGATGTGATCCCGGCGTAAGTCGCTTCTCCACCGGCTCACCGCGCACGCACAGACGCCCGAACGGAACAGCCGACGCAGGCAGGATGAAAGCCGGCGTCGGCTGTTTTGCGAATGATCGCAAGAAAAAATTTCTGGATTACAGATTGTATTTGTTATGTCTAAAAATATATCAAATATGTTACATCGATAAAGCACGCTTGGCGTACCAATGATGATGTTTTTGCCACTCTAACGACTGATGGCGCGGTCGATTATTAAGTGGTTGTGGCGATCATTGCAGTGATATGCGATAGGTTACATTTCCCGATCTGGTGTTCATGATATGAGGGTTGGTCGAACGCTTCTGTTGCAATGAAGGCAAGGCATGTCGGAACCGGATTTGAACGCCCCCGGACTTGCGCGCTTGCCGCAATCGCGCCTCGGTGTTTCCGGTCGTGCCCTGCTCCTGATCCTTGTCGTGGTCTTCGTGACCTTCGGGGCGAGTTCTGCCTATCTGTATTCCAAGCAATCCTCCGCCCTGCGGGCCAATCTCGAAGCGAACATGGCGAGCCTGAGTGCCGCGTCGGCGCGAAGTGTCGGCAACTGGCTGCGCGGCAAGCTCGAACTGACGCAGCTCATGGCACAGCAGATCGCCGCCGTCGGGGTTGGCCCGAAGGCGAACGACGTGCTCGGCTTGCCGTTGGCACGTGAGAGTTTCTTTAGCGCCTATCTCGGACGTCCCGACGGCTTCTACACGGAGATGCCGAAAACGGAGCTGCCCGCCGGCTACGATCCGCGTCAACGTCCCTGGTACAAGGATGCGCTGGCGGCGGGGCAGGCGGTGCTGACCGAGCCCTACAACGATGCGAGCACGAACGTCCTCACCATCACCGCGGCGGGTCCGGTTTTTGGGGAGGACCGGTCGGTCCTCGGCGTGATCGGCGGCGATTTCGACAGCGCGGCCCTGGCCCGGATGATCGCAGAGGTCGCAACAGGCGGCAAAAGCTACGCCTATCTGGTGTCGGGCGCCGGAACGGTCCTCGTCCACCCGCGCACGGAGTTGATCGGAAAGCCGCTCGCGGACCTGATCGCCGGGCCGCTCCCGAAGATTGGTGGCGACGTGGCCGAGACCCAGGAAGGCGACCGAGCGACGTTCACGGCCTTCGCCCGGGTCCCGAATTTGCCGCCCTCGCTGGATTGGTACGTGGCGCTCTCGGTCGACAGCGCCACGGCTTTGGCCCCGATCACGACGCTGGCTCGGGACTTGGCGGTGGCCACTCTCGTGGTGCTGCTCATCCTGGCGCTCGTAATCGGCCGGCTGATGACGATCACCCTGTCGCGTCCGCTGAACCGCCTGGTCGGCGTCCTGCAGCGCATGAGCCAGGGCGAGATCGATGCCGAGATCGCCCTGGCCCGGCGCAACGACGAGATCGGCTTGGTCGGCCGTGCCGTCGAGGGCATCAAGGCGCGGGTGGCGCAACAGGCCCGCGAACAGGTCGAAGCGCAGCACCTGGCCGACGAGGCCGCCGCAGCCGAGCGCAAGCGCGCCATGATCGCGCTGGCCGACGGCTTCGAGCAGGCGGTGGGCGCGATCGTCGGCATGGTCTCGTCATCGGCCAACGAACTCCAGGGCACCGCCCAGGCGCTGACCGCAACGGCGACGCAGGCGGCGGCGCAATCGACCAGCGTCGCGGCCGCTGCGGAACAGGCCGCCACCAACGTCCGCACCGTAGCGGCCGCAGCGGAGCAGCTCGGCTCCAGCGTGCAGGAGATCGCTGACCAGGTCGGAGGCTCGGCGAGCCTCGCACGAGCTGCTGTCGGCGAGGCGGATCAAACGGGTCGGCTGGTGCAGGAACTGGCCCAGGCGGTATCGAAGATCGGCGAAGCGATCGGGCTGATCTCCAGCATCGCGGCCCAGACCAATCTTCTGGCTCTGAACGCCACGATCGAGGCGGCCCGCGCTGGCGACGCGGGGCGGGGGTTTGCGGTCGTGGCCTCTGAGGTGAAGGAATTGGCCGCCCAGACCGCCAAGGCCACCGAAGAGATCACGGGTTATATCGGCCGGATCCAGGGCTCGACCGACCATGCCGCGCGTGCGATCGGCGGGATCGTCACGCGCATTCGCGACATCAACGACGTCACAGGCGCCGTGGCCGCGGCGGTTGAGGAGCAGGGTGCGGCGACCCAGGAGATCGTCCGTAACATGAGCCAAGCGGCAAGCGGTACCGACGAGGTGACGACCAACATCGCCGGCGTCGCCGAGGCAGCGGAGCAGACCGGTACGGCGGCTCATCAGGTTCTGGACGCGGCGTCCGCGCTCTCACGCCAGTCGGCGCAGCTCACCGACGAGGTCGCCCGCTTCCTGCACTCGGTCCGAGCCGCCTGAACGCGCCCGCACCCGCTCGATCATCGACGTGGCCCGGGCTGAATCCTCCTGCATTTCTCGCGCCGTGCGCTGAAACGCGAAGCTTCTCTGCGCGCAAGGTCGTACATTTTTGAAAGCAGTCTGTAAGGATCAAACGCTAGACCCTTCGTCGATGGGACTAGATCGCAACGGAATTGTCTATCAAAACGATCTGGCAGACTGCAAATACGTTAGTCCGCTTAACGATCGGTCTGATCAAACTCAAATATATGCGACTGACAACAAACGATTGCAGGATTTGCGGCGGAGATCGATTGATCATCGACCGATGAGGAGTGTACCGTGCCTGAACCGATCATGACCGCAGCCGGACCCGCCAGGGGCTCGCGCCTGCGCCTTGGGATATCGGGCCGCGCGACGCTCTTCATCCTGGCGATCGTGTGCGTTACCTTCATGGCGAGCTCGGTCTACATCTACCGCGTGCAATCGTCCGTCCTGCGGGCGAGCATTCAGATGAACATGTCGAACCTGAGCGCCACGACGGCGCGGAGCGTCGCCAACTGGCTGCGCGGCAAGCTCGACCTGACACTGATGATGGCCCAGCAGATTCCCGATTCCGGTACTGGATCAGCCGTCGATACGGTGCTCGGCGCCCCGATCGTTCGGGAAACCTTCTACGTCAGCTATCTGGGCCGCACGGACGGCGCCTACACCAAGATACCGAAGGGCGAGGTACCCGCAGGATACGACCCGCGCAAACGCCCGTGGTTCAAGGATGTCGCCGCCGCGAATGGGCCGATCGTCACCGAACCCTATACCTCGGCAAGCCGCGGCACCTTCGTCATCACCGCTGCGGCACCCGTCCATGATGCGACGGGGACGCTGACCGGCGTTACCGGCGGCGATTTCGAGGCCGCCGCTCTGGCTCAGATGATCAGCGCTGTCGCTCAGAATGGGAACAGCTACGCCTATTTGGTGTCCGGCAAAGGCACGGTACTGATTCATCCCCAAACGAACCGCATCGGCAAACCGCTCTCGGAGCTGCTGTCCGGGCCGATGCCCCAGATCGGGGAGCAGGTGGTCGAGACCCGAGAGGGCGACCGGCCGACGCTCACAGTCTTCGCGCGCATCCCAAACCTGCCGGCCTCCCTCGATTGGTATGTAGCCCTCTCTGTCGACAAAGAGATGGCTTTTGCGCAGGTGGATCATCTGGCTCAGATGATGGCGGCGACGACCCTCATCGCGTTGCTCCTCCTCGCAATCGTGGTGAGCCGGCTGATGACGATCACCGTGTCGCGCCCACTGAACCGCCTGGTCGGCGCTCTGCAGCGCATGAGTCAGGGGGCGATCGATGCAGAGATCGCCGAGGCCCGGCGCAACGACGAGATCGGCCTGGTCGGCCGCGCGGTCGAGGGCATCAAGGCGCTGGTGGCGCAGAGGGCTCGCGATCAGGCCGAGGCCAGGCGTTTGGCCGACGAGGCCGCCACAGCCGAGCGCAAGCGCACCATGATCGCGTTGGCCGACGGCTTCGAGCAGGCCGTGGGCGCGATCGTCGGCATGGTCTCGGACTCGGCCAACGAACTCCAGGGCACCGCCCAGGCGCTGACCGCAACCGCGAACCAGGCGGCGGCGCAATCCACCAGCGTCGCGGCGGCCGCCGAGGAGGCCGCCACCAACGTCCGCACCGTCGCAGCCGCCGCGGAACAGCTTGGCTCCAGCGTGCAGGAGATCGCCAGCCAGGTCGGAGGTTCGGCCAATCTGGCCCAGGCTGCGGTCGGCGAGGCCGACCAGACCGGCCACCTCGTGCAGGAATTGGCCCAGGCGGTATCGAAGATCGGCGATGCCGTCGGGCTGATCTCCAACATCGCCGCGCAGACCAACCTGCTGGCCCTGAACGCGACGATCGAGGCGGCACGGGCGGGTGATGCGGGCCGGGGCTTTGCCGTGGTCGCATCCGAGGTGAAGGAACTCGCAGCCCAGACTGCCAATGCGACCGAGGAGATCACCGGGCTGATCAATCGGATCCAGGGCTCGACCGATCAAGCCGCGCAGGCGATCGGCGGGATCGTGACCCGCATCCGCGACATCAACGACGTCACCGGCGCCGTTGCGGCAGCGGTCGAGGAGCAGGGCGCGGCCACCCAGGAAATCGTGCGCAACGTCACGCAGGCGGCTGCCGGCACGGACGAGGTGACGAACAATATCTCCGGCGTTGCCGAGGCGGCAGACCAGACCGGCACGGCGGCCCATCAGGTCTTGGATGCGGCCTCCGCGCTGTCGCGTCAGTCCGCGCAGCTCAACGCGGAGGTCACACGCTTCCTGGATACGGTTCGCGCCGCCTAAGTCAGGATCGTCACCGCCCGCCGTCGAGCAGCTTGGAGACCACGCGCGCGGTGTAGTCGACCATCGGCACGATGCGGGCGTAGTTCAGCCGCGTCGGGCCGATGACACCGACGACGCCGACGATTTTTTGGGACCCGTCCCGGAACGGCGCCGCGATCAGCGACGAGCCGGACAGCGAGAACAGCTTGTTCTCCGAGCCGATGAAGATCCGCACGCCGTCGCCGCCCTCGGCCCGGGCCAGGAGGTCGATGACGTCCTTTTGGGTCTCCAGATCGTTGAACAGGAGGCGGATGCGCTCGAGATCCTCGACCGCACGCAGGTCGTCGAGCAGGTTCGCCTGACCGCGCACGATCAGCTGCCGGGCCTCGCTCGGGCCGACCGGAGTTGCCAGGCCCGCATCGACCAAGCGTTCGGTCAGCGCGTCGAGCTCCCGCTTCATCGCCGTGCGGCCAGCTTCGATCTCGGCCCGGAGGGTCCCGAGGGTGCGGCCCTGGAGCCGGGCGTTGAGGAAGTTCGTGGCCTCCTGGAGCGCGCCGGCGGGCAGTCCCGGGGGGAGGTCGACCAGGCGATTCTCCACCGAGCCGTCATTCGAGACCAGCACGACCAGGGCCCGGGCCGGATCGAGGCGGACGAACTCGATATGCTTGAGATGCACGTTTGCCTTCGTGGTCAGCACCACGCCGGCCCCGCGCGAGATGCCCGACAGCATGGTCGAGGCCGCGGCCAACGCCGAGTCGAAGGTGTGCCCGGAGGCGGCGGCGCGCATCTCCGCCTCGATCCGGGCCTGTTCCTCCTGGCCGACATCGCCGAGCTCGAGCATGGCGTCGACGACGAAGCGCAGGCCGAGCTCGGTCGGCAGGCGGCCTGCCGAGGTGTGGGGCGCGAAAATCAGGCCGGAATGCTCAAGATCCGCCATGACGTTGCGGATCGAGGCCGGTGACAGCGCCATCGGCAGGATGCGCGCCAGGTTGCGTGAGCCCACCGGCTCGCCGGTCGTGAGATAGCTCTCGACGATCTGCCGGAAGATCTCGCGAGCGCGCTCGTTGAGGGCGTCGAGCGCCTGCATCGATGGGCCTTGTTGAAAGTTGAGGTTCAGGTCGGTCACGCGGTCATCCTGTCGTCCGATCATGTCCGCCCGGTGTCCGGGGATCAATCCATACGGCGATGCTTGCCCGCGCTGTCGCAGCGGCCTAAGAGCCCGGCCCTCACTCTCTCACCAGAAAGGGCCCGCCATGAGGCCTTCGAAGCGCGCCGCCGACGAGCTGCGGCCCGTCACCCTCGAGCGCGCGGTGTCGCGCTATGCCGAGGGCTCGTGCCTGGTCAGCTTCGGCAACACCCGGGTGCTCTGCACCGCGTCCCTCGAAGAGCGCGGGCCGCCTTGGCTGCGCGGCTCCGGCAAGGGCTGGGTCACGGCCGAGTATGCCATGCTGCCGCGCGCGACGCACGACCGGACCCGGCGCGAGATCAACTCGGGCAAGCCTTCTGGTCGCACCCAGGAGATCCAGCGCCTGATCGGCCGGTCCCTGCGGGCGGTGACGAACCTGCCTGCGATGGGCGAGCGCCAGGTCACCGTCGATTGCGACGTGATCCAGGCCGATGGCGGCACCCGAACCGCCGCGATCACCGGGGCCTGGGTGGCGCTCTATGATTGCTTCGCCTGGATGCGCACCCGCTCGATCATCTCGGTGGACCCGCTGCGCGACCACGTCGCCGCCGTGTCCTGCGGCCTGTACAAGAACACGCCCGTGCTTGATCTGGACTATGCCGAGGATTCGGCGGCCGAGACCGACGCCAACTTCGTGCTGACCGGGAAGGGCGGCATCGTCGAGGTGCAGGGCACCGCTGAGATGGAGCCGTTCTCCGAAGAGCAGCTCCTCGAATTGCTGCGTCTCGCCCGCGCCGGCACCGACCGGCTGGTGGCGCTTCAGAAGGAGGCCATTGCGTGAGCCGTCATCTGACCGGGAAGGTGGTCATCGCCACCCACAATGCGGGCAAGCTCACCGAGATGTGCGAGCTTTTGGCGCCGTTCGGGATCGAGGCCGTCTCGGCCGGCGAGCTCGGGCTGCCCGAGCCCGACGAGACCGGCACGATGTTCTCCGAGAACGCCGCCATCAAGGCACATGCCGCCGCGAAGGCGACCGGGCTGCCGGCCTTCGCGGACGATTCCGGCCTCTGTGTCGATGCGCTGGACGGCGCGCCCGGCATCTTCTCCGCTCGCTGGGCCGGCCCGACCAAGGATTTTTCCGGCGCCATGGCCCGGATCTTCTCGGAGCTGGAGCAGCGGGCTGCTACCAACCAAACGGCGCATTTCGTGTCGGCGCTGGTGCTCGCCTGGCCGGACGGCCACACCGAGCTGTTCGAGGGACGCGTGTTCGGTACGCTGGTGCCGCCGCGCGGCGAAGCCGGATTCGGCTACGATCCGATCTTCCAACCGGAGGGCCATACCCGGACCTTCGGCGAGATGAGCGCCGAGGAGAAGCACGGGGTCGATTGGCAGAAGGGGGAGGGGTTGTCGCACCGCGCCCGGGCCTTCGTGCTGCTGAGCCGCGCCTGCCTGGCGCCAGGCTCCTGATTGCCAAACCGGGCCGGCACGCGCACATCCCGTCGATCATGACTTCGACCGGCCCGGACCATCCGACCCGCGACGCGGGCTTCGGGATCTACCTGCACTGGCCCTTCTGCGCCGCGAAGTGCCCGTATTGCGACTTCAACAGCCATGTCCGGCACGCCGGCGTGGACCAGCCGCGCTTCCTCGACGCCTTCCGGGCCGAGATCGCCCACACCCTCGCACGCACGCCCGGCCGCATTGTCACCAGCATCTTTCTCGGCGGCGGTACCCCCTCGCTGATGGAGCCCGCGACGGTGGCGGGGCTGCTCGACGCGGTGGCGGGGCATTGGGCGATGGCGCCCGATGTCGAGATTACGCTCGAGGCCAACCCGTCGAGCGTCGAGGCTGGCCGCTTCCGCGGCTACCGTGCCGCCGGGGTCAACCGAGTCTCCCTCGGGGTGCAGGCGTTCGACGACGCCTCACTGAAGAAGCTCGGCCGCCTGCATAATGCCGCGGAGGCGTTCGCGGCGATCGGGATCGCGCAGGCCGTGTTCGAGCGGACCTCCTTCGATCTGATCTATGCCCGGCCCGACCAGACTCCCGCCCAATGGCGGGCCGAACTGACTGCGGCGCTGGCGCGCGCCGCCGAACACCTGTCGCTTTATCAGCTCACCATCGAGCCCGGCACGCCGTTCCACGGTCTTGCTGCCGCCGGCAAGCTCATCACGCCGGACGACGAAGCCGGTCGAATCCTCTATGATGTGACCCAGGACGTCTGCGGTCAGGCCGGCCTGCCGGCCTACGAAATTTCCAACCACGCCCGGCCCGGTGCTGAATCCCGGCACAACCTGCTCTACTGGCGCTACGGCGAATATGCCGGCATCGGTCCCGGCGCGCATGGCCGGCTGGTGACGCCGGAGGGACGGATCGGCACCATCACCGAACGGGGCCCGGAGGCCTGGCTGGAGCAGGTCGAGCGCGACGGCCACGGCATCGTCGAGACCGAGACGCTCTCGGCCGCCGACCAGGCCGACGAGTTCCTGGTGATGGGGCTGCGGCTCGCCGAGGGGATCGATCCCGAGCGCTACGCCGCCCTGAAGGGCCGGGCGTTGAACGGCAATCGCATCGGCATGCTGGTGGGCGACGGCTTGCTGCATCGCCTGCCCGGCGGCCGGATCGCCGCCACGCCCCGCGGGGCGCCGGTGCTCAACGCCCTGGTGGCCGAGCTGGCCGCCTGACTGAGAGCGCCTCACGAAACGCCCGATCACCGGGCATTCCCCTCTGCCCGAGATAGCGCTGAGGGCGTTTTGTGAGAGGCTCTAGGTACCGGGCTTGGCCAGGACGCGCGGCGCCGGGCTGACCACGGTCGCGGCGTTGTTGCGGATCTCGTAGACCGCCAGGGATCGGTCGCTCAGACCCTCCGGCCGAAAGCGGAACGTGCCGTCCGTTCCGGCGAAGCCCGATGGATTGGTGAGCGTCGTCTCCGCGAAGCGCTGTGAGCCGTATTGCCGGGTCAGTGCCGCCGAAAGCATTACCCCGTCGTACGCGAGCGAGGCGACACGCGGCGGCACCGCGCCGAACCGGGCCTGATAGCGGCCACTGAAATTGGAAAAGCCGTTCCTGTCCGGCGAGGCGAACCGTCCGCCCTGGAGCGCCGGCAGTGCGAACAGGGCCGGCTCGTTCCAAAGGGCCGTACCGATCGGCCGGACCCGGGCCGGGTTGTAGCGGGCCTTGATCAGCGCTGCGGCGACCGCCGGCATGGCATCGGCTGTTTCCGGAATGAACAATGCGTCGGCCGTGGCGCCGGACCCGGTGATCACCCGAGCAAGCCGCTCCACCGCCGGCGCCGGCGCACCGGACGGATAGCGCTCGACTGCCGCGACCCGGGCACCCTTGCGCGCGACCGCCTCGCGAAACTCCGCTTCGACGGCATTGCCGTAGGCGGTCTCAGGAATCAGCGCCGCGAACGAGCGCCGGCCGTCGGCCACGGATTCGTCGATGATCCGGTCGACCTCGGGCTGCGGCAGGAAGCTGAGGAGATAGACGCCCCGCGCCGCCACGGAGGCGTCCGTCGAGAATCCGATGACCGGCTTGCCGGCGGCCCTGGCCGGCACGGCGGCGGCCTGGACATTGGCGGCGAAGACCGGGCCGAGCACGATGTCGGCTCCCTGCTTCAGGGCGTCCTGGGTTGCGTCCCGGGCACCGTCGGGGCTGCCGCGATCGTCCTCGACCAGGATGGTCAGGTCCGGCTGCTGCGCCTCGTCGTAGGCAAGTTGCGCAGCGTTGCGCATGGCGTTGCCGACTGCGACGCCCGTGCCGCTCAGCGGCAGAACCAGCGCCACCTTCGCGGCGCCGGAGCCGATGCGGTTGCCGCCCGATGCGGCCGGGGTCGGGGAAGCGGTCGGAGCGCCCGCCGCAGGCGCCGGGTCGACGGCCAGCGGCACGTCCGCCGGTGGCGACAACTCGGCCCGGGGCGGGGAACCCCGCCGCGCCCAGCGCCCGTCCCCGAAACCACCGACGCAGCCGCCCAGCGCCACTACGCTGAGGACGGCGGTCAGGGCGGCGACGCGCATGAAACGGTCCCGCCGACACTTCGGACGCGCCATGGCGCGATCTCCTTCGGGCAGGCATGGTCAACCTGACCGGGCGGTTTTCAAATGTAAACGCACCGAGGCCGAGTTGCCCCCCGGTCTCGCCGCACAGCCGCGACGCGAGGCGCGTAGTGTGGCAAGATCGCCCGCGATGACACGTCGATTCGATGACCCGGGGTCTCCGATCTCAACCAAGCCCACGTCTCACAAGTCGGGAGCGGACCGCCCGCGGAACACGACCTTCACGGCGTTCGGCCTGGCCAGCGAGACCGAGCCGTTGCCGCCGGGGCTGCATATCGTGGCGACGCCGATCGGCAACCTGCGCGACATCACCATCCGCGCGCTCGCGACCCTGGCGGCGGCCGATGCCGTGTTGGCCGAGGACACGCGCGTGACCCGGACGCTGCTGGCGCATTACGGGATCACGACGCCGCTGCTCGCCTATCACGAGCATTCGAACGAGACCGTGCGCGACCGGATGGTGGCGCGGCTCCAGGCCGGCGAGGCCCTGGCCCTGGTCTCGGATGCTGGCACGCCGCTCGTGTCGGATCCCGGCTACAAGCTCGTCCAGGCGGCGATCGAGGCGGGGATCGCGATCACGCCCGTGCCCGGGCCGTCCGCGGTTATGACAGCGCTCGTGGCGGCGGGCCTGCCGACCGACCGGTTCTTCTTCGAGGGCTTCCTGCCCCAGAAGGCCGGGGCGCGGCGTAACAGGCTCGAAGCGCTGATCCAGGTCCCGGGAACGCTGGTGCTCTTCGAGTCACCCCACCGTCTGCCGGAGATGCTCGCCGATGCCGCCGCCGTGCTCGGAGCGGACCGTCCGGCTGCGGTGACCCGGGAGCTGACCAAATTCTACGAGACGATCCGCCGGGACACGCTGGGCTCCCTGAGCGAACGCTTCGGCCAGGAGGGTGCGCCGAAGGGCGAGATCGTCGTCATCATCGGCGCCGCGACGACGCCGGATCGCCCGGCCGAAGGGGATGCCGCCCTCGACGGGTTGATCCGCAACGCCCTGGGGCGGCACTCGATCAAGGATGCGGCGAGCCTCGTCGCGGATGAGACGGGGCAGCCGCGTCGCGCCATCTACGCCCGGGCGCTGGTGCTGGCCCGGGAAAGCCAGGATTGAACGGAACCGTGCCGGACCAAGCCTTGCGGCGCCGCGCCGCCTATCTGCGCGGACACCACGCCGAGTGGCTGGCGATGGCGGCCCTGTCGCTGAAGGGCTACTGGCCGATCGGGCGCCGGGTGAGCTTCGCCGGGGGCGAGATCGACCTGATCGTCCGCCGGCCGCGCACCATCGTGTTCGTCGAGGTGAAGGCCCGGTCCCGCCTGGATGATGCCCGCATGGCGATCGATGCGGCCAAGAGACGGCGCTTCTCCCGCGCAGTGCGGGCCTGGGTCGGGCGCAATCCCTGGTGCGCGGGGATGACCCTGCGCGCCGACGCGGTCTTCGTCGGCGCGGGCGAATGGCCGGTGCATCTGCCCGGCGTCTTCACCATTGAAGGTTTGTAGACCGCTCGTTCAGGCCCGCGCGGCGCGGATCGCGCCGATCAGGGTGCGCTTGAGATCGGCCTGGCTGAACGGCTTCTGCACCACCGGCCGGTCGCGGAACGGCTCACGGATACCGGCGCCGCCGTACCCCGTGGAGAACACGAGCGGCAGGTTGCGCTGCACGATCGCCTCGGCGACCGGATAGATCGGTTCGCCCGCGACGTTCACGTCGAGGATCGCGATCTCGAACGTCTCCTGCGACGCCATTTCGAGGGCGGTCGACAGGCGTGCAGCCGGGCCGACCACGGCGCAGCCGAAGTCGAGCAGCATGTCCTCGAGCAGCATCGAGATCGCGGCTTCGTCTTCGACGACGAGCACGCGGACGCCGGTCAGGATGTCATCGTTGGGGTCAGCAGTCACGCCGGGCCGTCTTCCCTTCGATCGCCCCCGTACCGGGGATCTTGCCGTGCAATTGGTTCGCCTCGCGAGCCGAGAGAGCAGCGCTTGGGGGCGCCGAGGCGGCATCGCCAGGCGGTCCGCGAGACCACCCGTGGCGTCGCCCGGAATACCGGACGTGTCAAGCGTTCGCCTGCCGTTCCCGGGCGAATGACCGGCTTGATGTTAACCGGCGATACATTTTTGCCGGTTTTCGGGTCTTCCCGGGCCAGAACGATTGGCGACGCCGGCTCAATCGTCCTTGAACGAGACCTTTGCACCCCGGGTCACGTGCGCTGCCAAATCGCGCGCGTTCCAGTTGGTCAGCCGGATGCAGCCGTGGGACTCGGTCTTGCCGACCTTCTCGGGTTCAGGGGTCCCGTGGATGCCGTAGCTGGGGATCGCAAGATCGATCCAGACCAGGCCGACCGGGTTATTCGGCCCGGGCTTGATCGAGAATTTCTGCTTGGTCTTCACGCCCTTGAAGGCATATTTCGGATTGTAGGTGTAGTCGGGGTCGAAGGCGACGCCCTTGACCTTGGTCTCGCCACTCGGCGCCGGCTTCTCGGTGCTGCCGATCGAGGCCGGATAATAGCCGAGCAGCTTGCCGTCGGCTCCGAAGGCGCGCACGTCGCGGCTGGTCTTGTCGACCTCGATCCGCTCGACCTTAGGCTCCTGCGGCAGGTCTTTGCTCTTCGGCTTGTCCGTGCCCATCGGATCCACCGCCGCCACCGTGATCGACGTACCGGCCTTGTCGAGGGGCTTGTCGGGGTTGAGCGCGCTGACGAGGTCGCGGCTCATATGGAAGCGCTCCGCCAGCATCTCCCGCGGGTTGGTGTAGCCGAGTTCCTTGAGATCGGCCTGCGCCTCCATCTTCGGCGGGATCTTGTCCACGTAGGGGCCGGACGCGTCGGCGTCGGTGATCGCGTAGTCGGATACGGCCGGCTTGTCGCTCGTGGCCTGGAGCTTGTCCCAGAGCTCGGGGGTCAGATCCTGGGTGGCCGGCAGGCCCTGGGCTACCGCGAACGCCGAGAGCGCGCGCTGGTAGTTCTCGCCCTTCAGTCCATCGATCGCGCCCGGAAAGAACCGCGCCCGATCGAGAAGAACCTGCGCCTTCACGATGAGCGGATCCGGCTTGGCGTCGGCGTTCTTGTTGGCGCCAGACTTCGCGGCGGACTTTTTGCCCTTCGCCGTCTTCTGGTCCGGCTTGTCGGACTCCGGTGGCTTGAAGGTCGCCGAGTTGATCGCATCGGCGGTGAGGGTCGGCCCCTTATCGGGCTGCGCCGACGCCCCCGATGCCGTGAGGCCTAACGCCAGCAGAGCCGCGCAAACCGGCCGCGTGGATCTCTGCATCATGGACGTTCAATTCTCCTGGAGCGGACGCGCTCCGGTCGCACAAGTAGCGAGAGTGCTTGAACGTTCCGCCGCCCGGCCCAGGCTATTCGCACAGGCGATGGCCGGCGTTGCGCTCGCGGTCATCGAAGTGAAAGTGGTTGGCGTGGGCCGCATTGGTTCCCGGACCCAGCACTGTCCGGAAGAAGCCGCAGGCCTTGCTGCGGACGCTGGCGAGGAAATCCGCCTCCTCGGATCCCGCCGGCATCGCCTTGACCGGAATGCTGGCGCGCCCCGCGAACGCGAAGCCCATCACGTCGACGGCTGCCGCGAAGGCATGGTCGCTCAGCTTGGCGTCGACATCGTGGTTCTGCCCCCGGCAGACATAGGTGCCGCTAAGTTCGAGCCCGGTGAGCGGATGCTTGAGGGTCCGATCAGCCACGACCTGTACCTCGGTGGCCCAGCGGGCGAACGATTCCGCGACCTGGCATGTGAGGGTCGCGCCCCCTGGCAGCGTGATGTCGTCGGCAAGCTTGGTCACCTTTAGCGGCAGCGGTGCCGTGCACTGGCCCTCGGCGATGGGCGGCAGCGGCTCGAATGCGACGCCGAGGCGCTTGAGGCGTGTCCGGCAGGCGGTGTCGTCTGGCGGCGCGACCTTGAGGGCCAGGGCCGCTTCGCCCGAGAGTTCCGGCGGCCGCTCCGGCGGGGTCGGAGGAGGCGTCGGGATCTCGGGTTTTGGCGCTTCCGGTGCCGCCTCTTTCGCCGGCGGCGTCAGCTCCGCGGGCCGAACGGGTGGCGTCGGCTTCACAGCTTCGGAGAGGGGCGTCGGCTTCTGTTCCGGTGATTGCGGGGGCTTCAGTTCGCTCGGACGCTCCGGCGGAAGGGGCGGCGGCACCGGGACGGCCGGAGCCTCGACGGCGAACCCAGGCGCTGGAACTGCCGCCCAGAGACCGAGCGCGAGGGCGCGGGGTGCCAAGAAAAGCGTCGGTCGGCGGAGCGGCATGGAACCTCGGAGGGCGGGCGCGGGCCGGGGGAAACGAATGGAAGCGCATTCGGATCGCATCCGCCCGGTTGACGAAGCCTACGATCGGGCTTCTGTCTTCCGTCGAGCGGCCGCGGATACCATCTCCCGGTCCGGATGACGGGCCGAACACCCGTCGGACTGACGTACCACCGAGGACCGAATGCCGGATGTCGCCGATGCCGGGCTCCCGAGCCTGCCGCAGGACAACCCTTTCCGCGACGCGCAGTGGAGCACGCCCTTCGGCCTGCCGCCGTTCGAGCGCATCCAGCCCGAGCATTACATGCCCGCCTTCGAGGCGGCGCTCGCGGCCCACGATGCCGAAATCAGGGGTATCGCGTCCGAGACGGCGCCCGCGACCTTCACCAACACCGTCGCGGCGATGGAGCGGGCGGGCCAAGCCCTCGAAAGGGTGGCCGGCGTCTTCTACAACCTGTCCGGCAGCCACACGAACCCGGAGCTGCAGGCGATCGAGCGGACGATCGGCCCGAAACTCTCCCGGCACGGCAGCGCCATCTACCTGAACCCGCAGCTCTGGGCGCGGATCTCGGCAGTCGAGGCCGAGGCGGAGGGTCTCGGGCCGGAGGAACGCCGGGTTCTCGACCGCTACCGCATCCGCTTCCGCCGCGCGGGCGCGGATCTCGCCCCGGACGACAAGGCGCGCATCGCCGAGATCGCCGCCCGGATGTCGGAGCTCGGCACGCAATTCAGCCAGAACCTGCTCGCCGACGAGAGCAGCTTCACCCTGCCGCTCACCAGCGAGGACGATCTCGCCGGCCTGCCGCCGTTCCTGCGCGCCGCCGCCGAGAACGCGGCCCGGGAGCGCGGGCTGGAGGGCCACGTCATCACCCTGTCCCGCTCGCTGATCGAGCCGTTCCTGGTGTTCTCGACTCGGCGCGACCTGCGCGAGAAGGCTTACGCGGCCTGGACCCGGCGCGGCGAGAATGGCGGCGCCACCGACAACCGGGCGATCATCGTCGAGATGGTCGGGCTGCGCGCCGAGCACGCGAGGCTGCTCGGCTTCGACAGCTTCGCGCATTTCAAGCTCGATGACACGATGGCGGCGAGCCCCGACGCCGCCATGGCGCTGCTGCGCGACGTCTGGACCCCGGCCCGGGCGCGGGCGGGCGAGGAGCGCGAGCGGCTTCAGGCGCTGGTCCAGCAGGAGGGCCACAATTTCTCGCTTCAGGCGCATGATTGGCGCCACTACACCGAGAAACTGCGGCGGGCCGAGCACGACCTCGACGAGAGCGAGGTCAAGGCGTACCTCCCCCTCGACCGCATGATCCAGGCAGCCTTCGACACGGCCTCGCGTCTGTTCGGGCTGACCTTCGAGGAGCTGTCCGACGTGCCGCGCTACCACCCGGACGTACGCGTCTGGCGGGTGGGCAACGCGGACGGGTCCGAGGTCGGCCTGTTCCTGGGCGATTACTTCGCCCGGTCGTCCAAGCGCTCCGGCGCCTGGATGAGCGCGTTCCGCTCCCAGGAGCGCCTGAACGGCAGGGTCACGCCGGTCATCGTCAACGTGATGAACTTCGCCAAGGCCCCCGCCGGCGAGAGCGCGCTCCTGTCCTTCGACGACGCCCGCACCCTGTTCCACGAATTCGGCCACGCCCTGCACGGGCTCCTGTCGGACGTGACCTACCCGCTGCTCTCCGGCACATCCGTGTCGCGCGACTTTGTCGAGTTGCCGTCGCAGCTCTACGAGCACTGGCTTGAGCAGCCGGAGGTATTACAGGCCCATGCCCGCCACCACCTGACCGGCGAGCCGATGCCCGACACGCTGCTGCGCAAGCTGCTCGCGGCCCGCACCTTCAACCAGGGTTTCGCCACGGTGGAATACACGGCCTCGGCGATCGTCGACATGACCCTGCACCTCTCGTCGGGCGGTGAATCCGGCCTCGACGTGCCAGCCTTCGAGGCCGACGCCCTCCAGCGGATCGGCATGCCGGCCGAGATCAGCATGCGGCATCGCTCGCCGCACTTCGCCCACATCTTCTCGGGCGACGGCTACGCCGCCGGCTATTACAGCTACCTCTGGTCCGAGGTGCTCGACGCCGACGCCTTCGACGCCTTCCGGGAGGCAGGCGACATCTTCGATCCGGAGACGGCGAAGCGCCTGCGCACCTTCGTGTACGGCGCCGGCAACCTGCGCGACCCGCGCGATGCCTACACGGCCTTCCGGGGTCGCATGCCGAGCATCGCGCCGCTTCTGAAGAAGCGTGGGCTAGCAGCCTGACCCGGCGATGGCCGGTAAGGGTTTCGTAAACAAACGTCCTTAACGAACGCTTGCGAGGATTCCCTGCAAGCGGAGTTGGGGGCGATGACGAAACGTGAAGCCGAGTCGGCCCTCTCTCCCGACGAGCTGCTGAAGGCCGTGGTGGCGGGGAAAGTCGAACCGAAGCCCAAGCCCGCTGCTAAACCTGCGGCTCGATTCGCACTGCCGTCTCTGTCGGAGGGCGAAGTCCGGCGCTACGCCATCGCGGGCACCGCCTTGGCGCTGGGCTTGCTGCTCGGCTTCGCCGCGCACCCCGGGTCCGGTGGCGTGCCGAGCGATGCTGTCGTGGCGCTGAGCGCCACCGTCGATGCCGGAAGGACCGAGACCGCGCGGCTCGGCGTCGACATCGCTCAGCTCCATCAAGTGCTCGCCGATCTGCGTGCTGCCACCGATACCGCCCGCAAGGAGGCCGGCACCCGCAGCAACGCGCTCGGCGAACGCTTGGCGCAGCTCGACAAGAATCTGAATGCCAAGACCGCCGCCCTGGGCGAGCGTCTCGAACAGGTTGAGCGTGAGCAGAGCGGCCGGATCGCCAACCTCGCCGCTCAGCTTGAGCGCCGCACCACCGCCGTCGCGGCTGTGAAGGCCGAGCCGACCCAGACCGGGAGCCTCGCCGAGACGCGCAGCGTCGACGCAAAGATGACCGAAGCGAAGACTGCCGATACCAAGAGCACCGAGGCGAAACCGACGGACACCAAGCCGAAGCCGATCGCGGCGGACAAGCCGACGGTCATCGAGGGCTGGGCCGTCCGCGACGTCTATGACGGTGCTGCGATCCTTGAGAACCGCCGTCGCCGTATCGTCGAGGTCGGACCGGGCGACGTGCTGCCGGGCGTCGGCCGCGTCGAAGGCGTCGAGCGGCGCGGCCGGGAATGGGTGGTCGTCACGCGCCAAGGTCTCGTCACGCCGCAGCCCTGGTAAGCGCGCTCAGCGTCCCTGGAACGTGGCAGAGGCCAGTTCGTCGTTGGGGGCCGGGAAACGCGGCTCGAGCGTCAACGGATCGGCCATCGCGGCAGCACGCTCGGCCCGGTGGCGTCCATGGCGCAGGGCGCGGGACTGATCGGCCCGCGTCGGGTGCAGGATTGCGGCGAGGAGCGCTTGGCCCTCGAACGAACGGTCCAGATTTTTGGCTTCGAAGACGGGCATGGCCGGCCTGCATGAGTGCGAGCCGGTCATCCGCCGATGGCGGTGGCCCGAATCGCATCCCGAATAACGGGGATCGCGTGGACGGGTTCCGCTAAGCTTTCGCGGCGAAACCACTTTTTTACGATTGTCCAGGCGCGGCCCGAAAACAGTGCGGCGGCACACATAGCCCCAGTTGGACGCACGTGCCGAAAGCCGGTCGGCGGCCTGCGGCACGCACGGTCTATCAGACGAACTGGTTGAGACCCGGGATCGAGCCGATGATCGGGCCCATCGCATCCTCGCCGACCTTTTCCCGGCCGAAGGCGAACAGCTCCTGGCCGAGGGGCTGCATCTGGCCCATGGGCACGCCGGCCGCCATCAGCTTCTGGCCGAGCGCCATGACGCCGCCGCCGCCCAGCGCGCCGCCGAGCATGCCCATCAGTCCGCCGCCGCCGCTCTCGCCGGCATTTGACTCGGCCACCAGCGATTCCGAGCCCGGCAGTGCGGCCAGCAGCTGGTTGACCTCCGTCTCCGGACCCTCCTTCTGAAGGAAAGCCAGGATGTGCCCGATGGCCGTCTGTGCCGTCGCGGCGTCGAGCCCGGTGCGGGTGGTGACGCGGGCGAGCAGTTCTTCCATGGCGCTGATCTCTTCGGAACGTTTCCAGACGTCCTTCGACGTTGAAGCGCCGGAAATCAAGCGCGGGCGCCGACTCTGCTGGGAACGTATCGGCCCATTCTTCACACGATGCCGGCCCGCGCGCGCGCCGGTCCGACCTTGCGTCCGGCGGCGCGCCATGGCCTCGTAGGCGATGAAGCGGGACGAGTTTATGGTCAGGGCCTCGGACGCGCCGATGCGGCGATTCTCGCCGTCAGCCCGGGGCCCCGCCGGTGGATCGACCGGACACGCATGAGGAGACACGGGTGAGCGATCTCAAGACCCTGCGCGGCCTCTCCGGCCTGAGCCCGGAGCCCGCGAGCCTGAAGAAGGCCGCGCTCATCCTCATCGATATCCAGAACACCTATCGCGACGGGGTGCTCCGGCTGACCGGGGTCGAGCCGGCCATCGTGCAGGCCAAGATCCTGCTGCGGCGGGCGCGCGAGGCCGAGACACCGGTGTTCCACATCCGGCACAATGCCGGGCCGGGCTCGCCCTACGACCTCACGGCCGCGAGCGGACAGATATCCGAGGAGGTGGCGCCGCTGGACGGCGAGGCGGTGATCACCAAGGCCTTCCCCAGCGCCTTCGTGGGCACGGACCTGGAGGATCGGCTGAAGCGGGCCGGCGTCACCGACCTGATCCTCGCCGGCTTCATGACTCATATGTGCGTCAACTCGACGGCCCGCTCGGCCTTCAACCTCGGCTTCCAGCCCACCGTGATCGCGTCCGCCACCGCGACGCGGGATCTCCCGGCGCCTGACGGCTCGGTGGTGCCGGCGGCCCAGCTCCAGGCAGCCAGCCTTGCGGCCCTGGGTGACCTGTTCGCCGTGGTTGCGCAGGATGTCGATGCCGTTCGCCATTGAGGCCTGAGCCGCCGGCTGGGACACCGCCGCCGCGGACATGTGTGCATTGCACCATGCGGCGGCGGAAGGCGGAACATCACCGGCGGCCATGCGGTTCGGATCCGAAAATGCGGAGTGCCGGACCATGCGCATCGAGAACGTTGCCGATCTCATCGCCGAGACCCTCCACGTTGCAGGCGTCGCACGCATCTACGGGGTGGTCGGCGACAGCCTGAACGGGATCACCGAGGCCCTGCGCGCCCGGGGGCAGATCGATTGGATCCACACCCGCCACGAGGAGGCGGCGGCGTTCGCGGCGAGCGCCGAGGCGCAGGTCACCGGCAAGCTCGCGGTCTGTGCCGGCTCCTGCGGCCCCGGCAACCTGCACCTGATCAACGGCCTTTATGACGCGCATCGCAGCCGGACCCCGGTTCTGGCGATCGCCGCCCAGATCCCCTCAGCCGAGATCGGCTCGGGCTATTTCCAGGAAACGCGGCCGACCGAGCTGTTCCGCGAATGCAGCCATTACTGCGAGCTGGTCTCCGACCCGTCGCAGATGCCGTTCGTGCTGGAGAACGCGATCCGCGCCGCCGTGGGGGAGGGGGGCGTCGCCGTCGTCGTCATCCCGGGCGATGTCGCCCTGCGCGACGCCCCAAAGCGGGCGCTCGCCCCCCATGCCGGGCTCATCCCGGCCAAACCCGTGGTGCGGCCGGCCGATTCCGAGCTCGACGCCCTGGCGGCCCTGCTCAACGCCGGCAAGCGCGTGACCCTGCTCTGCGGCCGCGGCTGCGCGGGAGCCCATTCGGAACTGCTGCAGCTCGCCGAGGCGCTCAAGAGCCCGATCGTCCATGCGCTCGGCGGCAAGGAATATGTCGAGTTCGACAACCCCTACGATGTCGGCATGACCGGGCTGATCGGTTACGCGTCCGGCTACGCCGCCATGATGGTCTGCGACACCCTGCTGATGCTGGGGACGGGCTTTCCCTACAAGCAGTTCTATCCGCAGGACGCCAAGATCGCCCAGGTCGATCTGCGCCCCTCAGAGCTTGGCCGCCGCTGCCGGATCGAGCACGGGCTCGTCGGTGATGTCGGGGCGACGATCCGGGCGCTGCTGCCCCGGCTCAAGCCCAAAGCCGACCGGTCCTTCCTGGATGCCAGCCTGAAGCACTACGCCAAGGCCCGCAGCGGCCTCGACGAGCTCGCCACCGGGAAGGCCGGCGGCCCGCTCCATCCGCAATATCTGGCGAAGACGATCAGCGAAGCGGCCGCGGACGACGCCATCTTCACCGCCGATGTCGGCACGCCGACCATCTGGGCGGCGCGTTACCTGGCGATGAACGGCAAGCGGCGTCTGCTCGGCTCCTGGGTCCACGGCTCGATGGCCAACGCCCTGTCGCAGGGCATCGGCGCGCAGGCGGCGGAGCCGAACCGTCAGGTCATCGCGCTCTGTGGCGACGGGGGCTTCGCCATGCTGATGGGCGACTTCCTGACGCTCCGCCAGCACCGCCTGCCGCTGAAGGTGGTGGTGTTCAACAACGGTACCCTCGGCTTCGTGGAGCTGGAGATGAAGGCGGCGGGTTATCTCGAGACCGGCGTCGCGCTCGACAATCCGGACTTCGCCGCGATGTCCCGGGCGGCCGGCATCTTCGCCCTGCGGGTCGAGGACCCGGCCGACTTGCCCGGCGCCATGCGCGAGTTCCTGGCCTTCGACGGCCCCTCGCTGCTCGATGTCCGAACCGCCCGCAACGAGCTGTCGATGCCGCCCAAGATCGATGGGCAGCAGGTGAAGGGTTTCAGCCTCTACGTGCTGCGGGCCGTGATGGACGGGCGCGGTGACGCAGTTCTCGACCTCGCCAAAACCAACCTCATCCGTTAGACCACTTTGGATAATCTAGACCCGTTCCAGACCGCTGGGGCGGGCGATCCAGGGAGTGTCCGGACCATGCGGGTCGGCCTGTTCGTGCCGTGCTACGTCGACGCCTTCGAGCCGGAAGTCGGGATCGCCACGCTCGAATTGCTGGAGCGGGTCGGTTGCACGGTGGAATATCCGTTCGACCAGACCTGTTGCGGACAGCCCATGGCGAATACCGGCTGCCATGCGGAGGCCGCCGCCACCGAGGCCCTGTTCGTCAAGAACTTCTCGGACTTCGACTACGTGGTCGCGCCGTCAGGCTCCTGCGTCCATCAGGTCCGTGAGCACCTGACCGCCATCCCGCAGACGGACGCGGTCAAGAAGGTCCGGTCCAGCACCTACGAGCTGGTCGAGTTCCTGCACGACGTGCTCAAGATCGACGCGCTGCCCTGGGCCGAATTCCCGCACAAGGTGGCCTATCACGGCAATTGCAACGCGCTGCGCGGCATCCACCACGCCCGCCCATCCGAGATCGTGAAGCCGTACTTCTCGAAGCCGGTCGACCTGCTCCGCATGGTGAAGGGCGTCGAGCTTGTGGATCTCGCCCGGCCCGACGAATGCTGCGGCTTCGGCGGCACCTTCTCGGTCTTCGAGCCCGCGGTCTCGGCCAAGATGGGCTACGACAAGGTCGCCGATCAGAACCGGGCCGGGGCCGAATATGTGGTCTCGGCGGATTCCTCGTGCCTGATGCACCAGAAGGGCTGCGCCGAGCGCCTCGGTCTGCCGCTCCGGTACATCCACATCGCGCAAGTGCTGAACGGAGCCGCCGCATGAGCGTCGAGGACCTGAACCCGCGCGCCCGCGAAGGCGTCATCCACCCCGAGGTTCGCGCCGCTGACGACGAGAGCGAGCGAGGCCAGGATGGTGGCCGCCTCCAGCACGCCGAGGCTGCGACCAAGCCGATCCGCGCGCCACAGACCCGGGAGAAGCAGCCCCGGGGCGCGAAGATCCGCGGCGACCGGCCGATCGATCAGGCCGAGGCCGCCGAGCGTTTCCTGGCTGCGCCGCTGCACCAGGCCGCCCATGACGAGCGCCTGTGGGACCTGCGCAAGAAGCGCGACACCTCGGCCCACGGCATCCCGGAATGGGAGGAGCTGCGCGAGCTGGCCTCCGCCATCAAGGCGCACACGCTCACCCATCTGGATCAGTATCTCGAGCAGTTCGAGGCGGCCGCGAAGGCCAACGGCGTGCAGGTCCACTGGGCCGCGGACGGCGCCGACCACAACCGCATCGTCCTGGAGATCCTGCGCAGCCGCGGCGCCAAGACTTTGGTGAAATCGAAGTCGATGCTCACCGAGGAATGCGGCTTCCGCCACCACATGGCGGCCAACGGCATCGAGATCATCGAGACCGATCTCGGCGAGCGCATCCAGCAGCTCGACAACGAGGAGCCGAGCCACATCGTGGCGCCGGCGGTCCACAAGACCCGCATGGACGTGGCCGAGGTCTTCGCCAAGACGCTCGGCACCGACCCGGACAACGACGACGCCCATTACCTTGCCGAGAGCCAGCGCGAGACCACCCGGCCCTACATCCTGAAGGCCGATGCCGGCATGACCGGCTGCAACTTCGCCATCGCGGAGACCGGCACGGTCGTCACCTGCACCAACGAGGGCAATGCCGACCTGTCCGGCAACGTCCCGCCGTTGCAAATCCACTCGATCGGCATCGAGAAGATCATCCCCAAGGTCGAGCATCTCGGGGTTTTCATCCGGCTGCTGTCGCGCTCGGCCCTGGGCTCGCCGATCACCCAGTACACCTCGCATTTCCGCGGCCCCCGGAAGGGCACCGAGATGCACATGGTGCTGGTGGATAACGGCCGTTCCGCCCGGCTAGGCCTGGAGGAGTTCTGGACCTCGCTGAAATGCATTCGCTGCGGCGCCTGCATGAACACCTGCCCGGTCTACCGGCGCTCGGGCGGCCTCTCCTACGGGGCGACCTATTCCGGGCCGATCGGGCTGATTATCGACCCGACCTTCAACAAGCGGAAATACTCGACCCTGCCGTTCTCCTCGACGATGAACGGCTCGTGCACCAACGTCTGCCCGGTGAAGATCAACATCCACGAGCAGATCTTCGCTTGGCGCAAGGTGCTGGTCGAGGAGCACCACATCCCGGCGCTCAAGCAGGGGATGATGAAGGCCGCGGGCGCGGTCCTGTCCCGGCCGGCCGCCTACCGGGCGGCGATCGGTGCCGCGGATTCGGCGCTTAAGGTGCTGCCGCGTTTCGCCGTCTACAACCCGCTCAACACCTGGGGGAAGAAGCGCGAGATGCCCGACGCGCCGCGCCAGACCTTCCACGCCTGGTACAAGCAGAACCGGATGCAGAAGCCGGCAAAGGACGCGGCCCCGAAGGACGCGGCCCGATGAGCGCGCGCGCGGGTATTCTGGCCGCGCTCAAGGCCAACCGCCCGGCGGGCGACTATCCGCTGCCGAGCGTTCCGGACTTTGCGCCGTTGGTCGGTGACGATCTGGTCGAGGAATTCGGCGAGCGGCTGAAGCGCATGGGCGGCCGGATCGCGGACGGCCGCAGCGGCGAACCGCTGGAGGGCGTGCGCGAGCGTCTGGCCGAAGCCAAGGTGATCGCCTCCGCAGTCCCCGAGATCGCGGGCAACCGCGACCTGCGCGCGGTGCGCTATCCGCAGGAGGTCGAGGATGTCGACGTTGCGGTGGTGCGCGCCGTGTTCGGCATCGCCGAGACCGGCTCGGTGCTGTTCACGCAAGACGAGCTGATCGTGAACGCAGTGGCCTATCTCGCCCAGCACCTGATCGTGCTGCTCGATCCCGCCGACATCCTGCCCAACGTGCAGGCCGCCTATAAGCGCCCGGAATTCGGCCGCTCCGCCTACGCGGTGCTGCATACGGGGCCGTCGGCCACCGCCGATATCGAGGGCGTGCTGATCCACGGGGCGCAGGGCGTGCGCTCGCTGACCGTTCTGCTTATGCCGCGCTGATTGGGAACCGCGATCGGGCGCGCCACTTGCTTGGGCAGCGATCATCTCGTCGCCCGGCAAGGAGATCCGATGCGCTATACCCTCGGTTGCAGCCTATCCTACAATATACTCTCGGACACGACCTTCATCTTCAACCTGGAGGTCGCCAAGCTGAGGAGCGTCGAGATCCTCAGCGAGAGCCTGGTGCTCACGCCGAACCTGAAGCGCGATCTCTACACCACGCCCGACCTGCTGAACCGGTATCTCGGCGTCAACGTGCCGATGGGCCAGTTCGCGCTGGAGTACAATGCGGAGGTGGATCTCACCGTCCATCGCGCCGACCCGGCGACGATCAACGAGACGCCGATCGGGGTGCTCCCCCTCGACATCCTGCCGTTCCTGCTGCCGAGCCGGTTCGTCTCCTCCGACCGACTGACGCCCTTCGCCCAAGCCGAGTTCGGCGCGCTGCCCAAGGGCCACAGCCGCGTGAACGAGATCTGCAACTGGATCCACGACCATATCACCTATCAGCCCGGCACCAGCGACGGTGAAACCACCGCCGACGAGTCCCTGCTAAAGCGGGCCGGCGTCTGCCGCGACTTCGCGCATATCGGCACGGCCTTCTGCCGGGCGCTCGGGATCCCGGCCCGGTTCGTGAGCTGCTACGCCCACGGCCTCGTGCCGAGCGACTTCCACGCCGTGTTCGAAGCCTATCTCGACGGCCGGTGGTGGCTATTCGACGCCACCCGGCAGGCCGACCTCGACGGGCTGGTCCGGATCGGCGTCGGGCGCGACGCCGCGGAGATCGCCTTCTCGACGCCGTTCGGAAACATGCAGCCGGTCAACCAGCAGGTGCGGATCCAGCGCACGGACGGGCAGGGCAGCCCGATGCCGCGCACGGTGGACGCCATCTCCACGGAAGTGCCCGCGCCGAATGCCGGCGCGGCCTGACCGGACAGCCGCACCGGATCACGCTATCCTGTGATCCTCGGAAGCAAGGATGGGTGAAACCGCATGGCCTATCGCCACGTCGTCGGCCCACGCACCCACGTCTTCGCCGATCTCGCCACGCTGATGGCCAAGGCGACGCCGGTCCGCTCCGGCGATCGGCTCGCCGGCATCGCGGCGGAATCCGCCGAGGAGAACGCGGCGGCCCGCTGGTGCCTCGCCGAGGTGCCGCTCTCCGAGATCCTGGCCCGGCCGCTGATCCCCTACGAGCAGGACGACGTCACCCGGCTGATCCTCGACACGCACGACGAAGCCGCGTTCCGGGAGATCACCCATCTGACGGTCGGCGATTTTCGCGAGTTCCTCCTGACCGCCACCCCGGAGGTGCTCACCCGGATCGCCCCCGGCGTCACCCCGGAGATCGCCGCGGCAGTCTCGAAGATCATGCGCAACCAGGACCTGATCTCGGTGGCCCGCAAGGTTCGCGTGGTCACCCGGTTTCGCAACACGATCGGGCTGCCGGGCACGCTGGCGGTGCGGCTGCAGCCGAACCACCCCACCGACGATCCGAAGGGCATTACCGCGGCGATCCTCGATGGGCTGACCCTCGGCTGCGGCGACGCTGTGATCGGCATCAACCCGGCTTCCGATTCCGTCCAGGCGCTCGGCGACCTGCTCCAGCTCCTCGACGGGGTGATCCAGAAGCACGCCATCCCGACGCAGGCCTGCGTGCTCACCCACGTCACCACCACGCTCGCTGCCATGGAGCGCGGGCTGCCCGTCGACCTCGTGTTCCAGTCGATCGCCGGCACCGAGAAAGCCAATGCCGGCTTCGGGGTGACGCTCGCCCTGCTCAAGGAGGCCCACGAGGCCGCCCTGGCGCTCAAGCGCGGCCCGCTCGGCGACAACTGCATGTATTTCGAGACCGGCCAGGGCTCCGCGCTGTCGGCCGATGCCCACCACGGCATCGACCAGCAGACCCTGGAGGCCCGGGCCTACGCGGTCGCCCGGTCGTTCCGGCCGCTCTTGGTCAACACCGTCGTGGGCTTCATCGGACCCGAATACCTCTATGACGGCAAGGAGATCATCCGGGCCGGGCTGGAGGACCATTTCTGCGGCAAGCTCATGGGCGTGCCGCTCGGCGTCGACGTTTGCTACACCAACCATGCCGAGGCCGATCAGGACGACATGGACACGCTGCTGACGCTGCTGGGCGCGGCCGGCTGCACCTACATCATGGGCGTCCCCGGGGCCGACGACGTGATGCTGAACTACCAATCCACTTCGTTCCACGATTCCCTCTACCTGCGCGAGGTTCTTGGCCTCAAGCGCGCCCCCGAATTCGAGGCCTGGCTGCATGGGATCGGCCTCACCGACGAGGCCGGTGCCCTGCTACCGGGAGCGGGCGCGCCGCTGCTGACCGCCGCACCGGATCTGGCCGCGTGAGCGACCCCAGGGAGATCTGGGCGCGGCTCGCCGGGCTGACGCCGGCCCGGATCGGCCTCGGCCGCGCCGGCAGCGGCCTGCCGACCCGGGAGGTGCTCCGCTTCGGCCTCGACCACGCCCAGGCTCGGGACGCCGTGCACGCGCCGATGGATTCGGAAGCGCTCACCGGCGCCATCGCGGATCTCAGGCTCCGGACGATCCCGGTCGCCTCGCAGGCCGCCGACCGGGCGACGTATCTGCGCCGCCCCGATCTCGGCCGCCGGCTGGACCCGGAAGACCTGGCCAGGCTTCAGGCCGAAGCCGAACCGGCCGACCTCGTCATCGTGGTGGCCGACGGGCTCTCGGCGCGGGCGGTGCACGAGAACGCGGCGCCATTACTCGAGGCGTTCAAGCCCCTGGCGGAGACGGCCGGCTGGCGCCTCGCGCCGGTTGTGATCGCGCGACAGGCGCGCGTGGCGCTCGGCGACGCCATCGGCGCGGCCCTGAAGGCCCGGGCGGTGGCGGTGCTGATCGGCGAGCGGCCCTGCCTGTCCTCCCCGGACAGCCTCGGCATCTACCTGACGCTGGATCCGAAAATCGGCCGCTCGGATGCGGAGCGCAACTGCATCTCGAACGTGCGGAATGCCGGCCTCAGCCATGAGCGCGCGGCGTTCAAGTTGCACTGGCTGCTCGCCCGTGCGCTGACCCTGGGCCTCAGCGGCGTCACGCTGAAGGACGAGAGCGACCGCGCCCTGGAGGCCGGCGGCGCGGCGCCGGCCTTGCCGCATTCGACCGCCGACTGAGACTGTCCAGGCCGCTGCGACGGCCCGACGATACCGCGCCGGCTCGGCGGGGGCTTTCGAAGGATCGGCGCTATACGTACGATCGCGCGGATTACTCGGTGAAGGATTATCCTTAACCTGATCTTGCGCCGGCAATCGACCCCAAGCGGGGCTGTGGCGGGGTCGCAACACCGTAAAACGATCCCGGGTCTGCCCCGAGACCTGCCCGCAAACGCCGCGATCCCGCCATAGTCCGAGCCCACCTCAACATCCGCGGTAAACGGCAAGTTCGACAACGATTTACCGTTTTGAAACGAGGATTTCCCGAGCACGCGGACGGCCCCCACGGCGCATCGCGAACGGCGACGCGCCGCGGTCTTCTGCACCCTCGGGACTGGCGGCGCGAAGGCTTGGTTCGGGTTGATGGACACGCGTTTGAACGACAAGTCGAAGCTGCCCAGCCGTCACGTCACGGAGGGGCCGGATCGTGCCCCGCATCGCTCGTATCTCTACGCGATGGGCCTGACCCGGGAGCAGATCCACCAGCCGCTCGTGGGTGTCGCCTCCTGCTGGAACGAGGCCGCGCCCTGCAACATCTCGCTGATGCGCCAGGCGCAGGCGGTGAAGAAGGGCGTCGCTGCCGCCCACGGCACCCCGCGCGAGTTCTGCACCATCACGGTCACCGACGGCATCGCCATGGGCCATGGCGGCATGCGCGCCTCGCTGCCGTCGCGTGAGGTCATCGCCGACTCGGTCGAGCTGACCATGCGCGGCCACGCCTACGACGCCCTGGTGGGCTTGGCCGGCTGCGACAAGTCGCTGCCCGGTATGATGATGGCGATGGTGCGCCTCAACGTGCCGTCGATCTTCATCTATGGCGGCTCGATCCTGCCTGGCTCGTTCCGCGGCAAGCCGGTCACCGTCCAGGACCTGTTCGAGGCGGTGGGCAAGGTCGCGGTCGGCGACATGAGCCTGGAAGACCTCGACGAGCTGGAGCAGGTCGCCTGCCCGTCGGCTGGCGCTTGCGGTGCGCAGTTCACCGCCAACACCATGGCGACCGTGTCCGAGGCGATCGGCTTGGCGCTGCCCTACTCGGCCGGCGCCCCGGCGCCTTACGAGATTCGCGATCAGTTCTGTGCCCTCGCCGGCCAGCAGGTCATGGAGCTGCTCGCCAAGCAGATCCGCCCGCGCGACATCGTCACCCGCAAGGCGCTCGAGAACGCCGCCACCGTGGTGGCCGCCTCCGGCGGCTCGACCAACGCGGCCCTGCACCTGCCGGCGATCGCCCATGAATGCGGCATCGAGTTCACGCTGTTCGACGTCGCCGAGATCTTCCGGCGCACCCCCTACATCGCGGATCTCAAGCCTGGCGGGCGCTACGTCGCCAAGGACATGTTCGAGGTCGGCGGCATCCCGCTGCTGATGAAGACCCTGCTCGACCACGGTTTCATGCACGGCGACTGCCTGACGGTCACCGGGCGCACGATCGCGGAGAATATGGACCGGGTGACCTGGAACCCGGACCAGGACGTGGTCTACCCGGCCAACCGCCCGATCACCCCCACCGGCGGCGTCGTCGGCCTCAAGGGCAACCTCGCCCCCGAGGGCGCGATCGTGAAGGTCGCCGGCATGGCGGCCGAGAAGCAGGTCTTCACCGGCCCGGCCCGGGTGTTCGACGGCGAGGAGGCCTGCTTCGAGGCGGTGCAGTCGCGGACCTACAAGGAAGGCGACGTGCTCGTGATCCGCTACGAGGGTCCGCGCGGCGGCCCAGGCATGCGCGAGATGCTGTCCACCACCGCGGCCCTCTACGGCCAGGGCATGGGCGACAAGGTCGCGCTGATCACCGACGGCCGGTTCTCCGGCGCGACCCGCGGCTTCTGCGTCGGCCATGTCGGCCCCGAGGCGGCGGTGGGCGGCCCGATCGGCCTGATCCGGGACGGCGACATCATCACCCTGGACGCGATCCAGGGCACGCTCAGCGTCGCCCTGTCGGACGAGGAGCTCACCGAGCGCCGCAAGGCCTG
Source organism: Methylobacterium sp. GXS13 (assembly GCF_001455965.1). Classification (GTDB taxonomy): domain Bacteria; phylum Pseudomonadota; class Alphaproteobacteria; order Rhizobiales; family Beijerinckiaceae; genus Methylobacterium. The sequence continues at coordinate 29,607 of NZ_LKKO01000053.1, forward strand.
GGCGCCGCGAACCAACACCGCGACCTCGGGCTACCTGTGGAAATACGCGCAGGGCGTCGGCCCGGCGCTGTACGGCGCCGTCACCCATCCGGGCGGCGCCAAGGAGCTGGAGAGCTATGCGGACGTCTAGGACTGACCTCAGCCGGCGCAGGGCGCTGGCCGGGGCCGATCGCGCGCGGTCCCGCCTGATCGCCAGGATCGCGGCGTCGGCCGGTGTCCTGGTCCTGCTCGCCCTGCCCACGGAGGCGCCGCGGGCGCTCGATGCCAGCGTCCGCACGCCGGTCCAGGTGCCGGTCGCGGACAAAAGCTATCGCTCGGCCAAGGACGCCCTGCGCGCCGGCGTGCGCGAGTACAATGCCGGCGACAAGCAGGGCGCCGCGCGCGCCCTCGAATACGCCGCCGGGCAAGGCCATGCGCTGGCCCTGTGGAAGCTCGGCCGGATGTACGCCGAGGGCGACGGCGTGCCCCACGACGACCTGAAGGCGTTCGAGTTCTTCTCGCGGATCGCCGATGCCAGCACCGACGATGGCCCGGATCCGCAGAACTCGGCGGTCACCGGCAGCGCGTTCACGGCGCTCGGCACCTACTTCCTGGAGGGGATCAAGGGCACCTACGTGCGCCCCAATCCTGAGCGCGCCTACGACATGTTCAACTACGCGGCGTCGTATTACGGCGAGCCGAACGCGCAGTACAATCTCGCCCGCCTCTACCTCGACGGCACCGGCGTCGAGGCCGATCCGCGGCAGGCAGCTCGCTGGTTCAACCTGGCGGCCGAGAAGGGCCACCACCCGGCGCAGGCCCTGCTCGGCGACATGCTCCTGAACGGGCTGGGCGGCGTGCCGGTCCAGCGCGTGAAGGGCTTGATGTGGCTCTCGCTCGCCCGCGAGGGCGCGGAGGGCCGCAAGGACGACTGGATCGTGGCGCTCTACGAGAAGAACTGGGCGGCGGCGAACGAAGACGACCGGGCCGAGGCCCAGAGCCAGCTCCAGACCGTCGGGTCGATCCGGCGGCGGCACTAAAAGCCGCCGCCGGCTGTCGTCAGCCCTTCTTGGCGTCCTGCGCGGCCTTGAACGATGGGCGCGCCAGCGTCTCGGCAACGTAGGCCGACAGCTTCGGCCAGCGGCCGGCATCGACCTGCGCGTCGGCCAGGTGGAAATTGTAGAAGCCCGTGGCGATCGAGATGTCGGCGATGCTGAATGCGTCGCCCGCGAGATACGGGCCTGAGATCTGCCGCTCCAGATAGTCGAACAGCGGCGGCAGATCCTCGTTGAGCGCCTTGGTGACCGCGGCCTCGTCGGTGGGCTGGCTCATCATATTGGGCTTCAGGATTCGCTCGACGAACGGCACGACGAGCTTGGCGAACAGCTCGGTATCGCCGAACTTGTCGAACCAGACCGCGCGGCCGAGCGCCTGCGGATCGGTCGGGACCAGAGCCGGAGTCGGGTGCTTGCGCTCCAGATACCAGAGGATCGCGGAGGAATCCGCCAGCTTGAACCCGCCATCCTCGATGGCCGGGATCTTTCCGAGCGGGCTCGCCGCCTGGAAATCCGCGTCGGGCGCGTGGAACATCACCGGCCTGTGCTCGTAAGGCACGTTCTTCTCGGTGAGCGAGACCAGAACCTTGCGGACGTAAGGCGAGTAGCCGGTACCGTAGACGATCATTGGAACTCCATTGCGACAGGGACCGCGGTCTGTCGATCCGCCGGTCCATGACGATGGAGATAGGGCCGATTGTCCGTCTGCCGACCGGGGCGCGATTACCGGTCCGTGACGAGGCCGCGCGGGCTCACCAGGCCGGGGCCGCGATCGCCGCGACGAAGGCGGGGCGGTCGAGGGTCAGGGCGACCCAGCCGGCGAGCTTCGGCCAGCGCGCCGGGTCGACCTCGACCTGCGCCAGCCGGAGATTGTGGAACGGCGCCGCCACCGCGATGTCGGCGATCCCGAAGGCGCCGCCCACCAGGAACGGCCCGGAAATCTGCGAGTCCAGGTAGTCGAACAGCGGCGGCAAATGCTTGTCGACCGCCTGCTGTGCCAACGCCTCGTCGCCCGGCACCTTGAAGATCCGCGGCTTCAGAAAGCGCTCCGTGAAGACGACCCCCAGCTTCTGATGAAGTTCGACCTCGGCGAACTTGTCGAACCACCGGGCGCGGGCGGCGTCTTTCGGCTCGGCCGGAACGAGCGCCGGCTGCGGGTTCAGGCGCTCGAGATAGTCGAGGATCGCGCTGGAATCGGCCAGCCGAAAGCCGTCGTGGTCGATCGCCGGGATCTTGCCCATGGGGCTCGCCGCCCGGAACGCGGCATCCTCCGCCTGTGGTGCCACCGGCCGGTGCTCGTAGCTGATGCCCTTCTCAGCGAGGGCCACGAGAACCTTCCGCACGAAGGGCGAGATGCTGGTGCCGTAGACGATCATGATCGATTCCCCCGAACGGTCGGCGGATTCCTAGACGCGTTGCCGATCGCGTTGCAATTGGAGGCGCGCCTAAGCTTTTGGTCTCTCATGGATGTTTGCGCGGCACCGAGATTGACTTCGGCGGTGCGCATCTTGGCAATCGCTTACAGGGGAGAGGCCGATTTCAGCTTTTCGAAGCGCTTGAGCAGACGATCCCGCTTCAATCGCGACAGGCGATCGATCCAGAAAATGCCGTCGAGCTGATCGATCTCATGCTGGACCACCGCGGCCTCGAAGCCCTCAACCTCCTCCTCGCGGGTCGATCCGTCGAGATCTTGGAAACCGAACCGGATGCCGGCGGGCCGGGTGATCCGTTCACGCACCCCCGGCATGCTGACACTGCCTTCGTCATGGATCGCCGTGTCGGAAGATGCCCGGAGAACCTGGGGATTCACATAAATGCGCAGATCCTCATCCGGTGACAGCCGGATTACCATGACGCGCTCGGGAATGCCGATATGCGGAGCGGTCAGGCCGATAGCACTGACGGCCAGGAGTGTGTCCCGTACGTCGTCGGCAGTGCTTTTCAGGGACGGCCCGAAATCGCTGATCGGGCTTGCCGCCAGGGACAGGCGACGGTCGGGGTATTGAACGAGGGTGCGGGCCGGCATGTCGGGTCAGTCCACCTGTGATGGTGCGGGATGTTGCCTTCCTCCACCGGAGCTGCGGGGCGTCGTCAACCGGCAAGACGGGCGCGGATCGGTTGCGGGGCGCCTTCCCGGAAAACGATCAGCTTTCTTTGCTTTGGAGCTTCGATCACCTCGGGGGCTCACGCTTTACGAACGCGCCACGCTCTCCCGCACCTTGCTCGCGATCGGGCAGGCATTCGAAGGCGTCCCATGCCGGGGTGGACGCCAGCGACGCCGAGGGGCAGCTCCCAGGCTGCTGGCGTCCTGAGCTCGGCCAGCTCATCGCGCTGCACGGATGCGCGGCGCTGGAAGACATGGCCGCCGAGCACCGGCGCGCCTTGCTCCGTGCCAACCCCTGCGATGCCGGCGCCGTGGTGGCCGCGTTGGGGATGGAGAGCGATGCGCCGTTCCCCTCTTTGCCGCCGATCCGGACTGTCTCCCCGGTCGGGCGGCGAAGGCGAGAGTCTGGGTGATGTCGCCGTTCTCCGACTCGGGCATCTCGGCGATGAGACAAGCCGCCATGCGGTCGGACACACCGCCGACCGCGCAGGCATCAGGTCCGCTCCGGGGCCGTCTACAGATCGGATCCCCCCGCGATGGCCTGGGTGATCCGCGCTTCACTCCTTCGGATCAGCGCTGCGACCGTTGCCAGGACGGCGGTGAAGCGGAGCGACCACCGCCGGCTCTTTGACCGGGCGATCATCCCGTGATCGATGCTCCCACTGGCTCACGGTGAGGGGCGTGACTGGGATTTTCGAAGGCTTGGCGGCCGCTTACACCGTCACCGCGCGCAGCGAAGCAACCCGGCGCAGGGCGCATGTTCGGACCGTTTCGGCTTCCCGAATCGCCGCGGGCCCGTCGGTGAGGACATGCGATCCGCTCGAACTCAACGGCCCTCGGATTTCTTCACCGCAGCCGAAACGGTGTTCTTTTGCGACGGGGCCGCAGCGTTCGTCTTCGGCACGGCCTTCTTGGGCTTCTTCGTCTCGCGGTTGCCGCGTTGCTTCTCGTTGCTCATGGGGAAGTCCTCCGGAGCGTGACGGCGGCTCTCCGTGCCGGGTCGACCCGCATGGCGCACGTAACAGGCGGGGACATGAAATCCGCAGTCACCGGAGCCTGTCGCCGCCGTTCCGGTAATGCAACGAGCCTGCGCCCGAACGGGCGCAAAAGATAGTCTCGCACGGGCGGTCTCAAGGTCACTCGTCTTTTGCCGACCGCGCAAGCTTTGCCATAAGGCTGCGCCGATGTGGCGACCGTCGCCACCCTTACCGTTGTTTCAGGAATACCTGCATGAGCCTCGAATCCGTCCGGGCGTTCTTCGCCGAGAGGGCGCCCGACATCACGGTGATCGAGTTGGCCACGAGCACCGCGACCGTGGCCGAGGCCGAGACCGGCCACGGGGTCGCGCCGGCGCAGATCGCCAAGACGCTGTCGATCCGGGTCGGCGACCAAGTCGCCCTGGTGGTCACCCGGGGCGACGCGCGGCTCGACAACAGGAAGGCCAAGGCCGTGTTCGGCGGCAAGGTCCGCATGCTCGATCTCGCGGAGGTCGAGACGATCACCGGCCACCCGGTCGGGGGCGTCTGCCCGTTCGGGCTGCGCGCACCGCTGCCGGTCTATTGCGATGTCTCGCTCAAGGCCTTCGACGCGGTCGTTCCCGCCGCCGGCAGCACCCATAGCGCCGTCCGCATTGCGCCGGCCCGCATGGCTGAACTGACCGGAGCCGTGTGGGTCGATGTCTGCCAGGAGCCGGGGTGAGTGGGGGCTTCTAGCGCCCGCTCCAGGCCGGCGTGCGCTTGCCCAGGAACGCCTCCATCCCCTCGCGGAAATCCTGGCTCATGTAGCAGAGGAGGATCAGGTCATCGCCGGGATGCGGCGCGCCTTCGGCGGTGGGCTCTTCCTCGGCCAGGCGGCGCAGGCCTTCCTTGGTGGCCTGCATGGTGAGCGGGGCGTGGCCGGCCAGAAGCTGAGCGAGGGCATCGACCCGGGCGGTCAGGGCCGGGCGATCCTCCACCACCTCGCCGATGAGACCGATGGCGAGCGCCTCTTCGGCGCCGCCGCGGCGGGCGGTGAAGATGATGTCCTTGACCCGCGCCGGGCCGATCAGCCCGGAGAGCCGCTTGAGATTGCCCTGGCTCAGGCAATTGCCCAGCGTCCGGGCGATGGGGAAGCCGAACCGGGCGTCGCGTGTGGCGATCCGCAGATCGCAGGCGGCCGCGATGGCGGCACCGCCGCCCGTGCAGGCGCCCGCGATCGCCGCGATGGTCGGCACCCGCAGACGCTCGAGGGCGCCCAGCACCCGGTCCATGAAGCGCTCGTAGCCCAGCGCATCCTCGGCGGTCTCGAAGCTGCGGAACTGGGCGATGTCGGTGCCGGCCGCAAACGCCTTGTCGCCCGCGCCGGTGATGATCAGCGCCTTCACGGCCGGGTCGGCGGCGATCGCCTCGCAGCAGGTGATCAGGCCCTGGTACATCGCGAAGGTGAGCGCGTTGCGGGCCTGCGGCCGGTTGAGGACGATCCGGGCGATCCCGGCCTCGTCGGTGGTGAACAGCAATTCGTCAGTGGCGGGCGTGGCACTCATCGCAGCGTCTCCGGGTAACGGGATCAGGCCAGGGTCTCGCGGACCACGCCCCTGTCGATCAGGCCGTCGATCTCGGCCGCGGTATAGCCGGCCTCCGCCAGGATCGCCCGGGAATGCTCGCCGAGCAACGGCGCCGCTCCGTGGACCCGGCCGGGCGTGTCCGAGAACTTTACGGGCAGGCCCAGGGTCTTCATGGGGCCGATCCGGGTGTGCGCGACCTCCACCACCATTTCCCGGGCGAGCGCCTGCGGGTCCCCGTGCATGGCGTTGACGTCGAGCACGGGCCCCGCCGGGACGCCGCCGGCTTCGAGACGGGCAAGCCAGGCTTCGGAGGTCGCCGCGCGAAAGATCGGCGCCAGGGTGGCGGCGAGGTCGTGACGGTTGGCCATGCGGTCGCGGTTGAGGGCGAAGCGCGGATCCTCGGCCAGCGCCTCGGCGTCGATCGCCTTGAGCATCCGCAGCCAGTTGGTCTGGTTGGCCGCCCCGATGGTGATCCAGCCGTCGGCCGTCTCGAACGCCTCGTAGGGGGCGTTCAGCGGGTGGGCCGAGCCCATCGGCCCCGGGGCGATCCCGGTCGCCATGGCGATGGCCGATTGCCAGTAGGTGTGGGTGATCCCGGCCTCGAACAGCGAGGTGTCCACCGCCTGGCCCTTCCCGGTCCGGAGGCGGTGGGCATAAGCGGCCAGCACGCCCATGGCGGCCAGGATCCCGGCAGTGATGTCGGTCACCGGCGGCCCGCACTTCATCGGGGGCCGGCCCGGCCCCTCGCCGGTCACCGACATGAGCCCGCTCATGCCCTGGGCGACCAGATCGAATCCAGCCCGGTCGGCATAGGGCCCGGTGCGGCCGAAGCCCGAGAGCGAGCAATAGACCAGCGCCGGGAATTCCTGCCGCAGGGTCTCGTAGCCGATGCCGAGGCGCTCCATGGTGCCGCCGCGGTAATTCTCGATCAGCGCGTCGGCGTTCGCCAGCAGCCGGCGCAGCACCGCGACGCCATCCGGGTTCTTCAGGTCGAGGCTGAGGCCGCGCTTGCCGCGGTTCATCATCATGTAGGCGGCGCTCTCGCCCTCAAGCGCCGGCGGGACGGTGCGGCGGGTGTCGTCGCCCTCCATCTTCTCGACCTTGATCACCTCCGCGCCCATGTCGGCGAGCATCAGCCCGCAGACCGGGCCGGCCATGATATGCGCCAGCTCGATCACCCGCATGCCGGCGAGCGGCCCGGAACGTCCGGTTGTCTCCACCATCGCAGCGCTACTCCCCGGCCGGCACGCTCGCCACGGGGCCGGCCGGCCCGGTGACGGGGTCCACGAATTCACGTTCGGGGTGCATCGTGAAGGCGAGAGCGGCGCCGAGCAAGCACAGGCCGACCGAGCCCACGAAGGGCAGCGTCCAGCTTCCGGTCATATCGACGATGAGGCCGAACACGATCGGCGAGACGATCGCGGCCACCGCCGAGCCGGTATTCATCAACCCGCTGGCGGTGCCGGCATATTTCGGCGCGATGTCCATCGGCACCGACCAGATCGGCCCGATCACCAACTCCGCGAAGAAGAAGCCGGAGGACAGCAGCAGCGCCACCAAGGTGAGGTCGCGGGTCAGGAACACCCCGGCCAGGCTCGCGGCTGCGCCCAGAAAGCCCACCACGATCACCGACAGGCGGGCGAGCTTCACGTTGCCGGTGCGATGGAGGATCGCGTCGCTCAGCATGCCCCCGACCGTATCGCCGACGACGCCGGCGAAGAAGACGCCCGAAGCGAACAGGGCCGAGTTCTTGAGATCGAGGCCGTAATTCTCCTTGAAGAAGCTCGGCAGCCAGCCGAGGAACAGCCACAGGGTCCAGCCGTAGCAGAAATACGTGACCGTCACCGGCAGCATGCGCCGGGTGAGGGGCCCCCACGGCACCGACTGCTTGGCACCGACCTTCTTGGGCGGCGGCAGGGCCTCGAGCTCCTTGGCCGTGATGGTCGGGTGATCGGACGGGTCATCGCGGAAATACAGGTACCAGATCACCACCCAGATGAAGCTGATCCCGCCCAGGATCACGAAGCTGGTGCGCCAGCCGAAATGGTACATCAGGAAGGCCACGATCGGCGGCGCCACCGCGGCGGCGACCGGGGCGAAGGCGTGTGTGATGCCCTGCGCGAAGCCGCGCCGGCCCGGCGCCGTCCAGTTCTGCATCGCCCGGGTCGCGGTCGGGAAGGTCGCGCCCTCGCCGAAGCCGAGGAGCACCCGCGCCAGGAACAGGCTGATCAGCCCGCCGACCAAGCCGGTGAGGATCGTGGCCGAAGCCCAGATCATGCCGCAGACCAGCAGCGTGCGCCGGGCGCCGAACTTGTCGCCCACGGAGCCGCCGATCACCTGGAAGATCGCATAGGGGTAGGCGAAGGCCGAGAGGATCAGACCGAAATCGGTCTTCGACATCCCGAACTCGCGGATGATCTCGGCGCCGGCGGTCGCGATGTTCACCCGGTCCAGATAGGTGATGAAGTACATCACGCAGAGCAGGCCGAGCACGCCTTGGGTGGCGCTCACGCGCTTCAGCATCGACCGTTCCTCCGCTAAAGGGCGCCGCGTTTCGCGGTCGCCGGGCGCCTCGTCTTGGGGACGGGCGCTCTTTGGTATTCGTTATTCAATCGCCTCTTAGGCCGGAAGGCAACCGTGCGTCGAGGGGATCGGTACGAATTCAATCGGCTGGCGGGAACGCGAAACGGGAGCCGTGAGGCTCCCGTTTCGGTTTTTCCAGACTGTCGAGGCGGCGCTTAGACGGTCGCGGGCTGAAGCTGGCCGGTCTCCGTCTCGGTGCCCAACGCCTTGCCGCGGGGGCCGACCCAGCTGCCGACCCACTTGCGCTGCCACAACATCAGGCAGCCGAGCACCGCCGCGGTGAACACCGCGTAGCCGATGAAGCCCGTTGAGAACGAGCCGGTATACTGCTTCGACAGACCCATGACGTTGGGCAGGATCGCGCCGCCCAGCGCCTCGACCTCGCCGATCATCGAGCCGGCGACCGCCGTGTTGGTCGGCCAGCGCAGGGGCACGAGCTGGAACAGCGCGCCGTTGCCGGCGCCGAGCGCGGCGAAGCAGAGCATGAACAGCAGCGTCGTCACGGCGAGCGAGGGCGTCGCCATCAGCGACAGGAAGGTGGCGATCGCGGCCAGCAGCACCACCGAGAGCACGGCGATCCCGCCCATCCGGTCGGCGAAGTAGCCACCGACGATCCGGATGCCCGAACCCATGAAGGCGGCCAGCATGGTCAGCCGCCCGGCCTCGACCTTGGTCACGGAGAACTGCTCGTAGAAGAAGGTCGGCAGGAAGTTCGACAGCCCGACGAAGCCGCCGAAGGTGATCACGTAGATCAGCGAGAAGGCCCAGCCGTCCTTGGTGAACAGGCAGGAGATGTGCTGCTTGAACGACTGGTGGGCGTTGTCCGGCGGCTCCTTGGCGAACACGATCATGACCACGAGCGGGATCAGCATCACCACGCCCGCGAAGGCGTAAGTGGTCTGCCAGCCATAGGCTTGTGCCAGCGGCGGCGCGAACAGCACGGCCAGGACGGTCCCGGAATTGCCGGCGCCCGCGATGCCCATCGCCAGACCCTTGTGCTCCGGCGGGAACCAGCCCGACCCGAGGGACAGCGCAACGCCGAAGGACGCGCCGGCGATGCCGAGCAGCACGCCCATGGCGAGCACGTCGTTATACGAGGAGACCGCGAAGAAGCCGTAGGCCATCGCCAGCATGATCACGGTCATCTCCGTGATCGCAGCATTCTTGCGGCCGATATACTGGGCCAGGATTCCGAGTGGGAAGCGCATCAGCGCCCCGGCCAGGATCGGCAGCGAGATCATGAAGCCGGTCTGGGCCGGGGTGAGCTTGTAGGTCTCGGTGATGAACGGGCCCATGGCGCCGTTCAGGACCCAGATGGCGAAGCAGAAATCGAAGTAGAGGAATGCTGCGAACAGCGTCGGGGGGTGACCCGACTTCATCGCCGTCTTGAAGCTCGCCATAGCTGGTGCTCGTCTTGAGAGAGGCGAACCGTCACGCGGTCGCTCATGCCGGGGATCCGGACACACACCGTCCGCTGTTTGGAGCGCCGTTGCTCCGCCGCCGCAGCTGGCGCGACGATGCGGGCAATGCAGCATGCGTGCCAGCTTTTGGAGGGATCGGGGTGGTGACGAGCACGGCCGTCGATCGACCCACACCGTCATTGCGAGCGCAGCGAAGCAACCTAGAGGCTGTTATGAACCTGTGGCGAGTTGAGCGGCCTTTTTGAGCATGAGGCAGACGAAAGCGACGAGGTGCAGGTCTGCCAGGGTGCTTGCATAGCGCTCGTAATCTTTGACGAGCCTGCGAAAGC
>NZ_LKKO01000054.1 GCF_001455965.1 Methylobacterium sp. GXS13
GGCCCAGCCCGGGGCCCGGGGGCGCCGGGAGCCGCAGGGCCAGCACCCCCGCGACGAGAAACAGACCCCCCGCGGCGGCGAAGACGGCGGCGGAGGCCGGGCCCGGCTCGGCCGTGACGAGCCGCACCGCATCCACGGCGGCCGCCCCCAGGAAGCCGCCGGCCCCGAAGGCGATGCCCTGGGCCGCGCCCCAGACGCCCATGCGGGTGCCGCGCTCGCGGGCGTCGCCGCGGCCGGCGAGCGCCATCATCGAGCCGATGGCGGCGACCGCGTAGGCGCCGTTGGCGACACCGAGCGCGAACACCACCGGCCGCAGGGGCAGGACGTCGCCGCCCGCAGCCAGCGCGAACAGGGCGGCGGCCGAGCCGGCGCAGCCCAGCGCGATCCAGAGCCGGAGGGAGGCGAGGGGGGTGCCGCGGGCGGCGAGCGTCACGCCCGCCACCAGCAGCATCCCGGCGAGCACCCCGCCATGCTGGAGCCCGGCGAGCTTGGTGGTGGCCCCGGGGCTCATGGCGAAAACCAGACCGGCATAGGGTTCCAGGATCAGCTCCTGGGCGCTGTAGGCCAGCATCGAGACGAACACGAAGATCGTGAAGGTCCGGGCCACCGGATCGGCGAGCACCTGGGCGAGCACCGTAAAGAACGGTTTTTTGCCCGCTTCGGGCTCCGGCGCCCGCGCCGGCAGGCGCCGCTCGACCCCGAGGAGCGCCAGCACGGCGACCGTGAAGGCGATGGCCGAGACGGTGCCCGAGACCGCGACGAGGCGCAGGCCCGAGAACGGATCCAGAAAGTGCCCGGCCAGCGGCGCCGTCAGGGCGAAGCCCAGGATCATCATCACCCAGACGATGGTGGCGGCCGCCCCGCGCCGGGCCGGCGCGACGCCCCCCGAGAGCAGAACGAGCAAGGACGTCCCGGCGGCCCCGGCGCCGATCCCGACGCACAGGAACGACAGGGCCGCCAGCGCGAGGCCGAGCGCGAGATCGGTGGCGGCGAGCGCCGTGCCGCAGGCCGCCCCGAACCCGCCGAGGCAGAGCGCGGCCATGCCGCCGACGATCCAGGGCGTGCGCGTCCCGCTCCGGTCCGAGCCGTAGCCCCAGCGCGGGCGCAGCACCTGCGCGGCGTAGTGCAGGGCGACCAGGAACCCCGGCACCAGGGCGGGGAGCGCCAGCTCCACCACCATCACCCGGTTGAGGGTAGCCGTCATCAGCACGACGACGCTGCCCAGAGCGGTCTGGACCAGGCCGAGCCGGACGATCTGGGGCCAGCCCAACGTCGGCTCACCCGCGCCCGCTTTCCCCTCCCCCTTGCGGGGAGGGGTCAGGGGTGGGGGTGGTTCCGGATGGGGCGCAGCGGTGCCTTCTGAGCCACCCCCACCTCCAACTCCTCCCCGCAAGGGGGAGGAGAGCGCGTCGCGTTCCGTGCCGACCATACGGTGATCAACATCGAACGCCGCAACCGCGACACGCTCCCTATCCCGTGCGGGAGAGGGGACCCGCACCGCATCCGGCACCGTCGTGAAGGCAGAGCTCGAACCCGATTCGCGCATCACGCCCCTCCCACCAGCGGCCGCAGGGCGAAGGCGGCGACCAGCATGCCGAGCACGTAGAGGGTCGTGCCGGTGCCGTTGTACCAGGCCGCGCGCTCACGCGGGCTCTTGAGAAACCGGACCATCAGGGCGAGCTGGCCCGCCAGCAGGGCGGCCACCAGGGCGGCGTGGCCATGGCGCTCCCAGGCGAGCAGCAGGCCGATCACCACCACCTGGGGCACCGCCATGACCAGGCAGGCGAAGCGGGCGGCCCGGTCCGAGCCCATCTGCACCGGCAGGGACAGGAGCCCCATGCGCCGGTCGCCCTCCACGGATTTGAAGTCGTTCAGCGTCATGATGCCGTGGGCGCCGATGGAATAGAGCAGGGCGACGAGCAGGACCCGCCGGTCGGGCAGGGCGGCGGCCATCACGGCGGCGCCGGTGAACCAGGGCAGGCCCTCGTAGCAGAGCCCGACCGCGGCGTTCCCCCACCAGCCATTCTTCTTCAGGCGCAGGGGCGGGGCCGAGTAGATCCAGGCGAGCACCAGCCCGAACAGGGCGGCGCCCAGGATCCAGGGACCCAGCGCCGCGGCGACCAGCAGCGACAGCAGCGTCCAGCCGAGCGCCAGGTAGAGGCCCCAGCGGCCGGGGATGCGCCCGGAGGGGATCGGCCGGCCCGGCTCGTTGATCGCGTCGACATGCCGGTCGAACCAATCGTTGGTGGCCTGGCTGGTGGCGCAGACCAGAGGCCCGGCCAGCACGACGCCGGCGGCGATGACCGGCCATTGCCCGTGGGCCGGCTGTCCGGACGAGATCACGCCGCAGGCGAACGCCCACATCGGCGCGAACCAGGTGATCGGCTTGAGAAGCTCGACAACGGCGCTCGGGGCGGGCGTGGTAGCCATGCAGGCACGCTACCGGGGCGGCTCCGCGTGTCAAGCTAGATTTACACTTGGCCGAAACATGTCGCTGCCGGTTGGCGAACAAACGTGACCGCGGCCCGCCAAATACATAATCCAATACCAGTGCCACCCAGACACGATCGCGTCAGGCGCAGGGCCGATTCGGCGACGGATCGCGGCGGTCCGGCCCAGCCTTCGAAGCGTATGCGACGGGACACGGTGCCAAGTCTTCGCCGGATCCCGGAGGTCGGTGCCCGCCGAACGCCGCATCGTCGTCGGATCGTCCGGCCAGCCCCCTGCCGCGCGCGGTGATCGCGGCCCCCGCCCGGGTCGTTGCCCCCCCGCGGGCCCCAGATGCTTTGCCGGCTCATAATCACCGCGGAGGCCCCAGATCCCGGATATGCCGGGTCCTGCCTCATCACGCGGCGCCCGCATCAGCGGGCCTCGACGGCACCGTCCAGCCAGCCGTGCGATCCCCGGGGGTCGCCTTCGAGGCCGCCGCTGCGCTCCGGCGCCTCCGGATGCGGGCAGGGGTCGGCAGACCCCGCCCGGCTCACGGCATCATCGCCCCGGGCCGAAGCCCCAGGGCCAAAACCCGAACCAACTCAATCGTCTTCGCCGGGACTGTCGAGGTCGCCGACGCCGTAGCGGCGCATCTTGGCGTAGAGGCCCTGGCGGCTGAGGCCGAGCATCTCCGCGGCCGAGGCGCGGTTGTCCCGGGTGATCCGCAGGGCCGCCTCGATGCAGAGTTTTTCGATCAGGTCCGTGGTCTCGCGGACCAGCGTCTTCATCGAGACCCGGCCGACCAGCTCGGCCATCTGCTCCACGGAGCGCGGCACGTCGCGGCTGCCGGCGAGCCGCCCCTCCGGGATCCGCCGGGGGGCAGAGCGGATCGCGAAGCCCAGGCAGGGACGCGCCCCCGGCACCGAGACGGCGGCGACCTCGACATCCTCGACGCCGCCATAGGTCCCGCGGATCACGGTGGCGAAGCGGCGCACGGATCCGTGGTCGACCAGGCTGGCGAACAGGGCCTGCGCCTCGGTATCCTCGCGTCCGAGCCATTGGTCGAGGGGCCGGCCCCGGGCCTGGCTCTCGGTGGCGAGCTGCGCCAGTTCCAGGAAGGCGGCGTTGGCCATCAAGACCCGGCGGGTGGAATCCGTGACGACGAAGCCCTCGGGCATCGCCTCGATCACCGCCCGGGTCGGCGCCTCCTGATCGGGGCCGGCCTCGGCGGCGGCCGGATCGGCCACGAGCCGCATCAGCGCACTCGGCCCGCCCTCGCCGCGGAACAGGGAGACCGCGACGGTGACCTCGCCCCGCCCGTGCTGCAGGGCGGCACGGACCTCGCCGGCCTGACCGGTCGCCCGCAGGGCGGCGAACTGCGCCTCCAGGGAGCGGACGCTGCCGGCATCGAACAGGTCGACGGCGTCCTGCCCGGTCAAGCGCTTGGCCGGGCGCCCGAGCAGGCGCGCGGCGGACGGGTTCGCCTCCGCGACCCGGCGCGTTCCGGCATCGACCACCAGCACCGGCTCGCCGGAGATCTGGAACAGCAGCCGGTAGCGGGTCTCGGCGGCGCGTAGGCGGTCGTAATCACGCTCCAGAGCCTGCTGGGCATCGGTGAGCCGGCGCTGCAGCGCGGCCACAGCCCGCATGTCGCGGCCCAGGATGACGATCGGGCCGCCCTCGCCGGAGCGGATCGAGGCGTAGCGGATCGGCAGGTCGATGCCGCTGGGGGAGGGGTGGTTGATCTGGCGCCAGCGGGTGATGCCGTCGGGCCGGGCGTCACGCAGCAGGGCGTCGACTTTGGGCCGGCTCTCGATGGTCACGGTATCGATCCAGCGGCGCCCGAGCCAGCCGTGGATGTTCTCCGCATCGAGATCGGCGGCGGCGGTCGCATCGCGAATCACCCCGTCGGCGTCGACCACCAGGGACAGGTCGGCCGACGCCGCGACGAGACGCCCGACCGCCTCGCCATCGAGGTGGTCGGCCACCTGGAGCAGTGCCGGAGGTGGCGACTGCGGGGTGGGGTGAGGCTGGGGCGTCACGGTCACCGTATTGTGATAGTTGATGTGGCAGCCCTTTCAGCAGGCCAGGGCGCGTCTGTCCAGCAACGCTTCGGCTGTGGCCGGCGCGAGGCATCCATCCGGGGCGCAGGCATCGGCACCGACGATGCCCGCCTCGCCGCCGTAGCGGGCGAAGTACGGGCCACCGACGATCACCCGGACCTCCGGGTTGCTGGAGGCGCGCCGGACATCCGTCACCGTGCCCGACAGGGCCGGCAGGAACACGTCGCAGGACAGCGACAGGCCGACGACGTCGAACCATTCGGTCCGCAGCAGGGACAGGGGATCGACCTCGGGGCCGGGGACCGCCGTGGTCACGTCCCAGCCGGCCTCGCGGAAGAAGCTCGCGACGATCGACAGGCCGAAATGATGGGTCTCGCCCGGGCAGGGCAGCAGCAGCACGCTGCGGCCGTTGGCCGGCACCGTGTCGTCCTCGAGCTGCGCGCAGAGGCGCCGGCTCACGGCCTGGAGCCGGCCGAGCCCCTCAGTCACGGCGAGAAAATCGCAGGCGTCGTCCTCCCAGAGCTCGCCGAGATGGCGCGCCGCGGGGGCGAGCAGGTCCAGGAGCAGGCGCGGCAGCGGCAGCCCGCCCTCGCGCAGGGCGGAGACTTGGCCGTCCAGGTCGATCGGGCCGGGGGCCAGCAGGAGCGCGCTGAAGGCGGCGATCTCGTCCGGGCTCGGCGCCCGGTCGGCCTGGGCACGGCGCCCGGCGGGCCGGTGGGCCAGCATCAGCCGGGGCAGGATCTCCGCCTCGACCAGGCGGGCCAGGGCGTCCGGCACCGCCTTGTCGTCCGCAGAGGAGCGCGGAATCGCCTGGTGGCGGACCCGAGGTCCGTCTCCGAAGGCCGAGCGGCCGTCACCCATCGCGCCGCAACCACCGGCGATCGGCCCGGGGTCCAGACGCTCACCGAAATGCCTCCAGTCTCCCATCGGCATCCCTCCCAGAAGCGGCCCCGGCCCGAATGGACCGGCGGTTCCGCATACGTGTTCGAGTCCGGCGTCCCCCGCCTGTCTACTCACGTCTTCGTCGTCGCCGATCCTCGGATCACACCGGCCAAGACCCCGAAAAGCCCAACCGGTGTTAGGAACGATACCCGAGCCGTCGATCTTGGCAATGACTTGGAACAAAGAAAATATGTCAAACGCCGTGTCACTTCGTTCGAGCGTCAAGCGCACTTGACACTTTTGGGGCTGCGGCCCTAGCCTCTGCCAACGACGACGTCCCTGGACGGCGCCGAGCACAGGGGAGCGGATGCATGGGTCCCGGGGACCAGCCAGCACGACCGCTCTACACGCCTGCCGAGCGGCAGCGGCGTGATTCCTCGCCCTGGACCCTGGTGCAGGGTGTGCTGGCCCCGGTGCAGTTCTTGATCTTCCTGGTGAGCCTGGCGCTGGTGCTGCGGGCACTCGCCACCGGTCAGGGCCAGGAGGCTGCCGAGGCCTCCGTGGTGGTCAAGACCCTGGCGCTCTACGCCATCATGATCACGGGCTCGATCTGGGAGAAGGCCGTATTCGGCCGCTGGCTGTTCGCCCCGGCCTTCTACTGGGAGGACGTGGTCAGCATGCTGGTGCTGGCGCTCCACACCGCCTACCTCGCCGCCCTCGGCACCAGCGCCCTCGGCAATCAGGCCCTGCTGATCCTCGCGCTGGCGGCCTACGCGACCTACGTGATCAATGCCGGGCAGTTCCTGCTCAAGCTCCGGGCCGCCCGCCTGGAAGGCGCAAGCACGCATCAACCGCACTTCGCGGAGGCGCTATCATGAACGCGCCCGTTCCGCCCCCCACCGCCTGCGGCGGCATCGATTTCCATCAGGAGCACGGCCAGCGGGCGGTGTTCTGCGGGCTCACCGGCATCGTCTGGCTGCACCGGAAGATCCAGGACGCCTTCTTCCTCGTGGTTGGGTCGCGCACCTGCGCCCACCTGATCCAGTCCGCCGCCGGCGTGATGATCTTCGCCGAGCCGCGCTTCGCCACTGCGATCATCGACGAGCGCGACCTGGCCGGGATCGCCGACGCCAACGAGGAGCTCGACCGGGTCGTCACCCGGCTGATCGAGCGACGGCCCGACATCAAGCTGCTGTTCCTGGTGGGCTCCTGCCCGTCCGAGGTGATCAAGCTGGACCTGTCCCGGGCGGCCCAGCGCCTGTCGGGGCGCCTCGCGCCGGTGCGGGTGCTGAACTATTCCGGCTCCGGCATCGAGACGACTTTTACCCAAGGCGAGGATGCCTGCCTGGCCGCCCTGGTGCCGGGGCTGCCCCGGGAGCCGGCCGAGGCCGCGCCGTCGCTCCTGATCGTCGGCGCGCTGGCGGACGTGGTCGAGGACCAGTTCCTGCGGATTTTTTCCGCCTTGGGGATCGCGGACGTCCGGTTCCTGCCTGCCCGCCGGGCCGGCGCGATGCCGGCGATCGGGCGGAACACCCGCTACCTGCTGGCCCAGCCGTTCCTGGCCGACACCGCCCGCGCCCTGGACGAGCGCGGCGCGCGCCGGCTCGCCGCGGCGTTCCCGCTCGGCGCCGAGGGCACCACCGGCTGGCTTCAGGCGGCCGCCGAGGCGTTCGGCGTCGACGACACGACCTTCGCGGCGGCGACCGCCGCCGGGCGTGCCCGGGCCGAGACCGCGCTCGCGCCCCACCGCGAAAAGCTCGGCGGCAAGCGGGTGTTCTTCTTCCCCGATTCGCAGCTCGAAGTGCCGCTCGCCCGCTTCCTCGCCCGGGAACTCGGCGCGAACCTCGTTGAGGTCGGCACCCCCTACCTGCACCGCGCCCATCTGGCGGCCGAGATCGAGATGCTGCCGGCGGGCACCCGGGTGACCGAGGGCCAGAGCCTCGACGACCAGATGGACCGCTGCCGGGCGGCCCGGCCCGACCTCACAGTCTGCGGCCTCGGCCTCGCCAACCCGCTGGAGGCCGAGGGCCTCTCGACCAAGTGGTCGATCGAGCTGCTGTTCACGCCTGTGCAGGGCTACGAGCAGGCCGGCGACCTCGCCGAATTGTTCGCGCGCCCGCTTCGGCGCCGCGCGCTGCTGGAGGTGTAGGGCGATGCAGCTCACCCTCTGGACCTACGAAGGCCCCCCGCATATCGGCGCGATGCGCGTCGCCACCGCCATGACCGGGCTGCACTACGTGCTGCACGCGCCGCAGGGTGACACCTACGCGGACCTGCTGTTCACGATGATCGAGCGGCGCGATGCCCGCCCGCCCGTCACCTACACGACCTTCCGGGCGCAGGATCTCGGCCGCGACACCGCCGAGCTGTTCAAGACCTCGGTCGCCGCCGCCTATGCGCGCTTCCAGCCGCAGGCGATGATCGTCGGCGCCTCCTGCACCGCCGAGCTGATCCAAGACGATCCGGGCGGGCTCGCCAAGGCCCTCGACCTGCCGATCCCGGTGATCCCGCTGGAGCTGCCGGCCTACCAGAAGAAAGAGAACTGGGGAGCGTCCGAGACCTTCTATCGGTTGGTCCGGGTGCTGGCCGAAGCCCCCGCCCCGCGTCCCGCGCGGGAGCCGGGGCGGCGCCCGCTCTGCAACATCCTCGGGCCCACGGCCCTGGGCTTCCGGCACCGCGACGACCTGATCGAGATCCGCCGCCTGCTCGACAGCCTTGGGATCGACGTCAACGTGGTGGCGCCCCTCGGCGCCAGCCCGGCCGATCTCGGCCGCCTGAAGGACGCCGACTTCAACGTCGTGCTCTACCCGGAGACCGCCCGCAGCGCGGCCGAGTATCTCAAGAAGGCGTTCGGACAGCCCTTCACGCAGATCGTCCCACTCGGTGTCGGCGCCACCCGTCGCTTCGTCGCCGAGGTCGCGACGCTCGCCGGCCTCGATCCGGCGCCGCGCCTCGACGGCCCGGACTCGCGCCTGCCCTGGTACTCGCGCTCGGTCGATTCGACCTACCTGACGGGCAAGCGCGTCTTCGTGTTCGGCGACGCGACCCACGCGATCGGCATCGCCCGGATGGCCGCCAGCGAACTCGGCTTCACGGTGGTCGGCCTCGGCACCTACGGCCGCGAATTCGCCCGCGAGGTCCGGGCCGAGGCGGCCCTGCACGGCATCGAGGCACTGATCACCGACGATTACCTCGACGTCGAGGCCGCGATCCGCGCCGCCGCGCCGGAACTGGTCCTCGGCACCCAGATGGAGCGCCACGTCGCCAAGCGGCTCGGCATCCCCTGCGCGGTGATCTCCGCCCCGATCCACGTCCAGGATTTCCCGGCCCGCTACGCCCCGCAGATGGGTTTCGAGGGCGCCAATGTCCTGTTCGACACCCTGGTCCATCCGCTGATGATGGGCCTCGAGGAGCACCTGCTCGGCATGTTCCGGGAGGATCCCGAATTCCACGACGGCGTCGGGCCGTCGCATCTCGGCGGCAACCCGCGTGCGGCCTCCGCCGCGGAGGCCCCGGAAGGCGTGGCAGCGGCCGATCCGGCACCGGCGACCGCCCCGATCCTTCTGGACGAGGACGTCGTGATCACGGCCGCGCCCTGGGCGCCCGACGCCGAGAAGGAACTCAAGAAAATCCCGTTCTTCGTGCGCGGCAAAGCGCGCAGCAACACGGAGAAGTTCGCCCGTGAGCGGCGGCTGCCGCTCATCACCCTCGAAACCCTCTACGACGCCAAGGCGCATTATGGCCGCTAGAGCGCTCTCCCCCGGACGCGAGGCCGGCTCGACGCAGAGACCGCCGATCCGCGTCGTCATCGTCACGCTCGACAACCACCTGGCGAGCGCGGTGGAGCGGGCGCGCCTGCGGCTGCGCTCCGAGATGCCGGGGCTCGTGCTCGGCTTCCACGCGGCGGCCGAGTGGGACACCGACCCTTCCGCCCTCGACGCCTGCCGCAGCGACATCGCGCAGGCCGACATCGTGCTCTCGGCCATGCTGTTCATGGACGAGCATGTCCGGGCGATCCTGCCGGCGCTCGCGGCCCGACGCGACGGCTGCGACGCGATGGTCGGCTGCATGTCGGCGAGCGAGGTGGTGAAGACGACCAAGCTCGGCCGCTTCGACATGAGCGGCAACAAGCGCAGCGCCCTGGATTTCCTGAAGAAGCTGCGCGGCAAGCCCGGCCAGCAGGGCAATGCCGGCCGGCAGATGGCCCTGGTGCGCAAGCTGCCGAAGATCCTGCGCTTCATCCCGGGCTCGGCGCAGGACGTGCGCGCCTACTTCCTGACCCTGCAATACTGGCTCGCCGGCTCGGACGAGAACGTCGCCGCCCTGGTCCGCTTCCTGGTGCACCGCTACGCCGCCGGCGCGCGCGCCGTCTGGCGCGAGGGCCCGGCCGCGCCGGCCCCGCTCGACTATCCCGAGACCGGCCTCTACCACCCGCGCATGGCCGGCCGGATCGGCCAGGATCCGGCCCGCCTGCCGCGCTCAGCGGTCACGCGGGGCCGCGTCGGCCTGCTGCTGATGCGCAGCTACGTGCTCGCCGGCAACACCGCCCATTACGACGGGGTGATCGCAGCCCTGGAGGCCAAGGGCCTCGAGGTGGTGCCGGCCTTCGCCAGCGGCCTCGATAACCGCCCGGCCGTCGACGCCTTCTTCATGCGCGACGGCCGGGCGCGGATCGATGCCCTGGTGTCGCTCACCGGCTTCTCGCTGGTCGGCGGCCCGGCCTACAACGACGCCGCCGCCGCAGAAGCGATGCTGGCGCAGCTCGATGTGCCCTACCTCGCCGCCCAGGCGCTGGAATTCCAGACGATCGAGCAATGGGAGACGGGCGAGCGCGGCCTGTCGCCGGTCGAGGCGACCATGATGGTCGCGATCCCCGAGCTCGACGGGGCCACCGCTCCGATGGTGTTCGGCGGCCGTTCCTCGGCCTCGGGCAGCGACAATGCCCGGGACATGCGCGCCCATCCCGAGCGGGTGACGCGGCTGGCCGAGCGGGTCGAGAGCCTGGTCTCCCTCCGCCGGACGCCGAAGGCCGAGCGCAAGCTCGCGGTGGTGCTGTTCAACTTCCCGCCCAATGCCGGCGCGACCGGCACGGCCGCGTTCCTGTCGGTCTACGCCTCGCTGCTCAACACCCTGAAGGGCTTGGCTGCCGACGGCTACGCCGTGGAGATCCCGGAGAGCGTCGACGCCCTGCGCGAAACAATCCTGGAGGGCAACGCCAAGCGCTACGGGACCCAGGCCAACGTCCATGCCCGCATCCGGGCCGAGGACCATGTCCGGCGCGAACGGTACCTCGCCGAGATCGAGACCCAGTGGGGCCCGGCGCCCGGCCGTCACCAGACCAACGGCTCCGACCTGTTCGTGCTCGGGGCGCAATTCGGAAACGTCTTCGTCGGGGTGCAGCCGGCCTTCGGCTACGAGGGCGACCCGATGCGGCTGCTGTTCGAGCGCGGCTTCGCGCCGACGCACGCGTTCTCGGCCTTCTACCGCTACCTGCGCGAGGATTTCGGTGCCGACGCCGTGCTGCATTTCGGCACCCACGGGGCGCTCGAATTCATGCCCGGCAAGCAGACCGGCCTGTCCGAGACGTGCTGGCCGGAGCGGATGATCGGGGCGCTGCCCAACATCTACCTCTACGCCGCCAACAACCCGTCCGAGGGGACGCTCGCGAAGCGCCGCTCCGCCGCGACGCTGGTGAGCTACCTGACCCCGAGTCTCGCCACCGCCGGACTCTATCGCGGCCTGCTCGACCTGAAGAGCTCCATGGAGCGCTGGCGCGGGCTCGATCTCGAAGCGGTCACCGAGCGCGAAACCCTCGCCCGGCTGATCCAGGAGCAGGGCGCGGCCGTCGATCTCGTCCCGGCCGAGCCGGCCTGGACCGGCGATCTCGGCGCCCAAGTCGCAAACCTCTGGTCGGCCGTGCAGGAGCTGGAGCAGACCCTGATCCCGCACGGGCTGCACGTGGTCGGCGAAGGCGTTCCGGAGGACGAGCGGGTCGACCTGCTCCTCGCCCTTGCGGAAGCCTCACACGGGCTGAAGCCTGATCGCGCCGCCATCGCCGCGCTCATCGCGGGGAAGGGCGCCGAGGCGGCCTTTGCGGTCTCCGGCCTGACCGGCGATCCCGAGACGCGCGCCGCCTTCGCGGTCCTTGCCCAGACCGACGCCCTGCTGGCACGGGACCATGAGCTTCCGGCCTTGCTGCGGGCTCTCGACGGCCGGTTCATTCCGCCGGTGGCCGGCGGCGACCTGTTGCGCAACCCGGCGATCCTGCCGACCGGACGCAACATCCACGGTTTCGATCCGTACCGCCTGCCCTCCGCCTTCGCGGTGGCCGACGGTACCCGGCAGGTCGAGCGCATCCTGGAGCGCTTCGCCGCGGATGGAAAACCCTGTCCCGAGAGCGTCGCCCTGGTCCTGTGGGGCACCGACAACCTGAAGAGCGAGGGCGGCCCGATCGCCCAGGCTCTGGCCCTGATCGGCGCCGCCCCGCGCTTCGATGGCTACGGCCGGCTCAGCGGCGCCGAGCTGATCCCGCTGGAGACCCTCGGCCGCCCGCGGATCGACGCGGTCGTCACCCTGTCGGGCATTTTCCGGGATCTGCTGCCGCTCCAGACGAAGCTCCTCGCGGAGGCATCCTTCCTAGCCGCGAGCGCGGACGAGCCGGTTGAGAAGAACTTCGTTCGGAAGCATGCTCTGGCGATCCAGGCCGAGCAGGGTTGCGATCTGGAAACCGCGGCGTTGCGTGTCTTCTCGAACGCCGAGGGGGCCTACGGCGCCAACGTCAACCAGTTGGTCGATTCCGGGGCCTGGGACGACGATGCCGAGCTGTGTGAGACCTTCTCGCGCCGCAAGAGCTTCGCCTATGGCCGCTCGGGCAAGCCCGCGCCGCAGCGCGCCCTGATGCAGGCGGTGCTCGCCTCCGTCGACATGGCCTACCAGAACCTCGACTCGGTCGAGGTCGGCGTCACCTCGGTCGACCATTACTTCGACGGGCTCGGCGGTATGGGCCGGGCGGTGGCGAAGGCCCGCGGCGCGGCGGTGCCGATCTACATCAGCGACCAGACCCGCGGGGAGGGGCGCGTGCGCTCCCTGGAGGAGCAGGTGGCGCTGGAGACGCGCACCCGCATGCTCAACCCGAAATGGTACGAGGGCCTGCTCGGCCACGGCTACGAGGGCGTGCGCCAGATCGAATCCCACCTGACCAACACGGTCGGCTGGTCGGCCACCGCCAATGCGGTCCAGCCCTGGATCTACGAGCGGATCACCGAGACCTACGTGCTCGACCCGGCCATGCGCGAGCGCATGGCCACCCTCAACCCCACCGCCTCCGCCAAGGTCGCCCAACGGCTGATCGAGGCTCACAAGCGCGGCTTCTGGACCCCCGACGCAGCGATGCGGGACGCCCTCGACCGGGCCGAGGAGGAACTGGAAGATCGTCTCGAAGGCGTCACCACAGGAGTCGCCGCATGAACATCGCCATCCGCAATCCGGTCATCGCCCGGAAGGAAGAAGGCAGCGTCCAGGTCGCCCTCGACCCGGACCTGAAGATCGAGACCGCAAAGGTCTTCGCGGTCTACGGCAAGGGCGGCATCGGCAAGTCCACCACCTCGTCGAACCTGTCCGTGGCGTTCTCCAAGCTCGGCAAGCGGGTGCTGCAGATCGGCTGTGACCCCAAGCACGACTCGACCTTCACGCTGACCAAGCGCCTCGCGCCCACGGTGATCGACGCCCTCGAGGCGGTGAACTTCCACTCGGAAGAGCTGCGCGTCGAGGACTTCGTGGTCGAGGGCTACAACGGCGTGATGTGCGTCGAGGCCGGCGGGCCGCCGGCAGGCACGGGCTGCGGCGGCTATGTGGTCGGCCAGACCGTGAAACTCCTCAAGGAGCACCACCTCCTGGAAGACACCGACGTCGTCGTGTTCGACGTACTGGGCGACGTGGTCTGCGGCGGCTTCGCTTCGCCGCTCCAGCACGCTGATCGGGCGCTGATCGTCACCGCCAACGACTTCGATTCGATCTTCGCGATGAACCGGATCGTGGCGGCGATCCACGCCAAGTCTAAGAACTACCCGGTGCGGCTCGGCGGCGTCATCGCGAACCGCTCGGCCAAGACCGACGAGATCGACCGGTTCAACGACGCGGTCGGCCTGAAGCGGCTGGCCCACTTCCCCGACCTCGATGTGGTCCGCCGCTCGCGGCTGAAGAAGTCGACCCTGTTCGAGATGGATTCCTCCCCCGAACTCGACGCCGTCACCGCCGAGTACATGCGACTGGCCGAGACGCTCTGGGCCGGTGGGGAGCCCTGCGAGGCCCTGCCGATGAAGGATCGCGACCTGTTCGAGTTCCTCGGGTTCGATTGAGAGTGGGGTTCGACTGATGGCCGGCGCCAGCTACGATACCCGCAGGGGTGAACTGACCACCTATTTCGACCGCACCGCGGTCGAGGCCTGGTCGCGCCTGACCTCCGACGCGCCGGTGAGCCGCATCCGCGCCACCGTGCGGGCCGGCCGGGACGCGATGCGCGGGACGCTGCTCTCCTGGCTGCCCGCCGACATGACCGGCTTGCGCCTGCTCGATGCCGGCTGCGGCACCGGGGCGCTCAGCGTCGAGGCCGCAAGGCGCGGGGCCGAGGTGGTCGCCATCGACGTGTCGCCGACACTGGTCGGTCTCGCCCGGGACCGGCTTCCGGCGATCCCCGGCCCCGGCCGGATCGAGTTTCGCGTCGGCGACATGCTCGATCCCGGCCTCGGCCGGTTCGACCACGTCGTCGCGATGGATTCGCTGATCCATTACCGCGCCGCCGACATCGTCCGGGCGCTGGCGGTCCTGGGCGCCCGCACGGATGGGTCCGTCCTGTTCACCGTGGCGCCCCGCACGGCCTTGCTGACCCTGATGCATGCGGCCGGGAAGCTGTTTCCCCGCGGCGACCGCTCGCCGGCGATCGTGCCGGTGACCGAGGGCGGCTTGCGCCGGCGGATCTCCTCGGAGCCGGCGCTCGACGGATTCACCTGGGTACAGAGCCATCGGGTCAACAGCGGCTTCTACCTGTCGAACGCGATCACGCTGGGTCGTTCGCGATGAGCAGCGCCGCCTCCCAAAAACTCACCCGCGCCCTGATGCGCCTCGGCCCGGCGATCCTGCCCTTCGCGGATGCCGCCACCGTCGAGCTGCCGCTCGGCCGGCTGCTGCGGCTCGCCCTGTTCCAGGTCACGGTCGGCATGGCCGCGGTGCTGCTGATCGGCACCCTGAACCGCGTGATGATCGTCGAGCTCGGTGTGCCGGCCTGGATCGTCGCGGTGATGCTGGCCCTGCCGCTGATCTTCGCGCCCCTGCGAGCCCTGGTCGGGTTCCGGTCGGACACGCACCGCTCGGTGCTGGGCTGGCGGCGGGTGCCGTATATCTGGTTCGGCACCCTGCTCCAGTTCGGCGGGCTGGCGATCATGCCGTTTTCCCTGCTGATCCTGTCGGGCGACACGACCGGCCCGCTCTGGGTCGGCGACGTGGCGGCAGCGTTCGCGTTCCTGCTGGTCGGGGCCGGGCTGCACACCACCCAGACCGTGGGTCTGGCGCTCGCCACCGACCTCGCCCCCGCGCATGCCCGGCCGAAGGTGGTGGCGCTGCTCTGCGTCGCGCTGCTGTTCGGGATGATGGCGAGCGCCCTGCTGTTCGGGCTGTTTTTGGCGCATTTCTCGCCCGTGCGGCTGATTCAGGTGATCCAGGGCGCGGCGCTCGTCACCATCGTGCTGAACGGGGTCGCCCTGTGGAAGCAGGAGCCGCGCGCGCCGCACCGCACACAGACCGCGCCGGCGCGGGATTTTCGCACCTCCTGGCACGCCTACGCCGGGCAGGGCACCGCCCGCCGCCGGCTCGTGGCGATCGGGCTCGGCACCGCGGGGTTCTCGATGCAGGACATCCTGCTGGAGCCCTATGGCGGCCAGATCCTGCACCTTTCGGTCGGGCCCACCACCGCACTGACCGCCCTGCTTGCAGCCGGCGGCGGGCTCGGCCTGCTCGTCGCCGCCCGCTGGCTCGGGCGCGGCGGCGACCCGTTCCGGGTCTCCGCGGTCGGCGTCGGGATCGGCATCCTGGCCTTCTCGGCGGTGGTCTTCGCCGCGCCGCTCGCCTCGGCCGACCTGTTCGCGGCGGGCGTCAGCCTGATCGGGTTGGGCGGCGGCCTGTTCGCCCAGGGCACGCTCACCGCCTCGATGAACCGGGCCGGTCCCGAGGATACCGGGCTGGCGCTCGGTGCCTGGGGTGCCGTCCAGGCCAGCGCCGCGGGGATCTCGATCGCCGCAAGCGGCGTGGTGCGCGACATCGGCGGTGCCATCGCCCAATCGGGCGTGCTCGGCGAGGGCATGAACGAGCCCGCGATCGGCTACCTGATCGTCTACCACATCGAGATCGCCCTCCTGTTCGCGGCCCTGATCGCCCTGGGACCGCTGGTGCGGGAGGACGCGCGTGCAGCAGGGAAAAATCGGCTCGGCGGCGCCCTCGCCGAACGGGCGGCCTGAGACTCGGGGAGGACAGCCATGCCAACCGGCGCCATTACAGGGTACGTCGACGTCGCCCAGGTCGTGCTCTACGCCTTCTTCATCTTCTTCTTCGGGCTGGTGTTCTGGCTCCGCCGGGAAGACCGGCGCGAGGGCTACCCGCTGGAGAACGAGATCGTCGGCCGCCGCAAGGCGCCGGACCCGGTCCTGATCCCGCGCTCCAAGGCGTTCCACCTGCCGGGCGGCGAGACCACCTACGCCCCCCAGGCGGTGCAGGGCCGCGACGACATCGAGACCGGAATCCCGGCCCGCAAGGTCGAGCCTTGGCCCGGCGCGCCCTACGAGCGGACCGACGCGTCGCTGCAAGCCGGCGTCGGCCCCGGCTCCTGGGTCGTCCGGCACGACGTGCACGACAAGACCTGGGACGACGAGTACCGGATCGTGCCCCTGCGGGTGGCTACGGCCTTCGTCATCCACGAAGCCGGCCCGAACCCGATCGGCATGACCGTGTTCGGCACCGATAACGCGGTGGCGGGCGTCGTCAGCGACGTCTGGATCGACCGCGGCGAGTCGCTCATCCGCTACTACGAGGTCGAGTTGCCCACCGGTGGCCGCCGGCTGATGCCGACCACGTTCTGCCGGGCCGGCGGCTTCACCAAGACGGTGAAGTCCGAGGCCCTGCTCGCCGCCCAGTTCGCCGATATCCCGGTCACCCGGGATCCCGACAGCATCACCTTCCTCGAGGAGGAGCGGATCATGGCCTATTTCGGCGCCGGCACGCTCTACGCCACTCCGGCCCGGGCGGAGCCCCTGCTATGAGCGGCGATTTCCTTCCCGAGGGCACCCTGCGGGGCCTGCCCGGCCCGCTGCCGGCGAACGAGCGCATCCTGTGGCAGGGGGCGCCGACTACGGGGGGCCTCTGGGTCCGGGCCTATCATGCCCGCCTGGTCGCCGCCTGGTTCGTTGCCTGCGCTCTGGCCTTCGGGCTCACGGCCGGATCGCCCATCTCGGCGCTCACCACCGTCGGCCTGACCCTGCTGGTCGGCGCGGTCGGCCTCGCCCTGCTCTGGCTGTTCGCGTGGCTCAACCACCGCACCACGGTCTACACGATCACCGACCGCCGAATCGTGATGCACGTCGGCATCGCCCTGCCGGTGACGCACAATGTGCCCTTCGCGCAGGTCGAGGGTGCGGCGTTGCGTGCCTTCACGGACAGGAGCGGAGATCTGCCGCTCCGGTTGCGGCCGGGCCTGCGTATCGCCTACCTTCAACTGTGGCCGCATGCCCGGCCCTGGCGCATCGCCCGGACCGAGCCCATGCTGCGTTCCGTGCCCGATGCGGACGCGGTGGCGAGGCTGCTGGCGCGGGCCATCGAGGCCCATGCCGAGCTGTCTCAGACGGTGCGGCCCATGATCGTGCCGCGTCCGCGGGCGGTCCAAGACAATCCCGGCCGCCTCGTCGCGGCCGAGTAGGGAGAGGCGCGATGGGCGAGCGGGCGGAGAGCATCGGCCAAGCCAAAGGATCGGCTGCCGGACCGGCACCGGCCCTGCTGATGATCGGCGCCGGTGCGCTGATGGGCTTCACCATGCTGGCCGTCCTGGTCGGGCGCAGCGAGGGTATCGGCATGATCGCCCTGCCGCCGGCCAAGCCGGTCACGCGGCTCGAATTCCGCGCCGAGGATCAGGTCGACGGCTCGATCGCCCTGCGCAACGCCGCCGACCGGCAGATCGTCGCCTGGATCCGCCCCGGCGAGGACGGCTTTCTGCGCGGGACATTGCGGGGCTTGGCCCAGGCCCGCCAGCGCGACGGCCTCGGCCAGGAACAGCCGTTCAGCCTGACCCGCTACGACGACGGTCGCCTCTCCCTCGCCGACGATGCGACCGGCCGCCGGGTGCCCCTGGAGGCGTTCGGCCCGACCAATGCCGGGGCTTTCGCCCGGCTGCTCGCCGCCGCCAGCACGGAGACGCGCTGATGGGCCTGTTCGGAAGCCGCACCGTCACCGTGCCCTGCACGATCGAGATCGAGCAGACGCCCGAGAGCCTGCACGCGCACGTCACCCTCGATTCCGGCTTCGAGATCGAGCCCGGCGACGAGGTCCAGGTCCACGACGCCCCGACCTCCGTACCCTACGGCGAGCGGCTCACCGTGCACCGTACCGCCACCGTCACCCGGGCCGGCCCGCTCGAGCGGGCCTGGACCAAGCTCGTCGCCCATCTCGAGCTGACCGAGCTCTACGAAGTCAGTTTTTCCGAGAGGAGGAAGCTGTGAACGCTCCCGTCCCGCCGCTCTCCGGCCAGCCGGTCCCGAAAACTCCGGTCAACGAATCGACCAAGGCCGCCCAGGAGACGACCTTCCTGAGCCCGCGCTTCTACACCACCGACTTCGACGAGCTCGACCGCACCGATGTCGAGCCGGTGCGCCGGGACTGGGACCTGCTCATCGCCGAGCTGCGCGCCGACCCGAACAAGCGCCACTTCACCCGCAACGCCGATTTCGACTGCGACCTGTCGCAGATGGAGCCCGAGCTGCGGAAGGAGTTTTTAGATTTCCTGGTCTCGTCGATCACCGCCGAGTTCTCCGGCTGCGTGCTCTACGCCGAGATGAGAAAACGCGCCAAGAACAAGGATATCAAAGAATTATTCGGCTTCATGAGCCGTGACGAGGCGCGCCACGCCGGGTTCATCAACGACACGCTCAAGGATTTCGGCATCGGCGTGGACCTGGGCTTCCTGACCAAGTCCAAGAAGTACACGTTCTTCCGGCCGAAATTCATCTTCTACGCGACGTATCTGTCGGAGAAGATCGGCTACGCCCGCTACATCACCATCTTCCGCGAGCTGGAGAAGCACCCGGAGCGGCGCATCCACCCGATCTTCAAGTGGTTCGAGCTGTGGTGCAATGACGAGTTCCGCCACGGCGAAGCCTTCGCGCTGCTCATGCGGGCCAACCCGAAGCTGACCAGCGGCGTCAATCGCTACTGGATCCGGTTCTTCCTGCTGGCGGTGTTCGCCACGATGTATGTGCGCGACCATCACCGGCCGGCCTTCCACGCCGCGCTCGGGGTCGATCCCACCGACTACGATTACACGGTGTTCCGCATCACCTCCGAAATCTCGCGGCAGACCTTCCCGCTGGAACTCGACCTCGACAATCCGAAGTTCCACGCCGGGCTGGAGACGCTGCTCGCCTGCTCCCGGGCGATCGCCGCGGCCCGGGCCCAGGGCGGCGTCCTGGGCAAGCTCAAGCACGGCATCCAGGTGCTGCGCGCGGCCGCCACCTTCGTCCGGCTCTACCTCCTGCCGGTGAAAGCGAACGCCCTGCCGGCCGATATCCGCCTCCAGCCGGTCTGGTAGGATGGCGACCTACGCCGCCCCTATCGTCTATGCCCTGGTACTCTGGTGGTTCTCCACCGGGCTGATCCTGCTGCTCGACCACGCCCCGCGGCGCACGCATCCGTGGAGCATGGCCGGCGCGACCCTGCTGCTGGCCGGCGCCTTGGTGGCGATCCGCACCAGCGCCCAGGACACCAGCGCCGCCGGGGCCTACACCGCCTTCACGGCGGCCCTGGTGGTCTGGGGCTGGCAGGAGATGAGCTACTATATGGGCTTCCTGTCGGGCCCGAAGCCGTCCGCCTGCGCGCCGGGCCTGCGCGGGCTGGACCGGTTCCTGGCGGCGCTCGCCACCAGCCTCTGGCACGAATTCGCCATCGTGATCGGCGGCCTGGCGATCCTGGCGCTGGTCTGGGGCGGGGCGAACACGATCGCCCTGTGGACCTACGGCGCCCTGGTGGTGATGAACCTGTCGGCCCGGCTCAACCTGTTCCTCGGGGTGCGCAACCTGCACGCCGAGTTCCTGCCCGAGCATCTGGGCTATCTGGCCTGCTATCTGTCGCGCAAGCCGATGAACCTGCTGTTCCCGGTTTCGGTGAGCCTCGGGACCATCGCGGCGGGCCTGCTCGGGCGTGCGGCCCTCGGCCCGGACCTGCTGGCGCATGAGCTGATCGGCTTCACAATCCTGGCGACGCTGATGGCATTGGCGACCCTGGAACATTGGTTCCTGATGCTGCCGCTGCCCTCGGCCGAGCTGTGGCGGTGGAGCCTGCCGACGCGCAATCCGGACGGCGCGGGGCGGCCGGGGGACAACGGGTAGGTCCGACCATCACAACGGGATTTCGCGTGCGCACCAATTTGGAATTGGTTTCGTGCGAAATCCGACCTCACAGGCGGGAGCAACCCGCGAACCAATCGGGGAGAGGCGACATGGACTACGAGACCTTCTTCGGAGCCGAGATCGCCGGTCTCCACCGCGAGGGACGCTATCGGGTCTTCACCGATCTGGAGCGCCATTCCGGCAACTTCCCGCACGCCACGCATCACCATCCGTCCGGCACGCGTCCGGTCACGGTCTGGTGCTCCAACGACTATCTCGGCATGGGCCAGCACCCCACGGTCACCGGGGCGATGCACGAGGCCATCGACCGCTGCGGCGCCGGGGCCGGCGGCACCCGCAACATCTCCGGCACCAATCACTACCACGTGCTGCTGGAGCAGGAGCTCGCCGACCTCCACCGCAAGGAAGCGGCGCTGCTGTTCACCTCCGGCTACGTGTCGAACTGGGCGGCGCTCGGCACCCTGGCCTCGCGCCTGCCGAACTGCGCGGTCTTCTCCGATTCCGAGAACCACGCCTCGATGATCGAGGGCATCCGGTTCTCCCGCGCCGAGCGCCACATCTTCCGCCACAACGATCCGGAGGATCTGAACCGGAAGCTCGCCCTGGTGGATCCGGCCCGGCCGAAGCTGGTCGCCTTCGAGTCGGTCTATTCCATGGACGGCGACATCGCCCCGATCGGCGAGATCTGCGACGTGGCCGAGGCCCACGGGGCGCTCACCTATCTCGACGAGGTCCACGCGGTCGGCCTCTACGGCCCCCGCGGCGGCGGCATCTCGGAGCGCGACGGCGTCGCCCACCGCCTCGACGTGATCGAGGGGACGCTGGGCAAGGCGTTCGGCGTGCACGGCGGCTACATCACAGCCTCGGAAAAGCTCTGCGACTTCGTGCGCAGCTTCGCCTCCGGCTTCATCTTCACCACCTCGCTGCCCCCCGCGGTCGCGGCCGGCGCGGCGGCCTCGATCCGCCATCTCAAGGCCAGCGCCACCGAGCGGGCGCGCCATCAGGAGCGCTGCGCCAAGGTCCGGACCGCCCTGGAGGCCGCCGACATCCCGGTCCTGCCCAACGACAGCCACATCGTGCCGGTGATGGTCTGCGACCCGGTGCTGTGCAAGGCGATCTCCGACACCCTGCTCGACGAGTTCGGCATCTACGTGCAGCCGATCAACTATCCGACGGTCGCCCGCGGCACCGAGCGCCTGCGGATCACCCCCTCGCCGCTGCACACGGACAAGGACATCGCGCATCTGGTCGGAGCGCTCTCCACGATCTGGGCGCGGATCGGATTGCGGCAGAAGGCGGCGGAGTAGGGCGCTCTTCCCTCCCCCCTTGTGGGGAAGGGTAGGGGTGGGGGTGGTGCAAACGGCACCGCTCTGGTCCATCCTGCACCACCCCCACCTCCGGCTCCTCCCCGCAAGGGGGAGGAGAGGTGCGAGAGCCAGAGCCACGTGCCAACCTTCCCCTTCTCGGCCATCGTCGCGCAGGACGAGATGCGCCAGGCGCTGCTGATCGCCGCCGTGGACCCGTCCATCGGCGGCGTGCTGGTGTTCGGCGACCGGGGCACCGGGAAATCCACGGCGATCCGGGCGCTCGCCGCCTTGCTGCCGCCGATGCGGGCGGTGGTCGGCTGCCCGTACAATTGCGATCCCGACAGCCCGGCCGAGAGCTGCCCGCACTGCGCGAGCCTGCCGGGTGCACGGAGGAAGTCCGAAAAAAAACCGGTGCCGGTGGTGGATCTGCCGCTGGGCGCCACCGAGGACCGGGTGGTCGGCACCCTCGATCTGGAGCGGGCGCTCGGCGCCGGCGTGAAGGCGTTCGAACCGGGGCTGCTCGCCCGGGCCAATCGCGGGTTTCTATATATCGACGAGGTGAACCTGCTGGAGGACCACTTGGTGGACCTCCTGCTCGATGTCGCCGCCTCCGGGGTGAACACCGTTGAGCGTGAGGGGCTCAGCTTGCGGCACCCCGCAAAATTCGTCCTGGTGGGCTCCGGCAACCCGGAAGAGGGCGAGTTGCGCCCGCAGCTCCTCGACCGGTTCGGGCTGGCCTGCGAGGTCGCCACCCCGCAGGACATCGCCACCCGCATCGCGGTGGTGCGCGCCCGGGACGCCTACGAGCGCGATCCCGAAGGGTTCTGCGCCGCCCGCGCTGGCGACGAGACAACGATCCGAAAAAGGATCCTGCTGGCCCGGGAGCGCCTGCCGCATCTGAACGTGCCGGACTCGGCCCTGGAGCGCGCGGCGCAGCTCTGCCTGGCGCTGGGCACCGACGGCCTGCGCGGCGAGCTGACCCTGATGCGCACCGCCCGGGCGCTGGCAGCCCTCGACGGCGCCGAGGCCGTCACCGACGACCATATCCGCCGGGTCGCCCCGGCTGCCCTGCGCCACCGCCTGCGCCGCAACCCCCTCGATGAATCCGGCTCGACCGCCCGGGTCGAGCGGGCGCTGGCGGACGTGTTTTCGTGACGGGGCCGGAGCCGGTTTTCCCTCCCCCCTCTGCCGGGGAGGGGAACCTGCGAAGCAGGGGGGGAGAGGCGAGCGCCATGTCCGGACGAGGCGCATCGGGTGCGAAACCCGCTGCCGTGGCGCTGCCCCTCTCCCGACCCTCGCTGACGCGAGGGCCATCCTCCCCCGCAGAGGGGGGAGGGAAGGCGGACGTGCCGCAAAGAATCTGGCCCGACGCCCTGCTCGCCGCCCACCTCCTCGCGACCGACCCGCATGGCTTCGGCGGCGCGGTGGTGCGGGCGGGGCCCGGACCGGTGCGGGAGCGCTGGCTCGACGGCCTGCGGGCGGCGCTTGCGCCGGGGACGCCCTGGCGGCGGCTGCCGCCCGGCATCGGCGACGACAGCCTGCTCGGCGGTCTCGACCTCGCCGCCACTCTGGCGGCGGGCCGGTCGGTGGCACGGGCGGGATTGCTCGCCGAGACCGATGGCGGGCTGATCGTCGTGCCCATGGCCGAGCGTCTGCCCCCCGGCATCGCAGCCCGCCTGGCGGGTGCCCTCGACACCGGCACGGCATCGGAGCGCCGGGCGCGCTTCGGGCTCGTGCTCCTCGACGAGGGCGAGGGGGACGAGACCGTCGCCGAGGCCCTGGCCGATCGCGTGGCGTTCCGGATCGACCTGAGCGGCGTCGGGATCGCGCATTGCGACGCACCTGCCGTCGCCGCCGTGAACACGGAGGTCGGCACCCCGGAGGCCGATCCGCTCGGCACGCTGTGCCGGCTGGCGGAGGCGCTCGGCATCGCCTCCCTGCGCGGGCCGATCCTGGCGGCCCGGGTGGCGCGGGCGCTCGCAGCGGACGGGCCGATCGGCACGGACGCGATCACGGCGGCGGCCCGCCTGGTCCTGGCCTCGCGCGCGACGCGGCTGCCTGCACCGGAGGAGGCGCCCCCGGAGGAAACCGAGGCGCCGCCCCCGCCGTCCGAGGAAGACGGCCCGACGGATCAGGCGACGGATCCGGCCCCGGCCGATGCGGCCGAGGATCGCGTTCTGGCGGCGGTGCGCGCGGCGATCCCGGCGAACCTTCTGGATCAGCTGCTGGCGGGGGGCGTGCGCCTCTCGACCGCGAAGGCCGGGCGGGTCGGCCAGCCGGCGGCGGCGCGCACCGGGCGTCCGATCGGCAGCCGGCGGGGCGACCCGCGGCGGGGGCGCCTCGACCCCCTCGCGACCCTGCGGGCGGCGGCCCCGTGGCAGGCCCTCCGGCGTGCAGAGGGCGAAACCCGCCCGATCGTGGTCCGGCGGGACGATCTGCGGATTCGGATCCTGCGGCAGCGGACCGAGACCACCACGGTGTTCTGCGTCGATGCCTCCGGCTCGGCCGCCCTGGAACGTCTGGCCGAGGCCAAGGGCGCGGTCGAGCTGCTGCTGGCGGAAGCCTATGTTCGGCGCGATCGGGTGGCTTTGGTGGCGTTCCGCGGCGCAGGTGCGGAGCTGGTCCTGCCGCCGACCCGCTCGCTCATCCGGGCCAAGCGCGGCCTGTCGGGCCTGCCGGGCGGGGGCGGTACGCCACTGGCGGCGGGGATCGACGCGGCGCTGACTGTCGCGCTCGGCGTACGCCGGGGCGGGAGCCGGCCCGTGATCGTGCTGCTGACGGATGGACGCGCCAATGTCGCGCGGTCCGGAGAGGGCGGCCGCGCCCGGGCCGGGCAGGAGGCTCTGCAGGCGGCTCGCGCACTCCGCACGGCCGGCGTGCCGGCTTTGGTGATCGATACCGGCGCACGCGGCGAAGGCGCACGCTCGGTCGCAGACGCAATGGCCGCCCGCTACCTGGTGCTGCCGCGGGCCGATGCAGGTCTGCTCAGCGCGGCGGTGCGGGCCGCGCTCTGAGCGGGGCTACGGCCTGACCGGGTGGGTCGAGGATTAAAGGGGATGGCCGGCGCCGAGATCGGCGACGCGCTGGTTGTGGGACATCCAGGCGTTCAGCATCTCGCGGAACAGGCCGCGGAAGCTCCAGCGGCCGGAAGTCGCGCTGTCGAAGTGATGGGTCGAGGAGGTGAAGACGATCATGGCCGGTTCCGTTGGTGGGAGGTGCGCGGTGTCTGGGAGCGCCACCGTGATGCGCCCCTTGCTGCGTTGCAGCAATCTGGTTTCCGGCAGCAGTGGCATGCGATTTCCGCATGCAATTGCAATGTCTTACGAAATACTTCCAACCCGGCACGATAGCGCAGAGATCCATGTCGCGCGCCAGTTTGGTGCACCGCAGGATACAAGCCGGTGCTAAGCGTCAAGGAGACGGATCGGCCCGACTGGGCAGTCGAGGGCCGGGATTGGCCGCACCGGGCGGCGAGCCGCTTCGTGGAGGCGGCGGGCCTGCGCTGGCATGTCCAGGAGTTCGGCCGTCCCGAAGCGCCGGTGCTGCTGTTGCTCCACGGGACCGGCGCCGCCACCCATTCCTGGCGCGGCCTGGCGCCGCTCCTGGCCCAAGACTTCTTCGTGATCGCCCCGGACCTGCCGGGCCACGGCTTCACCGATCCCCTGCCGGATTCGGACCTGTCGCTGCCCGGCATGGCCCGGGCGGTGGCGGGCCTCGTCGCAGCGCTCGGGCGCGCGCCGGTCGTGGCGGCCGGTCACTCGGCCGGGGCGGCGGTGCTGGCGCGGATGTGCCTGGACGGCGCGATCGCCCCGCGGCTGCTGGCAGCCTTCAACGGCGCGCTGGCACCGCTGCCCGGGGCGGCGAGCCTCCTCTTCCCCGGCATGGCCCGGCTGCTGTTCCTCAACCCGTTCACCCCAAAAATCTTCGCCTGGACGGCGGATCGGTCGGCAGCCAAAAGACTGATCGAGGGCACCGGCTCGCGCCTCGATCCGCAGGGCGTCGATCTCTATCGGCGGCTGTTCGCCCGGGCGGGCCATGTCCGCGGGGCGCTCGGCATGATGGCCAACTGGGACCTCGCCGGGCTGCACCGGGCGTTGCCGGAGTTGACGACCCGGACCCTGCTGATCGTCGGCGGCGACGACCGGGCGATCCTGCCGGATACCGCCTTCACCCTGCGCGACCGCCTGCCCGACGCCCGCGTCGCCCTGATCCGGGGGCTGGGCCATCTCGCCCACGAGGAGGCGCCCGAGCGTGTCGCCGAGGTGCTCCTCGAAGAGGCGCGGAGTCTCGGCATCCTCGGCGCCTGACCCGGCGGCCGGCGGGACTGGCGCCGGCCTTGCCTGGGCCGTAGAGCCAACCGCAAGGTGCAGGGCCTGCGGCGCAGCCGAGACAAGGAGTGGGCGGGACGATGGCGAGACCCGTGATCGGCGTCATCGGAAACGCCCGCCTGCTCGACAACCGGTTCTCGGCCCAGATCGTCGGCGAGAACAACCTCCGCGCGCTGGCCGAAGTGGCCGGAGCCCTGCCGCTGGTGTTCGCCGGCTGCCCCGGGATCACCGATCTCGGCGACTTGCTCGACACGGTAGACGGCATCCTTCTCACCGGCGGGCGGGCCAACGTCCATCCGGCCCGATTCCGGACCGAGGCCGACCCGGCGCACGAACCCTACGACGAGGCCCGCGACGCGATGGCGCTTCCGCTGATCGAGGCCTGCATCGCCCGCGGCGTGCGGCTGTTCGGCATTTGCCGTGGCTTCCAGGAGATGAATGTCGCCTTCGGCGGCAGCCTGCACCCGGAGATCCGCAACCTGCCCGGCCGCCTCAACCACCGCATGCCACGGCTCGAGAATGGCGAGATCCATCCGGATCTGGAGGTCGTGTTCGCCGACCGCCACGACGTACGCCTGACCCCGGGCGGCGCCTTCGCGCGGCTGCTCGGGCGCGAGACGATCCGGGTGAATTCCCTGCATGGCCAGGGCATCCAGGAGTTGGGCGCCCGCGTCATCGTTGAAGGTGTCGCAGAGGACGGCACGATCGAGGCGATCCGCATCCGGGACGCGGCGGGCTTCGCCCTGGGCGTGCAGTGGCACCCGGAACACGACGCCACGACGAACCCGATCAACCGCGCGCTGTTCGAGGCGTTCGGGGCCGCGGCGGCGCGGCAGCGGGCCGAGCCTGGCAGCCGGCGTTGAGCTGAGTCAGGCCGACAGTGTGCCCGGCGAAGTTACGGCATCGTCGCCGCAGCATTCGCATGGGCGCAGGCCGAGTCTTGGCCACCTTAATCTATGTTTGGACGGCCCCCGAACATTGCAGCATGTCTTCCGAACACCCCGCCGATTCTGTCTGAACCGGAGAAAGATTCACCTTCTCCCCGGACGACCTGTCGCAGGTGGGAACAGCGACCTCAAACCGGGGTTGCCCGAGTCCCGAACAGCGGTTGCCTCACCCAGGGCACACCTGCGCAGATTTTGAGCCACGGACCGCATGCAGTTTCCTCGCGACGACCAAGAGCATCCCCGCGCCCAGGCCTTTCGCGACTTCATCCGGAATCCCCCGTTTCCCTGCGTCGGCGCCAAGTCGGCCCTATCGCGCGGGCGCATGAAGATCGTGGTGGCCCGGGACCTCACCTCGGGCTGGGACGACATGCGCATCTACCCGGCGCTGCTCGCCTTCGTGGCGCGCTACCGGGAGGCGCCCGATCTGTTCCAGAGCTTCGCGGTGGTGTTCGAGGGACCGGGCGACCTCTCGGAGGAGGCGTTCGAGCAGAACCTCTGGGCACGGGCGCAATCGCTTACCGACAAGGATGCCTGGCTCGGCCAGCCACACGACGCGCGCGTCGCGGACGACCCCGAGAACCCGCACTTCTCGCTGAGCTTCGGCGGCGAGGCGTTCTTCGTGGTTGGGCTGCACCCGCATGCGAGCCGGCCGGCCCGGCAATTCTCCTCGCCGGTGCTGGTGTTCAACCTGCACGCCCAGTTCGAGCGGCTGCGGGCCGAGGGTCGCTACGAGAAGCTGCGCGCCTCGATCCTGGAGCGCGACGAGGCCCTGGCCGGCAGCCTCAACCCGATGCTGGCACGCCACGGCGAGACCTCCGAGGCCCGCCAGTACAGCGGCCGGGTGGTCGGCGACGAGTGGCGCTGCCCGATGCAGGGCCGGCCTGCGGCTCCGGCGACGACAACCACCGACGACTGGCATCCCCTGGCTTCGCCGCTCGATCCCATCTTCCCGACGAACGGCGCCTGAGACGTCGCTGGATCGCGGCGGCCTTTGCCGCGTTTCCGGCCGGATTGAAGCGGAAGCGGAGACATCATGGATCGGGCGGACGTGCAGCAGATCGAGCCGCGCTCAGGCGTCGCCTTCACCCTCGACCGGGGACAGCGGCTCACGGTGATCGACCCGCGCGGGGAGCAGGTGGCCGACCTCGTCGCCTACAACCGCCACGACACCGGCGAGGTGATCTCGTCGGGGCGGACCCTCGATTATGCCAGCCGGATCTACCTGACCACCGGCGATCCGCTCTATTCCAACCGCTCCAACGTATTGCTGCGCATCGTCGAGGACACGGTCGGACGCCACGATTTCCTTCTGACGCCGTGCTCGGCCGACACGTTCAGGATCATCTACGGCGACACGGACCCGCATCGCGGCTGCTTCGGCAACCTGGCGGCGGCTCTCGCGCCCTACGGCATCGCGCCGGACGCGATCCCGGTTGCGTTCAACTGCTTCATGAACGTGCCGATCGACGGCACCACCGGGGCGCTCACCGTCGCGCCGCCGTTGAGCCGGGCCGGCGACCGGATCGTGTTCACCGCCGAGACCGACCTGATCATCGGTCTGACCGCCTGCTCGGCGCTGCAATCGAACAACGGCAGCTTCAAACCGATCCACTATCAAATCGACGGCTAGCGCGTGGAACATCGCCGGCGGCCCCGGCGATACAGAACCGTTTTTTGTGCTCTTCGCTGCCACATCTTGAAACGACATTGCTTCTAAAGGAACCGACTGTCGAACTGACATCGGAAGATACAAATAGGCCGGTTCACGACGAAATTCTGTCGCTGCCGAACGGCGTGTAGTTTGTGTTTACCAATCTTGTGTCTAACCTTCGCCGCGGAACAGCGCTGGGGGTACGAGTCGCTGCGTATGGCGGCGCCTCCGGTGCTGAGAGCTCCCGACGGCCTTCGGCCGTCCCGTTCCCGGTGCCCCGATGACACGCTCGCAGACCAATCGCTCGCCTGAGGGCAACCCTGCGTCTCGGTGGCGTCTCGCGAACATCAGGCTGCGCCACAAGCTGGCGGCCGTGATGGCGCTGGTGCTCGCGGCCGTCGGCGTCCTCAGCGGCCTGAACTACGTCGAAACCCGCTCCTCGGCGCTCGAAGATCGCGCGCTGATGACCACGAATCTCGGCGACGTCGCGCAGAGCCTGCTCGGCCATTACGCGGCGCTGGCCTCCGCCGGCCGGATGCCCCTCGATCAGGCCCAGAAGGCCGCCCTCGAAGCCGTCAGCGCGCTGCGCTTCGGCAAGGCCGATTACTTCTTCGTCCTCGACACGGAGGGACGGCTGATCGCCAACGCGTTCAACGCCAAGAATGTCGGCAAGGTGGTTCTGGATCAGACCGACATGCCGGGCGGTAAGCGCTACTTCGCCGAGATGGTCGAGGTGGCCAAGCGCGACGGCTCCGGCTTCGTCGATTACATGAAGCCACGCGCGGGCGGGACCGAGCCGGTCGAGAAGGTCGCGAGCGTGCAGCTCTTCAAACCCTGGGGCTGGATCCTGGCGGCCGGCCTCTACCGGGACGATGTCCACGCGGCCGTACGCCATCGCGCCATCACCAACGCCCTCTGGTCCGCGGGCCTCGTGCTCCCGGTGCTGGCCCTGCTCCTGTTCATCGGCGACGGCCTGTCACGGCCGATCGTCCGCCTGACCGCGGCGATGCGGGCGCTCGCCGGCGGCGACCTCGCGGCGCCGGTGGCGGATCAGCAGCGCGGCGACGAGGTCGGCGCGATGGCGCGGGCGGTGCAGGTGTTCAAGGAGGCGCTGGTCGCCAAGCGGGAGGCCGAGGCGGCCGCCGCCGTCGAGAACGCCGCCAAGATGCGCCGGGCCCAGGCCCTCGATGCACTGACCAC
Source organism: Methylobacterium sp. GXS13 (assembly GCF_001455965.1). Lineage (GTDB taxonomy): Bacteria > Pseudomonadota > Alphaproteobacteria > Rhizobiales > Beijerinckiaceae > Methylobacterium. Next base: position 29,466 of record NZ_LKKO01000054.1, read on the forward strand.
CCGGTTCGACGCGCATGTCGGCGCGCTGACGCAGAGCCTGTCCTCGGCCGCCGTGGAGATGGAAGCCACCGCCCGGGAGATGACGCGCACCGCCGCGCGGACCACGGACCAGTCCGGGCGGGTCGCCGCCGCCTCCGAGCAGACATCGAGCAACGTCCAGACCGTGGCCGCCGCCAGCGAGGAGATGTCCGCCTCGATCCAGGAGATCGCGTCCCGTGTCGCCCAATCCTCGACGATGGCCGACCAGGCGAGCGTGGACGCGGCCCGCACGAACGCGCTGATGCAGGTTCTCTCCCGGGGCACGGACCAGATCAGCGAGGTGATGGGCCTGATCGCCGGCATCGCCGGGCAGACCAACCTGCTGGCGCTGAACGCCACCATCGAGGCCGCCCGCGCCGGTGAGGCCGGCCGGGGGTTCGCCGTGGTCGCCGGGGAAGTGAAGGCCCTGGCCGCCCAGACCGCCAAGGCCACCGACACGATCGCCGGCCAGATCGCCGCGATCCAGAGCGAGACCCGGCACGCCGTGGAGTCCATCCAGACGATCGGCGGCACGATCGACACGATGCGCACGGTGGCCCTGAGCGTGGCCGCGGCCATGGAGGAGCAGGGCGCGGCGACGAGCGAGATCGTCCGGAACGTCTCCCAGGCCGCGCAGGGCACGCAGGCCGTCAGCGCGGATATCGCCGAGGTGCTTCATGCCGCCGGAGAAACCGGCGCGGCCGCCGGTCAGGTGCTGAGCGCGGCCCAGGATCTGGCGCGCTACGCCTCGGGGCTCGGCCAGGAAGTGACCACGTTCCTGGCGGCGGTCAAAGCGGCCTGAGGCAGCGGGGGGACGGAACGTCCACGACGTTCAGCGTCGCTCGGGTCCCGTCCTCGACACGTCAAACGATCCCGTCGATCGCCACCCGCAGGTGCTCGGGCCCGCGCAGGGCGGCGCCCGATCGGTAGGGCGGTGGGTCTTCGACCAACCGGGGGGCTTTGAGCCGCTTGGCGAGCGCCGTGAGCGCCGCCTCGGCCTCGAAGCGGGCCAGCGGGGCGCCGACGCAGTAATGCAGGCTGCCGCCGAAACCGAGATGCCGGCTGCGGGCGCGGTCGGGATCGAAGCGATCGGGATCCGGGAACACGGTGCCGTCGCGGTTGCCGGAGGCGAGCAACAGGACGAGGTCGGCGCCCTCGGGGATCGTCACGCCGGCGATGTCGATGGAAGACAGCGTCTTGCGGGTCCGGAACTGCACCGGCGGCTCATAGCGCAGAAGCTCCTCGATCAGCCGAGGCGCGCGTTCGGGATCCTGGCGCAGGCGCTCCAGCTGGTCGGGGTGGCGCAGCAGCGTCAGCAGCCCGTTGGTGATCAGGTTCACGGTGGTCTCGTGGCCGGCCACCAGCATCAGGATCGAGGTGGCGATCAGGTCATAATCGCCCATCTTCACGCCCTCCGGCGTCGCCTCGTTGGCGAGGCCCGAGAGCATGTCGTCCTGCGGGTGCTTGCGCTTCTCCTTGATCAGCTCGGCCATGTAGCCGCCGATCGCGTCGAAGGTCCGGCTGTTCTCGTCGCGGATCTTGCGGTCGGACAGGCTGTCGGGCTCCAGGGCCGTGGCAAGTTGCGTCGCCCAGCCATGGAATTTCGGCTCGTCCTCCCGGGGCACGCCGAACAGCTCGCAGATCACCGTCACAGGCAGCGGGTAGGCGAGGTCGTCGACCGCGTCGATCTCCCGGGCGCCGCATTTCTCGTCGAGCAGGTCGGCCACCAGCCGTTCGGAGCGGGTCCGCATCGCCTGGATGCGCGCGCGCGAGAACTGATGCATCACGGAGGCCCGCAGGACATCGTGGTCGGGCGGATCGCGGAAGATGAAGACCCGGTGCCGGTTCATCATCCAGTCCTTCAGCGGCTTGACGAGCAGGTCGGTGAGGGGATTGCCGGTGCGCGGCCGGTCTGCCGGGGGCAGGGTCTCGGAGCTGACCCGCGGATCCTGAAGCAGGCTCGCGATGGTGGCGTGGGTGGAGGCCACCCAGGTTCCGGACTCGGTCCCATCGTCCTGGCGCGAGACCGGATTCTCGCGCAGCTTCGCATAGACGGGGTAGGGATTCGCGCGGTTGGCGAAATCCTTGACCTGATTGAGGAGAGTGGCGTCGGGCATGCGGTGTCCGTGCTGCGCATCGTCCGGACGGGGAGCCGGTTCTCGGAGCGCTTCCAATCAAAACCCCGGCGCAGCATCCCGGATCCGGGCCGGGGCGCCAAGCCGTCAGGGAAAGCCCGGGGCGTGGATCGCGATTCCCTTCGCGGGCCGGTCGGCCGCGGCACCGCGCGGCGGGAACGGCGCCCCCGTGGCGACCATCTCGGCATGGGCCGGCAGCCAGCGGGCGGAATCGACCGATACCGCCGCGATGCAACGCCCCTCTCGGCCGTAGACGGCGATGAAGCGGCCCGAGGCGGGCTCGCCCTGGGTGAAGGCCAGGGCGTCCGCCCCCTCGGTCAGCCCGGCGGACTTGATCACGACGTCGCCCTGCGTCGACCAGAAGGTCGGCAGCGCCCCGTAGGGACCCTCGGGCTTCGCCCCGGCCAGCAGCCGCCCGGCATGGATCCCCTGCGCGACCGCTTGGCTCCAATGTTCCAGCGCCACCCGCCGGCCGCCGTAGAGGGGGTGGGGGAAGCGCGCGACGTCGCCGGCCGCGGCGATCCGCGGATCGGGTTGCCCGTCGGCGTCGAGGACGTAGCCCACGGCATCGCAATCGACGCCACCCGGATCGGCCGACAGGCCTGCCCCGTCGAGCCATTCGGTGTTGCGGACGGCCCCGAGGGCAATCACCGCGACATCCGCGTCGATGCGGGTGCCGTCGGTCAGGTGGGCGCGCACGAACCGACCGCCCGCATCCTCCAGCCACTCAACCTCGCTGCCGCAGCGCAGATCGACACCCCGGCCGCCGTGGATCGCGCCGATGAGCGCGCCGACCGTGCTGCCGAGCACGCGCGCCAGCGGCGTCGGACCGGGTTCGACCAGGGTCACCCGCAAGCCGAGGTGTCGGCACAAGCTGGCGACCTCACAGCCGATGAAGCCGCCGCCGATCACCAGAACCCGTCGGGGTCGGGCGGCCAGGGCGGCCCGCAGGGCGGCGGCGTCGTCCCGCCCGCGGAGGGTGAAGACACCGTCGAGCCGCCCTTCGTGCGGGTTCGACCAGGGCCGGGCGCGGGTGCCGGCCGCGATGTGCAGACGGTCGTAGGACAGAGCCTCCCCGTCCGCGAGGTGGAGGGTCTGGGCGCCGCGGTCGAGACGCACGGCCGGGCTGCCGAGCCGCCAGTTCACATCCGCGCCGAGGCTGCTCGGCAGGGTGGTGGCATCCGCCTGGATCTCGCCGGTCAGGACGTGCTTCGACAGGGGCGGGCGGTCGTAGGGTCGGTAGGGCTCGGCACCGACGATGGTCACAGAGCCGGAGAACCCACACGCGCGCATGGCCTCGGCGCCACGAAGCGCTGCGAGGCCAGCCCCGACCACCACGGCACGGTCCGAACTTGGTATCATCTCAGGGGCCTCGCTCCGGATCCTCGACCCGGATCGCCTGGACCGGGCAGGCGATGCGCGCGCGCTCGATGTCGGCGCGGTCCTGCACGCCCGGAGCCGGGTCGTAGATCAGGGCCTCGTGCCCCTCGATCCGGAAATGCCGCGGCGCCGCATAGCAGCACTGCGCATAGGCCTGGCAGAGGTTCAGATCGACGCTCACCCGCAAGCCAGGTGGTGGGCTGGAGGACGCATCGGCGAGGACGGACATGGCGGTGCAACCACGGCGAAGGCGGCGGGTTCCGCAAGGGGTGCAGCAACCGCCGTCGCAGGGCCTTCGAACCAATCCACTAGAGTATCGTGGCCGTGCGTGGGGATCCGCGGCCCCGCGGAAAAGTTGTCGGCGCGAATCCGCAACGATTCACTAATCTAAAAATGTCCTGGGGGATCACGGTCAAATTGGAGCGGTGGAATTCCCCTCCGGGACCGTTCCCTCTATTGTCGCGCTGCCCCGCGGACCGACCCGAAATCCCGCGATCTCAGGAGGGCACCATGCCGTACGGTGCACGAACGAGTCTCGCCGCCCTGATCCTGTCCCTCGCTCTGGGCGCGACCAGCGTGCGGGCCGAGCAGGCGTCGGGCTGGACCGATCCGCCGGCCCGCAATCCGGCCCCGGCGGCGAGTCCGACCGAGGCTCAGAAAGCCGCCCCGCCGCCCGCCTCGACTCCTGCGGCCGCAGCACCGGCCCGCAAGGCGGTCGCCGCGCGGCCCATCCAGAAACGGATCGCGACGCATCGCACCGGCCCGGAGGCCAGGCGGGCTGCAACGACGGTGCACCGGCCGCGCATCGCCGCTTCCCCGACCCGGACCGCGCGCGCCCACAGGATGGTCGCGGTCGCGCCACCGCCCCCGCCGCCGCCGCTGGACAGCTACCCGCGTTACCGGGCCTACAATTACGGACCGGGCTATGCCGACGAGCGGCTGGAGCGCCTGCGCGCCGCGGAAGCCGCGGGCTACCTCGTCGTGCGCCGCCGCTCCGTGGAATTCCCGGACGGCCGGTCCCTGCGGGTCTACCGGCCGGACGACGAGGGCGAGCCGTTCTGAACGGAGGCCTCCGCGAACACGCTCCGCAGCGGCGCCCGCAGGATCTTGCCCGCGGGGTTGCGGGGCAGGAGCCCGTCCCAGACCACGACGCGCACCGGCACCTTGAACGCCGCGAGCCGCTCGGCCGCGAAAGCCCGGATCTCCTCCGGGCCGGTCCGGGCGCCCTCGGCCAGGGCCACGATGGCGCCGGGCTCCTCGCCGAGCGTCGGGTGGGGCACGGCCAGCACCACCGCGTCGATCACGTCCGGATGCGCATAGAGGACGTTCTCGACCTCGCAGCAATAGATGTTCTCGCCGCCGCGGATCAGCATGTCCTTGATCCGGTCGACGATGGTCAGGAAGCCGCCCGCATCGGCCCGAGCGAGGTCGCCGGTGCGCAGCCAGCCGTCGGACAGAACCTCCGCGGTAGCCGCCGGGTCGTCCCAGTAGCCACGGACCACGTTCGGGCCCTTCACGCACAGCTCGCCGACGCTGCCGGGCGGGAGATCCTGGCCGAGCGGGTCGAGGATCCGCACCTCGCAGACCGGCAGGGGCGGGCCGCAGGATTCGGGATGGGCGCGGTAATCCTCGGCCTGGTGGTGGGTGAAGGTCGCCGAGGTCTCGGTCATGCCCCAGCCGGTGGCGGGGATCGCCTTCGGGAAGGCCTCGCCCAGGGTGCGCACGAGGTCGCCGGCCGCGGGGGCGCCGCCATACGTCACCGATTCGAGGCTCGGCAGCGGCCGGCCCGCCTCCCGGGCGGCGGTGGCGAGCTGCCAGGCGATGGTCGGGACGCCGCCGGCGCCGGTGCAGCCCTCCCGGTCGATCAGATCGAGGGCCTCATGGGCGTCCCAGCGATGCATTATCACCAGGCGATGGCCGCCATAGAGCGCCGCCCCGAGGCTCGCGTGGCAGCCGGTGACGTGGAACAGCGGGATCACCAGAAGCGAGGCCCGCTGCTGTGCGGCGGGGTCCGGCCGCGGCGGTGCCTCGCCCCGGCGCAGGGCGCTGCGCGACGCGGAATAGGGATAGGCCATCACGGTGGTCGCCGCCGCCCGGTGGGTGCCGACCGCGCCCTTCGGCCGGCCCGTGGTGCCGGAGGTGTAGAACAGGGTGGCGTCGTCCTCCGGGTCGAGGGCGATGTCGGGCGGCGACCGGTCGGGCAGGGCGGCCCAATCCGCCACCGGGCCGATCACGTCGCCGAGCGGCGTCGCCCGCTCGTCAGGCTCCATCCGCGTGACAAAAATCCGCTCCAGGGCCGGGCACTCGACCCGGTGAGGGGCGATGCGCTCGTATCGGGCGCCGTCGGCGATCAGCACCCGCGCGCCGGAATGCTGGAGCGCGTAGGCCAGTTCCGGCCCGGTCCACCAGGCGTTCAGCGGCGTCGCGATCGCCCCGGCCAGCAGGGCGCCGTAGTAGCAGACCGGCCATTCCGGCAGGTTGCGCACCGCGATCGCGGCCCGGTCGCCCTTGCCGATCCCGGCCGCCACCAGGGCGTGGGCCAGGGCGGTCGCGGCGCGGGCGAAGCCCGTGAAGGTGACGCGCTCGTCCCGGTAGACCACGAAGGTCCTGTCGCCATGGCCCTGGGCGATGCGGAACAGGTCGCGCAGGGTCGGGGGCGCGTTCGTCCAGATCCGGGTCGGCACACCGCGGATCGGCACCGTGGCGATCGCGAAGGGCGCGCCCGGCCCGGTGAGGCGCGCTTCCGCCTCGCGGAAGGAGAGGGCGGGCCAGCCGGCGGGAAGGCGGGGATCGGGGCTCATCGTGCGATCGTCACGCCGCCGTCGATCACCAGCGCCTGGCCGGTGACGAACCGGCCCGCCGGCGAGGCCAGGAACACGGCGGCCCCCGCGATCTCGTCGGGCTCGCCGATCCGGCGGAGCGGCGCGGCGGCGGTGGTGGAGGCCAGCATCTTGGGATCCTCCCACAGGGCCCGGGCGAAATCGGTGCGGATCAGCCCCGGGCAGAGGCAATTCACCCGGACGTTGGCCGGGCCGTATTCCACCGCGTAGTTGCGCGCGAGCTGGAGGTCGGCGGCCTTCGAGACGTTGTAGGCGCCGATCACCGGCGACCCCTTCAGCGCGCCGATGGAGGAGACGATCACGATCGCCCCGTCCCGCCGCGCGACCATGCCGGGGGCGACCATCTGGATCAGCCAGTGGTTCGACAGGACGTTGTTCTCCAGGATCTTCCTGAACTGCGCGTCCGAAATGCCGGCCAGCGGCCCGTAATACGGGTTGCTGGCGGCGTTGCAGACCAGCACGTCCACCGGCCCGAGCCGGGCCTCTGTCTCACCGACCAGATCCTCCAGCTCCGCCTTCACGGAGATGCTCGCCGGGATCGCCACCGCGCGACCCGGGCCGTGGGCGGCCTCGATCTCGGCCACCACGGCGTCGCAGGCCTCGCGCTTGCGCGAGGAGATCACCACCCGGGCGCCGTGCTCGGCCATCCGCAGCGCGATCGCCCGGCCGATGCCCCGGGACGAGCCGGTGATCAGCGCGACCTTGTCGGTCAGATCGAACAGGGACATGGCGCGTCCTCGCTGAGCCGGGTCAGGTGTCATCGAGCGTCCAGCATCGACCGGCGCAGGCGCGCCATGCCGGCGAGCCAGCGTTCGGGGTCGTCGGCCCGGCGGCGGGCGTAGTCCGCGACCTGCGGGTGCGGCAGGATCAGGAACCGGCCCAGCGCCAGCCCGTCGAAGGCCGCCTCGGCCACGGAGTCGGGCGACAGCACGCCGTCGCGGGCGGCGGCGCTGGCCGCGCCGAGCATGGCGGTGTCGACGCCCTGCGGGCACAGGGCGGCGACCCGGATGCCGTCCGCGGCATGCGCGATGGCGATGTGCTCCAGGAAGGCGAGGGCGGCGTGCTTGGTCGCCGAATAGGTGGCGCTGCCGATCTGGCTCAGCAATCCGGCCGCCGAGACGGTGCCGAGGAAGGCGCCCCCGCCCCGGTCGAGCCAGAGCGGAACCAGCACCCGGGCCGCGTGGACATGGCCCATCACGTTCACCGACCAGGCGCGGTCCCAGCTCGCCGGATCGGCCGAGGTCGCGAGCCCGGGATCGGGGTCGCGCTCCAGGATGCCGGCATTGGAGCAGTAGAGCGCGATCGGCCCGATCTCGGCCTCGATCCGGGCCAGCGTCCCCGCGACGGCCTCGGCATCCGCCACGTCCAGCGCGTAGGCGCGCGCGTCGATCCGGGCGGCGACGGCCTCCGCCCCGGC
>NZ_LKKO01000055.1 GCF_001455965.1 Methylobacterium sp. GXS13
GACCCCGCGACCTACTCGAACACCGGCGTCTGCCTGGTGATCGCCGACCCGGACGTGCTCGCCCGCGGCGACGCGGCGCGGGCGGCGCTCGCCGGGGGGATCGTCGAGCGCCTGGACCGCGAGGGCGTCGCCCTCGACCTCGGCGCCTACCGCGACGCCCCGGCGGGCCTGCGGATCTGGTGCGGCGCCACCGTCGAGACCGCCGATCTCGAAGCGCTGACGCCGTGGCTGGACTGGGCGTTCGCCGAGGAGAAGGCGGCGCTGAGCCAAGCGGCGTAGCGGGGTCGGGCGGGCGCAAGGCTGGTACGAACCTGTCGGCAGGCGTTCGGCCGGATCGACGCAGCGCTTCTCGGCGCAGCCATCCCTGTCCATCGGCCCGGCGCCCGTCAGGCGCGCCACCGCGCCTCTGCCGTCGGCCGGGCGGGGCCACCGCCGGATACGGCGCTTCCGGCGCACATTCCGCAACGGACATGTCGGAGGCGTCGGCAGCCCGATCCAGGCTCCGGGCCGCAAAACGCGGCAGCTGCCCAGCCGGTTATGGCACGCTCACTGGTAAGAGCGCGGGTTGGAAAGCCGGTCGCTTCAAACCGCGATCCTCACCGGCGTTGTGAGGACCGCGTCGCACCCTCAGGCCTGAGGCCGATCCGTTCGCGTGGAAGAGGATTTCGTTCGCCCCATGTCGGGGATGCCGGTCTCCATCCGAGTTGTCTTCGACGCGGACATCTGTCGGTCGTGCGTGATTCGCGATCGAAAGCGGGAACCGGCGAAGCAGCCCTTGGGATGCGCGACGCCTGCAATCGATCGAAGCCCGTCATCAGGACAATTTCGATCGTCGCGTCATCCGGCGACGGGCCTGACCACCACGTCTTCTGCGTCGACGAGGGTTGCCATGACATGGGTCTGGATCCGAGCGAAAACCCTGTCGCGATCACCCGTGTCCTGCATCAACAACACGCACGAGAGGGCGATCACCTGCGGGGTGAAGTCCGCCCCTTGAGCCAGGAACTCACGGATCGCATCCACGAGGGACGCGCGCGCGTCCTCCTCCGGCAGGGAGTTCAGGACATGCGCGCAGTCTTGCCGCAGCGATGCGATCTCGCTGTCCACGACGGAAACCCAGTGCAGGCTATGGTCATAGATGAGCCAGCGCACGGACCGCGCGGCGACGGGGGCTAGCCCCGCGAGATAGCGCTGAGCGGCTGCGTCATTGAACATGATGAGGGCTTTAGCTCCGGCGGCTCAGAACGCCAACGTCTCGGATGACCCCTACAGAGTTCACCGGATACGCGTCGACAAGCGCCCGCGATCGGTCGCGCGGGGATGCGACGCCGGCGCCTGCCGTTTCCGACGCTCGCGCGAGAACGGACAGCCGCAAATCCACCCGGACCGTATCACGGCCAGGCGGATTGACGTCAGAGCGGTACACACACGGGCGCTGTCCAGCCCCGGCAGATCCGCAAATCGCGTCTGTCTGCGCGGTCACGAGGCACAACCAGCGGATCGTCCGAAGACCCCGGCCCCGGTGAGGTCGGCGGACAACGCCCATAACCGCTCAGCCGCCTCGGGATCCACGGCATACGCCTTCACGCCCACGAATGGCGCTTCGACCGCTTCAGCCCGCACGGCCACGTCGCAATCCTCGCAATAAAGCCCCCCGAGCCCGTCGAGCAGGGGCGACGTCGCCGCCCAGACCTGGGTGGCGGCGCCCTGGGCCGGCGTCTTGAAGGTCGGGTCCGCCAGCGCGCCGGACGCGTCGAGCCAGCCCTCCGCGATCATCTCGGCCCGGGTCAGGTGGCGCTGGAGCGGCGTGAGGATTTCCCCCGGATGCAGCGAGAAGGCGCGGATGCCCCGGTCCCGGCCGAGCCGGTCGAGATGGACCGCGAACAGGGCGTTGGCGGTCTTCGCCTGGCCGTAGGCGCGCCACTTGTCGTAGCCAGACGCGAAGTGGAGATCGTCCCAGCGGATCGGCGAGAGGTGCGCCGCGGCCGAGGAGGCCGCGATCACCCGGGCGCCGGGCCGGAGCAGCGGCAGGAGGTGATTGGTCAGGGCGAAATGACCGAGATGGTTGGTCGCGAATTGCGCCTCCCAGCCCGGCCCGACCCTTCTCTCCGGGCAGGCCATGAGGCCCGCATTGTTGATCAGCCAGTCGATCGGCCGGCCGGTGGCCAGGACGCGCTGGGCAAAACGCCGGACGCTGGCGAGGTCCGACAGGTCGAGGGCATCGACCGTGACCCCGGAAATCGTTCGCGTCGCCATCCGGGCGGCGTTCGTGTCGCGCGCGCCGACGAGCACTGCGGCGCCGGCTTCCGCGAGCGCCCGGGTGGTTTCGAGGCCAAGGCCCGAATGGCCTCCGGTGACGAGGACGTACCGCCCGGTCAGATCCCGCCCGGCCAGAACCTCGGCGGCCGTGCTGCGGTCACCGAAGCCCGATCCGAGGGGCTTTTGGTCATCGGTCATGGTCCTGCTCCGCGGCGGCGGCGATGGGCCGCTGTATCGCCGCGATGATCGACCCGGCGCGCCGGACGCTCCATGCTGCCCCGTCCGCGATTCCTGTGCGGGCGTCCGGTTGTTGCCATGGACCCGCTCTCCGACATCCTGTCGCTGCTCAAGCCCAAGAGCGTTCTCAGCGCCGGCCTCGATGCCGGCGGGGATTGGGCGATCCGCTTCCCGGCCCATGACGGGATCAAGTTCAACACCGTGGTGCGGGGCGGTTGCTGGGTCGCGGTGGAGGGAGAGGGCGTCCCCATTCGGATCGCGGCCGGCGACTGCTTCCTGCTGACCCGGGGGCGGCCGTTCCGGCTCGCCACCGATCCGGGGCTGCCGGCGATCGACTCGGCCACGATCTATGACCACGCGGAAAACGGCGTCGCGACCTGCAACGGCGGCGGCGATTTCTTCCTGGTGGGCGGACGCTTCTTCTTCTCGGGTGATGCGGCCGGCCTGCTGTTCGATGCGCTCCCGGCCATCGTGCCGATCCGGGACGCCTCGAACCAGGCCGCGATCCTGCGCTGGGCGCTGGACCAGCTGACCGTCGAGTTGCGCCTCGGCGCGCCCGGCAGCACCCTGATGGCCGACCATCTCGCGCAGATCATGCTGCTGCAGGTGCTGCGGCTCTGGCTCGCCTCCGAGCGTCCGGCCGGCTGGCTCGGGGGCCTCGCCGATCCGCGGCTCACGCGGGCGCTCGGGGCCCTGCATGCCGAGCCGGCGCGCCGCTGGACGCTGGCGGAGCTCGCCGAGCGCGCCGGCATGTCGCGCACGACCTTCGCAGACCGGTTCCGGGCGGTGGTCGGGCAGCCGCCGCTGGCCTATCTCGCCGGCTGGCGGATGCAGCTCGCCGCCGACCGGCTGCGCCGCTCGGATGCGAGCATCGCGTCCATCGCGTATGCCGTCGGCTACGAATCCGAGACTGCGTTCCGGACCGCCTTACGCCGCCGGATGCTGTGCACCCCGATGCAGTATCGGCGGAGAATGGCCGCATTGTTGCTGCACCGCACCCTGCGCTAAAGCTCATCCGGAAAAGGTGGAGGCCGGCTTTTCGGACGCGATGACGCGACCGAAACCGGACCGCCGGGACGCAGTCCGAGACCGAACCGCGATGACGCCTTCCCTCTGGACCCGCCTGTCGAATCCCAGCCACTTCATGCGCTGGTCCGGCGCCCTGGTGCCGTGGCTCGCCGCCCTGTCGGTGGGCCTGGTCGGCCTGGGGCTGTACCAAACCTTCTTCGTCGTGCCGCCCGACTACCAGCAGGGCGAGACCGTGCGGATCATGTACATCCACGTCCCGGCGGCCTGGCTCGGGGTGTTCTTCTACGGCGCCATGAGCCTGTCGGCGATCGGCACCCTGGTCTGGCGCCATCCCCTGGCCGACGTCGCACATCGCGCCGCCGCGCCGATCGGGGCGGCCTTCACGCTGATCTGCCTCGTCACCGGCTCGCTCTGGGGCAAGCCGATGTGGGGCACCTACTGGGTCTGGGACGCGCGCCTGACCTCGATGCTGATCCTGCTGCTGATCTATTGCGGCATCATCGCCCTGTGGCGCACCCTCGAGGAGCCGAACCGCGCCGCCCGGGCCGTGGCGATCCTGACGCTCGTCGGCGCGGTGAACCTGCCGATCATCAAGTTCTCGGTGAACTGGTGGTCGACCCTGCACCAGCCGGCCTCGATCCTGCGCATGGGCGGTTCCACCATCGACCCGTCGATGCTCTACCCGCTGCTGATCATGATCGGCGCGGCGACGCTGGGCGGCACCACGCTCCACCTCTACGCGATGCGCACCGAAATCATGCGCCGCCGGGTGCGAACGCTGACCATCCGCGAGGCCGAGCGCCTCGACCGGACCCAGCCGCGCCTCACGCCGAAGCCCGCCGGGATGCCGGTCGGGCAGCCGGTCTAGGAATCTTGCTGATGGATCTCGGGTCTCATGGCGGCTTCATCGTCGCCGCCTACGCGTTCACGGCCCTGGTCATGGCCGGCCTGATCGGCAACGCGCTTCGCGACCGGCGTGCGCAGCTGCGCGCGCTCAAGGGTTTTGGGGAGGATCGGCGGTGAGCGGCGACGACATCGCGGATCGGCCGCCTCCGGTCCGCCGCTCGCTGCTGCTGGTCGTCCCGGTGCTGGCCTTTGCCGCCCTGGCCGCGGTGCTGTTCCTGCGCCTGCGCTCGGGCGCCGATCCGGCCGCCCTGCCCTCCGCGATGATCGGCAAGCCGGTGCCGAGCTTCACCCTGCCGGCGGTCCCGGGGCTCAAGGTCGGGGACGCTCCGGTGCCGGGCCTGTCCAGCGCCGACCTGAAGGGCCAGATCACGGTGATCAACGTGTTCGCCTCGTGGTGCGCGCCCTGCCAGGTCGAGCATCCGATGCTGATGCGGCTCGCCAAGGAGCCGGGGATCCGGCTGGTCGGCATCGACTACAAGGAGCCGAACCCGGCCGCCGGCCAGCGCTTCCTGGCCCGGCACGGCGTGCCGTTCAGCGCCGTCGGGGCCGATGCCGACGGACGCGCGGCGATCGATTTCGGCGTCTACGGGGTCCCTGAGACCTTCGTGATCGGACCGGACGGCGTGATCCGCGACAAGCTCGTCGGCATCCTCACGCCGGACAATTACGCCAGCGTGCTGACGCGGATCCGGGCAGCCGGGAAGGTCGCAGCCCGCTGACCGTCACTCGCCCGGCTGCGGCTCCTTGCGCTCGTAGCGGGTCAGCAGCGGCGTCTGGGCTATGGCGAACAGCACGGTGAGCGGCATGATGCCGAACACCTTGAAATTGACCCAGAAATCCTCGGTCTGGGTCCGCCACACGACCTCGTTCAGCGCCGCCAGGACGAAGAAGAACAGACCCCAGCGGAAGGTGAGCTTGCGCCAGCCCTCCTCGGTGAGGCTGAACATCGAATCGAGCACCACCGACAGGAGCGAGCGCCCGAAGGCGAGGCCTCCGAGGAGCACGGTGCCGAACAGCGCGTTCACGATGGTCGGCTTGACCATGATGAAGGTCTTGTCCTGCAGCGCCAGCGTCAGGCCGCCGAACACCACCACGACCACGCCGGACACGAGCGGCATGATCGGCAGGCGCCGCACCAGCACGAAGTGAACCGCCAGCGCCACCACGGTCGCCGCGATGAACACGCCGGTGGCCACGAACAGCTTCTGGTCGGGCGCGACGCCGAGCTTCTCCGAATAGGCGTTGCCCAGGAAGAAGATAACGAGCGGCCCAAGCTCCAGCGCCAGCTTCACGAGCGGCGGCAGGTGGCGGCGGGGAGGAACGGATTCGATCTGCATGCGTGTCAGTTGGCTCGAATGCGGCACCCGCGCTAGGCTGGCGGCTAGGCTGGCGGTTTCGGGGCTGTGTGGAACGGGGAGCCTACGATGTCCATCACGATCGACAACGCCGAGGTCGAAGCGCTCCTCGCCGACCTCACGGCCACCACCCACCGTGCCGCGCCGGATCTGTTGCTCGAGCTGCTCCGGCGGGAGCGGGCGCGGGTGGAAGAGGAGGCGGAGCGCCGCATCGCCGAGGGACTGGCCGCCGATGAGACGATGCGGCGTCGCTTTGAAGCGAGCCGGATCGTGGATCCACGTCCGATCGAGGAGATCCTCGCCTACGACGAGAGCGGTCTTCCTGCGTGATCGTCGTCGATTCGTCAGCCTTCATCGCGATCCAGCGCCGAGAACCCTAGGCTGAAGCCTTTTCTCGTGTGCTGGCACTCGCCGAAAGCCCCGCGATGGCGGCGGCCACTTATCTGGAATGCGCTATCGTCGCATCGCGTGCGGCGGACGGGCGAGCGGTGCTCAACGCGTGGATCCGGGCCCGCCACATCGCCCTCGGGCCGGTCGACCACGCCGTCGCGCAGGTCGCCGCCGACGCCTTCGCCCGCTACGGGAAGGGCCGGCATCCGGCCGGGCTGAACTTCGGCGATTGCTTCGCCTACGCGCTGGCCCGGTCGCTGAACGCGCCGCTCCTGTTCAAGGGCGACGACTTCGCCCGGACCGACGTCCTGTGCGTGGCGGCCTAATCCTTCTCCAGCCCGGCGATCGCCCGCGCGAAGTCCCGGGCCGCGAACGGCTCCAGATCCTCCACGCCCTCGCCGACGCCGATGAAGTGGACCGGCAGGCCGAACTTGGCCGCCAGCGCCACCAGGATGCCGCCGCGGGCCGTGCCGTCGAGCTTGGTCATCACCAGGCCCGAGACCGGCGCGGCCTGAGAGAACAGCTCCACCTGCGAGATCGCGTTCTGGCCCACGGTGGCGTCGAGGACGAGGATCGTGGCGTGCGGCGCCTCCGGGTCCTGCTTGCGCAGCACACGGACGATCTTCTCCAGCTCCGCCATCAGCCCGGCCTTGTTCTGGAGCCGGCCGGCGGTGTCGATCAGCAGCACGTCGGTCCCGGCGGCGGCCGCCTGCTTCAGGGCGTCGAAGGCGAGACCGGCCGCATCCGCCCCCTCCCCGCCGCTCACCACCGGGGTGCCGGTGCGCGCGCCCCAGACCTTGAGCTGCTCCACCGCCGCCGCCCGGAACGTGTCGCCGGCCGCCAGCATCACGGTCCGGCCCTCCGCGCGCAGCTTGGAGGCGAGTTTGCCCAACGTCGTCGTCTTGCCGGCGCCGTTGACGCCGACCGTGAGGATCACGAACGGCTTCTTCGTCGCGTCGACGGAAAGCGGCACCGCCACGGGTTCCAGCGCCCGCTCGACTTCCGTCGCCAGGATCGACCGGACCTCGTCCGGCGAGATGCCCTTCTCGTAGCGGCCCTTGCCCACCGCATCCGAGATCCGCGTCGCGGTCTCCAGTCCGAAATCGGCCTGGATCAGGGCGTCCTCCAGATCCTCCAGGGTGTTGGCGTCGAGCTTGCGCTTGGTGAACAGGCCGGTGACCCGGTCGGTCAGCGCCGACGAGGTCCGCTTCATCCCGGAGGTGAGCCGGGTCCACCAGCCCTTGGCCTCGGGCTCCCGGTCCGGCCCGGCGCCGGCATCGTGGGCGAGCGCGGCGGCGGAATCCACCGGCTGGATGTCGGGCATCGGCTCGACCACCGGGGCCCGGTTCACGTCCCCGGTATCGACTGGGTCGGCGCCGTGGGCCGGATCGTCCCCGGCCGTGCCGGCGGGGGGGCGCTCGGGCTCGCCCGCGATCGGCAGGAGGTCCGCCCCCTCGACCACGTCGGCGACGGGAGGCTCGGATTCGTCCGGCGGCAGCGGAATATGGGCGACGTCCTCCGCCCCGGTGGCGTAGTCGGGCTGGCCCTCGGAGGGCGAGGCCGGCGCATCGGCGGGCAGCTCCGTCTCCGCATTGTCCTCGGCCGTGCCATCGCCCGTGTTCTGGCCCTTGCGCCCGAACAGGCGCCCGAACCAGCCGGGCTTGTCCTCGCTCGCCATGAAACCTTGCCCTCGCCCCGCCTTGCCCACCCGATGTCGAACCCCTAGAGCCGTCGCCGACCGCGTTGCAATCGGCAACGGCTCCAAGTCCTTGGTTTGACGCGCTCGCCTGCGCCGAACCGGCCGCCGCTTCGGCGGCACGCGCTCAGGCCCGACCGGATGTCCCTCATCTTCGACATAGGTGCCCGCCTCCTCTACCGCGATGCCCTGCTGCTCGTCATCGACAAGCCGCCGGGCCTGCCGGTCCATCCGGGCCCACGCGGCGGCGAGACCCTGACCGACCATCTCGACGGTCTTCGCTTCGGCCTGCCGCGCCGCCCGGCGCCCGCGCACCGGCTCGACCGCGACACTTCGGGCTGCCTGGCGCTCGGGCGTCACGCCAAGGCGCTCGCCCGCCTCGGCAAGCTGTTTGCCGGCAGCGCCGTGGACAAGACCTACTGGGCCGTGGTTGAGGGCGGCCCCGATGCGGAATCCGGCCGGATCGACCTGCCGCTGGCGCGCCGCTCCGACGATCCGCGCTCCTGGTGGATGAAGGCCGACCCGACGGGCGACCCAGCCCTGACCCATTGGAGCGTCCTCGGCCGGGCCGGCGGCCGGACATGGCTGGAGCTGAAGCCGGTCACCGGCCGCACGCACCAGCTCCGGGTCCATTGCGCCGCGTCCGGCTGGCCGATCCTCGGGGATTCGATCTACGGCAACGGCCCGCGGGGCGGCAGCCTGCACCTGCACGCGCGGACGCTGACGATCCCGCTCTACCCGAAGCGGGACGCGATCACCGTCGAGGCGCCGCCGCCCCCACATATCGCGGCGGCTCTGGCGGACATGGATACGGCCTGAGGATCGGCCACGGGACCGCGCCGTGCATCGCCGACCTCCGATCGGACAGCCTTTAACCGCGCGGCGTCGGCCGCCAATCCGGGGGCGCCATCTCGAAGCCCGCAAAGTCGAAGCCCGGCGAGACCGTGCAGCCGACCAGCGTCCAGGCGCCGAGGCTGGTGGCGGTCTGCCAATGGCCGGCCGGCACCACGTATTGCGGGCGCTGCCCCGCAGCGAGATCCGGCCCGAGATGCTGGGCGGTGGCATCGTGGCCGTTCGGGCTGGTGGTGATCACCAGCGGCGCGCCGGCATGCCAGTGCCAGATCTCGGCGGCGTCGACCCGGTGCCAGGCGGAGGCCTCGCCGATGTCGAGCAAAAAATAGATCGCGGTACCGACCGAGCGGCCGTCCACCATGCGCGGATCGCGGAACGTCTCGCGGTAATGGCCGCCCTCCGGGTGGGGCTTCAGCCCCAGCGTCGCGATCACCTCGGCTGCCGTCATGGTCTCGCGTCTCCGTCCATCGCTTGCCGGGTCTTGGCACCAATGGTACCGGCCCGACACCCTCAAGGTCCGAAAAAAATGCCGAGCCCGATCGTACGCCTCCACCGCGGCGACCTGCCCGCCGACTACGTTGCCGGCCGGGCGGTGGCCATCGACACCGAGACGCTCGGCCTCAACCCGCACCGGGACCGGCTCTGCGTGGTGCAGATCTCCACCGGCGACGGCACGGCCGACGTGGTCCAGATCCCCCAGGACGGACCGGAGCCGGTCGTGCTCAAAAGCGTCCTCGCAGATCCAGAAGTCCTGAAAATCTTCCACTTCGCCCGGTTCGACGTGGCGGTGCTGTTCAAGGCGTTCGGGGTGATGCCGGGGCCGGTCTACTGCACCAAGATCGCCTCGAAGCTCGCCCGCACCTACACCGACCGCCATGGGCTCAAGGACGTGGTCCGCGAGCTCGTCGCCGTCGACCTGTCGAAGCAACAGCAATCCTCCGACTGGGGCGCCGAGACCCTGACGCAGGCCCAGCAGGATTATGCGGCCTCCGACGTGCTCTACCTCCACGCGGCCCGGGAGCGGCTCGACGCCATGCTGGCCCGCGAGGGCCGCACCGATCTCGCCGCCGCCTGCTTCGCCTTCCTGCCCACCCGCGCCCGGCTCGACCTCGACGGCTGGCCGGAGATCGACATCTTCGCGCATACGTGAACGATGGTGCGGGTTTCCTGGGCAGAGTGAGCCGTTTCGGCAACCGCAGGGCGATGGACCCCTGCTAGGTTGCGCTTGCCGAGGCTCACGAGTCCCGGCCAGGCCCTCCTCGCCGGTTACCCCCCGATCAGGCCGGCAAGGAGGGTCCGTCCTCAGGTCAGCGTACGCAGGCCGGAGGGCGTTGCGATCCGGGCGGTCCAGCGCAGGGCCGGGTCGGGCTCGATCCGCGGCGGGTCGGTCAGGCCGAGGTCCGCGTGGAGCGCGGCCACCGCCTCCGGCTCGGGATGGGTCAGCGAGAAATCATCGAGCCGCGCCCCGAAATCCGGCATCGTCCCGGCCGGGTGCGGGCGGTCGCCCCAATCCATCACGCAGGGCGCAGCGCCGTCCGCCGGCCAGGTCCCGTCCGGGCGCAGGCCGAAGCGCCACGACAGCGTGCCCCGGGTCATCGTCGCCGCCGTGCCGAGCAGATCGGGATGGGCCGCGAGCAGGGTGTCGAGATCATCGGTCCGGGCGACGAAGCCGCGCAGCCGCCGCCCGGCCTCCCAATCTGCTTGCACCCGCGCGGCGTCGCCCAGGCCGAACCAGCGGGCGCGTGCCGGCGGCGCTGCCTCGGGATCGACGGCGATCACTTCCAGGAACGTCGATGTGCCGAGGCGGAGCAGGTGGTTGCGCGTGCCCATCTCGGGATGGCGCCCGCCCTCCGGCATGTCGAGGCCGAGGCAGTCGCGGACATGGGCCACGCCCTTCGCGAGGTCGGGGGCCACGACGACGAGGTGGTCGAGGGTGAGCATCCGTGCATCCGCCACATTGAACGATCGAGATCGCAACGCGACAGACAATGAATTCCGGGGCTGCGGCAAGCGGCCCCAACTTCTACCGTACCCACCTCGTAAACGGCGTTCGCCGCCTCAGTACTCCTCTGCTGGTTCCCGGGCCGGACGTTACAGTCTATCCCGCACCCGTTCGAGGAAGGCTCTCAGTTCGGCACCGTCGTAGAACACGACATCGGCCGAAGACGACCACCACAATTTTCGCAACTCCTCATTCGAGACGTTGTCCTTGGTGATCGAGCCAAGATATGATCGCAGACGTGTGCGCTTCGAATTGTCTGAAAATGGAGATAGAGCAAAAGTAATAATTTCCTCCTCGGTTGCAATATCTTCCATCAGGTCCTGATAGAATTGGCGAGTGAATTCATCGAACTCTGGGGAAGTCAATTTAATCTCCCTCGGTTTGGGGGTGTGCCGTTCGAACTCTAAATCCGCGCGATAAAGTTGGTTCATGTATTATGAGTGCGCCTACACCAGTTGTATTTCGCAAATATAACACGCCACCATTTGTGCTGTAAGCCTCCCTGCCAGTTTTGTATCCAAATTCTTTGGTAATAAATGCATCTTTAATAGTTCCTGATGCAACAAGATCAACTATCGATTTGTTTGCTTGTATGGTCTGATTTACGAGATCGTTCGCCGAATCAATCGATGAGAAACTTCCGTTCCGTTTTAACCCCCCGTGCGCAAGGGGAGTGCTCCATTGCGATTTACGGATTCGCTCCAGTAATTCATCGTCAGTCTTTCCGACGTGTCGACTTACTGTATGTCCTCCACGTGCCTGTTCGGCCATGAGATCAACTTTGTATCGCTGATCATCTTCATTGCCTACGAGGATAAGATGCGCGTCGTCGTCCGCTCCCAGACCTACGGGACGATCCTCATCTGTCCATTGTCCGCCGTCTGGACGTCCAGCAGGTACCCGCGGCTGACCGGGATTGTAGGCTTTGACAATGAGTTGGAGTCGAAAAAGCTTCAGCTCAAACTTAATAGCCGCGAGGTTCCACCGCGTCCGCTGAACAGCAATATCATCAGAAAGCATAGAGCACCCCGCCAGCTTCGGTCGCTCATATTAGGCAAATTATCTTATTTGTTAAGAAAGTTCGCTTTTTGTTCCATGACGGACTCAGCGTTTGTTAAGCGGCATCCTGTCACGTCAAATCGTGTAGGGGGCCGGGCTCCACGCCCGGCCCCCTCTCACATCACAGCGAGTAGTACTGCACGAACTCGATCGGGTGCGGGGTCATCTCGTAGCGCAGCACCTCGGTCATCTTCAGCTCGATGAACGAGTCGATCTGGTCGTCCGTGAACACGCCGCCCTCCTTGAGGAAGGTGCGGTCCTTGTCGAGGCTGGTGAGCGCCTCGCGGAGCGACCCGCACACGGTCGGGATCTGCTTCAGCTCCTTCGGGGGCAGCTCGTAGAGATCCTTGTCCATCGCCGGGCCCGGATCGATCTTGTTGCGGATGCCGTCGAGGCCGGCCATCAGCAGGGCCGAGAAGGCCAGATAGGGGTTGGCCATCGGGTCGGGGAAGCGGACCTCGACGCGCTTGGCGTTCGGGCTCTTGGTCCACGGGATCCGGCAGGAAGCCGAGCGGTTGCGCGCCGAGTAGGCGAGCAGCACCGGCGCCTCGTAGCCCGGCACCAGCCGCTTGTAGGAATTGGTCGACGGGTTGGTGAAGGCGTTGAGCGCCTTGGCGTGGCGGATGATGCCGCCGATGTACCAAAGGCATTCCTGGCTGAGCCCGGCATACTTGTCGCCGGCGAAGACCGGCTTGCCGTCCTTCCAGATCGACTGGTGGACGTGCATGCCCGAGCCGTTGTCGCCGAAGACGGGCTTGGGCATGAACGTCGCCGACTTGCCGTAGCTCTGGGCGACGTTGTGGATGCAGTACTTGTAGATCTGCATGTGATCGGCGAGCTTGGTCAGCACGTCGAACTTCATGCCGAGCTCGTGCTGGGCCGAGGCCACCTCGTGGTGGTGCTTCTCGACCTTCACGCCCATGGATTGCATCGCGGCCAGCATCTCGCCGCGCATGTCCTGGGCCGAATCCTGCGGCGGGACCGGGAAGTAGCCGCCCTTGGTCTGGACCCGGTGGCCGAGGTTGCCGCCCTCGTAATCGGTGAAGCCGTTGGTCGGCAGTTCGGTCGAATCGAGCTCGAAGCCGGTGCGGTAGGGGTCGGCGGCGAACTTCACGTCGTCGAACACGAAGAACTCGGCCTCGGGGCCGACATAGATCGTGTCGCCGATCCCGGTCTGCTGCAGGTAGGCCTCGGCGCGCTTGGCGGTGCCGCGTGGATCGCGGGAATAGGGCTCGCCGGTGGCCGGCTCGAGCACGTCGCAGATGATCGACAGGGTCGAGGCGGAGAAGAACGGATCGAGGCAGGCGGTGGACGGATCCGGCATCAGCAGCATGTCGGACTCATTGATCGCCTTCCAGCCGGCGATCGAGGAGCCGTCGAACATCGTGCCTTCGGCGAAGATCTCGTCGTCGATCAGCGACACGTCGAACGTCACGTGCTGCCACTTGCCGCGCGGGTCGGTGAACCGGAAGTCCACGTAGCGTACGTCGTTGTCCCGGATATTCTTCAGAACGTCGGCCGCAGTCGTCATCGTGGGCATCCTCCTGGAAGGTCGTCGGGGATTCTCGCGCGGAGCGGGCACCTTAGGAACGGGCCGCACCGGCCGCGCCGCTAGATATCCGTCGGGAGGCCGCCTTGCCACCCGCGCGCGGGAGGAATCGCTCACGGAGCCCGGCGTTTGGCCCATATCGATGGCCCGTCATGGGTCCGGGGACCGCGGAGATCACGAATCTCCCTCGCCCGTCCCTGGGGGAGAAGATCCTGGCATGCTTCATGCAAGGGCGGCTGCGGCCGTCGAGACGGCGGCAAGCCGTTCGCGTCGCCCGGGCTTTGGCCGGATCGCGCATCGACAACGGACGAGAGAACCGGAATGACGAAATATAAGCTCGAGTATATATGGCTCGACGGGTATACGCCGGTCCCGAATCTGCGCGGCAAGACGCAGATCAAGGAATTCGACAGCTTCCCGACCCTCGACCAACTGCCGATGTGGGGCTTCGACGGCTCGTCCACGAAGCAGGCCGAGGGCGGCAGCTCCGACTGCATGCTCAAGCCCGTGCGCCACTTCCCCGATCCGGCCCGCAAGAACGGCGTCCTGGTCCTCTGCGAAGTGATGATGCCGGACGGCAAGACCCCGCACGAGTCCAACAAGCGCGCCACCATCCTGGACGATGCCGGCGCCTGGTTCGGCTTCGAGCAGGAGTACTTCCTGTACAAGGACGGCCGCCCGCTCGGCTTCCCGGCCAGCGGCTTCCCGGCCCCGCAGGGCCCGTACTACACCGGCGTCGGCTACTCGAATGTCGGCGATGTCGCCCGCAAGATCGTCGAGGAGCATCTCGACCTCTGCCTCGACGCCGGCATCAACCATGAGGGCATCAACGCCGAGGTGGCCAAGGGCCAGTGGGAATTCCAGATCTTCGGCAAGGGCTCCAAGAAGGCCGCCGACGAGATGTGGATGGCCCGCTACCTGCTGCAGCGCCTGTGCGAGTCCTACGGGATCGACGTCGAGTACCATTGCAAGCCGCTCGGCGACACCGACTGGAACGGCTCGGGCATGCACTGCAACTTCTCGACCGCGTTCCTGCGCGAACACGGCGGCAAAGCGTATTTCGAGTCGCTCATGGAGGCGTTCAAGAACGCCCGCGAGGATCACATCGCCGTCTACGGGCCGGACAACCACATGCGGCTGACCGGCAAGCACGAGACCGCCTCGATCCACGAGTTCTCGTACGGCGTGGCTGACCGCGGCGCCTCGATCCGCGTGCCCCACTCCTTCGTCAACAACGGCTACAAGGGGTATCTGGAGGATCGCCGCCCGAACTCGCAGGGCGACCCCTACCAGATCGCCTCGCAGGTGCTGAAGACGATCTCTTCGGTGCCGACCGAGGCCGCCGACGCCGCCGGAGGCGGACCGGGCGCCTCGGGCTCCCGCCATCACGGATCATCGGAGCAGGGCCCTCGCGCCCGGCTTCGTGTCTTCAGGACCGGCGCGGGCGCTCGTCGTCGCGGATCGCAGCCTCGTGGTACCAGGCGCCGCCGCCGATGCTCGGCACCAGAGCGGGCTTGATCGTCTCGATCGCCCGCGGCGCCGGTCGGGCGCGCCGGAACGCCGACAATTCGTAGATCTTGGCGGTCTCACGCCCGTCGGTACTGGCCATCGTCGGGTCCTCCTGAGTGGATCAAAGCGGCCAGTCCGGCCGTCCGTTCCCCGGAGGATGTGGTGCTACCGACGCAGTACTCCATGGCCCGCCGCGCCGATGCCGGACATTCGTGCAGCGTGAATTCTTAGGCAGATCGGGAAAAGAGCTGGGTTTCGACGCGAGAATGCTCGCCGGACTCTGAATTAAGACACACGCTCCACGGGCGCAGACATGCGTGGATCACGGTCCAGAGCCTGTTCGAACATGCGGTTGCCGACACATGATGCCGGCTCGTCCCGCCGTCATCGCGCGCGCAGCCCAGCAGCCGGGAGACCACGACGATCCGCGACCGCGCGTTGCCTGGCGGCTTCGCTACGCCCCCCGGAGATACCAAGTTTCAAGAAAACTCAGATCGCGTCCGTGCCGGTCTCGCCCGTCCGGATGCGGATCGCTTCCTCGATGGTTGAGACGAAGATCTTGCCGTCGCCGATCCGGCCGGTCTGGGCCGACTTGCGGATCGCCTCTACGGCGCCCTCGACGAGCGCATCCGACAGCACGATCTCGAGCTTCACCTTGGGAAGGAAATCGACCACATATTCGGCGCCGCGATAGAGCTCGGTGTGGCCCTTCTGCCGGCCAAAGCCCTTTGCCTCGATGACGGTGATGCCCTGGAGGCCGACCTCCTGGAGCGCCTCCTTCACCTCGTCGAGCTTGAAAGGCTTGATGATCGCTTCGATCTTCTTCATGCCGCTCGGGCCTGCGCTACGCTGCCGGATATTTCTAACATCGTCGGTAAGACTCCGCCACGCCGTTTTCGCGACGCGCGTCACGTTAGTGCCCATTCGAAGCGCAGGCTACGCACATCCTTCGGGCTTTCGATGAATTTGTGGCGCATTTTTAATCAGCAGTGTTCGGTGCACGGGCAGACGTGGAGATGAGCATGCAGGTGCTGACGGTCGCGGCGATGCGACGGGTCGATGCGGCGGCCATCGATGGGGGAATCCCGGGCCGCTGGCTGATGGAAGCTGCCGGGACTGCGGTCGCCGAACGCGCTGCGATGCGGCTACCGGAGGGCGGGCGGGTTCTGGTGCTGTGCGGCCCCGGCAACAACGGCGGCGACGGGTTCGTGGCCGCGCGGCTGCTGGCGGAACGCGGCTACGCGGTCGACCTCCGCCTGCTCGGCGAGCGCGAAGCGCTCACGGGCGACGCGGCCCTGGCGTCCGAGGCCTGGACTGGCCCGGTGCAAGCGGCCTTGGGCGACGCCCTGCAGCCGTGCGGCCTCGTGATCGATGCCCTGTTCGGCGCCGGCCTGTCGCGCGACCTCGACGGGGCCGCACGCACTTTGGTCGAAGCCGTCAATGCATCCGGCCGCCCAGTGCTCGCCGTCGATGTGCCGAGCGGCGTCGACGGCGATACCGGTGCCGTGCGCGGCGTCGCGATCCGGGCTGTGGAGACCGTGACCTTCGTCGCGTTCAAGCTGGGGCATCTGCTCCAGCCCGGCCGAGGCCTGTGCGGCCACCGGCACCTGGCCGATATCGGAGCGGGCCAAGTGGCTCTGGAGGCCGGCCGCACCGCTGCCACGCCGCCACTCTACCGCAACGGGCCGGAGCTGTGGGCGCCGACCTTTCCGCGCCTCACCGGCGAGAGCCACAAATATACCCGCGGCCACGCCCTGATCCTGTCGGGCCCGGCCACCAAGACCGCCGATGCCCGGCTCGCCGCCCGGGGCGCCCTCCGGGTCGGGGCGGGTCTCGTCACCCTGGCCTCGCCCCAGGCCGCCTTGGCGGAAAACGCGGCCCAGCTCACCGCGATCATGCTGCGTCCCTGCGAGACGGCGGACGATCTCGACGACATGCTCACCGACGAGCGCCTCAATGTCGTCCTGGCCGGGCCTGGCCTGGGCATCGGCGAGCCGACCCGCGAGCGCATCGCGGTGGCCGCCGCCGCCGGGCGGGGCCTCGTACTCGATGCCGATGCGCTCACGAGCTTTGCCGGACAGGCACCGCTGCTGGCCGCTCATCTCGCCGACGGCGACGCACAGGCTATTCTCACCCCCCACGAGGGCGAATTCACGCGGCTGTTCAGCGGGACGTAGGCCACCGCCGAGGGCTCCGACAAGGTCGCCCGCACCCGCGCCGCTGCCGCACTCACCGGCGCGGTCGTGGTCCTGAAGGGGTCCGACACGGTGATCGCGAGCCCCGACGGGCGTGCGGCGATCAACGACCATGGCAGCCCCTATCTCGGCACCGCCGGCTCGGGCGACGTGCTTGGCGGCCTGATCGCCGGGCTGCTGGCGCAGGGCATGCCCGCCTTCGAGGCGGCGGCGGCCGGTGTCTGGCTGCACGGCGATGCCGGCCTGCGCCACGGTCCGGGCCTCATTGCCGAGGATCTCCCGGACCTGATGCCCGCCGTGCTCAGGGACCTCCTCGACACCGCGCTTAAGTGACCTCGAACATCGTCCAGAGGCCCGTATCGAACCGTTCCAGCACCGTGGCGCTGATTAGCCAGCGCCCCGGATTGTCGGCGAGGAAGCCGATACGGGCGGTCCGGCCTTCCAGGAGCTGGAAGGTGTCGAGCCAGTAGGGCTCCCAGCCATCGTCCAACGGATGCAGCAGGCGGAAGCAGTGGCCGTGCAGGTGCAGGGCCTGCGGGAAGCCGGTCTCGTTGCGCAGCGCGAGCACGACAACCTGACCGCGCTTGACCGTGAAGATCGGCTGGAGCCCCGTGGTCGCGCTGGTGCCGTTCACCGCCCAGATCTTCTGAGGATCGCCGGTATAGATCGGCTCCGGGGCCGGCTTGTCCTTCTGCGCGTCCTTGGCAGCCTTCGGCACGAAGGCCCCGCCGGTGATCACCACGTCCCGCCGCAGGGCGTTCTGGAGCTTGATCTCGGCGGGCAGGCGCTTGTTCTCACCGATGGGGCCGATCGGCGGTCGCTTGTCGGTAATGCGGGCGCCCTTCGTGGTCACGGTCGCCAGGGTCAGGCCCTGGCCGACGAGCGCGATGATCGCGCAGATGGCGCCTTCCTGCTCGGGCAGGTCGACCATCAGGTCGTAGCGGGTGCCCGGGGGGAATGGCAGGGTCGCGCGCAGGGGCTCGAACGTGTCGGTGGGCTGCCCGTCCACCGCCGCGACATAGACCTTCACGCCCTCGAACCGGAGCCGCGTGCCGCGGGCGTTGCAGGCATTGCCCAGACGCAGGCGCACCCGCGCGCCCGGGCGCGTCTCGAACGTGTCCGGCACCGGCTTGCCGTTGACCGTCACGAGATTGCCGAGGCGCCCGTTGGTCGCGGCGAAGAGCGGCTGGCCGAACGGCATCAGGCTGGCATCGTCTTCGAGCCGCCAATCCTGCATCACCAGGCCGACATCGGCATCGACCAGCGGCGGGTTCGCCTCCTCGACGATCAGCATGCCGGCCAGCCCCCGGCCGGGCGGCTCGCTCGACCCGCCGACCACGAGGGGGCGGATCAGGTAGGTTCCGGCATCCGGGGGCGTGAACTGGTACAGGAAGTTGCCCCCCGGCGGGATCGGCGCCTGGGTCACGCCGCCGACCCCGTCCATCGCGTTGACGTTGCGCACCCCGTGCCAGTGCAGCGACAGCGGCTTGTCGGTGCGATTCTCGACCTTGAGCCGGACCGGCTGGCCGAGCTTGATCCGCACCAGGGGCGGCAGGGCCTTGCCGTCGAAGCACCAGACCGGTGTCTCGGCCGCGGGCTCGGGCCGCAGCCGGGTCTTCCCGGGAGCGGCCGGCAGGGCGGGTGCCGGGGCGGTGGGTTCGGACGGCAACGGGTTCGGGGCCGCCGGCGGCTTTTCGGGAGCCGTCGCCTGCGCCCAGCCGGTTTCCGGCATCAGCGCGAAGGCGGCCGCCGTGGTGAGCAGGGTTCGGCGCGACGGTGCGGCCGTGCGCGGATCGGTCGGCGGCACGGGGCGGGATGGGGTCATGGGATCTCGACGGCGGCTCGCAACGGGCCTGGGTAGATAGCCGTGTGCCCAGGCGCGCGCCACCGCCGCCACGGGAGGTTAAGTTTTTTGCTGCGGGCCGTGCGGCCCATGCTATAGGGCGCGCTTCCGGCGGCCGGCGACGCGCCGGGTGTCGGTGCGCGCGGGCGTGGCGGAACTGGTAGACGCGCTGGATTTAGGTTCCAGTGTCGCAAGACGTGGGGGTTCGAGCCCCTCCGCCCGCACCAGGACGCTTCGAGATGGCGTGGCCCCGCTCGGGGCCGCCTCATCCCCGTATCCGACACCGTCGTATCCCGGACCGCTCGACCAAGCCGCACGACGCCGGCCCGGCCGGCGACCACAAGGTCTTTTGAAGAGCGACGACGACGATGCAGGTGACCGAGATCAACGCCCAGGGTCTGAAGCGCGAGTTTCAGGTGCTGCTGGCCGCCCAGGAACTCGAGGAGCGCCTGACGACCGAGCTCTCCGGCATGAAGGACAAGGTCCAGCTGAAGGGCTTCCGCCCCGGCAAGGTCCCGGTCGCGCATCTGCGCAAGGTCTATGGCCGCTCGGTCATGGCCGAGGTGGTGCAGAACGCCGTCAACGAGGCCAACCGCAAGATCGTGGCCGATAACGGCCTCAAGCTGGCTCTGGAGCCGCAGGTCGAGTTCCCCACCGACCAGGCCGAGGTCGAGAAGGCGCTCGACGCCAAGGCCGACCTAGCCTTCAAGGTCGCCCTCGAGGTGATGCCGAGCTTCGAACTGGCCGATCTCTCCGACGTCAGCCTCAAAAAGCTCGTGGCGAAGCCCGAGGAGTCCGAGGTCGACGAGGCCCTGCAGCGCATGGCCGGCCAGAGCCGTCCCTTCAGCGAGCGGGATGAGGGCGCCGAGGCCCAGAACGGCGACCGCGTCACCATCGATTTCGTCGGCCGCATCGACGGCGAGGAATTCCAGGGCGGCAAGGGCGAGGGCATCGACCTGGAGCTCGGTTCCGGCTCGTTCATCCCGGGCTTCGAGGAGCAGCTGGTCGGCGCCAAGGTCGGCGACAAGCGCGTCGTCAAGGCGACCTTCCCGGAGGCCTACGGGGCCGAGCACCTCGCCGGCAAGGATGCCGAGTTCGACGTGACCGTCACGAAGATCCAGGCCCCGGGCGAGTCCAAGATCGACGACGAGTTCGCCAAGTCGCTCGGCATGGACTCCCTTGAGAAGCTGCGCGAGGCGATCGCCAAGGCGATCGGCGGGGACTTCGAAGCGGCGTCGCGTCGCAAGCTCAAGAAGGACCTGCTGGACGCGCTGGACGGCAAGTACGCCTTCGAGCTGCCGCCGACCCTGGTCGCGCAGGAATTCGCCAGCGTCTGGGCGCAGGTGGAGCAGGACCTCAAGGCCCGCGGCAAGAGCTTCGAGGACGAGGACACCACCGAGGAGAAGGCCCAGGCCGACTACCGGAAGATCGCCGAGCGGCGCGTCCGGCTCGGACTCGTGCTTGCACAGGTCGGCGAGAGCGCCGATATCAAGGTTTCCGACGAGGAGGTGAACCAGGCCCTCATCGCTCGGGTCCGGCAGTTCCCGGGCCAGGAGCAGCAGGTGTGGGACTTCTACCGCAAGAACCCGCAGGCGCTCGCCGAGCTTCGGGCGCCGCTGTTCGAGGAGAAGGTGGTTGACCACGTCCTCGGCCAAGTCAAACTCGTCGAGGAGCCGGTCTCGAAAGAGACGCTTTTCGCCGATGAGGATAACGACGACACGACCGGCGAGAAGCCGGCAGACAAGGCCGAGGCCAAGGACGAGTCCAACGCCGAGGCAAAGGCCGACTGAGCCCCGCACTGTCCCAGGACGGCGGGCATAGGGTTAGGCGATGGTTAAGCATCGCCGGTGTTCGCTGACATGCCCGGGCTGCCCTGATTCGCGGCAGCCCCGGGCCTCACTCTGGGCAGGACGAGATGAGAGATCCGATCGACGTCTACAACAACGCACTCGTGCCGATGGTCGTCGAGCAGTCGAGCCGTGGCGAGCGCGCCTTCGACATCTACTCCCGCCTCCTGCGCGAGCGCATCATCTTCCTCACCGGTCCCGTGGAGGATTACGGTGCGTCGCTGATCGTGGCGCAGCTGCTGTTCCTCGAGGCCGAGAACCCCAAGAAGGAAATTTCCTTCTATATCAATTCCCCCGGCGGCGTCGTGACGTCGGGCCTGTCGATCTACGACACGATGCAGTTCATCCGTTGCCCGGTCACGACCCTCTGCGTCGGCCAGGCCGCCTCGATGGGCTCCCTGCTGCTCACCGCCGGTGAGCCCGGCCATCGCTTCGCCCTGCCGAATGCCCGGATCATGGTCCACCAGCCCTCCGGCGGCTTCCAGGGACAGGCCACGGACATCCTGATCCATGCCCGCGAGATCGAGGCGCTTAAGCGGCGCCTGAACGAGATCTACGTGAAGCATACCGGCCGTGACTACGCAGCCATTGAGAACGCGCTGGAGCGCGACAATTTCATGACTGCGGATGCGGCCAAGGAGTTCGGCCTCATCGACGAGGTCATCCAGAAGCGTCCCGAGCCCGCCGCAGCCTGACGGTTGCGTCGCCTGACCGCCGCGGCGTGGCCTTGATCCCGCCGCGGCAGCGTGTTTGCATCCGATGACAGGGCCCATCGGTCAAAGGCGCGCAGCATACTGTTTCTTTAAACGGGCCCCCTTACGTTGAAGCGATGCGCGTGCGCCCTTAGCCGGCTGCGTACGCGACGAATCGGAGACCGATATGAGCAAGACTGGCGGCAACGACTCCAAGAGCACGCTGTATTGCTCGTTCTGCGGCAAGAGCCAGCACGAGGTCCGCAAGCTGATCGCCGGCCCGACCGTGTTCATCTGCGACGAGTGCGTCGAGCTGTGCATGGACATCATCCGCGAGGAATCGAAATCCTCGCTGGTGAAGAGCCGCGACGGCGTCCCGACCCCGAAGGAGATCCGGCGCGTCCTCGACGATTACGTCATCGGCCAGGACTTCGCCAAGAAGGTCCTCTCGGTCGCGGTGCACAACCACTACAAGCGGCTCGCGCACGCGACGAAGCACAACGACGTCGAGTTGGCTAAGTCCAACATCATGCTGATCGGGCCGACCGGCTCGGGCAAGACGCTGCTCGCGCAGACGCTGGCCCGCATCCTCGACGTGCCGTTCACCATGGCGGACGCCACGACGCTGACCGAGGCCGGCTATGTCGGCGAGGATGTGGAAAACATCATCCTCAAGCTGCTCCAGGCCTCCGACTACAACGTCGAGCGGGCGCAGCGCGGCATCGTCTACATCGACGAGATCGACAAGATCTCGCGCAAGTCCGACAACCCCTCGATCACCCGCGACGTCTCGGGCGAGGGCGTGCAGCAGGCGCTCCTGAAGATCATGGAGGGCACCGTCGCCTCCGTGCCGCCGCAGGGCGGCCGGAAGCACCCGCAGCAGGAATTCCTTCAGGTCGACACCACCAACATCCTGTTCATCTGCGGCGGCGCCTTCGCCGGGCTGGAGCGGATCATCTCTCAGCGCGGTAAGGGCACCTCGATCGGCTTCGGCGCGAGCGTGCAGGCCCCGGACGACCGCCGCACCGGCGAGATCTTCCGGTCGGTCGAGCCCGAGGATCTCTTGAAGTTCGGCCTCATCCCCGAGTTCGTCGGCCGCCTGCCGGTCCTAGCGACGCTCGAGGATCTCGATGAAGCTGCGCTGAAGAAGATCCTTCAGGAGCCGAAGAACGCCTTGGTCAAGCAGTACCAGCGGCTGTTCGAGATGGAGAATGTCGACCTGACGTTCCAGGACGATGCGCTGTCGCTGGTCGCCCGCAAGGCGATCGAGCGCAAGACCGGCGCCCGCGGCCTGCGTTCGATCCTGGAGACGATCCTGCTCGACACGATGTACGATCTGCCGGGTCTCGAATCCGTGGAGCAGGTCGTGATCGGTCCCGAGGTGGTCGAGGGCAAGTCGCGCCCGCTCTACATCCACGGCGACCGCAACAAGGAAGCGCCCGCCAGCGTGAGCGCGTAAGCGCTTGGTAGGGTTGCGTTAAGCGCCCGGCTCCGGCCGGGAGCGCTGCGGGGAACATCTTGAAAACGCTGCCCCCCGCAGCCACCTCAGGCTCATCGCGGTAGCCGCTCGCTCCTTCGAGGAGCGGTCCGCGTCGCCAGCCGCAAAGTTCACGAGCATTCCGACCCTCGCGGCCCGGTCGGCCCCTGGCAGTCGGTTCGCCCCATCACCGGGGGAACCGAAGCCGGGCGTCCCTGAGAGGAAGTCCCCTATGACACAGTCGAAATCGCGCCAGCCGGTCGTCCCGGGTTCGACGGGCTCCTACGCCGTTCTGCCCCTGCGCGACATCGTCGTCTTTCCGCACATGATCGTGCCCCTGTTCGTCGGCCGCGAGAAGTCGATCCGCGCCCTCGAAGAGGCCGTGCGCACCGATCGCCACATCCTGCTCGCGACCCAGATCAACGCGGGCGACGACGATCCCGCCACCGACGCGATCTACAAGATCGGCACCCTCGCCTCCGTGCTGCAGCTGCTGAAGCTGCCCGACGGCACCGTGAAGGTGCTGGTCGAGGGCATTGGCCGCGCCAAGGTGACGGGCTTCACCCGCTCGGACGAGTATTACGAGGCGACCGCGGAGGCTCTGCACGACGAGCTCGGCGACCGCGTCGAAGCCGAGGCGCTGGCGCGCTCGGTGCTCTCGGAGTTCGAGAATTACGTCAAGCTCAACAAGAAGATCTCGCCCGAGGTCGTCTCGGCCGTGACCCAGATCGATGAGCCCTCGAAGCTCGCTGACACGATCGGCTCGCACCTGCTGGTCAAGATCTCCGACAAGCAGGGCATCTTGGAGACGCCCACGGTGGCGCAGCGCCTTGAGCGCGTGCTGTCGCTGATGGAGAGCGAGATCTCCGTGCTGCAGGTGGAGAAGCGCATCCGGACCCGCGTCAAGCGGCAGATGGAGAAGACCCAGCGCGAGTACTACCTGAACGAGCAGATGAAGGCGATCCAGAAGGAGCTGGGCGACTCCGAGGACGGCCGCGACGAGCTGGCCGAGCTCGAGGAGAAGATCGAGAAGACCAAGTTCACCAAGGAGGCCCGTGACAAGGCCACTGCCGAGCTGAAGAAGCTCCGTCAGATGTCGCCGATGTCGGCCGAGGCCACGGTGGTGCGCAACTATCTGGATTGGATGCTCGGCATCCCGTGGGGCAAGCGCTCGAAGATCAAGAAGGATCTGCTCGGCGCCCAGGTCCTGTTGGACAACGACCATTTCGGTCTGGACAAGGTCAAGGAGCGGATCGTCGAGTACCTCGCCGTGCAGCAGCGGGCGAACAAGCTCACCGGCCCGATCCTGTGCCTCGTCGGCCCCCCCGGCGTCGGCAAGACCTCGCTCGGCAAGTCCATCGCCAAGGCGACGGGGCGTGAGTTCGTCCGCATGTCCCTCGGTGGCGTACGGGACGAGGCCGAGATCCGCGGCCACCGCCGGACCTATATCGGTTCGATGCCCGGCAAGATCGTCCAGTCGATGCGCAAGGCCAAGACCTCGAACCCGCTCATCCTGCTCGACGAGATCGACAAGATGGGCATGGATTTCCGCGGCGATCCGTCCGCGGCGCTCCTCGAGGTGCTGGATCCGGAGCAGAACAGCACCTTCAACGACCACTACCTGGAGGTGGATTACGACCTCTCGAACGTGATGTTCGTAACGACGGCCAACACCCTCAACATCCCGGGCCCGCTGATGGACCGGATGGAGGTGATCCGTATCGCCGGATACACCGAGGAGGAGAAGGTCGAGATCGCGCGCAAGCACCTGATCCCGAATGCCCTGAAGAAGCACGGCCTCGGAACCCACGAGTGGTCGATCGACGACGACGGATTGATGATGCTGGTCCGCCGCTACACGCGGGAAGCCGGCGTCCGTAATCTGGAGCGTGAGCTGTCCAACCTGATCCGCAAGGCGGTGAAGGAGATCCTGATCACCAAGACCAAGTCGGTCGCGGTGAACGTGGATACCCTTCCGGTCTTCCTCGGCCCGCCGAAGTTCCGCTACGGCGAGATCGACGCGGACGATCAGGTCGGCGTGGTCACGGGTCTGGCCTGGACCGAGGTCGGCGGCGAGTTGCTGACGATCGAGGGTGTCATGATGCCCGGCAAGGGCAAGATGACCGTCACGGGCAACCTGAAGGACGTGATGAAGGAGTCGATCTCGGCGGCCGCATCCTATGTGCGTTCGCGGGCGATCGACTTCGGGATCGAGCCGCCGCTGTTCGAGCGTCGCGACATCCACGTCCACGTTCCGGAGGGGGCGACCCCGAAGGACGGCCCGTCCGCCGGCATTGCCATGGCCACCGCCATCGTCTCGACGTTGACCGGCATCGCGGTGCGCCGCGATATCGCGATGACCGGCGAGGTGACGCTTCGCGGCCGGGTGCTCCCGATCGGCGGCCTGAAGGAGAAGCTGCTCGCGGCGCTGCGCGGCGGCATCAAGACGGTGCTGATCCCCGAGGAGAACGCCAAGGACATCGCCGAGGTGCCCGACAGCGTGAAGAACGGGCTGGAGATCATCCCGGTCTCCCGCATGGATCAGGTGCTGGAGAAAGCCCTGGTGCGTGTCCCGGTCGCCATCGAGTGGGAGGAGCCCCTGCCGGTGGCTGCTAAACCCGCCCGGACGGACGAGGAAGGCGCGGCCTTCATCGCCCACTGACCGACCTGTGACGTGACGAGATCAGCCCCCGGAGCCCAGCTCCGGGGGCTTTTTCATGGGGAGAGTCCGGTGACGCGTATTCTGCTAATCAATCCCAATACCAGCCAGGCCGTGACCGACCTCGTCGCCGGCCATGTCCGCCGCCAGATCGGCGACGCAGCGGAGGTCATGGCGGTGACCGGTCGCTTCGGCGCCCGCTACATCGCGAGCCGTGCGGCCGCGGCCATCGCCGCCCATGCCGCCCTCGACGCGCTGGCTGCGCATAGCGACGGGTGCGACGCGGTCTATCTCGCCTGCTTCGGCGATCCCGGCCTGCTCGCCCTGCAGGAGCTGTCGCCGGTCCCGGTGGTCGGCATGGCCCAGGCGGCCTGCCGGGAGGCTGCCACGGCGGGCCGCTTCGGCATCGTCACCGGCGGCGCGGCCTGGGGGCCGATGCTCCGCGACTTCGTCGGCACGCTCGGCCTGTCGGACCGCCTCGCCGCCATCACCACGGTCGCCCCGAGCGGCGGCGAGATCGCCGAGGATCCGGACCGCGCCCTCGGCATCCTGGCGCAGGCCTGCCGGGACTGCCACGACGCCGGGGCCGCCACGGTGATCCTTGGCGGCGCCGGCCTCGCCGGCCTCGCCCGGCGCCTCGCCCCGCAGGTCCCCTGCTCGCTGATCTGCTCGGTGGAAGCCGGCACCCGCGCGGCCCTCGCCGTCGCAACGACGCCCGAGGCTCGAACGATGCGCCCGGCCCCCACGGAGAGCATCGGCCTCGCGCCCGCCCTCACGCGCCGGCTGGCCGCTCCCGAATGAAGCCCTCTTGCTTCACACCGACCCGATGCCGTAACGGTCGGCCGCCGGGCGGTTAGCTCAGTTGGTAGAGCGTCTCCTTTACACGGAGAGGGTCGGGGGTTCGAGTCCCTCACCGCCCACCAGAGCGCGCCGACCTGTTCGCTTTTTGCCAGGGGAGCGGGGGAAGCGGCCCCTTTCTCGATGGCGATACGCTGACGGGACTTTGACCCGGGAAGGCCGCTCGGACCGCCCAGTATGCGAAACGTCCATCAGCTGCCGAAACCCGGATTCTCCTTGCTTGCGCGCGGGCCATGCGAGCGGTTTCGCGCTTTCATGCATGCGCGATGAGGGCTGCGCTGGTCATGCGTCCCCCGCCGCGATCCCGCGGACGGTCGAACGGAGCTGGGATTGATCCGCGCCCTGTTCGGCGGGGTTTTCCGGTGTTCGCCCGTCGCAGGCGTCCTCACGCCGAGCGGACCTGATCGAGGAAGACGGTCACTTGGTGTGTGAGCTGGTTCGCCTCGACGGCCAGCCGAGAGGACGATTCCAGGACCTCGTGCGCCGCGGCACCCGAGGTCTTGAGCGATTGCGCCACAGCCGAGATGTTGACCGTGACGTCGCTCGTCCCGCCCGAGGCTTCCGCGATGTTGCGCACGATATCGCCCGTCGCGGCGCCCTGCTGACTGACCGCCCTGTTGATGTCCGACGTCATGTCGTTCATCGCCTGGATCGTGCCGGCGATCGACTGGATGGCGTCGACGGCCTTCGTCGTCGACGTCTGGATGCCGCTGATCTGCGCCGCGATATCGGCGGTCGCCTTGGCGGTCTGAGTCGCCAGGTCTTTGACTTCCGCTGCGACGACGGCAAAGCCCCGGCCAGCCTCGCCGGCACGCGCCGCCTCGATGGTCGCATTGAGCGCTAGGAGATTGGTCTGTCCGGCGATGCTGGAGATGAGCCCGATCACCTCGTTGATCTGGCCCGCGCTCTGCGACAGGTCCTGGACAATCACGGCGGTGGCATTCGCCTCTTCGACCGCTGCCCGCGACATGGCCTGTGAATCCCGCACCTGACGGCCGATCTCTTCCACCGACAAACCGAGTTCCTCGGCCGCGCTCGCGACGACGGTGACGTTCACTGCGGCCTGCTCGGCGGCTGCCGCGACGGCCGTCGAGCGAGCGGTCGAGTCGGCCACGGCAGAATTCATCTGACTTGCGCCGGACTCGAGCGCGCGGGCGGATTGAGCGACGATCTCGACGATACGGCCGACATTGGTCTCGAAACCGCGGCTGAGATCCGCGAGCACGTCCTTCCGTCGCAGGTCCGCCTCGGCGCGACTGCGTTCGTTCTCGACCTCGAGTTCACGATTGCGCTTCAAGCTGGTTTTGAAGACTTCGACCGCAGCGGCCATGCCGCCGATCTCATCGGCCCGGCCGACGCCCGGTATCGTCTCATCAACGTCACCGGCGGCAATCCGCGACATGCTGTCGGTCATCTGGCGGATCGGCCGCGACACCCGGCAATAGACCAGGATCGAGATCCCGATGCTGATGGACAGAGAGCCGACAATGATGGTGATCGCCAAGTAAAGGCGCTGTCGGGCGTCGGACAGTTTCGCGCCGATCGAAGCGTCGGCCTCGGCAAAGGCAGCATCGCGCAGCGCGATGACCTTTATCCAGGTCGGCACCGTCTTCTGGCGATAG
The DNA here is from genome assembly GCF_001455965.1 of Methylobacterium sp. GXS13. Taxonomy (GTDB): domain Bacteria; phylum Pseudomonadota; class Alphaproteobacteria; order Rhizobiales; family Beijerinckiaceae; genus Methylobacterium. The sequence continues at coordinate 28,037 of NZ_LKKO01000055.1, forward strand.
TCCTCACCGGCAAGGGGGTATTGCCCGGTGACAGCTCCATCGAGCACCTTCTGATTCAGGTCGCCGAACTGCTCGATGTAGATCGATTTGACGGCCAAGACCGCGTCCTTGAGATTCTTCGGCGTCGTCTCCTGCTCGATCAGCGGCGAAAGTCTGTTCCAGGCCTCGAGGACCTGACCCCGCAGTTTGACGATCTGTTGTCGGTCGACGTCGGAAGCCGGCTTGCCGCTGGCGATGAAGTTCAACAGCATGCCGGCTTCACGGCCGCCCGCATCGCGCAGATCCAGGACAAGGGTGGCGAAATCGGCGTATCGGAAAGCGTTTCCGTCCACCGTCGCGAGCTGCCGCGTTTGGTCGAGCATCGCCGCCAGCACGACCTTGTTGATCTCGGCGCTTTGTTCGCCGGCCAGTTTGATGGCGTCGCCCCGTGCGCCGGGTTGAGCATTGCGAATACTTTCATCCCCGGCGGCGCGCGCCGCGCTCCACATGCGCGTGATGCGGTCCGTCGTCTCGACCAGGGGCTGCGCGGCCGAATCGACGGCCGCCAAAGCACCAGCGGAAGCGCGTGCAGCCGTCATCGCCGTATCCGTAGCCTGACGCATGGTTACATGGGCATTGTTCTGCGGCGCCCCGCCTCGCGGCTCCGTGCTGATCAGCAAGGTGAACATGCCGCGCTCGGGATTCAGCGTCGCCGGAACGTTCGACAGTGCCTTCAAGATGTCGAGCCGCGCCGAAGTCAATTTCACGGCAGATATTGCGGTAAATTGATCGACTGCGATGATGGAGCCCAGGCCGCAAGCAAGCAAAGCCAGCATCAGTATACAGATAGAGAGCAAACGATTCAGAGACATAAGCCCTCCACCCGGCTTCCTTTTTCGCAACGCCTAAGATGATATTCTGCTACGGTATAACAAGTCGTTAATGTTTGCTTGAATCAAGTACCTGTCCCGCCATCAATCTCATTGGCCGCATAATTAAATATATGAAACCGACATGCCGCTTGTCGATTTTTATCAGGATTAATTCATGCGAATAAAATACAGCATGATATCGTCTCTTTGTAGTTCCGCTGCTCGATACGGTTGTATCTCGATGACGGCGCGCTCTGCGCTGGCGCATCGGCCAAAAACCCTGCCCATGACCGCATTCATCGATCTCGAGCGCCGCGAAGCTGCTCAAGACGTTCTCGTTGGCTCGACAATCGGGAACGGCCTTGAGGCGTGGCAAGTGTCTGCACGTGCCGGATCGCAACCGGTCTCGGTCGCCGACACGCGCAGACAGGGAAGTTACGCAAAGCGTGCCTGCACCTCGGGCATCAGCCCGTTCAGACTTCGCGCCAGCCAGGCTTCGTCGTGTCGGTAAGATGGTAGGTGATCGGCCCAAGGCCGCTGATCGCAATGATCGCCGGTTCCTTGATGCCCGACTTCACGCCGTCGTAATGCGGTGTCTTCGCGACGCGATGGACATAAGAGCCGGCCGGAACCGGCACCGTCGCCTCCGCGGAGAAATCCGATCCGCTCGCCACATACCACGTGCCGGACAGAACCACGCAGAGGCGGTCGGTTTCGTACCAGTGGGGGGCGCTCATGTAGCCCGGATGCCAGCGGATCAGCACGAAATACTGTCCCGGGTCGCTGATTTTACCGAACATCGGCGCCTGCTCAGCCATTCCAGGCGGGAAGTTGTAGAGGGGCTGCCACGGAATCTGATCCGGCAGCTTGACGATCGTCTGCGTGGGATCGACGCCTGCGGCCCGGGCAGAGCCTCCTCCGAGCGTCGCTGCGGCGGCGGCCAGTAACGGGGCAAGGAGCAAATCGCGCCGATTGGCTGCGAAGTCGACCATTGTATGTCTCCAAATGAACCGCACAGATCGCGGGTTGGTCGAGCCTCACCCATGAGGAGAATCGAGCCAGCGCAATCGTATAGCACGGCCATGACAATACGTTTTATGGCTCAACAACACCGTTCGATAAAAATAACTTATAGCCATCGTAGACTAGCGACTCGACGATTTTCATATTGTTGATGTTATTATTATGGTCTGAAAAACGATCTTCACATTTTGTATTAACTTCGGAGCAATTTATTTGTATTGATGAGATCATCGGCCTTTGATCAGATGCTTAAATTTCTCTGTCAGTTTTTCACGCCATAAGTCTATTTTATCAACACATCGATTGCATATACCGCATAGATTGGCTGCATATGGTCCGCGTAAGGAATTCAGCCCGGGTGAGATGGTATCGGCCTGAATCGTAAGGCTTGTCGACACATCGCGATTGGCGGGGACGCGCTTTGCCAAGGAGCAGGTCTCGCGCCGTGCCGTCTCTGCGGCGTTGTCAGCGATGGCGATCGTGCTGAGCGGTAAGGCAGCGACGGCACACCTGTAAGCGTATTGGGCTCTCTGATTGGAGGAGCGCCTTCGGTTCGAGGTCGCTGCGCGATGCATTGAGGGCGGTCGCCAGGGAATACCGGACCTTGGACGTGCCGAGACGCCCCGAATCCGGTACGGCTCCGGCTCTCGGAAGGCCGGCTGGACAGGATCAAGATAGTCGTCCGGGGCGATATCGACGCTGCGCAGAGTGCTGCGCCGGCGACGACTCGCTGGCGCGCGCCAAGCTCCTCCCCGCGGCCCGGCATTCCATTGGTCGATCCACGCCGCCGCCACACTACATACCCGATCATAAGGGTGTGGCCGGAGATGTCGTGTGCCTGTGCGTCTGCTCAACAACGGCAATAACAGGATCCAGATCGCGCAGGATTTCTTGGACAATTCCGATGGGACGATCACCATCAACGGTGACGGCAGTCATGTCCTGATCGGGGATGGCGCCAACGCGTTCGAGCGGATGTCGCTCACCTGCGGGCCGAGCTCCACCGTCCATATCGGGCACGGCGTCCGCCTCGCCTCCGTGCAGATCTATGTCTGCCCCCATTCGAAGCTTTTGATCGGGCATCACAGCGCCTTCGCCAACGAGGGCCAGATCTTCGTCCACGAGACGAAGCCGATCACCATCGGGCACAATTGCCTGATCTCGGAGGGCGTCAATTTCTGGGTGAGCGACGCCCATTCGATCATCGATCTCGAATCCGGCCGGCGGATCAACCCGTCGCGACCGATCCATGTCGGCCATCGGGTCTGGCTCGGGCGCAATGTCAGCGTGTTCAAAGGCGCGCATATCGGCGACGGGGCAATCATCGGGGCCCAGTCGCTCGTCAGCGGCGTCATCCCGGGCAACACCCTGGCCTACGGATCGCCTGCCCGCGTCGTGCGCGAAAACGTCAGCTGGGACATCAATCTGATGCCCGACGATGGGGCCGATCCGGGCCCGTCGCCGGAGAAGATGGGGCCGACCGATGGCTTGTCCCGACCGGCGGATGCCCGGCTCGCCCTGGCCGAAGCGCAGTACCGGACGGAGGCGGTCCAGACCGTGCTGGCGGCGGTCCTCGCCAGCCAGAGCTGGCGCGGCCTGAACCGCAAGAAATTCCGGCGGCTGATCGCCGAGGCGAGCAGCGCCGTTCCCGACGCGGGGCCGGCCGCCGTGCAACACGCGGTCCTGCTCGCCGAGGCCCGCAAGGTCCTGTGGCTTGGGTGAGCGTCCCTCCGCCCCCTCGGTCCATTATGTCGGCTTCCGGGACGACCGGTACTGGAACGCCTACCGGATCTTCGGCGGCCCGCGGGTGATCCACCGGCGCTGGGATTTCTACGCCACGCGCGATGTCGGGCCGGGCGATGTCGTGATCTTCGCCCAGGGCGACGAGACACAGCCGCTCGCCGACCGCAACGCCACCGACATCGACGAGCGCTGGCTGCTTGGCCCCCGCCCGGATCCGCTCGAGGACGTCTAACGCCCGATCGACCGGGCCGCCCGCACGACCGCGTCGGGATGGGTATGCGGGAACATGTGCCCGGCCCCGGGCAGCATCTCCAGTGTCGCCGTGGGGATCATTTGGCCAGCAGCAGCCCCGTGAAGGTAGGAGTTCACGACGATGTCGGCGCCGCCGCACAGGATGCGCGTGGGAACCCGGAGGCTGGAATAGCGCATCGCGCTGCGGGTGAGCGCCGGCCAGAGCCAGCCGGCATCCTCGCCCTCGGCGGTTAACTGCGCGGCGCGCCCGGCGAGGGCGAACGGAAAGTCCTGACGAAAGCGCTGCGGCATCGCCTGGGGCAGGAACATCGCGTTCCAGAGCAGCGGGAGAAGCGAGGGATCGCTCGACGCGTGCAGGATTCGGGTCAGCAGCTCGCCACCCAGCGGCAGCGCCCGCGGTCCGAACAGCAGATGCTCCAGGCGCAGTTCCGGGAAGCACACCGGCGCCAGGGAAACGACCCCGGCGATCTCATCCGGGTAGAGCATTCCGTAGGCCAGGGCGACTGCCCCACCGAACGAGTGGCCGAGGATCACCGGACGCTCCAGACCGAGCTGCCGGACCGCGTCCCGGATGCACGCGGCCTGGTCCCAGATGTCGGCGGCGCGCCCCCGCGGCCGCAGGCTGAACCCGTGGCCGGGGCGGTCGACGGCAACCACCCGGAAATGCTCGGCCAAGGCCGGCACCGGCCCGAGCCATTGGTCCTCCAGGCACATCATCATGCCGTGGATCGCAACGAGATCGGGCCCCGAGCCCATCTCGGCATACGCGATGGTCCGATCGTCCGGCAGGTGGACGAGCCGGCGCGGAACGATGCGGGGATCGGCCTGCTCACCTGGGGTCGGCTGAGCCGGCCCCGGGAGCGAACGCGCAGAGCGGGTCAATTACAGGCGCTTCCGGCGCCTGGGGCTGGTGCCGAGCAGGGCCAGGGCCGCCACCGTGCCGACACCGAGCAACCCGGCTGCCGTGGCGAGCGGGTGCAGGCTCGCCCGGGTATAGGCGCTGGTGCGCATCACGTAGACGGGCGGGTCGCCGCGGGTGATACCGGCCGGGACCGGCGCATGCAGGGCTCCGGTCGGATCGCGGGGCGGAATTCCGCGCTTCTGCATCGCGATGATCGCTGGGCCCATGTAATCGTAGGCGCCCGGGGCGAATTCCTTGCCGGCGACAAAGGCCTTGCCGGCGCCGCCGACGAAGATGTCGCGCTGCGGATGCACGGCCGCGTGCAGGATCGCGTTGGCGACTTCCTCGGGCGGGTAGATCGGCGGCGGCAGGGTCGGCTCGCGATCCATGTAGTTGCGCGCACGCTGCGGCAGGGGCGTGTCGATCGAGGCCGGCTTGACCAGCGTCACCGAGATCGGTGCGTCCTCGACCATCAATTCCATGCGCAGGGCGTCGGTGAAGCCCTTCACGGCATGTTTCGAGGCCGCGTACATACCCTGGAACGGGAAGGCGAGGTCGGAGGCGATGCTGCCGACATTGATCAGCGCCCCACCCTGCGCGTGCAGGTGCTCCACGGCCACCAGCGACCCGTAGATCGTGCCCCAGAGATTGGTCTGGATCAGGCGCTGATGGTCCGCGTCGCTGATCTCGCGCAGGCGGCCGTAGATCGACGCGCCCGCGACGTTCACCCAGGTGTCGAAGCCGCCGAACGTCGCGATCGCCCGGTCGGCGATGGCCTGGACGTCGGCGCGGTTGCCGACATCGGCGACGACGTGAAGCGCCTTGCCGCCGACGCCCTCGATCTCGGCCTGGATCCTGGCCAGGGCATCGCCGCTGCGCGCCGCCAGCATGACCCGGGCGCCGCGCTCCGCCGCCATCCGGGCGGTCGCGAGGCCGATCCCGGACGACGCGCCGGTGATCACCACAACCTGCTCGCTGAGCGGCTTATGCTTCATCATTCTTCCCCATCGGGCGATCCCCGCGCCTGGCCCTGTGGGACCGGCGCGTTCACGCTCTCAAGGGTAGTCGCCCGGCAGGCCGCATGGTTCCGGCGTGGCCGGGCGTGATCGCGTCGCAGGCGGCTTCGGGACGGCTCAGCGCCCGTAGATATCCTCGACGCGGATGATGTCGTCCTCGCCGGTGTAGGATCCGACCTGAACCTCGATCAGCTCCAGCGGGATCTTGCCCGGGTTGTTCAGCCGGTGCATCGACCCGATCGGCAGGTACACCGCCTCGTTCTCGTGGACCAGGACCACCCTCTCGTCCACCGTCACCTCCGCGGTGCCGCGCACCACCACCCAGTGCTCGGCCCGGTGATAGTGCTTCTGCAGCGACAGACGCCCGCCCGGAACCACTTGGATCCGCTTCACCTGGAACCGCTCGCCGATGTCGATCCGCTGGTACCACCCCCACGGCCGGTACATCCGCAGATGCGCGTCCGCCTCCGGCTCGCCCGAGGCCCGCAGCGCGTTGACCAGCTGCTTGACCTCCCCCGAGCGGGCCTTGGACGCCACCAGCACAGCGTCCGGCGTGGAGACCACGACCACGTCCTCCAGCCCGACCACCGCGGTCAGGCCCTCGCCCTGGCTGTGCACCAGGCTGTTCTTCGTCCCGATCAGCGACACCCGGCCCCGCACCGCGTTGCCCTCGGCATCGTGGTCCAGCACCTGCCAGACCGCGTCCCAGGTCCCGACATCCGACCACGGGAACGACACCGGCAGCACGCCGGCCCGGGCGGTCCGCTCCATCACCGCGTAGTCGATCGAGATCTTCGGCGCCCGCGCGAACGCCTCGCCGTCCAGCCGGACGAAGTCGAGGTCGGTCACGGCCGCGTCCAGCGCGGCGCGGGCGGCCTCGAGCACCTCCGGCACGAACGCCTCGAGCTCGCCCAGCATCAGGTCGGCGCGGAACAGGAAGTAGCCCGAGTTCCACAGGGCGCCGTCGGCGATCAGCGCCTCGGCGCCGGCACGGTCCGGCTTCTCGACGAACTTCTCCACCCGAGCGGCGCCGGGGGCCTCGGGGATCGGCGCGCCGCGGCGGATGTAGCCGTAATCCGAGGCCGGGCGGGTCGGCTCGATGCCGAGCGTCATGGCGTAGCCGGCCCGCGCGCCCACGGCGGCGGCCTTCACGGCGTCGACGAAGGCCTGGGTGTCGGGCACGACGTGGTCGGCGGCCATGATCAGCACCACCGCCTGCGGGTCGATCGCGGCGGCGTGCAGCGCCGCCACCGCCACGGCGGCGGCGCTGTCCCGGCCCTGGGGTTCGAGCACGATGTCGGCGGCGATCCCGAGCTGGCTGCACTGCTCGGCGACGATGAAGCGGGCCTCGGCCGAGGCGATCACGGTCGGCCTGGCGAACACCGACGCATCCGCGACCCGCTCGAGGCTGGCCTGGAAGGTCGAGGTCTTCGCATCCACCAGCCGGGCGAACTGCTTGGGCATGCTCTCCCGGGACGCCGGCCACAGACGCGTCCCCGTGCCGCCGCACAGGATGATGGGATAGACCGTATCAATAGACTCAGGCATCAAGATCGATCTTTCACAAACAATGTTCTGAACTTTAAGACAGAACGATTAGCCAAAACTCACTTCAATAGGTCCAGCTGTCCGCCGGCCATGACCGGGCGGTGGCCGTGGTCCTCGCGCTTGAGGACGCCGTCGATGAACTGTGCCATCGCGCCGGTGAAGCGCTCGATGCTGAACTCGGAGGCCCGGCTGACCAAGTCGCCGGGCTTCGGCGCGATCGCCTTGCACCGCGCGATGGCGTCGATCAGAGCGTCCACCGACTGCTCGTGGAAGAACGTACCGGTCACCCCCTCCTGCACCGTCTCGGTCGCGCCACCCTTGCCATAGGCGATTACCGGCCGGCCACTCGCCATGGCCTCGACCGGAACGATGCCAAAATCCTCCTCGCCGGGGAAGATCAGCGCTTGGCAGCGGGCGTAATGATGCTTCAGAACCGCGAAGGGCTGAGGGCCAAGCATCGTGACGTGCGGCCCGGCCAGGCTCCGCAACTCGCGCAGCATTTCGCCGCCACCGATCACCACCAGGGGTTTCTGCAGCCGGTTGAACGCCTCGATCGCCAGTTCCGGGCGCTTGTAGCGAACGAGTTCGCCCACCATCAGATGATAATCGCCGATCTCATGCTCCGGGACGGGACCGAACGCGTCGGTATCGACCGGGGGATAAATGACGGTGGCGCTGCGCCGATAGTAGGTTTCGATCCGCCGTGCGACGGTCGCCGAATTCGCCACGAATTCGTGGACGCGGCTCGCCGAGATGGCGTCCCAGTTCCGGATGTAATGCGCCGCCGGGGGCATGAGGAGCCGGTTCAAGAATCCCGTCCGCTCGCGGTAATCGTGGAACATGTTCCAGACGTAGCGCATCGGGGAATGGCAGTAGCAAATGTGCGTCGCGTTCGAGGGCGGGATGATCCCCTTGGCCGGCCCGGATTCGCTGCTGATCACCAGATCGTAGCCGCGCAGGTCGAGCTGCTCGAGGGCCATCGGCATCAGCGGCAGATAGGATTTGTAGCGCGTCGCGGAGAACGGGAGCCGGCCGATGAACGAGGTCTGGATGCGATGAGCCTTGATCAGTGGCGATATCGAATCCGGTGCATAGGCATGGGTAAAAATATCCGCCTCGGGATACATCTTGCAGAGGGCTTCAACAACCTTTTCACCGCCTCGCATGCCCACGAGCCAATAATGAACAATCGCAACTCGCATACAGGCAACCTCGGTCGGGGCTTATGGCTTGAGGCTTGTATTAGCACGCTTTAGCGTCGTTCAGATCCGGTTGCGCATACTGAGTTTGTCCTCCCAGGCCAGCGCCTGGGCGACGATGGCGTCGAGATCGTCGGCCCGGCGGCGCCCGCCCAGCCGCGGGCGGGGCCGGCCCGCCCCCGCCCCGAACCCCGCCCGGTCCCCCCGCCGGCGCGGGGCCAGCCCGGGCGCGAAGGCCCCCCCCCCGCGCCGCCTGGCCCACCCCATCACCTCCCGCCCCCCGGCGCCCCCCCCCCACCCGCCGGTCAGTGTCAGG
>NZ_LKKO01000056.1 GCF_001455965.1 Methylobacterium sp. GXS13
TCAGCATCTGCCCCCGCCCGGCCGCTGCCCGTGCCGGATCACCCCAGCAGCCGCGACCGCGCCCGGCGCGAGCCGTCGATGACCTCGAAGCCGCCGGCCGCGCTCAGCATGTGCAGGCGGGAGCCGGGCCAGGCCGCCCCGGGGCCGAGGCGCGTCTCGACCCGCTGCTCGTAGCCGTCGGCGTCGAGCCGCAGGATCCGGGCGAGGCCGAGCGCCGCGCCGTAGCCCTGGCGGCAATCCTGCACCGGCCGGATCAGGGCGCCGTCGCGGGCCACGATCGGCCCGGCCGCCCGGGCCGAGCCGACATCGATCAGCACGGGGTTGCGCGGATGCGGCGTCCAGGGGCCGCGGAAATGCGGCGCGTGCCAGAGGTGGAGGGTGTCGGAATAGCTGCCCCCGCCGGCCCGGACCGTGGCGAACATCCACCAGCACCCGTCGTGACGCACCAGCGTGGCGTCGCCCGCGACCACGTGATCGACCAGCACCGCCTCGTGCACCCAGCCCCCCGGGAAGGCGGTCGCCCGGTACAGGTCGATCGTACCCGAGGCGTGGGATTCCGGGATCATCCAGACCGCGCCGTCCGCCTCGAACACGAACGGGTAGGAGAGGTGGGTCTCGAGCTCCAGCACCGGCTCTGGGCGACCGCGCGGCCCGGATTCATCGAAGCCCAGCGCCGAGATCACGCCCTTGCCGCGGCGATAATCGAATTCCTCGACGAACAGGGTGACGGATCCGCCATGGGCGATCGCGAACGGGTCGGCGTAGAAGCGGCGCCCGTCATCGGGCAGGTCGGTCCAGCCGCCCTCGGGATGGCGGCGCAGGTCGATCAGATCGGGGCCAACGACCCGCCGCCAGCCGACGCGCCATTGCGGGCTGTGGAAGCAGAGGGCGTAGAGCCGGCGGGCGATCTGCCGGGCGAGCCCGCTCGCGGCGCGCCGGCTGACGCCGAGGCCGCCGAGGTCGAACCGCGACCCCGGCTGCAGCGGCGCCTCGGATCCGTCCGGGAGGCGCGGCGAGGCGGCGCCGTCGAGGGCCCCGGTGATCAGCGTGATGCTGCGGGCGAGATAATCCTCGAAGGCGACGAGCATCACCGTGTGGGATTCCGCGCCGAGGCGCCCGACCGCCACCGGGGATCCGTCGGGACCCCGCAGGGCCGCCACCGGGGCCCGCCCGGCGAACAGGGCGGCCAGCAGGCCGGCCTCGCCCGGCATCCCGTCGAAGTCGAGCCGCCAGACCGGGCGACCCGCGTCGGATCCGGCGCGGGCGCCGGAGAGGTCGAGGACGAGGTCGGGCTCGTCCGCCGCGGCATCCGTCCCGTAGGCGGCGAACGCCATCGGCTCGGCCGCGGTGGCCAAGCCCGGGCGGGGCAGGCCGTGGATCGCCGCTTCCAGGCGGAACAGCAGCTCCGCATTGGGCGGCAGCCCATGGGCGCCCGCGACCCATTCGACCCGCAGGCGCCGCTCCGCCCGCTGGCCGAGCTGATCGAGGAGGCGGATATGCCAGCCGCGCAGGGTCCGGCGGTCGAGCCGCACGGTGATCTGCCGCGCCGCCGGCGGCACCGCGACCCTGCGGGGCTCCGGCCGGACCGGCCCGCGGCTGGTCCCGGCGGGGGGGCGATTCGCGGCCCCGATCGACCGGTCCATCCGGTGGACGATGCTGCCGGGGTGTGGAGGGGCCCCGTCCCGCAGGCCGACGATCCCCGTTCCCGGCGAGGCTCCCATCGGCGGCGTGCTGAATCCCGTAACGACGCTCACCGCGAACCCTGACGACGCCCGAAGACAACCATCGATACGGTTATCACATGATCGAATGCTATCGCTCTCTGGAGCGATCAAACAAGTCTGGTCGATGGTTCACCATTGCAGGCGGTTAATCCGCGGCGGATTCTGTTGAAAAATCTCGGGATCTGTTTTTTACGCATGGCGATAAGCCACCCGAACACCACCGTGATACCATGCCACGCGGTGATCCCGGCCTCCCTCGGGAACCCGCGGATCGGCTTGGCGGTTCGCCCGTGAGATGTGATGCGGAGAGACGACATGACACGCAAGATGATGCCGCTGGCCGCGATGCTGCTCATCGGCCTTCCGAGTGCGGCCTTCGCCTGGGGCGGCGGCGGTGGCGGCGGTGACAGCGGCAGCGGCCTCTCGCCCTACGCGGCGCTGAGCGGCAACGACCGTTCGGCCGGCGTCAACAACGGCAATTACCGCGACCCGGCTCTCGACCCGTATATCCGCGCCTACGATCCCGAGGCTGCCGCCCGCGCCGCGACACCCCCGGCCGCCCAGCCGCGCCTGCGCATGCGGCCCTATTACGGCTATCCCTACTGAGCGGCAGCGCGATCCGCCGGGCCTCCTTGTGGGGCCCCGGCGGGCCGGTCAGGACCGCTCCGATCCGGCGGCCCGGACCCGCTTGAGTACCCAATGGCCGCCGGAGGGCTTGCAGCCGGTGCCGCGCACGAAGCGGCTGCGGCCGGGCCCGATCACCGAGGCCAGAAAATTGCGGCAGATCAGGTCGTCCGCGACATAGGGCAGGCCGGTCGGATTGACCGCGCCGTGCAGGCCGGTCTCCGGGTTGTCCCATTTCACCGGACGGCCGTTGCCCTGCGGATCGAGGGCGACCGACAGCGCCGCGCGGGCGCGTCGCCAATCCTCTTCCCCGAGATCGGACCCGAAGCTCGTTGGCCGCTTCTCGATGCTGCCGGTGACCACGGGCTCTTCGGCCACGGGGGGCGTCGCCGCAGGCTCACCGCGGAAGACGAGCAGCGGCTGGCTGCAGCCGGACAGGAGCATCGCCAGCGACAGGGCTGTCATCGCCACAGGGGCGCGCAACCGTCGGCTTGGCTCTTTACACGCGCATCGCCGCATTACACCTGACTCACGACGGGCTATCCGCTCGACCGAACATGCCGATGTCGGTGCCCCCTCAGGCCCTGGACGCGGCAGGCAGGAGTCTTGCCGTGGATCAGTTAAGGACCGATGACCCGAAGGCCGGCGCGCCTGCCCCGACCTCGGACTTCACGCTGAGCGACGATCCGGTCGCGCCGTTTTCCGCCTGGATGCGCGAGGCGGAGGCCGCCGAGCCCGAGGATGCGAACGCGATGGCGCTGGCCACCGCCGGGTCGGACGGGCTGCCCGACGTGCGCATGGTGCTGCTGAAGGGCTTCGACGCGCACGGCTTCGTGTTCTACACCAACATCCAGTCCGCCAAGGGCGAGGAGCTGGCCCAGAACCCTCAGGCCGCCCTGGTGCTGCATTGGAAGAGCCTGCGCCGGCAGATCCGCGCCCGCGGGCCGGTCTCGCCGGTGACGCCGGAGGAAGCCGACGCGTATTTCGAGAGCCGCCGCCGGGAGAGCCGGCTCGGCGCCATCGCCAGCCAGCAATCCCGCCCGCTCGCCGACCGCGCCACGCTGATGGCCACGGTCACGGAGCTGGCCGCCCGCTACGAGGACGGCCCGATTCCCCGGCCCGAGCATTGGACCGGATTCCGCATCGCGCCGGTGTCTCTGGAATTCTGGCAGAACGGCGATTACCGCCTGCACGACCGGGTCCGGTTCACCCGCGCGGGCGACGGCTGGAGCCGGTCGCGGCTGTATCCGTAGCAGAGTCCCGGTTTCAAAAGGTCGAGACCTTTTGCGGGTGCGGGCAGAGCCCGCTGCTCTCGTGGGCTCCGCCCCCGAACCCCGCCAAAGGGCTGAGCCCTTTGGGAACCCCTGAAACGAAGAGAGCCCCGGCGGGGCCGGGGCTCTCGACGATGCGCGGCGTGCGACGAGGCTCAGGCCTCCTCGCCGTCCTTCTTCTCTTCGTCCTCGGAAGCGGCCTCTTCGGCCTTCTCCTCGGCGGCCTCGGCCGACTGCGCCTCGGCGATCGCGGCCTCCTCGGCCTCGACCTCGGCGCCCATCACGGTCGGCGGCACGATGTTGGCCACCGGATCGGTGGGCTCGCCCGTGTGGGTGCCGGCCGGGATCTTGACGTCGGAGACGTGGATCACGTCGCCGATTTCGCGGCCGGTCAGGTCGACCTCGATCGCGTCCGGGATCTGGTCCGGGGCGACGTCGAGGGTCAGGGTGTGGGCGACGATGTTGAGGGTGCCGCCGAGCTTCTTGATGCCGGGGGCCGCGTCCTCGTTGATGAAGTGCACCGGCACCTCGACGGTCACGGTCTGACCGGAGACGACGCGCAGGAAGTCGACATGCAGCGGGACGCCGGAGACCGGGTCGAGCTGGAAGTCGCGCGGGATCGCCCGGACGGTCTTGCCGCCGGCCTTGATCTCGAACAGCGTGGTCTTGAAGCCGCCGGCGTAGATCAGGGTGCGGGCGCGGACGAGGTCGATGGCGATGGATTGCGGCGGCTGGCCGCCTCCGTACACGACGGCGGGAACTTGACCCTGGCGACGAACGGCCCGGGCGGCCCCCTTGCCGACCCGGTCGCGTGCCACGGCCTCAAGCGTCTTGACTGCGCTCATGGCGTGATCCTTCAAATGATGGCTGGATCCGGAAAACGAAAAAGCCGCCCGACGCGGACGGCTGTGACCTTCCCGGTGCGCCCCTGCCTCCAAGGGTGTCGGAGGGCGCGCCGTGCGCATACACGGATGGGGGTGGGTTGGCAATGTTTGGGTGGGGCCTACGCTGCGGCCAAGCCGCGTCGGAGAATGATGCGGATCGCCTCGTCCCGTGTCGGTTGCTCCGGCCTGGACAAGCGCCACGCATCGATCGCGCTCAGCACATCCCCGGGAATGGCGGTGGCCCCGGTCGGTGAGGTCGCGTCTCTTACCGGGGCGTCCGCTGTCACGCCGAGCTTCTGAAGGGAAAAGAACGACTCGCTCTCCGGCGTCATGGTCAGGGTGACGGCGACGCTCTCCCGGGCAGCCAATCGGTCGACCACGTCATGCGCCTCGCGCAAATCCAGGCCGAAGGTCACCAGCGCCCGCACGAGGCTCACCGGCTGCTCGATCGCGCCCGGAGCCTCCAGGACAAGATCAACGGGGATACCGGAAGGGCGGCGGTCGCCGGCCTCGTTTCGGTCCTGCCCCCGTCGTTCGAGCGCCTCCTTCAATGACGATCGCATCGACTTGAGCCTCTCTTAGAATCTCCGCACCGATTGCGTTGAGCCCAGCGCGCCCGGGGGCGCCTCTGTGCAGCCCTTGGATGTGCGCCCGGCGAAAGTACAATGTTCGGCCGATCTGCTCCAGCTCACCCACCGCCTCCAAACGTCCGATCGGTGTCGTGATCGCGATCAGCACCGTGTTGCCGCGGCCGTAATCGGTCACCGCGATGGAAACGGAGCCAGCCGGCCACACCTGCGAACCTCATCGATTCGAACAGCCGTATGCTGCGTGGATGACCGCGCGCTGACAACACGCCAGCGGGCTATGAGCGTGATAAAGTCATACGCACGGCCATGCGCGCGCCGCCCCTTTTCCCGAGCGCATGCAGCGGCAGCGGAATGCGACCCGGGACCCAGCACAGGACAACGCGAAGCGTCCGCTTGCAGCAACGCCGCGTCCCGATGGTGCCGCTGCGCGGCGCATGGCCTGCTGGGCCCCGGATCGCCTTCCACTGACGTTCCAGGCATCCGGGAAAGGGCCGCGCTTCAACCGGCAACAGACCACCCGTCCAACCGCTCCCTTACGGTCGCAGCCCCGCAAGCGCCTGCCGCGCCCGGCGCCGTTGCAGCCACACGGTCAGGCCGAGCGCCGCCGCGATCACCAGGGCGGAGAACGCCGTCGTGGTGGTGCCCAGCGCGTAGATCTCCGGGGTCGTCACCGTGGTGGTCAGGCCCTGCAACTCCAGCGGCAGGGTGTTGCGGCCGCCGATCGCCTGGCTGGTGCGGGCGAGCTCGTCGAAGGACAGGGTGAAGCCGAACAGGGCGACACCGACCAGCGCGGGAGCCAGGATCGGCACCACCACGTGCCGCAGCGTCTGCGCCCCGGTGGCGCCGAGGTCGCGGGCGGCCTCCTCGTAGGCCGGGCTGAACCGGTTGAACACCGCGAACATGATCAGCAGGCCGAAGGGCAGCGTCCAGGTGAGATGCGCCCCCAGCGCCGACGTATAGAGGCCCATGAAGGTGCCATGGTCCTGCAGGAAGCCCCAGCCGGTGGCCTCGGCAACCGCCTTGACCGCATCGTCGAGGAGCCGGAATTCCAGCCCGATCCCGAGCGAGACCACGATCGAGGGCACGATCAGGCTCGACACCGCCAGGGCGAAGACCAGGCCCGCCCCCCGGAACCCCTTGCGGAAGGCGAGGCCGGCATAGAACGCCAGGGTGACGGTGAGCGCCATCACCACCAGCCCGAGCATCAGCGAGCGCCGGAGCGCCGCCCAGATGTCGACGACGCCGACCCCCTCCCACAGCTTGGCGAACCAGTGGGTCGAGACCCCGTTCATCGGGAAGGTCAGGCCGCCGGACGGGCCCTGGAAGCTCAAGGCCAGGATCGTCAGCGTCGGCCCGTACAGGAACAGGACGTAGAGGGAAAAAATCCCGGCGAGCCCGTAGAAGGCAAAGCCGCGCGGCCGGTCCATCCCTCAGAGCTCCATTCTCAAAGTTCCCGGCGCAGGTCGATCATCCGGGTGAGCCCCAGGATCATCAGCAGCACGGCGGCGAGCAGCACCACGGCGTTGGCGGCCGCCGCCGGGAACTGCAGGTAGGCCATCTGCACCTGGATCACCTTGCCGACGCTGGCGATCTGCTGGCCGCCCATCACGCCGACCGTGACGAAGTCGCCCATCACCAGGGTGACCACGAAGATCGACCCGATGGCGATGCCGGGCTTGGCGAGCGGCAGCACCACGTTCCAGAGGGTCTGGAATCCGGAGGCTCCGCAATCCCGCGCCGCCTCGATCAGCGACCGGTCGATGCGGGCCAGGCTGTTGAAGATCGGCACGATCATGAACACCGTGTCGAGGTGGACGAAGGCCAGCACCACCGCGAAGTCGGAATAGAGCAGGCCCTCGATCGGCGCCTTGATCAGCCCGAGGCTGCGGAGCGTGTCGTTGACCAGGCCGTTGCGGCCCAGCAGCGGGATCCACGAGATCATGCGGATCACGTTCGAGGTCCAGAACGGGATCGTGCAGAGCAGGAACAGGCCCATCCGCACCGTGTCCGAGCGGATGTGGAAGGCCAGGAAGTAGGCGATGGCAAAGCCCAGCGGCAGGGTGATCGCCAGGGTCAGCGCGACGAATTTCACGGTCGAGAGATAGGTGCGGATTGTGGTGCAGAGGTCGGCCGACAGGCAGCCGTCGAACACGTCGGCGTAGTTCTGCAGGGTGAGCGCCGGGGTGATCGCGTATTCGTTGTATTCCCAGAACGACACGATGCCGGTGAGCAACAGCGGCACCACCAGGAAGACCAGGAACACCAGGGCGAGCGGCGCCGCCTGGAGATAGGCCAGGCTTAGCCGGCGCCGTTGGGGGGCGGCGGCGACCGGCGCGGCGGCGGCCTCGCCGGTGTGGGGGAGGGCGAGGTCGTTCACGGGAGGGCCTGTGACGGCGCGGCGGTCTCCCTCCCCCGCAAAGGGGGGAGGGGGCCGGCTCTCGGGCTTGCCCGAGAGCCGGAGCGGGGAAGCGGTCGGGCACGGCGCTCACGCGGCGATGAACTCGTTCCACTTGCGCACCATGTAGGTGTTCTCGTCCATCACGGCGTTCCAGCAGGCGACCGAGCCCATGCGCTGGTCGAAGGAGCCGCCGTCGCGGGTGGCGCCGGCCTTCTCGATCAGGGTGCCGTCGGGGCCCAGGATGTCCTTCTCGGCGGGCTTGCCCTCCATCCAGAACGCCCACTCGTAGGGCTGCATGTTCTTCTGCGCGGTCTCCAGCACCGCGGAATAATAGCCCTGGCGGTTGAGATAGGCCCCGGCCCAGCCGGACAGGAACCAGTTGATGAAGTCGTAGGCGGCGTCGAGCTTCCGGCCGTTCAGGGTCTTGGGGATGCCGAAGCCGCTGGCCCAGGCGCGGTAGCCCTCCTTGAGGGGCTGATAGGTGCAGGGCACGCCCTGCGCGCGCACCTTGGTGACCGCGGGCGACCACATCGACTGGATCACCGTCTCGCCGGACGCCATCAGGTTCACGGATTCGTTGAAGTCCTGCCAGAAGGCCCGGAACTGGCCGGCGCGCTTGGCCTCGATCAGCAGCTTGATGGTGCGGTCGATCTCGGGCTTCGTCATGTTGCCCTTGTCGCCGTAGGTGTAGTCGCCGGTGGCCTCCACCACCATGGCGGCGTCCATGATGCCGATGGACGGGATGTTGAGGATCGCGGCGCGGCCCTTGAAGGCCGGATTCAGCAACTCCTTCCAGCTCGTCACTGGGACCTTCACCAGATCCGGCCGGATGCCTAGCGTGTCGGCGTTGTAGACGGTGGGGATCAGCGAGATCCAACCGGTCTGTTCGCCGGCAAATTTCTTCGATTCCTGGCCTTCGAGGTAGAACACCTTCCGGGGCGCCGTGCCCTGGTCGCCGATCCTCTTGCCGGCCACCTCGCCCTTGGTGAACACGGACGAGATCTTGTCGGCCAGCGTGATCCGCTTGGCGTCCATGCCCTGGAGGTTGCCGGACGGCAGGATCTTCTTGAGGCTGAAATATTCGGTGTCGACCAGATCGAAGGAGTTCGGCTGGGTGACGACGCGCTTGGTCACCTCGTCGGTCACCACCGGGATGTATTCGAGGGTGATGCCGAGATCCTCCTTCACCTTCCGGGCGATGTCGGCGGATTGGTTCACCGCGGTGCCGAGGTAGCGCAGCGTCACGGGCTCGGCCGCGTGCACCGCCGGGAAGCCGGTGACCGGCGTGGTCGCCAGGGCCGCGGCGCCCTTCAGCAGCGTGCGCCGGCTCGGCTTCGAGAACAGATCCATGGTCGTCTCCAAGTCCTTACGCGTCGAGGCGGTGGGCGGCGGCTTCGTCCCAGCCGACCGGCACCGTGTCGCCCGGCCGGAGCGGGCGGGCGGCGAAATCGGCGTCGCTGAGCACGGCGGTGAGGGCGGCCGAGCTGTCGGGCGCCCGCTCCAGCCCGTCGGCATCGAGCCCGACATGGACGCTGGTGCCCTGGTACTCGACCGCGACCACCCGGGCCGGGAGCGCTTCCGGGCCGGCCTCGGCGCCGAGCCGCATCCGGTCCGCCCGCACGGCGATCATCCCGTCGGGTAGGCGGATCACGTTGTGGCCGCCGATGAACCGGGCCACGAAGGCGGTGGCCGGCCGCTCGAATACGGTGCGCGGGTCGGCGGCCTGCTCGATCCGGCCGGCATTCATCACCACCACGAGGTCGGAGAGCGCCATCGCCTCCTCCTGGCTGTGGGTGACGTGGATGAAGGTGAGCCCGAGCTCGGTCTGGATCCGCTTCAGCTCGACCCGCATCCGCACCCGCAGGAACGGGTCGAGCGCCGAGAGCGGCTCGTCGAGCAGCAGAACCTTCGGGCCGGTGACGAGGGCGCGGGCGAGCGCAACGCGCTGCTGCTGCCCGCCCGAGAGCTGGGCCGGCAGGCGCCCGGCGAGATGGCCCATCTGCACGAGGTCGAGCATCGCCATCGCCTTGGCCCGGCGCTCGGCCTTACCGATGCCGCGCATCCGCAGGCTGAAGGCGACGTTGTCCCGCGCGTCGAGATGCGGGAACAGGGCATAGCTCTGGAACATCATGGCGGTGCCGCGCTCGGCCGGCGCCGCGTCGCCCACCGCCTTCGGGCCGATCACCACGTCGCCGGCGCTGGCGCGCTCGTGGCCGCCGATCATCCGCAGGGTCGTGGTCTTGCCGCAGCCGGAGGGTCCGAGCAGGCAGCAATAGGCCCCGGACGGCACCTTGAGGTCGATGGCATCGACCGCAATGGCCGCGCCGTAGCGCTTGGTCAGGCCGATCAGCTCGACATTCATGCGAGGCTCCCCCGGAGACGGAGAGCAAGGGCCGGGCCAGGGGGCGTCATGCGCCCTGCCGCTCGGCCGGATCGACCGCCCGGTCGAGCACCCGGCCGCGGCCCGGCTCGGACAGGACCCTGCCGTCCTCGGCGATCACCTGCCCGCCCGCGATGGTCATCACCGGCCAGCCGGTGACCGCAAACCCCTCCCAGGGGGTGTAGTCGGAGCCGTGGTGCAGGATCTCCTGGCGGATGGTCTCGCGCTTGTTCGGATCCCACAGGGTCAGGTCGGCGTCGAAGCCCGGGGCGATCGAACCTTTTCGCGGATACAGGCCGTAGAGCTTGGCGTGGTTCGTCGCGGTCAGCGCGGCGAACTGGTTGAGGCTGATGCGCCCCTTCGAGACGCCTTCGGAGAAGAACACCGGCAGCCTTGTCTCGACCCCCGGGATGCCGTTCGGGATCCAGCGGAAGGAGGATTTCCCGCGCGGGTTCAGCTTGCCCTGCGGGTCGTCGTAGCGGAACGGCGAGTGGTCCGAGGAGACCACGTCGAAGATCCCGCGCCGGATGCCGGACCAGACCGCCTCCTGGCTGGCCTCGTCCCGGGGCGGCGGCGAGCAGACGTATTTCGCGCCCGCCATCGGGTCGTCGAGCCCGAGCCCCTTCATGTGCTCGGCCGTCAGCGTCAGGTATTGCGGGCAGGTCTCAGCCCGGATCTTCAGGCCGCGCGCCTGCGCCCAGGCGATCTGCTCGGTGGCCTCGCGGCCCGAGACGTGGACGATGACGATCGGCAGGTCGATCAGCTCGGCATGGCTGATCGCCCGGTGGGCCGCCTCGCGCTCGACCACCTCGGGCCGGGACAAGGCGTGGCCGTAGGGCTTGGTCTCGCCGGCCCGCTCCAACCGGTCGCTGAGATAGCGGATCGCGTCGTAGCCCTCGGCATGGACCATCACCCGGGCGCCCTGCCGCCGCGCGACGTGGAACACATCCAGCAGCTGGCGGTCGTTCAGCACCAGGTCGTCATAGGTCATGAACACCTTGAACGAGGTGTAGCCGTCGGCAACCAGGGCCGGCAGCTCCTGGCCGAGCACCGCCTCGCTCGGGTCCGAGATGATCATGTGGATCGCCACGTCCACGTGGCACTGGCCCTCGGCCTTCGCCCGATAGGCGTCGACCGCGCCGCGCAGCGAGCCGCCCCGGGGCTGGACCGCGAACGGCATCACGCAGGTGTTGCCCCCGGCCGCCGCCGCCCGGGTGGCGCTGGCGAAATCGTCGGCCATGACGATGCCGGGGCCGGGATCCTGGGCGATGTGGACGTGGCTGTCGATGCCGCCGGGGAGCACCAGCAACCCGGAGGCGTCGATCACCCGGGCGGCGTCGGCGATGCGCTCGGCCACAGCCACGATCCGCCCGCCGCGCACGCCGACATCCGCCCGAACCGTGTCGCTCGCCGTGACCACCGTGCCGCCGCGGATCGCCAGGTCGAATTCGGGCATGATGCGCACTCCTCCGCGCCCGCGGGCGCCTGTCGGCACGGGCCGATGCATCGTCCGCGCCGATTCGGACGATGCGAGGAGGGCACAGCCGTCCGGCGGGGTCCAGAGTGCGGTCAGGGGATCCCAAAGGGCTCAGCCCTTTGGCGGGGTATTGGGGCGGAGCCCCAATGGACCAGGGCTCCGCCCTGGACCCGCGAAAGGTCACGGACCTTTCGAAACCGAGACTTGGGTTCGGAGATTCGAGGGGGCGGCCGCATGAAATCGGCTCCACACCCGCCGCATGTGCCGGGCGGAGCCGAAGCCCGCCCGGTCTGCGACCTGCTCCAGGGCGAGGTCGGTCTGGGCGATCAGGTCCCGGGCGAGCGCGATCCGGGCGCGGTTGACCGCATCGGTCACGGTCATCCCGGCATGGATGCGGAACAGCCGGGCGAGGTTGCGCGGGCTCGCCCCCGCAAGGCGGCCCAGGGTCTCGGGCGACCAGTCGCGGGCAGGTTCGGCGGTGATCGCGTCCTGGGCCCGATGCACCACCGGATGCAGATGGCTGCGACCCTCCAGCCAGGGCGAGAGCTGCGGGTCGTCGGCACCGCGCCGCATGTAGACCACCAGGGTCCGGGCCGCCGCCAAAGCCGCGGCCGGGCCGGCCCAATCGGCGACGAGGTGGAGCATCAGGTCGACGCCCGCGGTGACGCCGGCGCTGCTGAACCGGTCCCGGTCTTGCACGAACAGCCGCTTTTCCAGCACCCGCGCCCGGGGCGCCAGGGCGGCGAGCCGGGCACAGCTCGCGTGATGGGTGGTGCAGGCATAGCCATCGAACAGGCCGGCCCGGGCCGCCAGCAGCGTGCCCTCGCAGACCGTGACCAGGGTGTGGCCTGGCCGGACCGCGCCGCGCAGCCAATCGACGATCCGCGCTTCGGCGGCTGCGTCGTCCGGATCGGCCACGCCGCCGAGCACCCGGGACGACGCGCCGGGCAGGAGCACCACGGTGCCCGGCGCGATCGCCTCCGGCAGCGGCTCGGCGCCGCTCAGGGTCAGCCCGATCGAGCAGCGGGTGTACGGATCCGGCGCCACGTAGCGGACCGCGAAGGCGGCCTGCTCCTGCACCGCCCCGGCGATGCGCAAGACCTCGACCGGTCCGGCGAGGTCGAGCAGCAGGGTGCGCGGCGGCAGGACCACCAGCACCGGGATGCGCCGCGCCGTGTCGCTCATGCGGCGACCGGCCGGTCCCGTCCGGCCAGCGCCTGCTCCACCGTGGCGATGCGGGCGAAGCGGTCCACCAGCACCAGCTCGGTGCGGGCCTTGATGTCCTCCGCCTCGAACCGGCGGCCGTCCGGGTGGGTCATCGCGAAGGTCAGGGTCGCCTCGGTGACGTAATCCACTTGCCAGCCGCAGTCGGAGGCGTGGCGGGTGGTGGTCTCGCAGCACTGCTCGGTCCGGATCCCCGACACGATCAGCCGGCGGATCCCGTGCTGCGTCAGCCAGCCCGCGAGGCCGGTATCGACCAGCGCGCTGTGCTTACGCTTGTGGAAGATCGCGTCCGGCGCGATCAGGATCGGCTCCAGGGTGCGGACATGGCCCGACGCGAGCGAGAACGGCCCGGTCTCGGCGACGTGGAACACCTGCAGGACGGGAATCGCGCGCGCGATCGCGCCGTCGATGAGCGCCTGCAGGCGTTCGGTGAAGAGCGGCACATCCGTCTCGGCCCAGAACGGCCGGTGACGGAAGGATTCCTGGACGTCGATGACCAGCAGCGCAACATCGGACATAGCGTGTCTCCCGCTTGGTGAAGCGGGCGGCAGAATCGCCCTCTGGCGCGGCATGCGAAAGAAACCGCACAGCCAACCAGCGGACAGATCCGGCCATTCCGGAGAGGATGCTGCATGAGCGCACCCAAGAGGATCTTCGTGCTGACCGGGGCGGGCGTTTCGGCCGAGAGCGGGCTCGGCACGTTCCGCGACCGGGGCGGGATCTGGGCCCGGTTCGACCCGATGAAGCTCGCCACCCCGGAGGCTTACGCGGCCGATCCCGACACGGTGCTCGACTTCTACGACCATCGCCGCCGGGGCGTCGTCGCGGCGAAGCCGAACGCGGCCCATGTCGCCCTGGCCCGGGCCGCGGCACGGCTGGCCGAGCGGGGCGGCGAGCTGTTCCTGTGCACGCAGAACGTCGACGACCTGCACGAACGGGCGGGCTCCCGCGCGGTGGTCCACATGCACGGCGAACTGCTCAAGGCCCGTTGCACCGCCTGCGAGGCGGTCACGCCCTGGCGCGACGACCTGAATAGGGCGTCGTCCTGCCCGGCCTGCGGGTCGGTGGGCCGGATGCGGCCGGACGTGGTCTGGTTCGGCGAGATGCCGATGCAACTCGACACGATCGAGGCCGCGCTCGCCGAAGCCGACCTGTTCGTGGCCGCGGGGACCTCGGGGGCGGTCTACCCAGCGGCGGGCTATGTCCGGCAGGCCCGGGCCCTCAACATTCCCACCTGCGAGATCAACCTGGAGCCTTCGGACAACGCCGATGCGTTCGACGAGGCCCGCTACGGGCCGGCGAGCACGGCACTGCCGCATTTTTTAGCCGCGCTCGACCTGTGACCTGCCGGGGCCTGCAAACCGTTGCCAGGGTAAACGATTTTGATTCGGACGCCTGTCTCCCACGACAGGACCAGAATCTTAAATGACGCGAATCACATCCGCGCGAGCTGTCAAGAACTGTTCGGGCAGTTGCCCACCGGTTACAACGGTCAAGCTTGGGTTCGGCGTCGCGGCCCGCCCAAGCGTTCGTTGAAGCCACAAGGGGAAGACAAAGACCCATGCAGCACTTCACCGTAACCGACCGCGAGCGTGACACCGTCCTGGCGGCGTTGCGCTATTACCAGTTCTACCGGATGCAGGGTCATCCGTTCGACCCACGCCAGGACCACCTGATCGACACCATCGCGGCCCGGGCCGGGGAGGCCCTGGATCTCGCCGAGATCGACGACCTCTGCGCCGGCCTGAACGGTAACCCCCACGCGCTCGCCGCCGCGGCCGCCTGAGGCCGTAGCGCGGGGCGGGGTCCTGGCCGCCCCGAACGTCCCCCAGCCGCCGGGGCCGGGGATCGACCCCTCCGAGATGAGCGACGCCGCCGGAGCCGGGCGATCCCCGATCGCACCGTGAGGCTCAGACATCTCGGACTGGGGCGCAGCTTCCCCTCTCCCCGCACGCGGGGCGAGGGAATTTCAGCCCACCACCGGCAGACCACACAAACAGGGCGGGTCTACCCGCGCGGCGTCGCACACCGCACCCATCCCCCCGAAAAGCCGATCTCGCGGTCGGCTGGCGGTTGATCGCCAGCCGGGCGGATGCCGCGCCCACGTCCTCGGCGGCCCGGGCGCATTCCTGCTGGCCGCGGCTGGCGATTGCGATCTCCCGCGGGCGCTGCGCCGGAAATTCGTGATCGAGATCAGCGCCCTTGGGCGGTGAGGCCGGACCGGTGTTGGTCCGCGACCTGCTTCAGCAGGCGTGCCGGGTGTTCGAGACCCGTCCTTCCAAGGCATCGTCCCGCTGAGACGACGCAGCACCAGCCCCGGAACCCACATGGCCTTCACCTGCACGATCCCCGCGGTGCCCACGATTCAGCAGGACGATGCCACGGTGCGCATCACCCGCTGGGACTTTTCGCCCGGCGCCGTGACCGGCTGGCACGAGCACGGCTGGCCGTATTTCGTGGTGATGCTGGTGGAGGGGGTGCTGCGCGTCCATGACGGCGCGGCGGTCAGCGAGACCCTGCTTGCGGCCGGCCAATCCTATACGCGGCCCGCGGGCATCCGCCACGACGTGATGAACGGGTCGGAGCACTCGATCGCCTTCATCGAGATCGAGGTGAAGCGCCCCGACGCGCTGGTCACGCTACCCGACGCCTGAACGCAAAAGGGCCGGCCTCGCGGCCGGCCCCCGTCAGAAAGTCCCCAAAAACATCAGCGCTGGACGATGACCTTCGTGCCGACCTTGGCGCGGGTGTAGAGGTCGGTGACGTCATCGTTGGTCATGCGAATGCAGCCGGAGGAGACGGCGGTGCCGATGGTCTCCGGCTCGTTCGAGCCGTGGATCCGGTAGATCGAGCCGCCGAGATACATGGCGCGGGCGCCGAGCGGGTTCTCGATGCCGCCCTTCATGTAGCGCGGCAGGTCGGGCCGGCGGCGCAGCATGGTCGACGGCGGACGCCAATCCGGCCATTCGCGCTTCATCGTGATGGTCTGCACGCCGCCCCAGGTGAAGCCCGGACGGCCGACGCCGACGCCGTAGCGCAGGGCCTGACCGCCGCCCATCACGTAGTAGAGCCGCCGCTCGGCGGTGGAGACCACGATCGTGCCGGCGCCATAGGGGCCGTTATAGGCCACCGTCTCGCGCGGGATCGCCGACATCTGCGGCACGGCGGCGTCGAGCGGGTCGGCGGGGTTGAGGGAGGCGTTGGCCACCGGCACCGCGACGGTCTCGACCGCCTGCGGGCGGACCCGCACGGTGAGCGCGTCGTTCAGCGGCTGGCGGGTCAGCGGGTCGATCTCGTAGGCGAGCGCCGGCGCGGCGCAGGCGGCCGCGCCGATGAGCCCTACGAGGGCGGGAAGGAAACGACGCATCAAAGCCTCTCGGGGCAGGCGCGAAATCAGGTGGGAACGCGGCGAATTACCGGGGCACGATGCCGTGCCGATCCTCGCCAAGGGGTAAACGCTCGCGCCCCAAATCCAACCCTCAAACCGCCACGCTTAGCCGGTTCCGCCCCTCCGTGACTCGGTGGCAACACTGTGGCAGCTTGGCCATAAGCGCCGGGTATGGACCAGGGCGGTCGCGCGTGTCAGCGGGCATCAAAGCAACCGCATGGGACATTGCTCGTCCCGATCGAGTTGCGCGTTACACGGACGTTCGAGCACCCTGCTTGTCATCCCGGGGCCGCGCAGCGGAGCCCGGGATCCATAACCGCCGAAAGCTCACGATCTTGCACTGTCGGCGGCTCTGGGTTCCGGGCTCGCCTACGGCGCCCCGGAATGACAAAGCGATGTGTTCTGCCGACGCTGGCTTGCCGATTGGGGAGCAGAACCACGAGGTTACTGCGTGCCTCGGCGACTTAATGCCGGGCCATCGGCGCGGTGTTTATCCAGCCCAAAAACTCACGCCTCGTCGGCGGCGAGCCAGATCGCAGGCTCCAGGGGCGTTGCGCGGACGAGAGCCGGCGCGGCGCCCGCCCGGCCGCGGATCTGCGCGAGCTCGGCCAGTTCCGGCGCCTGCGCGGTGTCGTCGGTGGTGAGGAACAGGCCCCGGGCCCGGGCGGCGCGGCCGAGATCGGCCCGGCTGGTCCAGACGCTCTGCGCCGGGCTCGCCAGCAGCGCGAGGGCCAGCGGCGCGAGCCATAGACCGAGCCAGGCATTGCCGGCCCAGACCAGGGCGAAGACGATCAGCGCCCCGACCACCACGGCGTCGGCCTGGAGCCGGAACGCCTCGGCCCAGGAGACCTGCCGGTCGTCGCGATCCTGGGTCTCCCAGCGCACCACCCGGCCCAGGAAGGTCGAGACCACGGCGCCGGCGGTGAACAGGGTCAGCACCGGCCAGAGGAACACCCAGACGACCTGTTCCAGGGCGGCGCTGGCGAGCAGCGCCCGCGCGCCGCCGAAGGAAGCCCGGCGGGCCGGCGAGGCCAGGACATGGCCGAGGCTCAGGACCTTGGGCAGGGCCAGCACGGCGAGGCTGAGGGCGGCGAGGCCATGGGCAGCGGCTCCGTGCCCGGTCAGCCCATAGGCGAGGAGGCCGAGATCGCCGGTCCGGGCCGCCTGCCAGGAGGCCAGCCCCAGGAAGGCGATCCAGAGCGGCAGCATGCCGTAGGCCAGGATGCCGACCGCGAGGTGCCAGCGGCTCGCGCCATGCAGGCCGGCCCAGGGCAGCACCTGCAGGTGCTGGAGGTTGCCCTGGCACCAGCGGCGCTCGCGGCCGAGCAGGTCGATGAGGTTGGTGGGCATCTCCTCCCAGGTGCCGCCCATCTCGGGCAGCAGGCGGACCTCCCAGCCGGCGCGGACCATCAGGGCGCCCTCGACGATGTCGTGGCACAGGATCTCGCCGCCGAGCGGCGCCCGGCCCGGCAGGACCGGGAGCTGCGCGTTCTCGGCGAAGGCCTCGATCCGCAGGATGGCGTTGTGGCCCCAGTAGCTGCCCTCCGGCCCCTGCCAGGTTTCCAGGCAGCGCAAAGCCAGGGGCGCGTAGAGGCGCACGGCGAATTGCTGGATGCGGGCGAACAGGGTGTCCCGGCCGGCCGCGTAGGAGACGGTCTGGATCAAGCCGGTGCGGGGGCTCTCGTCCATCAGGCGCACGAGCCGGGTCATGGCCGCGCCGGTCATGAGGCTGTCGGCGTCCAGCACGATCATATAGGCGTAGTCCGCGCCGTAGCTGCGGCAGAACTCGGCGATATTGCCGGCCTTACGGCCGATATTCTCCGTCCGGCGCCGGTAGCGGATCCGCGGCAGGGCCGGGGCGGCGGCGGCCCAGGCCTGGATGCGGGCGAATTCGTGTTCCTCGACCGCCGCGATCGCGCCGTCCCGGGTATCGGAGAGGACGAAGATGTCGATGGCTTTCCCCGAGCCCTGCGCCTGTTCGCGGGCCAGCGAGCGGGCCATCACCCGGAGCCGGGCGAACACCGCGACCGCATCCTCGGCGTGGATCGCCACCACGGCGGCGGTACGGCCGGAGCTGGCAGCCGGCGCCCGGGCGGCCTCCGAGCGGCGCTCCAGCACCGATTTCGCCCGGTCGCCCAGGATGGCGGCGACGAGGCCGTAGACGTATTGGCAGGCCACGAAAGCCTGCCAGCCCATCACCAGGGCGAACAGGACCACGATCGTCCAGGCCAAGGGGCTGGTACCGGCCGGGTAGGCGCGCTCCGCCAGCCAGGCGAGGCCGCCCGCGATGGCGAGGCTCGGGATCGCCAGGGCGAGGCGCCGGGCCAGCAGGGTCCGCCTGCCGGTCGCCCAGGCCTCGGATTCGCGCGGTGCGACGGGGACGTTCGAATCTTGGGGATCGGGAGCGCCCGGATAGGCGTTCCGGTGCGGCCGCTCGGCGGAGGAGGTGACCCGTGAGGACATGGCGCGAGGAACTCGACCGTGGAAGGCTGCCGGCTGCCTCGCCGCGGGCGGGCGGGAACCGATGAGCGTGGACACCGATAAGCGGGGCGAGGACACGCAGCCGACCCGGCCGCACAGGCAGCCGGAGGCCGAACGGATCGATCCCCCCTCCCGACGCCGCGTTCTCAAGACCGTCCTGACCGCGGCTGCCGGCAGTATTGTACCTAGTGCCATAGATCTGAATGGCGCCCGAACATGGGCCGGGGCGGCGCTTCAGCCGCAGGGTCCGGCTTCTGGCCGCCCGCAGGACGGGACTATGGACGCCGGTGCGACGACCTTCGAGACCCTGTCGGGTCAGGCCCAGCGCCTCGCGGCCGCGCCCTACGCGGCGCCGCCGACAGACCTGCCGCCGGCGCTCGCCGGGCTCGACTACGACGGCTATCGCCACATCGTGTTCCGGCCATCCGAGAGCCTGCCGCTCGGCCGCCACTTCAGCGCGCAGCTGTTCCATCGCGGCTTCCTGCAGCGCAAGCGGGTGGCGTTGTATCTCCAGCCCCGCGGCGGCCCGGCCCGGCCGATCCCCTACGAGAGCCGGCTGTTCGACTTCGGCGGACGGCTCGCGGGCCAGAGTTTCCCGCCCGATCTGGGCTTCGCGGGCTTCCGGCTGCACTACGCCTTCCCGGAGATGCCGGCCTGGCGGCCCAAAGGCTTCCAGGAGGAATTTCTGGTCTTTCTCGGCGCCTCCTATTTCCGGCTGCGTGCCGCGGGCCAGGAATACGGGCTCTCGGCCAGGGGCCTCGCCATCGGCACGGGCGCACCGGAGGGGGAGGAGTTTCCTGATTTCATCGCTCATTGGCTGTGCGAGCCGGAGCCGGAGGCGCGCAGCCTCACGGTGCTGTCGCTCCTCGACAGCCCGAGCATCGCCGGCGCCTACCAATTCGTGATCACCCCCGGCGACCCGGCCCGGATCGCCGTCACGGCGGCGCTCTATCCCCGCAAGCCGATCCCGCGGCTCGGGCTCGCGCCGCTCACCAGCATGTTCCTGTACGGCCAGAACGGGCCCGGCGCCCGGGGGGCCAAGCCCTTCGACGATTTTCGCCCGCAGGTGCACGATTCCGACGGGCTCTGCGTCGCCACCGCGGCCGATCGGCTGTGGCGGCCGCTGGTCAACGGCCGCAGGCAGCCGCAGATCTCGGCGTTTGCGGCCAAGCCGGTCGCGGGCTTCGGGCTCCTGCAGCGCGAGCGGAGCTTTGCCGCCTATCTCGACGTGGAGGCGCGCCAGGAGGCCCGGCCCGGCCTGTGGGTCGCACCCGATCCGGGCGCCGCCTTCGCAGAGGGCGCCGTGCAGCTCTACGAGATCCCCTCGGCGGAAGAGTACATGGACAACATCGTGGCGGCCTTCGTGCCGGCGGCCCCGGTGCAGCCCGGCGCGGCCCTGCGGCTTGCCTACGGCCTGACCACCGTGGGGGCGGAGCCGGCGGAGGCGATCCCGCAGCCCGCGCTCGCCCGTGTCACCGAGACCCGGTTCGGCTCGGCCGAGCGCCTGCGCCCGACCGATCCGCCGAACCCGGAGCGGCGGCTCTGCGTGATCGATTTCGAGGGGCCGTCCCTGCCGAAAGGCGCGGACGAGAGCGTCGCCGTGGAAGTCTCGGCCAGCGCCGGGACGCTGCACGAGCCGGTGGCCAACTTCGTGCCGCAGACCGGCGGCTGGCGCATCTACGTGGAGTGGCGCCCGCCTCAGCCGATGCCCGCGGGGGATATCGTCCTGCGGGCGCGGCTGGCGCGCGGGACGACTCCGTTGAGCGAGACCTGGGACGCGGTGGTGTAACGCCGCCTTAGGCGCTGCGCTGCTCGCGCGCGAGGCGTTTTGCCAGGCGGGTGGCGCCGTAGACCTCGCTCAGGCGGCGGCGGGCGGCGGAGACCGGCGGGGCCTGCCGCTCGACATGGGCGGCCGCGATGACGCGCAAGGCGGAATCGACCGAGCGCTCCAGGCGGCGTTCGGCCGAGACGGCGAAATCCTGCTTCGAGTCCAGCATGCGATGATCCCTCGTGCGCGGCGGGGCCCGCCCTCTCGCGGAGCGGTGACCGGCGACAGGGGGCAGCTTCCACATCCGGCTTGACCGTATCAAGGCAGCTTGGCCGTAAGCGGAAGGCGCCCGGCCGCGCTGCGCGCGGACGGCTTTTGTCGGGCATCCCCCTGGCCCGGAAGCCGGCCGCCGCCGGTCGGGATGGGGCTCTAGCGCAGCTCCTCGTGCCAGGTCCGCCCGTCGCGCTCGATCAGCGCGATGGCGGCGGTGGGCCCCCAGCCGCCGCCGGGATAGGGCCGCGGCGCCTCCGGGCGGTCGGCCCAGGCCTTGAGCACCCCATCGGCCCAGGCCCAGGCGGCCTCGACCTCGTCGCGGCGCATGAACAGGGTGGCGTTGCCCCGGACCACGTCCATCAGCAGGCGCTCGTAGGCGTCCGGATAGCGCTGCTTGAAGGTCTCCTCGAAGGAGATGTCGAGGTCGGTCGGGCGCAGGCGCAGGCCGCCGGGCCCCGGATCCTTGGTCATCACCTCGAGCTTCATGCCCTCCTGCGGCTGCAGGCGGATTACGAGGCGGTTGGGCTCGCGGCCGAACGCCTCCTCGGGGAAGATCGAGAACGGCGAGGCCCGGAACTGCACCACGATCTCGGACAGCTTCTGCGGCAGGCGCTTGCCGGTGCGCAGGTAGAACGGCACTCCGGCCCAGCGCCCGGACTGCACTTCCAGCTTCATCGCCACGAAGGTCTCGGTGCGGCTCTCGTGGCCGAGCTCGGCAAGGTAGCCCTCCACCGGCTTGCCGTCGACGGCGCCCGCCACGTACTGGCCGCGCACGGTCACGGTCTGGATGTCGTGCGCGGTGATCGGCTTGAGGGCGCGCAGCACCTTCAGCTTCTCGTCGCGGACGGAGTTCGCTTCGAGGTTGAGCGGGCTCTCCATGGCGGTGAGGCACAGCAGCTGCAGCATGTGGTTCTGCAGCATGTCGCGCATGGCGCCGGACGTGTCGTAGTAGCCGGCCCGGCCCTCGACCCCGACCGTCTCGGCCACGGTGATCTGGACGTGGTCGATCACGTCCGAGGTCCAGAGCCGCTCGAAGATGGTGTTGGCGAACCGCAGGGAGAGCAGGTTCTGCACGGTCTCCTTGCCGAGGTAATGGTCGATGCGGAAGATCTGCGACTCGGGAAAGACCTCGCCGACCGCGTCGTTGATCGCGCGAGCCGATTTCAGATCCTTGCCGATCGGCTTCTCCAGCACGACCCGGGACTTCTCGCCGACCAAGCCGTGCGAGGCGAGGTTGCGGCAGATCGAGCCGTAGAGGTCGGGGGAGGTGGCGAGGTAGTAGGGCCGCACCTGGTCGGGCCGCTCGTCGAGCTTGGCCACGAGATCGGCCCAGCCGCTCTCGCCGGCCCCGTCCACCGCCACGTAATCCACGTGGGCGAGGAATTTGCGGAGCACGTCCTCCGTCAGGTCGGCGGCGGGCACGAAGCGCTTGAGGGCGTCCCGGGCATGCTCCCGGAACGCGTCGGTCGACAGGTCCGAGCGCGAGGCGCCGATGATTCGGCTGGTTTCCGGGATCTGCCCGTCCCGGAACCGGTAGAACAGGGCCGGCAGCAGCTTGCGCGCCGTGAGATCGCCGGTGGCGCCGAACACGACGCAGTCGAACGAGGCGACGGGGATGATCGTGGCCAAGAGTGCGGCTCCCTGGTGTCGTGCGCGGTTGCGATGCGGCGACCGCGCCGCACTGCCCTAACCTGGGTGCAAACCCTTCGCCAGACGAGGGGCGGCCGTCAGCAAGGTCTGCGGCGCATGCCTCCGGGGGAGGACGATCGCGGCTTGATGCGCAGCCGCGAACCGCGCCTCGCCATTGCGAGCGGAGCGAAGCAACCCAGGGAACCGCAACGGAGGACGTTTTCGAGCGCGGACGGAAAACGGGTCATGCCGAAATCCCGCTCTGAGGCAGTGTCACTGTTGGTGAGAGCGCTTCGCCTCGCGTCTCACCTGCGACCCCTCTCGTCCGTTCCGTCGAGCGGAACGATGTGCCGCGCGGTTCCCTGGGTTGCTTCGCTCCGCTCGCAATGACGGGGGAAGCTCTTACCCCACCATGAATTCCCTGAACGCCCCGGCGCAGAACCCAACCCACCAGCGTGGCGCAATCCAGCGGCGGCAAGCTCGCGCAGGCAGCGCAGGCCCCGAAACGCCCCTCGCAACGCGTGATGACGCCCATCCCGTCATTGCGAGCGCAGCGAAGCAACCCAGGGTACCGCGCGGCCGATCGTTCTGCTCGATGGGACAGGCACCATGCGCGCGCCGGCCGTCTACATCATGGCGAGCCGCCGCAACGGGACGCTCTATACCGGCGTCACCGCGGACCTTGCCCGGCGCGTCTACGAGCACCGCGAAGCCCTCCATCCCGGCTTCACGCGCCGCTACGGTTGCAAGCTCCTGGTCTGGTACGAGGGCTACCCGACGATGAGCGAGGCCATCGCCCGCGAGAAGCAGATCAAGGCCGGCTCCCGGACGCGGAAGCTCGCCCTGATCGAGGCGATGAACCCGGATTGGCGCGATCTGTATCCCGGCCTCGCGTGAAGACCCTTCGCGTCGCGTAGCCCTGGGTTGCTTCGCTCCGCTCGCAATGACGGTGGCGCTTACTCCGCCATGAACCGCTTGAACGCCTCCGAAAAATCCGGGTGCCAGCGCGACAGTGCGGGCCGGTTCTCGATGATGTCGCTGGCGGCCCAGGCGATGCGCTTCTCGTCCTGAGCCCGGGTGGTCTCGTTGTCGGGGCAGAGGATGTAGAAGTCGCCCGCCTCCAGCCGCTCCAGCATGAAGGTGACGGTCTCCTCCGGCGTCCAGGCGCCGGCCGGCTTCTCGGCGACGCCGCGGGCCTTGGCGAGGCCGGTATAGACGAAGCCCGGGATCAGCAGGTGCGCGGTGGTCCGGCAGCCTTCGCGGTTGCGCAGCTCATGGGCCAGCGCTTCGGTGGCCGCCTTCACGGCCGCCTTCGAGACGTTGTAGGGCGCGTTGCCGGGCGGGGTGGTGATGCCCTGCTTCGAGCCGCTGACGATCACCGCGCCGGGCTTGCCGCCCGCGATCATGCCGGGTGCGAAGGCGTGGATGCCGTTGACCACGCCGCCGAGATTGGTGCCGAGGATCCGGGTCCAGGTCTCCGCGTCGGAGAAGAGCTTGCCGCCGGCCTCGATCCCGGCATTCAGCATCACCACGGCCGGGGGACCGGCCTTGGCGACATGGGCCGCGAGCGCCTCCACGGCCTCCCGGTCCGAGACGTCGGTGGGTACCGCCCGGACCTCGACGGCGGCGAGCTCGGCCACGGCGCGGTGGGCGTCGTCGAGGGCTTGACCGGGCAGGTCGGCGAGCCAGACATTCATGCCGGCCCGCGCGAA
Source organism: Methylobacterium sp. GXS13 (assembly GCF_001455965.1). Lineage (GTDB taxonomy): Bacteria > Pseudomonadota > Alphaproteobacteria > Rhizobiales > Beijerinckiaceae > Methylobacterium. Next base: position 23,824 of record NZ_LKKO01000056.1, read on the forward strand.
GGCTTTGGCCGCCGCGAGCCCGATGCCGCTCGCCGCCCCGGTGACGACCGCGCTGCGGCCTGGGCTGATGGCGGGGTGCTGGCTCATGGGTCGGTCCTCGGCTGGATGGCGTCCCGAAGATGGGGCGCGCCGGGGCCGAAGGCGAGTTGAACCACCTGTCGGATGCGCACATCGCCGGATCGGGGGCGGGTCCTCTCACCCGTGCGGGCGAGCAGATTCAGATATCGAATTCGTTCTTCGACAAGCTTTCTGACAAGCTTCTGAAACGCGACGCGTTTCCCCTCCCCCCTGTGGGGAGGGGTCAGGGGTGGGGGTGGTGCCGGATGGGGCGCAGCGGTGCCTTCTGAACCACCCCCACCTCCAACTCCTCCCCACAAGGGGGAGGAGCGCGCGTCGCGCCTCCCTGGAGTCGGCGTGCCGAGACCGGGAAAGGACACCCTTGCCCCTCCCTGATAACAGCCCTCTGGCAACGAGGCGCGTGCGTCCGACTTTTGTGCTCATCCGTCGAGGACATCTGTCCCGCCAAGCCCACGCACGAAGGACCCGGCATGACCCCATCCCCCGGCCCGCCCCGCCGCCGCGCGCTCCTCGCCGGAGCGGCCTGCGCCGGCCTCGCCACGGCGGCGGGAGCCGCGCCGTCCGGTTTCGGCCCCCTCGGCAAGCCGTCCTGGTCGGCCGACAGCCTGCAGGCGGCGGCCTCGACCAAGGGGCTGCTCTATGGCTGCGAGGTGCCGTTCCACCGCTTCGATGCGACGCCAGCCTACCGGCAGGCGGTGGCGCGGGACTGCGGGATCCTGGTCTGCGGCACCGAGATGAAGATGGAGGAGGTGCTGCCCGCCCCCGGCCGCACCGACTTCGCCCGGGGCGACGCGATCCTGCGCTTCGCGCGGAGCAACGGCCAGCGGATGCGCGGGCACACGCTGGTCTGGCACGCGGCCCTGCCGCCCTGGGTCGCGCCGCTGCTCGGGCGGGCGAGCCCTACCCAGGCCGAGGACTTCATGCGCCGCTGGATCGAGACCGTGGCGGGCCATTACCGCGGGCAGATCGTCGCCTGGGACGTGGTCAACGAGATCCTGGGCAACGAGACCGATCCCGACCGGGGCGGGGGCCTGCGCGATTCCCCCTGGCTCGCCGCGATGGGGCCCGGCTACGTCGACCGCGCCTTCCGGATCCTGCACGAGACCGACCCGGCGGCGGCCGGCACCTGGAACGAGGACGCCGTCGAGCAGGGTGCGCCCTGGATGGAGGCCAAGCGCACCAAGGTGCTGCGCCAGCTCGAGGCGATGCGGTCGCGGGGCGTGCCGATCCGGCGGTTCGGCCTGCAATCGCACCTGACCAGCACGGTTCCGATCGACCAGGGCCAGCTCCGGCGCTTCCTGCACGAGATCGGCCAGATGGGGCTGGGGATCGCGGTCACCGAGCTCGACATCGACGACCGGGCCTTCCCGTCCGACGTGCCGACCCGCGACCGGATGGTGGCCGATTTCGCCCGGCGCTACCTCGACGTAGTCCTGGCCGAGCCCGCCCTGCTCGATGTGCTCACCTGGGACATCTACGACCCCGACACGTGGCTCAACGACCACCCCTACCGCAAGCGGCCGGACGGCCTGCCCCAGCGCGCGCTGCCGCTCGACGCGCAGTTCCGGCGCAAGCCGCTCTGGCACGCGATGCAGGCCTGCTTTCGGGCGGCACCGGACCATACGGCCGTCCGCGAAAAACTCAGGCGGGGGTGATGCCGCTGCGGCGGCCACCCTCCGATAGGGTCGGCTCCGGCGGTCGGTCGGCCAGGAGCCGGCGGCGCAGGCGGGCGCAGGGGCGCTCGACCCAGGTGAACATCCCCCAGCACCAGAGCAGGGTCACCGGGAAGGCCACCAGCATCAGCGGGATGCCGTGCAGGCCCGGCGCCAGGTGCAGCACCAGCGCCACCACGGCCATGTGGGCGAGGTAGAAGCTGTAGGACCAGAGACCGAGCTGGCGCATCGGCCGGGCGGAGAGCCACCGCACCGCCCTGCCTTCCCCGTGCAGCAGGTAGGCGAAGGGCACGAACAGGGCCGCGCTCTGGAGGGTGTAGCGCAGGGTCTCGCGGAAGGCGGGATCGCGCAAAGCCAGGGTCAGCAGGATCACCCCGAGGCTCGCGGCGACATGCCAGGGGCGCGGGCGCCAGGCCCGGTCGGCCGGGATCACCGGGTTGTTCCACAGGCCGAGGCAGCAGCCGAACAGGATCGCGTCGATCCGGGTATGGGTCCAGGAATAGTTCAGGCTGTAATCGGGAAGCCGCCAGACGTTGACGCAGCGGATCGCCAGGACCGCAGCGCAAATCCCCAAGCAGGCCAGCGCCGCCCGGCGCGGCTGCAGGCGCCCAAGCCACAGGAGGTAGGCCAGGGGGAAGACCAGATAGAAATGCTCCTCGATGGCGAGGCTCCACAGCGGCACCGGCAGCACCGCCTCGGTGCCGAACAGCCCGGGATAGTTGGTCAGGAACAGCACCTGGCCGAGCACGGCCGCCGGCTCGACCCGCATCCAGTCGAGGAGCCCCGCCGCGTAGAGCGCCCCGGCGGCGGCCAGGGTCAGGTAGAGCGGCGGCAGGATGCGCAGGCTCCGACGCAGGTAGAAGGCCGACAGCGAGACCGTGCCGGTGCGCCCGCGCTCGATCCGCAGCAGCGTCGTGATCAGGTAGCCGCTGAGGAAGAAGAACACCGTGACGCCGAAGCCCCCCGGCACCACGTGGCTGTAGCCGCAATGGGCCGCGAACACGATCAGGATCGCGAGCGCCCGCACCCCGTCGAGCTGCGGCAGGTAGGGCATCGTGCTGGGCATGTCCCCGGTGCGCTGGGGTCCGGAATCCGGCATGGCGGCGGCTGATCGTCCTTCACGGCTCGGCCCCGCAGGGTGCGCCATTTTCCGAGGAACCGATATCCGCAGGCGGCCCCTCAGGACGAGCCCCTCGCCGGATGGTGAATGGTGCCCGTGGCCAGCCCGATCGACCGGAGGAGATTGGTAACCGTACCGCTCCATCATCCCGTCCGCCGGCCCCGCCCCGGGCGCCGTCGGGAGTGTTGCGTATGGTCCCGGCCCGTTTCCGCCTGTCCGCCCGCCTCGGCGCGGGTCTCTCGGTGCTGGCGCTGCTCGGCGGCCCCGTCGGCGCGCTGGCGCAGGCGCTCCCGGCCGCGACGGCCGGACCCGCCGCGGCCCCGCCGCTCGCCGTCCCGGTGGCGGTGCCGCCGGCCCCGGAACCGGCGAAGAATCCGGAGCTCAAAACGCCGGATTCTGCGAAGAATCCGGAGCCGCGTCCGATTGAGGCGAAGAGTTCCGAGGCGAAGCCCCCGGAGCTTCCCAAGAAGTCGCGCGAGCCGGCGCCGCTGGTCTACGCCAAGGTCTCCACCGACCCGACCCCGACGCTCACCGCCCGCACCTTCCTGGACACGCTGAAGGTCGCCGACCGCTACGCCGCCTTCGCGGAGGCCGGCGGCTGGGAGCGGCTGCCCGACGACCTTGTCCGCCTGAAGCCGGGGGAGCGCAGCCCGGCGATCCCGTCGCTGCGCCACCACCTGACGTTGACCGGCGACCTGCCGGTGGACGCGCCGCCGAGCGACCGGCTCGACCCGCCGCTCATCGCCGAGACCGGCGCGTTCCAGGGCCGCCACGGCCTGCCCGACAGCGGCATCCTGGGCCGGCTCACGATCAACGCGCTGAACGTGCCGGCCGCCACCCGGCAGCGCCAGCTCGCGGCCTCGGCAGCCCGGCTGATGGGCTCAAAATTCCCGTTCGGCGAGCGCTACGTCGTGGTCAACATCCCCTCGGCGAATGTCGAGGCGGTGGAGAACGGCGCGGTGGCCCGCCGCTACGTCGCGGTGGTCGGCTCCCCCGACAAGGCGACGCGCCCGGTGGAGACCCGGATCACCGACATCAACTTCAACCCGACCTGGACCGTGCCGGCCTCGGTGGTGAAGAACGAGATCATCCCGCAGATGCGCAAGAACCCGGGCTACCTCGCCCGGAACCACATCCGCATCCTCGGCCCCGCCGGCGAGGTCGACCCGACCAAGATCGACTGGGCGGGCAACAAGGCCGCGGCCTACACGCTGCGCCAGGATTCCGGCTTCGACAATTCGCTCGGCCAGGTGCGGATCGACATGCCGAACCGCTTTGCCGTCTACATGCACGACACCCCGGCCAAGTCGCTGTTCGCCGCCAACGTGCGGTTCCACAGCCACGGCTGCGTCCGGGTCGGGCAGGTCAAGGAGCTGGTCGGCTGGCTGCTGCAGGGCACCGACGGCCCGAACGGGCCCGGCACGAGCTGGGGGCCGATCGAGATCGAGACCGGCATCGCCGACGGCGAGCGCCGCGACATCAAGCTGGTCAAGCCGGTGCCGGTGACCTTCGTCTACCTCACCGGCTACGCCACCCCGGACGGGAAGGCGCATTTTCGCGACGACATCTATAATCTCGACACGCCGGCCCCAACGCCGGAGCCCGCCGCCACGCGGGCGATCCCGCCCGCCGGCGCCACGCAGCCTGCGGCGACGGCCAAGCCCGCGGCGGTCAAGCCGTTGGTTGCTAAGCCGGCCGCGGCGAAGCCCGCTCCTGCCAAGCCGGCGGCCAGCAAGGCGGTCGTGGCGAAGACGGCAACGGAGGGCCTGAATCCGGAAACACCCCAGCCGCCGCCCTGCGGTGGGCCCTGCCGGTGGCTCGATCTCTCCCGCCTTGTCATTCCGGGGCGCCGTAGGCGAGCCCGGAATCCAGAGCCGCCGACAGTGCAAGATCTTGAGCTATCGGCGGTTATGGATCCCGGGCTCCGCTGCGCGGCCCCGGGATGACAAGGTGGTCTATCTTGCCGCCTTGCATCGCCGATCGAAGTAGGCCCGAGAATCAGCAAGCCTTTTGTGAAAGGCTTTTGACGCGCGAGGGGGCCATCTCCGGCACACGGGGCTAATCCCGCCCCCTACCCCACCCCAAGCTCCAGCTTCACCGTGACCAACCCCGGATCCTCCGGGTCCCGCCCCTGCGTGAACCCGAGCCGGCGGCAGACGGCCAGCATCGGGCGGTTCTCGGCCAGCACCATGACCTCGACCCGGCCGATCCCCTCGGAGCGGGCCCAGTCGATCATCAGGCGCATCAGCGCGAAGGCGAGGCCGGTCCCCCGCGCGTCGCGGCCGACCGCGATGGCGTATTCGCCGCTCTCGTGGTTGGCGTCGGCATGCAGCCGGACGGCGCCGAGCATGCGTTCGCCGCCCTGCGGGTCGACCTCGGTGGCCACGAACGCGATGGCGCGAGCATAGTCGAGCTGGGTCAGCCGGGCCAGGAAGGCGTGGCTGAACTCGCGCACCGGGCCGAAGAAGCGCAGCCGCAGGTCCTCCGGGTCGAGGCCCTTGAAGAAGGCCAGGAACAGCCCCTCGTCCTCGGGGCGCACGGGGCGGACCCGGATCGTCCGATCCTTGAGCTTCAAGGTGCGGACCCATTCCGCCGGATAGGGCCGGATCGCGAAGCGCGGGTGGCCGCGGCCGTGGCGGCCCCGCTCCGCGCGCCCGATCCGCACCCGGGCGTCGAGGGCCAGCACGCCGGTCTCGTCGGCCAAGAGCGGGTTGATGTCGAGCTCGCCGCGGCGCGGCAGGTCGGCGGCGAGCTGGGACAGTTTTACCAGGGTCAGGGCGATGGCCCCGAGATCGGCGGGCGGCACGTCGCGGTAGCCTTCGAGACGCCTTGCGACCCGGGTGCGGCCGATCAGGTCGCGGGCGAGGGCGAGATCGAGGGGCGGCAGGCCGAGCGCGCGGTCGTCGATCACCTCCACCGCCGTGCCGCCCCGGCCGAACACCACCACGGGGCCGAACACCGCATCCTCGGCGAGCCCGGCGATCAGCTCCCGGCGCTGGCCCCGGCGGACCATGGGCTGCACCGCGAAGCCGGTGACCCTGGCGTCCGGCCGCTCCCGCCGCGCGCGGGCCAGGATGCTGCGCGCCGCCTCGCAGACATCGGCCTCGCTGGTGAGGTCGAGCTGGACGCCGCCGATATCGGATTTGTGGACCACGTCGGGCGAGACGACCTTGAGCGCCACCGTGCCGCCGGCCGCGATGATCGGCCAGGCGGCGGCCGCGGCGGCGTCCTTGTCGGGGGCGAGGGTGATCGGCACGGTCGGGATGCCGTAGGCCTCCAGCAGGCCGTTCACCGCGATCGGGTCGAGCCACGTCGCCCCCTGGCGCAGGGCGGCGGCCACGATCGACCGGGCCCGGGCCATGTCGGGGGAAAAGTCCCGCGGCAGGGAATCCGGCGTGCGCATCAGGTCGTCCTGCGCCTCGCGATAGCGCACGAGGTGCAGGAAGCCCTCGATCGCCTCGGAATCGGTGGTGAAGTGCGGGATTCCCGCCTCGGCGAAGGCCGCCCGCGCCGCCTCGGCATCGCCCAGCGAGACCGCGAAGACCGGCTTCTTGCGGCTCTGGCCGGCCCGGGTGCGCTTGACCGTCTCGGCGATCGCCCCGGCCACCGCGCCGGCCTGGGACCGGATCGTGGGGACGTGGATCGCCAGCACGGCGTCGCTGGTCCGGTCGGCGAGCAGCGGCGCCAGGGCAGCCGAGAAGGCCGGGCCGCCGGCATCGATGCCGAGGTCGATCGGGTTGCCGGCCGGCCGGCCCTCGGCCTCGGGGATCTCCGCCAGGATTCCCGCGCGGTCGGTCAGCCGGTCGGCGGCGAGCAGGCCGATGCCGCGGCCGTTGGTGAGGATCGCCAGCCGGTCCCCCGGGAACGGGCGCTGGCGCCCCAGGGCCTCGACGGCGGAGAACATCGCGTCGAGGTCCGGCACGGCGAGCAGGCCGGCCCGCCGGAAGGCCGCGGCGTAGACCGCGTCGGGGCGGGCCAGCGCGCCGGTATGGGTCACGGCGGCCCGCGTGTCCGGCCGATGCCGGCCGGCGCGCAGTACCACCACGGGCTTGGCGCGTGCGGCGGCCCGGGCCGCCGACATGAACCGCCGGGCATCGGCCACGCGATCCAGGCAGAGCAGGATCGCCCGCGTGCGGTAATCGGCGGCGAAATGGTCGAGGCAATCGGCCACGCCGATATCGAGCACGCTGCCGAGCGACAGCACGGCCGAGAACCCCGTCCCGTGACGGGCGGCCCATTCGACGATGGCGGCCGCCACCGTGCCGGATTGCGAGACCAGGGCGAGGTCCCCTGCTGCCGGGGCATGGGCGAACAGGCTGGCATCGAGCTTGGCGGCGGGCACGACCAGGCCGGCGCTGTCGGGGCCGAGCAGGCGCAGGCCCTGCGCCCGGGCGATTCGGTGCGCCACCGGCCCGGGATCGTCCGGCCCGCGGCCGAGCCGGGCGGTGAGGATCACGGCCGCGACCGCGCCGATGGCGGCGGCCTGGGCGACCACCTCGGGCACGCTCGGCGGCGGCACCGCGATCAGCACGAGGTCCGGCACGACCGTGAGGTCGGCGACCCGGGCTACGCAGGGCAGTCCGTCCACGATGTCGTGATCGGGCTGGACCGGCAGGATCGCGCCGGGAAAGCCCGACCGGCGCAGGCTGTCGAGCACGCTGCGCCCGAGGGAGCCCTCGCGCGCCACGGCCCCGACCAGGGCGATCGAGCGCGGCGCCAGGAGCTTGTCGAAGCGGTAGGTGCTCACGGCGCCGACGGCTCGGTTCTGCACGCGCGCATGGTGGTGCCCCTCGCCTGGGTGCCGCGCTCGGGTCGGGCGTGCGGCGCAGCGCCCACGGGCGCTCCCGTCCCCTACCAGATGGCACAATCTTCCGCGGGTGCAACGCCCGGAGGTTCAGAGGCGCCCGCGACCGCCGCCTCGTCCCGGCCGGAGGCGACCGGAACGGTCCGATTCTGTACAGTATACGACAATGCAGCCTGCCATCAGTCTGGCTGTAGTGATCAGTTATAAATTGGTCTTGCCCTTAAATTGATCACATCATAGTACCTGCGCCATTATAGCCCTGTATCGGGCCGAGCAGACACAGATTCCGGCTGCCCAACCGCGAATGATGGTGGCCGAGACGAAACGGACGGGAGGTTTCGGAATGGACGCCATGGTCGGAGAGGACCTGGATTATCTCACGCTGTCCGTCGACATCGTGTCGGCCTTCGTGAGCAACAATCCGGTGCCCGTGCCGGAACTGCCCGGGCTGATCGCCGCGGTCCACGCGACCCTGCACGGGCTGAGCCAGCCGCCGGCCCCGCCGGTGGAGGAACTCCGGCCGGCCATCTCGGTCCGGCGCTCGATCCAGCCCGACTTCCTCGTGTGCCTGGAGGACGGGAAGAAGTTCAAGTCGCTGAAGCGGCACCTGCGCACCCACTACAACCTGACGCCGGACGCCTATCGCGAAAAGTGGGGGCTGGCCCCCGACTACCCGATGGTGGCGCCGAACTATGCCGCCGCCCGCTCCAGCCTCGCCAAGAGCATGGGGCTCGGCCACCAGCGCCGGAAGGGCCAGAAGGCTTAAGCGGGCCGGCGCGCGTCCACAGCTTTCCGAGCGGGATTCAGTATCGGGCAAGGGCGGCTTGCGAGGGTCGATCGGCTCACCCGCGACCCGAGATCCGATGCCCGGCAAGCCCAACCCCGTCGCCCGCCTGTTCTGGACGGCCGTGCTCGGCTGCCCGCTCGGGCTCTGGTACGGACCGCCCGCCTTCGCGGCCACGGGGCTCGCGCTCACGCTGGTGCTGATGCGCCATCTCGGGCGGCCCCGCCGGTTCCGGGCGCGGGTGCGCCGGATCACCCGGGCCCATGCCGAGACCCTGGCGCTGCGGCGGCGGCAGGAGAGCTTCTCCGACGCCTACGGCAACCGGATCGAGGACGGCTGGCTGCGGGAGCGGGCCTATTTCCTCGACCGGACGGTCCTGCCGCAGATCGGGCCGCGCTTTGCCGACCTCGCCGAGTCGGAGCGCGCCCGGATGCTGGCGATCGTCGATGCCGAGGCCGCCGCCGTCGCGCTGCCCGAGGAGGACGAGGCGCCGGGCGACGGCATCGATTACGAGCGCTACTGCGCCGACCGTCTGGCCAGGGCGGGCTGGCGGGCCCACCGGACCCCGCCGAGCGGCGACCAGGGCGCCGACATCGTGGCGGTGCGGGACGGCCTGCGTCTGATCGTGCAGTGCAAGCGGCTGGCGAAGCCCGTGGGCAACGCCGCCGTGCAGGAGGCGGCCGCCGCCCTGCGCTACTGGGCGGGCGACCGGGCCGCGGTGGTGTCGAATGCCGGCTTCACCCCGGCGGCCCGCCGCCTAGCCGCCGCGACCGGCGTGCTGCTCCTGCACCACGACGCGCTGGACGACATCGACCTCGCCGGCGCGCATCGCGGCTAGCGTCGTCAGGTCCCGGGATCCCAAAGGGCCGAGGCCCTCTGGTGGGGTTCGGGGCGCGAAGCCCCGCCGGACTCAGAGGACCTTGAGCAGCGCTTCGGCGCCGGACGCCTCGGCCTTCGAGGGGGTCTCCTCGACGTTGAGGATCTTCACCACGCCGTCATCGACCAGCATCGAGTACCGCTTGGAGCGCATCCCGAGGCCGAAGCCGGTGCCGTCCATCTCCAGGCCGATGGCCTTGGCGAAGTCGGCATTGCCGTCGGCCAGGAACTCGAGGCCCTCGGCGCCGCTCGCCTTCGACCACGCGTCGAGCACAAACACGTCGTTGACGCTGGTGACCGCGATGGTGTCGACGCCGCGGGCCAAGATCTCGTCCTTCTGGGTGACGAAGCCGGGCAGGTGGTTGCGGTGGCAGCTCGGCGTGAAGGCGCCGGGCACGCCGATCAGCACCACGCGCCGGCCCTTGAACACATCGTCGGTGGTGCGGGCGAGCGGGCCTTCGGGGCCGGTCACCCGGAAGGTCGCCTGGGGCAGGTGGTCGCCGACCTGGATCATCGCGGGTCCCTTCATTGACGCGCGCTTCTAAGGATCGCGCGCTGAACGATCGCGGCTGACCTAGCGTGGCAGCCCGCGCCTGTCGAGGACGGAGGCGGCGGAGTTCGTCACGCGCCGAGCAGCTTGATGAAGGCGGCGCCCGCGCCGAAGAAGGCCGCGCCCGCGGCCATGCCCGAGGGCGAAGACATATAGCGATCCGCCCGCAGATTCGACAGCGCCTCCGGGGCCGGCCCCGGCGGTGGGCCGCGCGCTTTGTCCGCTGGACAAGGCGGGGGGGCCGCGTAGCATACGCGCATGACGAACCCAGCGTCGCCCGCGCAGACCGCGCTCACCGGCTCGAGCTTCCTCGATGGCCAGTTCCTCGTGGCGATGCCCGGGATGGCCGACGAGCGCTTCGCGCGCTCGGTGATCTACGTCTGCGCCCATTCGGCGGACGGCGCGATGGGGATCATCGTCAACAAGGCGGCCACCGACATCAGCATGCCGGATCTGCTGGTCCAGCTCGACGTCTGCCCGGAGGCGGACGCGATCCGGCTGCGCGAGCGGGTCGGGCACATGCCGGTGCTGATGGGCGGCCCCGTGGAGGGGCGGCGCGGCTTCGTGCTGCACACCGACGACTTCCACATCCAGCAATCGACGCTGATCATCGACGACGGCATCTGCCTGACCGCCACCGTCGAGATCCTGCGCGCCATCGCCAGCGGCGAGGGGCCGGCCAGCGCCGTGCTGGCCCTCGGTTATGCCGGCTGGCAGGCGGGCCAGCTCGAGAGTGAGATCATGGCCAACGGCTGGCTCAACTGCCCGGCCGATCCGGCGCTGATCTTCGACACCGACCTCGAGGCCAAGTACGAGCTGGCCCTGCGGACCAACGGCATCGCCCCCGCCATGCTGTCCATGACCGCCGGGCGGGCCTGAACGCCGACCGCTATTCCGGCGGCATCTCGCCGGCGGTGTCCGGGTTCACCCCGTCGACGGCGGGTTCCGCGGCGGGCCTGGGCCGGGACCGGCGCGGGGCCGCGGCGGCGGTCGGCACGGCCGTGTTGGCGCCGAGCCGCGTCGCGAGCGCCAGGGCCCGGTTCTCGGTGACACGCAGGTGGCAGAAGCCGTGAGTGCCCTCGCGGGCGTAGCTGCGGCAGAGCTGCTCCCGGTCGGCCGAGAAGGCCGCCTGCTCGCTCACGATCGGCCGGACGTCCTCGCGCCGGGCGCGCTGGGTCATGAGCTTGTAATTGTCGCGCACCGCCTTGTCGGCGACGCCCCGGGCGGTGTCGAATTCCCCGGCCCGGGGGATCAGCGTGGCCCCGGCCGGCCCCCAGAGGCCCACGGGCGTGGTCGTGCAATCGGCGTTCGAGAAGGTGCAGACCGGCCCCTGGCCCAGCGACGAGACCAGGATTCCGCCCTCGACCACGTCGAAGCGCAGCGGGCACTCCGCCCCGGCGGCCTCGAAGCGCGGGGCGCCCTCCGGCTTGCCCTCGGAGGTCAAGGGGATGGGATTGCCGTTCGCGAGCGGCACCGTGCAGGATTCCGCCGGCTGCGAGATCTTGGTGCCCGGCAGCTTGATCCGCGCCGTGACGGCCGTCCCGGCGCGCTCCAGTTTCAGGGCACCGGACATCCCGTTGAGCTGCAGCTCCTGCCCGATCAGGCCGTCCTCGGACGGGACCTTCAGCACCACCGGCCGGGCCGGCACCGGCGCGGGCCGCCGCGGCGGGGTCGAAGACGTGTGAGGAGTGGCGGGCCGACGTCCGGCAGGCCGCGCGTCGCTGCGGGCTTGCCGCGAACGGGCTCTGCATCGCGCTGGGCCTCGCGCTGACGCTCCAGTGCGCCACCGGCTGGACACCAACTCCGTCCCGCAGCGCTGTGACGGTGGCTCAGGCGACCCCGCCGACCA
>NZ_LKKO01000057.1 GCF_001455965.1 Methylobacterium sp. GXS13
GCGTCCGACGGCTCCTCGACGATGTGGACGGTCGGGAACGTACACGCGCCGACGCGCACAGGCTCCTCGCCGAGATACGTGGCCTTCGTGACCGGGCGCAGGACCTCGGTCACCTTGCCATCCCTCAAGAGTGTGCTGGTCGCGCCGTACTCGCCCGGCCTACCAGCCGCAATCGACACGTTGGTGAGGCCTTCGGGAAAGACCGTCTCGATCGATCGGCTTCCACTCTGGTAGTAGGTGTCAAAGCCGTTGCGACGGTCGAGATGATAGGTCCGGCCCGACGCCCACCGCCCATCGATCAGGACCGTATCGCCGCGACGGTCTGCATCGACGACCAGGTCGCCCGCGCTCGTCGTCAACGTGAGCGAATAGGGTGCTTCCGACTGGTCCAGTCGACACACCGATGGCTCCTCGGCGGCGCAACCCGGTGCGCTCAGCGCGATCGCTATCGTTGCCGAGATCACCGAGATGGCTGCGCTGCGCATGCCGTTCCCCTGTGCAATCTGTGACGTCCCGTAACAGAAGGCTGATCCTGCATTCCCCCAAAAAAAGGCCCCGGTCATGCACCGGGGCCTTTTTTCGATCGACGAGATCGATCGAACGGTCAGTACGAGCGCGAGGTGGTGGTGGTGGTGGTCGCCGGACCGGTCGAGGTCGGCACCGTGTTCGTGGTCGTCGCCTTGTTAGCCTGGTGACGCCCGACGGCGCAGCCAGCGGCGGCACCGGCAATGCCATGGCCGACCATGTGTCCGGCGAGACCGCCGACGACAGCGCCCTTGATGCAGCCCTTAGCCTCCGCCTGGCCGAGGCCAGCGACGGCGGTCAGGGCGAGAACGGAAGCGATCGTCAGTGCGCGCATGGCTTGTCTCCGAGAGAGGATTTCGCTTCAAACGTGCTGCTGAGACATCCCGTTCGATCACATGTTAGCGGGCTGTCGCTTCGACGATGCGGCGCGGGGCTTCCGATGCTGTGCGTACGAGGCTCGGCGTGGTGGTGATCTCCGTGGCCGGCCGAACGGCCGCGGTCGGACGGGCCTGCTCGCGGTAGAGCGGCGGCGTGAAGTCGATCCGATCGCCGGCGATAGCCGAACCGATGGCGGACACGATGGCGAGGGCGGCGAAGGAGACAGCGCGAACGGACATGATGATCGTCCCTTGAGCGCCAGGATCGGTCCTGGCTCGTGAAGGGAAGATGCGCTGCGCTGCCCCATCATTCAAAACAATGACATTGATAGTCAGTATCGACGTCATCGATAATGGCGTCTTGATCGAGAGCACGCCGTGTCAGGATTTCCCGAGCCGGCGTTGGTTGGCTTGAACCCTCCGCCGGTAGCCACGCACGACCGTGCGGGGCGTGCCGCCAGCCGCCAGGGTCGCCGCGGCCTGACCGGCCGCGAGGACCTTTTCGGTCACCATCCGCCGCGCCTCTTTGCGCGCCTTCGGGCCACCGAGCATGAACAGCGCCATCCGCTGGCCGATGACCATCTGCGCCTCGACACCGAGCATCGCGACTTCGGTACCCATCGTGAGCAGGGATGCGGTCTTGCCTGCGGATCTCCGACGCGCGTGCATGGTGTGTTCTCCGTTCCTAAGGTCCGGAGGGTCAACGCGCGTCAGGCGGCTTCCTTCCGCGTGACCACCAGGGCCCAGATCGTCGCTGGGATCCAGCCAATCACGGTGATGTGCAGTAGAATGCACAGGATCCCCTGGATCACCTTCCCGCGCAGGAACATCGCGAGCCACGGCGCGAGGATGCAGATGAGGATCATAACCATCGGGTGTCGATCTCCAGAACTGCGACCGAACCCGGTCTTAATCGGAACGTTCCGGATGCGTCGATCACATTCGGTCCGCTCGCCGCCACCGGCCATAGGGCAGCGGGTGACCAAGACAGATTGACCACGCCGAGGGGCTCACGCCGCTTCGCGCCGTCCCCCGGGGCACTCGGATCCGCACCCCCTCTCGCCGCGGACGGAATGCCGAGCTAGTTCGGGCCGCATGCAAAGTTCGGCCGCATTGCCATTGGACGCCCTATCCCGCGATGAACTCGAAGCTGAAGTCCGGCGTCTGCGCGCGCAGTCGACCTCCGTCGCCGAGATGTTCGAGCAGGCCCCGGGTTTCATCGCGCTGTTGAGCGGTCCCGAGCACCGGTTCACGCTGGCCAATGCCGCCTACCGGTTGATCGTCGCCGGTCGCGAAATCACCGGCCGCACCGTCGCCGAGGTGCTGCCGGAGGCGGTCTCGCAGGGCTATGTCGACCTGCTCGATGACGTCTTCCGGACGGGTCGAGCCCACAAAGCGTCCCGCGCTCGGTTCGAGGTCCGGATCGGGTCGGACGGCCAGGCCTCCGAACGGTATCTCGACTTCGTCTATCAGCCCGTGCGCGACGCCGACGGTGCCGTCACCGGTATCTTCGTGGAGGGACACGACGTCACCGACCAGACGATCGCCGAAGCCGCGCTTCGCACGAGCGAGGCGCGATACGGAACCCTGTTCGAGAGCCTTGAGGTCGGCTTCTGCATCGTAGAGATGAAATTCGAGGGCGCACGGGCCGTCGACTATCGGATCATCGAGGCCAATCCCGCCTTCGTGCAGCAGACCGGGGCCGACGTCGTCGGGCAATGGGTCAGTGCGTTCGCACCCGACCTGGAACAGCACTGGTTCGACACCTACGGTCGGGTCGCCCTGACCGGCGAGCCCGCGCACTTCGAGCATTACGCCGAGGTCTTCGGTCGCTGGTTCGACGTCCGGGCCTTGCGGACCGGCGAGCCGGACGCGCATCGGGTTGCGATCTTCTTCTCGGACATCACCGACCGCCGCCAGATCGAGCAGCGCGCCGAGGCGGGTGAGCGCGACTTGCGCCTGATCACGGACGCGCTGCCGGTTCTCATCGCCTTCATCGGCGACGATCAGATCTACCGCTTCGCCAACAAGGCCTACGAGGACTGGTTCTTCAAACCCGCCCATGAGGTCATCGGGCAAGACGTCAAAAGCCTCATCACGGCCGAGGGCTATGCGCTGCGCTGGCCCTTCATGGAGCGTGCGCTGGCCGGCGAAGCCGTGGCCTTCGAGATGGACTGGCCGCATCGGGACGGGAGCCCTCGGATCGCCGAAATCCGCTACCTGCCGCGACGCACCCACGGGCGCGTCGACGGCTACCACGTCTTCGTGCAGGACGTGACCGCCCACAAGCAGACGGAGGCCAACCTCGCGCGCCAGGTCGCCGCCCGGACGGCCGAGCGCGATCAGATCTGGCAGGCGTCGTCCGACCTGCTCTGTGTCGCCAACTTCGAAGGGTACTTCGTCAGCATCAACCCCGCATGGGCTGCCACGCTAGGCTGGACCGAGACCGAACTGAAAGCGCGCCCCTTCATCGAATTCGTCCATCCCGACGATCTCGGCGCGACGATGAAGGCCGCCGAGGCGCTCGCGCGCGGCGAGGCGCAATTCACGTTCGAAAACCGCTACCGCCACAAGGACGGCAGCCACGTGTGGCTGTCCTGGAATGCGGTACCGCGCGAAGGCCTGATCTACGCGACCGTCCGGGACGTGACGGTGGTGAAGCACCAGACCGAGGCGCTGCGCCAGACCGAGGAAGCCCTGCGCCAGTCCCAGAAGATGGAGGCGGTCGGCCAGCTGACCGGCGGCGTCGCGCACGACTTCAACAACATGCTGACGATCATCCGCTCGTCCGTGGATTTTCTGCGCCGCCCCGATCTGCCGGACGCCCGGCGGGCCCGGTACATGGACGCCGTCTCCGACACGGTGGATCGCGCGGCCAAGCTGACGGGACAGCTCCTCGCCTTCGCCCGGCGACAGGCGCTCAAGCCAGAAGTTCTGAATGTCGGTGAGCGCCTGCGGAGCCTCGCGGACATGCTCGACACCGTGACCGGCGCACGCGTCCGGGTAACGGTCGATGTGCCGGACGATCCGTGCTTCGTGCGCGTGGACGTGGCTCAGTTCGAAACGGCGCTGGTCAATCTCGCTGTCAATGCCAGGGACGCGATGGACGGCGAAGGCGAACTCGTCCTGCGTCTCGTCTGCGGCGCGTCGATGCCCCCGATCCGCGGGCACGGCGGCGGCCCCGGGCCCTTCGCCAAGGTCGTCCTGACCGATACGGGCTGCGGGATCCCCGAGGCGGATCTCGCACGGATCTTCGAGCCGTTCTTCACGACCAAGGACGTCGGCAAGGGGACCGGGCTCGGGCTCAGCCAGGTGTTCGGCTTCGCGAAGCAATCCGGTGGCGACGTCGAGGTCGCCAGTACGGTCGGCCACGGCACGACGTTCTTGCTCTACCTGCCGGAGGTTCAGGCTGAGCGCGACGACGAGCGCGACGAGGAGGATACGGGACCGGCCCCGGCCGGGACCGGCCAGCGCATTCTCGTGGTCGAAGACAACCTCGAGGTCGGACGGTTCGCCACGCAGATCCTGGAAGACCTCGGCTATCGGACCGAGTGGGTGACCAACGCCGAGACCGCGCTCGAACGCCTCGGAGCCGACGGGGGCGGGTTCGAGGCCGTTTTCTCGGACGTGGTCATGCCGGGCATGGGCGGGATCGCACTCGCCCAGGAACTGCGACAGCGCCTGCCCGCGATGCCGGTTCTGCTGGCGTCCGGCTACAGCCACGTGCTCGCTGAGAACGACGCCCATGGGTTCGAACTGCTGCACAAGCCGTACTCGGCCGACCAGTTGTCTCGGATCCTGAGGCGTGTGACCCGAAGGCGGCGCGCGAGGCTGAGAGGGTGAAACACCACCAACGGTGTGATCTGATTCGCGCATCCTCGGGTTTTCATGAAAACGTGTTCACTCCCGAACGGACGGCGCGGTCTGACTACCCTATGGGCAGACATCAATTCGCTCTCGCCTCACCGATGTCGCCGAACGCCCCGCCCCCGTTGGATCACACGCTGCGCCTTCGCGCCCAGCCGCCGACCGAGCCGACGAAGCCCCGCCACCGCGGAGCGGTTCTGAGCGAGCCGGACGTGCAGGTTTCGGGGGCACGGTTCATCCCGTCCGCGACCCTCGTCGCCATGGAGCCCAAGAGCGCTCCCGCCTGCTTACTCGGGCGGGAGGAGGTTCCGGCGTGAACCAGCACACGACGTCCGATCCCGTCATCGCCGCCGATCACCGCCTCGCGGCGCTCGACGCCCACGGCATTCTCGATACCCCGCCCGAGGCGGCCTACGACGACATCGTGCGTCTGGCGACCCGGCTCTGCCAGACCCCTGTCGGCCTCGTCAGCTTCGTCGCCACCGATCGACAATGGTTCAAGGCGCGGGTCAATTTCCCCGTCTGCGAGACCGATCTTGACAGTTCCGTCTGCAAGTTCGCCCTCGCCGAGCCCGACCTCCTGATCATACCCGACCTCACTCGCGACCCGCGCACGTCCGCGAACCCGCTGGTGACGGGTGAGCCGTTCATCCGCTTCTACGCCGGCGCGCCCCTGCGCACGCCAGAG
The DNA here is from genome assembly GCF_001455965.1 of Methylobacterium sp. GXS13. GTDB lineage: Bacteria > Pseudomonadota > Alphaproteobacteria > Rhizobiales > Beijerinckiaceae > Methylobacterium. The sequence continues at coordinate 5,458 of NZ_LKKO01000057.1, forward strand.
GGACAGGTGCTCGGCTCGCTGTGCGTCATCGATACGGTCCCGCGCCGTCAGGGGCTGACACCGGAGCAGAAGGATGACCTGCGTGCGTTGGCGGCCCAGGTCGTTATCCAATTGCAGATGCGGCGCGCAGTGAGCGAGCGCGACCAGATTGTCTCGTTCCAGGCGGCGGCGTTGCGGCGAGCCCAGCGCCTCGACGTCGTCGCTGCCGCTTCGTCGGCCCTCCTCACCGCAGACAATCCCGCGGCCGTCCTCGAACCGATCCTGCGCGACGGAGCTGAGGCGCTCGGGTTCGACCGCGCCTGCCTCTACGATGTGACGCCCGACCGTCGACACCTGCGCTTGACCCATGCGGTCAACGTCGCCCCGGAGGCGCGTGAGGACCTGAAGCGCCTGCCGTTTGGAACGCCAATCTGTGGCCTCGTCGCCGAGACCCGCCAGCCGTTGATCCTCGAAGATCTTCAGGCTGGGGCTGATCCCCGCTGGGAGACCGCCCGCAGTCACGGGCTCACTGCGTATGCCGGTTTCCCCGTGGTCAGCCGGGGTGAATTGCAGGCCGTCATCGCCTTCGTCTCCACCCGGATGCCGGCCTTCGATCGCGAGACGCTCTCCTTCTTCGAGACCCTCGCCCGCCTGATGGCGGCCGTCCACGAGCGGCTCGACGGCGAGGAGGCACTCGCCGAGACGGGGGCCTACTGGCGCAGCCTGTTCGAGCGCCTGAGCGAAGGCTTCCTCGTCGGCGAGGTCGTCCGTGACGCCGGACGGATCGTCGATTGGCGCTATGTCGAGGTGAACCACGCATGGGGGGAACTCGTCGGCGTCAAGAGCAACAGCGTTGTCGGACGCACGATCCGCGAAGTCCTACCTGGCATCGAGGACGACTGGGTCGCCGACTTCGCGCAGGTGGTCGAGACCGGTGAACCGCGGGAGTTCCTGCGCCGCGTCGGAACGCTCGATCGCTGGTACGAGGGACGCGCCTTCGCCGTCGGTGCGGATCGGTTTGCCGTCACGTTCCTCGAGGTGACGGACCGGGTTCAGGCCGACGCCCGACGCGTGGCTCTGCTCGCCCTCGGCGATCGCTTGCGCGACCTCACAGCGATCCCCGAGATGATCCTTGCTGCATCCGAGATCGTCGGCACCACCCTCGGGGTGACGCGCACCGGCTTTGGACGCGTGGACGCGGCAATGGAGTGTGTCGACATCGAGAAGGACTGGACGGCCCCCGGGACCGTCAGCATCGTCGGCCGGCACCGGTTCGCCGATTACGGCAACATCCGCGAGGACCTCCGTCGCGGCGAGGCGCTCGTCATCGAGGATGTGCGAACGGATCCGCGCACCCGTCACGATCCTCAGCCGCTGCTCGACATCGGTATCGGCGCGATCGTCAATATGCCTGTCCGCGACCGTGGCCGTTCGGTCGCCGTGTTCATCGTCCACGACGACAAGCCCCACCGATGGTCGGCGGAGACGCTGGGTTTTTTGCGCAACGTCGCCGAGCGCCTGGAGGCCGGCGTCGCACGGGTGCGCGCGGAGGACGACCAGCGCATTCTCAATGAGGAGATCTCCCACCGCCTGAAGAACATGCTGGCGATGGTGCTGTCGATCGCCACGCAGACGTTGCGGAATGTGCCCGATCGTGCGCCGGTCGAAGCCTTTGAGCGTCGCATCCATGCGCTCTCGACCGCCCACAACGTGTTGCTCCACCGGACGTGGACCGCGGCTCCGCTCCGGGACGTCGCCCAGGCGGTCTTGAACGCGGCCGGGCATGGCGATCGTGTCACCCTCGAGGGACCGGACATCGATCTCGGCCCGAGGGGGACACTCTCGCTCTCGCTGCTGCTGCACGAACTCGCGACCAACGCCGCCAAATACGGCGCGCTGTCCGTCCCGGAGGGGCACGTCGTGATGACGTGGCGCATCGATGATGGAGGCGACACCCGAGAGCTCGTGCTCGATTGGACCGAGCGCGGCGGTCCCGCACCTGTTGCACCGGTGCAACCCAGGCGCGTCGGATTCGGCTCACGGCTGATCCAGATGGGATTGGCGGGATCCGGCGGCGTTGCGCTTCGTTATCTCTCCTCAGGTTTCGGGGCGACGATGCGCGCGCCGCTCGTCCAGCTGCAGCAGGGTTGAGGACAGTGCCGTGGCTTTAGAGGCGATGACACGACCCGTAGTGCTCGTGATCGAGGATGAGCCGATCATGCGCATGATGGCCTTCGATCTCGTCGAGGATGTCGGTTTCGAGGCCGTGGAGGCCTCCAGTGCGGACGACGCGGTGCGGCTGCTGGAAGCTCGCCCCGACATCCGCATCGTCTTCTCCGATATCGATCTCGGGGTCGGCATGGACGGCCTGAAGCTCGCCCGCGCGATCCGCGATCGCTGGCCCCCGGTCGAGATCGTCATGACGTCTGGCAAGGTTCGTCCAGGCGCGCACGACCTTCCCGTGCGCGGCCGCTTCTTCGAGAAGCCGTACCGTCGCGACGAGGTGACGGCGGCTCTTCTCGAATTGGCGGCGTAAGACCAGGGTACGACGCCGACGTGGGGTGACCGACCCTTCTGTCGCTATCGCTTCTATTGTCAGGCGCATTTCGGACCAGACATCCCAACATGCCTGCTCTTTCCAGCCGTCGTACCCCGTCCTGACAAAGCTGATAGATCTGACAATAGGTCTGCGCGCTCCGGTCTAATGGTGGGAATCTGACGCTTGGTACCCGCCCCAAACGTCCGCAACGGGTGGTTTTCTGTCCGTCCGCTTTCGGACGGCGGATGCATCGAAGCGGACATAGCCGGAGGGCCAGCCACGACCCTTTGCATAAGCCTGGACCGTCCGATCGTAGGCTACTTGGTGAGACATAAACCTACGGCCGGAGTGGGCGGATTGGCTAGTATCCTACACCGCGCACGCCGCCCGCGGCCCGGATGGCTTCCCCAGTCACCCAGTGGGAGTCGTTCGACGCTAAGAAGACCGCGACTGGGGCGATGTCCTCGGGCTCGCCAAAGCGGCCAAGCGGCGTGCCAGCAACGAGCTTCTCGCCGAATGCACCGTCGAAATGCCCGATGGTAGCCGGAGTATTCGTGTGGCCGGGCAGGATCGAGTTGACCCTGATCCCGCGCGGTCCGAGTTCGCGGGCCAAGGCAAACGTCATCGTGTCGACGGCGCCCTTCGTCGCCGAATAGACGCTGGAGGCGAGATACGGGTCGGAGCTGAGGATCGAGCTGACGTTGATGATGCTGCCGCCGGTCTCTCCAAAGTGCTTCACCGCCTCTCGGATCGCCAGGAAGTAACCCAGCACGTTGACATTAAACTGCCGGTGGAAGGCTTCCTCGGTGAGGTCCGCGACCATCTCGAAGACGGCGATGCCCGCGTTGTTCACGAGGACGTCGACCCGGCCGTGGGCGGCCTTCACGGTGTCGAACAGGCGGGCGACGTCGGTCGACCTGCTCATGTCCGCCTGGATCGCGACCGCCCTCCCGCCGCCCGCCTCGATGGACGCGACGACGGCGTCCGCTCCCGTCCGGCTGGTCGCAAAGTTTACGATAACGGTAGCACCCTCGGCACCGAGTGCCTTGGCGATGCCGGCGCCGATGCCACTGGAGGCACCGGTGACGACGGCGATCTTTCCATCGAGCTTCATGGTTTGTCCCTAAGGTTCGCGACTTTCGTCACCGGAACCGAGGGGCCCCGTCGACGACCGGAACCTAAGTCGTCGGTCGATTTTCCGCGTGCCGGTTACTCGCTCATCCTTGCCCAATCTTCTCAGTCGCTTGTGGCGGCGATCACCTGGTGCTAGCCCATCAGGCATGACGGACGGGATGGACGAACTGCGCGCCATCGTGATGCGTGCCGGAGACAAGTGGACGCCAACAGGGCTTCCCCGCGTGTCGATGGTCCGGGCGGAAGCCTGCTCGAACCAGGTGTACGAGCCGATGCTCCACATGGTCCTGCAGGGGACCAAAAGCCTCTCGGTCGGGGATCAGATCCTGCGCTTCGAGCCAGCGACGTACTTCCTGATCCCGGTCGACGTGCCGGCAATCGGCCAGATCCAGTCCGATGGCTGTGAATCGGCTCTGAAGCATGACCCCGGCAAAAACTTAACTAACTCTCTCTTCAAAATGCGAAAATTGAGATAGAGATGGGGTCACGATCGGCGCCGACCGTGACCCCATCTCGAAGCAAAATTCAGCACATATCTCAACGCATTGAACCCAATTACGGGAGGGGTGAAGCTTCGACGCCTATTTACACCACGACCGCACGGTCTTCGTCGCCCACCAGATCGATTGTCCGTGGTGCCAGCTCTGCCTGCGCCACGCCGACCACGTCCTGCTGCTGGCCGAGCCCGGCGCGCCGCCAAGGCCCGGCGCCGCGGCCTACTTGACCTCGATCCGCTCCCCCTGGATCCGCATGGACCTCGCGGTGGCGCAGCCCGCCGGGGCGCGCCTTCCGCGCCCGCTGCATCCGGATGTCGCCGCGCTCCCGTTCTCCCTGCGGCTCCAGGCGCGCGAGAACCATGATGGCGACTTCGCCCGGCTGGCCCGGATCGCGTCCGGTCATGCCCGCGCCCTCGTCCTCGGCGGCGGCGGGGCCCGCGGCCTCGCCCATCTCGGCGTCCTGCGGGCGCTCTTCGAGGCGGGGCTCGACATCGATCTCGTTGGCGGCACCAGCATGGGCTCGATCCTGGCCGCCAGCGTCGCCCTGGACTGGAGCCTCGACGCCATCGAGACTCACACGGTCGCGTCCTTCGGGCGCAACCCCCTCGACGACTACACCCTGCCGTTCCACGCCCTGACGCGCGGGGCCAAGGTCGATGCGGGGCTAGCCGCGCGGTTCGGGGATGCCCGCGTCGAGGATCTCTGGCGCCCGTTCTTCTGCGTGTCCTCGAACCTCAGCACCGGCACGGCCATGGTCCACTGGGCCGGCCCTCTCGACCGGGCGATCCGCGCCAGCATCGCCATTCCCGGCTTGCTGCCCCCGGTGGCGAGCGCGGACGGCATCCTCGTGGATGGCGGCATGATGAACAACCTGCCCGCTGACGTGATGGCCGATCTCGACCGCGAGCCGGTCCTCGCGGTGGATGTCGGCAGCGACACCGCCTTCCAGGTCATGCCGCGGCAGGGCCGGGGCGCGCGGGCGTTCCGCCGCTTCCTCGGCATCTCGGACCAGCTCCCCGGCATCGCCCACTTGCTCCTGCGCTCTGCCATGGTGTCGAGCGACGCCCAGACCATGGCAGCCGTCACCCGCGCCGCCGTCCTGCTCAAGCCCGCCTTGGCCGGGGTCGACCTGCGGGCATGGTCGAGCTTCGAGACGACGGCCGAACTCGGCTATCGCTGCGCCCGGGAAGCGCTGGACTCGGGCCGTCTGCGAGCCTGGACATGAGCCGCTCCGGTCCTCGCGCCGGTGTCGCGCCCGATCGACCGGTCATCCGCACGGTTTTTTGAGGCCCTGAATGCGTGTCGTCGTCGATCTCAATCGCTGCCAGGGCTACGCGCAGTGCTGCTACGCCGCTCCAGACCATTTCGAGCTGCGCGGTCACGAGATCCTGTTCTACGACCCCGCGCCGCCGGAGGCGAAGCGGTCGCAGATCGAGCGGGCACAGCAGGCCTGCCCCGTCCGCGCCATTGCGGTCGAGCCCGCCGATCTCGCCGCGGGTGACGAGCCGTGACCGAGGTTCAGCGACCGGGCATCGTCGTCGTGGGCGCCTCGCTCGCCGGGCTGCGGGGCGCGGAGGCACTGCGGGACCGCGGCTATGACGGGCCCCTGACCCTGGTCGGGGATGAGCCGCATCGGCCCTACGACCGGCCACCCCTGTCCAAGCACGTCCTTGCGGGCGAGCTTCCCGCCGACGCGACCGCGTTGCCGCAGCTCACCCGGTTGCGGGCGCAGTGGCGGCTCGGGCGGCCCGCCGCCGCGCTGGACCGGGAGCGCCGGGTGCTGCACCTCGCCGACGGCGCGACACTTCCCTACGAGAAGCTTCTCATCGCCACCGGCGCCAGGGCGCGGACTTGGCCCGGAGACGGTGCCGACCTCGCCGGGATCTTCACGATCCGCACCCGGGACGATGCCCGTGATCTGCGGGCCGCTCTGGCGAAAACTCCGGGCCGCGTCCTGGTCATCGGGGCGGGCCTGATCGGCTGCGAGGCGGCCTCGTGCTGCCGCGACCTCGGCTTGGCGGTGACTTTGGTCGATCCCAACCCGACGCCGCTCGCCCGCCTGCTCGGGACCGCGATCGGGGCTACGCTGGCCGAACGGATGCGCGGCGCCGGGGTCGATTTCCGCCCGAAGACGATGGTCCGCGCGCTCTCGGGCGAGGCCGGGCAGGTCCGCCGCGCGCACTTCGCAGGGGGAGAGGTTCTCGAGACGGATCTCGTCATCGTCGCCCTCGGCGCCACGCGCGACACCGGCTGGCTCGCTGCGGCGGGCCTCGCCGCCGATGCGGGTGGCCTGACCTGCGACGGAGCCTGCCGCGCGATCTCCATCGCGGGGGAGCCCGACTCCGACATCTACGCGGCCGGCGACGTCGCGCGCTGGCCGAACCCGCTTTACGGCGACCGTCCGATGACGGTGGAGCATTGGGGCAACGCGGTCGACCAAGCCCGGCACGCGGCAGCCAACATGATGGCCGCCCCCTCCGCCCAGCAGCCCTACCGGCATCTGCCGGCTTTCTGGTCGAGCCAGTTCGGCCTGAACATCAAGCTCGCCGGCCACACCGCGGGGGCGGATGCACTCGCGCTCGTCCAGGGATCGCGGGCCTCGCACCGGTTCCTGGCCGTGTATGGCAAGGCCGGTCGCAGCATCGCCGCCGTCTCCTTCGACGAGGCGCGCTGGCTGCCCGCCTATGCCGAGGCCGTCGCCGCCGGGGCGCGCTTTCCTCCGTTTCCCGATGCCATCGACCAGCCACGGGTCGAGCGGCTGGAGCCGGGCTTCCCCGCGGCGCGGCCCCCTGCCCATCGCGCCGCGCCGGCGCTGGAGGCTAGCCATGTCTGACGAGACGCTCTTCGCGCAGGTGCTGGACCCGAAGAACCGGGCGGATCCCTATCCCCTCTACGCCAGGATGCGCGAGACACCTGTGTCCCGGCAGGCGGATGGCAGCTACCTCGTCAGCACCCACGCCGCGTTGAGCAGCCTGATCTTCGATCCTCGGCTGAGTTCGGAAGACCTGCCGCCCTCGCGCCGGCCCGCCACGGGCAACCCCCTGAAGGACTGGATCCTCAACCCGATCCGGAACCGGGTGGTGAACGCCCACCGCCCGCTGATCTTCCGCGATCCGCCCGACCACGACACCCTGCGCGGCTTCGTGATGAAGGAGTTCACGATCGCCCGGGTGCGGGACGCCCACGCCAAGGTCGCGACGCTCGTGGATGCCTTGATCGACAAGTGCCGGGGCCGCGACACGGTCTGCCTCGTGGACGACCTGTCCTATCCGCTGCCGGTGGCCGTCATCTGCGAGCTCCTCGGCGTGCCCGAAGCCGACGAGCGGCAATTCCATGCCTGGGCGACACGCCTCGCGACGGCCCTGGAGCCCGACGCGCGCCACGACGAGGCGGGACGGCGCGAGATCGCCGCCACCTTCGACGCGATCTCGGACTACATGCGTCGGCTGATCCGCGAGAAGCGCCGCCATCCGGCCGACGACATGCTCAGCGGCCTCGCCGCCCGCGGCGGCCGGGGCAGGCCGGTCATGGGCGACATCGACCTGATCTCCACGGCGATCCTGCTCCTCGTCGCGGGCCACGAGACGACCGTGAACCTCATCACCAACGGGATGCTCACGCTGCTCCGACATCCGGACGAGCTCGAGAAGCTGAAGGCCGACCCCGAGCGGGCGCCCCGCGTGATCGAGGAGATCCTGCGCTACGAGCCCCCCGTCCATTTCCGGACCCGCAAGGCGCTCGGCGCCATCGCGGTGGCGGGCGCGACGATCCCGGCCGGATCCCCGGTGGTCCTGATGCTCGCGGCCGGAAACCGCGATCCGGCGCGGTTCACGCAGCCGGACCGGTTCGATCCCGAGCGGAACGACAACCAGCATTTCGGGTTCGGCGGCGGCCTCCACTACTGCGTGGGCGCGCCACTGGCGCGCATCGAAGCCGAGATCGCTCTGGTCACCCTGTGCCGGCGCCTCGTCGCGCCGCGGCTCCTCGACGATCCACCGCCCTACCGGCCCGGCGCTTCCCTGCGCGGTCCGAAGAACCTCGGCATCGCCATCGCGGGGATCGCTTGATCCTCCAGGGCCGAAAGGGGTCTGGGAAGCCGCTCGGCGCCACGCGCCATCGTCTGTCGGAGGCGCGCGTCAGCTCACCCTGTTGTATAAGCTTGTCCAGTCATACGCATCGCACCAGGGACTGAAAGTTCTCATTGTGCGACTGACCTTCAGAACGGTGACACATCGGGATATTTGACCGGGTTGGCATGATCTCGTCCGCTTTTGCGGCAAGCTTTTCCCGAAGCGGTCGTTCTGCTCTCGGCCAGCTCCAGTCGCATGAGCAGGCGCCTTCGAATGGCTGGGTTGGGTGGATTTCTGCCGGTCCGCTTCCGGGTGGGAGTTGGCAGAAGCAGACACTGCCGTCGCGACCGCTCACGACTCATCAGTGACATTAAGAGCGTCCCCTTCCAGATCATTGCTGTGCCGGTGCAAAGCGCCACTTCGGCACTTGCTTCGGAGCTGAGGAGGTGATCGAATAGAAAGTTCGCTGCCGCCTTGAGGTTGGGAACATGAAGAGGGTGGCCTACACGCAGGTTTACCACTTTCGTTGGTTAGCCCCCGCCAGGGTTAAAGGATCCCTATTCAGGCATGCGCCGTTGATTTTGGTAGAAGACGAGCCACATCAATCGTCGATAAAAAACTATCGAACTACGAATAAGTATATTCTAAGTGCCTTTATAGCCAGACTAGCTGCATTTGTCTTGATATTTTATACTAACTCCCCCGCCCTTGCAGCAAATTATCTATGCAAGACCGTCAGCAGCGACTGGGGTTGGTTCAGCGACCACGTAGCGGCGTCGATCACCTACCTGATCGTCGGCTCGCCCGGGCGAACTTTCGAGGTTGGAACAGGAGTGTTCTTTCGAGGCAAGCCTTGGGGCTCGAAAGAGGTAGGGTCGGGCACTGTTCGGATCACGGCCTATGGTGCCGGTGCATTACATATCCGCCAGCAAGGATCTGGCGACCCCTTCAAGGTTTGTGCAACCTCGGAGGCGATCGAACCGATCACGATAATCAAGGCTGAGTTTTAAGTCCGCGCGGTAAAATCGCAAGAGGGGACAATATGAGCTCGCTAGAACGCCGACGGTCGGGCACGCTGAGACTCAGAATTTTCGTTTTTCTGCTTCCACTACTACTGGCCGGATGCGGTGATTCCATCACGAAAGTCGTGAATGCCAAATGGCCGCCCATCAATGTCGAGCAACAGCGCAGGGCTGCGATCGACAGCACAGCTCAACCGCTCTCCCAAATCACAAGCCCGAGCGTAGCTTTTTCTTTGGCGCTAGCCGATGCACAACGGGCATTGCTTGACGACAAATTGAGGGAGCAGGGCATCGTCGATTTACGCCTTGAAGGAGCAGAACAACTTCTCCACGTCCGCGCGACCTTCAAGCGCAAGTTCGCCGGAGTGGACGCAGGCGCAAACTCCGAGCTGGCGAAAATCTTAGACGCGGCACGACCCGAGATAACCGGCTCTATTGATGCTTATGCGGGCATAACGGGCGGGCTTATCGACGAGGCGAACGGTCCGCCCGTCGTCAATCTCTCGCTCCTTCCAGCGCTTAGTTCTGTTCAGGTCGACAGTGTTGTTCTTGCCGAAAAAATCGGTGCAACCGCAGTGGTCGACGCACTGGTTGCAGTTCTCAATATATTCAAGGACAACATCAGCGGTGAACTCAGCCGGCAGCCTTTCACGAAGTTGACGGTACCGGCACTCTCGCCCACGGCCATTGATCCTTCAAAAAGCATCATCATCAAGAACCCAGCTGCTAGTCTTACCGTCCGTCTTAAAGCTGACAAAATCGTCGCTCCCTTCAAGCTTGGCGGGATAGCTTGGCTAGTCACTGACAATCAAGTCGTAGCTTTGGTTCAACTCACCCCGACCGCTGGAGGCTCAGAAACCGCCCCTGTTACCGTAGGCAGATCGTTTGGAGATATACGTGACCAGATCGATGGACTGATCGCGACCAATTTCGGCTTGTCTCTGAGCGAGAGATCAAGTTGGGCTGCCGTTCGAAAAGATCTTATTGCAAACACAATCAACAGCGGGGTGACCCAAGCTAATTTGTGCGTCTCAGTTTCAGGCGCAACGTCTAGGCAAACGTCGAGCACAAAAATCGATTTGCCAAGTGGTGATGCTATCAATTGCACTCCCAATCGGGAATGCAGCTCAAATCGATCATGCGACTTCGCACCGGACGTGGACAACCGAGACTGTGACGCTTGCATTCTATCGAGACCCAAAGTTTGTGCGCCAAGCTGGGCAGGTGGCGGGTGTGTAGGAGGCGGTTGCATCCAGCGGGGTCGCGATCCGATATGCGCATTCGGGCAAGGTGTTCAGAATGACCTCTACCGCGCAGTCGCAGCCGGCAAAAAATTTGATTGTGAGAGACTAAAGGCTCAGGAAAAGGCGAGTTGCGAGATCGAAAAGTCTGGAGAGAAGCTGCTTTGCGAAACGGGAAAGCAAACTCTCACGCTCATCAAGAACACGGGGAAATTCGCTAATCTAGACGTAACCTCACAGATCAAAAGTGAGGACCTTGGAGTTTGCATTCAAGAGTTTAATTTATCAACGGACCTATCAGGCGTAAGCTTGGCTCTCGATGTTTCAGGTCGAGCCCAGGCCGTCATTGACGTAAAGTTTACGCCCTTGGACATCGTCGGTCATTTGGCCTGTCAGTGGCCATGGACAGAGTCGCAGACGTTTGAGGCTTCTTTGAAGGAATCCCGCATTCCAATTTCGTCTGCCTTCCGCTTGGAGACTCCACCAGATGGGCAAGCTCGCGCCGTGTTTTCCGTTAAGGAGACAATAATCAAAGCAGATATCTCGCCCGGTCCCACCGAGTTCTTGCTTACGAAGAGCCCTAACATGACTTTGTCCTGCCAAGGACTTAACCTGATCAAGCCTATCGTTTTGCTTCTAACGCCCTTTGTCCCGCAGCTGCGCGGTGACATCGAGACCAAACTACCGTCGCAGGAGATTTCTGCTGATCTGAACTTGCCTGTGCAGAGAGTTCGGGAGAAAGAGTTCAGTGTTTCCATCAAGAATAATCGGCAGGCGATCGTAGCTATTGGCCAACTTCTGCCATAACGCAGCAAGAACGCATCCCGTTCGCACATATGTCGCGCGGCCTGTGGGTACGAAGTCCGCGCTGAAGCACACGGCCGCTAGGGCTAACTGACTGCATGCTTGCGTAGCTAAGGGCCGCTTCCGGCCATCAGGCCCGTGACCGCTCACCACCCCTAGCCGAAGTCGGTGGACCGCCGATGAATGGCCGCTCTTGGGAAGCGCCGATGGCTGTCTGCATGGCTGGCATGGGTCGCTACCGGAACGGCCGCTAGGGGGTGGATTTCGGCTGATCCGCTTCTGGGGAGCAGGCATGCGTTTGAGAATTGGTGCGCTAGCAACGGCCCTCGCAGTCACCGCAGGTCTGCCGGTCCACGCGGCCGAGATGGCGGACTTTTTAGGCGTTTGGGAGCAGGTCGGTACGAACGCCGGCCCCTGTCCAACCTGCCAGATTGAGTTCCAAGAGACGCCTCAGGGAGCTGTCGTCATTGCGAACAACGGATGGCGAGCGGATTTGCCGACGTTGAACACCGGCGGTCCGGCGAGCGGGATCGGTCGGTGGCGAGACGAACGTGTTGCTACATGGGTGTCCGGGCGCTCGTTCACGGTGAGCTTTTATCTGGAGGGGAGCGGACTACTCGCCATGACGATGACGGTGGATACCAGTTCGGGCCGCCAGTCTGTCGTCCGAGGAAGCTACAGACGGGTATGGAAGGGTATGTAGGCATGATATTCGTCTGTGGTTCAAATCTGACGCTTGGTACCTGCGTAAAACGGCCGCTGGAGGTGGATTTTTGCCGATCTGCTTTCGGGAAGTGTGATCGAGGAAGCAGACCTTCGCTCGGACTGGAGAAGTCGGCTGCTTCGCGCCCAACCCGGCCATTCGTCGCTCCTCTCCGAATTCCTGGAAGCAGACATCGCGACTATGACGGACAACAGACTGGGGCATTGATCGTGTCGTCCGAGGGCTCACGCCTGTAAGTCGCCACGGAGTCACGAACGCTGACTGCCAACGCCGACAACGACTTGCAGGACTGATCGGCGTCGGACCCCTACGCCGGTCCACACATCTGGTGAGCGGCGTCGCTCGGCCGCGGCCGCGGTCCCGGACGCCGGCGGCGATACACGTGGGGCCAGGCGATGATGGCGCGCACTCGATCCGCCGGTCGGGCACGATCGGTCCGGCGGCGGCTCAAGCTTCGTAGGCGCGCGACGGCAGGGATTTGCGCACGTGGCGTATCACTTCGCGCTCGAACGGCTGCAGGTCCAGCCGCTCCAGGTCCAGCGCCGCCAGCATCCGCAAGCCTTCGTCGACGTCGGCGACCTCCCCCCAAGCCGCCATCAGCTTCGACGCGATCTCGGCCGGGATGCCGTACTCGTCCAGGGCGAAGACGCCGGCGGGCAGGAACAGGGAGTCGGCCCGCGCGGCGAGGAGGGCGTAGTCACCGGGCGCGCCGCGCTTTCGGCGCGCAAGGACGTCGGCCTGTATGCGGCTCACGGCCATCAGCTGTCGGCCGAACGTGAAACCCACGTACTTGCGCAGGAAGGACAACGCGCCCTCGACCGCCTCGCTTACACTGGTGCCCCGCCATCGCTCCTGGACGCGTCGGGCGATGAACGCGCCGAAATCGCCGGCGGCCATCAGGCTGGTCAGCACGGCCTGGAGCTGGTCGCCGGCGTGTATGCCGTGCCGCCTCAGGACGGTGCCCTGGTCGACGTGGTCGTAGATCAGGTCGCAGACGGCGCGGAACTGGGCCGAGTCGGGGACGCCGCGCCACTGGAGGAGCCTTGGATCCCGGTCGAACAGGTCCGAGACGGCGTCCGCGAGGGCGTTCTGCGCGCCGACTGGGACGTACCGATTGGCGCGGATGGTGGCCTCGGCGAGGCGCGAGCCCCTGAACACTTCCGCGAGGCGATCCCGCGAACCCGGCGTCAGGCTGCCGGTAGGCAACGCCAACAGCAGGGACAGGGGCGTCGCTCCGTCCTGCGCCCCGATCGGCAGGTCGACCGTATGGTCCCCCTCGGCGACCGCCTCCTCGATCACGAAGACCTTGCCGATGAAATACCGGTTCATGCGCCCGGCGCGGCCCGCGATGTTGCGGAAGGTGAAATCGTCGATGGTCCGCGTGTTCCTGCGCCTGTCGAAGACGATCACGTTCTCCGCGACGGTGTTGACGCCCTCGATGATCGTCGACGTGCACACGAGGTAGCGGATGCTCCCCTCCTCGAACGCCCGGACCATGTATTGCTGGATGGCTCGCGGGACGTTGCCGTGATGGACGCCCACCCCCCGCGCCAGGGCGCGGATGACCTCCCATTCCGGCGGGTAATGGCGCTCCAGCCAGCGGACGGCGTCCGCGGTCGCCTCGCAGACGGGCAGCTCGCAGCCGAGGTAGATATTCCGCGCCGCATCCCGCGCGCTGCGCGGGGACTGGCAGTAGACCAGCGTGGGGCTCGTCAACTCGCGGCACAGCTCGACCAGCTTGGCCGCCCGGTCCGAGCTGTCCTGCTTGAGGCCGAAATACGTTATGTCCAGCGAGACGGTGGAGAAGTCCGACGGGATGAAGACGTGCCGGTATCCCGTGGCCAGCCCGGCCACGGAGGCGATGCTCGGTCCTATGAGGTAGAATTGGGCCCCCTTCTCCGCGAGCCTGTGGAAGCAGACGTTGAGGTCGATGGATCTCTCGTCGTCGTCGCCGTCCCTCATGTCGAGCTTGTAGAACTCGTCGATGACGAGGAAGTCGGCGTCGTCGAGGTCGTCGCGTCCCAGGGCCCGTTCCTGGGTGAGGACGTAGACCGTCGGCCGCCCGTCCTCGCGCCTGGCCTGGCCCGGATGCGTGATGACGTCGTGGGTCCGGCCCAGGGACGCGGTGATCCGCCTTCGGGTCTCGTCGATCAGGGCGATGGTGGGCACGACGATGACGGCGCGTCTGTGCTGGCCCGTCGCCAGGACCGCGTCGACGACGAGGCTCTTGCCGACGCTGGTCGGGGCGCTCAGGACAACGTTGCGGCCGGCGGCGAGCTCTTGGAACACCGACAGCTGCAGGCTGTGGAAGAAGCGCTCCTCCCCGACCCCGTGGACGCGGTGCGCCTCGATCAGGATCTGGTCCTCCAGGCTGCGGTGCAGGGTCCTGTCGGCGTAGGGGAACAGACCGACCTCGCGGACCAGGGCATCGAGGAGCGCCCCGTAGTCCTTCGGGAGCGTGTGCTTGACCGCCAGCAGGCGGATGACGAGGTCCCGGGCGAGCGCTGCGGTCCGCTCGTGGTTCGCGAGGTAGGCGATCTCCCGGAAGACCGGGAACCGCACCTCGGCGAGCCTCGCCGGCTCGGCGAGGCATTCCCGGATGAGGCTGATCTCCATCATCGCCTCCTCAGGCGCGCCTCGAAGGTCCGCGCCAACGTCGCGGCGCACTCGACTGGGACGAGGAACAGGGAAACCTCGACGTCCCGCAGCTCGTCGTCGATCCCAGCCTTGATTTGATCGTACTCGTCCCGGACCTCTCGCTTCAGGAGCGTGAGGTAGGCGGCGTTGAAGCCCGCGCCCAGCGTCGCGCTGTCGTAGGCCACCAGGATCGGGAGCCGGACGACCCTCAGCAGGTCCGAGGTCTTGCCGGTCGAGACGAGGATGCCGTCCAGGGTATCGGCGCGCAGGTGGCGCGGCTCGCGCAGCTGGATGATGATGTCACGTTCCTCCATCAGCACGTCGCGCGTCACCGCGGTGCGCAGCTCTGCGAGCACCTCGTCGATCACCGCGCGGTGCGAGTCGGCTGCGACCAGGCGCGAACGCCCCAGCCAGATCTCATCGCCACCCGCCAGGGGGACAATGTGCGCGCTCGTCGAGCGCATCGCGCCCCCCACCAGGAAGAAGATCCGGCAAGCGATCGGCTCCGCCCCAAAGTGATGCCGGAGGATCGCGTGCAGCATGAGGCCGGCGATGAGGCCCGGGACGTCGACCGGTCCGCGGCGCTCCAGAGCCCTGAGCGCCTCGCCCGGCAGCCGCCGCGCCGATAGGTGGTTGTACGTCGCGAGAATCCGCGGCGACAGCGCCACCTCGGGCAGCCAGTCCAGCAGGTGCTCGGTGAGCTCGTCCATGCGCCAGACGTTACCGTCGTACTCGACGTCGTAGGCGTAGAGGGCGCGCTTGACGGCGCCGTCGTCCACCGCGCAGAGCTCGGAGAAAAAGGCCGGCACGTTGACGATTTGGTAGACCTTGACGTGGTCGGCCGCATCAGCGCGCATCTCCGCCAGCCGCTCCTCCCACCAAGTCATGATGTCGGCGCGGGTCCAGGCCTTGTCGGCGATCTCGCTCGACGGCGCGTCACCCATCGATCGGGTCTTGCTCACCAATCGCTCGTAGACGCCCTCGACCATGTCGAACGCGGGGTTGAGGCCGCGGCCCTGGGCGAGGGTCAGCAAGGTCTTCGTGTTGCGCGCGTGGATGGAGCGTTCGTCCGCCTCGACCTCCCAGAGCAGGTGCCTCGACCAGTCGGCCAACGTGCGGCCCGAGTTCGACTTCGTGTCCTTGTACTTCTTCGCGAAGTTGCCGACCAACGCCTCGAACGCCGCCTCGCCGTCCCGCCGTCCCCTCTCACGCGTGAACGGCACCAGCTTGGCGGACACGGCCCTGGTGGTCACGAGGCGGAACCAGGCCGTGTCGCCGTCCGTGTCGCATAACAGCGACCGCTCGCAGACCGAACTTCCCTTCCGGCCTTTCGTCCGAGCGGCCAGTTCAGTCAGGTTCCACTTGCTGTCGGCTTCCGTGGTCTTGACCTGCACGTACTCGTTGATTAGCCCGCCCGCCCCGGAGCGCCGGACCACGATGTCGTCCGCGGTCTCGCACTCCAGCCTGACGGCGTCCGGATCCAGCAGCGTCTCCAGCGCGATCCTCGCGGCGACGTGGTCCTGGATGCGGAACCCGCGCCGCGCCGCGATCCCCCCTGCGTCGGACGCCCCCGTCGAACCCTTCGTCACCCAGCCCCCCGGACCACGATCGATCTTCACGATCGACTTAAAGTTGCTCGTACTCCTTGGGAACCCCGAATCACGCTCGGACTCCAAACTGTAGATCGAGGTTCATCGCCTGGTCTGGAGGATCAGGCTCGCGGTCGATCCGCCCGAGCGGCCGCCCGCGAACCCGATGGTCTCGCGGCCCATTTCGGGACGGGCCATCATCCGGCGGGGTCGCCTGGGGTCTGAGGTCGGCGATCCGCCGGCGGCCCTGGGCGACGGCTGTTTGAGAATGCCGCGACGATGGATGACCTTCTGCGCCACCAAACAGTGTATGCCGCAGGCGAAGGTCAGCCACCCGGCGGGAAATGTCCGTTCTTGTGCATTGTCGCATCCGAAACGGTCGAGCGGCTTTCGGCCAACTCCAGCCGTACGAAGCTGGCCCGCTCAATGTCCGCTTCCAGGCATCCCCTCGGTGACCCGGAATGACTGGGTTGGGTCGCATGCGGAACGTCCGCATATGCCCTCCATCTCCAGAGCCTCGGTTCGGGTGTCTCCTCGCCTAGCCGGCATGAGCCGGCGAGGAGACAGACGATGGGACACTCCGCACACGATCCGGCCACGAAAGGGCGGCCGGCCTGGAACGCTGGCCGCAAGCTTGGCGCCAAGCAAGCCCTCAAACCTCAGCAGGTCTGGGCCATCCGGTTCTGGCTCGACCGCGAACGGCGCGTGCGCGACCGTGCGATGTTCGACCTCGCCATCGACAGCAAGCTGCGCGGCTGCGACATCGTCAAGCTCAAGATTGGCGACCTTGTCAGCGGTGGTCGAATCCGTAGCCGAGCCATTGTCATTCAGCGCAAGACCGGCCGACCGGTGCAGTTCGAATTGCTCGAACCCGCGCGTGCCAGCATCCTGGCATGGCTGGAGGCCAGGGGTGGAACGCTCGACGACTATGCCTTCCCGAGCCGGCTCGATGGTGTCATGCACATCAGCACGAGGCAGTATGCGCGCTTGGTCGATGAGTGGGTCTCGGGCATCGGGCTTCGAAAAGAGGACTATGGGACACATTCCCTGCGTCGCACGAAGGCGTCGTTGATCTACAAGCGGACCGGCAACCTGCGTGCCGTCCAGATCCTGCTCGGCCATACCAAGATCGAGAGCACGGTCAGGTATCTCGGTGTCGACGTCGAAGATGCTCTGACACTGGCCGAAGGGACTGAGATTTGAGCGTTTGGCCCCTCGACTCCATTGTCGAGGGGCTTTCAAACCAGCCCGGCAGCAAAGCGCCCATTCCAGTCGTTCAGCGGCCGTACAGCGGATCTTGAAAGCGTACATGTCCGGCGCCGTAGCATCGTCCGTCCGATCGGCTTCGCGGTGCCGGACCTTTCTGAAGGATTTTTCAGCGCTCAGCCTAGGTCCGCGAAGAGCGGATGGTCGGCGTTCAGACGGCAGCCATTTTACCCTACGGATAAGCGTGGTGCCGTGTCCGCTCGAACCTGTCGGCACAAGGCTTATCGAAAAGCGCGCACGGTGGCTGAGCGCCCAACGGTTCTGCCAACATGGGTTGTCCGCCAATATCGCCGAGCGCATGACGCTGGGAATATTGCGATCGCGGATCGAAGTATGGGTCCGATGTGTAGCTACTCATAAATGCGCCGCCGGCAGGCATCTCGCTCTCGGACCAGGCTGGCGTGACGAGGCCGGCCGAGGCAACAAAAATCATGATTTTTATTGTTCGCTGGTTGATCATCGATTTGTCTCGAGCAGGCCAGGTCTGCGAATCCTTGAGATGCTGGGGCGATCTGTTTCGGAGACATCGCTGATCGGCATCTCTGGACCAGGCGGCACCCATCAGCAGCTGTTGGACCGCGAAAGTCGATACCCAAATATGGGCCAAGCAATCGCTAAGTGCCTGCTTTGGAGGTGCTGAAAGCCTTATACTTGAATGATTTAGGTCACATCAATTTATTGTGCCGAAGACTGATAACAGGAGAATCGTTTGACCCTCGGCAATATAAAACTTCCGCCTGGTGGAGCGCAAATAAATAAAACGCTAAGATATCAAAGAAAATTCATCTCTTAAAAATTATTTTCATTGCTAAAAAACTCGCCTGTGGGCAGATCAGACGTCGGGGATGCAGGCTGCACCCGAGGCGCAAATTTTGAAAGAGCGGCCTTGTTTTTTTCCAAACTAAAAATTGTTTCAAGATGTAAGAGCGAATTCATTCGAAGCACTGTCGGGAGTGACTTATATCGTCGTGGAGCCGGGCAGGAGCCTCGCTAACCCTCCACAACGCAAGCCTCATTCTGCCTTCTCGAACCGAGGCCAAAGCCGGGGCCCGGAGATCCGCAGGATTCTGGCGAAAAGCGCGATTGGCCGCATGGATCTCGTTCGATTTGCCCTGAAGTTCCGCAAGAGCTTCTATGTTCTTGCCGTCCTCATGTTCCTCGCGGGCATCGGATCGATCGCGGTGGCGCCGAAGGACGTGCTGCCGTCCGTTGATATACCAGTCGTCGTGGTGGTCTGGACCTATAACGGTCTCGACGCCAACGACATGGTTCAGCGTATCACGAATTACAGTGAGTTCTCGCTGTCGAGCAACGTCAATAACATCCGGCGGATCGAGTCGACGTCGATCCAGGGTACCGTGACCGAGCGGATCTACTTCGATTCCACGGTCAGCATCGATCTCGCGATGACGCAGGTTGATTCCGCCATGAACGCCATCCGCTCGCGTATGCCGCCCGGCGTGCAGCCGCCGGTGATCATGCGGTTCTCCGCGTCATCGGTGCCGGTCATCCAGATGGCCCTATCGTCGTCTAAGCTGCCCCTCACCAAGGTCTTCGATTACGCCCAGTACCGGACCCGCCGGCGGCTCGCCGAGGTGCCGGGCTCGACCCTGCCGTCCCCGTACGGCGGCGCGCCGCGTCAGGTGATGGTCGACCTCGATCCCGCCAAGCTGCGCGCGATCGGCATGACGCCGCTCGATGTCCTGAATGCGGTGCTCAAGCAGAACCTCGTTGTGCCCTCTGGGCTCGCGAAGGTCGGGACGCAGCAATACACGGTTCGGCTCAATTCGAGTCCGCTTCTTGTCGATCAGCTGAATCGCATCCCGATCAAGGTCGAGAACAACCAGCCGGTCCTACTACGGGACGTCGCCCAGGTACGGGATGGTTCGCCGCCGCAGATCAACATCGTCCGCGCCGACAGTCATCACTCCGTCCTCTTGCAGGTGCTGAAGAACGGTGCGGCCTCGACCCTGGACGTCGTGAACGCAGTCAAGGCTGCCCTTCCCGACATCCACGCTGCCGCGCCGAAGGGCATGACGATCACGCCGCTGTTCGATCAATCGGTCTTCGTCTCGGACGCCATCTCCGACGTGGTGCGCGAGGCGGTGATCGCAGCCGGCCTCACCGGCCTCGCGATTTTGCTGTTCCTGGGCTCGTGGCGCTCGACCCTCGTGGTGCTCGTCTCGATCCCGCTCTGCATCCTGACTTCGCTATCGATCCTGGTCGCCATCGGGCAGACCATCAACGTGATGACCCTGGGCGGCCTTGCGCTCGCAGTCGGCATCCTGGTGGACGACGCCACGGTGGCGATCGAGAACACGTACCGGATGTTCGAGGAGGGGTTCCCGTTTCGGCGCTCGGTGGTCGAGGGCGTCGCGGGCATCGCCAAGCCGGCGCTGATCTCGACGCTGGCGATCTGCTCGGCCTTCTCGGCGGTGTTCTTCCTCACCGACGCGCCCCACTACCTGTTCGTCCCACAAGCCGAGGCGGTGGTGTTCGCGATGCTGACCTCCTACCTGCTGTCGCGGACGCTCGTCGCCATTCTGATCGACGTTCTCGTCGCCCCGGAATACGCCCGGCATCACGGCGGCGCGGAGCCTGTAGCTGACGGGAAGGCGCCGCAGCGACGGCGATCGGTCCTCGGCCGGCTGTTCGGCTTCGCGCTACGCCCGCTCCGCTGGGGATTCCGGTATCCGTTGCGTGGCGCCGTCGCCTTCCGCGGAGCGTTCGAGCGGGGCTTCACGCGGTTCCACGCGGGCTATGTCGGCCTCCTCTCCGCCGTGCTCCGCCACCCGGGCCGGACCCTGTGCAGCGTGCTCTCCGTCTTCGCGCTTACCGCGGCGATCTTTCCCTTCGTTGGGCAGGATTATTTCCCACAAATCGAATCGAGCCAGATGACGCTGCATATCCGCACCCACCCGGGTCAGCGAATCGAGCAGGCGGAGAAGCGGTTTGCGCAGGTCGAGGACGTCGTCCGGCAGATTGTCCCAAAAGATGAACTTGGCCTGATCCTAGACAACATCGGCCTGCCAGCCTCGAACTATAACTTTGCCTTCATGGACGCATCATTTGTCGCCTACAATGACGGACAGATGCTGATCAATCTGAAGGGTGAGCACAGGCCGATCTCGTTCTACGAGGCGCGACTGCGCAAGGTCCTGCGCAACGCTTTCCCGGATGATGTCTTCTATTTTCAACCATCCGACATCATCACGCAGATCCTGAATTTCGGCACGATCGCGCAGATCGATGTGCAGGTTTCAGGACGCCACGACGCCGAAGATCTCGCTGTGGCGCGCGATCTCGTACGCCGGATCTCGGCGGTCCGCGGGGCGGTCGACGTCCACCTTCATCAGATCGTCGACGCGCCGCAGATGTCCGTGAACGTCGACCGCAGGCTCGCTTCGGAGATGGGCGTTAGCGAACAGTCTATCGCGCAGAACATGAATATCTCGCTGTCGGGCTCCTTTCAGGTCAGCCCGAACTTCTGGGCTGATCCGAAATCCGGGATGCCCTATCAGCTCTGGGTCCAGACGCCGGAATGGCGCAATGCCGACATCGACCAGCTGATGAATACGCCGGTCTCGGTCCACGCGGCCGGCCATGACAAGCCGGGTATTCCGATCCTGCTGTCGAACGTTGCCACGATGCAGCGACAGCCGGAGCAGACGGTAATCAATCACGTCAACCAGCAGCCGACCTTCGACATCCTCGCCAACGTCCAAAACGCCGATCTCGGCAGCGTCCGCAATGCCGTGGATGGGATCGTCGCCGACGCGCAGGCCCGCCTGCCGGCTCCGGACAAGATCTTGGTTCGCGGGCAGATCGAGAGCATGGAGAGCGCCTTCGCGCGGATCGAGATCGGGCTCGGGATCGCGCTGGTGGCGGTCTACCTGCTTCTCGTCCTAAACTATCAGACCTGGGTCGATCCCTTCGTGGTGATCGCCGCGCTGCCGCTTGCCTTCTGCGGCATCGTAATGAGCCTATTCATCACCGGCACGGCCTTCTCGATCCCAGCCCTATTCGGGGCGATCATGTCGGTGGGCGTGGCGAGCGCGAACTCGATCCTCCTCGTCACCTTCGCCAAGGAGCACCGGGAGGCCACCGGCTGCTCGGCAGGCGAGGCCGCCCTGATGGCCGGCCATACACGGCTGCGGCCGGTGCTAATGACCGCCTCGGCGATGTTCCTCGGCCTGATCCCGATGGCGATCGGATCAGGCGAGGGCTCCGAACAGAACGCTGCTCTCGCCCGCGCGGTCATGGGCGGGATCGGCATGGGCACGCTCTCGACGCTGCTCTTTGTCCCGCTCCTCTACACCCTGCTCCGGCACAACCCGATCAAACCCCTCGAGGATTATTGATGCGCGCAGATCCCGACGCTCACGCGTTCGACGCCCACGAGGTTGCAGAGCGGGCGCATCGCCACGCGGTCGAAATCGATCCTCTGCGGCAGGATGGGGCCGGGGAGACGCTGGCACATGCCGATCTGCCGCCCCCGCGCAAGCGGCCCTTCCTGGTGGCTGCCCTGGCGCTCGGAAGCGCCCTCGGCCTTGGTGGCTGGCACCATTGGCAAACCTACCAGGCTTCGCTGGTGACGCAGGCCGAGACGGCCGATTTTGTCCCCGCGGTGCGCACCCTGTCGGCCACCGAAGACGATCAGCCAATGATGCTCACCTTGCCGGGCCAAACCGAGCCCTTTGACCATGCCGACATCTTCGCTCGCGCCACAGGCTACATCGCCGAGCGCCGGGTGGACATCGGCTCGCGGGTGAAGAAGGGTGACTTGCTCGTCCGCATCACCGCCCCCGATCTAGACCAGCAGGCGCGCCAAGCCGAGGCCCAACTCGGCCAGTTCCAGGCCCAGCTCGCCGTCGCCCACGCGAATGTCGAGCAGGCCAAGGCCAACGTCACGCTGGCCAATGCCACCGATGCCCGGACGTCGACGCTGGCGGGCCAGGGCTGGGCCTCGAAGCAGAACGCTGATCAAACCCGAGCCAGCATGCTGACGGCCACAGCGGCCCTGACCGCCGCCGACGCGAATGTGAAGGTCGCCGAGGCGAACATCACGGCACAGCAGGCCAAAGTGGACCGGCTGCGGACGCTGACCACGTTCGAGAACGTGGTCGCGCCCTTCGACGGCGTCGTGACCGCCCGCATGGTCGATGTCGGCGACCTCGTTCACGCCGACTCCGGCGGCGGAACACCCCTGTTCTCCATCGACAGCACGGATGTTCTGCGCGTAACGGTCCAAGTGCCGCAATCGGCGGCGGTGGGCATCCATGACGGCGTCCAGGCCCGCGTGCGCGTCGCTCAGATGCCGGATAAAGTGCTTGACGGAACGGTCTCACGCAGCTCGGTCGCCCTGCGCTCCTCCGTGCGGACCCTCGATACCGAGGTTGACGTTAAGAACCCCGATGGAATCCTGCGTCCCGGCCTCTACGTCGCCGTAACTTTTGCGGTGCCGCGTACGCATCCCCGCGTGACCGTACCGTCCGAGGCGCTGATCTTCGATGCGACGGGTACGCGGGTCGCGGTCGTTCAGCCCGATGACACGGTGCAGCTCCGCCCAATCACGATTGCGCGTGATCTGGGCACACGGCTGGAGCTGCGTACCGGACTCGAGAGCGGCGAAACGATTGTCCTGAATCCTCCCGCGAGCCTCATGGACGGTGCCCGGGTTGTTCCGAAGGGCGATTCCGCTGCGAAGGCAGCGACCGCCAAGCTCACCGAGCAGGCCAGTGTGCAGTGAGGCGCATGGTCCGATCCGTTCACGATCTCGTAAGCTTTGCCGGCCAAATGACGCATTCCGCTAGCGCAGATCAACCGCCATTTGACAGCGGGCTTGAAGAGGATAATTCCGGGTCCGCTGCAAATCTGCAGGAGACCAAGCCGAACAGCCGAATACAGAATAAGAAGGAAAAAAGAATGCCCAGTGTATTGGTGGTCGAGGATGATCGTCGCGTCGCCGCTGAGATCGGTTCGGCGCTCGCGGAATACGGGTTTCAGGTCGACGAGGCGCCGAGTGGAACTACCGGCCTTCGGAAGGCGCTGGAAGGTAACTTCGACGTGATCGTCCTGGATCGCATGCTGCCGGAGATTGACGGCCTGTCGCTGCTCACCAAGCTGCGCGCCGCCAAGGTCTCGACGCCCGTGCTGATCCTGAGCGCGCTCTCGGCCGTCAACGAGCGTGTCGACGGCCTGCGAGCTGGCGGTGACGACTATCTCGCCAAACCCTTCGAGTTCATCGAACTGACCGCTCGGGTCGATGCGCTGGCCCGGCGCAAGATGGCTGCCGAGACTGTTAACGAGTTGGTCGTCGGCGAATTGCGCCTTGACCTGATCGAGCGGGTCCTGCGCTGCGCCGGCCGCGAAATCGAACTGCTGCCCAAGGAGTTCGCCATCATCGAGTTTCTAATGCAGAACGCCGGTGTGCTGGTGAGCCGTAAGATGATTTTCGAGTCGGTCTGGGGCTACAGCTTCAATCATCAATCGAGCGTCATCGACGTGCACATCGGCAAGATCCGTAAGAAGCTTGATCCCGACGGGCTGAACCCCCGGATCCACACGGTGCGCAACACGGGCTTCATCCTCCGTGCGCCTTCTTGAGGTTCGCCGCACCAGCGGCTTCCGGGTAGCGAGCCTGTTCTTCGCGACCTTCGGCTGCGCGTCGCTAGCCCTGTGCGGCTTCCTGTACGTCGATACGCGCAGCTACGGCCGAAAGGCCGCCTTCGAGTGGGTGGAGTGGGAGTCGAAGCATCTCCTGAACCTGCCCCCCCATGCTCTACGCGAGCGCATCGAGGCGTCGGAGGACTTTGCGGAAGGCGGGCGCCCGCTCGTGCTGTTTGGACCGGATCACGCACGCCGCGCCGGTGCCCCGATCACCTACCCGGCGACGGCGCCGATCGGGCGCCCCTTCGTCCTGACCCAGCAGACGGAGCATGGGACGCGCACGCTGTTCAGCGAACTGACGCAGTTGCCGAGCGGCGAGTACGTTCTGGTCAGCCGTTCGGCCAAGGATCTCCAGTCCCTTGAGAACGCCCTTGTCGAGACCTTTTCCTGGGGCATGGCAGCCACCATCGTCATCGGCCTGATCGGTGCCGTAATCTTCGGTGTCGGGTCGCTCCGTCAGAACGACGCAATCACCTCAGCGGTGGTCCGCATCATGCGTGGCGACCTGAGCGAACGGCTGCCCACGCGCGGCGTCTCTGCCGACCTCGCCCACCTTACGCGCGTGGTGAACGACATGCTCGACCAGCTCGAGCGACTGATGCTGGAGATCAAGGGCGTCAACGAGAACATCGCCCATGATCTGCGAACGCCGCTTACCCGGGTCGTCGGGACACTGGAGCGGTCCCTGCGCAAGGCTGACAGCATCGAAGCGTTCCGCGCTTGCAGCGAAGACGTGCTCGCCGAAGTCAAGTCGATTGTCATCCGGTTCTCGGCGTTGCTGCGCATCTCCGAGATGGAAGATCGTCTGCGCCGATCGGGCTTCTCGCAGGTTGACCTGAGCCGACTACTCGAGGATGCCGTGGAGTATTACGAGCCTCTCGCGGCTGAGCGGGGCATCCAGCTCCGATGGGCACGGCCTGAAAGCGCCCTTGATGTAGAGGGTGACCGCAGCTTGATCTTCGAGGCTGCGAGCAACCTGATCGACAATGCCCTGAAATTCACCCCATCCGGGGGCTGGGTCGAAGTCGCGCTTCTGCAGAATCCCACGACCATCCGCGTCACGGATAACGGCTGCGGCATTCCTGCCGAAGAGCTGACCACCGTCCGTGCCCGGTACCGCCGCGGCGCGTTCCGAACCGACAAGAGCGGGTTCGGCATCGGACTGAGCTTGGTCGATTCGATCGCCCGGCTGCACAGCGCGGTCTTTGACATCGCAAGCGACGGGACTGGTTGTCGCGTGACGCTGCTTTGGCCCGATCAGGGCCACGGTTCCATTGCCCTCGGCGCGGCCTCGATAGAAGCCGTCTGAGGCCCGCGCGGGCCCCCGTGGTGCCGTACCAGGGCTGGCGTCGCCTGCCGCGGCAGCGACAGGCGACGAGCCGACGGGATCGGTCAGTACGACGGTTCGCTGTGATGACGTGCGCGGGTGCTCAGGTGGCTCCACTGCCGGTTCGACGGAACGGACCCAGTATAGGCCGGCTGCTGCGGCACGGACGCGCTGTAGCCGGTCGCGCCCTCCCACATGCCACCCGACTTATCGTTCCCCTCAGCGGAAGACCATGGGTCGAGACCGCTTCCGTTCGTCCGGATGATTAGGCTGGGGTCGATCTGCGCGCTGGACTCGTGAGCGAAGGCGGAGCCAGAGATCAGCATGGCGCCGAACGAGCAAGCCAGGATAAGATTCTTCATGACCCAATCTCTTACTTAAGCTGTCGCGTGTCGGCGACGGGAGTACACTGTGAGATAGTCCCGATTTAAATTCCATATTTTCTTGCAGAATAATTCTTTCAGTCTTTGAACGAGTTTGAATTTATAAAATCTGCTTTAAGCGGTTCCACTTCCGGTTGCTGCCGCAACGTTCGACGCTCTTATCGATGGTCTATCACGTTCAGATCACGGTGCCCGGCTATGAACGTCTCCCCCGTGCTCATGCCGGAGGGATTGTCGCGGGGGCTGTGATCTCTTGTGAGGTATAACGAAGCCGAGACGAGTCCATCCCGCCAGGGCGGCCGCATGTAGGCTCCAGCGTCGGCGATCAGGTGCTTGAGACCGAGGCTACAACATGAAAATGCCGACCGGTTTCCCGGTCGGCGAAGTCGTATGGGTCTGAAGCTTTGGGTTCGATTCGATCTGCTCCGGTACCTGAGCGCACCGATTCGAAACCACAGCCAACGCCCGCTCAGCGGCAAGAAGGGCCTCCGAGGAGCTGATTTACTTGTACATGACCCTTCATGGTGAGCAATAAAAATAGATTTTAAATGCTTAAATCGAGAACGAGACAGTCGAGGTTGAAAAAACTTAGGGCTCAGCCTCTCGGCCGAGCCCTGATTAATCGGATGGGGGACGAGACGTGGAGCGGCTTAGCTAAAAATCCCGCTGCACGCGAAACCGAAATTGTGCCGCGTCCTGTGCATTCACATAGCGCAGCGAGTTCTTTGAGATATCCGGCGTTACACCGCTATTGAGGGCAGTGCGGATGTACTCACCCTCGACGCCGATATCGAGGTCCTTCACCGGCGTCCATATCAGGCTCGCGCCGGTGACGATCTGGTTGTTGCCGCGTAGCACCGGGCTCGTCGCGAAGGCCAGAGCATTGGTCGCACTGGCGCCCGCAGGCGCGAAACCGAAGCCCAGGAGGCCGAGTGCGTTACGACCCTTCGTGTTGTAGTCGATCTCCGCGTAGCTACCGAAGAACGCCGAGCGCCAGGCGGGGCCCCAGTAATGGAGCAGCGAAGCGACGGCCGAGAAAGTGGTCGATAGCTCAAGCCGTCCCGTGGTCGGGTTTAGGACGGCGTCGGCGTAATATTGGGCGAAGGCGCCACCGCCCACCGGCGCCGCCGCGAGGGCGTCGTACGGAGCCGTGTAGTTCGAGATACCTGTATAGCTGAGTGCGCCCTGGCCGTAAGCGCTCTGGAGGTAAAGTGTATCGCCCGTCGCTATGAACGGCAGGTTGACCTTCAGGCCGCCCTGCACCGCCCAGCCGTAGGCGCTCGAGGCGCGGCCGGTGGGCGAAATGCCGAGGGCGCTCGTCGCTGTCGTGACACCGGCTACCGCGCTGCCGGCGTCGCCAGCATTTATCTCGTGGACGGCCGCCGACAACTGTGCTGATCCCCACGCCTGGTCGATGCGCGCGACGCCGATGAAGTCAGGCATGCGGGCCTTTTGGGTCACGTCGACGAAGGCGACGTTGCCGGGCCCTACGACGATGGGAGCCAGGAAGGTCGAGGGGGTGAAGGGATTGAAGGCATTGCTGTAACCGGCAAACCCGCCTGCGCCCGTGAAGGCGCCGACCGCGGAACCGGTTCCGAAGATCGGGAAGCGGCGATAAGTCGGATCCTCCATGGAGGCGCTCACGGTGACGCCGTTGCTGAGAGTGGCCGTGTAGGCCAGCACGTTCGTGCTGAATGTGTCCGACCCGGCTGTGCCGCCGATAAGTTCGAAGTCGTGCGCGTAGAAATCGAAGAACGATGATGCCCGGCCAGCCGTCAGCCCAGCGAACTGGATGAAGGCCTTGTCGGCATTAATGTAGGTCTGCGTCCGGTTGAAAGCGTCGGCACCGAGGCCCGGGAAGGCTAAACCCTCCCGCTGGCGGGATCCGGAGGTGAGGAAGGGGCCGCTGCGGTCGGCGAGATCAAGACGCAGGAAGGCGCGGAGCGTCCCGTAGTCGGTCTGTGTGCGGGCATCGAGGTTGATGCGCATAAGGCCGAGATAGCCGGTCTGGTCGCCGCCAGTTCCGGTGCGGACCTTGCTGGTCTGGTACAGGAAATCATACCGCGCACGACCTGAAATGCGCAGGCAGGTATCGCTTCCAGGAATATAGAAAAATCCCGCGCCATAGGCGTTGCACACGCGCACATACTCGATCGGCGCAGCCTTCGTGGTTGGAAGGTCGGCCGCATGTGCCACGGAGCCCGAAACTAACACGGCCGAACTGCACAACAAGAGCGTCTTGAGATCAGTCATAATGTCCCCGCATACGGCGCCGCGAGCACGTGTGTGCAAGCGTCAATCCAGAACTCCGCGTTGAGGCTACAGAATGGTTCCGTTTCGTGCAGCCTGTCGCAGTATTTAAGAAATTTGGACGTTCACGATATCGGCAGCTTGACCGTATCCAAACGTTTTTTGTTTGACAAATAAATTAGGCTTTGATTTTATAATTGAAATTACATTATTAAATTGGTTTTTTGTTTTCAAATCACCTTCCTAGGGCAGATGCGATGCCTCCCGAGACGGAGCGGTCGGGAACGCATGCCCAGGCAGCGCGTGTTTGAGCTCGATTTCGATATCGGCCATACGTCCGTCCGCACGCAGACCGCGTTTTGACGGTTCAATTTTTAAAATCTTACCTTGTCTTTGTCGTCCGGTTTTTGATTTGTGTGTCGATTTCAATTTACAAACTAGGAACCGGGGTGGCTTTTGAAGATCATTTTGAGTATTAAATTGGCGTCCGAGGGAATGAAATATGCGCGAGCTGGATTTCTGGACTGCTTCCGCATTCACGATCATCTTGGCTTGGTCGTTGTACGGCCTGTTTGCGTTCTCGCATTCCTACGTGATGTTTCTGCCGCTTATGGAATCGCTGAAGTACGACGATGCGGGCAATACTCTGATTGGTGCGGCCTTGTTCGCGGTCAGCTCTGCCTATGCGGCAGCCGTTCTCATTCGGACCGTTTGGGCGATCCGGACTTGGCTGGTTAGGGTCCTGCGCGTAGCCAGCGCAGAGACCCCGCCGGCGTGACGCTGCGCCATTCGGAAGCAACAAAGAACTC
Source organism: Methylobacterium sp. GXS13 (assembly GCF_001455965.1). Taxonomy (GTDB): domain Bacteria; phylum Pseudomonadota; class Alphaproteobacteria; order Rhizobiales; family Beijerinckiaceae; genus Methylobacterium. The sequence goes on from NZ_LKKO01000057.1 coordinate 34,398, forward strand.
GGAGTGGTGGGACACTGCCGCAAGGCGGACAATGTTTTTTTAATCAAATGGTATGTCTTTTGGGAAGATTGCCTAGCTCGAAAGCTTTGAAATCAAGTTGCGCCTGAGTTGGCCAATCATTAAACGACGCGTTCAGGCTGAGTAAGCGCCAGCTTCACGAACGGCCTAATACCTTTCAGTTTTCGGCCGCAATAAATTTAGATAGGCAAGGTGTTGATGATCAAAACACCATCGTCCGTACGGGTCAATTGAACTTTGCCAATAGTAAAATTTATTACTTCTCCGCGCGTATTGTATGTCAGGGCGCACGATCCTCCATTTGTAAATGTTATAAAGTGACTTACCAGGCCATTGCTACGTTCAATTTGATGAATTTTTACAGATGTGATGTCCCCGATTGAGATTGTTCTCACGCCAGTAAGTAAACCTGAAACACAACCAAAATTATCTTCTTCAACACGATATCCTTCGGCTTCAAATATCTTCGAGCCATTTTTGTCGAAAGACTGCTTAATATAAGTAGTGTGAGTGCTATGTTTATCAATTCTCATCGAAAGATCGTCCTTCTGCTGAAAGTGCTTGTTCAGACAAGGTTGGATTTTGTCAGCTTGCTGCAAATATGCAAGTTGCTGCTGTGTCGTGTTGTTCAGAATTCTTATCAAATTTTGCAATTGCCCAGGCCTGTGACGGTGCGGATCAGGGGCCAATGGTTTTAAGGATGGTAGCGAAGGGGCTGCTGCGTGAGAGGCGCACGCTGCTGCATTCCTTTTGGCCCGGGCTGCGCTCGCTGCTATGGCTCAAACAGATGATCTGCCTGCGATCGGGATCGCTCTTGACCCTGACCCAGCAAACTGGTCCGCGCTGAGCGCAAGTTTTTCGGGCATCCTGAACCCTGAAGGAGGGTGGATGCCATGCCTCGCAAACGCTTCACGAACGAACAGATCGCCTTTGCCCTTCGGCAGGCGGAGAACGGCGCGACGGTGGACGAGGTCTGCCGGAAGATGGGTGTGTCCGAGCCGACGTTCTACCGC
>NZ_LKKO01000058.1 GCF_001455965.1 Methylobacterium sp. GXS13
AACCGGCGCCTCTGGAGAGATGCGGAAGCGACCCTCGCCTCCGCCAGAGCCTTCCTCTACGCCGCAGCCGTCATGATCCTCGTCAGACGCCTCGCCCGATCACCCTGCTTCTCGAACGCATTCTAAGAATTTGCGCAGAGCCAATTTGATTAGACTGCGTTGGCCTTCACGAAAGCAGCGCGGGTAACTCATCGTCCATAAATATCCTCGACGCGGATGATATCGTCCTCGCCGGTGTAGGATCCGACCTGGACCTCGATCAGCTCCAGCGGGATCTTGCCCGGGTTGTTCAGCCGGTGCATCGACCCGATCGGCAGGTACACCGCCTCGTTCTCGTGGACCAGCACCACCCTCTCGTCCACCGTCACCTCCGCGGTGCCGCGCACCACCACCCAGTGCTCCGCCCGGTGATAGTGCTTCTGCAGCGACAGACGCCCGCCCGGAACCACCTGGATCCGCTTCACCTGGAAGCGCTCGCCGATGTCGATCCGCTGGTACCACCCCCACGGCCGGTACATCCGCAGATGCGCGTCCGCCTCCGGCTCGCCCGACGCCCGCAGCGCGTTGACCAGCTGCTTGACCTCCCCCGAGCGGGCTTTCGACGCCACCAGCACAGCGTCCGGCGTCGAGACCACGACCACGTCCTCCAGCCCGACCACCGCGGTCAGGCCCTCGCCCTGGCTGTGCACCAGGCTGTTCTTCGTCCCGATCAGCGACACCCGGCCCCGCACCGCGTTGCCCTCGGCATCGTGGTCCAGCACCTGCCAGACCGCGTCCCAGGTCCCGACATCCGACCACGGGAACGACACCGGCAGCACACCCGCCCGGGCGGTCCGCTCCATCACCGCGTAGTCGATCGAGATCTTCGGCGCCCGCGCGAACGCCTCGCCGTCCAGCCGAACGAAGTCGAGGTCGGTCACGGCCGCGTCGAGCGCGGCCCGCGCGGCCTCGAGCACCTCCGGCACGAAGGCTTCGAGTTCGGCCAGCATCAGGTCGGCGCGGAACAGGAAGTAGCCCGAGTTCCACAGGGCGCCGTCCGCGATCAGCGCCTCGGCGCCGGCGCGATCCGGCTTCTCGACGAACTTCTCCACCCGGGCGGCGCCGGGGGCCTCGGAGATCGGCGCGCCGCGGCGGATGTAGCCGTAATCCGAGGCCGGGCGGGTCGGCTCGATGCCGAGCGTCATGGTGTAGCCGGCCCGCGCGCCCACGGCGGCGGCCTTCACGGCGTCGACGAAGGCCTGGGTGTCGGGCACGACGTGGTCGGCGGCCATGATCAGCACCACCGCCTGCGGGTCGATCGCGGCGGCATGCAGCGCGGCCACCGCCACGGCGGCGGCGGAGTCGCGCCCTTGCGGCTCGAGCACGATGTCGGCGGCGATCCCAAGCTGGCCGCACTGCTCGGCGACGATGAACCGAGCTTCCGCGGAGGCGATCACGGTCGGCTTGGCGAACACCGACGCATCCGCAACGCGCTCGAGGCTGGCCTGGAAGGTCGAGGTCCTCGCATCCACCAGCCGGGCGAACTGCTTGGGCATGCTCTGCCGCGAGACCGGCCACAGCCGGGTCCCCGTGCCGCCGCACAGGATCATGGGATGGATCGCGGTGTCGGATCGGGACATGGGTGGGACCTCCCGCGGCTCGGCAATGGGTGCGGGGCCAGCCCGCGGATGCGAGGCCTGCACAGGGCTCGCTGGGCCTGACTGGCCGCGCGATTGGCCGCTTCGTACACGAGGGAGCCCTTAGACTCAGCCCGCTCCGGTGCCAATCCTGCGGGGATCGCGCGCGCCGCGCCGGGCTGGTCCCGAGCGCAGGGATCGTTATCTCTCAGCGACACATGAAAGCTTCAGCGACAACCCAACCTACCCTCGAAGATCCCACGCAGGTTCCGCGCCGGATTCCTTCCGTTGAACGTCTTGTCAGCGGGGTCTCGGAGGAAATCCTCGCTTCCTACGGGCGCACGGCCTGCACTGAGGCGGTGCGAGCCATCCTGGCCGGGATCCGTTCAGAGGGCGGCCCGGTGCCGGACGAGGCGGCGATCCGGTCCGCGGCAGGGGAGAAACTCGCGGCCCAGCGTCGGACCTCACTGCGGCCGGTCTTCAACCTCACCGGTACGGTTCTCCATACCAATCTCGGCCGGGCGCTCCTGCCTCGCTCAGCTGCAGAAGCCGTGACCGCCGTGATGTTACAGGCAAGCAACCTCGAATTCGATCTCGCCACCGGCTCCCGGGGCGAGCGCGACGACCACGTGGAATCGCTGATCTGCCGCTTGACCGGGGCCGAGGCCGCGGTGGTCGTCAACAACAATGCCGCCGCCGTCCTGCTGGTGCTGAACGCGCTCGCCATGCGCAAGGAGGTGGTGGTCTCGCGCGGCGAACTCGTGGAGATCGGCGGCTCCTTCCGGGTGCCCGACGTGATGGCCCGGGCTGGTTGCCGGCTGCGCGAGGTCGGCACCACCAACCGCACCCATCTGCGCGATTTCGCCGAGGCGCTCGGGCCGCGCACTGGCCTCGTCATGAAGGTGCATCCGAGCAATTACGCGATCACCGGTTTTACCGCCGAAGCGGACCCGATAGCGCTCCACGCCCTATGCCGGGAGCACAGCGTGCCTCTGGCGGAGGATCTTGGGAGCGGCAGCCTCGTCGACCTCTCTGCCTACGGCTTGCCCCCCGAGCCCACCGTTCGCGAGGCCCTGGCGCGAGCGGATGTGGTGACCTTCAGCGGCGACAAGCTCCTCGGTGCGGTCCAGTGCGGAATCGTGGCCGGGCGCAAGGATCTGATCGCCCGGGTGCGCAAGAACCCGCTGAAGCGGGCTTTGCGGGTCGACAAGATGACCTACGCGGCCCTGGAGGCGGTGCTGCGGCTCTATCTCCATCCTGAACGGCTGGCCGAGGAGCTGCCAACTCTGCGCCTGCTCACCCGCCCGCGCGGGGCAATCGACGCGCAGGCCCGGGCCATCGCGCCGGCGGTCGCCGAACGGATATCCGGTTGGGCGACGGTCTCGGTGACCGAGTGCATCAGCCAGATCGGCTCCGGGGCGCTGCCGGTGGAGACCTTACCTAGCGCAGCCCTGGTGCTGACACCGGAAGGCGACGGCCGCCGCGGCGCCGGGGGCCGCTGCAAGCGCCTCGCCGAACGTCTGCGCGAATTGCCGGCACCGGTAATCGGCCGCATCAGCGGCGATGCCATCGTGCTCGACCTTCGTACTCTGGAGGACGAAACCGGGTTCTTGAACAGCCTATCGAACTTGTCATCCCCAGGTGACGGAGCGTCCGGGCGCCGGGGTTGTTGAGAAAGAGCAAGTCGCGCAGGGGCTTGCGCGCGTGATGCGCGTGTTATGCTAGGGTGGCCAACCCGCGGTCGCGGTGCGAGACAAGCGGCCCTCGGACCGCGATGGGCGAGAAACATGTCGTATTCAGTGGACACGGTCGAGACGGAGCACGTGACGGATCCGCTCCTGCTCGATAACCAGCTTTGCTACGCGCTCTACGCTGCCGCGCACCGGATGACGAAGTCTTACCGCCCACTCTTGGAGCGGCTTGGCCTGACCTATCCGCAATATCTCGTCTTGCTGGTGCTGTGGGAGCAGGACGGCGTCACGGTTTCGGAGATCGGCCGGCGACTGCGGCTCGATTCCGGCACGCTCACACCGGTGCTGAAGCGACTGGAGAGCGCGGGATTCCTGGTGCGAACCCGGCGCCAGTCAGACGAGCGCGAGGTCGAGATCGCGCTGACGCCGCAAGGGGCCGCCTTGCGAGCGGAGGCCGTCACCGTGCGTGAGAGCGTGATGTGCCAGCTCGAACTCAGCGAGCCGGAGATCCGGGCCTTGCGCAAGGATCTCGGCACTCTGATCGAGCGGTTAAGCGGGAACGACTGAGGGATTCTACCGTCGCAGGCGATTGCCGAGGACGAAGCCGTAGAGTCCCATCAGGATGATGCCGACCGCGCCCTCCAAGCCGACCAGCAGATTGGTAACGCGCCCGGTCGGCTTGAGGCCGATCTCCGGTGGATTGGCGGTCATCATGTTGAGCGCGCTGTAGCTCATCAGGTCGATCGGATTGTAGGTCGGCCCCGCCTCAGCCCCCTCGGTCAAGAATAGGCCGCCGGTGAGTCCGTATAGGCCGGCGAACACGACAATCAGCAGCGCGAAGGCTCGGGCGATACGCGACAGGCTCTCGCCGTAATCGCACAGCCACTCGACGAATCTGTCGGCGGTCCAGCGGTAGCCATGGCCCAGGATTCCGAGCCAGTCTCGTGAGATCCAGGCGACGCGCGCCTGTTGCCCTGCATGAAAGCGGCCCATCCGGCGGCCGCGCTTGTAGGCCCAGCTCGCAGCGTCCTGGCTGCCGATGCTCTTCCAGTTCTGTTCTAGGGCAAGATAGCTCGCCTGCGCCGCCTCGTAGGCACCGGATACCTCTTCGCCCACGGCGCCGCCGAGCTGCTCGACGCTCATTCGAGTGCCGTTAAGCCAGGCGCCAGCGAAGCGGGCATGCCGCAGTCGGCAGGTGGCGAGGTTGAGCCGAACAAGATCGGTGTCGGAGAGGTCGGCGCCGGACAGGTCGGCGCCGTCAAGCTTCGCTCCGGTGAACTTGGCGCCACGCAGGCGCGAGCCCGCGAGGGATGCCTTTGTAAGGCTCGCGCCCTCGAAGTCGGCATGGGTCAGGTTGGCGTCGGCGAGCTTGGCTTCGTCGAGCCGCGCGCCGCGGAACACGGTGTCGTCGGCATCGGCACCGGAGAAATTCGCGCCCCAGAGGTCAGCTTCGGCGAAATTCGCCCCGTCCAAAAGCGCGCCCGACAGATCGGCGAAGCGCATGGCGGCCTGCCCGAAGCGGGCATCCTCCAGCATTGCTTCGGCGAACCTGACCTGGCCCGCCACGATGCCGCTGAAATCCGCCCCCGAAAGGTCGGCCTCAGACAGATCGGCTTCTTCTAGGATCGCCCCGATGAATCGGGTCGAGCGCCCGACCGCTCCGGTAAGGCTGGCCCGGCGCAGATTTGCGCCGGACAGATCGGACTCCTCCATGCGGGCCCGGGACAGGTCCGCACCGACCAGGGGAAGGCCGCCGGATTCGGCATCGGCCGGCGCGACAGTGGCAAGCGCCGTGCTGCTGGCATCCACATGCGCAAGGTCGAGGCCCGGCTCGCGGACGGGCGTGCCGGCTGCGATCAGGTCTAGGAGGCCGCGCAGGCGCGGCTCCACATCTCGGGGCGTGACCTGATCCATCCAGGCTCTTTGCCGGAGAGAACGGCGCCGCGCCAGATCCCTCGGCTCAGGTCGTGGCCGTCACCCGCACGGTGATGGCCTTGGCGGCGGGGGTCTTGGACTGCTCGTCGTGATGCCAGAGCGGCAACAGGACATTCAGCTCCGGGTAGTAACCGCCGCAATTCCCCTGGGGGATGTCGTAGGCGATCACCCGCAGACCGCCGACGCGCCGCGTGACCGCGTCGCCGGCCACCGCCTCGACATCAACGGAGCCGCCGTCCTTGAGCCCGAGCCGGGTGATATCGGCCCGGTTCATGAACAGGATGTCGCGGGTGCCCTTCACCCCGCGGAAACGGTCGTCGTAGCCGTAGACCGTGGTGTTGAACTGGTCGTTCGAGCGCAAAGTGATCAGGTCGAGCACGTCCGGGCCGTGCGCCGGCAGGTCAGGATCGGCCTCCAGCCCCTCCGGCACCGAGAAGTTCGCCTTGCCGGTGTCCGTCTCCCATTTCCGGTCGCGGGCGCCAAGCGGCTTGGTGATCCCGCCCGGCCGGAACATCTGCCCGTTCAGGTCGTGGAACACCGTCGGATAGGTCGCCTCGATCGCGTCGCGCACCCGGGCGTAATCGGCGACCCAGGCATCCCAGTCGATGCGCGGGTTGTGCGGCAGCGCCGCCTTGGCGATCTCGGCCACGATCCAGGGCTCGGAGCGCACCTCCGGGCCGACCGGATCCGATACGCCCCGGGAGCCGTGGAAGCGCGCGGTGGAATCCTCCATCGAAACCGCCTGCGGGCCGCTCGCCTGTTGGTCGATCTCGATCCGGCCGAGACAGGGCAGGATGTACGCGACCGTGCCGTTGACTAGATGCGAGCGGTTGAGCTTGGTCGAGATCTGCACCGTGAGGCGCTGCCGCCGCCAGGCCGGCTCCATCCGCCCGGTATCGGGGATCGCCCGCAAAAAGTTGCCGCCGAGGCTGACGAAGGCCTTGACGCTGCCGTCTAGGATGCCCTCGCAGCTCTCGACCGTGTTAAGCCCCTTCTCCCGCGGCGGCTCGAAGTCGTAGAGCTCCTTCAGCTTGTCGAGCGGTGCCAGCTCCGGCTTCTCGGTGATGCCGACCGTGCGCTGTCCCTGCACGTTCGAGTGGCCGCGCACCGGGCAGATCCCGGCGCCGGGTTTGCCAATATTGCCGCGCAGCAGCAGCAGGTTCACCAGCATCCGCACGGTCTCGGTGCCCTTGCGATGCTGGGTCAGGCCCATCCCGTAGATGCCGATCACCGCCTTGGCGCGGGCATAGACCCCGGCCGCGGCTTCGAGGGCCGGGCGGGTGAGGCCGGAGCGCCGCTCGATCGCCGCCCAATCCGCGCGATGGCAGAACGCCACGAATGCATCGAAGCCATGGGTGTGCTCGGCGATGAAGGCGTGATCGAGCACCGCTGGCTTGCCCGCGGCCACGGCCTCCCGATCCTGGGCGATGAGGATCTTGCACATGCCGGTGAGCGCCGCGAGGTCGCCGCCTGCCTTCACCTGGTGGTACTGCGTCGAGATCTTGGTGGCCGAGCGCGTCAGCATCTCCACCGGCGATTGCGGGTTGGTGAAGCGTTCGAGCCCGCGCTCGCGCAGCGGGTTGAAGGTAATGATCTGCGCCCCCTGGCGCCGCGCCTCCTGGAGCGGATGGAGCATCCGGGGCGCGTTCGAGCCGACATTCTGGCCGAAGAAGAAAATTAGGTCGGCTGTCTCGAAATCCTCGAGCAGCACCGTGCCGACCGGCGCGCCGATCGATTGCGGCAGCGCCACCGAGGTCGGCTCGTGGCACATATTCGACGAGTCCGGCAGGTTGTTGTTGCCGTAGAGGCGCGCGAGCAGCGCCCACATGTAGCTGGTCTCCAGCGAGGCCCGCCCGGAGGCGTAGAACACCGCCGATTTCGGGTCCTCTTCGCGTAGAGCCTTCAGCTCCCGCCCGATCTCGGCAAACGCTTCGCCCCAGGAGACCGGCCGGTACCGGTCAGTCTCGGGATCGTAGCGCATCGGATGCGTCAGGCGGCCCTGCTCCTCCAGGGCGTAGTCGCTCCAGCCGAGCAGCTCGGTGACTGTGTGGGCGGAAAAGAAATCCGGGGTTGCCCGCCGACGGGTCTGTTCCCAAGCGGTGGCCTTGGCGCCGTTCTCGCAATACTCGAAGGCCAGCGGCTTGGCCGGCTTCGCCCAGGCGCAGGAGACGCACATGAACCCGTCCGGCTTGTTCTGCTTCAGCAGCATCGCCGAGCCGGTGACCGGGACGCCTTCGCGCGTCAAAATCTCCACGAGGGAGCGGGCGGAGCCCCAGCCACCCGCAGGGCTGTCATAGGGTTCGATCCGTATGTCACCGGTGTCCTGTTCGCTCATGCCGTCCTCCTCCCGGCACGCCAGCGTCCGGACCGGGGGGGAACGCGCGAGACTGCAGGTCGGATCAAAGGCGCGTCACCGCGGCGCCGAAGCGCTTCCGTCCCTGCTGTGGCGGATCTAGACTCGGTCAGTGAACGAAACGCTCAGCGGAGAGAAGAATGGCCAGCGTCGACGTCGAGATGGTGAAATGCGCCTGTCAGGACTGCGTGTGCGTCGTCCAACTGTCCAAGGCGGTGTCCCGGGACGGCAAGGCGTATTGCTGTGACGAATGTGCCGACGGTCACAAGGATCACACCGGTTGCGAGCATGCCGGCTGCGCCTGCCACGGCTGAGCGGTCTCGAACGACGGGGCCCGCGCGACGGCAGGAACGCCGCGCGGCGCCTCAGAGACGATCCGTCAGGAGACGGCCGCGAGCTTGTCGGCCATAGACTGATCCTTGTCCCGGCGGGTCGAGAAGATCAGCGTGAAGAAGGTTCGCTCGACACCGAGCTCGGCGAGCCGCGCCTCGCAACGTTCGGCCAGCGCGCAGACCTCCGACAATTCGGCCTCGATATTGGTGCCGTTGGGATGCATCGTGGCGGTCAAGCCGCTTGCTTCGATGATCGCTTTAATCTCGCGCACGTAGGACGAGACCGAGGGACCGACGCCCATCGGCACGATGCACAGGTCGGCGGATACCTTCATGGTGATGCTTCCCAAAGGACCGGAGCCCACCGGATCGGATCAGGGTGACGAGACTGTGTGTCGCGCCGTTCCCTGTTCACGCATGGCGTGCCCAGAAACGATAGCACACGCGCAGAGGCTATGCGTCCACGATCGGGACAGCAGCGATTTACGGCCTACGAAGGGCGTCGCCGAGAAGCGCGGCGAGTTACTCCATCGCCTGCAGGCAGCACTTAGAATGGGCGGTCATCTGGGTAAAGCCGTGAGGAGGGTTCGGGTGATGCATGTCGGTCAAATCATTGCGGCCCGTCGCGAGCCTGCGGGCACAGGGATCGTTCCTAGAGGCCCGCGCAGGCTAAGATGCTCAATTGTTCCTGTAAGCGGCTTATCGACATCGATGACAGCGTCGTAGACGCGGCCGCTGTTCACGGAAAAAGTCGGGTGTCGTTGCGGCTATGGCTCTAATGAACGACGCAGATGCTAGATCGGCGCAAGCGAGCCTGGGAAACGATGACACCAAGGGACCGAATGGACATCGTATTCGGGAACGGGCACATCGAATCCGTCCAATGCAACGCAGACCACCGCGCACAGACCAAATAATCGGATCAGTTCTGCGACGCAAACTCAGTTAATGTACACGGAAATACAGTTGCAGAACCGGCGCGGCAGAATACCAGCCGTATTCATGGGGCTGCCCGCGTCGTAGACGGTAGCTACGTCCATGGTTAAGTAGAACGGGTGCTGCCCGGCCACAATCGTCGCGACCTGACGGGCGGTCTCCAACAGGGCCCGGAGCTTGGACACGGCCTCGGCTAGGTCCAAGACTGCTCGGCTGATGGCCGGCTGGTGTAGCCAAGAATCGAATGGGCTGATCGGGGGGCCGTCCGACATGGCAGTCCGCAAAATCCCGGAACTGCTCAGCGATCCCCACATGAAAAAAGAGCATGACGCGGCCGTGGCTCGGCGGTCAGGCGTTTCGGCGGACCAAGGCAAAGACGCACGTCAGAACTCTCATAAATTAGAGAGGGTACCACATCTGGCGTCCTTCCGCCGACAATCGCCGCCCGGTATCCGCATTCCCAACCAATTGCTCACGGATAATTGAATGGAATGCAACTTGGAACGGAGGTGCGCCAGCGTTGTTCGATCGGGAACGGAACCAAGCTGGAGCCTCTGAACTTGCAAGCACCTATTCGCTACAGCCCCGATCTCGAGGTCGTGCAGCCCGATGAGGGCAAGACCATCGAGGGACTGAACCAGACCTTCGACACCATCCTCCAAACGGTCGCCGACGATTCCGGCCATGCCGTCCGCTCCGTCCACGCCAAAGCGCACGGGATCCTCGAAGGCGTCCTTCGGATCGATCCGAACCTGCCGCCAGAGCTGGCACAGGGGCTGTTCGCCAAGCCCGGCGAGCACAAGGTCTACATGCGGCTGTCGACCAATGCCGGCGACATCCTGCCCGATGCGGTCTCGCTACCCCGAGGCCTCGCGCTGAAGGTCCTGGACGTCGAGGGCGAGCGCCTGCCCGATGCCGAGGGCACGACCCAGAACTTCATCATGGTCAACGGCAAGATATTCCAGGCCCCGAACGCACAGAAGTTTCTTGGCAGCCTCAAGCTGCTCGCCGGCACTACCGACCGGGTCGAGGGCCTGAAGGTCGCGGCCTCGACGGTGCTGCGTGGAGTCAACAAGGCACTGACCGCCGTCGGCATCGAGAGCCCGACCATCGGCTCGCTTGGCGGCGCGCCCAACGTCGATCCGCTCGGTGAGACCTATTACAGCGTCACCCCGTTTCGGTACGGCGACCACGTCGCCAAATTCTCGATCGCGCCGATCGCCCCGGGGCTGACCGCGCTCACCGGCAATGAGATCGATGCCTCCGGCCGCCCAAACGCGATCCGCGAGACGGTGCGCTCCGAGATGGCGGTAATTGAGGGCATGTGGGAATTCCGGGTCCAGCTCTGCCGCGACCTCGAGCGCCAGCCCGTCGAGGATCCGACCGTCGAATGGAGCGAGGACGAGGCGCCATTTCAGCGGGTTGGCCTGATCACCGTCCGCCCGCAGGACAGCTGGGACGAGGCCCGCGTCCGAACCGTGGATGAGGAGATGCGCTTCAGCGTCTGGACGGGGCTCGCCGCCCACAGGCCGCTGGGCAACATCAACCGCGCCCGCAATGCGCCTTACCGGCACTCGGCCGAGTTCCGCCAGCGGTTCAACGGGTGCCCGATCCACGAGCCCGGCAGCGGGCGCTGAGGAACCCCGATATGCGCATGTCCAGCCTGGCGGCGATGGCCGCCATCCTCCTCGGCGCGACGCAGGTTCAGGTGGACGACATGGCGAAGACGGCGCGTAAGCCTTTCAACGTCACCATCCGAGTGTTCGACTCGACCAAGGGGCCGGAGCGCGGCCAGGACTACGTGCTGCCGGTCGACAGCCCGAATGCCGAGCACGCCGTCGCGTCGACCACCGCTAACGCCGCTTCGTTCACGGAGACGATGGAGGGCGGCTAGGCCCTGCCCGTCGCCCTCACCTGCGTGAAAGTCGAGGCGCGCTGACCGAGCGCGGGTTAGCAGAGGATGAAAGAGTGCCGCGGGCGATGTCGCCCCGGGAAGGGGCGAAGCCTGATCGGAATCCCCATCTATGGGGCAGGATGGGACGCTTCGGTCCTACGGAGGAAACACGATGAGCGAAGAGAAGGCTGTGCTGGCAGGCGGCTGCTTCTGGGGCATGCAAGACCTGATCCGGCGGCAGGAGGGCGTCATCGCCACCCGCGTGGGATATACCGGCGGCGACGTGCCGAACGCGACCTACCGCAACCACGGCACCCATGCAGAAGGCATCGAGATTGTCTACGACCCGGCCCAGACGAGCTTCCGGCGCATCCTGGAGTTCTTCTTCCAGATCCACGACCCCACGACGCCGAACCGCCAGGGCAACGACCGGGGCCTGAGTTACCGGTCGGCCATCTACTACCTCGACGACGCGCAGCGGCGGGTCGCGGAGGAGACCATCGCCGACGTCGACGCGTCGGGCCTCTGGCCGGGCAAGGTGGTGACCGAGGTGGCGCCGGCGGGTCCGTTCTGGGAGGCCGAACCGGAGCATCAGGATTACCTGGAACGTCGACCGGACGGTTATACCTGCCACTTCGTCAGGCCGAATTGGACGCTGCCGATCCGGTCTCGAGGCACGCAGGACACCTGAGGATCTTTACGACAGCATCACCACGGGACACCTCGTATAGCGAGCCAGCTCAGGCTTGATGGGTTGATCCCGTGGTGTGGCAATAGGGTTCGGCACCTTGCTGCAGAACATGCGCTACGGACCGAATTCTTTGCGGTAGCGCAGGCACCACAGAGGAGATGCAAGGCGCGAAATAGTTGCGTCCATGGAGTGTAAGGGCTGCCATCAGACGCTGCGGTATCAGGCTGACAACCATACAGAAATGGACGCGTCGGACGACGTCGGATACCCACCATGGAGGGCACAACAGCCGCGCTCGACCGTCCTCACATCATAGAACAAGTCGGGCAGCGTTCCTTTCTGGCGGCATACGCTGCTGCCGTCGGACGACGGCCTCCATCGCCTCTCGCCGACGATCCTCCACCCGAACTGCTAAATACTTCCTTGAGCGACAAGATATCAGTCGCCCAGGCAGATTGACGGCGAAAAACCCCAGCAGACGCGTCTCGCCGCTTACGCCATCGGCGCTGTCTACGTCGATATCGCCGGTGTCAGGGCGAAGGCGGGCAAGCTTTACCTTTTTGGCGGTATTCGTCTGCCTTCGTCGACTGCGGGCGGAAGTCGGTCGCGACGCGGCATCGGGCGTCTTACCCGCATTGAGGGCGATCGTGCCGCGCCAGATCCAAAAGGTGCGAACGGACACGGGGGGCAACCCTGCCTTTCCGCGCGCGACCGCTCAGGCCCGATAGTCCTCTAAAGAGGGCACATTTTCGGTCGTGTCTGGCAGGAGCGCGGCATCACGCATCACCTGACCAAGCCCAAGCATCCGTGAACTAGAAGTTAGGTCGAGCGAAGGAGCGGCATCACCAAGCCCGTGATGGCTCGGTGATATCGATGAGTTCCGCCATAAACCACGGTCGCACCTGCCGCTATTCGTCGACCACAATCATACGCGTCGCCTGAGGGCTCAGCACGGTGTTACGACCTGCCAGGATGTCCATCAGGCCAGAACGAGAGAACGCAGACGCGTCAGTCTCTATCCACCCCACACATCCTGGGATCATGTACCCCGTGCCTGTGCCATCCGGGGAGAGACGTGGAGCGGGTACCGGGAATCGAACCCGGGTATTCAGCTTGGAAGGCTGCTGCTCTACCATTGAGCTACACCCGCGCGGGCAGAGCGTTAGCACACCGCCCGGCCCGTGAGAAGATGGGCATTGGGGCCGTGCCGGCAATCGGGTAAGGGGTGCTGCGAGATAGGCTGTTCTGCTCGCAATCTCGACAAGCGGCCCGGCACGACGGTAATGCGGTTAAAAACGCGATCCCGGAGCTGCTGATGAGCCAGGCTCGAGCCCATTATGACAATCTTCTGGCAGAACATTACTCGTGGATAAACGGTTTGTCGTTCGTCAATAAGGTTGCTGAGCAGCGAAAACTGCTTGTCGACCTTGGAATATGCTCACGACCGAATGGTCGGGCCATCGACCTCGGTTGCGGGCCGGGATATCAGAGCTTTGCTCTTCGCGATCTCGGCTTCGAATCCGTTATTGCACTCGATTCCTGTCACGCTCTGCTTGAGGAATTGAAGACGCTTAAAGCGAGAGATTCAATCGAACCGCGATGGGCCGATATACGCGGCTTCGCGACATTGGTCGAGCACGATAGCATCGATGCGATCGTATGTATGGGCGATACCCTGACGCATCTCGACGATCGCGGCGACGTATCGAAGCTTTTCCGCGATGCGTATGATGCGCTACGTGCGGCAGGTCGCTTGGTCCTGACGTTTCGCGATCTTTCGCTGGAATTGACGGGCTTGGATCGCTTCATTCCGGTTCGGGCGGACGACCAACGTTTGATGGTCTGCGCACTCGACTACGAGCCCGAAAGCGTCGTCGTGACGGATATCATCTACGTCCGCGACAATGGCGGTTGGACGCTGCGCAAAAGCAGTTATCGGAAGCTGCGGCTTCAGCCTGCAGCCTTGGCGAGGGAATTGCGGGCCATCGGCTTCATCATCGATCAGGACCGCTCCGTCGGTAGACTGCATGCCATCGTCGCCCGAAAGCCGTGATGCCGGAAAGGCTTCGCGAGCGGTCGCTTGACGACCGACGAGATTGGAAGTCGCCCGAGGCGGAGTTGTAGAATACGGTTCCTCTCAGCCCAGCCCCAAGGCGGCCCGCGCCTCCACCGGGCTCGCGACCCGGCGGCCGTGGCGGCGGACAGCATCGGCCGCGAGGGCGACCAGCTCGGCATTGCTCGCCGCCAGCCGGTCCTTCGTGATCCGGATGTTGTCCTCGAGCCCGGTGCGGACCGCGTCGGCACCGCGGGCCAGCGCCCACTCCATTACGACCGCTTGGTTGCGGCCGATCCCGGCGGCGGTCCAGGTGGCCTCGGGCAGGATCCGGCGCGTCTCGGCGAGCAGGGTATCAAGCAGGTGCGCCTCGGCCGGCATCGCGTTCTGCACGCCCATCACGAACTGAACATGTGGACGGCTGTCGATGAGGCCAGCCTCCACCAGCCGTTTCGCCCCGTGCAGATGCGATAGGTCGAAGATCTCGATCTCGGGCCGCACGCCGAACTGCTTCATCTGGCCGGCGAGGTCCGTGACGAGGCTGGCGCTGTTCTCGTACACGATGGTCGGGAAGTTCACCGAGCCGGTGGAGAGCGACGCCATGTCGGGCCGGTGCTTGAGCGAGAGTCCCCTTGCGGCGGGGTCACGTCCACGCCCGCCTGTCGAAAATTGCACGATCATCCCGGGGCAGTGCTTGCGCAGCCCCTCCTGCACGGCCGCGAACTTGTCGGGATCCGACGAGGGCGACTCGTCGTCGTTGCGCACGTGGATATGGGCAAGGGTCGCGCCCGCCTCGAAGGCCTGCTGAGACGATTCGATCTGCTCGGCCACGGTGACCGGCACGGCCGGGTTGTCCGTCTTGCGCGGCACCGAGCCGGTGATCGCCACCGCAATCACGACGGGCGCGTCGCTCGGGGATCCTGCCATCGCGTCTTCTCCCTGATCGTTCATTTGATTCGCGCCCGGGATAGCCCCGCAGGCGGGAAAACTGAACCGCTCTGGCGGACCGGGCGGCCTTCGGCGCGGGACATCTCGGGGCCGGTGACAGGGTGGACTTGTGTCGGACGGCGGCTTGCCGCACCTCTCGCGCGGCGAGGAACGCAATGAACGACACCGTCCTGGTCCTGAATGGGCCGAACCTGAACCTGCTGGGCAAACGGCAGCCGGAGATCTACGGGCGCGAGACGCTCGCCGATGTCGAGGCCCTGTGCCGTGAGACCGCCGTCGGCTTCGGGCTCAACGTGGATTTCCGCCAGAGCAATGCCGAGCACGTGCTGATCGACGCGATCCACGCCTTCCGGATCGCGTCAGCCGGCATCGTGATCAATGCCGGCGCCTACACCCATACCTCGGTGGCGATCCTCGACGCGCTCAACACCTGCGAGGTGCCGGTGATCGAGTGCCACATCTCGAACGTCCACCGGCGCGAGGCGTTTCGCCACCATTCGTACATCTCATTGGCGGCAACCGCAGTCCTGGCCGGCTTCGGCACACATGGCTACGCGCTCGCAATCCGGCATTTGGCGCTGCTCCGAACGAAAGGCGACGCCGCCTAAGACGCGGATAGCGGCTTCGGGAGGGTTGACGCTGGCGGAGACAGGGCGGAGGAGACCGGTCAGGCCTACCCATCCCGCGCTCTTCGAGACCGGTCCCCGCCGGAGAGCGCACCCAGCGGAGCGCGCACGCCGCATGACCACGTCGTTCCTGCCCATCGACCGGACGATCATCGCCCGCGAAGCGGCCAAGATGTTCCTGGAAATCCAGGCAGTCCATTTCTACAAGGACGAACCGTTCAAGTTTACCTCGGGCTGGGCCAGCCCGGTCTATATCGACTGCCGCAAGATCATCTCGTTTCCGCGCCTGCGCTCGACGCTGATCGATTTCGCCGCCTCCACGATCGTCCGCGAGATTGGCTACGAGTCGCTCACCCATATCGCGGGCGGCGAGACCGCCGGTATCCCGTTCGCCGCCTGGATCGCCGACCGGCTGATGCTGCCGATGCAGTACGTGCGCAAGAAGCCGAAGGGTTTCGGCCGCAACGCCCAGATCGAGGGCGAGGTGGTGGAAGGCGCTAAGACCCTGCTGGTCGAGGATCTCGCCACCGACGGGCGCAGCAAGGTCAATTTCTGCCAGGCTCTGCGCGATGCCGGCGCCAACGTCGATCATTGCTTCGTGCTGTTCTATTACGACATCTTCCCCGGCAGCGCCGCGCTGATGCAGGAGATCGGGATAAAGCTGCACTACCTCACCACGTGGTGGGACGTGCTAGCGGTGGCCAGGGAGATGGGCACCTTCGACGCCAACACCCTGGCCGAGGTCGAGCGCTTCCTCAACGCCCCGGCGGAGTGGTCGGCCGCCCACGGCGGCATCTCGTCCTTCGGGCAGGGCTGAGGAGCCGCAAGCGATGAGCGTCGCCGATCTGTTCCCCGCGGCGCAGCCGCCCGCTTCGACCGCGGCCGACCGGATCACGATCCGCCGGCCGGACGACTGGCACATCCACCTGCGCGACGGCGCGATGCTGAAGGCGGTGCTGCCCTACACGGCGGCCCAGTTCGCCCGGGGCATCATCATGCCGAACCTGGTGCCGCCGGTGACGACCGTGGCAGCTGCGCGGGCCTATCGCGAGCGGATCCTGGCCGCGCTGCCCGAGGGGGTCGACTTTACTCCGCTGATGACCTGCTATCTGCAGGACGACACCGACCCGGACGAAATCGCGCGCGGCTTCGCCGAGAAGGTCTGGATCGCCGCCAAGCTTTACCCGGCCGGCGCGACGACGAACTCGCATGCTGGCGTCACCGACCTGATCGGGCTCGCGCCCGTTCTGGAGCGGATGGAGCGCATCGGCATGCCGCTTCTGATCCACGGCGAGGCGACCGACCCGGAGATCGACATCTTCGACCGCGAGGCCGCCTTCATGGAGGGCAGCCTGATCCCGCTGCTCGCCCGGCACCAGGGCCTGAAGGTCACCGTCGAGCACGCCACCACGGCCGAGATCCTCGACGTGGTGCGGGCCAACCGGAGTCGCGTGGCGGCGACGATCACGCCCCATCACCTCGTCATCAACCGCACCCATATTTTCCAGGGCGGCCTGCGCCCGCACCTTTACTGCCTGCCAGTGGCCAAGCGCGAACGGCACCGCCTGGCCCTGCGCGCGGCCGGCGACTCCGGCGAGGCCTGCTTCTTCCTCGGCACCGACACCGCCCCGCATGTCCGCGGCGCCAAGGAGGCCTCCTGCGGCTGCGCCGGTGTGTTCTGCGGCCCGAGCGCCCTGCAGACCTACGTGCAGGTGTTCGACGAGGAAGGCGCACTCGACAAGTTCGAAGCCTTCGCGTCGCTCAATGGTGCGCGCTTCCACGGGCTCCAGCCCAACGCCGCTACGGTCACCCTCGAGCGGCGGGAGAGCCGCGTGATCGAGGCGGTCGCCGTGGAGGACACCGCCGTGGTGGTGTTCCGGGGGGATGAGACACTGCCCTGGGCTGTGGTCTGATCTGGTTCCGACGGGAGCACGTACCCCTCCCACCGTCATTGCGTGCGGAGCGAAACCATCTAGGGAAACGCCACATTCGGCGAGCGTGTGCTGCCCTGGGTTGCTTCGCTCCGCTCGCGATGACGGTGCTGGGCGTGGAAGTGGGACCAGGGATCATCGCGCCATTGCGCGCGACGGGGGCCCCTTGTCGGGGCAAGGAAACATCGGCCGAATCCCTGCACGTCTCTTGCCTCTCCGACCATCACAAGCAGTAGACCGCCGCACACGATCAAACGTGTGATCGGCCTTGCCTTTGCTATGCCGGCGCGGACCGCGATAGGGAGACGACCGACGATGCAGGATGAGCGACAGGACGGCATCACGGCGCTCGGCGCCGTCGATCTCTCGGCCGCCATCCGCGGCCGGGTTGTTTCCTGCGTCGAGGTGATGCGCGCTTATCTGGAGCGGATCCACCGGCTCAATCCGCAGGTCAACGCCATCGTTGGGCTTCAGCGCGACGCGGTACTCCTGCAGGAGGCCGAGGCGCGGGATGCCACGCTCGCCCGCGGCGAGGCCGTGGGGCCGCTGCACGGTTTCCCGCTCGCCGTGAAGGATCTCGATGCGGTGCGCGGGCTGCCGTTCACGCAAGGGTCGCCGATCTTCGCGGACCGGATCGCGCAAACGGATACGATCATGGTCGCCCGGCTGCGCGCGGCCGGGGCGATCTTCATCGGCAAGACCAACATCCCCGAATTCGGGCTCGGCTCGCACAGCTTCAATCCGGTCTACGGCACCACCGGCAACGCCTACGATCCAGAGAAGAGCGCCGGCGGATCGAGTGGTGGTGCGGCCGTGGCGGTGGCCCTGAAGCTGCAGCCGGTGGCCGATGGCAGCGATTTCGGCGGCTCACTGCGCAACCCGCCCGCCTTCAACAATTGCTACGGCCTGCGCCCGAGCTGGGGCCGGATCCCGGTCGAGACCAAGGACGTGTTCAGCCCCGGCCTGTCGGTGCTCGGCGCCGTCGGGCGCAGCCCGGCCGATATCGGCCTGATGCTGTCGGTCCAGGCTGGCTACGATCCCCGCTGCCCGAACACGATCCGGCAGGATCCGTCGGCCTTCGCGAGCCCGCTCGCCCGGGATTTCCGCGGGACCCGGATCGCGTGGCTGGGCGATTGCGACGGACAGATCCCGTTCGATCCCGGCGTGCTCGAACTCGGCCGCGCGGCGCTGGCAACCTTCGCGGAGATCGGCTGCGTGGTCGAGGAGGCGGCGCCCCGGTTCGATATGGAGCAGCTCTGGCGCGATTTTCTGACGTTGCGGGCGCTGTCGGTCTCCGCCGCGCTCCGGCCGCTCTACGACGAGCCGTCCCACCGGGCGCAGATGAAGCCCGAGGCAATCTGGGAGGCCGAGCGCGGGCTTGCGCTCACCGCCGATCAGGTCGTCGCCGCCCTAGAGGGGCGCACCCGCTGGTACGAGACCGTGCGCCGGTTCATGGAAAACTACGATTACCTGGTCATGCCGAGCGCGCAGGTCTTTCCGTTCGACAAGGGCCTGCGCTGGCCCCGGGACGTCGGCGGCCGCGCGATGGACACCTACCATCGGTGGATGCAGACCGTGGTCCCGGTGACCATGAGCGGTCTGCCGGCCCTCGACATCCCGGCGGGCTTTGGGGAGGCCGGCCTGCCGACCGGCATCCAGATCGTCGCCCGCAACCACGGCGAACTCGCCTGCCTCCAGCTCGGCGCCGCCTACGACGCCGCGAGCAACTGGGTCCGCCGCTGCCCGCCGCCCCTGCACTGAGCGCGCGTCCGATCGTCGGCAAACGCGTTGACCGGTTCCCGCAGCTCCGGTATGAGGCTCGACACTTCACGCGTGAGACGCCAGAATCCGCTCCTGGGTTTGGCGATCACCGCGAGGCAGGCTCGGATATCCGATGAACGCGGTTCTTATTGTAGCGGAAGCGTCACCGACGGGGCGGCCCTAAAACAGGGCTGCAATCCGAGCGGTGGCGCATGCAGGGTCCCTCGGGGCCCTTTTTTATTGCCCGCTGCTCAGTGACGCATCACGGCCAACGAGATCCACGCGTTCGAGATACCGACGAAGACAGTACTTTCGAGCGAGGCGGATGCCGCCTCGCGTGACGAAAGTGCAGGACTAAAGGAGCCGGTCCGTCCGGCGGCGCACGATCGCCGCTGACGATCCGGGGAGCGGAGGAGGAGAGCATGGGCGGCGAGGTCATGACCGGGGCCGAGATGGTCATCCGGGCATTCCAAGATCAGAGGGTCGACACACTGTTCGGGTATCCGGGCGGCGCCGTACTTCCGATCTACGACGCGCTGTTCCATCAGGACGCCGTCAAGCACATCCTCGTGCGCCACGAGCAGGGTGCCGTCCACGCGGCCGAGGGCTATGCGCGCTCGTCCGGCAAGGTCGGCTGCGTCCTGGTCACGTCGGGCCCCGGCGCCACCAACATCGTCACCGGCCTCACCGACGCGCTGCTCGACTCGATCCCGCTCGTCTGCATCACCGGGCAGGTTCCGACGCATCTGATCGGTACCGACGCCTTCCAGGAATGCGACACGGTCGGCATCACGCGCCACTGCACGAAGCACAATTACCTGGTCAAATCGATCGAGGACCTGCCGCGTATCCTGCACGAGGCGTTCTACGTCGCCGCGAACGGCCGGCCCGGCCCGGTCGTGGTCGACCTGCCCAAGGACATCCAGTTCGCCTCCGGCCTCTACGAGCGCCCGGAGATCGCGAGCCACAAGACCTACCGCCCCGCCGTCAAGGGCGACGGCGACCGGATCCGCGCAGCGGTGGAACTGATGGCGACCGCCCGCCGCCCGGTCTTCTACACCGGCGGCGGCGTGATCAATTCCGGTCCGGAGGCCTCGCGCCTCCTGCGCGAGCTCGTCGCCGAGACCGGCTTCCCGGTCACCTCGACCCTGATGGGGCTCGGCGCCTATCCGGGCACGGATCCGAAGTTCCTGGGCATGCTCGGCATGCACGGGACCTACGAGGCCAACCTGGCGATGCACGAGTGCGACGTGATGATCTGCGTCGGCGCCCGGTTCGACGACCGGATCACCGGCCGGCTCGATGCGTTCTCGCCGTTCTCGAAGAAGATCCACATCGACGTCGACGCCTCCTCTATCAACAAGGTGGTCAAGGTCGATGTCGGGATCGTCGGCGATTGCGCCTCGGTGCTGGCCGATATGCTGGAAGCCTGGCGCGCCCTGCCATCGCGGCCCGAAAAGTCCAATCTCGACCCGTGGTTCCAGAAGATCAGCGCTTGGAAGGCTCGCGACTGCCTTGCCTACTGGCCGTCGGGGACGATCATCAAGCCGCAATACGCCGTGCAGCGCCTCTACGAGGCCTGCAAGGACCGCGAGACCTACATCACCACGGAGGTCGGCCAGCATCAGATGTGGGCAGCCCAGTACTTCAAGTACGACGAGCCGAACCGCTGGATGACGAGCGGAGGCCTCGGCACGATGGGCTACGGCTTGCCGGCGGCTATCGGCACGCAGCTCGCCCACCCGAAGGGGCTGGTCATCGACATCGCCGGCGAGGCCTCGATCCTGATGAA
Organism: Methylobacterium sp. GXS13; assembly: GCF_001455965.1. Classification (GTDB taxonomy): domain Bacteria; phylum Pseudomonadota; class Alphaproteobacteria; order Rhizobiales; family Beijerinckiaceae; genus Methylobacterium. Next base: position 20,560 of record NZ_LKKO01000058.1, read on the forward strand.
CATGCAGGAGCTTTCGACCGCGGTTCAGTACCGGCTTCCGGTCAAGGTGTTCATCCTGAACAACGAGTACATGGGCATGGTCCGGCAGTGGCAGGAACTGCTGCACGGCTCGCGCTACTCGCAGAGCTATTCCGAGAGCCTGCCGGACTTCGTCAAGCTGGCGGAGGCCTACGGCGCCAAGGGCATGCGCTGCGAGAAGCCGGGCGACCTCGACGGCGCCATCGCGGAGATGCTGGCCTATGACGGGCCGGTTCTGTTCGACTGCATCGTCGACAAGACCGAGAACTGCTTCCCGATGATCCCCTCGGGCAAGGCGCATAACGAGATGCTCTTGTCCGACTACCTCGGCGAGACCGGCGTCGAACTCGGCGACGTGATCTCCGAGGAAGGCAAGATGCTGGTGTGAGGGGTTTGGCGGCGGCCCTCTCGGGGTGGCCGCCTGCCGTTTGGGCGGCGGCGCGCGGCCGCCAATGAGCACGGACTGGACGACGAGGACGAAGCCGGCGATGAACGCGATGAACACCCACTACCCCGATGCCGGCCGCGTCGAGCCGGTGAACCGGCACACGCTCGCGGTGATCGTCGACAACGAGCCCGGCGTGCTCGCGCGCATCTCCGGCATGTTTTCCGGCCGCGGCTACAACATTGAGAGCCTGACCGTCTCCGAGACCGAGGAGGCGCGCCATATCTCACGCATCACCATCGTGACCACCGGTACGAACGCCGTGATCGAGCAGATCAAGGCGCAGCTCGATCGGCTGGTGCCAGTCCATCGGGTCGTCGACCTGACCCTCCAGGGCAATGCGCTGGAGCGCGAGATTTGCCTCGTGAAGGTCAAGGGCGAGGGCGAGCATCGCAGCGAGGCCCTGCGCCTGGCCGCCGCCTTCGGCGCCAAGACGCTGGATGCCACGCTCAATTCCTTCGTGTTCGAACTCACCGGCGCCACCGAGGAGATCGACCGGTTCGTGCGGCTGATGAGCGTGATCGGGCTGGTCGAGATCTGCCGCACCGGCATCAGCGCCATGGGCCGGGGTTCGGAGCCGCTGTAGGATCCCGCGGCTCCGATCTGCTATGCTCCGCCGTCCTCACGGGAGGCGAAGCGATGGAAGCCAAGGTGATTCGCTGGGGCAATGATCTCGCCGTGCGGCTGAGCAGCATGGAGGCCGAGGAACTCGGTATCCGCGAGGGAGAGACCGTCGAGATCGTCTCGAAGGGGCGGCCGGAGGTCGAGCCCAAGCAATGGACCGGGCGTCGGTACGTTGACGGGTTGCCCGTTTATACGATGGCGGAGATGATCGCTGAAGCACGGCGTCTGGGGCCCGAGGCGGAACCTGAATCCGTCGATTGGGGTCCCGACCGCGGTTCCGAGATCATCGATGACGCCAACGACCCGTACTGATTGGCAGCCAATTCCGGGCCAGTTGCTCCTCATCGATCTCGAACCGGTCCGCGGCACCGAGCAGAACGGGATCCGGCCGGCGCTCGTCGTATCGGATCCGGACATGAATTACCTGACGCGCCGGGTGATCATATGCCCGATCACGCGTAACCCGCATCCATGGCCAACCAAAGTCTTCCTGCCAGCCGGTCTGGTCGTCGGAGGCGCCGTGTTGGTCGATCAAGTCCGTTCGATCGACCGGGCGACCCGGATCCTCAGAAGCCTCGGGTCGGCACCGGACGATGTTGTCGCCGAAGTGCGCGGCAAGCTGCGCAGTCTTCTCGGCCTGACTTTCGACGGTGCGGACGCCCCCTCAGTGCAGCAACGGTAAGAACTCCGAATGACCACCCGCACCCTCTACTACGCCCCCGGCGCCTGCTCCCTGGCCGCCCACATCATCCTGGAGGAATCCGGGCTGCCATTCGAGGGCGTCAAGCTGAACCTCGCGGCAGGGGACCAGCGCGCGCCGGAATACCTCGCAATCAACGAGCGCGGCCGGGTACCGGCCCTCGTCGAGGACGGCTGGGTGTTGACCGAATGTGCGGCGATCCTGCGCCATGTCGCCCGCGCCGTGCCCGAGAAGGGCTTTTGGCCGACCGATCTGCGCGAGCAGGCCCGGGCCGACGAGTGGCTCGGCTGGCTCGCCGCCAATCACCACGTCACCTACGCGCATGTCCGCCGGCCGGAACGCTACACTGCGGACGAGGACGCCTTTCCCGGCATCCGCGACAAGGCCGCCGACACCTACGGTGATCTCTGCACCATGACCGAGGTCCACCTCTCGAACGGCGTCTGGGCCGTGGGGGACCGGTACGGTGTGGTCGACGCCTACCTGATGGTATTTTGGGTCTGGGCCTCCGGCGCGTCGCTCCGGTTCGACATGCCCGCGCGCTTCCCGGCTTGGCACGCCCATGCTCGTCGGGTCGCCGAGCGGCCGGCGGTGCAGGCGGTGTTCGCCCGCGAAGGGGTGGCCCTGCCAGCCTGAAGCCGCCCCGCCGGGCCCCTTGCGGCGTCCGGCGAATCGCTCTATCGAGCGTACCGTACGGTACGGTACTAGAAGCGATGCGGTCGAGCCTTGCAGAGCGGCAGGAGACGGAAGAGGCGGGCGCCGAGGCGCCGGCGACGCCGTCCGTGCGCCAGCAGGCGGTGCTCGACGCCGTCCTCGCCCTCATGGTCGAGGGCGGTGACCAGCTCACCATGGACGCGGTGGCCCGCCGGGCGAGTTGCTCCAAGGAGACCCTGTACAAGTGGTACGGCGACCGCGACGGCCTGCTCACCGCGACGGTGCGATGGCAGGCGTCCCGGGTCCATGCCGGCCGCGAGGCCGTGCAGGCGCTGGACGGGACCAGCCTGCGCGAACATCTCCAGGACTTCGCGGTCTCCTGGCTCACGGTGATCACCAGCCGCACCTCGGTGGCGCTGAACCGGATCGCCGTCGCCCATGCCGGCTCGCGCAAGAGCAATCTCGGCGGCATCGTGTTGGCGAACGGCCGCTTCGCCATCGGTGAGCGGGTCAAGCCGGTGCTGGAGGCAGGGCGCGCGGCGGGGCTGCTCGCCTTCGCCGACAGCGAGGCAGCGTTCCGGACCTTCTTCGGCTTGGTCGGCCGGGATATCCAGATCCGATTGCTGCTCGGCGAGGCGCTCGACCTCGACGCGGACGAGATCCAGCGCGATGCGGGCCGCGCCGTGGACCAGTTCCTGGCCCTGTACGGCCAGGCAAACACCTAACCCTACCCGAAACCAACACCTGAAGAGGAAATCGACATGCGGGTTTATTACGATCGCGACGCCGACCTAAACCTGATCAAGGGCAAGAAGGTCGCCATCGTCGGCTACGGCAGCCAGGGCCATGCCCACGCGCTCAACCTGCGCGATTCCGGTGTGAAGGACATCGTCATCGCGCTCCGCGAGGGGTCCGCCACCGCCAAGAAGGCCGAGCACGAGGGCTTCAAGGTCCTGTCGGTCGCCGAGGCCGCCAAGTGGGCCGACGTGGTGATGATGCTCACCCCCGACGAGCTGCAGGGCGACATCTACCGGGAGTCGCTGGAGAAGAACATGAAAGAGGGCGCCGCCCTCCTGTTCGCCCACGGCCTCAATGTCCACTTCAACCTGATCGAGCCGCGCAAGGACCTCGACGTCCTGATGGTCGCCCCGAAGGGCCCCGGCCACACCGTGCGGTCCGAGTACCTGCGCGGTGGCGGCGTGCCGACCTTGATCGCCATCGCCCAGGACGCCTCCGGCAACGCCCACGATCTCGGCCTGTCCTACGCCTCGGCCAATGGCGGCGGCCGCGCCGGCATCATCGAGACCACCTTCAAGGAAGAGTGCGAGACCGACCTGTTCGGTGAGCAGGCCGTGCTCTGCGGCGGCCTGGTCGAGCTGATCAAGGCCGGCTTTGAGACCCTGGTCGAGGCGGGCTACGCCCCCGAGATGGCCTATTTCGAGTGCCTGCACGAGGTGAAGCTGATCGTCGACCTCATCTACGAGGGCGGCATCGCCAACATGAACTACTCGATCTCCAACACGGCCGAGTACGGCGAGTACGTGACCGGCCCGCGCATCGTCACGCCCGAGACCAAGGCCGAGATGAAGCGCGTGCTCAACGACATCCAGTCGGGCACCTTCACCCGCAACTGGATGCTGGAGAACAAGGTCAACCAGACCTCGTTCAAGGCGACCCGCGCCAAGCTCGCCACCCACCCGATCGAGGAGGTCGGCACCAAGCTCCGCGCCATGATGCCGTGGATCTCCGAGAAGGCGCTGGTCGACAAGACCCGCAACTAATTTTTAGGATCTCGCGGCCGGGCTTTGCTCGGCCGCACCTCCGGAAGGCCGGTCACGTGAAAGCGAGGCCGGCTTTTTCTATTGCCGGTTGCCGAACGCGGGCATTCCCGGCGATAAACGCCTCAGCGGTCCCGCACGTATGAGGACCGGTGAGGGTTGGAGAGGACACGCCATGGCATCGCTCTATTCGGACGCCCACCGGGCGTTGCAGACCGAATTCGGGACTACCAAGCTCGCCGTGCGCCTGGACGAGGATTGGGTCCACGACAGCATCCGCCCGGACGAGGGCGCCTTCATCGGCTCCCGGGACATGTTCTTCCTGTCCACGGTTGATCCCGACGGAATGCCGACCGTCTCCTACAAGGGCGGGCCCCAGGGCCTGGTGAAGGTGCTCGACGAGAACACCCTCGCGTTCCCGGGCTTTGACGGCAACGGCATGTTCTATTCGATGGGAAACATCGAGGGTCAGGCCAAGGTCGGCCTGCTGTTCATCGATTTCGAGACGCCACACCGGATCCGGGTGCAGGGCCACGCGACGCTGCTGCGCGACGACGCCCTCATGGCCGAGTACACCGAGGCTAAGTACCTAGTTAAGGTCGCTGTTAAGAAGATCTGGGTCAACTGCCCGCGTTACATCCACAAGTATCAGAAACTCGAGCAAAACAAGTACGTCCCGACCCCGGGGCGCGAGACCCCCCTCGCCTCCTGGAAGCGCCTCGACCTCGCCGGCGACGTGATCAGCGATGCGGACAAGGCCCGGGTCGCCCAAGAGGGCAAGCTCGAGGTGGCCGAGTACGAGGCCCTGGTCGCTCGCGGCGAGGCTTGAGGTAAGAACCGGCCCTCATGGTCAACATGAGGGCCGATGAAAACATTATTGAATTGGCGATTTGACGCGTTCACGTCGTGATAATTACCTATTTAGGATTAAAATATTTTGTTATTTTCTCAGTCGGCAATTTTACGGCGATATATCTTCAGTACTGAAAGCGCATTAAAGACGCAAATGATGATTAACTGGCAGGTTATGTTCGTGCGATAGAACGATTCGCGTTCGCACTTAGAAAATGTTGGTCAATGGCATCGCTTCCACTGAAAGCCGCGGTCGCCGGCAGTCTTTCGCTGGCATTCGTCTTCGCCGGCGGAACGGCGTTTCTGACCCAACGCATTGATGCCGCGTTTGAAGAACAGACGGCCAAGATCCAGTCCGAGACCCTGTCGAACGAGGCGCGCGAGGTTCGCGCGCAACTGGCCGCGGCGGCCGAGACGGCAGAAAGCCTCGCGGTCGCGACCGCGGCCCTGCGGGCGAGTGGGATCCAGGATCGCGCGGCCTACGATGCCGTTGTCCACGATTTGCTGCGCGCCAATCCCCATCTTCTCGCCACCTGGACCGGCTGGGAGCCGGACGCGCTCGATGGTCGCGACAAGGACTTTGCCGGCACGGCTTCATCGGACGCGACAGGTCGCTTCCTGCCCTACTGGAATCGTGGCACGGGTGAGATCAAGCGAGAGGTGCTCACCGGATACGATACTGAGACGGATGGTGCCTACTACCTGCTGCCGAAGCGGCTCAACCGCCCGGTTGCCATCGAGCCCTATATCTATCCCGTAGCCGGCCAAAAGCTGACGATCATGTCGTTCGGCGCACCGATCACGGTGGATGGGACGTATCGGGGGACGGCCGGCATCGACCTGGACCTCGGCTCCCTCAACGCCGCGTTGAATGTGGTGAAGCCGTTCGGCACCGGCTACCTGGCCGTGGTTTCGGCGAGCGGGATCAGCGTCGCCCATCGGACCGGCGAGGCCGCCGGAAAACCGCTCCGGACCGTCGATGCCTCCGCAGCCGATGCCGCGCAGGCGGCGATCGCCGCGGGATCCCATGTCGTGGTCGATGCGGCAGGCCCGGACGGCGCGCTGTGGCGCTACATGTCGGAGCCGATACAGGCCGGCGGTACTCAGGATCGTTGGGCGGTGGTGGCCGCCGTGCCTGTCCGGACGCTGACGGCCGCCGCTGATCAGGCACGGACGATGCTCATCGGCATCTCGCTCCTGTGTGTGCTGATCGGCTGCGCTGTCCTGGTTGGCGTGCTGCACAGGATGGTCGGGACGCCGATCCGCGCTCTCGGGGCGGCCATCGGCGATATGGCCGGCTGTAATTATGAGGCGAGCGTGCCCGAGGCCCGGCGCTCGGATGAGGTCGGGATCGTCGGGCAGGCGGTCCTGAAGCTGCGGGACGGGCTGCGCCGGCAAGCCGACACCGACGCCCTCGACAAGGCCGCCGCCCAGGCTGCCACCGAGGCGGAGCGCAAGAAGGCAATGGCGACGCTGGCGAGTGAGTTCGAACGGGCGGTGGGCGGCATCGTCGAGACGGTCACGGCCGCCGCGAACGAGCTTCAGGCCACGGCCCAGAGCCTATCCGGCACGGCCAGCGATACCGCCGTGCAGTCGACCACTGCCGCAGCCGCAGCCGAAGAGGCGGCGTCGAATGTCGGCGCCGCAGCCTCGGCGGCCGAGGAGCTGGGCACGTCGGTCCAGGAGATCGGCCGGCAGGTCCACGGCTCGGCCCAGCTCGCTCAGGCCGCGGCCGCAGAGGCCTCGCACACGGTGGAGTTGGTGCAGGAGCTGAGCACGGCGGTGACGACGATCGGGGACGTAGTGACGCTGATCACGAATATCGCGGCCCAGACGAACCTGCTGGCGCTCAACGCCACGATCGAGGCGGCCCGGGCCGGGGAGGCCGGTCGCGGCTTCGCCGTCGTTGCCGCCGAGGTCAAGGAACTGGCCAATCAGACTGCCAAGGCGACGGAAGCAATCGCCGGCCAGATCGCGCGCATCCAGGGTTCGACCGGCGAGGCGGTGACGGCGATCGGCACGATCTCGGCGCGCATCGACGAGATCAACGGCGTCGCCGCCACGATCGCGGCCGCGGTCGAGCAGCAGGGCGCTGCAACCCAGGAGATCGTCCGCAACGTAACACAGGCCGCCTCGGGAACGGGCGAGGTGACGACCAACATCACCCGGGTCGCCGACGCCGCCGAGATGACCGGCGCGGCCGCGAGCCAGGTCCTTACCTCAGCCTCCGAGCTGTCGCATCAATCCGACCAGCTGAACGCCGAGGTGAACCGCTTCCTCGGCACTGTGCGGGTGGCCTGAGGGGCCAAGCTTTCTCGCCGGCGCTCTTGCCTTTTTCATCGCGCCCATAGGGACCACGGCCGGTCGTACGTGGCCGGGTGAGGCGCGTGTCCCCTCTTCCGTGCAGGAGAGGGCTCGCGTCGCGACCTTCTTAAGCCGATGTATGGATGCGGTAGCCCTCTTCGGTAGAGAGGGCGCGCGTGATCCCCTTACTGGACTGTCCACCCGCACCGCGGATGAGACCAATCCCCGCCCCAAGATCCGCACGCCCCCGCGCGCGCCCCGATCAAGCCGGGCTCCCGGGCCTACCCGTCCTTGCGCGCGACGATGAACACCCTCGGGAAGGACAGCAGACGCCGTCCGTCGCTGCGGCGCGGGTAGCCCGATTCGATCGCAGCCTCATAGGCGGCGAGGAAGCTGCCTGTCTGGTCCGGGTCCAGCAGATCGAGGAATGGACGCAGTCCGGTTGCCCTGACCCAGGCCACGATGGCGGCGGCATCTGCCATCGGGTGGTGATAGGCGGTGCGCCAGACATCCACGTCGGCGGCGAGCGGCGCCAGCAAATCGTAATAGTGGGCCGGTTCCAGCATGCGTCCGAGGCGCCCGGCCAACGCCGGATCGCCGATCGCCTCGGCCCAGGGCCCGGACGCGGCGGTCTCGCGCATCAGGCGGTGCGACGGCTCAGCGAGGTTGTCCGGCATCAGGATCGCCAGCACGACGCCCGGCGCCAGCAGATCGAACAGCCGAGGCAGCAGCACCGGATGGTCCGGCAACCATTGCAGCACCGCGTTGGCGTAGATCAGGTCCGGCGCCCGCTCCAGTGTCCAGGTCGCGGCGTCGGCCAGCGCGAAGGTCAGGTCGGGCAGCCGGGCTCGGGCGCTCTCCAGCATCGCCGGCGAGGTGTCGAGGCCGATTACCTCCGCCTCCGGGAAGCGCGCCGCGATCAAGGCCGTGGAATTGCCGGGGCCGCAGCCGAGATCGTAGGCGAGGCGTGGCTCTGTGAGCGGCACGCGCGCCAGGAGCTCGGCTGCCGGGCGGGTGCGCTCGTCCTCGAAGCGGGTGTAGAGGGCGGGGTTCCAATCGGTCATCGTGCTCCCCTCCTGCTCTGTGGTCAGCAGCCCAGCTGGTCGGCCAGGTCCGTCAGGTCCCGGGCCGCGTAGGTCACCGGGATGCTGGGCGCGGTCTCGCCGCCAGCCGGCCCGTGCTCGTGGGGCCGAGCGATGTGAGCGGTGGACAGGCCGTGGCTCGCCGCCGCCACGAGATCGTTCGAATGGGCGGCCACCATCAGGGTTTCTGCGGGGGCGAAGCCGAAAGCCGCCACCGCGTCGCGGTAGAGCGCGGGCTTCGGCTTATAGTCGCGGGAATAGCCGGCGCCCAGGATCGCGTCGAAGATCAGGCCGTTGCGCCGGGCGAGGTCGGCCATCAGCCGGACATGGCCGTTCGAGTTCGGCGCCAGGAGGTGCCGCTCCCGCAGCCGGCGCATCGCGTCCGGCACGTCCGGCCAGGCGTCGAGCCGGTGCCAAGCCTGAACCAACTCCCGCCGCACATCCTCGGGCACACCGGCGATGCCGAGCTGCGCCAGCACGTCGGGCAGGGATTCCGCCTGAAGCGTGTCGAGATCGACGAAGGGCCGGGCGCCGGAGCGCACGGTTTCCATCGAGGGATTGTAGCGGCCGCGCCAGGCATCCGCGAAGGCACCGGCATCCAGGGCTGGCGCGTAGGCGCCGAGCAGGCGCGCGGCCTCCCGAGCGACCCCGGAGCGCCAGTCGACGAGCGTCCCGAAGACGTCGAAGACGAGCGCCCGGATCGTCACCGCACCGCCTGAAGGTTCGGGCTCCGGCGGACGAAGCCGACGATGTCCTTCACCGCGTCGAGGGTCTGGGCCGCGATCGTCTCGGCCCGCCCGGCGCCGTCGGCCAGCACGGCATCGATATGACCAGGATCGGCGGTCAGCCGGCGCATCTCCCCAGCGATCGGCGCGAGATTGGTCACCGCGAGATCGGCCAGCGCCGGCTTGAAGGTCGAGAATTGCGCCCCGCCGAAATCACGCAGTACCGCCTCGCGGGTGATGCCGGCGAGCGCCGCGTAGATCCCCACGAGGTTGTCGGCTTCCGGCCGCTCCTTGAGCCCCGCGATCTCGGAGGGGAGCGGCTCCGAATCAGTCTTCGCCCGCCGGATCTTCTGGGCTATGGTGTCGGCCTCGTCGGTGAGGTTGATGCGCGCGTTGTCGGATGGGTCCGACTTCGACATCTTCTTCGATCCATCCCGCAGCGACATGACCCGGGCCGCCGGGCCGCCGCGCAGCGGCTCGGTGATCGGAAAGAACGCCTCGCCATGGCCATGGGCCGCGATCGACTTCGAGAAGTCGGTGTTGAACTTCTGGGCGATGTCCCGGGTCAGCTCCAGATGCTGCTTCTGGTCCTCGCCCACGGGGACATGGGTGGCGCGGTAGGCCAGGATGTCGGCCGCCATCAGCACCGGGTAGTCGTAGAGCCCGATCGAGGCGTTCTCCCGGTCCTTGCCGGCCTTCTCCTTGAACTGGGTCATGCGGTTCAGCCAGCCCAGCCGCGCGACGCAGTTGAACACCCAGGCGAGCTCGGCGTGCTGAGGCACCTGGCTCTGGTTGAACACGATCGAGCGCTTCGGATCGATGCCGGCGGCCAGAAATGCTGCCGTGACTTCGCGGATCTGGCCGCGCAGGGCCTCCGGGTCCTGCCAGACGGTGATCGCGTGCATGTCGACCACGCAGTACAGGCACTGCGCCTCGCGTGCCTGCATCTCCACGAAGCGTTTTACCGCCCCAAGGTAATTGCCCAGATGCAGGTTGCCGGTGGGCTGGACGCCCGAGAAGACCAATTCGGTGAACGCGGCCATCGGCGCCGATCCTGAAAACGAAGACGCCGGGGCTCCGCGCCTGCCGGGCGCGGGGTTACTCGCACCCGCGGCCCGGACCGGTCAAGGATGCCGTCACGGCTCCCGCGCACCGACGGCTGCGCTCGGGCAGAGATCGACCAGGACGCAGCGCCCGCAGGCCGGGCGGCGATGATGGCAGACCTGCTGGCCATGCAGCATCAGGATCTCGTGATTGTCGTAGAGATCCTGCGCGCTCCAGTCGGCGGGAAGCTGCGCCCGCAGGATCGCGTGCGAGGGCCCGACATCGACCCGGGGCCCGATCAGGCCGAGGCGCTGGGCAACCCGGTGGTGATGGCTGTCAACCGGCAGGGCCGGCATCCGCAGGGTCGAGAACGACAGCACCGCCGCGCTGGTTTTGGGGCCGATCCCGGGGATCGCCTCCAGCCACGCACGGGCCGCCGCGACATCCATGTCGCCCAGGAAGGCGAGGTCGAGGCTGCCGCACCGTTCCCGCACGGCGACCAGAACCTCGCGGATCCGTGGCGCCTTGAGTTCCGGCCAGGTCACCCCGGCGATCGCCGCCTCGATCTCCGGCACCTCCGCGTCGATCACCGCCTCCCAATCTGGGAAGCGGGCGCGCAGAGCCTTGAAGGCCCGGCCGGACTCGGCGTTGCGGGTCCGGTGCGAGAGCAGCGACGAGACCAGCTCGCTCAGCGGATCGAGACTATGAAAGTACGGGATTGGGCAGCCATAGACCGGGCAGAGCCGAGCATGGATGGCCAGCGCCTTGTCGGCAACCGCCGGATCGCCCGGTAGCGAGGCGGTCCGGCGGCGCGATGGCGGCGTGGAGGTGATTGGAAATAGGGAGGTCGGCATGCTCGATGAATCCGCGAGCCGCCGCCACTGTTCCAGGTCGCCGAATACAGCGGCGATCTGTCCCCTCGGCCTGAACGGTACAGGCTTGGCCGGTGATTACTTCACCAGCGCAAAAATATTCACGTCGAGATTGTCGTCGGTGCCGTCCTTCAAGTCGGTGGCGTATTCCTCCACGAAGCGGTCCTGGACGACGATGTCCTTGGCGTCGAGATAGGCCGTCAGCGTCTCGTAGGTGCTGTCGATCGATTCGTAGGAGCCCCGGTGGGGGAAGCGAAGGGCCTTGCCGGAGGGGGTCGTCCCGAAGCGCAGCCCGTCTGTCTCGGTAGGCGCCGGGTTCGGGGCGGCGGCCACCGGGATCATCGCCTCGAACTCGAAACCGTCATCGTCGGTGCGGGTGAAGACCGCCAGCGGCCGACCCGCGGGGGCGATGCCGAGCTTGGCGAGATCCGCCTCGATCCGCGTGAAAGCCTGGGTCAGGTTGACGATGGCCTCCTCCCACTTGGTCTTGCCCGAGACGATCGCGGCGGGCTTGGCCGGCAGGGTGACCTCGTCGACGTCGCCGGGCTCGCCCGGCTTTTCGATGAGGGTCGGACGCCCGGGCGTGCCCACCGCCGCCTGGCCTGCCGGGGGCGGCGCAATAGCTTGCTGGGGCGCCGGAGCCGCGCTCTTGGTCGGGTCGGCAACCGGGTTGGGCGCCGTGGTGGTCGGCAGCGGGCTGGTCTGGGCGGGCGCCGGCGCGGTGGAGGGCGGCGGCGCGGGCTGCTGCTGCGCGGCCAGTGGGCCGCCGGCGGCGAGGATCAGCGCGGTCGAGAAGGCGACGAGGGCACGAAGGCGGATCACGGGTGGCGCTCCGGTCGGGTCCCGGCGGATCGTCGCGTGGGCTCCCGCCGGCTAACCTAATGGCGATCCCGTCGGCCTGCGAGGGCGCGCACCACGAGAGCCGCGGGTGCGGCGCATCTGCCACGCTGACGGCCCCCCTCGCGTCGGGCGAGCGGGTTTGCCATATAGCCGCTCGATCCCCTCAAAGCTTCTGGCCGCATGAGCGCACTCGCCCATAGACGCTTCCTGAAGATGCACGGCGCCGGCAACGCGATCGTGGTGCTGGACCTGCGGGGCTCGACCGCCAAGGTCCGGCCCGAGGAGGCCCGGGCGATCGCGCAGGATCCCGGCTCGCGCTTCGACCAGCTGATGGTGCTGCACGATCCCGTGAGCGCGGGCACCGACGCGTTCATGCGGATCTACAACACCGACGGCTCGGAATCCGGCGCTTGCGGCAACGGCACCCGCTGCGTCGCCTACGCGATGCTCGACGACCCCGCCATGGCCCGCCCCGCCGAGGGCGGAAGGCTGGTCCTGGAAACCGCAACCGGGCGGGTTGGCGTGCGCCGGATCTCGGAGCGCGCCTTCACGGTGGATATGGGCCGTCCAAAGCTCGCCTGGGACGAGATCCCCCTGTCCGAGCCCTTTCCCGACACGCGGCGGATCGAACTGCAGATCGGCCCGATCGACGATCCGATCCTGCACTCGCCAGCCGTCGTGAACATGGGCAACCCACACGCGGTGTTCTTCGTGGACCGGGATCCCGCCTCCTTCGACCTTGCCCGGATCGGGCCGATGCTGGAGAACCACCCGCTCTTCCCCGAGCGGGCTAACATCTCCATCGCCCAGGTGACCGAACGCGAGGCGATCACGTTGCGGGTCTGGGAGCGCGGCGCCGGGCTGACGCTCGCCTGTGGCACGGCTGCCTGCGCCACCGTCGTGGCGGCCTCGCGCCTGCGGATGATCGGCCGGCAGGCCAATGTCCGCCTCCCCGGGGGCGAGTTGTTCGTGGAATGGCGCGCCGACGACCACGTCCTGATGACCGGCCCGGTCGCGCTCGTCGCCGAGGGCACCCTGGCGCCGGAGCTGTTTGCCGGCGTCGCCTGATGGGCGTCGAGACCCTCACCTTCGGGTGCCGGCTCAACACGGTTGAATCGGAAGCCCTGCGGGTCCACGCGGCGGCGGACGGGCGCGACCGGGTGGTGGTGAACACCTGCGCGGTGACTCAGGAAGCCGGCCGGCAGGCCCGCAAGGCGATCCGCCGGATCGCCCGGGAACGGCCCGGAACCGAGATCGTCGTTACCGGCTGTGGCGCTGAGGTCGAGACCGAAGCCTACGCGGCCATGCCCGAGGTGACGCGCCTCGTCGGCAATGCCGAGAAGCTCAGTTCCACGGGCTGGTCGCCCTCCGGCACCGGCCCGGGCGCCGTGATGACGGCCCGAACCATCGCGCCGACGCGGATCGACGCCGTCACCGGCCATACGCGGGCCTTCGTGCCGGTGCAGAACGGCTGCGACCATCGCTGCACCTTCTGCATCATCCCGTTTGGCCGCGGCACCTCGCGCTCAATGCCGGTGGCCGACGTCATCGCGCAGGTCGAGACCATCGTGGCCCATGGCGGCCGCGAGGTCGTCCTCACCGGTGTCGACCTCACGGCCTATGGCCGCGATCTGCCCGGACCGCCACTCGCCCTCGGGGGCCTGGTGCGGGCGATCCTCCGGGGCGTGCCGGAGCTGGCGCGCCTGCGCGTCTCCTCGATCGACTCGGTGGAGGCGGACGACGCGCTGCTCGCGGCGCTCGCCGAGGAGGAGCGGCTGATGCCGCACCTGCACCTGTCCCTCCAGGCCGGCGACGACCTGATCCTGAAGCGGATGAAGCGCCGGCACAGCCGCGCCGATGCGATCCGCTTCTGCGAGACGGTACGCGCCTTGCGCCCCGAGGTGGTGTTCGGCGCGGACCTCATCGCGGGCTTCCCCACGGAGACCGAGGCGCAGTTCACCCGCTCCCTCGACCTCGTGGCCGAGTGCGGGCTGACGCATCTGCACGTCTTCCCCTATTCCCCCCGCCCCGGGACGCCGGCCGCCCGCATACCCCCTGTGGCGGCCGATGCGATCCGCGACCGCGCCGCCCGCCTGCGCGAAGCCGGCGCGGACGCGTTGCGCCGGCATCTCGACGCTCAGGTCGGGCGCAGGCTGACGGTTCTGGCCGAGCGCGGCGGCACCGGCCGGAGCGCGGATTTCACGCCCGTGCGGCTGACCGGAGAGGTCGCGGCAGGGACGTTTCACGCGGTCTCGATCGCGGGGCACGATGGCACGCGGCTGATCGCGGCTTGAGTCGCCCATCGCCTGACGCGTCCCGGTCCAGCCCCTCTCCTACGGCGCGAACTGGGCGAGCCAGAACGTCCGTTCGATTGACGCAGCTGAGACCGCACACGGTCCCGCCTTCGACACCCTGAGACGAGCCGGGGTCGGCTCTGCCGCCGCAGGGGCGCCGCTGACCAAAGCCTTGGTTTGGAAGCCGTATCAGACCGGCTTCGGCTCCGCCCGGGAGGCCCACACGGCCGTCAGCGCGCCGGCTACGATGAGCAGGCAGGCCAGCGCGAGCGCCGGGCTCGCGCTGGCATAGCCGCTCGCCACCAGGATCAGCGTCGACAAAACCGGCGCCGCATAGGCGGCGACCCCGAGCAGGCGGACGTCGCCACGCTTGCAGCCGATATCCCAGAGATAGAACGCGGCGCCCACCGGCCCGATCCCGAGGAGTAGAACGGCGCCCCATTGCGTGGCATCCGCGGGCCAGACCGTCGTCTCGAAGGCCAGGTGACAGGCCAGATTCAGGGCCGCCGTGATGAGGCAGAACCCGGCGACCGCATCGGTCGGCACCTGACCGACCCGAGCCGACAACACCGAGTAGCCGGCCCACACGAAGGCCGCCGCCAGGGAGGCGGCGTAGCCGGGCAGCGCGCCGGCGGCAAAATCGAGGTTGCCCCTGCCGGCGAACAAGGCGGCCACGCCGGCCAACCCCAGCGCCGCACCCGCGACGTGGCCCGCGCGCAGCCCGCCCGAGCCCGGCAGCCGGGAGGAGAACAGGACGATCAGCAGCGGCCAGAGATAGTTGATCAGCCCCGCCTCGGCCGGTGGGGCCAACCGCAGGGCGCTGAAATAGAGGGCGTGATAGCCGAACAGCCCGCCGACGCCGAGCAGCCAGACCGGCCAGGGCTGGAGCAGGGCCCGAGCCCGGGCCGGCCGAGCTATCCAGGTGAGGCAGCCGCACAGGCCGCCGACCAGGAACGTCATCGCGGCGAGCTGGAACGGTGGCACCGTCCCGGAGGCCGCGGTGAACAAGGCCAGCAGCGACCACAGCAGGATCGCGGCGAACCCCGCCAGGGTGGCTGCCGAGCGGGTGGTGGCTCGGCTGGAAGATGTAACTGTCCGGCTCATGGATCGCCGCTATCATGCCGGCGGTCGAGTCGGCGAGAGGGGTCACGACCCTGTCATCGCCGCGCCCTACCGGCGGCTCAAATCGGGAGATCTGTCGATGCGCGCGATCCTGGCCGTCCTTGGGCTGCTGCTTGCGGGAGGGGCGGCGTTGGCCGGAGAGGGCGTGCAGCTCGGTCCGCGGCCCTTCTACCTGGTCGACCAATTGAAGCCCGGGCCGCTGAAGGAGCACCTGGCCGCCTGCGGGATCGACCGGCCCTACACGCCGAGAACGTTCTCGATCTCACACCGGGGGGCGCCGCTGATGTTCCCGGAGCATACCCGGGAGGGGCTGCTCGCCGCTTATCGGATGGGCGCCGGGATCATCGAGTGCGACGTGGCCTTCACGAAGGATCGCCAATTGGTCTGCCGGCACAGCCAGTGTGACCTGCATACGACGACCGACATCCTGGCCCGGCCGAACCTCGCGGCGAAATGCACGACAGGGTTCGAGCCCGCCGACCCGGCCACCGGCCGCAAGGCCTCGGCCAAGTGTTGTACCAGCGACCTGACGTTGGCGGAATTCAAGTCGCTCAACGGCAAGATGGATGCGGCCGACCCGGATGCCACCAATGTCGCCGCCTACATGAACGCGACGCCGCACTGGCGCACCGACCTCTACGCCTCCACCGGCACGCTGATGTCCCACAAGGAGTACATCGCCCTGGTCAAGGGAATGGGCCGCAAGTTCACCCCCGAACTGAAGGCGCCCCAGGTCCCGATGCCGTTCGAGGGTACCTACACCCAGGATCAATACGCCCAGCAGCTCATCGACGAGTACAAGCAGGCCGGTATTCCGGCCTCCGACGTCTATCCGCAGAGCTTCCAGCTGCGGGATATCCTCTACTGGCTGGAGAAGGACCCGGAATTCGGTCGCCAAGCGATCTATCTCGACGACCGGGACGAGACCACCAAGGGCTTCGACCCGGAGAAGCCCGAGATTTGGAAGCCCGGCATGGCGGAGCTCGCCGCCAAGGGCGTGAAGATCCTGGCGCCGCCGCTGTGGATGCTGGTCCGGCCGGGCCCCGAGGGCACTATCGAGCCCTCGACCTATGCCCGGGAGGCGAAGAAGGCCGGGCTCGACCTGATCGCCTGGTCGCTGGAGCGGTCGGGACCGCTGAAAGAGGGCGGCGGATACTACTACCAGTCGATCAAACCGGTGGTGACCGGCGATGGCGACATCCTGCGGTTGCTGGATGTGCTGCACGGGCAGGTCGGCGTGCTCGGCGTATTCTCGGACTGGCCGGCGACCACCACCTTCTACGCCAATTGCGTCGGCGCACCGTAGCTCAGTCGGCCCAGAGGGCGACCAGGGAGAACAGGCCGGCCATCAGAAAGTTGACCAGGAGGATAGCGGCGAGGATCAGGGCGAGCGTCATGGCGGCCTCGGGGGCGTGATTTCGGCGAAGACAATGGGGAGCGTGACCGGCCAACCGTCGAAGAATTGGGCCGGTCTTTCGGGGCTCCCTTCGCATGGCCCGCGAAGAGAACCGGGTCAGAGCGGCGACAGCAGCTGCACGACGGCGGACAGGTCGTCGAACGTCAGCGGCGTCCAACCAAGCCACCGCCGGATCAGCACGTAGCTGAGGCTGAGCAGCAGCCCGCAGCCGACAACAGCTTTGGCAAACAACCCGAAATCGCCGGTTGCGAATCCGGTCGCGATGCCGACCAGGGCGGTGGTGACGAAGATGAGCCGGCCCGGATTCTTCGGGCCGCGGGTGATGACATCGGACATCGGGGATTCCTCGCGAGCCGGATCAGCGGGCGCGGCAGTTCGGGCCGAACCAGGTCATGGTCCGGCGGTCCAGGCCGCCTTCGGACGAGGCGCCGCAGACGGGAAAACGCGGGTCGCCGCTGCGCTGCAGGCTCACCTGCTTGTAGAGATCCTGCTGGGCCTCGCGGCGGCGGGTCTGCTCGGCGAAGTGGGACTGCCAGTAAAGATCCCGGTTGGCCTGGGTCAGCGCGCGCTGCTGGTGGAGGTCCATCATGCACTGGGCAAAGGCATCGGTGCCGGGCTCGAACCCGAATTCGTAGCACTGGCCGTTATCCATCGCGTGCCGCTCCTGCGGGGTGACGCAGGCGGCAAGCCCCAGCGTGCAAGCTGCAGCGAGACCGATCTTGGCGAGCATCGAGACGCCACGCGCCTTGACGGTCCGGTTAGCGGAAAGAGTTTCACCGGTCCGGCGCGTGGTGAATGCGGTGTTCATCGTGTCGGGGCCTTCGTTTTTGCTGGCGCGAACAACCACGTCCGGCTGAAACGAGAGCTAACCCGGTCCGCTCAAATTGTTCGTGTGTCGGAACACGTGTGCGATTTCGCGCACCCGCACCCGCAATGCACAGATCCACACGCGGACTCGATGAATCTGCGGAGGAGAAAAGGATTCGTCAGGATTACCCGGCCTGCGAAGTCTTCGCCGTCCGAAACCTTGGATTGGCCGGATGGCGTGCAGCGATTTGACGAGCCTTGGGGAGCGGTCTGGGATCGCGCGCTGCCCTGGGTTTCTTCGCTGCGCGCGCAATGACGGCTTGGGGAACGACGGCCTCGGTCAAAAATACCAATCCCGGTCTCATCCAATCCTCAGCCGCATCCTGAGGTGGAGGATTGGGTCAAGACCAGTCCAACAGGCTCCCCGCCCCCGATCGAAGCGGCGTCCGGCGCCGGTCACAAAAAACGCCGCACGGCCCGGCAGGGCGGCGCGGCGTTGGAGGTGAGCCGGGCGCCCCGCGGGGAGCCGGGCCGTATCACACCCTTAATAAATCAGACGAAGTGCTGGCCGCCGTTCACGGTGAGCGTCGAGCCGTTGATGAAGCCCGCCTCGTCGCTCGCCAGGTATTCCACCGCGTGGGCGATCTCTTCCGACTTGCCGAGGCGGCCGGTCGGGATCGTGGCGATGATCTTGTTCCGGATGTCCTCCGGGACCGCCATCACCATGTCGGTGGCGATGTAGCCCGGTGCGATCACGTTGACCGTGATGCCCTTGGAGGCGCTCTCCTGGGCCAGCGCCTTGGCGAAGCCGATCACGCCGGCCTTGGCGGCCGAGTAATTGGTCTGGCCGGCCTGGCCCTTCTGGCCGTTGATCGACGAGATGATGATGATCCGGCCGAAGCCGCGGCTGCGCATGCCCTCGATCACCGGCCGGGTGCAGGTGAACACCGAGTCCAGGTTGGTCTTGATGACCGCCTGCCACTTGGCGAAATCCATCTTGTGGAAGGCGCCGTCGCGGGTGATGCCGGCATTGTTGACCAGCACCTCGACCGGGCCGAGCTCGGCCTCGACCGCCGCGATGCCGGCCTGGCAGCTCTCGTAATCGCCGACGTCGAACTTGAAGACCGGGATCCCGGTCTCGCTCTTGAAGGCCTGGGCCGCCTCATCGTTGCCGGCGTAATTGGCCGCGACCCGGTAGCCCTTGGCCTGCAAGCCCTTCGAGATCGCGGCGCCGATGCCGCGCGTGCCGCCCGTGACGAGTGCGACGCGTCCTTGAGCCATTGTTGTTTCCTCCTGTTTCGCATCACCTGATGCCGCGTGCGGATGGCGTCCGCACGCGATTTTTTCTGAGTTACGTCTCAAGTCTATATTGGTGGAGAACCTGGCGTTACAAAACGATCACGGCCGCTCGACGCACATCGCGACGCCCATGCCGCCGCCGATGCACAGCGTGGCGAGGCCCTTCTTGGCATCGCGCCGCTTCATTTCGTGCAGCAGGGTGACGAGGACACGGGCGCCGGAGGCGCCGATCGGGTGGCCGATGGCGATGGCGCCGCCGTTGACGTTCACCTTCGCGTCATCCCAGCCCATATCCTTGTTCACCGCCAGCGCCTGAGCCGCGAAGGCCTCGTTGGCCTCGATCAGGTCGAGGTCGGAGGGCTTCCAGCCGGCCTTCTCCAGGGCCTTGCGGGAGGCCGGGATCGGTCCGGTGCCCATCACCTTCGGGTCGACGCCCGCCGTCGCCCAGGACTTGATCTTGGCCAGCGGCGTGAGCCCGCGCCGCTCCGCCTCGGAGGCCGACATCAGCACGAGGGCCGCGGCGCCGTCGTTGAGGCCGGACGCGTTGGCGGCGGTGACCGTGCCCTCCTTGGAGAAGGCCGGCTTCAGCTTGGCCATCGCCTCCATGGTGGCGCCGTCGCGGATGTACTCGTCCGTGTCGACGACCGTGTCGCCCTTCTTGCCGGGGATCGTGACGGGCACGATCTCGTCCTTGAACCGGCCTTCCTTGCGGGCGGCCTCGGCCTTGTTCTGCGAGCGGGTGGCGAACTGGTCCTGCTGCTCGCGGGTGAGCTGGAAGGCCTGGGCCACGTTCTCGGCGGTCTGGCCCATGTGGTAGCCGTTGAAGGCGTCCCAAAGCCCGTCCTTGATCATCGTGTCGACGAGCTTGATGTCGCCCATCTTCTGGCCGCCGCGCAGGTACTGGGCGTGGGGCGAAAGGGACATCGATTCCTGGCCGCCGGCCACGATCACCTTGGCGTCGCCATTGGCGATCTGCTGCATGCCGATGGCCACCGTGCGCAGGCCCGAGCCGCAGACCTGGTTGAGGCCCCAGGCGGTGGCCTTCTCGGGGATGCCGGCCTTGATCGCGGCCTGGCGGGCGGGGTTCTGGCCGGCGCCGGCGGTGAGCACCTGGCCGAAGATCACCTCGTCCACGTCATCGGGGGACACGTTGGCGCGCTCAAGGGCGGCCTTGATCGCGGTGGCGCCGAGGTCGTGGGCCGGCACCGCCCCGAAGGCGCCGCCGAACGACCCGACCGCCGTGCGTGCGGCCCCGACGATGACGATCTCTTCGCTGCCTGCCATGTGAACGTTCTCCTCTCACGAGCCGGCGCGCCTCCTCGGTCCGGGCGCGCTCTTAAAGCCGGTGATGGGATGAAGGGCCTGGGGTCGGCGAAGTCAAGGATCGACCTTCGACGGTGAAAATCCCACGATGACGCGACTGCGAGACTGAAATGACCCATGCACGGGTCGACACCCGGCATTATTCTGCGTTGAAGACGTGCAGTTTGCTGTTTTCTGCGCCTGTGGAAGGCTTTAAGGTTCGTGCTGCGGGCGCGAAGACGACCACCGCCGGGCCGCGCCGCGCGTGCCTGCAACGCCCCAGAATCCCGAGAGTCCAGAAAGGCCGTTCCCGATGGCGGATACCGTCAAGGCCACCCAGACCGTCATCAAGAAATACGCCAATCGGCGCCTGTATCACACGGGCACGTCGACCTACGTGACGCTGGAGGACCTCGCCACGATGGTCCAGAACGGCGAGGATTTCGTCGTCTACGATGCGCGCGCGGGGGACGACATCACCCGCTCGGTGCTGACGCAGATCATCTTCGAGCAGGAAAACAAGGCGGGCGCCGAGAACCTGCTGCCGGTCGCGTTCCTGCGCCAGCTGATCCGCTTCTACGGCGACAGCATGCGCACCATGGTGCCGAGCTTCCTGGAATTCTCGATGGCGAATTTCGCCAAGGACCAGGACGGCCTGCGCGAGAAATTCGCCCACAGCTTCGGCCCGGCCGCGTTCCAGAATGCGATCGAGCAATCGGTGCGGACCAACATGACCTTCTTCGGCGACGCCATGAAGATGTTCACGGGCTTCACGCCGCCCGCCGCGGGCACGCAGCCCTCTGCCCCGCCGGCCGCGCCGGCTTCCTATGCCGGCGGCGAGCTCGACGATCTCAAGCGGCAGATGCTGGAGATGCAGCAGCGGCTCGAGGCGCTCGCTAAAAAGTGACATTGGCTGTGCCAAAACCAATCACGGCGGGCGTCTCTACGCGTTTTCGATAAGTTGACGAACCCTTAACGGCGGTCCCACGTTTGCAACACGGGCACGGAAACGTGCGGAGGGTGTCGCAATGGCGCGGATCGGGACAGTCGGCCGGACCGGTGCAAGCTGGAGCAGGACCGCGCGACAGGCGGGCGCTGCTGCCGGCCCGGTCGGGTCGGTCGAAGAGATCCCGCCGGTCCGGGCTTTGGTGGTGCTGGATGGGGGTCGGCGTGAGGCGCACGCGTCGATCGTGGCGACGGATCGATTCGAGGGGGGCCGCGCCTCAGCGGGCTTCGTCGCGCAATTGCTGATCGCCAGCGACCCGACCCTCAGGCCGTCGCGGCTGGAGCGAACCCGGGCCGCCGCCGCGCGCTACGCGGAGACCGCGCGCCGGCTCGCATGATGTGTCTTTGATTATTCGCGCCGTGATTGCGAGCGCAGCGAAGCAACCCAGTGAACCGTCACGCGCGGAGATCGCGCGCCGGCCCTAGGTTGCTGCGCTGCGCTCGCAATGACGGTGTGCGGGATGCAAGCCTGACGGCACATCTAAATCACGCCCCTCATCCTGAGATGCTGCGCAGCAGCCTCGAAGGAGCCCTTCAGGAATCACGGAGACTTCTGGAGGGCTCCTTCGAGGCTCGCTTCGCTCATACTTCAGGATGAGGGCGAAGGTCGGAACGACGAAGGGTCGAACCGAGTCCGAAGCTTACGCCTCGGCCGACTTGACCTTCAGAACCTGACGGCCGCGATACATGCCGGTCTTCAGGTCGATGTGGTGGGGACGGCGCAGCTCGCCCGAGTCCTTGTCCTCGACATAGGTCGGCGCCTTGAGGGCGTCGGCCGAGCGGCGCATGCCGCGGCGGGAGGGGGAGGTCTTTCGCTTCGGAACGGCCATGACAGAAATCCTTCGTGACGCCGCGGGCAAAGCGGCGCGCGGGCGGCTCCTCGATCGAGGATCGCCTCGCACACCGCGGGATACGGATGAGGGCGCGCTTATAGCGTCGGCGCCCGCCGCTGGCTAGAGGCGCCGCACCACAACCGTTAAGCCCGGGTTCAAGTCGCGGAGCCCAGATCTCTCCGACGGCACCGCAGAGCGGGCCGCCCCCTCGGGAGAACCGCCATGGCTTCCTCCAAAAAGACCTTCGCCCTCCTCGCCCTGCTCTCGAGCCTGATGGCGGTGCCCGCCCTGGCGCAGGCGCCGCAGACCGCGAGCCCCGCAACGCCGGCCGCCCCCGCCAAGCCGATGGCGCCGAGCGCCCCCGTCGCCGGGTCGCCCAACGCCGCCAAGGGCGCCCTGATCGACCTCAACAGCGCCAGCGCCGCCGAGCTCGACGCCCTGCCGGGCATCGGCGCCGCCCGCTCGGCCGCAATCATCAAGGGCCGCCCCTATCGCGGCAAGGATGACCTCGTGTCCAAGAAGATCATCCCGCAGAGCGTCTATGACGGGATCAAGGACAAGGTCATCGCGAAGCAGAAGTAGCGGCTTACTCGGCGATCGCGCCCTGGGGCATGGAGAAGCCCGGGGGCGCCTTCTCGGCCGCCTTCGGGGCCGCGCGCTTGACCGGAGCCTTCTTCTTGGCCTGGGGCTTCGGCGCCGCCTTGACCGCCGGGGCATCCTGGCAGGCGCGGAACGTGAGCTGGGCCAGGGTCGAGCCTTCCTCGGTGACGATGGCGATCGGGTCCGCCAGCGTCGGCAGGGACGGCTCCCAACGGATCGGCCCGCCCAGCATCGCCTCGATGGTGGCCGGGGCCGTGCCGCGCCGCAGGCTGGTGAAATCGGGCCCGTACGCGGTCGCGACCTTGCCGGCGATCACGACCTGGAGAACTTCGTTCACCTCCGGGGTCAGCGGCCGGAGCGGATTCGTCGTCTTCACCTGCCCGGCCCGGGTGACCACCATGGTGAAGCCCTTGCCGCCCTCGTAGCGCGCCGCCCGGGTCCCGCAGGGCTGCTCGGCCGGCGGAGCGGCGGCCGGGGTGGGATCGGGCGCCGGAGCGGGCTCGGCTAGCGCCGGAGCGACCGGAGCCGGTGGAACCTGAGCCGGCGGTTGAGAAGCCGGTGCCGCGAGCGCCGCCGGGGCGGCCAGGAGGGCGAGCATCAGGCGCGCCGTGCCGAGGATCACAGCCCTCATCGCCCGGAATCCGGCGCTTCCAGATGCGGCGGCGCGATCCGCACCGTCCGCGCGGGGGCTGGGATCGCATTCAGGTCGAACGACTCCACATCCAGCAGGCGCGGATCCAGCACATCGGCCTGCCGGTCGATCGGGCTCCGCTGTGGGCCGAGGGTGCCGATCAGAAGGTGCTCGTCCTCGACGTCGAGTTCGGAGCCCATGCGCAGCGGCTCGCGCCGGCCGCGGGCGGCCATGGCGATGACCGCGACCCCGGCCACGACACAGATCAGGACGGCCAGGATGATCAGCAGGCGCTCCATGAGGCGGCAAACTCTAGCCGCCCGCGGCGGCGGCGTCACCCCGTCACGCGTGGAACATGCCTTGCCTATAACAGTAGAGGCCAGCAGACCGGAGCCGGGACGGATTCATGCAACACGAGCCGAGCCGCGAGCCCGAGGAACTGGAGAGCCATCTCCTCGGCCTGATCGAGAGTGCCCGGGAGCAGGCCCGGGAGGACCCGTTCCGCAATCCGGTCCTGGCCGTGACCCTGGCGATCACCCGCCGGTTCGACCGCAACGAGATTTCCGCGGGCGATCTCGACATCCTGTTCGCGCGGCTGCGCGCCGCCGCGCTCGCGGCCCGGGCGGAGCGGCTGCGCAGCTATGTCGGGCTGGAGGCCGCACCGGCCGACCCGCAATCCGCCATCCCGGCCTGCCTCGTGGCCGCGGCCAAGGACGGACCCGACGGCGTCTCGGCCTTCGCGGCCTTCATCCACCGCACCGCCTTCGCGGTGGTCTTCACCGCGCACCCAACCTTCGGCATGCCCAAGGCCGTGGCAACGCTGCTCGCCCAGGCCGCGAGCCTGGCCGATGTCGCCGCCCGCGCCGAGCTGATCGCCCGGGCCGCCGCACATTCGACCCGGCCGGACGCGCCGATCACCCTGGCTGTCGAGTTCGAGCAGGCCTGCGCGGCGGCCAATAACGGCCGGCTCGCGCTGGACGCGTTCAACGGCGCCCTGCTCGACGCCGCCCGGGCCCGCTGGCCGGACAGCTGGACCGAGTTGACGCCCCGCCCCTTCGCCATCGCGAGCTGGGTCGGCTGCGACACGGACGGGCGCACCGATATCGGCTGGTGGGACACCCTGCGCTACCGGCTGATCTCCAAGCGCATGCAGTTCGACCGGGTGATGCGCGACCTGCCCGAGAGCCCCGCCTGCCGGGAGGTCCGCGCGCTGGCCGAGGGGGCGCTCGCCGCGGTCAACCGCCAGCTCGCGGTGGCGCCCCGGCTCGGCGACAAGCCGTCGCTCGAATCGGTCCACCGCTTCGCCCTGGCGCTGATCATCGAGCGGGAGCGCGCCCAGACCGATGCGGGCGCCCTGGTGGCCGGGCTCACCGCCGCCCTGGAAGCCGCCGACGAATCCGACAGGCGGGCGATCGCGATCCTGTGCTCCGGTGTCGCCACCCACGGCCTGTCGAACGCCCTGCCGCATTTCCGGCTGAACGCCAGCCAGATCCACAACGCCGTGCGCCGGGTCATCGACCTGGAGGGCGAGCCGACGGATTCGGCCCAGCGCCGCTCGCACCTCGCCACCATCCACAGCCTGCTCAACGACGTCCGCCCGGTGGCGGTGGATTTCGGCGCGCTGGCCGCCGAGCGGGCCTCGGCCGCCCGGCTGATGATGACCATCGCCCAGATCCTCAAGCACGTGGACGGCACCCACCCGGTGCGCTTCCTGATCGCCGAGACCGAGACCGGCTACACCCTGCTGGCCGCCCTGTGGCTCGCGCGCCATTACGGCATCGCGGACAAGCTCGAGATCACGCCCCTGTTCGAAACCGCGAGCGCCCTGGAACAGGGCATCCGGGTGCTCGACGACGCCCTGCGTAACCCGCACTGGCGCCAGTACCTGAAGCGCATCGGCCGGCTGACCGTGCAATTCGGCTACTCGGATTCCGGCCGCTATGTCGGCCAGCTCGCCGCCACCTTCTGGATCGAGCGGCTGCGCCTGCGCATCACCGAGATGCTGGTCCAGAACGGCTTGGCCGATGTCGAGCTCGCGATCTTCGACACCCACGGCGAATCGATCGGCCGGGGCGCCCACCCGACCTCTCTGCGCGACCGCCTCGCCTACCTGGCCCCCGAGGATGCCCGCGACCGCGCCCGCAAGGCCGGCCTGAAGGTGCGGCTCGAATCGAGCTTCCAGGGCACCGACGGCTACCTGCTCTACGGCACCGAGGCGCTGGCCCAGGCCAGCGTCGCCCGCATCGCCGAGCACGTCTACGCCCTCGACATCGCCGAGGAGGACAGCTTTTCGGATTATGCCCTGAACGACGATGCGGCGCGCACCGATTCCAAGGACGACCCGATCTATTCGGAGCCGGATTTCGCCCTGGAATTCTTCACCGCCGCCCGGCAGGACATGGAGGCGCTGGTTGACGATGCCGGCTACGCCGCCCTGCTCGGCACCTTCGGCCCGAGCCTGATCGACCGCACCGGCTCCCGCCCGGTGGCCCGCCAGACCGACACGGGCGGGCCGGCGCGGATCACCCATCCGACCCAGATGCGGGCGATCCCGAACAACGCGATCCTGCATCAGCTCGGCTTCCTGGCGAATTCCCTCCACGGGATCGGCCGGGCCGCCCAGCGCGGCCCCGACCTGTTCCGCGACATGCGCCGGGATTCGGTCCGCTTCTCGCGGGCGTTCCGGCTGGTCCAGCATGCGGCAGCGGTGGGCGATCTCGACGTGCTGCGCGCCTATATCGACACCCTCGACCCGGCCGTCTGGCTGGAGCGGGCCCGGCGCACCCGGAAAGATTTCCGCCGGGAGGAGCTGGTCGTGATCGCCGGCGCCCTGGAGCGGCTCGACCTCGCGGCGTCGCTGCGCGGCCTGTTCGGCCGGCTGACCCGAGACTGGCTGGCGCTCACCACCGCCGCCCCGGACCTGCCCGGCATGTCGGCCCCCCTGACCCTGCTGCATGCGCTGCGCCTGGCGCTGATCCACCGGATCTGGTTCCTGGCCGTGCACATCCCGGGATTCCGGCCGCAAGCCGGCATTTCCCGCGAGCAGCTGCTGGAGCGGTTCCTGCGTCTCGACATCGACGGGTGCCTGACGCTCCTCGACGAGATTTTTCCCGTCACCCCGGATCCGACGCTCGGCCTGAATTTCGGCGAACCGGCCGGCCCCCGGGATGTCGGCACCTACGAGGCCGAGCATGCCAACCTGTTCCAGCCGATCCGCCGCCTGTTCGACCAAGTGCGGGAGATCTCGGGGATGATCCAGCACGAGGTCGGAGCGTTCGGGTAGAATCCTGCGCACAGACGTGCGCACGGGTTCACCGGACACGATGCCGAAGGCCACAGCGCGCGATCGCACCGGGCCCCCGATGCAATCGCGCGCTCAATACTTCGAACGCGTCCGAAAACGGCGGCATAGATCGACGTCCTCGCAATCATGAACAAGACTTAACACTCAGCAGGTTCGAATATAAATCATCGGTATAAGAAACAGACGATCGGATTTTGAATTATTGCGACACTAACGGTGTTTAGAAAATAATTTGATTTGACTCAAAAGCATAAATTCATACGTTTGCCGATAGAGTGTCGCCCAGATCGGCATTTTTTTTTAGCAAAGAAATTCGAACGGGCCGACGAAAGATCTCTTTCTATCGCAGGTTCAAGTACACATCATGCCCAGTCTCAGCATCGGTCGCAAACTTACGCTGTCTACAACGTTGACTGGCCTGATCGCCGCCGGTGTGATCTATAACCAGTGGAGTAGCAACACACAGATCCGGATGGCGACCGAAGCGCTGGCGCGCGAACAGGCGATCCTCCTCGGCATCTCTCAGGCTCAGCTCGCCCTGAATCGGATCCAGGTCGACTACAAGGCCATCGATCTGGCGCGGACCGGACCGGAGGCGGAGAAGGTCGCGACCGCGGCATTGGACGAGGCGGCGGCGGCCTCCAGGGGCTTGGAACGCCCGATCGCGATCGCATTGAAGCCGGACGTCCTTCAGGAGAGCGCGCGCCATCTGCGCGACCTGGCCGCGGCCTTGCGCGACTATGTCCAGATCGGCCGCGCGGACCTGTATGGCCGGGAGGTCGACAGTGCCCGAGCAGGGGCGGCCCGCAAGCAGATCGCCGACCTGAGCGAGCGTGGCGAGAAGACGATCAATGCCTCGGTGGCGAACGCCAATCGCTTCACCGAGGCTGCATTGCAGACGGCCTTCGGACAGGTCAGTGCGGCGACAAGCATCGGCCTGGTCGCGGGCGCGGCGCTGCTCCTGAGCCTGCTTGCGGCGGCGATCCTGCTGATGCTCAACATCCAACGGCCGCTCGTCCGGCTGGTGGCGGCTCTCCAACGCATGGCGAGCGGCGAGATCGACGCCGAGATCCGCGAAGCGCAGCGCACGGACGAGATCGGCGCCCTCGGCCGGGCCGTCGAGAACATCAAATCCATGGTCGCCCGCAAGGCGGGCGAAGAGGCGGCGCTGCGCCAGGCCGCCGATGCCGCCGCCGCCGCGGCACGCCAGCGCACCATGATGGAGCTCGCCGACAACTTCGAAGCCGCCGTGGGTGGCATCGTCGGCCTCGTCTCAGACGCGGCGATCGAGCTGCAGGCCACGGCGCAGACGATGACCAAGACCGCGACCGAGACCGCAGCGCAATCCACGAACGTCGCAGCGGCCGCCGAAGAGGCCGCCACCAACGTCCAGACCGTCGCGGCGGCGGCCGAGGAACTCGGCTCGTCCGTCAGCGAGATCGGCCGTCAGGTCACGGGCTCGACAAACCTCGCCAAGGCGGCGGTCCTGGACGCCGACCAGACCACGCAGCTCGTACAGGTTCTCAGCCAGACCTCGGCCAAGATCGGCGACATGGTCGGCCTGATCGCCAACATCGCGAGCCAGACGAACCTGCTGGCGCTCAACGCCACGATCGAGGCCGCACGTGCCGGCGAGGCCGGCCGTGGCTTCGCCGTGGTCGCCACCGAGGTCAAGGAACTGGCCAGCCAGACGGCGCGGGCCACCGATGAGATCGCCCGCCAGATCGGCGCGGTGCAGGGCGTCACCGAACAGGCGGTCGATGCGATCGCCACGATCACCGCCCGCATCCGCGAGATCGACACCGTCGCCACATCCATCGCGGCGGCGGTGGAACAACAGGGTGCAGCGACCCAGGAGATCGTCCGGAACGTCGCCCAGGCCTCGACGGGCACGAGCGCGGTGACCGGCAACATCGTCGGCGTCGCCCAGGCCTCCGAGCAAACCGGCGCCGCGGCAGCCCATGTCCTCAGCTCGGCCTCCGCGCTGTCACGCCAGTCCGAGCATCTCTCGACCGAGGTGAGCAGCTTCCTGAAGACGGTGCGGGCCGCGTAAGGCCGGGCCTCCCAAGGATACGGATTCGGACAGGAAACCGCCGTGACCGTTTATACGGTCACGGCCCATCGCACGCTCCGCTGCGTCGACATGGCGAGCGGCCTGACGCCGCTCGCCGAATCGTCTCCCTCACCCCGGACCCAACGCTCGGCCAGACCGCAGACCGGCCGGCCCCGGGACGCCGACACCCACGAGACCGAGCTCGCCGGCCTGTTCTGGCCGATCCGCTGTCCCTTCGACCCGGTGCGGGAGATCTCGCGGCCGCTGCAGCATGTGGTCCGATGGGGCGAGGCGACTGACGCCGCCAGGGGCCCACCAGCCGTTACGGGCCCCGAGCGCGATACCGGGTCGCGATCCGATCGAGCAGAATGTGCGGCACGGTGAGGGCCGACAGCATCTGGAGTGTCAGGGTCAGCAGGTTCGCCGGCGCATCGGGGGCGCCGGGCGCGTAGAGCGGCCAGAGCGCCGCGCCGAGGAGAAGCGTCAGCCCGAAGACCGGCAGCGCCGCATGGACCGCGCGCCGGATCGTATCGACACCGGGGGCCTTTGTCGGATCCGCCAACAAGGCGCGCACATGCCGGGGGCCGTGGAGGCCGACGAAGTACAGGGTGAACGCGGTCAGCGGCGGCAGAGACCAGAAGGCGAGCGCGAGAAGCGCCATCTCGATGAGCACGGACGTCCGCCGCGGCCCCGTCAGCAACCAGAGTGTTGTAACGGCGACCCAGACCCAGGCCGCAGCCGCCCACCACACGGGAAGCTGCGGCATCGGCACCCGCGTGACCACCGCAAAAAGCCCGGCCGTCTCCTCAGGCCGCAACAGCGCCGGCAGGGCGATCGGGAGCCCGCCGCGGACGAGGGCCTCAAAGCGCCGGCCCGGGCCGGCATCCTCCTCGCCGAAATGCAGCACTGACAGCGCCAGGAAGCCCGCCAGGGTAGCGAGGGGCGCCACCTGCCAAGCCAGGAGGACCAGGGCCGAAAGCCCGAGATACGGCACGGCAAAGACCGCGAACCACATGCGTCCGTAGCGGGGGCGCAGCAGAGGGGCGGCCACGGCCCCGTCCAGAGCGCCGTGGGGAACCCCGAGGACGATCACGACCGTCAGAGCGACGAGCCACGCGGTCTCGCGCGGCAGGATTGCGGAGGCCACGAGACCGACGGCGACGAGCGCACCGGCCAGCCGCAGCCGCGCCGTCCCCGATACAGGAACGGGATGGCGGCTCGTCCGGACAGACTCCCCGCGGGAGAGGATGGACGAAGGAGCCGCCATCCGCGTCAGGCCGCCCGGCGCAGCGGAGCGGCTTTCGGGCTTTCCATCAGGTCGCGGTCGACGGCCCGGGTCGTCTCCAGCGTGGCCATGATGCCGTAGACGACCTTGGCGGTGAGATCCAAGATCGCGATCACCGCCAGGGCGAGCGTCGGCGACAGGAAGCCGAGGCCGTCCTGGCCGATGAGCAGCACCACCGGGTAGGCACACCAGACGCCGGTCAGGAACACGGCATTGCGCAGGAAGGCTTTCCGCACATCGGCGCGCTCGCCGGCATTCTCCTCACGCAGCTGCACGAAGATTCCGTAGAACACGGCGACGAACGCGCCGCAGGAAATGGCGAACCAGGTCCACTTCACCGCAGCGACGTTGGACAGGCCGAAGGCCAGAGCCGTCACGATCATGATCAGGTCGGACCCGATCAGCCCCCAGACCACGGCCGGCCGGCGCATCCCGGAATGCATCGCGGTCCGCGAGAGGCCGAGCAGCAGCAGGGGCGTGGTGAAGGTCCAGTCGATGTAGCGCGCGAAGTAGAACTGCCGCGCGGCCTCCGCGGCATCAGGGCCGGCGGGAAGAACCAGACTCCCCTGCCCGGTCGCCATGGCGAAGTAGGAGCAGGCCGCGATGATCGGCACGATGCCGTGGATGATCCCGTCCGCTTCTTCGGCCGGGGTCCGTCGCTTTGCCATGAACAGGATCACGGCGGCGCCGGCGGCCATGCCGGCAAAGCCCAGCCACAGCCAGAATTGAGGCGTCATTGATATCTCGTCGGAACAGGGATGAAAGGCACGCCAAGAAACGTGGCGGCCGCCTGCCCAATCTGCGCCCGTCGTGATTGTTGCGTCGGACGATGGTCACGGTCGAGTGAGAGGACGCTCCGCGTTGCACTGCGCGCGGACGTCCGAGCCGGTTTACCCTGCCGCCAGAAGGCGTTCGCCCCGACGGACGATAAAGGGTCGCACCGCGCCGCGAGGCCGCCCCGGCCGCGGAACCGTCCGGCCGCGACGGATCGGGTGATCGCAGTCAGAATGCCGCGGCGGGCCTATCCGGCGCCTCCCGCCGCCTCCACCCGCGGCACCGTCCCCGAGAGCCCGACCACCCGCACCCGTCCCCCGACGGGCAGGTTTTGCCGTCGCGATGTCGCCCTCGGCGATCGCCCGGCTGACCATCCCGGTCGCCGCCGCCTCGGCCTCGGCGGAGCGCTCGCGCGCCTCGGCCCGCAGGATCTCGGCGGCGCGCTGGCCCTCCGCCTCCAGGATCGAGGCGCGCTTCTCACGCTCGGCCTTCATCTGGCGGGCCATGGCGCCGGCGAGGTCGGCGGGCGGGACGATGTCCTTGATCTCGTTGCGGTTGATCTTGACGCCCCAGGGCGAGGCCGCCGCGTCCAGAATCCGCAGCAGGCGCTCGTTGATCTCGTCCCGGTGGGCGAGGAGTTGGTCGAGATCCATCGAGCCGACCACGGTGCGGATGTTGGTCACGGTCAGGGTGGTCATGGCCAGGTCGAGGTTCGCGACCTCGTAGGAGGCCCGGGCCGCATCGAGCACCTGGTAGAAGACCACCGCGTCGATGGTCACGACGGCATTGTCGCGGGTGAAGGCCTGCTGGCTCGGGACGTCGATGACCTGCTCCATCACGTTCACCCGGCGGCCGATGCGCTCGACGAACGGGATGATCAGGCCGAGGCCGGACTCCAGCGCGCGGTTGTAGCGGCCGAACCGCTCCACCGTGAACACGTGACCCTGCGGGATCATCTTCACGCCGGCCGCCAGCGTGATCACCGCCAGCGCCGCCGCGGCGATCGCCGACGTGCTCAGCCCGATCGTGAGATCCATCGCCGCCAAGCCCCCCCTTGCCCGCCGCGCGACGGGCGGCTCAGATGCCAGCGTACCAGCTGAATCCGAGGCCCGCGACCATGCTGCCGCGGCCGTGGCCGATCCCGTCGACCCGGTCCACGGCCTCGATGCTGCTGAGGTATTTCAAGGACTTGTAGCCGAGCTGGCGCTCCACCCGCAGGCGAACAGGAGCGCCGTGAGCCACCGGCAGGTCGGCGCCGTTCATGCCGTAGGCCAGGATCGTCTGCGGGTGCAGGGCGTCGAACAGGTCGTAGCTGTCCCACCAGCCGTCGACGGTGCGGATCACCACGTAGCGCGCCTCCGGGCGCATCCCGGCGGCGGCGAGCACCTGCGCGAGCGGCACGCCGGTCCATTGGCCGATCGCCGACCAGCCCTGCTCGCAGGAATGGAGCGTGATCTGCGTGCGCGCCGGCATCGCCTTCAGCTCCGCCAGGGAGAACGCCCCCGGCCGCGCGACGAGGCCGGTCACCGGCAGGCGCCAATCCGAGAAGCCGGCCGCTTTCGAGCGGCGATAGGCCGGATCGTCCGGGTCGGTGGTGTTGATGGTCGGGAACACCGCCGAGATCGCCTCGGGCCCGAATTCCCGGGCGAGCGGCTGGCGCGCCAGCAGCAGGCGCTGCCCGGCGAAGGTCAGCCAGTCACTCAGGCCGTAGGGGTTGGGGCGCAGTTGCGGGGCACCGGGATCGCAGCCGCCCACGAGGCCGGCCGCGCCGAACCCGGCGGTTCCGAGGACCAGGCGGCGCCGGGTCAGCGCGCTCATCGGGTCTCCTCCGCGTTGCCGGCCCGCCCGAGAATCATGCCGCGCATCAGCGTCACCGGCCGGTTGGCCAGCACCTGCCAGATGTGGATGGCGAGGAATGCGACCATCGCGAAGGCCGACAGGAAGTGGATCGTCCGGGCCGATTGCCGACCGCCGAACAGGGTGAACAGTTCCGGCCAGGCCGCGGTGACGCCCGGCGACATCGTCAGGCCGGTGAGCAGAATCAGCGGCGCCAGCACCAGCAGGACCCCGAGATAGGCGATCTTCTGAAGCGCGTTGTAGCGGCCGGTCGGCGGCGCCGCGCAGCGCAGGCGCAGATGGTCCCGGATTTCGCCGGCCAGCGCCCGGGGTTTGATCTCGGCCGGCGCCGGCAGGAGGCGCCGCCGCAGATGCCCGCGCAACAGGGCGAGGGCCAGATAGGCGGCGCCGTTGAGGACGAAGATCCAGGCGGCCAGGAAATGGAGGTTGCGCGCCCAGCCGGTCTGCTCGAGATCGACCGGCAGGGGCAGCGTGATCCAGGCCGGCGCGCTGTTGGACCCGGTCTCCCCCCAGAACAGCTTCGGCAGGGCCAGCAGGATCGCGGTTCCGCTCACCATGAGCGCGAGCGTCGCGGCGGCGCCGGTCCAATGGGTCAGGCGCACCCAGGCCGGATGGCGCGCGCGGCTGAATGGTCGACCTGTCGTCTCGATCATCATCGGTTCAGACCACAGCCCTTATGGACATGGGAACGCGCTGCGTCCGTCGTCGCTCCCGGTGCCGATGACGCAACGCTTGGTGAAGAAACGATGGGCATGATACCCGCCATGCTCGCTGCGGACGATTTTCCTTTCGCTCCGCTGCGGCCGGCAAAGATCCCCACACAACCGGATGCGGTGCGCGCGTGAAGATCGCTGTCCTGGCACATCTGAAGTACCCGATCGGCCAGCCCTATGCCGGCGGTCTGGAGATGCACACCCATCTCCTCACCGTGGCGTTGAAGCGGCACGGGCACGACGTGACGCTGTTCGCCAGCCGGGGCTCGGACCCGGCGCTGGATCCGGTGATGCTGTGCGATCCGACCGGGGACGCCCTGTCCGATCCGGAGCGCGAGGACGCGATCGACAAGGCCGAATACGACGCCTACCGGCGGATGATGGAGATGGTCGCGGCCGGGGGCTTCGACCTGGTGCACAACAACGCGCTGCATGCGCTGCCGCTGCAGCAGAGCGCCCGGCTCGGCCTGCCCTGGGTCACGGTTTTGCACACGCCGCCCTTCGACGCCCTGGTCTCCGGGGTGGTGCAGGCCGATCCCGACATGGCCTTCCTGGCGGTGTCGCCGTCGCTCGCCCAGGAATGGGAATCGCTCGTGCCCGGCGCGCAGGTCGTCGATAACGGCGTCGATCTTTCGACCTTCGCGTATTCCGAGACGCCCGACGCGCCGCCCTTCGTGTTCTGGTCCGGCCGGATCGTGCCGGAAAAGGGGCTCCACCTTGCCATCGACGCCGCCCGCGCGGCCGGCTTGCCGCTGAAATTCGCGGGCCCGAAGCTCAATCCCGTCTACTGGGCGGCCGAGATCGCCCCGCGGCTCGGGCCGGACCTGACCCATCTCGGGCACCTCTCGCACCGGGACCTCGCCCACCATCTCGGCCGCGCCCGGGTGGCGATCGTCTCGCCCCGCTGGGAGGAGCCGTTCGGCCTCGTGGTCGCCGAGGCTTTAGCCTGCGGCACGCCGGTGGCGGCCTTCCGCCGAGGCGCCCTGCCCGACATCCTCGACCCGCAGTGCGGTCGCCTCGCACGGCCGGATGATTCGCACGATCTATCGGTGGCGATCCGCGAGGCGGCCGGCCTGTCGCGCCGGGCCTGCCGCGACCGGGCGGAGGCGCTCTACGACGCCGCCGCCATGACCGAGCGCTACCTCGAGACCTACGATGCCGTGATCGCGCGCTGTGCCGAGCGGGCGCGGCCGACGCTGCGGGTGGCCGGGGGACGGGCGTAAAAGAAGTCCCG
Organism: Methylobacterium sp. GXS13; assembly: GCF_001455965.1. Lineage (GTDB taxonomy): Bacteria > Pseudomonadota > Alphaproteobacteria > Rhizobiales > Beijerinckiaceae > Methylobacterium. The sequence continues at coordinate 55,028 of NZ_LKKO01000058.1, forward strand.
GAAACACGACGCGTTTTCCCCTCCCCCTTGGGGGCTTGCAGATCCACACATCGGGGTCACAGAAGACACGGGAAACACTGCGGCTCTCCCTCCCCCCTCTGCGGGGGAGGGAGAGCGCGTGTAGGCTTTGAAGCGTCATCTCTTTCAGCGGGGGACGATCCGGATTTCGGTGTGTGAACCCGGGCACCCGCACGGAAGTGATGAGAGCGCTACGTTGCGAGAGTTCGCGCCGACAAGGTTGGGAAAACCGCTATGCCCCTCGCAACCGCAGCCCCGATCGCTCGGCCCTGCGTCGTCTGCATCCCCGCGCGCAACGAGGCGGAGCGGCTGCCGATCCTGCTCGCCACCCTGGCCCGGCAGGAGGGTTTCTCGGCCGAGGCGCCGCTGCGGGTGGTGGTGATCGCCAACAACTGCACCGACGGCACGGTCGCGGCGGTCCACGCCCGGGAGGCATCGGGCGCGCTGGCGAGCCTGACGCTGCGGGTGATCGAGGCGGCGCTGGACGGCGCTGCGGCCCATGTCGGCACCGCCCGCCGCATGGCGCTCGATGCCGGCGCCGACTGGCTCGACGCCGAGGCCGGTCCGAGCGGGATCCTGCTCACCACCGATGCCGATGCGCGCCTTCCGGCCGACTGGGTCGCGGCGAATCTCCGGGCCCTGCACGGCGCGGATGTGGTCGGCGGCCGCCTGGTGATCGACGATGACGGTGCCGGGGACCCGCGCCTCGGCGCGTTGCACGCGCGGATCGAGCGGTACTGGGCCGGCGTTCGCCGCCTGGAGGACATCCTCGACCCGCCACCGCACGACCCCGCCCCGCGCCACGGCGACCATACCGGCGCGAGCCTCGCCGTCCCGGTGGCGCTCTACCGCGCGGTGGGCGGGTTGCCCCCCCTGCCCTGCGGGGAGGACAACGCCCTCGTGGGCCTGCTCCGGGAGAGCGGCGCCCGCCTGCGCCATTGCCCGGATGTGCGCGTGATGGTCTCGGCCCGCCACCAGGGTCGGGTCTCGGGCGGCATGGCCACCGAGATGGCGCGCCGCGCCCGGGTGCTGGCCGGCGAACCCTATCTCCTGCCCGAGGCGGCCCATTGGCAGGCGCTGATCCTGCGCCGCGCCGCCCTGCGCCGGGCCTTCCACGCGACCGGATCGGCCCGAGGCGAGGCCTGCGCCCGGCTCGGGCTCGACGCCGACGCATGCGCGGCCCTGGAGGCCTGCCCCAACGACATCGCCTTCGTGGAGCGGGCCGACCGCATCCTCGGATCGCGTTCTGCACCAGCCCGGGAATGCCCCCTCGACCGGGCGCTCGCCGACCTCGACGCCCTCGCCCTGTCTCTGCGGGACGCGGTGTGACCCGCGGGATCGGCTGGTACGTCCACCACCAGGGCGCGGGCCATCTCCAGCGCGCCCGTGCGGTCGCCGCCGCCCTGCCCCGGCCGTGCACGCTGATCGGCACCCTGGCGGCGCTCGACACCCCGAAGATTGCGACATCTGGCCTGGACGTGCTCGACCTCCCCGACGACCGGCCGCTCGGCGGATCGGCGTTCGACGGACGGGACGGCGAGGCGGAACGGCCCGAGGCGTTCCACTACGCGCCCCTGAACCATCCCGGCGTGCGTGCCCGGATGACGCGCATCGCCGAATGGGTCGCCCGGACGGAGCCGGCCCTCATCGTGGTCGACGTCTCGGTGGAGATCGCCCTGTTGGCGCGGCTCCTGTCGGTCCCGACCCTGGTCGAGCGCCTCGCCGGCACCCGGACGGACCGTCCCCATTGCGAAGCCTTCCGCAGCGCCACCCGCCTGCTCGCGCCCTTCCCCGAAGCCCTCGACGGCGCCAACGTGCCCGATTGGGTCCGCGCCAAGACGCACTATGCCGGGTTCCTCGGCGCGCCGGCCCGAAAGGCCGGTGAGGCGGGCGACGACATCGTCGTGGTGTTCGGCCGCGGCGGCGCGGGAGGCGATCTCGCCGACCTCGCCGCGGCGGCCCGCGCCGTGCCAGACCGGTCCTGGCACGTCCTCGGTCCCGTATCCGGCTCCGGCGAAGTCCCCGAAAACCTGCACCTGCACGGCTGGGTCGACGACGTCGAGGCGCGGATCGCCCGGGCGGCCCTGCTGGTCGGGGGCGGCGGCGATGGCCTCGTGGCGCTGGCCGCCGGGCAGGGTAAGCGCTTCCTGTGCCTGCCGGAGGAGCGGACCTATGGCGAGCAGACCGAGAAGGCCGAGGCCCTGCAGAGGCTTGGCGCCGCGGTGGTCCATCCGGGCTGGCCCAGCGCCGGGGCCTGGCCCGGGCTGGTCCAGGCCGGCCTCGCCCTCGATCCGTCGGTGATTGCCGCACTGCCCCGGCCGAGCGCGATCCCGGATTGCGCGGCGACGATCGAGGCGCTGGTCCGGCAGATCGGACGCGCTTGAGGCGCGGCCGGTTTCAACCGAGTCGCTGAAACGATTCCTCCACCCCGTCATCGCGAGCGCAGCGAAGCGACCCAGGGTGGCGGGCGATCCCAGACCATGGCGTGTCGCTGGGTTGCTTTACTGCGCTCGCAATGACGGAGAGGGCCGTCACAGTGTTCTGGCGCCGCGCCTTCCGATCCAGAGCCGCGCGCACCAGGCTTGACCCTCCATGTGGTGGAACCCGTAATCGAGTCGCCATGGGAGCGAAGACGTACACGATCGGTGATCTGGCGCGCCTCTCCGGGCAACCGGTGCGGCGGATCCGGTTCTACTCAGACAGGGGCCTGCTACCGCCAACCCTGCGATCCGCGTCGAACTACCGGGTCTACACCGACGCGGATGTCGCCAAGCTCGACCTCATCCAAGCACTGCGCGAGGCGGGGGTCGGGCTCGATATGATCGGGCGGCTGCTGGCACGTCGCCTGTCGCTGCACGACGTGCTGCGAACGCGCCTGGAGATCCTTGAAGCCGAGATCGCGGCCAAGCACCGAGTGGCTACGATCCTCCGTGCCACGCTTCGCATCCCAAACCCTGCCGATGGTGATCTGAGGAGGATTTGGACCATGAGCAACTTAAGCAATCAGCAGATGAAGGCTCTGGCGGAGCAATTCGTCGACGCCATCGCGGCGGGCACGGCGCTTGATGCGCCCCGGCGGCGGCAACTCCTCGCCATGACCGTGCCGGAACTGCCAGAGGATCCCACGCCGGACCAGATCACCGCCTGGGATGAGCTTTCGCGGCCTCTGGCAGATCCGACCTTCGTCCGCGAGGTGCAGGAGGGGACCAAGGCGTTCTGGACGGACGCGCTGGATCCCGACGCCTACCGGACGGCCTCGCGGATAGCCTACGAGAATGCGGCCAAAGCGACCGCGAGACATCTGTCGCCGGGGAGTCCCGAAGCCCAGGCCCTCGCGCGCACTTGGCTTGCCGAGTCGGCCCGCGCCCTCGGACGCATGCCGGATTCGGCATTCCGGGATTGGCATCTCACGCAATACGAGCGGAATGGCGGGCGCCTTGGTCGATACCAAGAACTCCTGGGCGTCCTGGGCAAGGACTTTCCCATCGCCGTCGATCGAACGGTGTGGCGCTGGCTGAACGACGCTCTCAAGAACCTTCAGCCTGCGCCTTGAGCCTCTCCGACCGAGCACGAAAACGGCGCCCGTCTGCGCGGACGGACGCCGGGATGGGGCGGCTCGTCGTCGGCTGACTTAAGAAATCAGGTCCAGCTTGGCCGCCTCGAGCCCGTTGGCGCGGATCGTGTCCGGCAGGGCGGAGAAATCGCGATAGCCGGCCTCGCGGGCCATGGCGTCGAGCGCCGTCTGCTCGTCGTCCGCTGCACCGGTCCAGACCACGGCGCCGCTTTTCACCTGCTTGATCTGAAAGATGCTCATAGAACCCTCCCCGGTGACGCGAAGACCTGCGATCTAATAACCGCGTCTCCCGCGGTCGGTTGCAGGTCGAAGGTCGTCATCCAAAACTCTTTTGACCTACACCCGACCTGCGGCTCACCGTCCGGGGACGGGACCGGCACGAGCCGCTATCCTCTCATCGTCGCGTGGGCCTGCGCCATGAAAACGCCGATCTACCCAGCGACGGAGAGGTAGAACCAGTATCGAGCCGCCAGCGAGGCTTCCGTTTTGCAGATCCTGTCCGGGCGCGCGTCCCGTCTCTCCCTCCTGTGCGGGATCGCGCTTCTGGCCGCGACGCCGGCCCGGGCCGTGGAAACGGCCGCCGTTCCCGATGCCGCCGCCATCGCCCCGGCCGTTACCGTCGTCCCGGCCCAGCGCCGCGAGATCGTGGAGCGCGCGGTCGTCACCGGCACCCTGGTTCCCAGGGACGAGATCCTGGTCGCTCCAGAGGTCGAGGGCCTGCGCATCACCGAGCTTTTGGTCGAGGAGGGGGACCGGGTCACCAAGGGTCAGGTGCTCGCACGGCTGTCCCAGGAGATGATCGTCACCCAGGAGGCCTCGAACGTCGCCGCGGTCGCCCGGGCCGAGGCGGCGATCGTCCAGGCCCGGAGCCAGATCGTCCAGGCGGAGGCCGCCAATATCGAGGCCAAGCAATCGCTGGAGCGCGCCCAGTCGCTGGCCAAGACCGGCAACGCCACCGCGGCCGTGCTGGAGCAGCGCGTCTCGGCGGCGCAGGGCGCCGAAGGCCGTCTGGCGTCAGCCAAGGGCGGCCTGCAATCGGCCCAGGCCGACCTCGCCACCGCGCGGGCGGCCGGTTCGGAGATCGCCCTGCGGCGCGCCCGCACCGACATTCGCGCGCCGGAGGCCGGCATCGTCAACCGGCGCACAGCCCGGGTCGGCGCCTCGGTCACGGCGGCGGGGGAGCCGCTGTTCCGCCTGATCGCCCGCGGCGAGATCGAGCTGGAGGGCGAGGTGCCCGAGACCTCGCTCGCCCGCATCACGGTGGGCGACCCGGCAATCCTCGATCTCGACGACGGCCGCCAGCTCCGCGGCAAGGTCCGCCGGGTCTATCCGGAGGTCGACCGGGCGACCCGGCTCGGAAAGGTCCGCATCCGCCTCACCGACGATCCGGCCCTGCGCATCGGTGCCTTCGCCCGCGGCACCGTCGAGGTGGCGCGCCGCGAGGGCATCGCAGTTCCGGTTTCCAGCCTCCTCTACGCGGCGGACGGCCGGGCCAGCGTCCTGGTCTCCAAGGACGGGCGCGTCGAGGCGCGTACGGTGACCTCGGGCCTGTCGTCCGATGGCTATACGGAACTCCGCTCGGGCGTCGCGGCCGGCGAGACCGTCGTGGTGCGGGCGGGCAGCTTCCTGCGCGACGGCGACCGGGTGCGGGCCGTCTCCGCGCCAGCGGGCACGCCCATGAGCGCGCCCGTCAGCGCCCCGATGGCCGACGCGGCCCCGCGGTAGGACTGAGTCGAAGGATCCTGCCATGCGCCTCAACGTCTCCGCCTGGGCGATCCGGAAGCCGCTGCCCTCGGTGGTGCTGTTCCTGGTTCTGATGATCCTCGGGCTGGTGAGCTTCCGCGCCCTGCCGATCACCCGCTTCCCGAACATCGACATCCCGATCGTGTCGGTGACGATCACCCAGTCGGGCGCGGCGCCGGCCGAGTTGCAGACCCAGGTGACGAAGTGGGTCGAGGATTCGGTCGCCGGGGTGAAGGGCGTCAAGCACATCCTCTCGACCATCACCGAGGGCATCTCGACCACGACGATCGAGTTCCGCCTGGAGGTGAACCAGGATCGGGCGACCAACGACGTCAAGGACGCCATTGCCAAGATCCGCCAGAACCTGCCGCGCACCATCGACGAGCCGATCGTCTCCCGGGTCGAGATCGCCGGCCTGCCGATCATGGTCTACGGCGCCTCCGCGCCCGCCATGACGCCCGAGGACCTGTCGTGGTTCGTGGACGACGTGGTCGCCCGGGGCCTGCAGAGCGTGAAGGGCGTCGGCGGCGTCGAGCGCCTGGGCGGCGTCGCCCGGGAGATCCGGGTCACGCTCAAGCCCGACCGGCTGCTGGCGCTCGGGATCACCGCGGCGGACGTGAACCGGCAATTGCGCCTGACCTCGGCCGACATGGCCGCCGGGCGCGGCGAGGTCGGCGGCCAGGAGCAATCGATCCGGGCGCTCGCCGCCTCGGCGAGCCTCGATACGCTCGCCAAGACCTCGATCGTGGTGCCGGGCAACCGCAAGGTCCGCCTCGACGAGCTGGCGACCCTGTCCGACACCGCCGAGGAGCCGCGCACCTTCGCGCGCTTCAACGGCGAGCCGGTGGTGGCCTTCGCGGTCTCCCGGGCCAGCGGCGCCAGCGACGCCGACGTCTCGGTGGGAGTCGCGAAGAAGATCGCGGCGCTGCACGCGGCCAACCCGGACGTGCGCTTCGACCTGATCGACACCAGCGTCGTCAACACGATCGGCAACTACCACTCGGCGATGATGGGCCTGATCGAGGGCGCGGCGCTGGCGGTCATCGTGGTGCTGCTGTTCCTGCGCGACTGGCGCGCGACGCTGATCGCCGCGGTGGCGCTGCCGCTCTCGGTGCTGCCGACCTTCTGGGTGATGAGCGCGCTTGGCTTCTCGCTCAACGCCGTGAGCCTGCTGGCGATCACGCTGGTCACCGGCATCCTGGTGGACGATGCGATCGTGGAGATCGAGAACATCGTCCGGCACATGCGGATGGGCAAATCGCCCTACCGCGCCTCGCTCGAGGCGGCCGACGAGATAGGGCTCGCGGTCATCGCCATCACGGCGACGATCATCGCGATCTTCTCGCCGGTCTCGTTCATGGGCGGCATCGCCGGCCAGTATTTCAAGCAGTTCGGCCTGACCATCGCGGCGGCGGTGTTCATGTCGCTGCTGGTGGCGCGGCTGATCACGCCGCTGCTCGCCGCCTACTTCCTGCGCGACCACGGCCCCGACCATACCACGGACGGGATCGTGATGCGCGGCTACACCCGGCTGGTGGCCTGGTCGGTCCGGCACAAGTTCATCACCCTGATCCTCGGCATCGCCTGCTTTGCCGGCTCGATCGCCTCCACGGGCCTGCTGCCCGCGGGCTTCCTGCCGGCGGAGGACCAGGCCCGCACCCTGTTCGTGCTGGAGCTGCCCCCGGGCGCCCGGCTGCCGGACACGATCAAGCTCAGCGACGCGATCGAGCAGAAGATCCGGGCGCTGCCCGAGGTGAAGAGCGTGTTCGTGGATGGCGGCCGGCAATTGCCCGGCAAGAAGGAGGTGCGGCTCGCGACGCTGACCATCAACCTCACGCCGAAGAACACCCGCGCGCGCACCCAGAAGCAGGTCGACGCCGAAGTCGCCGCGATCCTGCGCGAGGAGCCCGATATCCGGTTCTGGGCCCTGCGCGAGAGCGGCCAGCGCGACATGGCGCTGATCATCGCCGGCCCCGACAAGGCCGTGGTGGCGGATGTGGCGGCCAAGCTGCAGCGCGAGGCGGCGCAGATCCCGCACCTCGTCAACGTCATGTCGACGGCCCCGCTCGACCGGACCGAGATCCGCATCCGGCCGAAAGCCGGCGTGGCGGCCGATCTCGGCGTCTCTACCGACACGATCGCCGAGACCGTGCGGGTCGGGACGATCGGCGACATCGGCATGAACCTCGCCAAGTTCAACGCCGCCGACCGGCAGGTGCCGATCCGGGTGCAGCTGCCCGAGAGCCTGCGCGGCCGGCTCTCCGAGCTCGAGACGCTGAAGGTCCCGGTGAAGGGCGGCGCCGCGGTCCCGCTGGCGACGGTGGCCGATATCAGCCTCGGCCAGGGCCCCACCGGCATCGACCGCTACGACCGTGCCGTGCGCGTCGCCATCGAGGGCGACATGCAGGGCACCGACGCGCTGGCCGAGCTGATCAAGCAGGTGATGAACCTGCCCACCGCCAAGAACCTGCCGCCCGGGGTCACGATCAGCCAGACCGGCGACGCCGAGGTGATGGGCGAGGTCTTCGAGGGCTTCGCGCTGGCCATGGGCGCCGGCCTGATGATGGTGTTCGGCGTGCTGATCCTGCTGTTCGGCAATTTCCTCCAGCCGCTCACCATCCTGTTCTCGCTGCCGCTCTCCATCGGCGGCGCGATCCTGGCGCTTCTGATCTGCCACATGCCGATCTCGATGCCGGTGGTGATCGGCATCCTGATGCTGATGGGCGTGGTCACCAAGAACGCGATCATGCTGGTCGACTTCGCCGTCGAGCAGATCCATGCCGGCGTCGACCGCACCACCGCCATCGTCGATGCCGGCCGCAAGCGCGCCCGGCCGATCGTGATGACCACCATCGCGATGGCCGCCGGCATGGTGCCCTCGGCGCTGGCCTACGGGATCGGCGGCGAGTTCCGCGCGCCCATGGCGGTGGCGGTGATCGGCGGGCTGATCGTCTCGACCGTGCTGTCGCTGGTCTTCGTGCCGGCGATCTTCGTGCTCATGGACGATCTCTCGCGCCTGCTCGGCCGGCTGTTCGGCCGCTTCGTGGGCGAGCGCGACGACCCGGAGGACGAGCCGGGCTACGGCCAGCCGGCGCATCCGGCCAATGACGGCCGCTCGACGCCGCCCAGGATTGCGGCGGAATAAGCAGCGGACGGGCGACGCGGCATTGCGCGCCGGGCCGCGATGGGCTGTGAGTCGCGCCCGACGAATCAACGGGGAAGCGGGAAACGATGTCGGGTGGTCACGGGGCGATCGAGGGCTCGAACAAGCGCGTGGCGCTGCTGATCTCGGTCCTGGCTTTGTTCCTCGCCTTCAGCGAGACCCTGGGCAAGGCCGCCCAGACGGATTCGATCGGCTCGAATGTAGAGGCCGCCAACCAATGGGCCTATTTCCAGGCGCGCACGATCCGCTCGACGGTGCTCAAGACCGCCGACGAGGCGCTGGCCCTGGTGCCGCCCGGCCCGAACCAGGACGCGATCGCGGCCAAGCGCGCCGAGTGGGCCAAGACCCTGGCACGCTGGGAATCCGAGCCCGCCACCGGCGAGGGCCGCAAGGAGCTGACCGCGAAGGCGCGGGCCTCCGAGGAGCGGCGCGACCTGTCGTTGCTGCGCTACCATCATTACGAGCTGGCGTCGGCCGCCTTCCAGATCGGCATCGTGCTGGCCTCGGCCGAGGTCATCACCGGCATCGCCATCCTGGTCTTCGCCGGCGGTTTCCTGGGACTGGCCGGGGCGGCCCTGCTCGGCTTCGGCTATCTGGCGCCGCACGCCCTGCCGTTCTTACACTGAGAACCGGGTTGACCGCGTGATCGCGGTCCCGTGACGATCCGATCGACCGCGATCCCATGCGCGCGCCTCATCCAGAGGTCGAGGATGGGATCGGTCGAATCGACAGGTTCCGCAGGATCGTCGGCCCGTGGATGACCGGGCTTCGACAGAAATCGACCCACCTATAAAGCTTCGAGCATCGATCCGGATCCCGCATCACGAACGATGCTCTACCTTCGCCACGGCTTACCCGGGGGATGCAGCGCAATGGACGACCAGGACGACGAACAGCAGGGACGCCTGACGCGGATCGCCAGCGGGATCTTCCTGCACACCGAGCACGCGATCTATGCGGCGCTGGGCCTGCTTCTGGCGGTCACGGCCTTCGTGGCGCTGATCGACGCCGCCGGGCTGACCTGGGATGCCCTGCGGGCGCTCGGGGGCGCCGACAAGATCCTCGAGGTGATCGATCGGCTGCTGTTCCTGCTGATGCTGATCGAGATCCTGCATACGGTGCGGGTCTCGATGCGGTCCGGCAAGCTGACCTGCGAGCCGTTCCTGATCGTCGGCCTGATCGCCTCGATCCGGCGGGTGCTGGTGATCACCCTGCAATCCTCCGAGATCACCCATGCCAAGGATTGGTCGCCGGAGAAACAGGCCCTGTTCAACGCCTCGATGATCGAACTCGGCGTCCTGGCAGGCCTGATCCTCACGATGGTGCTGGCGATCTTCATGCTCCACCGTGCCCGCGGCGACGGCAAGCCGGCGGGCGACGAGACGACGAGCGGCGGGAGCTGAGGGCGGCTTCGAGATCGAGAGCGGATCGACGACAAACGCGCTCCCCGCGTGCCATCGTCGATTCCATGAGCCTCGTCTCCCTCGACACGCTGGCAATCGCACGGAAGCTTCAGGCGGCCGGTTTTTCGGACGTCCAGGCTGAGGCTATGACCGGTGTCTTGCGTGATGCTCGGGAAGCCGACCTGTCGACGCTGGTGACGACGGTCGATCTCAGTTCCGAGATCGCACGTGCTCGGTCCGATTTGAAGGCTGAGATCGGTTTGGTGAGATCCGACCTCAGAACCGAGATCGCCGACACGAAATACGAAATTCTGAAATGGGTGCTGTCGGCGATCGGTTTTCAGACGATCGTGGTCGTCGGCGCCATCGTGGCGCTGACCATGGGCCCGCATTGAGCGCCCTCATCAATTCAGCCGCAGGATCGCGGCGTTGAGCAGGGTCGCGAAGGCCACCCAGGCGGCGTAGGGCACGAGTAGCCAGGCCGCGGCCCGGTCGAACCGCCAGGACAGGCGGATCGTCCACAGCACCATGACCAGCAACATCGCCACCACGATCAGCCCGGCGCCGATCGCGTGGGCGGTGAAGAAGACCGGCGTCCAGGCGGCGTTCAGCGCCAGCTGGACCAGGAACGCCGCGAGCGCCAGCCACCAGCCCTCGCGGCTCGGCCCGGTGCGCGGCATGACACCGAGCAGCCGCCACAGCGCGACGGCGATCATCGTGTAGAGCAGGGTCCAGGCCACCGGGAAAACCCAGTTCGGCGGGTTGAAGAATGGCTTGTTCAGGCCGGCATACCAGCCCGGGATCTCGGCCTGGGTCGCGGCCGACCCGATCGAAGCGGTGATCATCACCGGCACGATCGCAGCCGCCAAGCGTAGCCAGCGTGGCAGGGCCGGACCTACGGGGACTTGTGTCGCAGCAAGCATCGTCGGTCGTTCTCCGCTCAAGCATCCTCCCGAACGATGGATGCCGGCCTTCGGGCAAGAGGATCCGGGGTTGAGGCGCAGGTTGCAGGGGCCCGTGCGCCGTGGCACGCGCCTGGTTCCATCCGCCGGAATCGCCAGATGTCAGACCCTAACGCGCCTCACCGGGATACGGATACCGGCAACGATACGCCGACCGGGTTCTCTCGCCGAAGCCTCGCCGCGCAGGCCATGGGCCGGATCGAGCCCGAGACCCGCGCGGTGGTGATGCCGCTGCATCTCTCCACCACCTTCATCCGCGATCCCGACAACGGCTACAGCTCGGGCTACTGCTATGCCCGACCCGACAACGCCACGGTGCGCGAGGCCGAGGCCGTCCTGGCGATGCTGGAGGGCGCGCAGGCCGGCGGCCTGCTGTTCGGGTCCGGCATGGCGGCGGCGACCGCCGTGTTCGGCGCCCTGGAGCCGGGCGACCACGTCGTCGCCGGCACCGTCATGTACTGGGCGCTCAAGCGCTGGCTGCGCGAGGAGGCGCCCCGCCGTGGGCTGACCCTGACCTTCGTGGATACCGACGACACCGACGCCCTGCGCGCGGCGATCGAGCCGGGCCGGACCAAGCTCGTCTGGATCGAAACTCCGGGCAACCCGCTCTGGACCGTGACCGACATCGCGGCCGCGGCCGAGATCACCCACGCGGCCGGGGCGCGGCTGGCGGTGGATTCCACCGCCGCCTCGCCGGTCCACACCCGCCCGCTCGAACTCGGCGCCGACATCGTGATGCATTCCGGCACCAAGATCCTGAACGGCCATTCCGACGTGGTGGCGGGTGTGCTCGCGGGCGCCAAGGCGGATGCGTTCTGGGAGCGGATCCGCGGAATCCGGGCCGGCAGCGGTGGGATCCTCGGCCCGTTCGAGGCCTATCTGCTGATGCGCTCGCTCCGGACCCTGCATCTGCGGGCGGCGGCGCAATCGGCCGGCGCCCTGCGGCTCGCCGAGCGCCTGAGCGGGCACAGGCTGGTGCGCCATGTCCTGTATCCCGGCCTGCCCGACGATCCCGGCCACGCCGTGGCGCGCCGGCAGATGCAGGACGGCTTCGGCTACATGCTGTCGATCCGGGTCGCGGGCGGCGAGGCCGGGGCGATCGCCACGGCGGCGCGGGTGCGGCTGTGGAAGCGCGCGACCTCGCTGGGCGGCGTCGAAAGCCTGATCGAGCACCGGGCCTCGGTAGAGGGCCCGGGAAGCCCGTGCCCGACGGACCTGCTGCGCCTCTCCACCGGGATCGAGGATACCGACGACCTCTACGACGACCTCGACCAGGCCCTCCGGGGTGCGCACGGGGATTGATGATCACGGGTGTGGTGCCGAAGGCCGTGCTTGCGCGTTGTGCCGGCAAATCCGTCGGCGACCACCGCCACAGACCGCGAGCCTCACGACCATGCCCGTTCCCTTCCGCGCCCACGTCCCGGGGACGCTCGCGCTCCTCGCTCTGGCCCTCGCGTCCGGCCCCGTCCGGGCCGACACCGTGCCGGATCTCGACGTGGAGAAAACCTGCAAGTCGGCGCAGGTCGCCAACACGTCGATCAGCGACAAGGCCAATTACGATGGCTGCCTCCGGTCCGAGCGGGAGGCCAAGCGCGAGGCGGAGAGCCGCTGGGGGAGCTACACCCCGGCGGCCAAGCGCCAATGCGAGAACCAGTTCAAGGCGGGCGGCTTCCCCTCCTATGTCGAGATGGTGACCTGCCTGGAGCTGGCCTCCGGTTCCGTGCCGACTCAGTCCGACCAGGGTGGTACGGCGGTCGGCGGCCCGGGCTCGCCCAAGGACGTCAAGGCACAACACGAAGGCGGCGCCAACCTGACGAAGGAGCCGCCCGCCAGCCAGCGCACGAACCCGATGGAGGTTCTGGAGAACAAGTAGGCCAGAATCCCGCCCCCGGGACCTGTCCCGGGGCGCCTAAGCCGGCTTCGATATGCTATGCGCGGGCCTTCCCGCACAGAGCCCCGCCGGATCCGTGAACGCCCTCGCCATCATCGCCCCGATCTTCGGGATCGTCCTGATCGGCTGGGGCGCGGCGCTCACCGGGCTCCTGTCCGACAAGGTCAGCGACGGCCTGTCGGAATACGTCTTCGCGGTCGCGGTACCGGCCCTGATCATCGCCACGCTGACCCGGCCGGGGATGACCGGCGAGGTCGCCTGGAGCTACTGGATCTCGTATTTCGGCGGCGCCGGACTGTCCTGGTTCGTGGGCACGTTGATCGCCCGGCGGCGGGCCGGGATCGACCGCGGCGGCGCGATCCTGCACGGCTTCGCGGCGAGCCAGTCGAACACCGTGTTCGTCGGCGTGCCGATGATCCTCCAGGCTTATGGCGAGGACGGCGCCTTCCCGCTGTTCATGCTGCTCGCGGTCCATCTGCCGCTGATGATGGGCTGCGCCACCTTCCTGATCGAATCCGATTCCGGCCTGCCGGTCCTGGCCCGCCTCCGCGGCCTCGCCCTTGTCCTGCTCAAGAACCCGATCTTCGTGGCCCTGCTCATCGGCATGGCGATGAAGGGCCTCGCCATCACCCCGACGGGAATCGCCAAATCCCTGATCGACGCCTTTGCCGGCACCGCCTCGACCTGCGCGCTGGTGGCGCTCGGCGCCGGGCTCAAGCGTTACCGTGTGCTGTTCGATCTCAAGGGCGCTCTGGTGATCGCCTGCCTGAAGAACCTGCTGCACCCGCTGGCGGTCTGGCTGCTCGCCTTCCACGTCTTCAGGATGCCCACCGCCTATGCGGGCGTCGCCACCCTGTTCGCCGCCATGCCGGTGGGGATCAACGCCTACCTGCTCGCCGCCCGCTACCGGACCGAGACCGGGATGGTCGCGGCTTCCGTGCTGGTCTCGACCCTGCTGGCCCCGCTGACGACCCTCGGCTGGCTGATGCTGCTCGGCCGGGCGTGACGCCGCGGCCCCGGCGTCACTGGGCGCGTTGGACGGCGGGGCCCACCGGTCTAGGGTAATGGCAAGCGCGGGGGCGAAGCCCGCCACACCCAGTCGGCGAGGAATTCACATGAACGCTCCGATGCGCCCCCCGGGCAGCGCCTCCCCGTCGGCCCCGGCCTCGGCCCGCTTCGTCTGGGAGGATCCGTTCCTGCTGGACGACCAGCTCACCGAGGACGAGCGGGCGATCCGCGATGTGGCCCAGAGCTTCGCGCAGGAGCAGCTCCTGCCGGGCATCGTCGAGGCCTATGCCGAGGAGAAGACCGATCCCGGCCTGTTCCGGAAGATGGGCGAACTGGGCCTGCTCGGCGTGACCCTGCCCGAGGAATACGGCTGCGCCGGCGCCTCCTACGTCGCCTACGGACTCGTGGCGCGGGCGGTCGAGGCGGTGGATTCCGGCTATCGCTCGATGATGAGCGTGCAATCCTCGCTCGTCATGTACCCGATCCACGCCTACGGCTCGGAGGCGCAGCGCCAAAAGTTCCTGCCGAAGCTTGCCTCGGGCGAATGGATCGGCTGCTTCGGCCTGACCGAGCCGGATGCGGGCTCCGATCCCGCCGGCATGAAGACCAAGGCGGAGAAGATCGACGGCGGCTACCGGATCTCGGGCGCCAAGATGTGGATCTCCAACGCCCCCTTCGCGGACGTGTTCGTGGTCTGGGCGAAGTCCGACGCGCATGAGGGCGCGATCCGCGGCTTCCTCCTCGAGAAGGGCATGAAGGGCCTCTCGGCCCCGACCCTCAAGGGCAAGCTGTCTTTACGCGCCTCCACCACCGGCGAGATCGTCATGGAGGACGTCGAGGTCGGCGAGGACGCGCTGCTCCCCAACGTTTCCGGGCTGAAGGGTCCGTTCGGCTGCCTCAACCGGGCGCGCTACGGCATCTCCTGGGGCGCCATGGGCGCCGCCGAGGATTGCTGGCACCGGGCGCGCAACTACACCCTGGAGCGCAAGCAGTTCGGCCGGCCCCTCGCCCAGACGCAATTGGTGCAGAAGAAGCTCGCCGACATGCAGACCGAGATCACGCTGGGCCTCCAGGCCTCGCTGCGGGTCGGCCGGCTGATGGACGAGGGCAAGATGGCGCCCGAGATGATCTCGCTGATCAAGCGCAACAATTGCGGCAAGGCCCTCGACATCGCCCGCACCGCCCGCGACATGCACGGCGGCAACGGCATCATGGGCGAGTACCACGTGATGCGCCACGCCCAGAACCTCGAGACGGTCAACACTTACGAGGGCACGCACGACGTCCACGCGCTGATCCTGGGCCGCGCGCAGACGGGGCTGCAGGCGTTCTTCTGAGACTTGCTTCTAAGACTTGGGGACGGAGCACCTCCCCCGCCCCGTCATCTCTCACCCACCCCCTCATCCTGAGGTGCGGCGCAGCCGCCTCGAAGGAGGCCTCCAGGGATCGCGCGGCCGGCTGGAGGGCTCCTTCGAGGGCTCCGCTTCGCTGCGCCACCTCAGGATGAGGGCCGGGGGTAGGATGGATCGGTGTCGGCAGGAACGCCGCTACTCCCCGCCCTCCTCCCCGCCCAGCGACCATTCCAGCACCCGCGCCAAGTGGTCGTAGGCGCCGTACTGGCTGGCATATTGCGGGTAGGGCCGGGCCGTATAGGCGGCCTCGCCGGTGAGGAAGCGGGCCACCAGTCCCTTCAGGCGGGTGGCGTGCTCGGCCACGATCGCCTCGACGCTACGCTCTTCGCCCCGGGGCGGCTTCACCGGGGTCGGGACGAACGGCTTCCGCCCGCCCGAGGCGTGGACGTAGAGTAGGTCCGGCGTGGTCTTCACCGAGGGCAGGCCGTCGAAGGCGCCGTGCATCAGCATCGCGGCTTCCAAGGTGAGCTGCGGCGAGAACCCCGAGAAGATCATCTTAGCCGAGGGCGGCGTGCCGGTCTTGTAATCGACGATGCAGGCGCTGCCGTCCGGGCGCAGCTCGATCCGGTCGGCCCGGGCGCGCAGGGTGAAGCTCTCGCGGCCCAGGGGGATCACCCAGCGCCCGGAGACCTCCGGGTGGATGCGGCGCAAGACCGGCCGGCGCTGCGCCTCCCATTCGAGATAGGCGGCGGCCATGCGCTCGTAGCGCGGCCACCACTCGGCGTAGAGGTTCGGATAGGTGTCGGCGATCTCGCCGAACGCGTTGATGGCGATGGCAGAGAGGGCTTCCCCTGGCCGCTGCGGCAGGCCCTCCGGATGGGCTTGGGCGAACTCCGCAAAGATGTCGTGCACCAGAGAGCCGCGGGTGGCGACGCTCGGCACCGCGGCCAGCGGCTCCAGGGGATCGAGCCCGAGCACGTGGCGGGCGAAGATGCTGTAGGGATCGCGCACCAGCGTCTCGATCTCGGTGACGCTGAGCGAGCGCGGAAACAGGGCCGGGTCCGGCTTCGGCGCCGGGCGCTTCAATCGCTTCTCGGGCGTTGCGGCGTCGAGGCGGGCGGCCAGACCGGTGAAGCGCCGTCCGGCCACCAGCACCGCCTCCCAATGGGCATCGCCGGACAGGGCACGCAGGC
This sequence comes from Methylobacterium sp. GXS13, assembly GCF_001455965.1. Taxonomy (GTDB): domain Bacteria; phylum Pseudomonadota; class Alphaproteobacteria; order Rhizobiales; family Beijerinckiaceae; genus Methylobacterium. Next base: position 71,335 of record NZ_LKKO01000058.1, read on the forward strand.
GCTGAATAAGCCGCGACGGCACCGTCGGCGAACCGTCGCGCTTGAGCGCCCGGGTGATCACCGCATCGCGGCAGCCCAGCGCCTGCACGAAGTCGTGCGCCATCTGGCCGATCCGGCGCTCCGGCGGGTTGAGGCCGACCCGCTCGCGCATCGGCCGGTTGAGGAACGCGTCGGTCAGGGTTCGCACCGGCCAGACACCCTCGTCGAGCCCGCCGAGCACGACCCGGTCCACGGATAGCAGCCGCGCCTCCAGCAGGCCGAGGATGCGCAGCCGCGGATGCGGCGCATCGCCGGAGCAGCCGACCAGGCGCTCCCGGGCGAGCGACGTGAAGAAGGTCGCGTAATCGGTGAATTGGCCCGGCATCAGGCCGGGCTCGGCCATCTCCAGATCGTCGAACAGGGCGTCGAGGCAGGACAGGGAGCCGTCCGCGGCCTCCTCCGGGGCGTCCTCCGAGCCGGCGAGCAGCCAGTCGCAGGCGGCGCGGTGCAGGGCAGCGGTTGCGACGAGATCACAGTCGCCCGCCCCATCCGGGCCCGGGAAGTCGGCGAAGACCTGCTCCAGCCGGGCGAGCAGATCCGCGGCGAGGTCCCAGTCGATGTCCTTCAGGCGGCGCTTGGCCCGGGGCCTGCGCTCCAGGGGCCCGACCCGCTCGGCGGCGAGCGCAGTCCGCAGGCCGGAAAAACCCGGGGCCGGGACAGGGCCGCGCAGTAGCCCGATCTCCAGGGCGGCGGCGCCGCGCACCACGTCGGGTCGGGGCAGGCCGAGGCGGACCATCGGATGCGACAGCAGCGCGATCAGCCGGGCCGGGATCGCGTCGGCCTGGTTGCGGGCGAGGTCGGCGGCCAGCTCCGCGGTGAGCCGGGCGAGCCGGCCCGCCGGGCTTCCGGCCAGCGCCAGCCCGGCCGAATCCTCGGCGACGATGCCCCAGCGCAGCAATTCCACCGCGACCCGCCCGGCGAGCCCGCGATCCGGCGTGACCAGGGCTGCGGTGGCACCGGGCACCTGAAGGGTTTCACGCAGCGCCAGCGCCGCGACCAGGGCCTCCTCCCGCTCGTCGGCGGCCTCGACCAGGGCCAGCCCGTCGAGGCCGGCCTCGGCGATCGCGTCCCGCTGGCCCGGGTCGAGATCGGCCCAGGCGTCGGTGGTGTCGGCCGGACGCAGGGCCTGCGACAGCAAAGCGGCCCGGGCCGCCTGCCCGGCATCGGGCTCGCCCAGAGTGGCGACGTCCGCGCGCGGCAAAGCGAGGTTGTCCGGTCCGAGCAGCCGGTGCAGCACCGCCTGGGGATGCCCGTGCGCGATCACCCGGGAAAACCCCTCGCCGGTGTCGATGCCGGACCAGCCGGCCTCGTCGAGGTCGAGATCCAGGCCGGGCAGGATGACGGCACCCCGGGGCAGCTTCGCCACGGCCGCGATCAGCCGCGCGGTGGCCGGCACGGAGCCGAGCGAGCCGGCGACAATCACTGGATCCGTCGGCGCCGTCCGCGCCAGGCGCTGGCCCTCGGCGAGGACGAGGCCCCGGGCACGGGCGACCGGGTCGGACAGGCCGCGCTCGGCCAGGAGCTTCGGCCAGTTCTCGGCGGCGATCTTCACGAAATCCAGGGTCAGGCCGAAATAACGGGAATACTCGGCCTCCACGGCGGCGCCGATCTCAGACCAGGGCAGGCCCTCGACGGTGAGCGCATCCATCAGCCGCTCGAGATCGCCCGCAAGCCCGACCGCGTCGGCGGGTGAGGACGGCACCAGGAACGGCACCTCGGCGTCCAAAGGCAGCAGGGTGCGATCAACCGACTTCGCCCAGGCCTGGACGAGGCGGGCGAGGATCAGCCGGCGCTCCAGCGGCGGCATCGGCGTGCTGAGGGGATCGTTGTCCTCGAGCAGTGGCTCGGCGGCGAGGTCGAGCTCCGCCTCGTCGGCCTCGCCCAGGGGGATCATCCGCGGCAGCAGGGCCGCGTAGCCGGAGGCGCCCCGGTCGTGGGCCCGCTGACCGAGCCGTTCGGCCAGGATCGCACCCAGCCCCCGCGCCGCCCGCCGGGTCGGCAGGTAGATCGTGACCGCGGCGAGGGCCAGCGGATCCTCCGCCACCGGCCCGACCAGCCGGCCGGACAGCAGCGCCGCGGCGGGCGCCGGCAGGAACGGGACGCCCCGGGTGATGGTGAAGACGGCCTGCCGTTCTGACATGGGGCGCCTTGTACGCGCGCGCGAAGGACCGGGACAGGGGCGTGCGACGCTGGCGAGCGCACGCCGTCATTGCGAGCACAGCGGAGCAACCCAGTAAAACGACTACATTCCGAGAGCGCGCGCTGCCCTGGGTTGCTTCGCTGCGCTCGCAATGACGGGGGAAACGGAAGCCTACGTCCCTCGCACGGTCGCCGCGGCGCCGTAGCCCGCCCGCCGCCCGAAGACGACGCCAGAGGTCAGGCCCGATCCGCCGGGATAGCCGTTGAAGAACACGCCGCCGACCATCTCGCCACAGGCGTAGAGCCCGGGGATCTCGCTGCCGTCCTCGCGCCGGACCCCGCCGCCCGCGCCGACCTCGACGCCGCCATACGTGAAGGTGATGCCGCCGGTGACCGGGTAGGCCTTGAACGGACCGGTCTCGATCGTCTGCGCCCAGTTCGACTTCGGCAGGGCGAGACCCTTGGTGCCCCGGCCGTCCTTCACGGTGGGGTCGAACGGCACGGCCTCGTCCACGGCGGCATTGAAATCCGCGATGGTGCGCTTGGCCGCCGCCCGGTCGATGCCGTCGAGCTTGTCCAAGAGATCGTCGAGCGTATCGGCCTCGACGAAATGGGCGTCGTGGAACCGGTATTCGCTGTAGAGCAGGTGATCGACCTTGGCGTCGAAGATCTGCCAGGCGATATGGCCGGGCTGCTCCATGATCGAGCGGCCGAACTGGGCGTAGGTGTAGTTGCGGAAGTTCTTGCCCTCGTCGACGAACCGCTGCCCGTCGGCGTTGAGCATCAGGCCCAGGAAATAGCAGATCTTGCGGTAGTGCTTCCGCTCGCCGTGGGGCAGCTCGAGATTGCCGAAATCGGGGGTGTGCAGGTCCATCGGCGTTGCGTGGCAGCCGCCGTAGAAGCCGTGCGGCTTGGCGCCCAGCGCGAGCGCCATCTCCAGCCCGTCGCCGCGATTGTGCGGCGTGCCGCGCACCCGAGCCTTGTCCCAACCCGCGCCGATGAAGCGGGTGCGCAGGGCGGGGTTCGACTCGAAGCCGCCGCAGGCCAGGATCACGGCCTTGGCCCGGAACGCGCCTTGAGGCGTCTCCACGCCGGTGACGCGGTCCCCCTCGACGATCAGCCCGGTCGCCGGGCAGCCGTAGCGGATTTCGCCGCCGGCCCTGGTGAAGGCCTCCAGCTCGGCCCGAGCGAGCCCGAAACCCTCGTCGTGGGTGGCCAGCGTCAGGCCACCCCAGAACACGAAGCGCCCGTCCTTCTCGAAGGATTGCCGGGAATAGATCGGCTCGAACTTCACGCCTTGCGTCGAGAGCCAGCGCAGGGCCGCGCCGCTCTCGTCGATCAGGATGCGCTGCTCGCGCGACAGCGGCCGGCCGTCGTTGAAGCCGAGCAGGTCGGACTCGAAGGTTTGGGCCGTGTACGCGCCGAAATCGGTGCGCGGCAGGCGCGGATCCTCCGGGTCGGCCAGCAGCGGAAGCAGGTCGTTGTTGCCCTGGTAGACGAACCGCATGGCGCCGGCCGTGTAAGCGGTGTTGCCACCGGCGAGATCCGGCTCGGCCTTCTCGATCATCAGCACCGAGGCGCCGCGCTCGAGGGCGGCGAGGCCGGCGCTCATGGCGGCGTTGCCGGAGCCGACCACCACGACATCCCACGATCCGTCCGGACGATCCTGCATCCCCGCCTCCACCGCTCCGCCATGTTTGCAAAATTGTATACGCTCGCATGCAATACTTCGCAAGCGTTCCGGACGGCGTGGTTTCGGGCTAAGCCCCGGTCGAGGAGAGCCTGGCATGAAAGCGAGTGAGTCGGAGCGCTCCAACGGCGTCGCCGCCTATGAGCGGCTGCTGCGGGCGATCGAGGAGGGCGAGCTCGCCCCCGGCAGCCGCCTGCGCGAGGCGGAGCTGGCCGAGCGCTTCGCGATCAGCCGCACGCCGGTGCGCGAAGCGCTGGGCCGCCTGGAGGCGCAGGGCCTCGTCGCGCACGAGCCGCACCGGGGCGCCAGCGTGGCGCAGCTCGATTACGGCCAGGTCAGCGAGCTCTACGACATGCGCGAGGTGCTGGAAGGCACGGCCGCCCGGCTCGCCGCGATCCACGCGAGCGCGGTCGAGACCGAGATCCTGGAGGAGATGATCGCCCGCGACCGGACGCTCACCGGCGACGCGGCGGCCCTGGCCCGCAACAACCGGCTGTTCCACCGGCAGATCCACGCGGCGGCGCGCAACCGCTTCCTGCAGAGCACGTTGGAGACGATGCGGCTGTCGCTGGTGCTTCTGCCCGGCGCCACGACGCTGGCGGCTCCCGACCGTGCCGGCGAGTCCCTCGACGAGCATGCCGCGATCATCGCGGCGATCCGGGCCCATGACGGCGACGGCGCCGAGGCGGCGGCGCGCGCCCATATCCGCGCCGCCTTCAAGGCGCGGATCCGGATCTGGCAGGGGGTGTAGGCTGCCCTTAGGCGTGGGCCGGAACCCGTGCCTCCCGCGGACCGCTCCGGAACAGGCTGAGCGTCGCGACGATCCCGCAGGCGGCCGCCGCCATCAGCCAGTAGCTCGGGGCCGCGCGATCGCCGGTCTGCTCGATCAGATAGGTCGAGACCATCGGGGTGGCGGTGCCGAACAGGGCCGTAGCGAGGCTGTAGGCCAGCGAGAAACCGCTGGCGCGCACATGCTTCGGGACGACCTCCGACAGCGCGACGATCATCGCGCCGTTGTAGACGCCGAAGAAGAACGAGAACCACAGCTCGACGCCGAGCATCTTGCCGAAGGTCGGATCGGCCACGAGCCAGTGCAGGGCCGGATAAGTGGTCAGCAGCGACAGGACGGAGACCGTCAGCAGCACGGGCTTGCGCCCGACCGCGTCCGAGAGCGCGCCGCCGACTGGCAACCAGATGAAGTTGGTGATCGCCACGCACAGGGTGACGATCAGGCTGTCGGTCTCGGTGAGCTTGAGGACGGTCTTGCCGAAGGTCGGGGTGTAGACGGTGATCATGTAGAAGGTCACCGTCGTCATGGTCGACAGCATCATGCCGAGCAGCACGATCCGCCAGTTGGCGGCCACCGTGGTGAGGATCTCGCGCGTGCCAGGGTGATGGGTCCGCTGGGCGAATTCCTGGGTCTCCTGCAGGGAGCGCCGGATGAAGAAGATGAACGGCACGATCAGGCAGCCGATGAAGAACGGAATGCGCCAGCCGAAATCGCCGATCTGCTCCTTGGTCAGGTAGGCGTTGAGCCCGTAGCCGATCACGGCCGCGACCATGATCGCCACCTGCTGGCTGGCCGACTGGAACGACGTGTAGAAACCCTTCCGCCCCGGCGTGGCGATCTCGAACAGGTAGATCGAGACGCCGCCGATTTCGACGCCGGCGGAGAAGCCTTGCAGCAGGCGCCCGGCCAGCACGATCAGGGGCGCGGCGACGCCGATCGTCCCGTAGCTGGGGCAGAAGGCGATCAGCACCGTGCCGCTTGCCATGATCGCCAGGGTGACGATCAGCCCCTTCCGGCGCCCGATCCGGTCGATATAGGCGCCGAGCACGATCGCCCCGAGGGGTCGCATCAGCGCGCCGAGCCAGAACGTGCCGAAGGTCAGCAGCAGCTCGGTGGTCTCGTTGCCCGAGGGGAAGAACGCCCGCGAAATATAGCTGGCGTAGAACCCGAACAGGAAGAAGTCGAACATCTCCAGGAAGTTTCCGCTCGTCGAGCGGAGGATCGCCCCGATCCTGGATTGCAGGGTCGCCTCGACGGCGCCCGGATCACCGGCCATGACGTAACGCTCTCGATTTCACGCTCAAACTCCGATCCATTTCATCGCGATGATCGTCCCGGTCACGGTCAGCGCGCCGCCGATCCGGGTTGCGATCTGGGCGAAGGGCATCAACGCCATGCGGTTGGCCGCCGTGAGGATCGCCACGTCGCCGGTGCCGCCCTGGCCGCTGTGGCAGGCGTTCACGATGGCGGTCTCGATCGGGTACATCCCGAGCGCCCGGCCGACGAGGAAGCCGGTGATCATCAGCGTGGACACGGTCGACACAATGGTAATCAGGTTGACCAGGGTGAAGGCCGCCATCAGCTCGTTCCAGGGCGTGAGCGCCACCCCGATGGCGAAGAGCAGCGGGTAGGTCATCGAGACCTGGACGAACTTATAGACCACGAAGCCGCCGGCCTGGAGATGGGGCGACACGGCGCTGCCGAGCTTGGCGAACACCGCCAGGAACAGCATCGCCACCGGCGCCGGCAGGCCGACGAGGTGGTGGGCGATGACCCCGAGCAGGTAGAGGGTGATCGCCGTGAGCCCGGCCGCGCCGATCGTGGCGGCGTCGATCTGGCCCCTCGCCGCCTCGGACCGGGCCTGGGCATCGCTCGATGCCATGCCCTCGGCACCGGGCTGGAGGCGGCCCTCGCCGGTGAGGTGGGGATAGCGCTTGCCCACGTAGTTGAGGGTGCCGGAGAAGATGATCGCGGTGAGCGAGCCCAGCATCACCGGCGGCAGCACCTGAGCGAAGACGACGCCCTGCTGCTGGCCCAGGATCGCGGCGTAGCCGATCGAGAGCGGGATCGCGCCCTCGCCGACGCCGCCGGCCATGATCGGCACCACGATGAAGAAGAAGGTCTTGTAGGGGCCGAGCCCGAGGGCCGTGCCGATCAATGTGCCGACGATGGCGGCCGCCACCGAGCCCGCCGCGAGGGGGGCGAAGATCTTGAGGAAGCCCTTGACCAGGACGTCGCGATCCATGCCGAGGATCGAGCCGACGATGATCGTGGCGATGTAGATGTAGAGGAAGTTGGTGAACTTCGTGAAATCGAAGATCGCCTTCTCCATCTGCGGCGGGATCAGCTTGTAATAGACCAGGGCCGACGGAATGAAGGTCGCGAAGATCGCGCCCGCGCCGATGTTGCGCAGGATCGGGAGCCGCTTGCCGATCTCGGCGCAGGTGAAGCCGCCCATCACCAGGACGGCGATCATGGTCGGCCCGTCCGGCTTGACCTCGCCCTCCTGGACCATGACCACCAGCAGGATCGCCAAGATGACGTAGAGCGGCAGCGGGATGATGCCGATCTTGATGTCGACGAGGCGCCACCAGCTCTCCGGCCAGAACCGGCCCGCGCGGCGCTCAGCCAGGGCGCTCTCGGCCGGGGCTGGGACGGGGCTGGTCGAGGCGGAACTGGTCATCGGCTTCCTCCGGACTTCCGACCACGCGCGGGCCCTTCCGGCCTTCGCCGCGCGGCCCCGGTCGCCACGACGTCGCGGCCTGGAGGATCCCGCGCGGTCGGCGGAGATAAAGTCACATCCGGCGTATCAGCGCCCGCGGAGAGCGGCAACGCGATCCGCGGAACAAAGGGCCCGACCTGTATTGAGGACCGGGATTAAACCGATCTGTTCAGTTCTCACGCACACACGCACGCGACAAGGCCCGGCGCAGGGCCGGGCCTTGGACGGCAAACCGCATGTGTCCGGCGCGGGAATCGAAGCCCGGGCGCCGGGTCCGCGTATCAGAAGTCGCGCTGGACGCGGAAACGGACGTGGGTCATCGAATCCTGCGTGGCGGTGCGCGGTACGAAGCTACCGTTGTTGATCTGGGCGATCGCCCCGTAGGCACCCGGGCCCTTGTCGAGGTCGATCACCCGGCCGCTCTTCACGCCGATCTGGGTGTAGAAGGCCTCGACGCCGATATCGAGATCGGCCACCGGCGACCAGATCAGGCTGCCGCCGACCACGTACTGGTAGGTATCCCGCAGCGCCTGGCTGAGCTGATAGAACCGGGTGCCCGGAACGCCGACGCCGTTGGTGCCGAAGCTGTTGGCGCCGTTCGGATTCACCAGGCCGAAGAGGGCCCCCTGGGCCAGGCGGGCGCGAGCCGAGAAATCCTGCTCGCCATAGGAGCCGAACAGCGCCGAGCGCCATTCCGGCGACCAGTAATGCAGGAACGCCGCGACCGCCGAGAAGCTGGTCGAGGTCTGGAGCTGGCCGGTGAACGGGTTGATCGAGGCATCGGCGAAGTACTGCTCGAACTTTTGCGTGTCGAAGCCCGTGTTGGACTGCGCATAGCAGCCTGCGATCATGCAATAGCCGGCATAGCTCTGCGCGCCGTCGGCATAGGCGCCCTGGAGATAGAGGGTGTCCCCCGGGGCAATGGACGGCAGGTTGACCTTCACGCCGCCCTGCACGCCCCAGCCCTGGACCGCGTTGGCGTGCCGGATCCCGGTGAGCACGCCGCCCGCGCCTGCGGCCGGGCTGGTGCTCAGGTTGCCGACGTTGATCTCGTGCGTGGCCGCCGAGAGCTGGGCCGAACCCCAGGCCTGGTCGACCCGCAGGGCGCCGACGAAGTCGGGCAGGCGCGAGCGCTGGACGGTGTCGACGGTGCCGTAGCGGGAGGGCCGACCCTCGGTGTAGCCGACGAAGACGGGGGTGACGGCGGAGGTCGGCGCGAAGACCGGCGAGCGGGTGAAGACCGGGTCTTCCACCGAGAGGGTCGCCGAGAAGCCGCTGCCGAAGGTGCCCGTGTAGGCGAACAGGTTGGTCGACGAATTGTCCGAGCCCGAGGTCGCTCCGTAGAACTCGAAATCGTGGGCGTAGAAGTCGTAGAACGACGACGCACGCCCCGCGGTGAGCCCGGCGAACTGGATGAACGCCTTGTCGACGTTCACGTATTGCTGCGCGCGGCCCAGCTCGTCGACGCCCGTGGCACGATAGGCTTGGCCGATGCGCACCATCGTGCCGGAATGGATGACGCCCGTGCGGGACGCGGCCTCCAGGCGGGTGAAGGCGCGCAGGGTGCCGTAGGCGGTCTGGGTGCGGGCATCCAGATTGAAGCGCGCCAGCCCCCGGAAGCCCGATGTATCCCCGGCCGCGCCGGGCTGGCGGCTGGATGAGGTCTGGTAGGCCCCCTCGAAGCGGGCCCGGCCGGAGATGCGCAGGCAGGTATCGGTACCCGGGATGTAGAAGAAACCGGCGCCGTAGGCGGAGCAGATGCGGACGTATTCGATCGGTGCGGCCTTCTTCACCGGCAGGTCGGCGGCGTGGGCCGCGCCCATCGCCGCGAAGGCTGCGGCGTAGCCGAGCAAGGAACGCTTCAATAATTTCATCGAGACCCCCAGAAATTTGAAGCCGATGACGGCAACGCTTCCTGTTTTTCCTGCACGCTGCAGGCTGTTCCGTTTTTTTATTTTTTGATGGAAGATTTTTCTGGAGCAGATCGTCCAAGACTCATCTTTCAACGATCATCTTGCGATCCAGTTTTTCAGGGATCAACACGCATTCAGACGATTCCACACGCATCCATAGTTATGTTGCAGATCGGAAACGAAAAACACGCTGGTCTCTACAGACATAATTGCAAATAGAGTTCGATCAAAAAATAAATCTAGTATCGACCGTAATTTATATATCGTTTCAATACCTTCTAACTGGCATGCGATTGCTTGTTTCCAGCAATTGGGCAGACAGGCACGCCCGCCCTGTGGCGGCGGTCAGTCAGGCTCGACCGGCGATCGGACCATGCCCGGACGGAGCGCGACAGCCCGGGATCAGGGGCGAAGGGTGCTTGCAACGCGGAAGGTCCGGCGTCGGTCGAGCGAATCAGAAATCGCGCTGGATGCGGAAGCGGACCTGCGAGACCGAGTCCTGCGTCGCGGTGCGCGGCAGGACGGTGCCGGCGTTGATCTGGGCGACGTTGGCGTAGGCGGTCGGGCTCTTGTCGAGGTCGATCGCCCGGCCGCTCTTGAGGCCGATCTGGGTGTAGTAGCCCTCCACGCCGATATCGAGATCCTTCACCGGGGACCAGATCAGGCTCGCGCCGGCGACGAACTGGTAAGTGTCGCGCAGGGCTTGGCTGAGCTGATAGAACCGGGTGCCCGGGGCACCGACGGCGCTGGTACCGAAGGGGTTGCCGCCACCGATTGTGCTCACGACGTTGAAGGCTGTCCCCTGGGCCAAGCGCGCGCTCCGGGAGAAGCTCTGCTCACCGTAGGAGCCGAAGACGGCCGAGCGCCACTCTGGCGACCAGTAGTGCAGGTGCGACGCCACCGCGGTGAAGCTCTGCGAGGTCTGCAACTGGCCGGTGAACGGATTGATCGTCGCGTCCGAGAAATACTGGGCGAACGTCTGGCCCTGGATCGTCGCCGGGCTCTGGCCGGCCGAACCGCTGAACGCCGAATAGCCCGTGTAGAATTGCGCGCCGTCGGCATAGGCGCCCTGCAGATAAAGCGCGTCGCCCGGCGCGACGAACGACGTGTTGATCTTCAGGCCGCCCTGGACCGCCCAGGCCTGAACGCTGTTGGTGCGCGCGACGCCGACATTCGCACCGGCACCGAGCGCGATGGTGCCGACGTTCAGCTCATGCGTCGCGGCCGAGAGCTGAGCCGAGCCCCAGGCCCGGTCGAGACGCAGGACGCCGACGACATCGGGCAGGCGCTCCCGCTGGATGCTGTCCAGGTTGGCGAAGCCGGTCGGAGCGCCCCGGGCATAGGCGACGAAGACGGGGCTGACCGGGGCAGAGCCGCCCGAGGGCGCGAAGATCGGCGTGCGGCGGAAGACCGGGTCTTCGACCGAAAGCGTGGCTGACAGTCCGTTGCCGAAGGTCGTCGTGTAGGCCAGCAAGTTGGTCGAGCCGACATCCGAGCCAGCCGTGGCGGCGGTGATCTCGAAATCGTGGGCGTAGAAGTCGAAGAACGAGGAGGCGCGACCGGCGGTCAGACCGGCGAACTGGATGAACGCCTTGTCGACACTCATGACCTGCTGCAGGCGCCCGACCTGATCGACGCCGGTGCCGATATAGGCGAGGCCGATGCGCTCCAGGGTACCGGAGCGCCCGACCCCGGCCGCACCGGTGCGGCTGCCTGCGTCGAGGCGCACGAAGGCGCGCAAGGTGCCGTAGGCGGTCTGGGTGCGGGCATCGAGATTGAAGCGCAATAAGCCCCGAAAGCCCGATGTATCGCCGCCGTTTGTACCGGCTTGGCGGGTGTTGCTCGTGATGTAGCCGCCCTCGAATCGGGCACGGCCAGAGACGCGCAGGCAGGTGTCGGTGCCGGGAATGACGAAAAAGCCGGCGCCGTAGGCGGAGCAGACGCGGACATACGCGATCGGGATGGCTTTCCCGTTCGGAAGGTCGGCAGCGTGGGTGACCCCAACGGCCATAAGGGCGGCAGCAGGCCCGATGAAGGCGCGTTTCAACAAGATCATCGCCATGCCCACATCAGTTGAGCTGAAACTTCGGGTGTTTCGCGTTTTTATTTGGCATGTAAAAGATTTTATATAGTAGTTGTCCATGCCGACAAATTTCAATCGCCATCATTCGTTCATAATAGTGTCGAACAAATTCTAGGATCTCAATACTTGATACCATATATCAAAATGGTCGTCATATATTTTGCATCAAATCTACGATAATTTACGTGGATACTGCGATCCTATCGCGACAAATTATTGAGATCAAAACACAAAACGACGATATAATCCACTTCGAGATTTCTATAACTACCTTCCTCTAGTCGATCGGCAATGACTGATACAGATGGCACGGCCGCTGCCTGCTGCACGCCGCGCATCCGGCCGTTCGTCTGTCCCTGGCGGCTCAGCCGCGCGTGAAGCGCACGGGCCGACATCCCTGCACGCGGCGTGCGCGTATGTCGGCCTTGGCGAATCACGATAGCCGCGGGCCGCGTCGGGCCAGCCTTGCTGAAGACGCAGACGCGTGCGGGCTTGGACATCGCGTGGAACACGCGCTGTCCCAAGGTCGAGCCGTGCCTCGGTGAAACCCAACGCGGCCTGACGTCGAGACCACGAGCTCCTGCGGGCCCCCCGCGGCGCGACGAACCCGAAAAAAGACCCGGCGCGGGGCCGGGCCTTGGAAGTCGAAAGGCACGAGGACGGGCGCCGGGACCGAAGCCCCGGCGCCGATGTTGCGGATCAGAAGTCGCGCTGGACGCGGAAACGGACCTGCGAGATCGAGTCCTGCGTCGCGGTGCGCGGCACGAAGGTGCCGTTGTTGATCTGGGCGATCGCGTTGTACGCGCCCGGGTTCTTGTCGGCGTCGATCACCCGGCCGCTCTTCAGGCCGATCTGAGTGTAAAAACCCTCGACGCCGATATCGAGGTCCTTCACCGGGGACCAGATCAGGCTCGCACCGGCGACAAACTGGTAGTTGTCGCGCAAGGCTTGGCTGAGCTGGTAGAACCGGGTGCCCGGCACGCCGACGGCGTTGGGCCCGGAGATGAGGCTCGATCCTGCAACGCCGTAGACGGCGCCCTGAGCAAGACGGGCGCCACGGCCGAAGCTCTGCTCACCGTAGGAGCCGAAGAAGGCCGAGCGCCATTCCGGCGACCAGTAGTGCAGGTACGATGCCACCGTGGTGAAGCTCTGCGAGGTCTGCAGCTGGCCCGTGATCGGGTTGATCGTCGCGTCCGAGAAGAACTGGCTGAACTTCTGGCCCTGGATCGTAGACGGGTTCTGCGCATAGGAGCCGCTGAACGCCGAGTAGCCGGTGTAGAGCTGCGCGCCCTCGCCATAAGCGCCCTGCAGGTACAGAGCATCGCCCGGCGCGACGAACGGCGTGTTCACCTTCAGGCCACCCTGAACCGCCCAGCCCTGGACGCTGTTGGTGTGTGCCAGGTTGACGTTTGCGCCAGCCGGCACGGCCGTCTGGATATTGCCGACGTTCAGCTCATGCGTGGCTGCCGAGATCTGGGCCGAGCCCCAGGCCTGGTCGAGGCGCAGGGCACCGACGAAGTCGGGCAGACGCTCACGCTGGACGGTGTCGATGGTGTTGACGAGGATCGGAGCGCCTCGGTTGTAGGCGACAACGACGGGAGCGACCGGGGAATTATTCACCGAATACGGCGCGAAGATCGGCGTGCGGCGGAAGACCGGGTCTTCCACCGACAGGGTCGCGGATAGACCATTGCCGAAGGTCGCGGTGTAGGCGAACAGATTGGTGGAGGCGTTGTCCGAGCCCAGCGTATTGCCGGTGATCTCGAAATCGTGGGCGTAGAAGTCGAAGAACGACGAGGCGCGACCGGCTGTTAGGCCAGCGAACTGGATGAACGCCTTGTCGACGTTCACCTGCTGGATATCACGTCCGTTGCTGTCGACACCGGTGCCGGCGAAGGCTTGGCCGATCCGCACTTGAGTGCCGGAGGTGCCAATGCCGGAATAGCCGGTGCGGGCGCCTGCATCGAGGCGCACGAACGCGCGCAGGGTGCCGTAGGCCGTCTGGGTGCGGGCATCCATGTTGATGCGCAGGCGGCCCTGGTAGCCCGACGTGTCACCGCCGTTGCTACCGGCCTGGCGCGAGTTACTCGCCATGTAGCCGCCCTCGAACCGGGCGCGGCCCGAGATGCGCAGGCAGGTATCGGTGCCCGGGATGTAGAAGAAGCCGGCCCCGAAGGCGGAGCAGACCCGGACGTATTCGATCGGCGCGGCCTTCTTGACCGGCAGATCGGCGGCGTGGGCTGCGCCGGCAGCCGCAAAGGCAGCGGCTGAGCCGAGCAGCGCGCTCTTCAAGAGCTTCATAGATATCTCCAAAACTTCGAGACCCGACAACAACAACAATCCCGGATCAACCGGTCATCTCAGCGTCTATTTTTGTTTTCATCTGCAATCTTTGCTGCAGATTTTAGAGATATCTCGCGTGAGAGATGCCTCTATGCCGGCCCATATCGCGGATCAGCTCAGAAACTAGCAAGATCGATTCCGAAGACGGACAGTGATTGCTTTATGTTGTTGCAAACCCGCAACGTTTAAAAGCTTTTAAAATACCGCTGCGCGATTATTTGTTCAAAAAACATTGGCCTAGATGGATATTTTCCGCGACTATTCGCCAACTAAAATCATTCCGTGAAAACAAATACGTCTTTTGCTTCAACGGCTCGCTTGATCACCTTCTGGCGGCGTACCGTTGCGCGGATTGGCAACGCAAAACCCTCCTGGGCGTCCGTGAAGCCGGCAATGTTCAAGACCACATCGCTCGGATGCAGCGATCACCAAGGCCGGCCGCCGGTGCGCCTGAGCGGAAGTTGATTCGGAGGGATGGGAGAATCGCGTCTGGCGCCGCGCGCGGTCGGGCGGCCGCATCAGCATGCTCGAGCGATGGTCGCGGACGCGGATCCGCGCGATGTGGCGGATGCCGATCCCGCCGCGTGCCAGCCGATGCCCGGATAAGACGACCGATGGAGCCAGCTTGCGAACGCGCCGCGGTAGAGCCGCCAGCGTCACGCCGCTGTAACTGCCGGACTCAGGGCCCGATGCGCCTCGCCGACGCCATGGCCGGATGGATCGCGGCATGGCTTCGGAAGCCGGCCGGGGCGATGGGCTGCAAGGAAGGCGGAGAGGCGGGCCGCGGCAACCTATCCGCCGAGGCGGAGCGGTCCGACCCGTGTCGGGATGCGCGCGAGGCCGCGCGACCGTTCCGCGAGACGGCACCTCGCCGGAGATGGCACGTCGGTCAAACCCGAGCAGAGCTTGGACCGACGTCCGGTCTGCCAACGATTTGGGGCGCAGGCAGCGGGCATGGCGTGGGACCCGGTGACCGATCCCGCGCACCCACCCTTCAACGCGGGTGCGCAACGAAAAAGGCCCAGCCGGAGGGCTGGGCCTTGAGATCCATGATGCACGAGGGGCGGCGCCGGGATCGTATCCCCGACGCCGCCTTTGCCGCTTAGAAGTCGCGCTGGACGCGCATGCGGAACGAGGACACCGAGTCCTGGGTCGCGGTGCGCGGCACGAAGGTGCCGGCATTGATGCCTGCCACGTTCGCGTAGGCGGTCGGGCTCTTGTCCTTGTCGATCACGCGACCGTTCTTGACGCCGATCTGGGTGTAGAAACCTTCGACACCGATATCAAGGTCCTTGACCGGCGACCAGATCAAGCTCGCACCGGCGACGATCTGGTAGGTATCGCGAAGCGCTTCGCTGAGGTTGTAGAAGGTCGTGCCGGGAGTGCCGACAGCGTTGGCGCCGAAGGCGTTCGTTCCGCCGGGATTAGCCAGATTGAAGACGGCACCCTGAGATGCACGAGCCCGCTGCGAGAAGTCCATCTCGCCGTAGCTGGCGAAGACGGCCGACCGCCATTCCGGCGTCCAGTAGTGCAGGTACGAGCCGACAACGCTGAAGCTCTGCGACCGCTCGATCTGACCCGTGAACGGATTGACGGTCGCGTCATTGAAGAACTGGTTGAACTTCTGACCCTGGATCGTCGCGGCGTTCTGCGAGTAGGAGCCGCTGAACGAGGAGTAGCCGGTGTAGAGCTGCGCGCCGCTGCCGTAAGCGCCCTGCAGGTAGAGAGCATCGCCCGGGGCGATGAACGGCGTGTTGATCTTGATGCCGCCCTGCACCGCATAACCGTAGGAGTTATTGGCGTGAGGAATGCTGATATTGGAGCCAGTTCCGGTGCCGGCGCCGTTGGCGACGTTGCCCACATTCAACTCGTGCACAGCGGCCGAGACCTGAGCCGAACCCCAGGCCTGGTCGAGGCGCAGGGCACCGACGAAGTCGGGGAGACGTTCGCGCTGGATCACGTCGACGAAGCTGTAACGGGTCGGCGTGGCGCCCGTGTATCCGATGAAGACCGGCGCCGGCGAGTTCGACTGAGCGAAGACGGCGATGGCGGCGTTGTTCGTGATACCCGTGGGGTTATTCGACGGCGAGTAGATCGGGCTGCGGCGGAAGACCGGGTCTTCGATCGACAGGGTCGCTGACAGGCCGTTGCCCATGGTCGCCGTGTAGGCGAGCAGGTTGGTGGAGGCGATATCCGAACCCGCGGTGGCGCCGGCGAACTCGAAATCGTGGGCGTAGAAGTCGAAGAACGACGAGGCGCGACCGGCGGTCAGCCCGGCGAACTGGATGAACGCCTTGTCGACGTTCGAGAATTGCTGGTCACGACCGAAGCTGTCGATGCCGAGGCCGGGATAGGCCTGGCCGATACGCTGCTGGGTGCCGGAGGTGCCGACGCCGGAATAGCCGGTGCGGGCGCCGGCATCGAGGCGCACGAAGGCGCGCAGGGTGCCGTAGGCGGTCTGGGTGCGGGCGTCGAGGTTGATGCGCAGGCGGCCCTGGAAGCCCGACGTGTCACCGACGTTCGTGCCGTTCTGGCGCGAGTAGCTGGTCATGTAGCCGCCCTCGAACCGGGCGCGACCGGAGAGACGCAGGCAGGTATCGGTGCCGGGGATGTAGAAGAAGCCGGCGCCGTAGGCGCCGCAGACCCGGACGTACTCGATCGGGACCGCCTTCTTGACCGGCAGGTCGGCGGCGTGGGCGGCTCCGATCGCGACGAACGCGGTGGCGGAACCGAGCAGAGAGCTCTTCAAGAGCTTCATAGACATCTCCAAAGCTTCGAGACCCAATGATGCGGACATGCCCGGTTCTCCGGATCTTGCCGCACGTCTTGTAGGTTTGGCCTGCGTCTTAGGTGGCAGGCTCCTGCGGGCTCTCGCTTGGCGATGCCCCCGTGCACGATCACCATGTGCGAACGGGTTTCGGCGGGCAATCAGAATTCGGCTCGGATAAATTGGTTCCTGTGTGATGTTGCCGCCCGGCAACAATATCAGAACGCTTTAGCCGGCAACAGCTTGCGAGATGTAATGATATGCTTTCGAGAGTGGCACGGGTGCTGCAGAACCGGGCACGGTCGGTGCCGCCCCGACCGGCGGGACGGGTCGGGGCGGTTCGAACGTGCGGGGTCAACGGGGATCAGGAACACCGTGTCGCCCCGGCGTCGAATACGACATCTCGAGACGACGCTCCCGACGCTCGCTTACATGGGCGGCGTCAGGCCGTTCTTGCCGACAGCGACGCGGCGGGCCGTGACCTTGCCGTCGTCCCCGCGCGCCACGACCACGAACGCCTTGGCGCCAGCGGAGATGGCCCCCGCATCCGCGGGCTCGAAGGTGACCACCGGGGCCTGCGGCGGCACCAGCACTTGGATCGACTGCCCCTTGCCGTAATCGACCGTGAGGGTGCGCTCGGCGCCAGTCCCGCTCGCCTTGACGGTGCCGTTGGTCATCGCGCTCTTCACCCGGGGGGCGTCCGGGGCGGTCGCGGGTGCGGCGGCCTTCACGGTGCCGTTGGTCATGGCGCTCTTCACCGCCGAGCCGCCGGTGTGATCGGGGATCACGTCCCAGTCGTAATGGCCCTCACCTGTGCCGCGCATCGATTCGGGGAACAGCACGACTTCCAGGGCCACCGGGGGCTCGCCCTTGGTGGCGGTACCGATGAACACGCCGTCCTTGATCTGATCGAGCTGAGCCGGGACGACCCAGGACACCTTGGCGTCCGGCGCCAGGGTCACGCGCTCGCTCTTGCCGTCCAGGGTCTTGAGGGTGAAGCCGCCGCCCTCGACGGCCTCGATCGTGCCGCGGAGGCGCTCGGGTGGTGAGGCCGCCACTGCGGCGGTGCCGAGGGTCAGCAGGCTCGCCAGGGCGAGTGTCGGAAGTCGTGCCATGCGGGAATCCTTTCGCCGCCGGAACGCGGGCGGCGCGCATGACCTGGGGCTGAGCGCAGCCGTGTCAGCCCCGGCAGCCCCGTGACATCAAGACCCCTGCGAATGGATGTAACCGCCGCTCAGGCGGGAATCGCCAGAAGGGCGAGGCCCGCCGCAACAACGCAAGCGCCGAGCGCCGGCGCGGCCCGGGTCGCGCCGAGCCGCGCGGCGGCGACGCCGAGGCCGATTCCGGCCATGTGCAGGAGCGCGGTCGCCGCCAGAAAGCCGGCCCCGAAGGACAAGCCGGAGGCCGTCTCCGGCATCTCGGCGCCATGGGCGTACCCGTGGAACACGGCAAACACCCCCACCAGACTGGCGAGCAGCGCCACCGGCGCCCGCAGGCCGACGATCGCGGCGAGACCGAACACCACGATGGAGAGCGCGATCCCGGTTTCGGCATAGGGCAGCGCCACGCCCACCATGCCGAGGCCGGCGCCGACACTCATCAGAGCCAGGAACGACAGGGGCAGCGCCCAGAGCGCCCGACCACCACGCAGGGCAGCCAGCAGGCCGACCGCGACCATGGCCAGCACGTGGTCCGCCCCCATCAGCGGATGCAGGAAGCCCGCCTCCGCACCGAGGGCGGCGCCATGGCCGGGATGGGCCCAAGCCGCCTGCGGCAGCAGCGCGAGCGCGGCGGGAAGGGCAGTCAGGGGAGCGGCGAGCAGGCGCTTCATCGGTGATCCTTCAAGGTCTGTCTCCGATGTAGCGCCGATCCCTCGGCTCTGCGAGGGGCGCCACCGCGATCGCCAGAGTTCAGAGCGTCATCGTCGCGTGGACCGCGTCCGGCTCCAGAGGCTCAAGGAAGGCGGCGCCGATGCCGTGCTCGAAATGGCGGGCGACCCGGGCCGCCCGGCTGCCGATCGTAATGATCTCGCCGAGTTCCAGAGCCCGGTCGACCAGCAGCCCGATGCCGGAGGCCGAGACGTTGAGGACATGCCCCGGGAAGGACAATCCGGATTCCAGGGTGATCGCGACGGTCTTCTGCGCCGGCACGATGCGGCGGTGGCCGCGGAGCGGCTCCGGACGGACGTTCTGCGCGCGTGCCAGCGTCACGAATTGCCGGGCCAGCCCGTTGAGCGTCGCACGACCGCCGCGGACCGAGACGACGAACTCCTGCCCGATGACCTGCGTGATCCGTACGTCCAACTGCCCGATGTAGCGGATGCTGCAGGTCAGATCCTCGCCCACCGCCAGCCGGGCCGCGGATCGGAGCCGGATGCCCTCCGCGGTGACGTCGGCCGTGACGGCGTAGAAGTCCTGCCGGCGGGGGTTCCAGCAGAAAGCCGGCAGCACGACGACGTGTCGTGGGCCCACCGCGCCCGTCATCGCCGTATCATCGGGGTTCGATCCATCCGCCGGCTTCTGCGATGGGGAACCCTGCCAAGGTCTTCCGAACTTTCCTACAAATGATCCTTTTCTAGGACGCCATTCGACCGAGAGACCGGCCATGCACCGGAAACCGTCCCTCCGACACCGCAGCGTCCCGCAACCCGGCGGAACTCCGGCCTCCGGTATGCGTAACGGTCTCGCCTTCGGGCGCCCTGCGCGGGAGGAGCCGAAGCTTGGAGGTGATCCACAAAGACCCGCCGATGCGCGAGGAGATCGCCGCGGGATTCTACCCGGCCTTCGAGGATGGCTGGCGCCGGGCCGAGATCGCCGGCCGCTTCGGGATGCTGGCTTTCGTGGCGCTCTGTGCGCTGGGCCTCCTCGGGCATGGGCCGTTCAGCGAGCGCACGCGCACCAACGCGGATGATTCGATCACCATCCGGTACGAGCCCGTGGTCCGGTTCGGCGCCCCGACGATCCTGCGGCTCGATACCCGCGTGCCCCCGGGGGGCGACAAGGTTGCGGTGACCATCGCCAAGAACCTCGTCGACCTGTTCGGTCTGGAGAGCATCACACCCCGGCCCGAGACCTGGCAGGTCGCCGGCGCGAACATCCGGCTCGTCTTCCCGGTGCTACAGGGCGAGACCCGCGCGCTGATCCGCTTCACCGGATCGCCGAGTTTCCGGGGCGGCGTCGACCTCACCGCCCGGCTCGATGCCGGCGAGACCCTGTCCTGGTCGCAATACGCGGTGCCTTGAGCATGAACACCGTCGTCAAGGCCGCGGCAGCCTACCTGATCGTGCTGTTCGTGATCCGGCTGATCGGACGGCGCACCGCGAGCCAGCAGGCGCCGATCGACATGGTCGTGCTGTTCCTGTTCGGCGGCCTGAGCGTGAGCGCCGTCCTGGGCGATGACCATTCCTTCACCGGGGCGATGAGCGCGCTGCTCACGGTCGGGCTGATGCACGTGGCCGTGTCGTGGCTGAAGCTGCGCTTCGTCTGGTTCGAGCGGATCGTCGACGGGACGCCGATCGTGGTCTATCGCGACGGCGTCTGGGACGAGGCACGCATGCGCCAACTGCGCATGCAGCAGGCCGATATCCGCACCGCCGCCCGCCAGCAGGGCCTGGATGACCTCGACAAGGTCGCGGTCGGGATCGTCGAACGGGATGGGAAAGTCTCGATCATCGAGAAGGCGTAGGCCGTCGCACCACGGCCTCAGCCACGACCGGCGTCGTCAAGGCGCCGGATATCGGCTTCAACCATGAGCCGGCACAGTTCCTCCAAGGCGGTGGCGGGCCGCCAGCCGAGCAGAGCTTCCGCCTTGCCGTAATCGCCGATCAGGGCATCGACTTCCGCGGGGCGGAAGAACGCGGGATCGACTTCGACCACCCGACGGCCGGTCCGCCGGTCCACGGCGAACTCGTCCACCCCGGCGGATGCCCACTCGAGCGCGATCCCGGCGGCGGCAAACGACAGCGTCACGAAATCGCGCACCGAGGTCGACCGGTTCGTGGCCAGCACGAAGGTATCCGGCCGTTCCGCCTGCAGGATCAGCCGCATGCCCTCGACATAGTCCTTTGCGTACCCCCAATCGCGCAAAGCGTTCAGGTTCCCCAATCGCAGCACGTCCTGTGCGCCGCGGACGATGCGAGCAGCCGCGTGCGTGATCTTGCGGGTCACAAACTCGGTCCCCCGCAGGGGCGATTCGTGATTGAACAGGATCCCGGACGCGGCGAACAGGCCGTAAGACTCCCGATAGTTGACCGTCATCCAGTGCGCGAACAGCTTCGAGACCCCGTAGGGACTGCGGGGATAGAACGGTGTCGTCTCATTCTGGGGAACGGCCTGAACCAGGCCGAACATCTCGGCGGAGGACGCTTGATAATAACGCGTCGCCCCCTTCCGGGCACGGATCGCCTCAAGGAACGTCAGCGGGCCGAGCCCGGTGATCTGGGCCGTCGTGAACGGCTGGTCGAACGACACCTGAACATGCGTCTGTGCAGCGAGATTATAGATCTCGTCCGGTGCCGATCGGTCCAACAGCCGCAGCGTCGATCCGAAATCGGTCATGTCGTGCTGGACGAGGATCAGACCAGGATCGTCGAGGATCCCCAGTTCGCGGATGCGCCAGAAGTTCTCCGAGCTGGACCGCCTGTAGGTCGCGTAGACCTTGTACCCGCGCCGCAGCAGATTGTTCGCAAGATAGGCGCCGTCTTGCCCAGTGACGCCGGTGATGAGTGCCGTCTTCATGCTGACGCATCCTCGCGGCTCAGGTGACGTTGATGCTCCGCCCACCGGTCACCGACGTATCGGGCGAACCGTTCGCGGAACACGGCCGTCGAGAAGGTCTCCGCGTGCGCGCGGATCGCTTGGCGGTCGAACATGTCCGAAACCGCCTCGAACCGGGACACGGCGTCGATGATCGCCGCCGTCGTCTGCTCGTGGAAATGCAGCCCGGTGACGCCGTCGACGACCGTTTCCCGGGCGCCGCCGCGGCCGAACGCGATGACCGGCGCACCGCAGGCCTGCGCCTCCAGAGGTGCGATTCCAAAATCCTCCTCGGATGCGAAGATGAAAGCTTTGCACCGGCGCAGATGGTCGAGCAGCACTGCGTTGGGCTGGAATCCGAGAATGTCGATATTCGGTGTCGCGATAGATTTTGCGTATCGATATTTGGGCCCGTCCCCGATCACGACGAGCCGCTTGTCTGGCATTTTCGTGAAGGCTTCGACGATGAGATGCATCTGCTTGTACGGGACCATTCGCGACGCGGTCACATAGAAATCTTCCCGCGGTCCGTTTCCTGGGGTGTAATGATCAGTATCGACATTGGGATAAATGACGTCCGATTCCCGACGGTACGTTTTACGAATACGCCCAGAGATGTATTTCGAGCAGGCTACAAAGTGATCGACACCATTCGATGTTCGCTGGTCCCAGATTCTTATTTTATGGAGGAAGTAGCGGGCCAAGGCGCGCCGGACCGGACCGAACCCTGAACCGTCGAGGTATTGCTGCTGCAGATCCCAGGCGTAGCGCATCGGCGTATAGCAATAACAGACGTGCAGCTGGCGCTGCGTGGTGATGACCCCCTTCGCCACGGCATGGCAATTCGAGATGATCAGATCGTATTTCGACAGATCATGCTGCTCGATTGCCAGCGGCATCATCGGCAACATGTAGGTGTAATATTTTCTTGAGAGCGGCACCTTTTGGAGAAAGGACGGCGTGATCGATCGACCGTTGAAATGCCCTCTATCTTTATCGGACAGGAAATTGATCAGACAGAAAATGTCTGCCTCGGGGAAGATTGCCGCCATTTCTGCCAGAACTTTGTCCGATCCGGCGTAGGTCGTGAGCCATTCATGCACCAACGCGACTTTCATTAGAACTCCGGCGAGTCACGACTTTTCATAAATTGATCTATCACACTATCTCCAGAACATCTCTCTAAAAGACCCTTTGTCTCTCAAGCAAAATTGATACCGCTTCGATCGTCTCGCGGACAGGGTTGAAACCCGCTCCGATCCGACCGCCACGGGCCGGCGGGAGCCAGAACCGACGCCGCCCGCAGGGGCACGATCGCCGCGTCAGCTGCGCTGCGCGCACCCGTCCGCCGAACTCATGGGCGCAACCAGAGCCGCGATCTTGGTTTTCCGGCCTGGCACGAGACTTTCACCGCGGCATCGGCCCATCCTGAGGTAAGATCCCCCGGTATAGGTCGTGTCGGCCTGTTCGCGGGCCATCGAAGGAAGCAGGATTTCCCGTGAGAGACTTCTCCGCACCCGGCCGCTCCCCGGTCTACGCCGCCAACGCCGCCGTCGCGACCTCGCACCCGCTCGCGACCCTGACGGCCATCGAGGTCCTGCGCATGGGCGGCAATGCCGTCGATGCCGGCATCGCCGCGGTGGCGGTCCAATGTGTGGTCGACCCGTTGATGACCGGCATCGGCGGCGATTGCTTTTCGCTCTACGCGCCGGTGGGCGCCTCGGCGCCGAACGCGCTGGACGGCTCCGGCCGGGCGCCGGCGGCCGCGACCCCTGAATGGTACGCCGCGCATGGCGCCGCCATCACACCGACCTCGCCGCACGCGGTCACGGTTCCGGGGGCGGTGGGAGCCTGGGACCTGCTGGTGCGCCAGCACGGCACCCGTCCCTTAAGCGAGCTGCTCCAGCCGGCGATCGGCTATGCCGAGGACGGCTTCGTGATCCAGCAGCGCGTCGGCTGGGACTGGCAGCGCTGCATTCCCCGGGTCGCGGGCGATCCCCACGCCGCCGCGACCTACCTGCCCGGGGGCGCGGCCCCGGCGATCGGCAACGTCTTCCGCTTGCCGAGGCTTGCGGCGACCCTCCGGCGCATCGCCGAGGAGGGCCCGCGGGGCTTCTATGAGGGGCCGGTGGCCGCCGACATGGTCCGGCGCCTCAACGAGCTCGGCGGCCTGCACACCATGGACGATTTCGCCGCCGCGCGTCCGGACATGGTCACACCGGTCTCGACCCGCTACCGCGGCTACGACGTCTACGAGTGCCCGCCCGCCGGCCAGGGCCTCGCCGCCCTGATGATGCTGAACGTGCTCTCGCATTATGACGTGGGCGCCCTGTCGGATCTCGACCGGCTCCACCTGTTCGCCGAGACCTGCAAGCAGGCCTATCACCACCGGGACGTGCTGTTCGGGGACGCCGCCCTCGCCCGGGTACCGGTGGAGCACCTGCTGTCGGATGCCTGGAAGGCTGCCGCCCATGGGGCGATCGATATGGGTCGGGCGCGACCGCCGGAGATCTATCCCGAGATCGCCCGGGAAATCGCGCAGGAGCGGGCCCACAAGGATACGGTCTACCTCTGCGTCGTCGACCGGGACGGCAATGCGCTGTCGCTGATCAACTCGGTGTTCCAGGGTTTCGGCTCGGGGATCCTGGCGCCGGAGAGCGGCGTGCTGCTGCACAATCGCGGCCTGTCCTTCCGCACGGAGGCCGGACACCCGAACAGCATCGGGCCGGGCAAGCGGCCGATGCACACGATCATCCCGGGCATGCTGATGAAGGACGGCCAGGCGGTCGCGCCGTTCGGCGTGATGGGCGGCCATTACCAGGCCATGGGCCATGTCGAGCTGCTGTCGGGTATCCTCGACCGGGGCCTCGATGTGCAGGCGGCCCTCGATGCCCCCCGCAGCTTCGCCTATGGCGACAGCCTGGAGCTGGAGGGCGGTATCTCCGACGCCGCGATGGCGGGCCTGATCGAACGCGGCCACTCGGCGATCCGGGCCCCCCTGCCCCTCGGCGGCGGACAGATCATCTGGATCGACCGGACGGCCGGAACGCTGGCCGCGGGATCGGACCCGCGCAAGGATGGGGCGGCTTTGGGGTATTGAGGGGCAGGAGCCAGACTTGAAAGCTACCGGACCAAAGTTGTCCGGAGGCAGCGCAGGTCCCCTCTCCCGCACGGACTACGAAACTCACACATCGCTGCCGGATGTGGGCCAAGGCCAACCCCAAGCGCGTCTCCCCTCCCCCCTCTGCGGGGGAGGGTGGGCCTCGCGTCAGCGAGGGTCGGGAGAGGGGAACCCGGTTTCAGGACAGGGCGCCGACCGGCATGACGGGCAAAGCTTAACCCTGCACCGTCGCTCCCCTCTCCCGACCCCCTTTCGGGGGCCACCCTCCCCCGCAGAGGGGGGAGGGAAGCGCGCGCGGATGCGGCAGCCGCCTCGACTGAGAAAAACTCAGTCGAGGTCCTCGACCTCTTCGGCACCGCCATAGACCCGCTGAGCCAGCGAGGCTTCCATGAACGGATCGAGAGCGCCGTCGAGCACCGCATCCGGGTCGGTGGATTGGGAACCGGTGCGCAGGTCCTTCACCAGCTGATACGGCTGGAGCACGTAAGACCGGATCTGGTGGCCCCAGCCGATATCGGTCTTGGCCGCGGCCTCGGCGCTAGCCTTCTCCTCGCGCTTCTTCAGCTCAGCCTCGTAGAGCCGGGCGCGCAGCATGTTCCACGCCGTGGCGCGGTTCTTGTGCTGGGAGCGCTCCTGCTGGCACGCCACCACGATCCCGGTCGGGTTGTGGGTGATGCGCACCGCCGAATCGGTGGTGTTGACGTGCTGGCCGCCGGCGCCGGACGAGCGGTAGGTGTCGATCCGGCAATCGGATTCCTTGATCTCGATCTCAATCCGGTCGTCGATCACCGGATAGACCCAGACGCTGGCGAAGCTGGTGTGCCGCCGGGCGCTGGAATCGTAGGGCGAGATCCGCACCAGCCGGTGCACGCCGGACTCGGTCTTGAGCCAGCCATAGGCGTTGTGGCCCTTGATCAGGAGCGTCGCGCCCTTGATCCCGGCCTCTTCGCCGTCCGACCACTCGACGATGTCGACCTTGTACTTCCGGCGCTCGGCCCAGCGGGCATACATGCGCTGGAGCATGTTCGCCCAGTCCTGGCTCTCGGTGCCGCCGGCACCGGCATGGACTTCGAGGTAGGTGTCGAAGCCGTCGGCCTCGCCGGACAGCAGGGTCTCGACCTGGCGGCTTGCCGCTTCCTTTTCGACGGCCAGGATCGCGGCCTCGCCCTCGCGGATCGAGGACTCGTCGCCCTCCATCTCGCCGAGCTCGATCAGCGTCGCGCCGTCCTCGAGGTCGCGTTCCAGCTTGCGGATGGAGGTGACGGCCTCGTCGAGCTGCTGGCGCTCGCGCATGACCTTCTGCGCGGCGTCGGCGTCGTTCCACAGGTCGGGGTTCTCGGAGGCTGCGTTCAGCTCCGCGAGGCGTTTATCGACAGTATCCCAGTCAAAGATGCCTCCTCAGCAGTCCTATAGACTGCTTGGCGGCATCCGAGGCTTGCTCGATCTCGGCGCGCATTTGGTTTTTCGGGACTTCGGGTGATGGGTCGGGCCGGGGTGATACCGTCCGAGCGACGCCCTGTAAACGGCGGTCGGACGCGTCCGCCTCCAGCGTATGCGGCGCCCGACCGCAGGGCGGCGCGCGAGCCGTCCTACGGTCGGCGCGTTGTCCGGCACGGATCACGGCGGAATGCGGAGACGGTCAGGTATGGCAGACGACGATCACGCGGCGACGTGGAGCGACTTCAACGAGGCCGTCAACATGACGCCGGCCGCCCTGCGCAAGCACCTCGACGGTGCGGCGAGCCAGGAGGTCGGCCAGAAGAAGGACGGCGCGGAGTCGACCGGCCACGCGATGGGCCGGCGCATTCTTGCGATCAAGGACACGAAGAAGGCGGACCTGACCGACGACGACTACGCCGCCATGCGCAAGGTCGTGGGCTACGTCCACCGCCATCTCAAGCAGGGCGGCGACGCCCGGAAGGACCCCGACTCACCCTGGCGGTTGTCGCTGATGAACTGGGGCCACGATCCACACAAGGATTGAGGCCCCGGGCTCGGCTAAGCGCCCCTCACGACACGCTCGATCACCGGGCGTCCCCCCTCTGCACAAGACAGCGCAGAGGGCGTTTTGTGAGTGGCGCTCAGTACCGCGGGGGCACGATGTAGGAGGGGGCGATCACGAATTCCTTCGGGCGCCGCTGCGCTCCGAAGCGCCCTTCGGTGATCTGATCGTTGTAATAATCGAAGCCGCTATAGCCGAAGCCGCCGCCGTTCATCACCTGGGCTACGGGGACTGGTGGGACGGCGAGATCGGGGCGGCCGGGCGGCACGATCACCTGGCAGCAGCCCTCGGCCTGAAGGACCGTCGGTCCGTTGGGGGCGGTGAACACGTAGGCGCGCGGCTGGGGGATCCCCGGCGGGAAGGCCGGCTCGGCGGCGGCGCCCTGGGCGATGAGGCCGAGCAATCCGGCGGCGATCAGGGTCCTGGTGCTCACGCAATGCTCCGTCACGGGGCCGGCGGGGCCGGCATCAGGCCTAAACTCTAGCTTATCCCGGGCGGCCTGTCCGGCATTTGCGGGCCGACCGGTTACCGGAACCCGGAATGCCGGTTCAGCCGCGGGCGCGGAGGACCACCTGCGGGCTCACCGGCACCGGCCGGCAATCCGAGATGAAGGCATTGAGCGGCAACGGCTTCGAGTCGCAGGCATAGACATCCGTCGGGCCCGGGGCCGGCACCGGGTCACGCGCGATGATCGGGTTCGGCGCGCAGGCCGAGGCCGTAGCGGCCAGCAGCAGGGCGACGATGAGGTTCAGGCGGCGCATGCAACTCTCGGACGCGGGAGGACCCCGGGTTCGACCCTGCGCATGGCGGCCCGCTGTGACAAGCGCCGGCGGGGGACGGCGACGCCTTTGACGGCGCCTGTCGCCCGCCGGCAACAATCGGATCGGCCCGGCCTCAGACGGCCTCGGCCAGCGGCACGACGTTGTGCAGGGTCTTGTCGCCGCCGTCGAAGAACCGGCGGATGTTGCGCGCGGCCTGCCGGATCCGCTGCTCGTTCTCGACCAGGGCGATGCGGACGTATTCGTCGCCGAACTCACCGAAGCCGATGCCGGGCGCCACGGCCACGTCGGACTTCTCGAGAAGCAGCTTCGAGAATTCGAGGCTGCCCATCTCCCGGTAGCGCTCGGGGATCGGCACCCAGGCGAACATCGAGGCCGCCGGAGCCGGGATGGTCCAGCCGGCCTTGCCGAAGGATTCCACCAGCGCGTCGCGCCGCTTGCGGTAGGTCGCCCGCATCTCGTCGATGCAATCGTCCGGGCCGTTCAGGGCCGCGGTGGCGGCGACCTGGATCGGCGTGAAGGCGCCGTAATCGAGATACGACTTCACCCGGGAGAGCGCCGCCAGCAGCCGCTCGTTGCCCACCGCGAAGCCCATGCGCCAGCCGGCCATGGAGTAGGTCTTCGACAGGGAGGTGAACTCCACCGTGCAGTCGATCGCGCCCGGGACCTGGAGGACCGAGGGCGGCGGCTTGCCGTCGAAATAGACCTCCGCGTAGGCGAGGTCCGAGAGCAGGATCAGCTCGTGCTGCTTCGCGAAGGCGACGAGGTCCCGGTAGAAGTCGAGATCGGCCACATACGCGGTCGGATTCGACGGGTAGCAGACCACCAGGGCGACCGGCTTCGGGATCGAGTGGCGCATGGCCCGCTCGAGGGCCGGGAACATCGCCGGGGTCGGCTCGGCCGGGACCGAGCGGATCACGCCGCCGGCCATCAGGAAGCCGAAGGCGTGGATCGGGTAGCTCGGGTTCGGCACCAGCACCACGTCGCCCGGGGCGGTGATCGCCTGGGCCATGTTGGCGAAGCCTTCCTTCGAGCCCAGCGTCGCCACCACCTGGGTGTCGGGGTTGAGGCTCACGCCGAAGCGGCGCTGGTAGTAGCCGGCCTGGGCCTTGCGCAGCCCGGCGATGCCCTTGGAGGCGGAGTAGCGGTCGGTCCGCGGGCGCCCGGCCGTCTCGCACAGCTTGGCGATGACGTGCTTGGGGGCGTCGAGGTCCGGGTTGCCCATGCCGAGGTCGATGATATCGGCGCCCTGAGCTCGGGCCGTGGCCTTGATCCGGTTGACCTGCTCGAACACGTAGGGCGGCAGGCGCTTGATGCGGTGGAAATCGGTCATCGGCGTGTCCATCGGCGCGTCCCGAATCTGGCGTCTCTCGTTCATGGCGGGCGCGCGAACGAATCGCTCTATCAGAGTTGCGCGCCGCCGCCGACCCTCAAAAAACCGGTCCGGATCGGGCGCGCTATTGCGCCGCCGCAGGGGCCGGCTTGATCGTGGCCGCCGCCCCCCGGCCGGCACTCTCGGCAGCGCGGCCGCGGGACTCGTTGCGGCCGCGGGCGCCTTCGAGCTCGGCCTCCAGCGCCTTCTGGCCCTCGGCCGACTTGGCCCGGACGGCACGCTTGGGCGCGTCGACGCCCACCGGCATGAAGGCCGCCGGCTCCTTGCTGCGCGACTCGGTCACGAAATCCGGCGCGGCCACGACCCGGGGGCCGTAGCCTGCATCGGTGGCAAGCGTCCGCACGGCGTCCCCGGAGCAGGCGCCGAGCGGCGCCGCCAGCAGGGTCAGGATCGCCAGAGCGGGCCGACCGGTGGGCCCAGCGAGGGTGGGGAAAACGCGGCGCATGAGTACAAAGGTACAAAGGTATGAGAAGAACGCGCGGATGTTTCGACGACAGCCGCGTCCGGGCTGGTGCAACCACTCGCTCGCTCCCTAATTTGTCGGAAACGAGGCTCACTGCCAGTCGAGCCGAAACATCACACAGGGAGGCATGCGTGACGAGCCCGCGGACGCAGGCGCCGAACCAGGCTGCCGCTCGGACTTCCCTGCCCAGTGACGCGATGCCGGACGGCATCACACCGCCGTTGCCGGATATCGAGGCCCTGTCGCGCAACGCGGGGCAGTTCGTGGAAGCGCTGGGGCGCAGCGCCGCCCGCCTGCTCACACCCGAGGCCCAGGTCAATGGTCCCACCGGAGAGATCAACGAAGCGGTCAAGACGCTGGGCCAGGTCGCCGAGGCGTGGATGTCGGATCCGAATCGGAGCGCCGAGGCTCAGGCCAAGCTGTCCCAGGCGTTCCTGACGCTCTGGGGCACGACCTATCTGCGCCTCCAGGGCCAGCCGGCTGACCCCGTGGCGGTCCCGGAGCCCCGGGATGGGCGCTTCAGCGACGCCGAATGGTCGACCAATCCCTATTTCGACTTCCTCAAGCAGGGCTACCTGATCGCGACCCGCTGGGCCGAGGGCCTGGTCGACGAGGCCCAGGGCATCGACGAGCACACCCGTCACAAGGCGCAATTCTATCTGCGCCAGCTGACCAGCATGCTGTCGCCGTCGAACTTCCTGCCGACCAACCCGGAATTGATCCGCCACACTCTGAAGGAGAGCGGCGCCAACCTCGTGCGCGGCCTCAAGATGTACGAGGAGGATCTGGAGGCCGGCGGCGGCCAACTGCGGGTCCGACAGACCGATACGAGCGGGTTCGAGGTCGGGCGCAACATCGCCGTGACCCCCGGCGAGGTGGTGTTCCGCAACGACCTGATCGAGCTGATCCAGTACGCGCCGTCCACCGAGACGGTGTTGCGGCGCCCGTTCCTGATGGTGCCCCCCTGGATCAACAAGTTCTACATCCTGGATCTCAATCCCCAGAAGAGCTTCCTGAAGTGGATGGTCGATCAGGGCCTCACGGTGTTCTGCATCTCCTGGGTGAACCCGGATGCGCGCCACGCCGACAAGGACTTCGAATCCTACATGCGCGAGGGCATCGAGGCCGCGATCGATGCGATCGGGGTCGCCACGGGCGAGACCGAGGTCCATGCGGCGGGCTATTGCGTGGGCGGCACCCTGCTCTCCGTCACGCTGGCCATGCAGGCGGCCACGGGCAACCGGCGGATCAAGAGCGCGACCCTGCTGACCACCCAGGTCGATTTCACCCATGCCGGCGACCTAAAGGTCTTCGCCGACGAGGAGCAGATCCGCCAGGTCGAGGCGCGCATGGCCGAGCGCGGCTACCTGGAGGGCACCCGCATGGCCAACGCGTTCAACATGCTGCGGCCGGACGACATGATCTGGTCCTACGTCGTCAACAACTACATCAAGGGCAAGCCGCCCTCGGCATTCGACCTTCTGTACTGGAATTCCGACGCCACCCGGATGCCGGCGGCGAACCATTCGTTCTACCTGCGCAATTGCTATCTCGAGAACAGCCTGGCCCAGGGCCGGATGGTGCTCGGCAACGTCCGGCTCGACCTGAAGAAGGTTCAGGTACCGATCTTCAATCTCGCCACCCGGGAGGACCACATCGCGCCGGCGATCTCGGTGTTCGAGGGCTCGAAGACCTTCGGCGGCAAGGTCGATTACGTGCTGGCCGGCTCCGGCCACATCGCCGGGGTGGTCAACCCGCCCTACAAGCCGAAATACGGCTACTGGACCGGCGGCCCGGTCAAAGGCGAGTTGAAGGACTGGATCGCCGCCGCGGCCGAGACCAAGGGCTCGTGGTGGCCCTACTGGTTCCAGTGGATCGAGGCGCAGGCCCCCGAGCGAGTCCCGGCCCGAAAGCCCGGCGGCGACGCGCTGCCATCGCTCGGCCCGGCTCCGGGGACGTATGTGCGGATGCGCGCCTGATTGGATCGCGTCGGGCTCGCGGCTTGCGGCTGACGAAGCGGGTTTCGAGCCCGTTACACGGCGGCCTACGCGTTTGATCGAAGGTGCGAGCCGTGATCCCCTCGCCCCGCTTGCGGGGAGAGGGCCGCGACGATCTCGTCGTCGTCGCGGCGAGGCGGCAGCCAAGGGTGAGGGGGCGGTTCAGAACGCGCGCCTCACCCTGAGCCGCCCCCTCACCGCCGCTCCGGCTTCGCCTCCGCTTCCCGCATCGACGACAAGGTCAGTGCGGGCCTCTCCCCGCGTGCGGGGAGAGGGAACCCGCGTTGCATCCCGTGATGTCTGAACACCGCCCCTTGGGAGCGGTGAACAGCCGCCCCTCAATACTTCCGCACCAGCGGCGCCGGGGCGGCCGGGGGCGGGGCACCGAACACGTAGCGGAAGCCCACCGAGACGATGTCGGCGCTCGAATCGACCACACCCGCGAACGCGATGTTGCTGACGTTGTAGTCGCGCCCGATCCCCGCGAGCACGCGGGAGCGGTCGAGAAAGAAGTGAGAATAGGCCAGGTTGAGGGTCAGGCGCTCGTTCCAGCGGTAGCTCGCACCGACGGACGCGATGTAGCGGTTACCGTCAGGCAGGCGCACCGAGCGGTTGCGGAAATCGATCGGCGAGGATTCGTAGGCGAAGCCGGTCCGCAGGGTCAGGTTGGGCGCGGCATCGTATTCGGCGCCGATCGCGTACGTGTAGCCGTCCTTGTAGTTCAGCGGCAGGTTGTTGACCGGCAGGCCGAGGCGGTTCGACACGATCCCGATCGTCCCGAGGCGCGACCACTGATCCCACTCGAAGCCGAGATCGAACCGGGCGACCGGGGAGATCGCCTGGACCAGGCCGACACTGAGCTTATCCGGGGTGTTGAGCTTGGCGCGGACCTGCCCGGCCAGCGGCGCCAGGGCCACCAGCGGCACGCCGATCGACCCGTCGATGTCGTGGTGCACCGACGAGCGGTAGCCGATGCCGATCACGGTCCCGTCGCGGGGCGTCAGTGTGGCACCCGCCGTGAAGCCGACGCCCCAGGATTCGCCCTTCAGGAACGAGCTCGGATACAGGGTCGGCGAGATCCCGGGGATCGGCAGGGCCTGCCGCAAGGTCAGCCGGAAATACTCGATGTTCGGGCCGGCGGCGAGCGACAGCCATTCGTTGACCTTGAACCCGATCACCGGGTTGAACGCCAGGGTGAAGATACGGGACGAGCGCCCGTAGACCTCGCCGGCCCAGACCTGGTTCGGCTTGGTCACGAGGCCGAAGGGCGCCCCGGTGGAGAGGCCGAGCCACAGGCGGTCGTTGAGTTGGTAGGAGGTCGCCCCCGCGGGCACCACGGCGCCCTGCCCGATATCGCCGGAATTGCCCAGGTTCGCGAAGCCGGGATTGGTGCCGGGCGCAGTCCGGATTTCGGAGGAGAGGCCGATATAGGTGAGGTTCTGCTCCGCGACGAAGCCGGGGTTCATCGTGATGGTCGCGGGATTCCAGAACATCGACGAGACGCCGCCGGAGCCGGCGGCCACACCCGCGAAGGACAGGCCCTGGGCCTGCGTGCTCTGTTCCCGGATGCCGAACGCTCCGGCCCTGGCGTCCCCGGCGCCGAAGGCCGCCACAGAAGCTGCGAGCGCCATCGCGCGCATTGTCCCGCTCATCGACTCCCCCCGAACCGGCTGGTTTGCCCGCGCCCTGATTCGACCTTGCGTACCGGTCCGGCGCCGTTGCCAGCATGGTGCCGACTTCCACCGGTCGACCGCAACGATGTTTTCTATTCCAAGTGGCGCGGCTCCCATTGATCTATCGTCAATCTTGATGGATCTATATTTTGTGTGATCGCGCGGAAATCTGATCTTCCGAAGAACAGATCGCTATTTTCCATCCAGTTTGAGTAATGAACAATAAATCCGTCAGCAGCTGAATAGGCACTTTTTTGCCATGCTGTTGCCGAGTTGCGACACCCCGCCAGCGCGGCCGATCCCTGGATGCGCTTGCACCGGCGACGATGCACGGCCATGGTCCCGGCGCCCGGCGTAGACCGGTACCAGGGAAGGATGAGGAGTCGCGGCGATGAAGCTCTTCCGGCACGGCCCGAGCGGCGTCGAGAAGCCCGGTCTCGTGGATGCGCAGGGGGGCTTGCGTGATCTGTCGAGCATCGTGCGCGACATTGCCGGCCCGGCTCTGGCGCCCGAATCCCTGGCTCGGCTGCGCGCCCTTGATCCGGAGACGTTGCCGAAGCTGCCGCCGGACGTGCGACTCGGCCCCTGCGTCGGCGGCACCCGCAACGTCATCGCCATCGGTCTCAACTTCGCCGACCACGCCGCCGAGACCGGCTCACCGATCCCGAGCGAGCCGATCATCTTCAACAAGGCACCATCCAGCCTGTGCGGGCCGAACGACACGGTGATCATCCCCAAGGGTTCGGCCAAGACCGACTGGGAGGTCGAGCTCGCCGTGGTGATCGGCCGCCGCGCCAGCTACGTCCACGCCAACGAGGCGCTGAGCTATGTGGCCGGTGCCTGCATCTGCAATGACGTCTCCGAGCGCGAGTGGCAGATGGACCGGGGGCCGACCTGGACCAAGGGCAAGAGCGCGCCGACCTTCGGGCCCCTGGGCCCCTGGCTGGTGACGCTGGACGAGATCCCCGACCTCAAGAACCTCGCCATGAGCCTCGACGTGAACGGCGAGCGCCGCCAGACCGGCTCGACCGCGACCATGATTTTCGACGTGCCGCAGCTCGTCGCCTACGCCTCGCACTTCATGCTGCTGGAGCCCGGAGACGTGATCACCACCGGCACCCCGCCCGGGGTCGGCCTGGGCATGAAGCCGCCGCGCTATTTGAAGGCCGGCGACGAGATGGTCCTGCGCATCGAGCACCTGGGTGAGCAGCGCCAGCCGGTGATCGCCTTTGACGACTGGACCGCCAAGGTCTCGGCCGGCGAGTCGACGCACTGAGCCGCGGCGGCGCCGCCGCACCGGATGACGGCGGCCCGCAGGGCGCTTGATTTTGGCTACCGATCCCGCTGAAGAAGACATCATGAGCCAAGCCGCCGATCCGCACGCCTCCGATTTCCGCCACGACTGGAGCGTGGCCGAGATCCGCGCGATCCATGATCTGCCGCTGCTCGACCTGGTCTATCGGGCCGCCGGCGTGCATCGGGCGTACAACGATCCGAGCGACGTTCAGCGTGCGAGCCTGCTCTCGATCAAGACGGGCGCCTGCCCGGAGGATTGCGGTTATTGCTCGCAATCGGCCCACCACAAGGGCACCGGCCTGCCGCGCCAGCGCCTGATGCCGGTGGAGACGGTGCTGGCCGAAGCCGCCGCCGCCAAGGCCAACGGCGCGACCCGGTTCTGCATGGGTGCGGCTTGGCGCAGCCCGCGGGACGGGGCGGAGTTCGACTCCGTCCTCGACATGGTGCGGGGCGTGCGTGGCCTCGGCATGGAGGCCTGCGTCACCCTGGGCATGCTGACCGCCAGCCAGGCCGAGCGCCTGGCAGAGGCGGGGCTCACCGCCTACAACCACAATCTCGATACCGGGCCGGACTATTACGACAAGATCGTCTCGACCCGGACCTACGCGGATCGCCTGGACACCCTGGAGCGGGTGCGCGAAGCCGGGATCGGCGTCTGTTGCGGTGGGATCATCGGCCTCGGCGAGGGGGTGGGCGACCGTGTCGCGATGCTCCACGTGCTGGCCAACCACGCGCCGCATCCGGAGAGCGTGCCGATCAACGCGCTGGCCGCCGTTCCCGGAACCCCGCTGGGCGACACGGCCATGCCAGTCGATCCGTTCGACATGGTGCGGATGTGCGCCACCGCCCGCATCGTCATGCCCAAGGCCCGGGTGCGCCTGAGCGCCGGACGCAAGTCCCTGAGCCGGGAGGCGCAGGCCCTGTGCTTCCTCGCCGGGGCCAACTCGATCTTCTACGGCGAGCGCCTGCTCACCACCGCCAACAACGAAGAGGATTTCGACGCCGCCCTGCTTCAGGATCTCGGCATGCGAGTCGCCGAGCCGGTGCTCGCCGCGGCGGAGTAGCGCGTCAGGTCTCCGCCAGCACGATCCGGAACCGGGCCCCGCCTTCCCCCGGATCGAGGGTCAGGCTTCCGCCATTGATCTCGATGAGCTCGGCGGCGATCGGCAGGCCGAGCCCGGTGCCGCCGGACCGCGTCGAGCCCTGGAACGGCGAGAACAGGTTCTCCCGCGCCCGTGTCGGCAGGCCGGGGCCGTTGTCGGTCACCAGGATGGTCACCCGGCCGGGCTCGTCGCGGCGGGCGGCCCCGCGGACCTCGGCGTCCGGAACGGCAGCGCCATCGAGCGCCTGGACGGCGTTGCGGACCAAGTTGGCCAGCGCCCGGGCGAGCTGCTCCGGATCGGCCTGCACTTGGCACTCGGCGGCGCTCACGGTCACGCGCACGGGATGCGACGCGAGGGCGGCGAGATCCGGCAATTCGGCGAAGAGCGGCGCCAACGGCGTGGCGCTTAACTTCGGCGCGCGTTCGGAGACACGCCCGTACGCCAGACTCGCTTCGCAGAACCGGATCGCCCGGGCGATGGCCGCCACCAGCCGCGGTGCCACCCGCTGGACCATCGGGTCGGCGGTATCCTCCAGCCGGTCGCCCAGGAGTTGCGCGCCGGTCAGCAGGTTGCGCAGCTCGTGGCTGACCTTGCTCACCGCGAGTCCGAGCTCGGCGAGCCGCCGTTTCTGGCGAAGCTGGTCGGCGAGAATCCGTTGCATCCGCCCGAGGGCCAGCTCCGCCTGGCCGATCTCGTCGCGGCGGCGGGACGGCGCGATGATCCGGCCGGCATCCTCCGGATTCTCGGCAAAGGCGGTGATGCTGGTGGCAAGCCGCCGGACCGGGCGCACGATCAGCACCTGCAGCACCACGAAGACCAGTCCGGCCGCGGAGGCCGCGATGATCAGCGACGAGACCAGCAGCCGCAACGCGTAGTCGACCATGGCGGCGCGCAACGGCGCCTCGTCGAGCAGGATCTCGACCCGGTCGAAGCCGATGCCCCCCTCCCCGATCACCCGGATCGGGTCGCGGTCCGGCGCGACCAGGGTCCGCCAGGCACCCCGGATGGTCGACAGGGCGGAGACGTCGCGCAGGTCGACGGTGTCGGAGACCGTTTCGGGCACCGGCTCGATGGCGAGCAGCCGCTGGGCGCCGCCGCCGCGCACCGCGATCGCCCGGGCGTTGACCCCGGCGAGCAGCCGGCTTTCCAGCGCCTCCGAGACCGGCTCGCCGGTGCGACCGTCGAGGACCAGGGCGGCGACCTGCGCGGCCGCGACCCGGTCGGCCATCCACTCGATTCGATAATTGGCTACCGCCGGCACGTAGGTCAGCACCTCGGCCACCACCACGAAGGCGACGGTGACGAGGAACAGCCGCCCGGACAGGCCGAGCCGCGCCGGGCGCCGCTCGAACAGCTCGCGCACCCCAGCGGCCGCCGGGGCCGCGACCGCGTCGGATTCAACGGCCACGCCCATCACACTCCGGGCCGGCATCGCGAACGGAGATCGGCGGTGGCGCGGAAATCGTGGAAGCTCGAGCCGTGTGCGGCCTTCGCGCAGGACATGGTGGTGACGCCATCATCTCGAAGGCGGGAAGGCAGGTGCGTTCCCGTGCGCACTATACGAGCACGGGGGGGCCGGAGTTGCATGTATCCTGGAGCACCTGCGAAATCCGTCCCCAGCCGCGAATGCGGAGCGGACTGCCCTGCACCGTCATGGCGAGGCCGCGGAGATCCGAATCGCGCTTTACCGGGCCGCGTCCGTGATCGGCCTTCCTCGGGTCCCAGACCGTGACGCAGGCCTCTTCACAGGGACCGACCGGTCTTGGGCAAACGCGTGCGTTCGCTCAGGGCCGCTGAACACCGCACACAACGGCCGATCACCGGACGCCACCCTCTCCAAACGACGGGGCGGAAGGCGTTTTGCGTGAGGCTTTCAGTGGTGAGCCCAATGGCAACGCGGTCGGGAACGACTCTAGCGGCTCAGCGCGCCATGGTCTGCTCTTCCGACCAGCTTGAACTGTATGCCGGTCGGGGCGAAATCGATGCGACCTTCGCCATTGAAGTATGACGCCACGATCCGCTCGATCAGCTTCGAGCCGAACCCCCGTCGCTGCGGCGCGAGAACCGCGGGACCACCGCGCTCGATCCAGTCGAAAACGAACGCCTCATCGTCGCTGGTCCAGGCGACATCGATGGTGCCGTCCTCATTCGACAGGGCACCGTATTTCGCGGCGTTCGTCGCGAGCTCATGGATGGCGAGCGAAAGCCCGAGCGCCTGTTGCGAGGTCAGGAGCGTATCAGGACCGTCCAAACGAATGCGGCCGTCACGGGTCTGATGGGGTTCGATCGTGGCGGCGACCACCGCGCAGACGTTTGCCGCTTCGTGGTCCGCCTGGGTGAGAATATCTTGAGCCCGGGCCAAGGCCGCCAGACGCTGTGCGATCGCCTGACGCCCATCCTCCATCGTGGCCGATTGGCGGAGGGTCTGCGTCGCAATGGCCTGGACCATGGAGAGCAGGTTCTTCATCCGGTGCGCCATTTCCTGCACCAGATCCCGCCGGCGCGCCTCGGCGGCACGGGCCTCAGCCAGAAGGCGATCACGGGTCGCGATGGAGCGCCGCAGTTCCATCTGGGTCATCGCCTGGCGGGCCAGGAAGCGGAGCATGTCGATCTGCTGCTCGCTGAGATGGCGTGGCTTGGTATCGAGCACGCACATCGTTCCGATGGCCTCGCCATCGGGGGTTTTCAGCACGGCGCCGGCGTAAAAGCGCAGGCCCGGCGTCCCATGAATGAGCGGATTGCCGTCGAAGCGCGGATCCCGCTGGGCGTCGGGAATGACCAGGACGTCGTCTTCGAGGATCGCATGACCGCAGAAAGAGGTTTCGAGGGGCGTTTCGCGCACCCCGAGCCCGACTTCGGCCAGAAAGAACTGCCGGTGCGTATCGACGAGGTTCACGACAGCCATGGGCGTCCCGCAGATCCGCGAGGCCATGTGAGCAATGTCGTCGAAGTCCTGCTCACGCGGTGCATCGAGCAGCTCGTACGCATGGAGAGATGCGGACCGCCGGCTTTCCTCGACACACAGTGGGTCAATCGATGACGACAAGAGTGGCGGATATCCGTGTGGCCGTGGGAACGATGTCTTGACCCTATACCCGGCAGCCCGGCCTTCCGCAAAAGGTGAAACTCACGCGCCGACACATCTTCGACGGGTCACTCAGAACATCAAGGCGGCCGCGACAATCCAGGGATGATGATATCCGCCCGGATACAGCTGCAAGCTGGGAACGGGCGGGCGGGAAATCAAAACCGCGACAACGCAGTGCTTTGGTGGGCGCGCGATGCCGGCGCGGGGCGCCGCACGCTCCGACCGTAGCCCGATCAGGCTCGCCGTAGCCGCCGGCTCAGGAACACGCTCCCCAGCGCGAACACGGCGAGCATCGCCAGCCCCGCCACCATCTTGGGCGTGATCAGCGCTCGCAGGGTCAGGGCGTAGCCGCAGCCGACCACGCCCGAGGCCAGGCAGGCGGCCTTGGCGGTCTCGTGCGCGGCGACCACGTCGTCGATCCCCGCCCCGGTGGTCGCGTAGACCAGGGCCCCCGGCAGCAGACCCAGGAAGGTCGCCAGCACGAAGACCCGCATCTTCACCCCGCAGGCGGCGGGGGCGAGGTTGGTCATCCAGAACGGGAACAGCGGCAGCAACCGCATCACCACGATGTACCCGAAGGCGTCGCGCCGGAACCCCTCCGTGAACGCCGCGAGACGCGTCCCGCCCACTCGCCGCAGCAGATCGGCGCCGGGGCCTTTGCCGATGGCGAAAACGATCGCCGCCCCCGTGGTGGCGGCGCAGACCGCGGTCAGCGCCCCCGGGACGATCCCGAACAGGAAGCCGCAGATCATGGTCAGGATCAGCGTGGCCGGCACCGAGACGACAACGGAGGCGACGTAGACCAGGTAGGCCACCACAAGGGCACGCCCGTAGCCGGCTTCGACAAAGCCATGCAGCCAGGCCCGCGACGCGAGCAGCCGGTCGAGGCTCAGCAGCTGCGCGACCCCGGAGACCAATACCACCGCCGAGATGCCCAGGAGCAGCACCAGCGGCAGCCAGCGCAGCAGCCGCTTCCAGCGTCCCTCGGGGACGGACGCGCGCCCGGCCTCGCTCACCCGGGCTTGCGCATCCGCAGGATCTTGAAGAAACCGCCCGGGAAGGTCGGCTTCAGGCCCAACACCTCGACGCCGTTGCGCCGGGCCCAGGCCTCGATCCGGGTCGCCTTGAAGTCCGATGACCAGCCGATCTTGGTGCAGAGCGGCGCCACGACCTCCTCGACCCGGGCCAGGGGACCGTCGCTCTGGCCGAAATGGTTGGCGAGCACGATGCCGCCGCCGGGGCGGACCACCCGCAGGAACTCCGACATCGCGGCCTCGGGATCGGGCACCAGGGTGATCAGGAACTGCGCCACCACTGCGTCGAAGCTCGCATCGGCGTAGCCGAGGTGGCAGACATCCATCACCTGCAGGCCCTTCACATGGGCGAGGTTCCGGCGCTTCACCTTGGCGCGGGCGCGCTTGAGCATGTCCTCGGAGAGGTCGACTCCGCAAACGAAGCTCGCCTTGGGGTAATAGCCGAGCGCCAGCCCGGTGCCCCCGCCG
Source organism: Methylobacterium sp. GXS13 (assembly GCF_001455965.1). Lineage (GTDB taxonomy): Bacteria > Pseudomonadota > Alphaproteobacteria > Rhizobiales > Beijerinckiaceae > Methylobacterium. Next base: position 110,992 of record NZ_LKKO01000058.1, read on the forward strand.
GCCTCCAGGATCCGCGGGCCGTGCTCGGCCGCGGCCTCCACCGCGGCGCGGGCCGCCGGCTCGGTGAGCTTGTCGTAGACCACGTCATAGACGGGGGCCCAGCGGGCATAGGCCTTACGCATCAGGGCCGTGCTCGGCCCGGCCATCTGCGGCTCGCTCAGCATCGTTCAGATTATCCAGAGATTGAGATCAGGCCGCTTCGCGGGGCCGGGCCGACAACGCATCGACCCTGCGTATGGTGCCGCCGCCCAGCACCCGGGCGCGGGGGCCGTCGTCGCCGTAGATCGCACAGGCCTGGCCCGGCGATACGCCGTCCTCGGGCTCGGCCAGCACCACCTCGGCGGTACCGTCCGGCCCGATGGTGAGCGTCGCCGGACGCGGCGGCCGGGTCGAGCGGACCCGGACCGCCACGGGCAGGTCGCGGACCGACTCGGCCGGGCCCTCACCCAGCCAGTTGAGGTCCGAGAGGCGGATCCGCGTCGTCGCCAGGGCGGTGCGCGGTCCGACCACGACCCGGGCGGTATCCGGCTCCAGGCGCACGACGTAGAGCGGTTCGGAGCCCGCCACGCCGAGGCCCCGTCGCTGGCCGACCGTATAGTGGACGATGCCCTCGTGCCGGCCGAGGACGTGGCCGGCGAGGTCGACGATCTCGCCGGGCCGGGCCGCATCCGGGCGCAGGCGGGCGATCACATCACTGTAGCGACCCTGCGGCACGAAGCAGATGTCCTGGCTGTCCGGCTTCTCGGCGAGCGACAGGCCGAGATCCTTGGCGAGCGCCCGGGTCTCGATCTTGGACATCTCGCCCAGGGGAAAGCGCAGGAAGGCGAGCTGCTCGGCCGTCGTCGCGTAGAGGAAGTAGCTCTGGTCCCGGGCCGGATCGAGGGCGCGGTGCAGCGCCCGGCCGCCGCCCGACAGGGCGCGGCTCGCCACATAATGGCCGGTGGCCAGGGCGTCGGCGTCGAGATCCCGGGCGAGGCCGAGAAGATCGCGGAACTTCACCGTGCGATTGCACTCGACGCAGGGAATCGGCGTCTCGCCCGCGAGGTAGCTCTCGGCGAATTTCTCGATCACCGCGTCACGGAACCGGTCTTCGTAATCGAGGACGTAATGCGGGATGGCGAGATGCTCGGCGGCCGCCCGCGCGTCGTTGATGTCCTGCCCGGCGCAGCAGGCGCCCTTGCGATGGGTCGCGGCGCCGTGATCGTAGAGCTGGAGCGTCACGCCGACCACGTCGAAGCCCTGCCGCTTCAGAAGCCCCGCGACCACGGAGGAATCGACGCCGCCCGACATGGCGACGACGACGCGCGTCTCGTGGGCTGGCTTGGGAAGGTCGAGGGCGTTCATCACAGGGGTCCGCCGCCGCCGGCTGAAAGGCGTCACGGCTGCACGGTCCGTCTATAGCGGGACTCGGGTCGGCTTTCCAGGGCGGGGTTTGTCTGACCGGGGCGAGCCGGTTTGCGCGTGCTCGGTGCGGGGCGTGGGCCGCGCGGCCCGCAGCGGCATGGACGGCGGTTCGAAGGACGTCCGAATGAGGCAGAGCGGACGTGACGATCACAGCCGTATTCTGCACCGTCGCTCCCCTGGCACGACCCCCCTTCGGGGCCACCCTCCCCCGCAGCGGCCAGCGGATTCACGCATCGTCCTCGGAGAGGCACGCCGCGCGCTCCTCCCCCTTGCGGGGCGGGGAAACGCGTTGCGTTTCAAAAGCTTGTCAGAGAACGAAGCCGATATATGGATCTGCTCGCCCGCAGCGGCGGGAGGGCGTCGCGGGTATCCCTCCGGCCTGCCCTACCCGGCAAATGCTGCCGGGCGTGCGGCAGCTTCAGACCCGGGCACGCCCCTGCAATCGGCAGCGTCGCGGCAAAAACCGTTATCGATCAGCTGTTTATCCGACAGCACCAATGGCCTGACCCTTGCTCGATCCCATCCAGAGGAGCCCAGCATGGCGAGCGGTGCAGCGGATCGGTTGGATGTCACCGGGTGGATTCCATCCGGCCGCACGGCGTCGAACGCGCGATCGAGCTGGGATGCGGCGGGCGTTGCCGCCCGGGCCGGCGACTCGTCGCAGGATCGGTTCGGTGCGGCCCTGAGCGCGGCGCAGGTCCGCGATGACGCGGCGGCGAGCCGCGCCCGCGACGCGATTCAGCGTCACCAGGCCGACGCCGCCCGGACGGCCACGGAGCGCGCCCGGGATGCGGTCGATACCGCCAAAGCGCGCGCCGCCACCCGGCCGGAGCCCAGACCCAGCCATCTCCCGAAGCCGCCGGAGCCTCCCGCGCCGGCTCAAAAGACGGCGCCTGCCGATACGGGGCCGACCAAACCGACGGCTCGTGCCGACGCTCGGGCCCCGGCGACAGCCTCGGATCCCGTCCCCGCCGGAACGAGCCGGGATACGGATCCGAAAGCGCAGCCGGCCTCCGACACGGCCGCCACGCCCGCGCCGGAGACCCTACCCGACGCGCCAACGGCCACCAACGCCCAGACTGGCCCGGCGACAGCCGATCCCCCGGCGACCGAAGCCGCGCAGGCCGAGACGGCGCCGAGCGAGGTACCGCCACAGGCCCCCCCTCAGCCGGCGAGCCCGACCGTGCCGGGACCGGTTCAGGCGCTGCTGGCCGATCTGATCAAGGGCGCCCCCCTCCTGGCCGACGGTGCCGCGGCCGGTGGCGAGGCCGCGGAGGTCCCGGCGACCGGAGCGGTCGGCTCGGGCAGCGCCGGCACCGGGCTTGCGAGTTCGGCGACGGGGCCGTCGCAGGCGGCGGGCGCCCGGGCGGATGCAGCCCTTGCGAAAGCCGGCCCCAACGTGTCGGGGGCCAAAGCCCTCGCGGGGCAGACGGCGCAGCCGGCGGCGGGCCAGGGCGCCAGCCCGGTCGAGGCCGTGAAACCCGGTGCGGGCGAAGCTGCGGGAACGGAAGCGCCTTCGGGCGCGTCCGCCGGCCAGGACTTCTTGACCGCCTTGGCCGATGCCGGCCAGGGCGGCGGCCAGGGCACAGCCGCCGGCCTGCAGGCACCGCTCGCCACACCCGCCCTCCCCCAGGGCGGTCCGGATCTGTCCCCCCTCGCCCCGCAGGTGGCCGGGGCGACGACCGGGGCGACGCAGGCCGCCGCGCCGACCCCGACCCAGGCGCAGGCCCCGGTGGATCCGCCGGTGCCGATCGGCCAGGTGCCGATGACCATCGGGCTGCGCTCGCTCGCCGGATCGAGCGAGTTCCAGATCCGGCTCGATCCGGCCGAGCTCGGGCGGATCGACGTGAAGCTCGCGATCGACAAGGCCCGCGGTACCGTGACGACCCACCTCGTGGTCGAGCGGCCCGAGACGCTGGCCATGCTCCAGCGCGATGCCGGCCAGTTGCAGCAGGCCCTGTCCCAGGCCGGGCTCGATCCGTCCGCCGGCGGGCTCAACCTGTCTCTGCGCAGCGACGGCAACGCACAGGGCGGCGCTGGCGGCGGCCAGGGCGAGGCGCCCCGGGGCGGGCAGGCCGCCTGGGCGCAGGATCGGGCCGAGGCGACCCAGGAGACCGTCCCGACGCGTTGGCTGCGCGGCTACGGCGGCCTCGACATCCGGATCTAGCGCGATGCGCGACCACATCGAAACATCCCGCGTCCCGGCGTTTCGCCCCGACGCGCCACGGGAGCGAGCCGCATGACCTCCGGCATATCCAGCGTTACCAACACGTCATCCACAGCGTCGAGCGGCACCGCGACCGGCAACGCCAGCGAGATCGCCAGCAACTTCACGCAGTTCCTGACGCTGCTGACCACGCAGCTCAAGAACCAGAATCCGCTCGACCCAATGGACACGAACCAATTCACGCAGCAGCTGGTCCAGTTCGCGGGCGTCGAGCAGCAGCTCAAATCCAATGATCGCCTCGACAGCATCCTGACCGCCTCGAAATCGGCGAGCTCCGCCTCGGCCACGAGCTATATCGGCAAGAGCATCACGGCGGACGGCAGCTCGTCCCAGCTCTCCAACGGCTCGGCATCCTGGACGCTGACCCCGGCCCGGGCGGCCTCCAAGGCGGTGGTGACGATCCTCGATTCCAAGAACAACGTCGTGGCGACACAGAGCACGTCACTCACCGCCGGCAGTCAAACCTATTCCTGGAACGGCAAGACGTCGGCAGGACTGACCGCACCGGACGGCACCTACGCGATCAAGGTCTCGGCCTCCGACGCCACCGGGACGAACGTGGCCGTGGACACCCAGCTGAATGGGACGGTGGACTCGGTCGACCTCAGCGGCACGGCACCGGTCCTGATGATCGGCTCTCAGAAAGTTCCGCTCAGCAGCGTCCAAAGCATAGGGTTGTCCACAAGTGGCTCCTGACGAATCATATCCGAGTGATCCGCTTCAACATCTCTTAAGCGGACGCAAGTACCTTCAACGCTCGACAGGTCAGTCGAGTGTAGAGCGTATCATGACCGAACCCAGCCGCCCGAGAGTCAAATACGTGATCGGGCCAGACGGCAGTCCTCTGACCATCGCGGATCTTCCGCCGCCGAGCACCCGCCGTTGGGTGATCCGGCGCAAGGCAGAGGTCGTAGCCGCCGTGCGCGGTGGCCTCCTCAGTCTCGAGGAGGCGTGCAAGCGCTACACCTTGACCACCGAGGAATTCCTGAGCTGGCAGTTCTCCATCGACCAGCACGGCCTAGCCGGACTGCGGACGACCCGGATCCAGCACTACCGGCACTGAACCGGGATCGCGCTCCAGGCGGTCCGTGCCCCGCAAAGACCCTTTCCGAAGCCGCCTCCGAACCCCGGATGCGGCTTCGTTTCGTTCCGGGGGCCGGTTTAACGCCCGTACGGCCCCCGGCATTAACGCCTCGCTAACCAGGGGCTGGGCAATTTCTGCCGGGCGGGCCGTCGGGCGCCGCCAGCGTTAGAGTGCAGCGAACCATCCCGTGAAGCCGGTTCTCGATCTCGTCTCCAAGCTTGGACCGGCCCGGATCGCCGCCATGGCGGCGGTGACGCTGACCCTCATCGGCTTCTTCGCCTTCATTATCCTGCGGGTCTCGCGCCCCGACATGGGCGTGCTGTTCTCCGACCTGTCGATGCAGGATTCGGCCGCCGTGATCCGCGAGCTCGACAGCCGCGGCATCCGCTACGAATCGAGGGGCGATACCGGCCAGACCATCATGGCACCCCGGGCCGACCTCCCCCGCCTGCGCATGGACCTCGCCGGCAAGGGCCTGCCGGTCCAGGGCGGGGTCGGCTACGAGATCTTCGACAAGGGCGACGCGTTCTCGTCCACCAACTTCGTTCAGAACGTGAACCACCTGCGCGCCCTGGAGGGCGAGCTTGCCCGCTCGATCCGGGCGATCGGCCGGGTCCAGGCCGCCCGCGTCCACTTGGTCCTGCCGGAGCGGCGCCTGTTCGAGCGCGACCGCGAGAGCCCGAGCGCCGCCATCGTGCTGAAGCTGATGGGCGAGCTCGATGCCGGGCAGGTCCGGGCGATCCGCCATCTCGCGGCCTCCGCCGTGGAAGGCCTGAAGCCCGAGCGGGTCTCGATCGTCGACGAGCGCGGCCGGCTGCTGGCCGACGGCGCCAAGGATGCCGATTCCAACGCCGCCAGCGCCTTGGAGGACCGGCAGCTCGGGATGGAGCGGCGCCTGCGCGGCCAGATCGAGGATGTGGTGGCCGGCATCGTCGGCCCGGGCCGGGCGCGCGTTCAGGTCAATGCCGAGCTGGACCTCAACCGGATCGAGAGCCGCTCCGAGACCTTCGACCCGGAGAGCAAGGTCGTGCGGTCCGCCCAGACGCGCACCGAATCGGCCGTCACCGGTAATGCCGACGGCCAGGTCACGGTCGGCAACGAGCTGCCGGGCGCCAATGGCGGCGACAAGCCTCCGGCCCCGAAGGACGCCACCAACAAGAACGAAGAGACCACCAATTACGAGATCTCGAAGGTCACCAAGACCGAGATCGCCGAAGGTGGCCGGATCAAGCGCCTGTCGGTCGCCGTGGTGGTCGACGGCGTCTACGCCACCGCCCCCGACGGCAAGCAGACGTACAGCCCCCGGCCGCCGGCCGAGATCGAGCGGATCACCGCCCTGGTCCGCAGCGCGGTCGGCTTGGACAAGGCCCGCGGCGATCAGCTCGAGGTGGTGAACCTGCGTTTCGCCGAGGCACCGAGCGTGCCCCAGTTCAGCGAGCCGAGCCTGATCCAATCGCTGCTGGCGCCGACCAAGGAGGACGTGCTGCGCATGGCCGAGCTGTCCGTGCTGGCGCTGCTGACCCTGATCGTCCTCCTCACCGTGGTGCGCCCGCTGGTCCGGCAGGTGCTGGCCCCGGTGCCGGCCGCCCCCGCCCTGGCGGGGCCTGCGACCCTCGCCGAGGCAGCGGCCGCCGCCGCCGCGGGTGCCACGGTCACCATGATCGAGCGCGACAGCCCGACCTCCCGGCTGATGGAGTTCGCCAAGATCAACGGCCAGATCCAGGCCGATACCGTGCAGCGCGTCGTCGACATGGTCCGGGCCAGCCCGACCGAGACGGTCGAGGTGCTGCGCGGTTGGATCCAGGAAGAGTAGCGCGTCGAGGATCGGGAACGCACGATGGCGGCAGGTCTGGCAAATTCTCTGGCGGAAGCGGGCGGCGACGCCTTCGCGACCATGCCCGGCCCGCAGCGCGCGGCCGCGCTGCTGCTGATGCTCGGCGAGGCCGAGGGCGCCCCCATCTGGCAGATGCTCGAGGAGGACGAGGTCAAGAAGGTCAGCCACGCGATGGTCCAGCTCGGCACGCTGGAGGTCGCCACCGTCGAGAAGCTGATCATCGAGTTCGTCACGAAGCTCAGCAACAGCGGCGGCATCTCGTCGAACTTCGAGCGCACCGAGGCGCTGCTCCTGAAGATCTTCCCCAGCGATCAGGTCTCCCTGATCATGGCCGAGATCAAGGGCGCCTCGGGCAAGCGCGTCTGGGCTTCGATCGCCCAGGTCGATCCCGAGATCCTGGCCTCGTTCCTGCGCAACGAGTACCCGCAGACCGTGGCGGTGGTGCTGTCCCGGGTGCGGGCCGACTACGCCGCCAAGGTGCTTACCATCCTGCCCGAGGAATTCGCTATCGACGTCCTGAACCGGATGCTCCGCATGGAGACGGTGCAGAAGGAGGCCCTGCGCCACATCGAGGAGACCCTGCGGGTCGAGTTCGTCTCGACCATCGCCCAGACCCAGCGCCGCGACGCCCACGAGATGATGGCGGACGTGTTCAACGCCTTCGACCGCCAGACGGAGGGCCGCTTCCTGGCCGCCCTCGATCAGGCCAACCGCGGCTCCGCCAAGCGCATCCGCGAACTGATGTTCACCTTCGAGGACCTGCTGAAGCTCGATCCGGGCAGCGTCCAGACCCTGATGCGCTCGATCGACGGCGAGACCCTGTGTCGGGCGCTCAAGGGCGCCAACGAGCCGACCCGGGCCTTCTTCATGAGGCAGATGTCGACCCGCGCCGCCAAGAACCTCACGGACGAGATGGCCTCGCTGGGCCCGGTCCGCCTCAAGGAGGTCGATGAGGCGCAGACGAAAATGACCGAGATCGCCAAGGACCTCGCCGAGAAGGGCGAGATCATGATCGCCAAGAACAGCGCCGAGGAGGAGCTGGTCTATTGAACGCCTCGTCGCCCCGGACCGCGAAGCCGTTCCTCTTCGAGACGGACTTCCGCAGCCCGCGCCCGAGCGCGGCGGCCCGGGCCGCGGCCGAGGCGGCGGCCCGCGCGGAGATGGAGGCGCATGCCAGCGGCGTGCAGGAGGGCCTGATCCAAGCCGAGGCTCAGATCCAGGGCCGGCTCGCCACCGCCCTGAGCCACCTGGCCCAGGCCGCCACCGCGCTCCTCGCCCGGGCCGACGCCCATGATGCCGAGCGCGAGGCGCAGGCGGTCGAGGTTGCGGTCCTGATCGCCCGGAAGGTCGCCGGCGACGCCCTCGACGCCGCCCCGCTGGCCAGCATCGGCGAGGCCGCCCGCACGGCGCTCCAGCACCTGCGCGGCGTGCCGCATCTCGTGGTGCGCGTGCATGACGGCCTCGTCGAGGACGCCGAGGCGCTGGTGAAGAAGCTCGCTCGCGAGCGCGGCTACGAGGGCCGCCTCGTCGTGCTGGGCGACCCCGACATGCAGGCGGGCGATGCCCGCATCGAATGGGCCGACGGCGGCATCGTGCGGGAGCGCGCCCGCATCGAGGCCGCCGTCGCCGACGCCCTCGGCCTGCCCCCGACCGCCTAAGGAGCCCGGATGTCCGACGATTTCAGCCTGCCCCAGCTCGGCGACACCGATCCCGACTACGCCGCGGGCTCGATCCGCGACACGCCCACCACCCCGAAGACGGCCGCCGACCTGGAGCAGCTGTTCGACGTGCCCGTGATGGTCTCGGCGGTGCTCGGCTCCTCGCGGATGCCGATCGGCGACCTGCTCCGGCTCGCCCCCGGCGCGGTGCTCGAACTCGACCGGAAGGTCGGCGAGGCGATCGACGTGTTCGTCAACAACCGGCTCGTCGCCCGCGGCGAGGTCGTCCTCGTCGAGGACCGGCTCGGGGTGACGATGACCGAGATCGTCAAGGGCGAATGATTGTTTTGGGACTTTGCGCGGGAGACCGCCGCCTTGCGAGGCGGCTTGCACCTCACGCCACGACATTTGAGAGGGACGAACCATGCGGCTCCTGATGATCGGGCGGCTCAACGGCGAGCTGATCACCGCCTCCAAGATCGCGATGCGGCGCGGCGCCTCGGTGACGCAGGCGGACGCGATCCCGCAGGGCCTCAACGTCCTGCGCGCCAAGGGCGCCGACCTGATCATGATCGACGTGTCGCTGGCGGTGCGCGACCTCGTCGACGCCCTGGAGGCCGAGCGCATCCGCACCCCGGTCGTGGCCTGCGGCGTCTCGGCCGACGCCCAGACCGCGGTCGCGGCGATCCGGGCCGGAGCCAAGGAGTACATCCCGCTCCCGCCCGATCCCGAGCTGATCGCCGCAGTGCTGGAGGCGGTCGCCTCCGACCGCGCGGCCTTCGTCTGGCGTGACCCGTCGATGGAACGGGTGGTCAAGCTGGCCGAGCAGGTCGCCCCCTCCGAGGCTTCGGTGCTGATCACCGGCGAGAGCGGCACCGGCAAGGAGGTGCTGGCCCGCCATGTCCACCTCAAGTCGAACCGGGCCGGCAAGCCGTTCGTCTCGGTCAATTGCGCGGCGATCCCCGAGGCCCTGCTCGAATCCGAGCTGTTCGGACACGAGAAGGGCGCGTTCACCGGCGCGGTCGCCCGGCGAATCGGCCGGTTCGAAGAGGCCAATGGCGGCACCCTGCTGCTCGACGAGATATCCGAGATGGATGTGCGCCTGCAGTCGAAGCTGCTGCGCGCCCTGCAGGAGCGGGTGATCGACCGGGTCGGCGGCACCGCCCCGGTGCGGGTCGACATCCGCGTGCTCGCGACCTCGAACCGCAACCTGATGGAGGAGGTCCGCAAGGGCACGTTCCGCGAGGACCTGTTCTACCGGCTCAACGTCGTCTCGCTGAAGCTGCCGGCCCTGCGCGACCGGCCGGCCGACATCCTGGAGCTCGCCGCTCACTTCGCCCGGAAATACGCCGAGGTGAACGGCGTCCCGGCCCGCCCGCTCAGCGCCGAGGCGCGGGCGCTGGTGGTGAAGAATCCCTGGCGCGGCAACGTGCGCGAGCTCGAGAACACCCTGCACCGGGCGGTGCTGCTGGCCTCCGGCCCCGAGATCGGCCCCGACGCGATCCTGTCCCCGGACGGCGAGGCGATCGCCACGGCGGGTCCGGCCGGCCGTGCCGTCCAGGCCGCCGAAGCCGCTACCCGCGGCCTGGTCGGCCGGACCGTGGCGCAGGTCGAGTGCGACCTGATCCTCGACACCCTCGACCATTGCCTCGGCAACCGGACCCACGCGGCCAAGATCCTCGGCATCTCAATCCGCACGCTGCGCAACAAGCTCAACGAGTACGTCTCGGCCGGCCTCGACGTGGCCGAGCCCGGCGCCGTCCGGGCGAGCGCGGCCTACGGGTAGGGCAGGATATCAGGAGGGCTTGCAGCGGCTATCACCGTCATTGCGAGCGCAGCGAAGCAACCTAGAGAAACGCCACCTCCGGGGATCGCGCGCCGCCCTGGGTCGCTTCGCTGCGCTCGCGATGACGAAACCAGCAGAACGTTCCGAGCCGCGGCCCCGTCACCGCCCCTCGCGCGCGGCCTTATTGGCCTCATTCTGGGCCGCGAAGGCGGCGTCGAGCTTGCGCAGGGATTCGTAGCGGGCGACGTCGCCCTCGACGTCGCGGATCGTCTCTTCGACGAGGTGGCGCTGAAGCGCGACGCGCGGGTCGTCCGGGGGCAGCGCTTCGCGCTCCTGGAGGCGGAGCACGGCCTGCCGCACGACCGTGTAGACCGCCTCGCGCTCCGCCCGGTTCATCGAGGGCTGGATCGCCTTCGCGACGAGATCGGAGAAATCCGACATGGACCGTTAGACTTCGCTCATCGATCGGGGGAGGCCCGGGATGCCGGGCCGTCTCCCCTCTACAGACCGTACGCCGCGGGATCCAGACCCCGCGGTGCCGGCTCACATCCGCTGGTCGCGGATGCCGGCGATCAGGAGCGAGGACGAGCTCCAGAGCACGAAGAAGCAGAAGAACGCCACGATCAGGCTATGGCCCCGCTCGGGATAGAGGCTGTCTGTCGGCAGCACCGGCGGCACGAAGGTGGCCAGGAAGATGTGCTGCTTGCTCGCCGAGATCCGGGCCCGGTCCAGCAGCATGTTCGCCGATTCCTCGAGCTTCTCGGCGATGGTCCGCTCGACCAATAGGCCCTCGTACTGGAGCAGCGCCTCGGTCAGGTTGGTGCCGCCCCCCGCGGCCCGTCCGGCATTGGTCAGCTCGTCCTGCAGAACCTTCATCTGCTGGTCGATGGCCGCGACGTTGGAGGCCAGCGTCTGGATCGAGCGCGAGCGCTCATCCAGGTTCGAGCCGCGCAGGACCTGAAGATCGGTCTCGAGCTTGAGCTTCTCCTTGCGCAGAAGCGTGAGCGTGGTCAGCGTTCCCTCGGCGGTCTTGATCGGGTCGATCACGCCCCACTGGTTGCGAAAGCTCTGCAACGCGAGATGGGCCTTGCTCAGGCGCTCCTGCGCCACCGTCGCGTCCGCCTGCGCCTGCTTGACCATGTCGGCCTGGGCGCGCTTCGAGATGTCGTTGATCAGCGCCTCGGATCGGCTCACCACCTCGCGGGCGATGGTCAGCGCGTCCTGCGGAGTGAAGGCGCGCACCGACAGGCGGATCACGCCCGAGATCGAGTCGATATGCGCATCGACGTGCTTGCGCCAATACTTGGTGAGGTCCTCGATCGGGTCGCTCGGATCGAACCGGGCCCAGAAATCCGCCTCGGGCCGGGAGAACATCTTCGAGATGCCGATGCTCTTCTCAAGAGCCTCGACCAGCGTCTGGCTCTCGATGAAGTCGCGGACGATAAAGCTGTCCTGGCTGTTATGCTTCTGAATCAGGTTCGTGTACTGGCCGAGGGAAATGTTCTCCATCGGCTCGACGTTGCCGCGCACCGTGAACTGCGCCTCGGCAATGTACTGATTGGATGCGAAGACGAACAGGTACAGGCCGACCACCAGGGTCGGCAGCAGCACGAACAGGCCGACGCGGCGAATGACCCGCGCCCCGTAGCTCGACGTGTCCTCCCGGCGCCGGCCGAGGCCGGGCAGGCGGGTCCAGTCGAGGCGCTCCCGCGCCGCGGCCACCAGGGCCCGGGCGCCGCGCTTCTCCGGCACCGGACGGATCGTCTCCGCGCCGTGGCGCAGCTCGGTCATCGTCGATGGGGCGAACGTCACGAGCTCGCTTTCGCGCGTGTCGTCCTTGACGTCGTCGAAGCTCATCCGCTCACTGTTCCTGGGTCTGCGCCGGATCCGCCACCGCGAAACCGGCCGGAGGACGGCCCGTGCGCAGCGATCGGAATCCCGTTCTTTTCGGCCCTTTTTAAGGCACCGCCCCCCGGCGCCGCCGCACCGCGGCGACGGGCAACGTAGCCGGCCCCGGTATCGCGCCGTACAATCTCCCGATGATGACACGCCCCCCTGTCGCCCGCGAACCCGGAGACCGCCCCGCCGGCCGCCCGGCCCGGACGAAGTCTGCCAAGACCAAGCTCGCGGAGGTCGTGGTGGTGTGCTCCAAATGCGCCAAGCGCCAGGGCCTGCGCCCGCGCGCGGTGCGGGCGCTGCTGAAGGGGGCCGCCAAGCAGGCCGTCAAGGATGGCGCGCTCACCGGGCGGACCAAACTCTGCATCGTCGAGTCGGGCTGCCTCGGGCCGTGTCCGAAACGCGCGGTGGCGGTGGCCACGGGCGCGAGCCTGGCAGAGGGCCGCATCGTCCTGCTCAATCCCGATGCAGCGTCTCAGGACGCCCTCGCGGCCGTGCTCCGCCCCGTGCTGCCGCGGCGGCGCGCCCCCGAATTCGGCCCCAATACCCCCCTAGCGGCGGTGCCACCTGCCGAATCGCCGCCGGATGCTTGACTGGCGCAACCTGGAGCGCTCCCCCTTGCCCGCCATTCGGCGCACATCCCCCACGGTCCGGCCGTGAGCGGCGACCGCGCCTCCCCGATGCGGCGCATCGGCCTCGCCGTGCTGCGTCGGCTGCCCCTGATCGGCACCTTGATCGGCCTCGGCCTCGCGATCTGGCTCGTGGCGACCAACGATCTCTCCGCAGTGGCCGCGGCGTTCGGACGGATCGGATTCGTGGGCTTTGCCGGCGTCACGCTGGTCCGGGCGCTGGTCGTGGTGGTCTGCGGCCTCGCCTGGGCGCGCATCTTGGACGGCCTGTCGCCCGCCCCGGCCTCGGCCTGCCTGATTTTGCGCTTCGTGCGCGAGGGCATCAACGTGCTGCTGCCGGTGGCCTCGGTCGGCGGCGACGTGCTCGGCGCCCGGCTCCTGACCTTCTGGGGTGTGACCGGCACCCTGGCGGCGGCCTCCGTGCTGGCCGACATGCTGTTCCAGGTCGGCACGCTGGCGCTGTTTGCCGGGCTCGGCGCCGGTCTGCTGAGCCAGGTCGAGGGTCCGGCCGCCGCCGAGCTGGCGCATTGGACGCTGCGGACTCTCGCGGTGGCGGGACTCGCGGTGGCGGCCTTCTTCGCGCTTCAGCGTACAGGGATCGTGCGCGTGCTCGAAGATCGCGTCGCGGCTCTGGGCCGGCGATTCGTGCGCGAGACCGAAGCACGTCCCGAGCCGGCCCCACGGATCCAGGGGGCGCTCGACGCGGTCTGGGCGGCAGAGCGGCGCGGCCGTCTGGCCCAATCCTTCGCCCTCCATGCCCTGGCCTGGCTGCTCGGCGCCGCCGAGGTGGCGGTCGTGCTGACCTGCATCGGCGTCGACAACATCAGCCTGTCCGAGGTCCTGGTGATCGAGGCGCTCAGCCAGGCGATCAAGGCCGCGGCCTTCCTGGTTCCAAGCGGGCTCGGCGTCCAGGAAGGCGGCCTCGTCCTGGTCTGCGGCCTGTTCGGAATCGATGCCGGCACCGCGATCGCGCTCTCCCTCGCCCGCCGGATCCCCGATGTCGTGCTCGGGCTGCCGGCACTGCTGATCTGGCAGAATCTCGAGGCGCGACGCACGGGCGTGCGCCCGGCCACCCCCACCTGAGACCGCCTGTGACCGCGATGCCCGTGACCTCGAAGGCCGACGCTCCGACCGGCGGCGCGAAACCGCGTTCAGTCCCAAGAATCCGCGTCTCGATCCTCGCCGGGCTGGCCGGCGCTTCGCTGGCCGCCGGACCGGCCCTGGCCCAGAGCCTCAGCGTCGATCTCGGCGCGGGCGGCACCACCGAGCGGGCACTTCAGCTCGTTGCGCTGATCACCGTCCTGGCGGTGGCGCCCTCGGTCCTGGTGATGGCCACCGCCTTCACCCGGATCGTCGTCGTGCTGTCGATCCTGCGCTCGGCGCTGGGTACCCAGACGGCGCCGCCGACCGCTGTGATCGTCAGTCTCGCGCTGTTCCTCACCGCCTTCGTGATGGCCCCCACCGGGCGCGCCGCCTACAGCGCCGGGATCGAGCCTCTGGTGGCCGGGCGAATCACCCAGGCGCAGGCTTTCGAGCGGGCATCGGCGCCGTTCAAGACGTTCATGCTGAAGAACGTGCGCGAGAAGGACCTGAAGCTGTTCCTCGATCTCGCCAAGGTACCGGTGCCGAAGGGCCCAGAGGATGTCGGTCTGGAGATCGTGACCCCGGCCTTCATGATCTCGGAGCTGCGCCGCGCCTTCGAGATCGGGTTCCTGCTGTTCATCCCGTTCCTGATCATCGACCTTGTGGTCGCCTCGGTGCTGATGGCGGTGGGCATGATGATGGTGCCGCCCGCCACCGTCGCTCTGCCCTTCAAGCTCATCTTCTTCGTGCTGGTCGATGGCTGGACCCTGGTGGCCGGATCGCTGGTCCAGAGCTACGGCGGATAGAGCATCGCCGAAGTGCAGACTGGGCAAGGATCGCGGGGCGGGCCCCAAGTCGACGCGCTCAAAACATGCTCGAAAGCGCCCCCCGCCGAAGTGCCCAGAGATGCGTCGAAAGAATGCGCAGTGAGACGATGGCCTAGAGGCACCCGCCTAAGCCGATCAGACTGGTTACGCCCCTAGATTCACCAAGTTAAGTCTCTAGAGTCCTGAAGACGTTTTTAACTTGGATTTAGTAATCTCTCGCTAGCAGGGCGCATGTTTTTCATGCACGCTTTTGTTCGCGATCGGAAAGGGGCCGCAGCGGTCGAATTCACGCTCGTCTCGATACTGTCTATTCTTACATTTTTGCTGATCATGGCAGTCGGCACGATACTGTATATAAATCAATCTCTCGATTTTGCTACGACACGGGCGGCCCGGCAGATCCTCACCGGCGCGGCCCAGAGGAATGCCCTCGATCAAGCCGGATTCAAGGCTTCGCTGTGCAGCCACCTGCCGGCGGCCTTGAAATGCAGCAATCTCGTCGTCAACCTGTCCGTGGTTCCGACCGGAACGTCGCCCGGCGGTTACTACGCATACGTGAGATCCGACCTCAGCGGCCTAATCATCCCGCCGCTCACGCCGAGCACCGGCCAGTACAGGCTCGGCACCCGCGGGCAGTTTCAGTATCTGTTGGTGATCTATCCGATCACCTTCCTGCCCTCTGCCTACGCGTCGATGCTTGGCGGCGCCACGACCTTCAATGGCGCCCCGGCCTACCTGGCGATCTCGACCGCGGCGTTCCGCAATGAGCTGTTCTGATGGCAGACCGTTTGCCCTCGGCGACGCGCTTCCTCGGCGACACGCGCGCAGCCTCGGTGATCGAATTCGCCCTAATCCTGCCGGTGCTGCTGATCCTGATGCTCGGCGGGATCCAACTGGTCACGTACATCGACGCCAGCCGCAAGGTCGGGCTGATCGCCCAGTCGATCAGCCAGATGATCTCCCAGGCGATGCCCCCCTCGGGCTCCACCGTGGCGACCGTCACCGCTGCCGACCTGCATTTCAGCTACGATTCGACCCTGGTCCTGTTCCCGTACCTGCTGAAGGACGCGCCGCGACAGGGTTTGCAATGGTGGCAGGACATCGCCATCACCTACGCCGCCGTCGCGTTCACCCGGACGTCGTCGAATTGCACGGGCGGCGACTTGAGCGCCTGCTATACGGCCGCCGTCGCATGGACGAGTTCGGGGACCACCGGCGGCAATTATCGCCCCTGCAAAGTCCCGCAGCTTCCCGCGGCCGATACCACCCCGCCCAACCGGACGACGCTGCCGCGCTCGGTCTTCGGGCCGGGCTCGATCGTCGCGGTCGACGTGGTCTTCAATTTTCGGCCGACCTTCGGCGCGCGGTTCATCCCCGCCGTGCGGATCGCCCGCTCGATGTACGTGCAGCCGCGCTACGCCGCGCTGGTCAATTTCGATACGACCGGCAACGATGGGATCGCCGTGAAATGCCCGGGTTTCTGAACCGCGCACGCCGCCTCGTCGCCCGGGCGGCGCTCCTGTCTGGCGCGCGCTCCGGCAACGTGACGATCCTGTTCGCCTTGAGCCTGCTGCCCATGGTCGGCCTGCTCGGCTACGGGGTCGATTACGGCGTGGCGATCACCGACAAGGCGAAGCTCGACGCAGCCGCGGATGCCGCCGCCATCGCCGCGGTGGCGACCGCCAAGGCCTATATCGCCGCCAACCCGGGCGAGGCGAACGTCACCGCCAACGCCATCGCGGCCGGCATCGCCCAGGCGACCAACGCCTTCACGGTCAATGCCGGCACGGTGCCGTTCGCGCAGGTGCAGCTCCAAACACCGCAGCTGGTGCGGACCCGCCAAACGCTCAGGTCGACGGTCGTCTACAGCGCCACGGTGAAGAACAATTTCGGGCAGATCTTCCGGACGCCGACGACGACCTTCGCCAATACGGTCACGGCGTCCGCGGATCTGGCGAGCTATCTCGATTTCTACCTGCTCTTGGACGTGTCGGGCTCGATGGGCCTGCCCGCGACGACGGCCGGGATGACCCAGCTTGCCGCCAAGAACAACGACCTGAACTCCGACTACAAGCAGGGTTGCCAGTTCGCCTGCCACTACCCGAACAACAACGGCTGGACCCTGGCCGCCGGCAAGATCCAGCTGCGCTCGGATGCGTTGAACACGGCCGTCTGCTCGCTGATTCAACGGGCCGCCAACCCGACGGTGACGAGCCAGTACCGCGTCGGCCTGTATCCGTTCATCAACCAGATGGGCACGCTGGCCGACATCAACAGCAGTATCGCGACGCTGAACACCGCGGCCGACTGCGCCAACACCGCGCCCTATCCACTGGCCCTGACCAAGCTGCTCGACACCGGTACGACGCAGCTCTCGACGGGGGGCGATCCGAGCACCGGCACAGGCTCCGGCGGCACGCATTTCGAGGTCGTCCTGCCTCAAATGAAGAGCACCATCACCAATGCCGGTGGGTTCGGGGACGGTTCCGGCATCGGCGCACGCAAGCCGTTCGTCTTCCTGGTGACGGACGGGATGCAGAACGGGCAGCACTATTCCATCACCAAGAACGGCAAATATTATTATCCTGGCAATCCATCGAGCTTCCCGGGCTACGCCGCCGGCAATTTCGACGGGTCGACGCCGGCACAGATCGACCCGTCGCTCTGCACGGCCCTCAAGACGGCCGGGGCGACGATCTCGATCCTGTACATCCCCTACAACATCATCACCTTCACGGATTACGGCGGGACCGTCGCCGCCGAGAACAAGAAGGTGAACGCCTTCAGCCCAACCCTGGCGACCCCTCTGCAAAGCTGTGCCTCGCCGGGATATTTCTATACGGCCAATAGCCCGGACGACATCAAGAGTTCGCTCACCGCGATGTTCGATCAGGCGCTCCAGGTCGCGCGGCTGACGCAGTGACGGCCGATTTTTTCACGTCGCCCGCACCGTCATTGCGAGCGTAGCGAAGCAACAGCCATGGTCGGGGATCGCGCGCCGCACGGGATTGCTTCGCAGCGCTTGCAATGACGGCGTGGGGCGATCGAGGCCCGGAATCAAGCCACGACGATCCGCACCACCGAAAACCCTTCATCGCGGGTCGGCGGCTCGAATAGGCGGTCCACGGAGCGGATGCTCGTCTCCGGGACGATCTTGTCGCCCTGCCGCTGCCGGTTCCGCTCCAGGGCGACGACGAGGGGAACGCGGATCCAGACCGCGTCCACGGGGACGCGGTAGCGGCGCGCGATGGCGACGATCGGCGCCCGATGCCGTGCGCCGGGGAGGGCCGCGTCCACATAGACGTGGGCGGCGTCCTGATCCTGGTGAGCGATCCAGCTCGACTTCCCCGCCCCCTGCAGGCCGCAGACGATCACGACCCGGTCGACACCACCGGCGGCCAGCGCCTCCTCCAACGCCGCGTGGGCGAGCCGCCATGCCTCCCCGTTGCGCTCCGGCGTCCAGACGCGGCCGCCCTCGGTTTCGAGGAATCGATCGGGATCGATCACCAAAATTATGATGCCACTCACCCCGGCGGCGTACCCGGAGCCTCCACGCTGCTCTGGCGCTCCGCGCCCGCCGCGCCGCGCTCGGGCAGAGCGGTCTCGGGATAGCGCTTGCGGTACTCGGCCAGGAAGGCCGACAAGGTCTCGGCCTTGGTGGCGCGGGCCGCGATGGCGCGGAATTCCGGGGTCTTCGTCGGATTGGCGCCGGTGAGCAGCGCGAAGGTGCGGGCGTCCGGGCTCTCGGCCATCGCCTCGGAGAACTTGGCCTTCAGCCGCTCCAGGCCGATCGCCTCGCCCGCGAGGTCGTACGCGATGGCGGCGCGCACCGCGTCGGCCCGGGCCTGCTCGTTCAGCGGCCGGCCGGCGCGCCAGGCCTCGCCGAGCAGCGCCTCGTGCGATTCCCCGGCCTCGCGCCAGCGGCGGGCACCCCAATAGATGTCGGCGCGCAGACGCTCGATATCGGGGCCGCTCTCCTCCTCGATGGTCTCCAAGGCGAGATCGGTGCGGGTGAGGTCCGAGAGGGCGCGGGCGCGGACCAGGGCGCGGGCGCGCTTCAGCTCGCCGGGCAGTTCGGGCAGATTGGTGGCGTCGAGTACCTGCAGCGCCCGCATCGGCTTGTCGTCCATCAGCCGGATCGTGGCGAGCCGGGCCGCCACGGCGGACTTGGCCGGGCCGGTAAGCCGGTTGTCGATCTGATACTGCAGCAGGTCGGCGGCCGAATCGAGGAGGTCCAGCCCGACCAGGCGGTCGGCCAGGAGACCCGCCACCTCGTCGCCGCGCCGCCCGATCGGGGCGAGTTCGTGGAAATCGAAATACAGCGCCACCGCGTCGACCCCGGAGAGTTGGTCCCCCTTGTCCGTGAGGTAGAGATTCTCGAAGGCGGCGCGCATCTCGCGGGTGAGCGCCTGCGTGGCGGTGTCGTTCGGTGCGAAGGCGTTGGCCCGGCGCAAGGCCGTGAAGGCGTCGCGCCAGCGACCCGCGCCGAGATAGAGCTGCGCCAGGCCCACCGAGATGCCGGTTTCGGTCGGACCGCCGTGCCAGGTCAGGGCCAAGCGCTCCAGCCGATCGATCGCGGCCTCCGGTTCGAGCTTGCCGGAGGCACGGGCCAAAAGCGTGCCGCGCAATTGCGCCTCGGCTGCTACCGGCCGCTGACCGACCTGTTCGAGGCGCGCATAGGCGTCGAGGGCCGCCTCGGTCTGGCCGGTCGCCTCCGAGACGCGGGCGCGGACCAGGGCGAGCCGGTCGCGGATCCAGGGCGGGAGGTTGGGCGCATCGTCCGCCCGGGCTGCGGCGGTCTCGGCATCGCCGTTCTCGATCGCCGATTCCGCCGCCCGGGCGCGGATCTGCTGGGCGAGGTCCGACGGGTAGCCGTCGGCCACCGGCAGCGCCTTGAGGAAGCCGGTCTCGGCCGCCTTCCAGTCGCCGAGACCGGCCGACGCCATCGCCCGCCACAGGGCGGCCTCCGGGTCGCTGGCGAGTTGCGGCGTCGACAGGGCCTTCAGAGCCTCGGTGTTTCGTTCGCTGCGTGCGAGTGCCAGACCGCGCAGGATCGCGACGTCGCGCTGGGTGGCCAGCAGCGGATCCTCGGCGGCCGCCGCCTCGAGGGGCGCAAGCCCTTCGAGGTCCAAGCCGTTGGCGATGTCGGCGCGGGCGAGCGCCAGGCGCGCCGGGCCGCGCTCGCCGGGCGGCACCGTTGCGGCGGCGTTGGCCAGGGTCCGCAGGGTCTCACGCACGTTCCCGGCCCGCGCTCGATCCCAGGACTCGCGCACGACGGCGAGGGTGCCGGCCTCGGCCAGGGCGGGATCGGCGTTGCGGACAGCCGTCGAGGCAGCAAGGCCGCCTTCCCGGCCGATCGTCACCCCGTCGATCTGCGGCCGCACCGCGAGATCGTCGGCACCCGCGAGCACCGCGACGCCGTGCCGGCTCGGCAGGATCTCAAAATCTACGAAACGGCGGCTCTTCGGATTGCCGATGGCGCGCTGCGCCGCCGAGGTGACCACGACGATGCGCTCGCCGTCACGATCGAGCCAGGTCGCCGATCCGGCCCGGGGGAGCGCCAGCGCGACGGTGATCCGGCCGGTCGGGTCCGGCTTGCGGACCGGATCGAGGCTGTCGCTCGGGCTCAGGGCATCGCCCGCCGACAGCTCCCAGGCGGAGCCGGCCCCGGTGGTGACGGCGGCCAGATCCACCAGCCGGCCCGGCGGCACCGCGAAGCGCAGGACGGTGACCGCCCCGGTCCGCTCCGGCGCTCCCACCGGCGCGAGGCCCTGGGCGCTCGGCGGCACGGTTACGGGCTCGGCGGTCTCGAACACCAGCGTGGCCACGCCGCCGCGCTCGAACAGGGCCGCAGGCGGCAGGGTCTGGAACGGGAAGACCAGGCCGGCGCCCGCCTTGCGCTTCGGCGGCGATTCGGGGGCTGCATCCGGAACGGCCGGGGCCTCGGCCTTCCGGGCGGGAACCGGGATGGGCGCGGTCGGCTTGGCGGCGCCCGGCTCGGACGCGGCCGGGCCGGGCACCTCAACGGCCTTGGACTTGGCGGCTTCGGGCGGCGCCCGGGTCACCACGTCGATCGTGTAGGCGCCGTCCTCCCGCTCCGTGGTGACGATGAATCCATCCGCAGGCGTTACCAGGATGCTGGCCGAACCCGCGTCGGAATCGGTGGCGAGCTTGACAATGCCGGGCCGCGGGCGGCCACGGGCCTCGTTCGAATCGATGGTCCACGCCCCGGCCACGCGCAGGCGCGTCGTCGCCCCCTCGGCGGTCACGGTCGCCACCGCCTCGTCGGGCAGGCGCAGGGACAGGCGCGTCAGCTTTGGGAGCCGGGCGAGTTCCAGGCTGAGGGGCTTGCGGACGAGCGGCGGCGTACGCGCCCGCAACGCTTCCTCGGCGACCTGGGCCCGGCGGGCGAGCTCGGCCACCACTTCGGGGGGCAGCGGCGGCGGCAGGCCGGACCAGCCCTCCGGCAGCAGATCGACGAAGACGCGCTCGCCGGCCGATTGGACGTTGGCCCGGAAGGGGCGCTGCAGGGCGACCCGCAGGCCCGAGCCGTCGGGATCGCGCCGGACCGTGGAGACGAAAGCGGGTATCTCCTCGGCCAGCCGCTCGGGACCCTGGGCGACCCGCTCGCCGTAGCCGAGCAGCAGCACCCCTCCGGCGAGCTTCGCCTTGACGGCGACCGGCTTGTCGAAGGTGAGGACGATCCGGCCGTAACCGCCGGGGCCCGTGCCGGATTCGCTGCCCTTGGCGCCGATCAGCCGGGCGGCGAGCGCCGGATCGATCGCTGCCAGCAGGACAAGCGCAGGCAGCGACGCGCGCACGAGCCGCGTGCCGACATATCGGCGGATCCGGGATCGCCTGCCCTCGGAGCTCATCGCCTCGCCGATCCAATCCCGGCGCGCGGCCACCCTCGGGCCACGGCGCCCGGCGCCACACATCGGAGGCATCCTGCGGCACGGCGGCTAACGCTGGCTTAACCGTAACCCTGGGATTGGCCGGATCCGATCCGATCGGTCTCAGCCGCTGAGGGCGACGGCGCGGTCGAGGGCCTGCGGAAAGCCTTCAAGAGGGACCGTGATGGTGGCGGGCTCGCTGCCGCTCGACTTCTGCCCGGTCACGAACAGCTTCTTGGCATTGCGCATGCCGTCGAGGGCCAGCGTCGGGAAGCTGATCGGCACGAGGCAGCCGTCGCTCATGCACAGGCTGTAGGGCGCGCCCTTGCCCAGGTTCTGCTCGTCGAGCTTGAACGTCACGCCCGCCTCGATCGAGAGGCCGAACGGCATCAGCACGATGCCTTCCGAACGGCCGTCGTTGGGAACCTGCAACTCCACGCCGAACTTGCGCCGTCCGGTCTGCGAATCGCCCTGGGATTGGGCGACGATGCAGGTGACCTTCTCGCTCGGGCGCGTGCAGGTCATGGTCCAATCGCCGTAGCTCTCGCTGACCGTGCTGGCGCCGGTGGGCCAGGTCGCATGCGCCGCAGCGGGCGTGACGGCAGCCGGTTTGGCCGCCGGCTTGGGAGCGGGCGGCTTCGGCTTGGGTCTGGGCTTGGCCTTGGCCGGCGCGTCGCTGGTGGCCGGCGCCTCGGGATCGGCATCCTGGGCGCGCGGCGAGGCGGACGGAACGGCAATCAGCAGCGTCGCGACCAGACTGAAGCGAACGACCGCTCGAAACGTCGACATGGAATCACGATCCCCCGGGGCCATTGACGGCAAAGCCGCCTAACGTCCCAGCCGGGGCGAGGCAATCACCGGGGGGCGCAGGTCCACCCCGTTGTGACGGATCAGAGCGGGTTCGGTCCGCCGGCGGCCTCGGCGAGAGCGCAGCGGCGCGCAAACGCGGCCTCGGCCCCGGTGCGGAGGGCGCGGGCGAGGGAGAACGCGAGCGTGAGGATGCCGGGATCGCGGTCGGCGGTCTCGGCGACCGGGCCGGGGATGCGGGTGGCGATGAAAGCGAGCATAACAACTCCGAAAATCTGGATCTCGGACGTTTCCTCGGCCCCGATGGTGTTGATTTTTCTGCGGGACCTTTGCTGCAGCGCAATATGAGCCATGCCACAACTGCTCACCACTCGCCTTTGCGCGCAGGACACATGCGCTGCAAACATGATGCCATCCACCAATCCTCAACGACGTCTTAACCGTTCGTTGTGCAGCGCAGTTGACCGCCGCAGGTCGAGCCGCCATTGAGCGGCCTTCTCGACGACGGGATTCGACGAACGCGCCGCCGCAGGGCGCGGCGCGCCTGCCTGTCGCCCCACTGTCACACGCGCGCCATACCTCGCTCGCGACCCTATGCGCGGACCTCAGGCGTCCGCCAGACAAGGACCTTCCGCATGACCGAACAGCCGTCCCGTCACCCGATCCATGGCCGCATCAGCGGCCCCATCGTGATGATCGGCTTCGGCTCGATCGGGCGCGGTACCCTGCCGCTGATCGAACGCCACTTCGAGTACGACCGCGCCCGCTTCACCGTGATCGACCCGGTCGACACCCACCGGTCGCTCGCCGAGAAGCACGGCCTGCGCTTCGAGAAGGTGGCGCTGACCCCGGAGAACCTGCGCGACGTGCTCACCCCCCTCCTCACCGAGGGCGGCGGCCAGGGCTTCTGCGTGAACCTGTCGGTCGACACCTCGTCGCGGGCGATCATGGAACTGTGCCGCGAGCTCGGCGCCCTCTACATCGACACCGTGGCCGAGCCCTGGCCGGGCTTCTACTTCGACAAGAGCCGCGGCCAGGGCGACCGCACCAACTACGCCCTGCGCCAGGACATCCTCGACGCCCGCGCCCAGAAGCCGGGCGGCACAACGGCGGTCTCCTGCTGCGGCGCCAATCCCGGCATGGTCTCGTGGTTCGTCAAGCAGGCGCTCCTGAACATCGCCAAGGATACCGGCGTCACCGCGCCCGAGCCCAAGTCCCGCAAGGACTGGGCCGCCCTGATGAAGACCCTGGGCGTGAAGGGCGTGCACATCGCCGAGCGCGACACCCAGCGCGCCAAGACCCCCAAGCCCCGGGGCGTCTTCGTCAACACCTGGTCGGTGGAGGGCTTCGTCTCGGAGGGCAACCAGCCGGCCGAGCTCGGCTGGGGCACGCACGAGACCTGGAAGCCTGCCAATGCCCGCGAGCAGGAGACGGGCTCGCGCTGCGCGATCTACCTGTTGCAGCCGGGGGCCGACACCCGCGTGCGCACCTGGGTGCCCACCGCAGGGTCGCAGTTCGGCTTCCTGGTGACCCACAACGAGGCGATCTCGATCGCCGACTACTACACCGTGCGCGAGGGCGATCAGGCCGTCTTCCGCCCGACCTGCCATTACGCCTACCACCCGGCCGACGACGCCGTGCTCTCGCTCCACGAGATGTTCGGCAAAGCCGCCAAGGTGCAGGAGCAGCACCACATCCTCGACGAGACCGAGATCGTGGACGGCATCGACGAGCTGGGCGTGCTGGTCTACGGCCACGCCAAGAACGCCTACTGGTACGGCTCGCAGCTCTCCATCGAGGAGACCCGGCGGATCGCCCCCTACCAGAACGCCACCGGCCTGCAGGTGACCTCGGCGGTGCTCGCCGGCATGGTCTGGGCCCTGGAGAACCCGGAGGCCGGCATCGTCGAGGCCGACGAGATGGATTTCCGGCGCTGCCTGGAAGTCCAGACCCCGTATCTCGGCCCGGTCGTGGGCGTGTACACCGACTGGACCCCGCTCACCGACCGCCCGGGCCTGTTCCCGGAGGATATCGACACCAGCGATCCCTGGCAGTTCCGCAACGTGCTGGTGCACGGCTGATGTCTCGCGCCGCCTCCCTTGTCCGAGGGAGGCGGCGCTGCGGGCGCCAGACCGGCTACTCGGCCTGTCGGCGCGTGACCAGGGTGCGGTTCGGTTCGACCTCGCCCTTGTCCTGGTAGAGCGGCACGATCACCCGCAGCCAGCCGCGGGTCTCGCGGCCGCGGTAATTGCGCTGGACCACGTCCCGGGTCAGGTAGGCCTGCAGGTTCACCGGCCCGAAATTGTATCCGACCAAGCCGCCCACCGCGATCTGTCCCTGGGGCAGGTAGCCGGACACGCCGGTCGGCAGGTCGGTCGATCCGAACGCGACGGCGCCCACCTGCCATTTGCCGAACTTCTTCGCCGCCGTGAGATCGAGGTTCAGGTAGTCCGGGTAAAGCGTGCCGAAGGGCGAGCGCGTCTCGAGGAAGATCCCGTGGAGCAGGTTCGCCGTCAGGCTCAAGTCCTGGCCGGTGTAGCTGACTGCGAAGCGATGGGTCAGCGAGGCGGATTGGGTCAGGAAGCGCGTCTCGATCGGCAGGTAGCCTCCGAAGAAGTAGCTGACGCCGACATCGTTGCCGAGATCCCAGGCGAGCTGGGCGGCGAGCAGCGGCTGGCCGATGCCGCTCTGATAGGGCGCGCCCTGGAGGGTCGCGGCCACGACAGGCTGGGTGACGAAGAACTGGAGACGTCCGCCCACGATGGTCCAGGGCGTCGCCCAAGCGAAGGTCGGCAGGTTGACGTTCGTCGCAGTGTCGCCCGGTCGCGCGCTGCGGCTGCCGAAGCTCGACAGGTTCACGAAGTACAATCCGACCGGGAGCTGCGCGCCCACCGGCAGGCCGATGGTCTGTCCAGGCTGGGCCGCGGAAGCAGCGTAAGCCGAGGTCGTGACACCTGCACTGTAAAAGGCCAGAGCAGCCGACGCGATCCCGCGTAATCCCAGGCCAAATCCGGTCATGAAACCCCCGATCCAGAGCCCCGTAACGCGGGGCTGATCAAGGTATGACGCGCGGTCGAACCAGGCTCATCCGGGCTTTACAGCCAAGCTGTGCGCAACGACACGCCCTGGACGTATCGCGCCCGCCGGCCGGGACTAATCCGGCCGGCGCCTTCCCGTCCGTGCGCGTCCGCAGCGGTTCAGCTGCGCGGCGTCGACAGGGCACGGCCGGCGGGATTCCAGGCCAGCAGCCGCGCCTCGACCAGATCGACCTCGCGGACGAGCTGGCGCAGGACCACGTCGTCGATGGCCCGCGACCGGCGCAGGCGATAGAGCGCCTGACGCTCGGCCTCGATCCCGGCGAGCCGCAGGCGCTTCTCGGCCACCGCGAGTTGCCGGGCGCGGCCGCCACCCTCCCGGGGGGCACCAGTCGGGGCCTCGAGGCCCTCGTAACGGTCCATGGCCCGGGCGCCGGCCTCGACCGCGATGGAGGCGTCCTCCTGCTCCTCGACCAGGCGGTGCTGCAGGGCCTCGATGGCCGTCACCGCGTCGTGGCGCGCGGCGGCGCGGGCGGAATCCTCCTCGGCATCGTGGCTCGAATCAGCGGGCAGGCGCAGGCCCCGCAACAGCGGCGGGAGGACCGTGGTGGCCAGCAGCAGCGAGGTCATGATCACCCCCATCGCCAGCAGGATCGCGAGATCCCGCGCCGGGAACGGCGTGCCGTCCTTCAGGGTGAGCGGCAGGGTCAGGATGCCGGCCAGCGTGATCGCGCCTTTCACGCCCGCGAGCGTCGTGGCGGCCACGAGCCGCCAGGTCAGGCCCTCGCGCCGCTCGCCCCTCCGATGCGCCTTGACCAGGACGAAGTGGAGCGAGACCCAGACCCAGGCGAACCGGATCGCCATGAGACCCGCCGTGATCGCCAGCACCCAGGCCACCAGCCAACCGGCGCCCTGCACGTCGGCCTGCGTGACCGCATGGCCGAGGACCTCGGGCAATTGCTCGCCCAGGAGCACGAAGATCGAGCCGTTGGCAGCGAGTGCGACGGTGTCCCACACGGCGGTGCGGCGCACCCGGGTGGTGCCGAGGCTGCGCCCCTGGATCTCGACATAGGTCATGGCGATGCCGGCCGCGACCGCAGCCAGGATGCCCGAGGCGTGGACATGCTCGGCGGCGAGATAGGCCCCGAACGGCGTGAGCAGGCTGAACAGAATCTGGAGACCCGGATCCTCGCCGGTCCGCCGCCGCAGGAGGTCCTGGGCGCCCATGAGAAGGAAAGTCGTGGCGGCGCCGATGCCGAGGCCGCCGAGCGCCAGCCAGACGAAGGTGGTCGCGGCCTCCGACAAGGAAAAGGTCCCGGTGAGGGCCGCCGCGATGGCGAAGCGCAGGCAGACGAGGCCGGTGGCGTCGTTGAGCAGCGCCTCGCCCTCGAGGATGTGCATGAGCCGCCGCGGCACCGGGGCCTGGGCGGCCACCGAAGAGACCGCGATCGGGTCGGTCGGGGACAGGACCGCAGCCAGCGCGAAGGCCACCGCCAGCGGGATGCCCGGGATCATGGCGTGGATCAGCATGCCGATGCCGAGCACCGTCAGCGCCACGAGGCCCAGCGCCAGCGCCAGCACGGTCCGGCCGTTGCGGAACAGGTCGCGCTTCGGGATCCGCCATCCGTCCAGGAACAGGAGCGGCGGCAGAAAGACCAGGAAGAAGATCTCGGGATCCAGGGTCGTGCTCGGAAGCGGGCCCAGCGCCAGGGCCACGCCGATCACGATCTGGATCAGCGGCAACGGCAGCGGGACCAAGCGGCCGAGCGCCCCGCTCACGAGCACGGACAGCAACAGGGCCAGGACGACGGTGACGCTTTCCATGCGTAGCTTTCAAACGAGGGCCGGCTTCTCCCCTGGGGAGGCGGGGCCGGGTGATGCGCGGGCAGACGGGATCGGGCCTTGTAGCATCTGATGGGTGGCGCGCGGCCTTCGATCGACGGGACCGTTCGGCCAATCGCGCCAAAAATGCCCACCGATTAATCGGAATTTTTACAAATCATTATATAACATTCGACAGGCGCACAGAGCGCTGAGGCGGATCTATACTGGAACTATAATGCTAGACTTCATGTCAATCAAAGGCAAGCTGATCGTCTGTTTCTCGGTCATGCTTGCTCTCATCACTAGTCTGGCAGCACTGTCCTATTATCACATCGAATTGATCAATCGTGTCGCCACGGAAATGCGCGCAAGCCGCCTGCCGGCCGCGCAAGCCCTCACCGGCATCCAAGTCGTGACATTGCGCACGCGCGTCAATGGAAGCCGTGTCCTCTCGGCGAAGACACAACAACAGAAAGCGGATGCCCTGAAGTCGATTCAGCAGCGCCTGGCGGAGCTGCAGACTTACAAAGCCACTTACGCGAGCCTCTTGGAGACTGACGCGGCCCGCGATCTGTACAAGACCTTCGAACAGCAATGGGCGACGTATCTGGATCAGCAGACCGACGGATTCGCCAAGGCCGAACGCGGCGATCTCGCCGGCGCCCAAGAGCAATACAACACCACCATGTCGGATACGATCAGAGCCACCATCGCGACCCTCGTCGCGATGTCGGATCTGCAGAGTGCGGCAGCGGCGGCCAGCGGCGCGGAGGCACAGGGTGCCTATGAGCGCGCCCATCAGCAGATGATGGGCTTCCTGGCGCTGGCGGCGTTCCTGGCGATCGGGGCCGTCGTGATGCTCGTCGTGGAGATCAGCCGTCCGCTCGGACGCATGACCGCGGCCATGCATCAGCTCGCGTCGGGCGATACGCGAACAGAAATTCCCGCCGTCGGGCGGCGCGACGAGGTCGGCGCGATGGCGGCCGCCGTCCAGATCTTTAAGGAAAACATGATCCAGACCCGCCGGCTGGAGGAGGAGACCGCGCAGGCGCGGCTGGAGGCGGAGGAGCAGCGCAAGACCGGCATGCGCCAGATGGCCGACAGCTTCGAGGCCGCGGTCGGCGGCATCATCGGCCAGGTCTCGGCCTCGGCCACCGAGCTCCAGGCCACCGCCCAGACGATGAACGCCACCGCCGCCCAGACCGCCAGCCAATCGACGACGGTCGCGGCCGCGGCCGAGGAGGCCGTGGCCAACGTCAACACCGTGGCGGCGGCCGCGGAAGAGCTGGGCTCCTCCGTGCAGGAGATCGGCCGGCAGGTCGACGGCTCGGCGCAGCTGGCCCGGCTGGCCGTGTCCGAGGCCGACCAGACGGGCGCCCTGGTGCTGGAACTGAACACGGTCGTCGGACGGATTGGCGATGTGGTCGGGCTGATCTCGAATATCGCCGGGCAGACCAACCTGCTGGCCCTGAACGCCACGATCGAGGCCGCTCGTGCGGGGGCGGCCGGTAAGGGCTTCGCCGTGGTCGCCTCCGAGGTGAAGACCCTGGCCGAGCAGACCGCCAAGGCGACGCAGGAGATCTCCGGACAGATCGCGCAGGTCCGGGGCTCGACCGGTCAGGCCGTGACGGCGATCGGCGGCATCACGGCCCGGATCCAGGAGATCAGCGGCGTCGCCACGGCGATCGCGGCCTCCGTCGAGCAGCAGCAGGCGGCCACCCAGGAGATCGTGCGCAACGTCGGACAGGCTGCGAGCGGCACCGCCGAGGTAACGACGAACATCGCGGGCGTGGCCGGCGCCGCCGACGAGACCGGAGCCGCAGCCGCCCAGGTTCTGTCCGCGGCCTCCGCGCTGTCGCGCCAATCCGAGCATCTCTCGGACGAGGTCCGTCACTTCCTCGCCACCGTCCGGGCCGCCTGAGATCCTGTGCGCGAAACCGGCCCGACCGGCGGCGATGTTCGCCGGTCGGGCTGCTCAGAACGTGGAGCGGCTTGCCGAACCGATCGCTCCAGCCGCGATGCATGGGGTGGATCGATAAACACCGTCGTCAGTTCGGGGGGCCGCAGGCGAGGCCGGAATGACGGGATGGGGATCCGTGAACGCTACCCCTTCGCCCCGACGGTTACGCAAAGATCCGA
Organism: Methylobacterium sp. GXS13; assembly: GCF_001455965.1. Lineage (GTDB taxonomy): Bacteria > Pseudomonadota > Alphaproteobacteria > Rhizobiales > Beijerinckiaceae > Methylobacterium. The sequence continues at coordinate 140,118 of NZ_LKKO01000058.1, forward strand.
CCGGTAGCTTTGTCCCTCGACCGGGTTCGCCACCCAGCGGCAGCGACCGACCCGCAGGTCGTGGCCGGCGTGGAAATGGCCTGAGATCCACACTTCGGGCCGCGCGGCATCGGGCAGGTCGTCGAGCGCGGTGCTGGCGTAGAATGCCGGCACCCACCACGGCACGCCGGGCTGATCCCGGTAGCGGTCCGCCGCCTGCGGGCTCGCCGGGTGATGCGTGATTACCACGGTCGGTCCGTCATAAGGCGAGCGGAGCGCGTCGTGCAGCGCAGCGCGCTCGGCCGCATGCGCCGCCATGGCGTCCGCGGGCTGCCACGCGCCGCCATCGGCCTTGCGGATCGACCCGAGATATTCGCGCGAGCCGGTGACCGGATCGGTCATGCGCGCGGCGGCATAGGCAACGGGATCCTCCGGGCGCTCGGGCGCGTCGGCGGCGAGCCAGCGCCCGGCCAGGTGCCAGTCGCTCCACAGGGTCGTCCCGACGAACCGCACGCCATCGATCACGCAAGCCTGCGCCGCCTGGAGCAGGTGGATGTCTGCGCCCAGGGCGTTCACCCGGACGACCTCCGCCTCGAGAGCCGCCAGCAACTCCGGGGCCGTGCGCGGGTCGCCCGTGGGGGCGTAGCGCTCGTGGTTGCCCGGCACCAGGACGATCGGCCTGCCCTGGGCCAGATGCACCAGAGCGGCCAGCCCCCGCTCGGGATGCCCCTCGTAAAGGTCCCCCGGGCAAGCGAGGACGTCGAACGGCTCCTGAGGCAGCGCGATGAGGTCGAGCCGCCGTCGCTCCAGATGCAGGTCGGAAATGGGGAAGATGCGCATAGACATGCCTATTTCGCGGCCTGGCGCTCGGCCGCGGCAGCACGGAAGATGTCGGCGGCGGAATCGGCGTTGAGGATCGCGATGCCGGCCGCCGCAACGAGATCCGGCCACGGGCTGGGATGGAGGGCGGTGACCAGCCCGGCCGCGATGATCGCCAAGTTGGCATAGGCGTCGTTGCGGGCCGAGAGATAGGCCGCCCGGGTCAGGCTGCCCGAACCGGACCGGTGCTGGGCAAGCATCAGTGCGCAGGTGAGGTTCACCGCCAGCGCCCCGAGGCCGGTGAGCGTCAGCGGCAGCGCCGCCGGGGGCACGAAGTCCGCAAACTTGTCGTAGGCGGCGTAGGCTGTTGCCAGAGCCGGCACGAGCAGGATGAACGCCATGGCGGTGCCGAGCCGCGCCCGGTTGCGCGCGCTCCAGGACAGGCCGGCGAAGATCAGCAGGTTGATCGCCGCGTCTTCCAGGAAATCGAGGCTGTCGGCGATCAACGCCACCGAGCCGATGGCGAGCGCCACCGCGATCTCGATGCCGAAATAGCCGAGGTTCAGCGTCGCCACACGGGCGACGACCGGGCGCAGGGCGGGCGGCTCGGGCCGGGCGGCGTTGTCCGTGATCACGGGGCGCGTCATCGCCGAGTGCGGCGCCCCTGTCGAGCCGCTGTTGAGAAAACCCTGTCTGCGCCTCAAGAAAGTTCAGGGATCTTGCGCCTTCGTCCGGGTGGATTCGGCGGCGCGATCGTGCGAACCGAACTTGTTGAGCCGCGTGCGCCAAAGATGCGACCGGCCGGAACCGGAGGTCTGCCGAGCCATGCTGCCCGAATTGCGCGTGCTCTTTTTCGAGGATCTCGAGGTCGGGTTGTCGGAAACCCTCTCGAAGACCATCGCCTCCTCCGACGTGGTCGGGTTCGCCGAGATCACCGGCGACCGCAACCCGATCCACCTGTCAGAGCACTTCGCCGCGCGCACGCCGTTCGGCACCCGCATCGCCCACGGCCTGTACACGGCCGGGCTGATCTCGGCGGTGCTCGGCACCCGCCTGCCAGGCCCGGGGGCGGTCTACATCTCCCAGACCCTCAACTTCCGCGCGCCGGTTCGCATCGGCGACGTCGTCGACGTCACCGTCACGGTCGCCGAATTGATGCCGGAGCGTCGCCGGGCGCGCCTCGCCTGCCGCTGCTCCGTGGCCGGCGAGACCGTCCTCGACGGCGAAGCCCTGGTGAAGGTGCCGACCAAGGCCGAGGCCGATCCGCTCGCGATCCGCACCGAGCGCCAGCAGGGCTGAAGTGGACAAGGCCGGGGAGCCGATCGCCGCGGAAACGATTGCGGACCCGGACGACCCGCGCCTCGAACCGTACACGCGGATGCGCGAGCGCGACCTCGTCGGCCGCGCCGGGCGCTTCATCGTCGAGGGCGAGGTCACACTGCGGCTCCTGCTCGGCCTTCGCACCCGCTTCCGGGCCGAGTCGATCCTGCTTGCCCCGGAGCGGTGGCCGGGCCTGGCCCCGAACGTGGCAGCCTCCACCGAACCGCCGCCGGTCTATCTCGCCGCCAAGGCGGTGATGAGCCGTGTGACCGGTTTCCCGATCCATCGCGGCGTCCTGGCTGTGGGTGTGCGCGGCAAGGACCCCGACCCCGCCGCCCTCGTGCCGCCTATTCCCGCCCCGGCGCTGGTGCTCGGCCTCGCGGGTCTGACCAACCACGACAATGTCGGCGCCGCCTTCCGCAACGCGGCCGCCTTCGGAGCCGATGCGGTGCTGCTCGATGCCGCAAGCTGCGATCCCCTCTACCGCAAGAGCATCCGGGTCTCGGCCGGCGCCGCGCTGATCCAACCCTTCGCCCGGCTCCCCGCCGGGGATGACTGGCTGACCCTGGCCCGCACCCTGGATCTCGAGGCTCTGGCGCTCAGCCCCGGGGCGGTCGAGACGCTGGACGCTCTGACCGTGCCGACGCGGGTGCTATTGATCCTCGGAACCGAGGGGCCGGGCCTCGACGCGACGACCCTGGCGCGGGCCCGTCCGGTGCGAATCCCGATGGCCCCGGGCTTCGATTCGCTCAACGTCGCCACCGCGGCGGGGATTGCGCTCCAGACGATCGCCCGCGGCCAAGGCCGGCTCGTACCGGCCGGTTGAATCCGCCCCTTTACGGTCTGGCGCCAAACGCGCGACAAAGGGCTGCAATTGCCGCGTGCTGCTGCGAGGCTAGCTTGGCCGACAGGGTTCGGGGGTTGCGAGGGGAGTCGGCGGCGTTGCTTCAGTCTGGGGATGGTTTGCGGGCGCTGACCGGCCGTCGGGTGGCCGTGGTCGGTGCAGGTCCGGGCGGCCTGGCCTCGGCCCTGCTGCTGGCCCGCGCCGGGGTCCATGTGACCCTATTCGAGAAGGACGCCCAGGTCGGCGGCCGCACGAAGACCGTGACGGCGCCCGGGGGCTACAAGTTCGATATCGGCCCGACCTTCTTCCTCTACCCACAGATCCTCGCCGATATCTTCACGAGCTGTGGCGAGCGGCTCGAGGACCACGTCAAGCTCGAGCGGCTCGATCCGCAGTACAACCTGGTCTTTGAAGGCGAGGACGGCATCTCCGGGACGATCCGCGCCACCGGCGACATCGCCCGGATGGAGACGGAGATCGCCCGCCTGGCGCCGGACGACGCCAAGAACGTCCAGGCGTTCTTTACCGAGAACCGGGCGAAGCTCGATTACTTCAAGCCGATCCTGCAGCAGGCCTTCCACACGCTGCGCAGCATGGTGAGCCCGGCGATGCTGGCCGCCCTGCCCCATCTGCATCCCGGCCGCAGCGTCGACCGCGACCTGAAGCGCTACTTCGCGGATCCACGGGTGCGCCTCGCCTTCTCGTTCCAGACCAAATACCTCGGCATGTCGCCGTTCCGCTGCCCAAGCCTGTTCACGATCCTCTCGTTCCTGGAATACGAGCATGGCGTCTACCACCCGGTCGGCGGCTGCGGCGCGGTGTCCGAGGCGATGGCGGGTTTGGCCGGGCGCATGGGCGTCGACCTCCGGCTGAACGCCAATGTCGAGCGGGTGCTCTTCGACGGCAAACGCGCCAGCGGCGTGGTCGCGGATGGCGAGACCTTCAACGCCGATGCGGTGCTGATCAACGGCGACTTCGCCAAGGTGATGCGCGCCCTCGTGCCGGAGCGTCACCGGCCGCGCTGGCGCGACGCCAAGATCAAGAAGGCCCGGCTCTCCTGCTCAACCTTCATGCTGTATCTCGGCATCGAGGGGAAAATGCCCGAGAGCCTGGGGCATCACACGATCCTCCTGGCCGACGGCTATGAGAAGAACATTCGCGAGATCACCGAGGGGACGCTGCCGATGCAGCCCTCTCTCTACGTCCAGCATGCCGGCTACACCGACGGCGGCATGGCGCCCCCCGGGCACACCGCCCTCTACGTTCTGGTGCCGGTTCCGAACCTCAAGGCCGGGATCGACTGGCCTGCGATCCGATCCAGCTATCGCGCCCTGATCCTGGGGCGCCTGAAGCATCTGGGTCTGGAAGACCTCGAATCCCGCATCCGGTACGAGCGGATCATCGATCCGACGCAGTGGGAGGAGGATTTTGCGGTCCACGAGGGCGCCACCTTCAACCTCGCCCACGACCTGATGCAGATGCTGTATTTCCGGCCGCACAACCGCTTCGGGCCTGGGCTCTACATCGTCGGCGGCGGCACCCATCCGGGTTCGGGCCTGCCGGTGATCTACGAGGGCGCCCGCATCTCCGCTCGGTTGCTGATCGAGGAGCTGGCCGGCGCTCGGGCCGCAGCCCAGGCGGGCATTCCCGACACGGCGCCGCTGGCGACCACCGGCGAGGCCTCGTGATCGGAGCGCCGGGCCGGGCGACGCTGACCGCCGGCCTCTGCGCCATCGCACTGGTTTGGGGCTCGAACGCGATCGCCGCGACGCTGCAGGTCGAAATCGACGGGGTCGAATCCGGCGGCGGCCCGGTCCGGGTAGCCCTGTGCCAGGGCGGTCTCTCCGAGCCGTTCTGCACCCGGGGCGACGAAGCGCCGGCTTCCGGGGGCCGGGCGCTGTTCACCTTCCGGGACCTGCCTCCGGGCGCCTATGCGGTGGCGGCTTTCCAGGATGCCAACGGCAATGGCCGGCTCGACCGCACCGGGCTCGGCCTGCCGCTCGAGCCCTACGGCTTCTCCGGCACCGTGGCTCGTCGGGCGCGGCCGGATTTCCCCGACGCGGCCTTCGCTCTTCAGGAGCCCGGCGCTGCTGTGCGGGTCCGCCTCGCCCGCGCTCTGCCGAGGCGGTGACGGCGTGGATGATCCCCTCGTACGGATCGCGGGCGTCAGCCTCGACCTTCGGGGGCAGCAGGTGTTGGAACAGGTCGATCTCGACCTCGACGCCGGACAAACTCTGGCACTGCTCGGGCCGAACGGAGCCGGCAAGTCCTCGCTGATGCGCCTCGTGGCTGGCCGCCTCGCCCCGAGTTCCGGGATCATCCGGGTGGCCGGCGCCGATCCGTTCCAGGCAGGCAGCGCCCGCCGCAGGATTGGCTGGGTCCCCCAGGAGATCGCCCTCTATCCGCGCCTCACGGTCGCCGAGAATCTCGGCGTCTTCGGGCAGCTCGCAGGCGTGCCCCGGCGCGACCGGCGCGAAGCCGTGACCGCAGCCCTGGAGATGGCCGACATCGCCGATGTGGCGCACCGCCCGGTCGGGATCCTGTCAGGCGGCTACCGGCGGCGGGTCAACATCGCGGCGAGCCTGATGAACCGGCCCCGCCTCGTCCTGCTCGACGAGCCCACGAGCGGCGTCGACCTCGCCGCCCGAGCGGCGATCCATGCGGTGCTGGACCGGTTGAAAGCGGCGGGTACCGCGATCCTGATCGCCACCCACGATTTTACCGAAGCCGAGCGTCTCGCTTCCCGGGTCGCGTTCCTGGCGCAGGGACGGATCGTGCGCGCCGGGCACCTCACCGACCTGCTGGCGCAGCTGCGCGTTGGTGCCCCGGAACGGGAGCTGAGCCTCACCGTGCCGGCGGACGGGAACGCGGAGGCCGTGCTGCGCCGGGCCGGCTTCGTGCCGGCCGAGTCGGGCGGCCTGATCTGGTGCTCAATCGAGCGATCCGGCCTCGACGGCGCGGCCCTGCTCGGGGCCCTGCGGGCACAGGGGATCCCGGTAGCCGAGGTGCGGGTCCGGGCCCCGCGGCTCGAGGCGTTGTATCTCGACGCGATCCGGCCCCGGGAGGTCACGGACCGCCCAGCCTCCGAGCCGCGCCGCGCGGGGGCCGCCGAATGATCGGTGCCGCGTTCCGGGTGATGGCGCTCAGCCTGCTGCGCGACCGCGCTGCCCTGGTGATGGCCTTCGTGCTGCCCACCGTCATCTTCGTCATCTTCGCGGCGATCTTCTCCGGGGCGACCGGCGACCGGATCCGTATCCATCTCGGGCTGGCCGACTTCGCCCGGACGGCGGCCACGCAGCGCCTCTCCGACGCCCTCGTGGCCGACCCATCCCTGCGCGTCACCCGCCTTCCGGCGACCGATCTGGCGGAGGTGACCCGGGCGGTGCGGTCCGGCGCGGTCGACGTGGCCCTGGCGCTCCGGGGCGACCTGATCGCCGCCCCGGCGGATGCCGCGTCCGGCCCCTCCGACCAGCCGGTGGTGCTGGTCGAGAATCCAGCCAAGGCGCTCGCAACGCCGATCGCGCTGGGCCAACTCCAGCGCGTGCTGAACGAGGCGCTGCCCGACGTGGTGCTCTCGCGCATCGTCGCGGACGTCGAGCGGACGGGCAAGATCGGGCCGGACGAGCGGCGCTTCCTCGAGGAGGCCTTCGCTGAGCAGCGCGCCAAGAAGGAGCCGTTCAGTTTCGCCGCGCTGGTCGAGCGCCGAAGCACCGCCGCCGGCACCGGCAATGCCCGGGTGAGCTATTACGCCGGCGCGATCACCGCGGTGTTCCTGCTGTTTGCCGCCATGCAGGGGGCGCTCTCGCTGGTCGAGGAGCGGGAGAGCGGCATCGCCGAGCGCCTGATGGCCGGCCCTGGTGGCCTGCCGGTGGTGGTGCTCGGAAAGTTCGGCTTCCTGACGCTGCAAGGCATGGTCCAAGCCGGCCTGATTTTTTTAGCCGCCGCGCTGCTCTACGGCGTCGAGATCGGCCCGCACTGGCCGGCTTTCCTGACCGCCTGCCTGCTGGTCTCGGCCATGGCCGCGGGCCTGGCGCTGGCCGCCTGTGCGCTGGCCGCCTCCCGTCAGCAGGCCCACCTCGCCTCGACCTTCGGGGTCCTGCTGCTCTCGGCGGTGGGCGGCTCGATGGTGCCGCGCTTCCTGATGCCCCCGTGGCTGCAGCAGGCCGGCTGGCTCACGCCGAACGCCTGGGCAATCGAGGCCTATCAGAACGCGCTGGGCGAGGGATTTGATTCCGCCACCCCGGCCTTCGCGGTGCTGAGCGTGCTGACCCTGTGCGGACTTGGGCTGGCGCTCGGCCTGGTCGCGCGCCGGACCGTCTGATCGGCCGACGCCGCGACGATCCGCGCCGCGCCTGCGACCAGCCGCCCCCGGACACGGCCCGGCCGATCGGGCAGGGTCCGCCTCTGCACATTGTGAGACCTTTATGCTCCGCCTGCTCATCGCCGACGGCAACGACCGGGCGGCCCGCGACCGGCACGTCGGGGCGACGGGCCGGACCTCGGCCGAATCCTACGCCGTGGTGGTCCACGATCTCGCCCCCGAGACCACCTGTCGCTTCCTCAACCCAGCCGATGCCGATGCGGCCCTGCCGCAGGACCTGTCGGAGTTCGATGGGCTGATCTTCACCGGATCGACTCTGAAGGTCTCGGACGGCACGCCGGCGGTGACCCGCCAGTTAGACTTGATGCGAACCGCCCTGGAAGCGGGGCTCGCGGTGTTCGGATCCTGCTGGGGTGTACAGGTCGCGGCCACCGTGGCCGGCGGACACGCCGCTGAGAATCCGCGCGGGCCGGAATACGGCTTCGCCCGGGCGATCACCCCGACACAGGAGGGTCGAACCCATCCGCTGCTGGCCGGCCGGCCAGCAGTCTGGGACGCGCCCGCGATCCACTCGGACGCAGTGCTGGAGCCGCCCCCTGGCGCGCGGGTGCTGGCGGGCAATCGGGTGCTGGGCGTCCAGGCCATCGAGATCCAGCACGGACCCGGCTGGTTCTGGGGCACGCAGTACCACCCGGAACTCGACCTGGAGGAGGTCGCCGCGATGCTGCGCCTTTGCGATACGGCGATCGTCGAGGCCGGCCTCGCCAAGGATCCGGACGCGGTGGCGGCCTATGCCGTCGAGATCGCGAGCCTGCAGGGCGACGATCCCGAGGCGGCGCGGCGCCTCGCCTGGCGCCACGGCCTCGGCCCGGAGGTGCTCGACGCGCCCCTGCGCCGCCGGGAGATCGGTAACTTCTTGGCCCAACTGTCTACAAACAGGCCCTGACCGGCCGATGCCGCGACCGGGTGGCGCGTTGACCCACCGGGCTTCACGTCTAGCTTCGCCAGGCGGGCAACGCTGTGACGGGCCCGGGGAGCGACCTAACAGGATGAGCCAGGATTCGACGGTCGCCGTGATCGGCAGCGGGCTCGGCGGACTCGCGGCCGCGTGCGTGGCCGCGGCGCGCGGCCACCGCGTCACGGTCTATGACAAGAACGGCTGGCTCGGCGGCAAGGCGGCGGTGCTGCATGAGGGTGGCTTCCGCTTCGACATGGGTCCGACCATCCTGACAGTGCCGCGGGTGCTGGAGCGGATCTTTTCCGAGGCCGGCCGCTCGGTTCACGATTACATGGACCTGCGCCGCCTCGACCCTCAATGGCGCTGCTTCTTCGACGACGGCTCCCACATCGACCTGATGCAGGATGTCGAGCGGATGGCCGGCGACATGAATCGCTTCGCCCCCGGCAGCGGCGACGGCTACAAGAAATTCCTGTCGATCTCCGAGCACCTGCACGGCGTCTCGGAAAAATTCTTCTTCTGGAAACCGGTCGAGGACCTCTTCGACACGATTAATATTCGCGCCAACATGAATCCCGGCACGCTGCGCGACGTGCTGTCCCTGCGCATGCACGCTTCGGTGGCCTCGACGATCCGCGGCAAGGTCAAGGATGCGCGCCTCGCGCAGATGCTCGACCACTTCGTGCAATATGTCGGCTCCTCGCCCTACGGCGCGCCGGCGGTGCTCTGCGCCATCGCCCACATGCAGACGGCCGACGGGGTCTGGTACCCAATGGGTGGCACCCGCGCGGTGGCCGAGGGCCTGGCCAAGCTGGCTCAGGAACTCGGTGCGACCTGCAAGACCGACACCGAGGTGACCGGGATCGAGACCGCCAACGGCGCGGTCCGGGGCGTGCGCACCGCCGAGGGCATGACGCCGTTCGACGCCGTGATCAGCAACATGGACTCGGTCCGCACCTACCGCGAGCTCGTCGGGGGCGCCCCCGGCAAGGCTTATGAGAAGAAGAACCCCGAGCCGGCCTGCTCGGGCGTCGTGCTCTATCTCGGCCTGAACAAGCGCTACGAGCACCTGAACCACCACGATTTCGTCTTCTCCCGGGACCCTGAGGAGGAGTTCGACTACATCTACAACAAGGGCGAGCCGGCCCCGGACCCGACGGCCTATCTGGCGGCGCCCTCCTCCACCGATCCGAGCGTGGCGCCCGAGGGGGGCGAGGCCCTCTACGTCCTGGTGCACACGCCGTATCTGCGCCCGCACCACGATTGGCGCCCGGATGGCCCTCTGTTCCAGAACTACCGCCGGACCATCCTGGACAAGCTCAAGCGCACCGCTGGCATGCCCGACCTGGAGGAGCGCATCGTCGTCGAGCGCCACCTGACCCCGCAGGACATCCATGAGCGCTACCGGGTGCTCAACGGCGCGATCTACGGCCTGGCCTCGCACGGCCGGGTGATGGGCGCGTTCAAGCCTGGCAACCGCTCGCGGCAGGTGCGCGGCCTCTACCTCGCGGGCGGCGCCGCCCATCCCGGCCCCGGCATGCCGATGGTGATGATGTCCGGCTGGATCGCCGCCGACGCGCACGACCAGGACGCGCGCGGAACGCTGCGCGCCTCGGCGTGACACCCGCGCCGCCATCCCGATCGGGCTCCGATCGTCACGGATCGTTTTCGGCAGAGCGCAACGCCCTCTCCTCCCCCTTGCGGGGAGGCGTTGGAGGTGGGGGTGGTGCAGGATCGAGCGCAGCGGTGCCTTCTGGACCACCCCCACCCCTGACACCTCCCCACAAGGGCCAGGGAAAAGAACGCCGCGCCGCAAGCGCTTGCTGGCGAATGCGGCGCGTGACCTCGCTCACCCGCACGGGCGGGCAAATCCGCGGCGCATCCGGCCATCCGCGGAGGCCCGGATAGTGCCCTCCCCGCCATCCGCGCCCCTGCGCCCGGTCTCGCCCCTGATCCGCCGCTTCATGGAAGCGTGGTTCGAGCGCTACCTGCACCGTCACTTCGATGCGCTGCGCCTGCCGCGCTGGAGCATCCCGCCGGCTCAGGACCATCCCGGACCGCTGGTGATCTATTGCAACCACCCCGCCTGGTGGGATGCCGCGGTGATCATCGTGCTGTCTGGCCGGCTCGGTCCGAAGCGCGAGAACCGGGCGCCGTTCGACGCCGCCATGCTGGCGCGCTACCGGGTGTTCGAGCGGATCGGTGCCTTCGGGGTCGATCTCGACAGCCCCCGGGGCGCCGCCCAGTTCCTGACCGCCGCGCGGGCCATCCTGGCGCGCTCCGACACAGCCCTCTGGATCACCGCGCAGGGCCGATTCGTGGACACACGGGTCCGGCCCCTCGGGCTGCGCCCAGGCGTGGCCCGGCTCGCCGAGATCGCCCCCGACGCGCTGTTCGTGCCCCTCGCCCTCGAATACGCGTTTTGGGACGAGCGCGGGGCCGAGGCCTTCGCGGCCTTCGGACCCGGGATCCCCGGTACCGAGCTAGCGGCCTTGCCGCGCACGGATAGACTGGCCCGCCTGGAGGGCGACCTGACCGCGACCCTGGATCGGCTGAGCAGCGACGTGATCAGCCGCGAGCCCGAGCGCTTCCGCGCCCTGGTCGCCGGCCGGAAGGGCGTCGGCGGCGTCTATGATCTCTGGCGGCGCCTCGCCGCGCGGCTGGCCGGCCGCAGCTTCGATCCGGCCCACCGAACCAGCGACAGGCAGCCCGGTCGATGAGTGCCTCGATCCTCACGGCGCTCGCCTTCCTCTGCCTGTTCGCGGCCGCCCTTCCGGCAATCCTGACGGCGGTGAACCTGTTCGCCCTGCACCAGCCCGCCCCGGAGGCCGATTCCGGCCTTGTCTCGATCCTGATCCCGGCGCGCAACGAAGCCGGGAACATCGCCGGGACCGTCCGCGCCGCGCTCGCCAGCAGCGCCGTGCCCGTGGAGGTGATCGTCGGCGACGACCATTCCACGGACGGGACTGCCGAGATCGTGCGCGGTCTTGGCGACCCGCGGCTGCGCGTTGTCCCGGTGCCGCCACTTCCCGAGGGCTGGACCGGCAAGAACCACGCCTGTGCGCATATCGCGGGTCTCGCGAACGGCCGCCACCTCCTGTTCATCGATGCGGATGTCCGACTGAAGCCCGAGGCCGCTGCGTCGCTCGTGGCGCAGGCCCGGCGCGCGGATGCGGCCCTCGTCAGCGGCGTGCCCCGGCAGAGCACTGGGACGCTCGGCGAGTTGCTGACCGTGCCGATGATCGACTTCCTGCTCGTCGGCTTCCTGCCGGTTCCACTGATGCGCCGCCGCCCCGACCCGGCCTTGGGTGCGGCTTGCGGGCAGCTCATCCTGTTCGAGCGCGCGGCTTACGCGGCGATCGGCGGGCATGGCGCGATCCGCGGCTTCCTGCACGACGGCGTGCGCCTGCCCCGGCTCCTGCGCGCGGCCGGCTACCGCACCGACCTCGTCGCCGGGGCGGGTCTCGCGACCTGCCGGATGTATCGCGGGTTTTCGGAGGCCTGGGCGGGGTTCTCCAAGAATGCGCACGAGGGCATGGCCACGCCTCGCGCCCTGCCGATCTGGACACTGCTCCTGGGCTGCGGCCAGGTCCTGCCGCCGCTCCTCGTGCTGGCCGGCCTGTTCGGCCTGATACCGCCCTTCGCCCTGATCCTCGCCGCAACGGCCTGCGGGCTGTCGCTCGCGACCCGGGCGGCGATCACCCTGGCCGTCCGGGCGCCGCTGGCCACGATCCCGCTCCACCCGGCTGCGGTGCTGGTGGCGCTGGCAATCCAGTGGAACGTGCTCTTGCGCGGCGTCCGAGCCGGCGCGGCCACCTGGAAGGGCCGCACCTACCCGGTCAGCGGCGCCTGATTTTTTTCGAAGGTCCGGCGGAGCATGTCCGCCGAATTGCTCTCGCAAGCGTCAGGCAGGCTTGGCGATCACCGCGCGGTCGGCTGGCACGGATCGGTCGAGCGCTTGCCCTTCCGAGGCATCAGCGACACGATCAGCTGAACGTTCGGCACGTCGCCGACCTGACGGGTGAGGTGCCCGACATGGCCCTCCGGCCCCTGCGGGGTCGATCCGGTGTCGGCGTTGAACTCCACCTCGCCCGGCCCCTGCTCCAGCACCGAGCCGTCCGTGGCCTCCACCGACCAGCGGCCCGACAGGGTGATCACCCATTGCGGGCCGGGAGCGGTGTGCCAGGTGCCGACATAGCCGACCGGCAGGATCGCGTACTTGATCGACGCCACCTCGCCCGGCGGGAAGCCGACATATTGCGGGGCCGCGGGCGGCGCGTAGCTCTTGAAGATGAAGTTCTTCAGGTCGCAATACTGGACGTGGCTCTGGCCCTTGGCATCCGCGTAGAGTGTCCCGTAGCGCAGCGCCGGCGGATTGGCCGCGGTCAGGCCGGCCGGACCCGACGGGGCCGGCTCGATGGTCATCACCGGCTCGCTCGCCTTGCCGCCGGCCGCCAGGACGGCCGTCCCGCCCGCGCCGGAAGCCAGCAGCACCATCGCGATGCGACCGGCGGTCTTGAATGACATCATGGTTTCGACGTCCCAGAGTTCGAGGCACCGAAGACGGCACCGCGGATCTCATAGTCTAAGCCGCCACCAACGCCTAATTTTCCATCTATTGAACTTAGATTAAGTGCTGTTAAAGCTCTCGATCAACGGCAACCCACCGAATGATATCTTGGCTTGATTCGTCGCATGCGGAATTGGGATTGTTCCTACAAACTCAAATGGTGGATCGTCGTCTCGGCGCAGGCGGCTGGCAACATCGGACCCGGACTGACAAGATCGGGATCCACGCCGCGGATCATCGCCGCCGCATGTCCGAGACCGAGCATGGCTGACGACCTACCGGGTCTGCGTAACCTCATCGCGCGTTACCCCGCATCCTGGTTGGGCGAGCTCGCCTTGGGCCCCTGGGAGATCACGGCCCGGGCGGCGGCTTTGGTCGCCGCGCGCATCGCCGCCCTCGACAGGACCTATCGGGTCGCAGACGGCATCGCGATCCACGCGCAGGCGATCGTGGAGGCCGGCGCGACCGTGAAGCCCCCGGCGATCATCGGGCCGGGCTGCCTCGTGGCGACCGGTGCCTACCTGCGCGGCGGATGCTGGCTGGAAGCGGATTGCATCGCCGGGCCCGGCGTCGAGCTGGAGTCCGCGTTCCTGTTCACGGGCGCGGCAGCCGCGCATTTCAACTTCGTCGGCGATAGCATCCTCGGCGCGAACGTGAACCTGGAAGCGGGCGCGATCATCGCCAACCATCGCAACGAAGCACCGGACCGGCCGATCCGCCTCCGGTTGGGCGGGCGCCTCGTCGAGACTGGAGCCTGCAAATTCGGCGCGCTAATCGGCGACGGCGCCCGGATCAGCGCCAATGCCGTGATCGCCCCGGGCGCAGCGATCGACTCCCACGCCGTCGTGCCGCGCCTCGGGCTGATCGATCAGGGCTGGTGATGCCTCTCTTCGTCTGCCCGATCGTGGCGCGGCGGCGTCTTCGAAGACGAGGCGCCGCTCAGTTCCACGTGTGCAGAACCGTCCGCCAGCCGTCCTTCTGGCGTTCCAGCACGTTCACCCAATTGCCCTCGAATGTCTTCCTGGCGCCGCCATCCACCGGGCCGGTCATCTCCCAGCGACCCGAGACGATCAGCAGGTTATCCTTCGCGACGGCGTTCTTCACGGTCGTCTTGTGGTCGTCCCAGCCCTTCGCCTTGAGGCCGGAGAAGAATTTCGGGATGCCGTCGCGGGTCTGGGTCCCGCCCTTGGTAACGACGAGGGCATCGGGCGTGTAGAGCTTGCCCAGCGTCTCCATGTCGTTGCGGTTATAGGCCTCGTCCCACCGGGTCGCGGCGCCTTGCGCGTCGGCTTCCAGCGCCTCCGCCCGGCACAGGCCGGGCAGGAGCGCGGCGGCGGCGAAAACCAGGGCCGGCAGAACGTGATTGCGGGGCATCAGATCCTCCCAATACAGATACGAACCGAAGATTAGGGATACTTCTCCCAGATCAGCGTAATGATGCTCAGCTTTCCGTCGACGTTGAACTTGAACGGCGTGGTCGTGTAGATCAGTTGCCGTCCCCTCTGCTCGACGTGCCGCACCTGAGACGTCCCCGTCCAGGCCTCGTTCCAGGACGTGTCGATGGTGTGGGTGACGCGGTCGGCATCGAATTGGTACGTGCCCGCATAGGCGAAGAAGGTCTTGTGCAGGTGGATCCTGTCCGCGTCGGACATCGTGTCGTTGGCGGCGGGCCGGGCGCGTCCCTCGAAGGCGCAGACGACCATCATCCGCCCGTCGCGCCCGTAGGTGATCCAGCCATTGGGCTTGGGGCCACCATAGGCGTCGATAACCTCGCCGGTCTCGACGATCTTCCGCGTGGCGGTGACAAGGCGCCAGGTTCCGACCACCGCGTCGGCTTCCAGGGCTTGCGCAGCCGGGAGGCCGAATCCGATCGCAAGGATTGCAACCAATCCTCTCATCGCACGCCACCGCAAGTCACGGCGCCGTATTCGAGTTACGGCACCACGATAATTCAGCATCGAATTTTCACGAAGTCAATTGTTATCGGCGACAATTTGACGGCAGACCGCAGCAGCCCTCAATGAATGCCATGAATGGCTGTATTCGCACCCGTCCGATCTTCGCCGCAGCGCAGTATCGCGACGGCGATCAGGACGACGACAACGCCGCGAGGGCAGCATCGGCTGGCTGCGTCTCCGCGAGGATCCAGGCCGCCGTATCGGCATCGGCACCGGCAACCGGGAGATGCAGGATGATCGGCGTCTCGTAGGGGTGGCGCGCCTTTAGGGCGGCCGACAGGGCATCGGCGAGGCCCTCGCGGCTCTTGAGGATCGCCGCGACCTCCTCACCCCGCTCAACCGTGCCCTTCCAGCTGTAGACCGACAGCATCCCGGGCAGGACGTTGATGCAGGCGATCAGGCGCTCGCGGACCAGGGCCTCGCCGATATTCAGCGCGGAGGCGGCGTCGGGAAAGGTGGTGTAGACGAGGAGCGGACGCTCCATGCTATGCCTCCAGGATCGCGCATGTGCCCGAGGAGTCAGACGCATGCGGGGCACCGACGTCAACCGGGCGGTTCGCTCATCAGATTGGAGCCGTGACGTGACCCCCGACGCGACCCAGATGCGCTTGCCAGGCACCGCCTGACGCCATGCCGACATTCAAAAAGATCGCATTCGTGGCGAGCCCCACCGGTTACGCCCGGGAAGCCGCCGCCGCCCTGATGCGGCGCTACGACCATGTCCCACCGGAGGACGCGGATGTCGTCGTCGCGCTCGGTGGCGACGGGCTGATGCTGCAGGTGCTGCACCGCTTCATGGATCACCCGAAACCGATCTACGGGATGAACCGCGGCACCGTCGGCTTCCTGATGAACGAATTTCGGGACGATGACCTGCTGGAGCACCTAGAAGCCGCCCAGCGCAGCGTCATCCACCCCCTGGTGATGGATGTATTGGACACGGAAGGCCGCAGTCATCGCGCCCGCGCGATCAACGAGGTCTACCTGCTGCGTCAAACGCACCAGACCGCCAAGCTGAAGATCGCCGTTGACGGACATGTCCGGCTGGACCTGCTGATCGCCGACGGGGTGCTGGTCGCCACCGCGGCGGGCTCGACCGCCTACAACCTCTCGGTGGGTGGCCCGATCCTGCCGCTCGACGCGAAGCTGCTGGCGCTGACGCCGATCTCGGCCTTCCGCCCCCGGCGCTGGCGGGGCGCATTGCTGCCGGACTATGCTCGGATCCGCATCGACGTGCTCGACGCCCCTCACCGTCCGGTGGCGGCGGTGGCCGACCACACCGAGTTCCGCCGGGTCTGCGCTGTGGAGACCTCACTCGACCGCGCCACCGAACTCGTGCTGCTGCACGATCCCGGGCACAGCCTCGACGAGCGCATCCTGCGGGAACAGTTCGGGTGAGTCTGGAGATCAGACCGGCCCAGCCGTCCGACCACCCGGCGATCGCCCGGATCATCGTGCCGACCATCCGGGCGGGCGAAACCTACGCGGTCGATCCGCTGCTCAGCGAGGCCGACGCCGTCGCCTACTGGACCGGCGCGGACCGCGAGACCTTTGTAGCAGACCGGGACGGGGCGGTGTTCGGCACTTATTACCTGCGCGCCAACCAAGCGGGCGGCGGGTCCCATGTCGCCAATTGCGGCTTTATGACCGATGCAGACGCCGCCGGGCACGGGATCGGCCGGGCGATGTGCCAGCATGCACTCGATCAAGCACGCCAGCACGGCTTCACAGCGATGCAGTTCAACGGCGTCGTCTCGACCAACACCCGAGCCGTCAAACTCTGGCAGCGCCTCGGCTTCGACGTGGTCGGGCGCATCCCGGGAGCCTTCCGGCATCCGAGATTCGGGGATGTCGACGCCCTGGTGATGTTCAGAGCGCTCTGAGATCGCCGCCGATCAGTGCCGGTTGACCGCGACCAGTTCGCTCTCGCGAATCGCGCGCTCGCCGGCTTCCGTCCGGATCCGGTAGGAGCGCTCGCCGGTCTGATCCTCAGGCATCAGGCGCAGGATCTCGAAGATCTCGCCGCCGCCTTTGTCACCGGGAAGCCCGAGCTGCACCCGGCAGACGCGTTGGCCGATCTTGAATTTGTGGGTCATGCCGGGCTCCTGGGGCGCGGTTTGAAGGGGCGACGCCATCGGAGCAGCCGCCGGCCGCAGTTGCGGTCGGATACGGCTCCGTGTCTC
The DNA here is from genome assembly GCF_001455965.1 of Methylobacterium sp. GXS13. GTDB lineage: Bacteria > Pseudomonadota > Alphaproteobacteria > Rhizobiales > Beijerinckiaceae > Methylobacterium. The sequence continues at coordinate 157,070 of NZ_LKKO01000058.1, forward strand.
TGGTCTCACGCGCCCGTTCGTGCCGTTCGGCATTCCCTTCGGCGGCAGGCGCCTCAGCGGCGCTTCTGGGCCTTGGCCTTGCGAGCCAGATAGCGCGCATCGCGCTGAAGCTTCTGCTCGGCCTGCAAGGCCTTGGCACGCTCCTGGGCGGCGAGCTGCTCGGCGAGCTTGCGCTCGGCCTCGGCCTGACGCTCGGCCTCGGCCTGAGCGGCGGCGCGCTCGAGTTCCGCCTGGCGCTGGGCAGCGCGCTCGGCCGCGCGGGCCTCGCGGGCATCAACCACGGCGCGACGCGCAGACTGGCGGGCGAGGACGGCCGGATCATCGGCAGTCGGGCGGGCTCGGAAACGAGCCAGCATCTCGGACCGCGCCTTGGCGGCGGCCTCCAGTCGATCGACGACGCCTTGCTTGTTCGGAAAGCTCACAGACACTCCTGAGTTGGGCGCGGCGGGCCGCCATCGTCCCGAAATCGGATTTGAATACGAAGAAGCCGCTCCCTCGAGAGCGGCTTCGACAAAGGCCGACGAAGCGGCGATCAGACCGTCTGGAGCTGGCCAGCGGATTCCTTGCCGCTGCGACGATCGGTTTCCAGCTCGTAGGAGACCTTCTGGCCTTCGTTCAGGCCACGCAGGCCGGCGCGCTCGACAGCCGAAACGTGCACGAACACGTCCTTGCCGCCGTCATCCGGCTGGATGAAGCCGTAGCCCTTGGTCTCGTTGAACCACTTGACGGTTCCGGTGCTCATGGAATTCCTCGATCTTCGCAGGCGTCGTGAGAGATGGCACCCGCTCAAAAAAGCGGGCACCGATATCGACCGATAGCGATAGGAAAGTCAGAACCGCCCTGCGAAGGCGTAACGGTCCAAGATATCCGGACACGTGCCGATAGGCCTCAGATAGACCTTCGCTCGCGCATTGGCAAGTCCGAAGAGATATTTCGACCAGAACCGGCATCGGTAAAACGGGCGTGATGTTTGTGGAAATGAAAACGCGATGCGGGCAGAAGATTTGTGCCGTCAAACAGATAGGCCGTGTGCATCACGTCGGGATGACTTGGCGCACGCAAGCCGCCAGCCCGGTCTCGAGCGCCGGTCAGGCCTGAGTCAGACGCAGCACCCCTTCGCCGCGGCGATGACCAACCGTCGTCACCGCCACCTCGCGGGCCGATCCGGCAGCCACGAGGCCTGCGGCAAGCGCCGCTCCGAAGGGCGCAACGATTTCGAGCCCGTGCCCGATCACGTCCCCGAGCGCTCGGACGTCGGCGCCCGGCGCGAGCCGCGCGATCGCATCCTGTTCCTCCGCCGTGATCGGTGCGACGCCTGAAGCGCCCGACAGGACGCGATCAGGCGACGCGAGACCGGCCTGCGCCCATAGGACGTCGAGACTGTGAGCAACGCTGCCGGGGATGCGCGGCGCACGATCGCTCGCGACCCGGTCCAGCCGGGCGAGGGCCTGGGCCCCGCGGGCCGCTGCGTGCGCTTCCGATTCCAGCATGAGGAAGGCCGCGCAGCTCCCCAGGATGAAGCCGGCCGGGGCATCAATTCGCGTGCCCCGCTCGAAAACCGGGTGGTAGGGAGCGCGGGCGAGATAGCCACCCATCTCGTGGACCACCAGCACGTCCGGCCGCTCGGCGCTGTAGGAGCCGCCGACCAGGATCGCGTCGATCTGGCCCGCGGCGACCCGGGCCTGAGCAATCCGTAGCGCATCCACACCGGCAGCTTCCTCGCCCATGAAGGTGCGGGAGGCGCCCGTAACGCCGTGCACGATGGCGATGTTGCCGGCGAGCAGGTTCGAGAGCTGGGCCAGGAATAGCGTCGGCCTCAGGTCGTTCTGCAGCCGCTCATTCAGGTAGGCGCCCGGGTCGGCCGCATTACGCAGGCCCGTCAGGATCGCGCCGTCGACCGCGTAGTCGCGCTCACCGCCGCCCGCAGCCACCACGAGATGGAGCGCCTGCTTCAGAGCGGCATCGTCCTTCACGCCAGCGGAGTCGAGGGCAAGTCCGGCTGCGTAGACGCCCAGGCGCTGCCATGCCTCCATCTGCCTCTGGTCACTGCGTTTGGGGATCTGCCCATCCCAGGCGATCGAAGGCGCCGGATGCACGCAATAGGGTGCGAAGGTCTGGGTATCGGTCCGGGGTGCCGCGCCGGCCTCGAGGGCGGCGAGATGCGCCTCGATTCCTTCGCCTGCGCAGGAGACGAGGCCGAGACCCGTGACAAGGACGGGACGGCTCATGGCTGCACCGGATCCTGGAACAGGCCGATCGCCCGGGCGCGTTCGCGCATCGGCGCGTCGAGCCCGTCCGGAAACGGCATGGTGCGGAAGCGCAACTCCGCGTCGCAGAGCGCCTTGCCGGCATGGCTGATCGCGGCCTTCGTCACGGCGTAGCCCGAGCCGTCATGCTCCAGGGTTGCCGTCACGACGAGCTCCGCACCGGGCCCGACGAAAGACCGGAACCGGGCCTTGTCCACTCCCGTGAGGAACGGCATGCGGGTGAAGTCGAGATGAGCGAGCACGAGGTAGCCGGACGCCTGCGCCATCGTCTCGGTGAGCAGCACGCCGGGCACCAACGGATGGCCGGGGAAGTGCCCCTCGAAGACGGGGCTCTCCAGCGGCACCCGGGCGAGCGCCTCGATCCGGCCGGCGGCCCGGTCGAGGTGCCGGACAGAATCGATCATCTCGAAGTATTCGAGGCGCATGGGGGTGCGTCGGGCTCTAGGGCGTCAGACCTTGGCGGCCTTCTCGGCCACCAGGGCGTCGATGCGCGCGCACAGGTTCTTGAGCACGAAATACTGCTCCGCCGGAACCTTGCCCTCGTTGACCTCCTGGGTCCAACGCTCGAGCGGCAGCTTGATCCCGAAGGCCTTGTCGACGGCGAAGGCGATATCGAGGAAGGCGAGGCTGTCGATGCCGAGGTCGTCGATGGCGTGACTTTCCGGGGTGATCTTGTCCCGCGGGATGTCAGCCGTCTCGGCTATGATGTCGGCCACGCGCTCGAAGGTGGCGCTGCCGTGGGCGGGATCGTCGGACATGTCTTCTCGCGGGCTGTTCGGTTTCCGGATCGGTCGGGCGGGGAGCCCCCCTCGACACCGGGCGACCCGGCGCTCACGCCCCGCGCGGCCAGCAATACGCATACCGGCCCCAGTTGCGCAGGCCGGTCGGATGGCCGCGACCTCTACACGAGGGGGTCGGGGGCGGCAACCGTAACGGTTCCCGGTGCGTTGCCGCGCTGGTCCAGGGTAGTACATCGACGGGTGCGCGGGACCGTGTGCCGCCCTGCGGAAAGAGTTCGGCTTATCTGCGCGGGATCCTTCGCGCGGCGCCAGGAGACGAAACGGATGTTACCCACGGCCCAACCGGTTGCGGTCCCGGCGCATGTCGCTCCTCCGGCCCCGCCGGAGCGAGCGCGCTCGCAAGGCGCTGCGCGGGTCGTGCTGGTCCTGGCGCTGTCCGCCCTCGGCCTCTGGATCCTGCATGGCTTCTTGCCGGCCCTGGCCTGGGCGGTCGTGTTGGCGATCGCCCTCTGGCCGCTTTACGCCCGCTTGGAGCGGCGCTTCCCGCCGGGTCGACATAATCTCCTGTTGCCCACGCTGATGACCGCCGCGGTGGCCCTGGTGTTCCTCGCCCCCCTGGCGATCCTGGGCGTCCAGGCGGCGCGCGAAGCCCACGATGTGGCCGAGTTCGTCCGTAGCGCCGAAGCGAACGGCATCCCGGCCCCCGAATTCGTTCAGCACCTGCCCTACGGAGCAGCGCAGGCCACCGCTTGGTGGAATGACAATCTCGGCCACGCGCAGGCCGGCTCCGACCTGCTGCACCGCTTCGAGAACCATTCGGTCGTCGGTGCCTCGCGTAATTTCGGCCGCGAGGTGGTGCATCGGATCGTGCTGTTCGGCTTCAGCCTCGTGGCTCTGTTCTTCCTGTTCCGCGACTGGCGGACGGTGACGGAGCAAGCCCGGGTCGCCTGCGACCGCCTGTTCGGCCCCCGGGGCGAGCGCGTGGCGCGGCAGATGGTGGCCTCGGTGCATGGCACCGTCGACGGGCTCGTGCTGGTCGGCCTCGGCGAGGGCTTCATCCTCGGGGTGGTCTACTATTTCGCTGGCGTGCCGCACCCGGTGCTGCTCGGCGCCTTCACGGCGGTCGCCGCCATGATCCCGTTCGGCGCGGCCGTCGCCATCGCGATCGCAGCGCTGCTCCTGGTCGCGGCGGGCTCGGTGAAAGCAGCGATCGTCGTGGCAGTAGCAGGCCTGGTGGTGACCTTCGTAGCCGACCACTTCGTCCGGCCGGCGCTGATCGGGGGCACGACCAAGCTGCCGTTCCTCTGGGTGCTGCTCGGAATTCTCGGAGGCGTCGAGACCTTCGGCCTGCTCGGCCTTTTCGTTGGCCCTGCCGTGATGGCAGCCCTGGTCCTGCTGTGGCGGGAATTCACCGAGGGCCACGACCAGACGGCGTGATCACACCTAATCGGCTGTGCTCGCTCCGGCCGAAGCCTCCATGCGGCGCCGGTCTTGGCGCCAATCGGCGGGCTTCTCGAAGGTCCCGGCCCAGAGCCCCCGTCGGGTCGCCCAGGCCTGGCCCTCCTGATGGGTGTAGGCCGCCGTCACCTGGCGGCTCGCCAGGGCGTAGCCCCGCGTAACCATCCAGGCAGACAGATCCTCGCCATGCGCGAGGCAGAGGCCGGCGATACCGCCTGCAGCCGAATTCTCGCGGCGCTCGCAGGTGACGACGCCGCTGCCGATATGCGCGCTCAACGCCTGTGCAGCCTCGCGGCCACAGCGGTATTCCCGGCCCGTGACGGTCTGGCAGCTCTGCGCGGTCTCGGGCGCGTCGATGCCGTAGAGGTTGATGCGGGTGCCATGCACCTCGATCGTGTCGCCGTCGATCACCGTCGCGGGCCCGCTGATCGTCCCGGCCGCGGCGGCCGGTCCGCAGAGGAGGAGCAGGGCGAGCATCGATCTTGTCATCAGAAAGCTGTCCACGAAGGGGCGGCAGAGTTCGTTTCGGAAGCGCGTAGGGTCGCCGACCATTGTGGCGTTTTTGCCGGCTACGCTGCGCGCTCGGAGCGCCTGGGCGTTCTGTCGCGCGGTCTGCCCGCGATGGACCGGCACGGCCGTCATCCCGGAGCGGGCTCGACGCAGCGTCGCGCGGATAGGTTGCGAAAGGGTTTGCAACGTTGCGCCGCCGTAGAGGCGGGCAGCGTTTGGCGTCCCGGATGCCGGGCGGGTTAGTGGACGGCGATCCGGAAGCCCGCCCCCTCGTGAGCGAGCGTTTCCCGGCGTCTCACGCCGGAGCGGGTTCTGTGTATTGTTGGCGCTGCATGCGCCCCGGAGCGGGTGCGTGCCGATCGCATGATGCTTAGCGAGACCCGTCGCCCTCAGGCACACAGAGTCGGTGTCAGACCCGATACTTGGTCAGACCCGGTACTTGCCGTTGCGCTTCACCAGCACCCGGGTCCCCACCGGCACGCGCTCGTAGAGGTCTGCGATGTCCTCGTTGAGCATGCGGACGCAGCCCGACGACATCTGCTCGCCGATGCTCCAGGGTTCGTTGGTGCCGTGGATGCGGAACAGGATGTCGCGGTTGCCCTGGTACAGGTAGAGGGCGCGGGCCCCGAGCGGATTGTCGACGCCGCCCTTGCGGGTGCGCGGCAGGTCCGGGTTGAGGGAGACCATCGTGACGGTCGGGCTCCAATCCGGCCAGACGCCCTTGCGGCCGACCCGCGCCTCGCCCTTCCAGGAGAAGCCGGCCTTGCCGACGCCGACGCCGTACTGCATCGCGGTGCCGTCCGCCTGGACCAAAAGGAGCTGGCGCTGGTCGATATCGACCAGGATCGTGCCGGGCTTCTCCGGGCCGTTGTAGCTGACCTGCTGGCGGCGGTACTTCGGGTCGAGCCGCGCGGTATCGACCAGCGGAATATCGTATGGCTTGTCGGGCTTCGTCCCGATGTACCAGGCCGATTCGTCGTCCTGCGCGAGCTGGGACGGGCGCGTCTGGCAGGCGGCCAGCGGTGCGATCGCGACCACGGCGAGCAGAATTCGCGAGAGCAGGAGCCGGCGAATTCGGCTCCAGGCCGATGGGCGTGTTGCGATCATGGGTCCTGACATGCGGGATACGGTCCTGGACCCCATGCCTACCGTCTCGACGCCCACGGCGATGTAGCTTTTGCGCCGCAGCGGCCCGCGAGAGCCTGATGCCGCGGCCACGGTTGCGCCCTAATTCATGACGCGGGATCCGAAGCTGACACGGCATCCGGGGGGGTGAATCATGGCCGAGACCGAGACGCTTCCGACCGAGGCGGTGTCTGCGCCCGAGGTACCTCTGCGTCCAGCGATCCACCTCGATCATTGTGTCATCCACGTCACTGACTGGGCGCGATCCAACGCTTTCTATCATGACGTGGTCGGCGCCGAGGTGATCGCGCGCGGGAGCGGCTTCGCCTACCGGTTCGGTGGGGTGCAGCTCAATTGCCACGGTCCCGGCGTGAAGGCCGAACCGGTCGCGGCGCAGCCTGTGCTGCCGGGAAACAGTGACCTGTGTTTCCGCTGGTCGGGCACCATCGAAGACGCAATGGCACATCTCGAAGCAGCCGGTGTGCCGGTGGAGCTCGGCCCAGTCGAGCGGAACGGGGCCGCGGGAACCGGCCTCAGCATTTATTTCCGCGACCCGGACGGATCGCTCTTGGAATTCATCACCTATCCGACCGCGTGAGGTCAGCCCCGGCTCTCGGCCAACGCCTGGTTGGTCTGTTCGAGCCGCAGGGCGAGAACCCGCATCAGCGCGATGCTGATCTGGGGAAACTGTGCCAGCAGTTCCAAAAACACGCCGCGGTCGATGCGGAGCGCCGTCACCGCCGATTCCGCCGTGACGGTGGCCGAACGGGGCTGGTCGGCCAGGATGCCCATCTCGCCGACCAAGGCATCCTGCCCGAGCAGCGCGAGGCGGATCGGCCCGGCCGGCCCGTCGATGCTGACCTCGGCGCTGCCTTTGAGGATCACGTAGGCCGCATCCGCCACGTCACCGCGGGCGAAGAAGCGCTGCCCCGGCTCGAAATGCACGCGCTCACTCGTGAAGGCCAGAAGCTTCAGGCGCGCCGGCTCCACCTCGCGGAACAGCGGAACCTGCCTTAAGGAGGATACCTCGGTATCGAGGGTCATTCGCGGGCTCCGCGAGGGGTTTCACACCCTTGCGGGCATGGATGGTATTCAGATGGCCGGACTGGCCCATACATCCATGCGGTTCATCAAGCACTTGTCCAGTCCCACCCCCGACGCAGCCCGGGCGTTCCGATGCCTGATTGCCGGTGCACTGACGATTCTGGGGGGGATTCTGACGAGCGCGGAACCCGTCCAGGCGCGCCTGGTCAAGGCCGATCTCGCCCGCGTCGCAGCAGCACCCCTGCCCGGCGCCCGAGTACCCCTGGATCTCGTCGTTACGGACGCGCGAACCGGACAAGCGAAGACCTTGGGGCAGGCGCTCGGCGGACGCGCCGTCCTGCTGCTGCCGGTCGACTACACCTGCGGCAATGTCTGCGACCCCATGTTGTCGATGGCGGCGGATGCCCTCGCGGCGACCGGACTCTCTGACGAAGACTACGCATTGGTGCTCGTCGGGATCGATCCCCGGGACGATGCCGCGGCCGCGCGCCGCATGCTCCACGAAACCCTCGGAGACCGGGCAGCCGGCATCCGGCCCTTGATCGCCTCGGAGGCTGCTTTGGCCAGCCTCACCGGTGCCCTGGGCTACACGGCCGTTTACGACCCCGGGACGGACAGCTTCGCCCATCCCGCTGCGGCGATGCTGCTCACCGGCGAGGGCCGGGTCGCCCGGGTCCTCTCACCGCTGGCACTCACCGGCCGAGACCTTCGTCTGGCGCTCACGGAAGCCGGCGAAGGACTGGTCGGCGGCCTCACGGATCGCCTAGCGTTGCTCTGCTACGGCTACGATGCCGCACGCGGCATCTACACCCCCGCGGTCGAACGGATCCTGACCGTTGCTGGGATCGCTACGGTCCTGGCGATCGGCTCATTGATTCTGATCCTGCTTCGCCGGACGCGCCTGCGCGCCGGCTGAAAGCGGACCTGCCTCAGCGCTTGGTCGACAGACCATACTCTCCGGGGCCGGGGGCCTCGCGTTTCGGACTCGCATTCAGGTGTGGTGAGTCGATCGGCTCCTCGCGGGTCGTCGGCGTCGGCGAATCCTCGGGGGCGGGCATCGGAGGGAGCGGCGGTGTGTTCGGCTCAACGGCAGGCCCGGATCCCGGCCCAGCCTTGACCATGTTGCGGTTCGTCATCGCGTAAAGCCCTTTGCCGTAGCCCGCATCACAGCTTCCGTGCAGGCGCCCGCCGAGGGCAGGCCGGCCCGGTACCGGCGCGCGCTCGGGCGCCCCGGGAAGTGAATGCCAGGCAATCTCGCATCAACGCCACACAAAGCCAGCGGTTGCTGCCAAGCTTAGCTTTGCCAAACTTGGCCACGCCTGATCACAGGAACCTTGGTTATTGCTGAAGGTTGTTGCGGTGTGAAGCGAAGCCTGAGGAGGAACTGATGGCATCCGGAAATTCAACCTCGAAGCGGGGCTTTGCCTCGATGGACCTGTCGCGGCAGCGCGAGATCGCCAGCAAGGGCGGACGCAGCGTGCCGGCCGAGAAGCGCTCCTTCTCGCAGGATCGCGAATTGGCTTCGGCTGCCGGACGCAAGGGCGGCCAATCCACGGGGACCGGCCGCGCCGAGTGACCCAAAACGACTGTCGAGTTGCGTAACGGCGCCGCGTTTAACGACCGGCGCCGTCCTTGTTTTTGCAGACCACCCACAGCAAAAGGCCCCGCCGATCCGGCGGGGCCTTTTGCTGTGGGCAATTGCGGGTGGCGGGATCAGGAGATACAGCGGCCCGGAATCATGCGACGGGCCTCGGGACCGACCAGCGAGCTGAGAGCGGTTTCGCACCCCTCCCGAACGAGGCGGCGTGGCTGCAGCAGCGGCTTGAGGATGGGCTGAGTACCGAGTTCCTGTCCCTCCTCGGCAACCGGACCTGATTGACTTTCAATCCGCTGGACACCGGCAACCCGGGTCGGGCTGAGGGCCAGCGAGGCCGGACGCATGCCAGGCAGCGGTGACGGTACGGAAGCGGTGATGACCGGGGGCGACCAATGGTCAGCGGTCTCGCGAACCACCGGCTGGATCAGCACGGTGATCAGAGCCGCGGGAGCACTTACGCCCAGAATGAAACCAGACCGCAGCATTGCCCCGACCTCATCATGAGAGCTTGACAGGATATTTCAACAACGCGGCCTGCAATCGTCGGTTCCACCACTGTCTCGTCCCGGTGATCACTGAGTATTCGCACACGTTCGCGTTATGATGCGGCTGCGTACGCGGGTCATCCATAACCATCCCCTGTGTCGCAACGGCCACGGTCGCCCAAAAAGTGCGATCGCCGGAACCTCGCGGGTGGGCTGACCGTTACATCGAGACCCGGCCATCTGGTCCTCCCCGCATTCCCCTTGTGCATCGGCCGGAACCTTATTGACGGGCTGGAGCCATCTCCGGCCCGTTTTTTTGTGCGCAAGCGAGACAGTCTTCGCGCATAAAAAAACCCCGGCTCGCGCCGGGGTTTTCGTCGTTGCACCCAACTGATCCGAAGCGGCAAGCCGATCCGAATATGACGGGTTAAGCGGTCTTGGCTTCCCGCCGACGCGCCGTCTGCTGGAAGAACAGCGCCTGGCTGATCACCGCTGAGACGTTCGCCGGCTGGAACGGCTTGGCGATCAGGAAGGCCGGCTCCGGACGCTCGCCCGTGAGGAAACGCTCCGGATAGGCAGTGATGAAGATCACCGGAACCTCGAAGGTCTTCAGCAGATCGTTCACGGCATCAAGGCCTGAGGAGCCGTCCGCTAGCTGGATATCGGCGAGGATCAGACCCGGGCGCTTGCCCTCGCCGGCGATCTTGATCGCCTCGGTGCGCGTCCGCGCGACGCCGATGACGTTATGGCCGAGGCCCTCGACCAATGCCTCGAGATCCATGGCGATCAGCGGCTCGTCCTCAATGATGAGGATCTCGGTCGCCATGTCGGCGGCGAGCTCACGCCCCGCCTCATCCACCAGGTCACGGACTTCGGAGACGTCGACGGCCAGGATGATCGCCGCATCCTCTTCCGAGAAACCCTCGAGACAGGACAGAAGGAATGCCTGACGCGGCAGCGGGGTGATCTGGCCCAGGCGAACCTCGGCGGGCAGGTCGTGCTGGACCTGCTCACTGCGACCGTTCACCGACAGGGAGTTCCAGATCCGCGTGAAGACCCGGAACAGGTCGGCCTTGATGTTGGTGCTGCGGCCGAGCGTATCCGGCTCGTTGACGAGGGTTTCCAGGGTGGCGGCGACATAGGCGTCGCCGGCCACTTGGCTCCCCGTGAGCGCCCGCGCGTAGCGGCGCAGGTACGGCAGGTGCTGTACCACGAGTTGCGATGTCGACATTCGATCCCCTGTGCCTCGCCGTGTTGCCCGGCCGCGATGCCTCGATCCTCGACCGAGGTCGTGCCGGGGCCGGCTTGTATCCTGCGCAGCCTACCGCCCAACGCGGAGGCCCGCACTCCGTTCCGCCCCCAGCGGAACCGATCCGGCGGGCGGGCGTTGCAGCCGCAGCCATGGCGTATGTCGAGCCGCAGTACAATGCGGCCCCGCGGACTTCGGCAAAAGGGGCGTGTGAATGGCGAATCGGGGGAAGGACGAGGACCGTCGCGCGGGAGATCCGCATGCGGGCCTCGCTGTCACCTCCCCGCTGCGAGCCGCGATGGGCAACCCCAGCGACGCCCGAACGACCGCTGCGGGCCAGGATGAATCACCCGTCGCCCGCGGCGGCCTGAGCGATCTGACCCGCAATCGTCTCGCCGCACAGTTGCGGGCCATGTACGACACGGTGGCGCAGCAACCGGTTCCCGACCGCTTCGCCGAACTGATCGCGAAGCTTGATGATCGGGACCGTGAGAACGTCTGAGGAGACTTTACCCGCTCCGACGCCTCGATTGTCCCTGAAGACTGAAAAGCCGCCGCTGATGACGGCGGCTTTCCGAATGCGAACGCCAGCCTGGCGCCAGCGCCAGTCGTTAAAGTCGCTTTACAAAGTTGGCGAGCGGCCGCGCATCAGACCGACGACTGCGGAAATCGCAAACAGAACGATAGCGACAAAGAACACGAGCTTAGCGGCTTCCATGGCGGTTCCGGCAATACCACCGAAGCCGAGCAGAGCGGCGACCAGAGCGACGACGAGGAAAGTTACGGCCCAACCGAGCATTGTGCGTATCCTTTGAAAATACCGGCGCGGGCGGCCGCGTCGTTCTGGACTCGAAAACGCCAAGGTCTCGCTTCGGTTCCGCGCACTTGACAAAGGACCGCTCCTTCCCTTCGCTTAACGATCTGCCCGCGACGATGCGTGACGGAACGGGAGCGAGACGGTAGCGTTCGAACAGTGGTTGTTAGGTCCGAGCTAGGATCCGTGATGCTGCAAGCTGCAAAGAGAGCCGTTCGATCCAAGGCCAACGCGCTGGCGGCGCGCGTGACGGAGATCGTCGACGGTGCTGCCGACGCCGTGCGCGCGGCGGCTCTCGGTCTCGGTGTGATACCGGCTCCCGTCCCGGTGCCTGTCCGCGTGCGTGCCGGCCGGTCCCACCGGGAGCGCTAAAATCCTGGCCCGCCGAAGGACGGGCCGCGATTTGAGATCTCGCGACTTATCGGCTTCGGAAATTCCAGCCGACACCTGTGCCCGATTGCACCGCGAGCGGGCACGGCTCTAGAACCGCCCCCGGAATAGCACGGGGTGGCGATGGCGGACGAGGACAAGAGCGGGCCGACCTTCGAGCGGTCCTTGCCCGTAGCCGGACGCCTGGAACGCGTGGCTCCGCTGATCCGGCGGCGTATCGCCCCGAATGGCGGCCCGTTCACGGCTACCGGTACCTGTTCCTACGTGATCGGCGACCGGCGCGTCGCGGTCATCGACCCTGGGCCCGACGAGCCTAGCCACATCGAGGCGCTGCTGGCGGACCTCGAGGGCGAGCAGGTGGAGGCCATCGTGGTCACCCACACCCACCGGGATCATTCCCCGGGCGCTCGGCTTCTCGCCGCCCGAACCGGCGCCCCGATCGTCGGGTGCGCCCCACACCGGGCTGCTCGCGCCTTGGCGGAGGGCGAGGTGCCGATCCTCGATTCGAGTTCTGACACGGCCCATGCCCCCACGCGGGTGATGGCCGAGGGCGACACGGTTTCCGGACCGGGCTGGACCCTCGTGGCTTTGGAGACCCCTGGTCACACCATGAACCATCTCGCCTTCGCGTTACCGGAGGCGGAGGCGTTGTTGTCGGGCGACCACGTGATGGCCTGGAACACCACGATCGTCGCGCCTCCGGATGGGGAGATGCGCGCCTACATGGCGTCGCTGGAAAAGCTGCGCGGACGCGGTGAGACGATCTACTGGCCGGGACATGGCGGTCCCGTACGCGAGCCGGCGCGTTTCGTCCGCTGCCTGATCGGCCACCGCCGCCAGCGGGAAGCGGCGATCCGCGCCCGGCTCGCCGCCGGAGATGCAAGGATTCCAGACGTTGTGGCGGCGATCTATCAGGGGCTCGACCCCCGCCTTCGTGGGGCCGCCGCCCTGTCGGTCTTCGCCCATCTGGAAGATCTGGTCGGGCGGGGGCTCGTGGCCTGCGATGGGCCGCCCCGTCTCGACAGCGCCTACGCACCCACCTGACGGGTGACCCAGCTACTTCACCGCCAGGGCCAGGTTCGCCACGTCGTCGAGATAGGCGCGGATGCGATCGGCATTGGTGCCAAAATCGCGGCCGCCGAGCCGGGAGGCCGAGCGCACGTCGATCCGGGCGCCGTCGGCCCGGGGGCGAATTCGCACGGTCACGTCGTCAGGCAGATTGAGGATGAGGCCACGGGCCACGGCCTCGATCCGGCCGTTGCCGGTACGCCCCCCGGGACGGATCGCCTCGACGATCTGCCAGTGCCGGTTGAGGGCGGCCTTACGGGCCAGTTCGAATGCCTCGTCGGCACCGATATCGAGGGTCAGCGGGGCGATCTGCGGATAGGCGCCGCGCTGACGCTCACGGATCGCGGGACCCGGATCCGACGGGTAACGGCCGCCCCGTGCCGCGAAGGCGGCCCGGGACCGCGAGAAGGCCGGGGGGTTGTCGATATCGGTGGTGATATCTGAAAGGACCGGCAGGCGCAGACCCCGCAAGCCGAGATAGGCCGGATAGCCCAGGAGGAGTAGCGCCAGGAACAATCCGGCGAGCGCAGCCCCCAGACCGCGCGCACCCTCACGCCAGACATGCACGAACGCGAACACGGCAGCGACAGCCGCGGCCAGGGCGATACACAGCCCAGCCGCCAGGGCAACCAGCGCCGCGTCGGTGTCGGAACGCGGGTCGCGCACCACGATCAGGGCGAGCCCCGTGGCGATAATGGCAAACACGGCAAGCTGCCGCGACAACGGTCCGGCGCGGGTGACGGGTTCCTCGACAAGCAGGCGGCGCATGGGGATCACGGACGGAGTTGAAGCCGGAGCTTAGAATCGGGTGAGCTTGGGCGCCATCGCCCGAATCACGGAGCGTAAGCGCGGGCGTTGCCGCTCAGCCCGAGGGCGGCCGGAAACTTGAGGGGATCGGGCAGCATCGCCTCACCATGAGGGACGACCTGCGCGGTCAGCGCGTCCCACGGACCTGAGACTTCGAACAGGAGCCTGCGCGACGGGTCCGCGGCGCGAAGCGCCAGATCGCCCCGGGCTTCGATCCGCCGACTAGGCAGCGAGATTTGTCCCTGCAGGCTGGCTCCGACGCTCGGCCCGCGCAAGCCGGACTCGGCGAACTCACCGATCCCGTCGGAGAAGCGCAGGGTGATCGCCGCGCGCTCGAAGGCGGTCCGACCATTCCGACGCGCGAGCGCGCCTGCCGGGACGACGCCGTTGCGGTGGACGATCTCGGCCAGGTCGAGGCCCGAGATCGCGCCGCCGTCGACTGCCAGCGTCGCGCGGCCGCCGAGATGGGCGAGCAGGCTTGCACTGTCGCGGGCACTGCCCTCCAGGGTGAATTGCCCCTGCAGGGGCCCGCTCATCCAGCGCCCGCCCCCGATCTCGCCGAGCAGGGTTCCCACGTCGACCCGATCCAGGCTGCCCTGCATCCGCACCTCGGTCTCAGCCGGATCCTTGGCACTCACCAGGGTAAGGCGCCCCTTGAGCGTTCCGTCCTGAAGGCGTGCGCGGTTCACAGCGACTTCCATCGCGCCGTCACGCACCAAGATACTGGCGGCCAAGTCCTGGACCTGCAGCAGTCCGACCCGGCCCTCGGCCGCCGATAGTCGCAGATCGAGATCGCCCTTGGTGAGCGGCGTCAGGGCCAGCGGCGCCGCCTCTGCGTCAAACAACTTGATCAGATCACCCATCAGCGGCGCGAGATTCAGCGTCTCGGCCGCCAGAGTCGCTTGAACCGAGAGGCGTGACCCGGTCCCCGGCCCGAGGGTCACGGCACCCGCCCCCTCCAGCACGTCGTCTCCGAGCCCCACACGTAAGCGCGGCCAGGATACGGAACGGTCCCAAACGTCGAATTGTCCGTCGACAGAGAAGGCCCGGGCAAGGGGGGAGAGCGGGGCATCGCGACGGAGCCAAGCCAGGGTTTCGGACAGCGAGCGGCTCTTGAATCGGGCGCGCCCGGCCAGTGCAGGCAAGGCGCCTCCCTGAAGCGACGGGCTTGCCGTGCCATCGACAGCCAGGTTGCCGTCGGGCCACGTCACCGCGGCGGTGAACGGGGTGGGGTGCCCTTGAACGATATCGGCAGCCCGGAGATGCGTCAGCGCGATGCGCGTGGGCACGCCCCGCCATGTCAAGCTCGCGTGGGCCTCTGCGGAGGCGCTCCAGAACGGCCAGGCGAGGTCAAGGTCGATGTCCCGTGCCTCGTCGCCCTCGGCGATGCGGGCACCGGTCACGCTCAACCAGCGCGGTCGCTGCGTGGCGCCCGAACGCATCCGCGCGGCCAGCTGAGCAAGCGGCACGCTCCAGGCAGCGGCGTCCGATGACAGTTGTGCGCCATCGAGCCGGAGACCGCCCAGCGTGGCGCGGCCGGCCAGGAGGCCGAGCGGATCGAGGTCGACGGTCAGGCTTCCGGCCTTGGCGAGTGTCGGCCCCGTGGGACCGGCAGCGACGCGGACGGGACCGAGGGACAGGCGCGGAAGGGGCAGGAGCGTGAGGCGTGCCGGCCCCTCGCCGGTCAACGACAGGCCGTATTCATCCAGCGCGCGGCCTGCAAAGGTCATCGCCCGGCGGCCATCGACCGGCCAATCCTGCAGGCCGAGGCCAACCAGGATCACGCCTGCGAGGGTGAGAAGGAAAATGGGACGTCGGGGCGACATCGTGCTCCGGATGGGCGAGCCGCGGTTGCGGCCGAAGACCGGGTGCCGCGCCAGCCCCCTCAAGCCGTCGCGGCCCGGTTGGGTCTGCTCGTTGAAGGCACGTCATAGCGCGCCCCGCCGGCCTTGTCTGCGGGGGCCTGCGCAGGCCGCCCCGCTCTCCCCAGGGCGGCGCGGGTTACGGATCGCCCCGGACGCCATGCGGGCCGGGTATGCCGGTACTGGATTTCGTTCACGGAATCGGGGACAGCAGGCCCGAGGAAACGCGGTTCCCAAGATTTCGGCCGGGCAGACCGGACGGGAAAAGGACGGTTCGATGAAGAAGGTCTACACGGATCCCACGGCGGCTTTGGCTGGCTTGCTGCGCGACGACATGATGGTGATGTGCGGCGGCTTCGGCCTCTGCGGCATCCCGGACGAGTTGATCGAGGCGGTGCGCGCTTCGGGGGTCAAGGGCCTGACCATCGTCTCGAACAATGCCGGGATCGACGGGGTCGGCCTGGGCAAGCTCCTCGATACCCGGCAGGTGCGCAAGATGATCTCGTCCTACGTCGGCGAGAACAAGGAGTTCGCCCGGCAGTATCTCGGGGGCGAGTTGGAGATCGAGTTCAATCCGCAGGGCACCTTGGCCGAGCGCATTCGCGCGGGGGGCGCCGGCATCCCGGCCTTCTTCACGAAGACCGGCGTCGGCACCAAGGTTGCGGAAGGCAAAGAGGTCCGGGAGTTCGACGGCGAGCACTACGTGATGGAGCGCGGACTGTTCGCCGACCTCGCCATCGTGCACGCCCATACGGGCGATACCGAGGGCAACCTCCGCTACCGGATGACCGCGCGCAACTTCAACCCGATGATGGCGACCGCCGCCAAGATGACGGTGGCGCAGGTGGGGCACCTCGTGAAGCCGGGTGCGATCGACCCGGACACGATTCACACGCCCGGGATTTTCGTGAAGCGGATCATCGAGGTCGGCGTCCGCGAGAAGCGTATCGAGCAGCGCACCACCCGCAAGCGTGCCGAGAACACGCCAGCGGCCGCCGCCGGCGGCGGCACCCACTGATCGAGGGAAGGGAGTAGAACGATGGCCTGGACCCGCGAGCAGATGGCGGCGCGCGCCGCCAAGGAGCTGGAAGACGGCTTCTACGTGAACCTCGGTATCGGCATCCCGACGCTGGTGTCGAACTACATCCCCGAGGGTATGTCGGTGCAGCTGCAATCCGAGAATGGCATGCTCGGCATGGGCCCCTTCCCGTACGAGGGCGAGGAGGACCCGGACCTGATCAATGCCGGCAAGCAGACGATCACCGCGCTCCCGACGACGAGCTACTTCTCCTCCGCGGATTCCTTCGGGATGATCCGCGGCGGGCACATCAACCTGTCGATCCTTGGCGCGATGCAGGTGGCCGGCAACGGCGATCTCGCCAACTGGATGATCCCCGGCAAGATGGTGAAGGGGATGGGCGGCGCCATGGACCTCGTGGCCGGGGTGAAGCGCGTGGTCGTGGTGATGGAGCACGTCGCCAAGAACAAGGACGGCACCGAAAGCCCGAAGCTGCTCAAGGCCTGCGACCTGCCGCTCACCGGCACGCAGGTGGTCGACCTTGTCATCACCGATCTCGGGGTGTTCGAGATCGATAAGAAGGGCGACGGCGGCATGAAGCTGATCGAGCTCGCCGACGGCGTCTCGGAGGACGAAATCCGCACGAAGACCGAGGCAGATTACACCGTCGCGCTCGCGGCCTGATCGCGCATCGTCCCGGACATCTCATCCGGGACGATGCCTTCGGCCTTCGCTTTCGCCTTAACCCGCGGGCCGAACACGCCTCTCGGGTTGAAGCCTCCGATCCGCATCGTCACCGTGAGCCCCCTCCGGAAGCGCGGATGCCGTTGAGGAAGCGGGCGACCTCGGCGTTCAGGCGCCCGGACTGGTCCGAGAGCGCCGCAGCCGCACCCAGCACCTGGGCCGCGGCCGCGCCGGTCTTTTCGGACGCCTCCGCAACCCCGACAATGTTGCTCGTCACCTCGCCGGTGCCCGACGCCGCTTGGGCGACGTGGCGCACGATCTCCTGAGTGGCAGCGCCTTGCTCCTCGACTGCAGCCGCGATGCCGGCGGTCAAGCCGTCGATCTCGCCGATCCGGTTGGTGATGCCTCCGATGGCTGCGACGGCGTTCTCGGTCACCGCCCGGATCGCCCCAATCTGGCCGGTGATCTCGTCCGTGACCTTGGCGGTCTGGCTCGCCAGCTCCTTCACCTCCGTGGCGACGACGGCGAAGCCGCGGCCTGCCTCACCGGCCCGGGCCGCCTCGATGGTCGCGTTGAGCGCCAAAAGGTTGGTCTGGCTGGCAATGTTGGCAATGAGCCCGACCATCTCGCCGATCTTCACCGAGGTCTGATTGAGGGCCTTTACGAGCTGCGCCGTCTGGCCGGCCTCCCGGGCCGCCGTGCGCGTGAGGTCGGCCGACCCCGTGATCTGCCGGCCGATCTCCTGAACCGAGGTGCCGAGTTCCTCCGCGGCCGTCGCGACGGTCTGGACGTTGCCGGCGGCTTCCTCGGCTGCCGCAGCCACGGTGGCGGCCTGCATCGCCGCGACACTGGCCGTGTCGGTCATACCCTGGGCGGCTTTCTGCAGCTCGTTCGCCGAATTCGACACCGCACCGACGATGCCGCCCATGGCCCTCTCGAAGTTGTCGGCCAGTTCGGCCCGGGCGCGCCTGCGCTCGGCCGCAGCTTCAGCGTCGGCGCGGCGCCGGGTCTCGGCCTGCTCGGCAGCCTTCTCGGCGACCATGCGCTTGATCCCCTCGACCGCGCGCCCGACCGCGCCAATCTCGTCGCCGCGGGCGGCCTCGCGGATCTCGCTGTCGATCTCCCCGTGTCCCATGCGCTCGAGTGTCCGAACCAGACGCCCGAGCGGGGCCGTGACGCCACGGGCGACCACGGCGACGCCCCCGGCGATGGCGGCGACCAGACCGATGGCGGCGGCTACGACCAGCGTGACTGTCGCGCGGGAGGCAGAAAGCTCGGACGCATCGCGCGCCTGCTGGAGCTCGGCCGTCAGGACATCGACCCGGGCCTGCGCCAATTCCCACAGCTTCGCCCGAAGCGGGTTGCCTTCGCCCAACAGGATGTCGCGGGCGAGTTCGCTATCGCCGTGCTCCGCGCTGGCAATGACCCGATCGATGATCGTCCCGAGCGCCGTCAAGGTCTGACGCAGCGTCTCGTCCGTTGCACGCCGCTCGGCCGAGGCGGCCAATCTTCCCAACTCGTCGATGAGGCCGAAAGCATGCGCCTTCGCCTGCTTGATGCGGGTCTCGTACCCAGCCATCTGGGATTCCCGCGTCTCGAGGACCAGGTTCCGCGCCTGAACCGAGATCTCGCCGACATCGATCTGAACGCCGAGGATCAGCGCGAGGCGCTTGGCCTGCATATCGACGATCTGCCGTGTCTGGCCCGACTGGGCGAGCAGGTTCGCACGAGCGTAGAGTATCAATCCGCCCGCGGCCAGGGCAACGACGAGGAGCGGGAGCGCAAGCTTCAGCAAGATCTTTGCGTCGCGAAAGCATTTCATCGCGTTGGCCCCGCGCCGTCGAACCCAGACCTCCGATCATCTAGCAGCGCCGCAAAAACATCAACGACGGAAGCAGGCCATGCTTCGAGCCTGACAGATCAAACAGAACGCGTCCAATAATGAAAGACTATATTCAGCACACTGTTGACTCAACCCGAACAAGAATTAGGATTCATATTGCATGCGTTATCCTTTTCGCACACAATGTTTATTCATACGACCATTCGCATAGTCAGATATCAGTTATAACATCCGAGATAGACTTTGAGTACAAAGTTGTTGTGCAGCGCTCGAACCCTGACAAGCTCCATCCTTTGCAGCATTCCTGGGGGCACACAGTCGCCGCAACAAGTTCGCGCGAGGCCGTTTGACCTGAGGTCGACAGTGACGTCGCGTGCCGCGGTCAGCCCAGCCGGCCACGGCACGCGAGAACTCAAAAGAATCACATCGGCGGGGTGAGGCCGTCCTTGCCGACCGCCACGAGCTTGCCCTCGGCCTTGGCGCCGTCCTTGGCGACCACGGCGAAGACCTTCGCACCGGGCGTCAGGATGGCCTTGTCGGCCGGCTCGAAGGCGACGATCGGCGCCGAGGACGGAACCACGATCTCCTTGGACCCGTCCTTGCCGTAGCTCACCGTCAGGGTGCGCTCACCACCGGACGCCGCCTTGTCGGCCTTCACGGTGCCGTTGGTCATCGCGCTCTTCACCTTCGGCGCGTTGGCGGTCTCGGCCTTTACGGTGCCGTTGGTCATGGCGCTCTTCACCTTGGATCCGGCGCCGCCGGTCTGGTCGGTGATCGTGTCCCAACCGTAATGGCCTTCGCCGGTGCCACGCATCGATTCGGGGAACAGCACGACCTCGAGGGCCGTCATCGGGTTCTCGCCCTTGGTGGCGGTGCCGATGAAGACGCCGTCCTTGATGGCGTCGAGGCTCGACGGGACGACCCAGGCAAATTTGGCGCCGCCGACATCGACGGTCTCGGACTTGCCGTCGTCGGTCTTGATCGTGAGCGTGCTGCCCTCGGCCTTGTCGATGGTGCCGCGGACGCGCTCGACCTGGGCGGCGAAGGCCGCGCTCGACAGCAGCGCTGTCAGGCCGGCGGCGGCGAGGGTCTTGCTGAGGTGCTTCATCGGGATCCCATGCTGGCTTCGGAAGCCGGGTTATGGGGCGCCCGTCGCGCCAAACAAGGTTGCGCGCAAGCCAAACCCACGCGTCTAAGCTACAAATAAGGCGGCGCCCGATGGACGCCGCCTGATGGAACCCGGATGGGCGGCGCGGACGCCGCCCGTGGAGGATCAAGCTGCCAGCGAGCGCAGCACGTAGGGCAGGATGCCGCCGTTGCGGAAGTATTCCAGCTCATCGAGCGTATCGATCCGGCAGGTGAGCGGCACCGTCTTCTTCGATCCGTCCGCCGAGGTGATCTCCGCGACCAGGGTCTGGCGCGGCTTCAGCTCGCCCGACAAGCCCTTGATCGTGACGGTCTCGTCGCCCTTGAGGCCCAGGGAAGCCCAGGAGGTCTCACCCTGGAACACCAGCGGGACGATGCCCATGCCTACGAGGTTCGAGCGGTGGATGCGCTCGAAGCTCTCGGCGACCACGGCGCGGATGCCGAGCAGCTTCGTGCCCTTTGCCGCCCAGTCGCGCGAGGAGCCGGTGCCGTATTCCTTGCCGGCGAAGACGACGAGCGGCGTGCCGCTCTCGGCGTATTTCTGCGCCGCGTCGTAGATGAACATCTTCTCGCCGGTGGGCTGGAACAGCGTCCAGCCGCCCTCGACCACGGTGCCGGACGGGTCCCGGACCATCTGGTTCTTGATGCGGATGTTGGCGAAGGTGCCCCGCATCATCACCTCGTGGTTGCCGCGCCGTGTGCCGTACTGGTTGAAGTCCTGCACGCGCACTTGGTGGGCCTGCAGGTACTCGCCGGCCGGCGAGGCCGCCCGGATGTTGCCCGCGGGCGAGATGTGGTCGGTGGTGATCGAGTCGAGGAAGAGCCCGAGGATGCGGGCGTTCTCGATGTCCTCCACGGGCTTTGGCGTCTTCTCCATGCCGACGAAGTACGGGGGGTTCTGCACGTAGGTGGAGCCGGGATTCCACGCGAAGGTCTCGGCCTCGGTGACCTCGACGTCCTTCCAGTTCTGGTCGCCGCCGAACACGTCGGCGTAGCGGCGCTTGAACAGCTCCGAGGTGATGTTCTCCTCGATGAACTGCTGCACCTCGGCCGAGGACGGCCAGATGTCCCGCAGGTAGACCGGCTTGCCGTCGGAGCCGTGGCCGAGCGGTTCAGTGGTGATGTCGATCTGCATCGAGCCGGCGAGTGCGTAGGCGACGACGAGCGGCGGCGAGGCGAGGTAGTTCGCCCGCACGTCGGGGTTCACGCGGCCCTCGAAGTTGCGGTTGCCCGAGAGCACTGCGGCGGCCACGACGTCGTTGTCGTTGATCGCCTTGGAGATCGCCTCCGGCAGCGGGCCGGAATTGCCGATGCAGGTGGTGCAGCCGAAGCCGACGAGGTTGAAGCCCAGGGCGTCGAGGGGCTCCTGCAAGCCGGATTTTTCCAGATACTCGCCGACGACCTGCGAGCCGGGGGCCAGCGAGGTCTTCACCCAGGGCTTCGAGCGCAGGCCCTTGGCCACCGCGTTGCGGGCGAGGAGCCCAGCGCCGATCATCACCGAGGGGTTCGAGGTGTTGGTGCAGCTGGTGATGGCCGCGATCACCACGTCGCCGTGGCCGATGTCGAAGTTCGTGCCCTCGACCGGGTAACGGCTGGCGAGGTCGGCCGCTTTCTTGAACTCGGTCTCCATCGAGGTCGCGAAGCCGGGCTTGGCCCCGTCGAGCAGCACCCGGTCCTGCGGGCGCTTCGGTCCGGCGAGGGAGGGCCGGACCTCGCCCATGTCGAGATGCAGGGTATCGGTGAAGACCGGGTCGGGGGTCTTGGCATCGCGCCACATACCCTGCGCCTTGGCATAGGCTTCGACCAGAGCGATCCGGTCGTCGGCGCGACCGGTGACCTTCAGGAAGTCGATGGTCCGCTGGTCGATCGGGAAGAAGCCGCAGGTGGCGCCGTATTCCGGGGCCATGTTGGAGATCGTGGCCCGGTCGGCGACCGCCATGTCGTCGAGGCCGGGGCCGTAGAACTCCACGAACTTGCCGACCACGCCCTTCTTGCGCAGCATCTGGGTGACGGTGAGCACGAGATCGGTGGCGGTGGTGCCCTCGGGCAGCTTGCCCGACAGCTTGAAGCCGACGACCTCGGGGATCAGCATCGAGAGCGGCTGGCCGAGCATGGCCGCCTCGGCCTCGATGCCGCCGACGCCCCAGCCCAGCACGGCCATGCCGTTGACCATGGTGGTGTGCGAATCGGTGCCGACCAGCGAATCCGGATAGGCGACCTCGACCCCGTCCTCGGACTTCGTCCAGACGGTCTGGGCCAGATATTCCAGGTTCACCTGGTGGCAGATGCCGGTGCCGGGCGGAACCACGGAGAAGTTGTCGAAGGCCGACTGGCCCCACTTCAGGAAGGTGTAGCGCTCGCCGTTGCGCGAATATTCCAGCGCGACGTTGTCGGCCAGCGCCTTCGGGGTGCCGAACTCGTCGACGATCACCGAATGGTCGATCACGAGATCGACCGGCACCAGCGGGTTGATCTTCTGCGGGTCGCCGCCGAGCGCCACCATGGCGTCGCGCATGGCCGCCAGATCGACCACGGCCGGGACGCCGGTGAAGTCCTGCATCAGCACGCGGGCGGGCCGGAACGCGATCTCGACCTCGGCCTTGCCCTTCTCGGCCAGCCAGCCGACCGTCGCGGCGATGTCGGCCTTGCGGACCGAGCGATCGTCCTCGAAGCGCAGCAGGTTCTCCAGCAGGACCTTCATCGAGAAGGGCAGCGCGGTGGCGGAGGCGAGGCCGTTCTTCTCGGCCTCGGGGATCGAATAATACGTGTAGGTCTTGCCGCCGGCTTCGAGCGTCTGGCGGGCCTTGAAGCTGTCGAGTGATGGCACGGCTGGTTCTATCCTCGCTGCGGGTTGTCGAACACGCGCAGGCAAGACCTGCGCTACGAATTTGTGTTCGGCCTTTCTAGCGCCCGACGGGCGCGCGCCGCCCCGGGAGTGCCCGGGCAGGACGATGCGCGGGGGCGATTTGGACGCCCGTGGAGCCGCGCGGCGCAGCCAGGAGTCGATATAGAACTTTTCGAATCTGGCCGCTACCGGGTTGCGATGACAGCCGCGTGGCCCTGTCGGGCGATTGGCGGTCCGCCCGCGAGGGGACCTGCCTGCGGCGCAAGCCGGGTTGCTCGCTCTAGCGGCGCCCCGGGATACGCCGTGATCCGTCAGCCCTGCTGTGGCGTGCCGGGCAGCGTCTTGAAGCGATTCGGCTGAGCGGCGAGCTTGCGCAGCGACGCCACGTTGGAGGCGGCCTCTTCAGGACCCATGTCGCGACGCAGCACCGTCTCGGCATCGGCGAATCGGCCCTTGAGGCCCAGCACGAGGGCGAGGTTCGCCCGTACGCGGGCATCGGCACCGGGCTGGTCGGCGGCGAGCCGCAGGGTCTGCTCGGCCTGGTCGAGATTGCGCGACAGGGCGTAGGACAGGCCGAGATTCGACAGCAGGGACGGCTCGTTCGGCCGGATCTTGAGCGCGGCCTCGTAGAAGCTCTGGGCCCGGGCCTGCTCGCCGAGTTGCGCGGAGGCCGAGCCCTGCGCCGACAGGATGCGCCAGTCCGGCGAGGCGGGGGAATGGGCGTTGGCGAGCACGTCGATCGGCTCGGCGTAGCGGCCGGCCTCGACCAGCGACTTGCCGTAGGCGCCGAGGATGAACGTGTCGCGCGGGTTGCGCAGGGCCGCCTGCTGCAGCACCGCGGAGGCCTGTGCCGCCTGATCGTTCAACCGCAGGGCGCGGGCATAGGCGATCGCCGCCCGCCCGTCGCCGGGATTGGCGTTGAACCGCTCGGCCAAGGCGTCGAGATCCTGACGGGAGGGGGCTTCCTGGCGTGAGGCCGTCTGGCGCTCGCCAAGATCACCGATCGAGCCGGTGGTTTCCGGGGAGCGGGTGTTGCAACCGGCAAGGCCCAGCGCCGCGAGTGCCGCGGCGGCGAGGCCGGCACGGCGGACATTGGAAGCCAGGGTCCGGGAGACCCGGGTCGGGGCCGTCTTCATGATGCGCTCCGCCAGCACAGGCCGGGCGGGCTCTGGCTCGCGCTTCACGCTCCCGGCCGGCCGGTGATAGAGCGTTAACCCTAATCACCGGTTAAGCCACTGCCGGCCCGACCGCCGCACGAGAGGCACATGACCCAGGCCGAAGCTCCCGCGACGCATCCCGCCCTGCTGCCCACGGACACGCCCGCGGTGCCGGTCACCCTGGTCACGACGGCGTCCTGGCCGGAGGCCGAAGCCGCCCTGGACCCAGCCCACAGCAGCTTCGCCCGCTCACTCGGCTTCAAGCCGAAGGCTGGGAGCCTCGCGCTGCTGCCGGGATTGGACGGGAGCATCGCCCGGGCGCTGTTCGGTCTCGGCGACGCCGAGGCCGCCACCTACGATCGGCTGATCGTCGGCAAGCTGCCGGGCCTGCTGCCCGATGGCGCGTTTCGCCTGGAGAACGCCCCAGACCCCGCCGAGGCCGCGCTGGCCTGGCTGATGGGCAGCTACCGTTTCGACCGCTACCAGTCCTCCGGCAGCACCAAGGCCCGGCTCGCGGCGCCGGCCGGGATCGATGCTTCGGAGATCGAGCGGGTCGCCGGTGCGGTGGCGCTCGGCCGCGACCTGATCAACACCCCGGCCAACGACCTCGGCCCCGCCGAGATCGAAGCCGCCGCCCGGGCGCTGGCCGAGCGCCACGGCGCGGCGATCGACGTGACGCAGGGCGAGGAGCTGGCCCAGGAATTTCCCCTGATCCATGCGGTCGGCATCGCCTCGCCGCGGGTGCCGCGTCTGATCGACGTGACCTGGGGGCCGGAGGATGCACCGCGGGTGACCCTGATCGGCAAGGGCGTCGCCTTCGACACCGGCGGGCTCGATATCAAGCCCTCCTCCGCCATGCTGCTGATGAAGAAGGATATGGGTGGCGCCGCGGTGGCCCTGGCGGCGGCCGACATGATCATGGGCGCTGGCCTCAAGATCCGACTGCGGGTGCTGATCCCGGCGGTGGAGAACGCGGTCTCGGGCAACGCCTTCCGCCCGAGCGACGTGCTGCCCAGCCGGGCCGGGCTTAGCGTCGAGATCGGCAATACCGACGCCGAGGGACGGCTGATCCTCGCCGATGCCCTGGCGCTCGCCGACGCGGAGGGGCCCGAGCTGATCCTCGACTTCTCGACGCTGACGGGCGCGGCGCGCGTGGCCCTCGGCCCGGACCTTCCGGCTTTCTTCACCGAGGACGAGGCCCTGGCCGCCGCCGTCGCCGAAGCCGGGCGGACGGCGATCGATCCGATCTGGCGGATGCCGCTCCACGCCCCCTACGCGAGCTTGCTCGATTCCAAGGTGGCCGACCTCAACAATGTCTCCGGCGGCCCGTTCGCAGGCGCGATCACCGCGGCCCTGTTCCTGCGCCGCTTCGCCCCGAAGACCAAAGCACACGGGCATTTCGACCTCTACGGCTGGAACCCGTCGACCAAGCCCGGACGGCCGGAAGGCGGCGAGGTCCAGACCGCGCGCCTGACCTACGCGCTGCTCAAGGCCCGCTACGGGACCTGATCCCACCGGATCAGGCGAGGCCCGACAGACGCAGCAGCATCCCGGCCCCGGCGCAGAGCGCCAGGGTCGGCACCGCCCCGAGATTGAGCCGGAAGACGGCCAGGATTGCCAGCAGCGTCAGCGCCAGGGCGGCGGGATCGAGGCTACCGGGTACCGGCAGGTCGAGGCGCAGCGGCCCGAGCGGCACGGTCCGGACCTCACGGAACAGGGTCCGCAGCCCGAACCAGACGGCGAGGTTCAGGATCACCCCCGCGACTGCGGCGGTGATCGCCGAAAGCGCGCCGGCCAGGAGACGGCTGCCGCGCAGACGCCCGATCAGCGGCGCGCCCGCGAAGATCCAGAGGAAGCAGGGCGCGAAGGTGACCCAGGTGGTGAGCAGGCCGGCCAGGGTCCCGGCGAGCAGCGGCGGCAAGGTGCCGGGCGCCCGGTAGCCGGCTAGGAAGCCGACGAACTGGAGCACCATGATCAGCGGGCCGGGCGTGGTCTCGGCGAGCCCCAGCCCATCGAGCATTTCCCAAGGCCGCAGCCAGCCGTAATGCTCCACCGCCTGCTGGGCGACATAGGCCAAGGCCGCATAGGCGCCCCCGAAGGTCACCAGCGCCATCTTGGCGAAAAACACAGCGACCTGCCCGAAGACCGGTGGCAGCCCGGGCAGCACCAAGAGGGCGGCTACCGGCAGGAGCCAGATCGCCAGCCAGAGGGCCCCGATCCGCAGCGATTCCGCTGGCCCGGCCTGCTCCCGCGGCAGCGTCGCGGCGCCGATCAGGAAACCGGCCTCGTCGCCTTCCGCATCCGCGAGGATTGGAGCCAACGCGGGCCGGCGCCCCAACACGAGGCCGAGGATTCCCGCCGCGACGACGACCAGCGGGAACGGGATGGCCAGAGCGAAGATGGCCACGAAGGCGGCGGCTGCGATGATCCGATCCGCTCGCCCGCGCAACGCCCGGCCGCCGAGACGCCAGAGCGCATGCAAAACGATGGCGAGCACCGCTGCCTTGAGGCCGAAGAACAAGCCCTCGACCCAGACGACCGCCCCATAGAGTACATACAGCCAGCTCAGGCCCATCAGAACGACGAGCCCCGGCAGCACGAACAGCCCGCCCGCGACCATTCCACCGGCGGGGCCGTGCATCAGCCAGCCGATATAGGTCGCGAGCTGCTGCGCCTCCGGCCCGGGCAGCAGCGTGCAGAAGCCGAGCCCGTGGAGGAAGCGCCGCTCGGAGATCCAGCGCCGCTCCTCCACCAGGATGCGGTGCATCACGGCGATCTGGCCAGCCGGGCCACCGAACGACAGCGCCGCCACCCGCACCCAGACCGGTATGGTTTGCCTCAGGGTCGGACGCGGAATGCCGGAGGCGCCCGCCGGGCTCACGCCGTCAGGGGCAGCGCCGTCTCGATCAGACGCGCCCAAAGCGAAGCCCCGTACGGGGTCGCGGCGTCGTTGAAATCGTAATGCGGGTGGTGGAGCGAGGCACTGTCGCCGTTTCCGATGAACATGTAGGCGCCGGGGCGGCGGCCGAGCATGTAGGAGAAGTCCTCGGCGGTCATCATCGGCGCCACCGTCCGGTCGACATTCTCGGCCCCGACCAGGGCCTCGGCCACGCCCGCCATGAAGTCCGTCTCGGCCGGATGATTCTCCGTGACCGGATAGCTCGAGCCGAATTCCACCACGCCTTTGGCACCGAAGGCGCCGGCGATCTCCGTCACCAGGGTCTCGATCCGCGCCTTGATCTGGCTGCGCACCCCCTGGGACAGGGTCCGCATGGTGCCGCGCATGGTGACGCTCTGCGGCAGCACGTTGAACGCCTCGCCGGCATCGAGCGCGCAGACCGAGACGACGGCCGATTCCAGCGGATGGAGGTTGCGTGACACGATGCTCTGCAGGGCGATGATCACGTGGCTCGCCACCAGCACGCTGTCGACGGCGTTCTGCGGCAGGGCCGCGTGGCCGCCCCGTCCCTCGATGGTGAGGGTGAAGCGGTCGGTGGACGCCATGATCGGACCCGGCCGGATCGCGAAGGTGCCGACCGCCATGCCGGGGATGTTGTGCATCCCGTAGACCGATTCGATCCCGAACCGCTCCATCAGGCCGTCCTCGACCATCGCCTCGCCGCCGCCCCCACCCTCTTCGGCGGGCTGGAAGATCAGCACCGCGGCGCCGTCGAAATTTCGGGTCTCGGCGAGGTACTTGGCCGCCCCGAGCAGCATGGTGGTGTGCCCGTCATGGCCGCAGGCGTGCATCTTGCCCGGCACGGTGGAGCGGTAAGGCAGATCGCGCACCTCCTGGATCGGCAGGGCGTCCATGTCGGCGCGCAGCCCGATGGCGCGGTTCGAGTTCCGGCCATTGCCGCGGATCACCCCGACCACGCCCGTGCGCCCGATGCCGGTCTCCACCGCGTCGCAGCCGAAGGCCCGGAGTCGGTCGGCCACGAACCCCGCGGTCCGCTCCACGTCGTAGAGCAGCTCGGGATGGGCGTGCAGATCGTACCGCCACGCGGTCATGGTGTCGGCGAAGTCACGGATCCGTTCGAGGACGGGCATGAGTACGGGCTTTCGTGGCCATCAGGTCTCGGCAAGAGACTCGGCCGGACCAGCAAAGCCGGGGCCAGACGCGGCGTCAACGGCCACGCTTGTCGCGGAGATGCATCGCGTGCGTCGCGTGGGCCTCCAGCCCGGCGGATCCACGCCGCGCCGCGGATGGCCCGTCCTCGGTCGCGAGATCATCCAGGATCGGGCATTCGGGCCTTTCGTCGCCGCAGCAGCTCTCGGCGAGGCGCTCCAGAGTCCGGGCCATACCCTCCAGTTCGGCGATGCGGCGGCGCAGATCTGCGATTTGCTGCTCGGCGATCGCCTTCACGCCGGCACTGGGCCGGGCTCGGTCGCGCCAGAGCGCCAGCAGATCCGCGATGGCGTCGACGCTGAAGCCGAGATCGCGGGCACGGCGGACGAAGCGCAACGTGTGCAGGTCCGCCTCGTCGTAATGGCGGTAGCCCGCCTCGGAACGGGCGGCCGTCGGCAGCAGACCGGTCGCC
This sequence comes from Methylobacterium sp. GXS13, assembly GCF_001455965.1. Classification (GTDB taxonomy): domain Bacteria; phylum Pseudomonadota; class Alphaproteobacteria; order Rhizobiales; family Beijerinckiaceae; genus Methylobacterium. Next base: position 185,720 of record NZ_LKKO01000058.1, read on the forward strand.
TCGTACCAGCGGATCATCTTGGCCGACACGCCCGTGCGCCGCGCCGCCTCCCCGATGGTGATCGGGCCCGCGCTCATGCGGGCCTCGGCGACAGCGCCGTCGACTCGACGGACGCGGCTCGGCCACCGGCCCGGCATAGGCGCAGGGCGTTGCCGAGCACGAAGACGCTGGAAAAGGCCATGGCGCCGGCGGCCAGGACAGGCGACAGGGCCGGGCCGCCGAACGGCACCAGCAGGCCTGCCGCCACCGGGATCAACGCGGCGTTGTAGGCGAAGGCCCAAAACAGGTTCTGACGGATATTGGCCATCACCGCCCGCGATAGGGTCAGCGCCTCGACCAGCGCCTGTGGATCGCCCGACATCAGCACCACGTCGGCGCTCTCGACGGCGATATCGGTGCCGGTGCCGATGGCCAGCCCAACATCCGCCTCGGCCAAGGCGTGCGCATCGTTGATGCCGTCGCCCACGAAGGCCACCGGCCCATGCGCCGTCCTGAATCGCTGGACGGCCTCGACCTTCCCGCCGGGCAGGATGCCGGCGGCCACGTCGTGGATGCCGAGGCTTTTGGCGATCCCTGCGGCGGTGCGGGGATCGTCGCCCGTCACCATCGCGACGACGAGCCCCTGCGCCTTCAGCGCAGCCACGGCCTCACGGGCGCCCGGTTTCACCGGGTCGGCGACGTGCAGCAGCCCGGCGTGGCGACCGTCGAGGGCTAGGTGGATCGGGCTCTTGCCGTCCGCGGCCAAGCGCTCGGCCCGGGCGGAAAGGTCCGGGTCCTGAGCGATGCCGAGTTTTTCGAGGTAGCGCGGCGCGCCGAGGATCACGCTTCGACCCGAGACCCGGCCGGAGATTCCAAACCCCTCCAGCGCCTCGAAGTGCTCCGGCTCGGGGATGGCGAGGCCGCGGGCGCGCGCGGCCGTCATCACGGCACCGGCGAGCGGGTGTTCGGACCGGCTTTCCAGCCCGGCGGCCAGCGCCAGCGCTTCCCCCTCCGCGATGCCCGTGGCCACGCGAAAATCGGTGACGCGCGGCCGTCCCTCGGTGAGGGTCCCGGTCTTGTCGAAGGCCACCACGCGCACGTCGCGCAGACCCTGCAAGGCCGCGCCGTCGCGGAACAGGATGCCGCGGGCCGCGGCCCGGCCGGTCCCGACCATGATGGCTGTGGGGGTGGCGAGCCCCAGGGCGCAGGGGCAGGCGATGATCAGCACGGCCACGGCGTTGACCAGGGCCGGCCCGAGGGCGGGTGCCGGGCCGAGCACCAGCCAGGCCAGGAAGGTCAGAACGGCGACCCCGATCACCGCCGGCACGAAGCGCCCGGTGACCCGATCCACGAGCGCCTGGATCGGCAGCTTGCCGCCCTGGGCCCGCTCGACCATGGCGGCGATCTGCGCCAGCACCGTGGCGGCGCCAATGGCATCGACCCGCAGGTCGAGGCTGCCGCGGCCGTTGAGGGTGCCGCCGACCATCGGGTCCCCCGGCCCCTTGCGCACGGGCGCCGGCTCCCCGGTAACCATGCTCTCGTCGACGTAACTCGTGCCGGACACCACCGCACCGTCGGCCGCGACTCGCTCCCCAGGGCGGACGCGCACGACGTCGCCGACCGCCAGGGCCGAGAGCGGCACCCCAGTCTCGGTACCGTCGCGGATCACGCGGGCGGTCCTGGGCGCGAGATTCATCAGCTGGGCAATGGCCTGTCCCGTCCGCCCCTTGGCCCCCGCCTCCAGGGTTCGCCCCAGCAGGATCAGGGTGACGATGAGCACGCTGGCCTCGAAATAGAGATGCGCCGCGCCGGCGGGCAGCAGACCGGGGGCCAGGGTCGAAACCAGGGAGTAGAGATAAGCGGCCCCTGCCCCGAGGGCGACGAGGGCGTTCATGTCCGGATGGCCACGCAGCAGCCCCGGCACCCCACGCAGGAAGAAGCGACGGCCGGGCCAAGCGAGGACCAGGGTCGCCAGGGCGAGCTGGATCAAGGCTGAGGCCGAACCGCCATGGAGGCTCGGCAGGATGTGGCCGCCCATGTCGAGCACCACCACGGGACTGGAGAGCAGCGCTGCAGCGACGAGGTCGCGTCGGAGGGCGCGACCCTCGGCCTCCCGCCGGGCAGCCGGATCGATGCGCGATCCGTCATCGAGGGATCGGGCTTCGTAACCCGCCGCCTCTACGGCCGCGACGAGGTCGGTGATCGCCACGAGCCCTTCGGGATGGCGGATCGTGGCTTGACCGGTGACGAGGTTGACGCTGGCACCGGTTACGCCCGGCACGGCGGCGAGGGTGTGCTCCACGCGGCCGGCGCATGAGGCGCAGGACATCTCCGCCACGGCGATCAGGGTCTGCGTCTCCGAGACTGGGTAGCCGGCATTCGCCAACGCCGCCGCGGCCTCAGCCGGGCTCGCGCCGCCATCAAGGACAAGGTTGGCGCGGTTGGTCGCGAGATTGACCGCTACGTCGCGAGCGCCGGGCAGCGCCTTCAGAACGTGCTCGACCCTGCCGACACAGGACGCGCAGGACATTCCCTCCACGGGGAGGCTCAGAGAGACAGGTTCGGGCACGGGGGTGGTTCCGATCAGAGCATCCATGCCAGCTCAGATGGTGCTTCCCATCATGGGAAGGTCAAGGGCCATTCGGGTCGCATTGCCGAATCGCGAACCGGGCGACACACTTCGCTCTGCACCGAACGCGAGGCAGCCGATGGCCGAACCCCTGACCCTTTACGGCGATCCGGGCTCCGGAAATTGCCTCAAGGTCAAATGGGTGGCCGCCCATCTCGGCATTCCCGCACTTTGGCGTGACGTTGATGTGCCGGGCGGCGGGACGCGGGAACCGGCCTTCCTGGCCCTGAACCCTGCCGGCCGGGTCCCCCTGCTCGTCTTCCCGGACGGCGAGACCCTGTCGGAGTCGAACGCGATCATCTTTCATCTGGCGGAAGGCTCGGTGCTGGTTCCCGAGGCCGCGCGCCCGCGGGCCCGCATGCTGCAATGGATGTTCTGGGAACAGTACAGCCACGAACCCTACATCGCGGTGCGCCGCTACCAGCTCCATTATCTCAAGCGATCGCCGGACGACCTCGATCCCAAGCTCGCGGAGCGCGGTGCGGCCGCCCTGCAGCTGATGGACGGAACGCTCGAACGCACCGCCTTCCTCGTGGGCGACGCTCTCACCCTCGCCGACGTAGCGCTCGTCGCCTACACCCGCATGGCCCATGAGGGTGGGTTCGACCTTACGCCTTACCGGGCCATTCGCAGCTGGATCACCCGGGTCGAGACCGGGCTCGGGATCGGACCCTATGCCTGATCGGACGCGCGGGGCACCTCGGCAGCGGCTCCGTGCTCCGGCAGGCTGACCCGCACGATGGTCCCCTGCCCGACCGTGCTGTCGATGGTCAGGCGGCCCCGGTGGCGGTTGAGGCTGTGCTTGACGATGGCCAGGCCGAGAACCGTCCCGCCCCGGGCACGGCTGGAGGCCACATCGACCCTGTAGAAGCGCTCGGTCAGGCGCGGGATATGCTCGGGCGGGATACCGGGGCCGTCATCGGTTACCGACAAGACGATCCGAGCGCCCAATCGAGCATCCTCCTCCCGCGAGAGGGCGACGCTGACATGGCCGCCGCCATATTTTACGGCGTTCTCGATCAGGTTCTCGATCACGCGAGCGAGTTCGTCGGCATCCCCGGGTACGGGATAGGGGCCCGCACCGTCCTGAAACCGGATCGTGGCGCCCCGTACCTCGGCCGGCGGTCCCTGAGCGTCGACCATTTGTCGGGCGAGCGCCCCAAGATCGACCACGGTGGTCGGGGCTACGTGCTCGCGCAGCTCAATCCGCGACAGCGACAGCAGGTCGTCGATCAGCCGCGTCATGCGCTGGGCCTGGACGCGCATGATTTCCAGGAAGCGTTCGCGGGCCTGCGAATCCTCGCGGGCGGGCCCTTGCAGGGTCTCGATGAACCCGATCAGGGTGGCAAGCGGGGTGCGCAGCTCGTGGCTGGCATTGGCGACGAAATCGACCCGCATCGCTTCCAGCCGCCGGGCCGAGGTGAGGTCGCGCAGGAACAGCACCGCGCTGACGCCTGATCCGTCCGGCATCGGCAGGGCGCCGATCTGGACCTCGAAGATCCGCTCCAGCGGCACCCGCGTGGCCAAGGAGACGCGGCGTGGCATGCCGGAACTGAGGACAGCCTCTACCCCGTCAAGGACTTCTGGGCTCCGCAGCGCGAAGGACAGGGGCCGGGCTTGGTGCAGGGCCGGCAGAAGCGCCCGGGCCGCCGGGTTGGCCTCCACCACGAGGGTGCGGCGGTCCACCAGGATGACCGGATCGGGAACATGGGCCAACAGCGCCTCGGCGATCGCGTGGCGCTGGGCCGTCGCCGCCGGCCGCGGCGGCGGGGCCTCTCGGCCGCGCCCCCCGAGCCAGCCGCCGAGGCAGATCGAGACGAGTCCGGCGAGAATCAGCGGAAGGTCGAGATGCCCGGACAGCGCGACAACGGCGCCGAACAGGCCGACCGCAATCGCGGCGCCGGTCCAGGCCGTGGCGCTGCGCGGGCGTTCTGACATGATAGACGGCGGGCCGGAGTGGTTACCGGGGTCCGGGATCGTCGGGCCGCGGCCGCCCGGACGGGCCGGCAATCCCCTCGGGCGGGCCCGGATCACGCGCGCCCCCGGCACGCTTCACGATCTCGTAGAAGCCGAGCATCGCCAGGGCGATCACGAACGGCACGACGTAGTAGCAGCCCCGGAACAGGAGCAGCGAGGTCAGCACCTCGTTGCGCGGCAAGCTCGACAGGGCAAGCAGAATCGTGGCCTCGAACACCCCGATCCCCCCGGGGGCGTTGGAGGCGATACCCAGCATGGCGGCCAGCACGTAGATCGCCAGGAAGGTGGTAAACCCCAGCGTCATCTCCTGCGGCAGCAGGACGTAGAGCACGGCTGCCGCCGCACAGACATCGCCAATGCCGACGAGCATCTGGCCGATCGAGACCGAGGCCCCCGGTAGTTCCAGCCGCCACTGCTTGACGGTGATGCTGCGCTTCTTCGCCGAAACCCAGGCAAGGTAGCCGAGCACCAGGGCCAGCGCGACGAGGCCGATGCCCTGGTTGATCCGGATCGACGTGAAGGCGAGCCCAGCGAGCTGGCCGGCCTCGATGATCAGGCTCAGGCCGAGCACGACGCCCATGCCGAGCCAGAAGGTGAAACCGGCGATGACGGTGAGCGCCGCGATCTTGGCCGTGGACAGGCCCTGCCGGGCGTAGATCCAGTAGCGGATCGTGCCGGCGGTCAGCAGCGGGAAGCCGAGGGTGAAGCTCACCGCGTAGCTGGTGAACGAGGCGAGGGCAGTGATCCGGTACGGAACCTTGATCCGAAGCTGACGCAGGGCCAGCGCGTCGTAGCCCGTGAGGAACAGATAGCTGATTCCGACGAACAGGAAGGCGAGTCCGAGCTGCTCGGCGGTTGCCGCCGCGACGGCCCCCCGTACCTCCGCCCAGCTCACGCTCTGGACGAGCTTCCACAATACGCCGAGCGAAACCGCGAACAACACGATGCTGGCGGCCGTACCGATCCAGGCATACCGGCCGCGCCAGCTCTTCCGCGGAGTGTCCGCGGCAGCGTCGTGCTTGACCGGCTCGACCGGCTCCGCCGGCCCCCGGTGCTGTCCCTGAAAATTCATGCCGTTCGGCGTCCGCCCTTCCGGCTGCGCGGCCCGGCCGAAGGCCTGCGCCCGTGCCGGTTAGTCCCGGACCGCGGCCCGTTGCCTCGCCATGTAGGCCGAACCAGCGCGCAAGGCCAGGGAAGGCCCGGATGCAATGGTGGCCCGGTCCTCAACGGATGGCGCGGCAGAGGATCGCCGCGGCCTCCGACAAGCCCATCCGGATCCGCGCCGGCACCTCCGGCGCGGTGCAGACATAGGTCGGGCTCGGATGCGGGATCGCGATCAGGGGCAGGCCAGGGCGCAGGGCCTCGATCGCTGGTGCCACGCTGCCGGCGTAGCGGCCAGCGAGCACCGCCACAGTCAGATGCGGCAACAGGTCGAGCAGCGGAGCGAGATAGGGCGCCGCCGCGGCGAGCTCCGCCCGGCGCGGCGGCCGGTTCAGAGCGCCCTCCTCATGGATCAGCCAGGGCACGGCGTTCCAGATCAGGGTGTCGGCCCGGGGAATGCCGGCATCCTTGAGAAATCGGAACAGGTTGGCGGCGGTGCCGTTCGCACTGTCGCGGGTGACGAAGCCGGTGCGCAGCACCGCCGGCCCCGGGGTCTCCAGAAGCAGCAGCATCCGCGCCGCGACGCCACCGTCGAGCGGGTCGGGAATCGGCACCGGCGCGCCCCGCTCCACGGAGATCCGCTCGGCGAGGCTCCGTATCGGGGCGATATGGGGCGCGGTGATCAAGGCGCGGCGGGCGGCGAGCGCCTCAGGATCGGTCAGAGCTTTCGGCGCCTGCGGCTCAGGCAGCATCGAGGCCGAGGATCGCCGCGTCGAGCTGGCCCGTGACGCGGAAGCGCTCGATCCCCTCCTCCCGGGCAAGGCGCGTGTCGAGGCCTTCCACACCGCCGAATTGGAATCCGATCTGGCTCGCATAGGCGGCACAGGCGGCGCGTTTTCGCGCCTGCGCCTCGGGATCGAGGGCCATCCGCCACACCGGCAGGACGGCGAACAGGTCGGCCAGCGGTTCCCGAGGCGCGGCCTCCCGGACGGTATAGGGAAAGTCGCGCCACCACAGGATCGGGATCGGCACGGCGCGGCTCGTCAGGGCACGGACCGCCTGAACATGATCGACATGGCCGCCGACCGCCTGCGGGGCGAGGAGGAGGTCAGGCCTCTCCTCGGCAATCAGACCGGAGAAGGCCGTCTCCAGTACGGCCGCGATATCGTCATCGCTGTGGGGCGCGGAAAAAAGCTCCGGCGCGGAGCCATAGCCACGGTGCGGCGCTTCCCGAAACGGCAGATGCCGGGGCGGGGCGATCCCGAGTTCAGTGGCCGCGCGGACGTCCTCGGCCCGGCGCAGGGCCATGTAGTCGACCTCGGCCGACAGCCCCTTGTCGAGCTGGCAGGCCAGCGCGAAGCCCTTCGGATCGGCGACGCTGCCGGTGAACAGCGTCGCCATCACCACCCGCCAACCCTGTCGGGCCAAGCTTGCGAGCAGGCCGCCGCAAGAGAAGGCCGCGTCGTCGAGGTGGGGCGAGAGGGCGAGAACTGTCGGCACGCGGCGCGGCTTTTCGGTCAGAGGAGATGCGGTTCGGCGCGGAAGCGGCAGGTCGGATCCTCGGGCAGGTCGACAGAAAAGTCCGTGGCCGGACGCTCGTGATGCACGCGCGCGTAGACCTCCATGATCTGCCGGCCGACCGCGCTCCACGAATAAACCCGCCGGCATTCTTCGAGGCCCGCCATCGCGAGACCGCGGCGCAGTTCCGCGTCCGTGACGATGCGGGTGAGCGCACTGGCCAGCGCCGGAACGTCCCCAGGATCGACCAGCAGGCCGTTCTCGCCGTCGCGCAGGCAATCCGAGACGCCGACGGCGTGGCAGGAGACCACCGCAAGCCCGGCCGCCATCGCCTCGAGGATCGTATTGGAGAACCCCTCCGCATAGGTCGGCGACACAAACACGTCGGCGCGCCGATAGAGGTCCGGCACGCGGCCGTACTCGGCATAGCCGGTAAACGCGATCTCACGCGGGGAAAAGGCCAAGTCCGCAGCGAGGGCTTGGGCCGGATCCACGTCCGGCCCGATCCCCGAGATCGTCGCGGCGAACGGCGTGCCCTGCTCGCGCAGGACCGCCAGGGCGTTGATGAAGTCGAGCACGCCTTTCCGGCGGTCGACCCGGCCATGGTAGAACAGCCGGACCGGGCCGGCATGCGGCGTCGGCAGGCCATCAGATGTGCCTTGCGCGAAGCGGTCGGTGTCCACCGCACCGGGCACGATGGTGAACCGGGCGGGATCGGAGCCGAGGCGCTCGCAGACCTCGCCCACGAAGGACGCGCCGCCGATCAGCAGGGCGTTGGCGTGCGCCAGGACCTCGCACATCGCCACCCGGTGGGTCTCGCAGCAGGAACCGACCCAGTGGCCGTCGCCGCCCTGGATCGAGACCACGCTCGGTACCCCGAGCTTTCTCGCGGCGAGCAGAACCGCCCAGCCCGTGGGGTAGCCGTACTGTGCATGCAGCACGTCGAACGGCTTGTCCGCGTGCTCCCGGCAGATGGCGTCCACCATGGTGGCGATGTCGCGCTCGAAATCGCCCGACGTCTGCTCGCCGAGCTGCTCCAGGCCGATCACCCGCACCCCTGGCACCTGCGGCGGCGGGCCGCCGCCATAGACGCGGGTGCCGAAGGCATCGCCCCGGTACTGCGAGATCATCGTCACGTCGTGACCTGCGCCAACCAGCTCGCGCAACAGGTTCTGTGCGTAGACGCTCATGCCCGATATCGCCGGGAAATAGCGGCGGCTGAGGAAGAGGATTCTCATTGGGCATCACCGGACGGCCAGGATCCCCTCCCCCTTGCGGGGAGGTGTAGGGGTGGGGGTGGCGCAGACGGCACCAGGGCGCTCGATCTTGCAGCACCCCCACCTCCGGCTCCTCCCCGCAAGGGGGAGGAGAGGTGCGCGCGTCCCCTCACTGCCATTGCCGCCGTGTCTCCTGCTCGCCGGCGAGTTCCGGGCCCGGCCGGCGGCAGCCGCGCAGATACTCCAGCGCCTGCGGGATCATGACGTCGGCCCGGTGGCTCTCGCGGGACAGCTCGACGCAGACCAGCTTGCCGAAGCCGATCTCTTCGAGCGCGCCGAGCACGCCGGGCACGTCCATGTCACCCTCGCCGAACGGCAGATGGATGTGGCTGCCGCGCTTCATGTCCTCGATCGCGACGGTGCCGATCCGATCTGCGAACTCGCGGACAGCCGCAGCCGGTTCGCGCTCTCCAGTGACAAGGCAATGACCGGTGTCGAGGGCGAGCCTCAGTCCGGGCACGTCGAGGGCTGCGTAATCGTCCAGCGTCTCGATCAGCATGCCGGGCTCGGGCTCCAGGCAGGGCACCACACCGGCCTGCGTGGCGAAGGCCGCGATTTCGTGCAGCCCCTCGGTCAGCCACCGGCGGGCCTCGTCGTGGTCGACACCGGGCTTCGGCACACCGGCCCAGAACGACACCGCCTCGGCCGACAGCATCGCGCCGATCTCGACCGCGCGCTTGAGGAAGCCGACCCGTCGGGCACGGCCCGCTGCGTCAGCGGTCACCAGCGTTGGCTCATGCTTGGCGTTTGGATCGAGCAGAAAACGCGCGCCGGTCTCGATGACGCAGGCCAGCTCCAGCTTCTCCAGCAAGCTCGCCACCCGGCCGGCTTCCGCCGCCCAGGTCTCGGCGAACGGATCGAGATGATGGATGTCGAGCGTCAGAGCAACGCCGTCGTAGCCCGCCGCCTTGATCAGGTGCAGCGCGTCGTCGAGGCGGTGGTTGGCGGCGCCATTGGTGTTGTAGGCGAAGCGGAGGGTCACGCCGCCCTCCCCTGCTTCTGGGCGAGGCGGAATGGCGCGTGGTGGGATTCCGGCTCGCGGTAGAGCGGATAATGCCGGCCGACGATCTGCTCGGCCAAGGCGGTGTCGAAGAGCGGCTGGCCGCCGAAGCGCTCCAGGGCCTCCGGGGTGAGGCGCACCGGGCGCAGGGTCTCGGTCTCGGTGCCGAACCGGATCAGCGGATGGTCGCGCTCGATCAGCTTGCGCGTGTTGCGCTCGCCGATGCGGTAGTAGCTCATGGTCTCGACCTCGAGGCCGGGCACGATCGCCTTGACCACGCCGACGCTGCCGCCGAGCGGCGAGCAATCGACGTAGAGCAGATCGAACTCAGCCTCGGTGAGCCGATCGCAAGCGATCTTGCCGCGGGCATGCCCATCGGCAGCCTCGGTGGATGGCAGGTCCGAGAACCGCTTGGTGCTGCGCTCGCTGTACACGGTGTCGGCCAGCACGCCGCGGAGGTCTGCAGCCGGCATCTCGATCCATGCAAGCATGGCCTGCAGGGCGCGGCTCTCCTCAAGGTCGAGGCTGGGCAGCGCCTTCTGGATGAAGGCGTCGACATAGCCGGGCGGCGTGACTGTGGCAGCGAGGTCCAGCGGCCCGTGCCCGAAGGTCTTGCGCACGCGGGCCGCCTGGAATTCGAGCAGCGCCTTGCGGAGGGCCCGCTCCCGATCCGGATCACAGGCCTCGCCGCAGGCCGAGAGGGCGATGGGCGCGGGCGCCCGCGCCGGATCCTCGTCGTAGCCGACGACGTAGATATTGGTCAGGCCGAACTGGTCGGTGGCAAATTTCGGCAGCGCGCGGATGCCCAGATCCTTCAGGCGCGCCAGCATCGCGGCGTTCTCAGAGCCGATCCCGTCGAGATCGAGCATCACGCCCTGGTCGAGAGCGCGGAACAGCAGACCGTTGCCGTCGCGCTGCAGCAATTCGAGCACACCGTGGCCGAGCGCGAAGGGCACGTCCGGCCCTGCGCCGAGGCCGTTGGTGATCAGGTTGGTGAAGGGTCGATAGCCCTCCGACAGCTCGAAGTAATCGGTGGCGGCCACGTCGAGCGGCATCAGCACGATCTCGTCGGTCCCCCGCCGGATCGCCGGTGTCCATTCCAGCACCGTATCGCGGCCGACCGGAGAGCCCGCCGGCAGGCACAGGGTGAGCGGATCGGCCACCGAATTCGCCCCATAGACCCGCACGAGGTCAGCGTAGCTCGCACGCTCCTTGGCCCGCGGCAGCACCGCCAGCGAGGGCATCAGATTCTCGGCGATCTCCGCCACGGCGCCGATCAGCGCTTCCTCATCGGTGGCGCCGTAGCCGATCCCGGACGGCATCGCGCCGACGAAGAACGGATCGTCGAGGAACAGGGCCACGAACCAGACCGGAACGCCGGTGCGGTCCAGCGGCGCCAGCGGGAAGCCGACGATGCGCCCCTCAGGCAGCACGTCGAGATAAGCCCGCACCGGATCCGGCAGCGACTCCGGCAGCCCCTCGATCCGGCGCTTGGCGCCAAAGCGATAGGGGCGTGGCGCCTTGATCCGCTCGTGGCGGGCTCGGTCGTCCTGGTCGTGACTGAAATCTGCGTTGGTCAAGGCGTCCGTCCGGTTCCCTCGTAGCCGTAGGCTCGGGCGACGAGGCGCATGGTGTGGAGATCACGAGCCGCCGAATAGGCCGCTCGCTCCTCGGGCCGGCGCAACGCCGAGCCGAAGGCACGCACCTGCTCGGTGAAGGGCGAGCTGCCGGCATCGAAGGCCAGCGGCTCCGTGCGTCCGCTCGCCCCGTCCGTGAAGGTCAGAGATCCGCCGGCCGTCTGACCCATCGTGTCGATGGCGATGAGCTGGCCCTGCGTGCCGACCACCTCCAGGCGGCGGCGCGGCAGGGCGTCGGGGCAATTGTAGGCGACATGCAGACTCGCCAATGCACCGCTAGCGGTCCGGCCAATCAGCAGCGCGCCGTCATCGACGGCATAGTCCTGGGCGCGGCTCTGGGTCAGGGCGGCGAGATCCGCGATGGGCTCGCCGAGGAGGAAATCCACGAGATCGAGCCCATGGGGAGCGAGGTCCATCAGGGCGCCGCCACCGGCCTGCGCGGCGTCGATCCGCCAGTTGGGCTGGCCGGCTTCCGACCAGTCGCGCCCGAGCCAGCAGGCGTAAACGATCCGCACCGTCGTCACCGTCCCGATCCGACCGGCTGCGACCTGGGCGCGGATGGCCCGGTGAGCCGGATGGTGCCGCTGATCGAAGGCCGTGCCGTAGAAGATGTTTTGGGACTCTACCGCCCGCACGATGGCCTCGGCGTCACTGAGCGTCGCCGCCATCGGCTTCTCACACAGGATCGCCTTGCCGGCCGCCGCCAGCGCCTCGACGGCGCCCCGGTGGAGGTGGTTCGGCGTCGCCACGTAGACCGCCTCGACCTCCGGCTCCGCGAGGAGACCGGCGAGATCGGCATGAGCGCGGGCGCCTTCGCGCTCCGCCGCCGCGCGGCTCTCCGGGTTGGGATCGCTGACCGCCACGAGGCGGTGGCCCGCCGCCCGGATACCCGGGGCCATGTAATCGCGGGCGACCCAGCCGTAGCCGACGATGCCCCAGCCGACGGCGTCCATCACCACCGCTCCGGGAGATCGACGAATTCGCGGGCGCGGACCCGCTGCGTCTCGGCACCGTCTATGCGACCGTCGAAGGTCATATGTTCGGGGGCCGACGTCTGCATCGGGTAGGTGGCTCGGGGGGCGTATTCTTCGCGGTAGCGATCGGAGGGCCAGCGGATCGCATGGCCGTCGCCCTCGGGCTGGTAGAGCGGATTGAGCTGCACGACGGTTCCAGCCTTCGGCAAGGTTAGGCCGTCCACCACCGCGCGGGGTGCGGGGCGCATGCCAGGGCCAGCAACCACCGAGAACGCCTCGCAGGTGCGCAGCGCGGCGGGCTCCTGGGGCACCGGTGCCCGGGCTTCGACGAGGGCACGAGTCAGTTCCGCGTCGTCGTACACGAGGGCATCGGGGAACAACTCGGCAATTTCCTCGGCGGTGACGGCGCGACCGGCGGAGAAGCCGGGGCACTCGCGGTTGTGGATGTGGCTCAGGGCCAACCAGCCATCATCGCCGGCATTCTGGCGCAGGTTTTCGAGGAGACCGGCCTTGTCATCGAGGAAGTAGAAGGCGTCGTTGCACACCACGAGATCGACAGGCGCGCCGGGGATCGGCCAGTGTGGCGAGCCGGCATCGAAGCAGACGAGTTGCGGCCGGGGGCCCACGACCCAGTGGCGGGCGACCCAGAGCTTGGCGAAGACCACGTCGGCTCCGGCGGTCTTGCAGCCGCGGCGCTCGAGCTCCCGCAGGTAGTGGCCGATGCCGCAGGCAAACTCGAAGACGCAGCGCGGCTCGTTCCAGTGGGCTTCAAGCAGCGTCAGTCCGGCCAGGAACGTCGGGTCACTCCAACGGTGCAGGAAATAGTTGCCGACGCGGCCCCAGCCGAGGCGCTCCACTGCATCCCGCAGCGTCGCATGGCGACGGTCCTTGATGAGCTGGATGATTTCCGCCGGATCGGCCGGAGGGCCGTTCCACCAATCATCCTGATCGACCAGCAGAGCAGCGAGCGCTTCATCGGCCTCACCCGCGTCGAGATGGGCCAGAACCCGCTCGACCAGAGCCTCGCGGCCGATCCGCAGATACGGGATGCCATCGATGACGGGCCAGCGCGCACCGGTGCCGGCATCGCGCAAGGCATGCGGCACGTCGGGCTTCAGCACGTTGCCGGTTTGCGGCGATCTGAGTTCGAACGGGATCATGGGCTTTCGGGACCGCCCCGTCGCCTTGGCGACGGGGTCTGACGGACAACGCGGGTCTGGTCCTAAGGGATGCGCATGTCGCGCAGGACACGGTCGTGGAACCCCTTCACCGGTCCGGCATGGACCAGCTCCCACTCGTCGAGCACTGCCGCCATCGTGGTCGAGGCGCCGCGCAGATGCTGGGCGATCTGCAGGACCCGGTCGACGCAATCGGCAGCGTGAAACGCACGGCCTTCCGCGGTGGCATCGTCCGGCAGCACAGCCCGCGCCCGCTCGACCTGCCCGCGCAGGGGCCCGTCGAGTTCGGACATTGCCCAGGCGGTCGTCACGGCCATGATCGGGCCGAGATGATCGCCGAGCAGCATCTCGCCGGTGAAGCCGGCATCCGGCATCGCGGCGTTGTGGAAGTGATGCGCCATGGCGGCGAGGAACACGGTCCCGGGATCGGCCCGGTAGAACGGGCTGAGGCAGACGCCGTAGACCGCCACGATCAGGCAGTGCTCGGCATGATTCTCCGGGGGCTCCAGCAGGATCCGGGCACGGCCCGGGCAGGTCACCCCCGCCCGCGGCTGCTTCGCCAGTGCTGACACGAAGGCCGGCACCGGTCCGGGCCGGCCCGGCGGCCGCGGCGCAAGCCGGCCGCGCAGTCGATCCCGCAAGTCCGGATCGAGATCGCCGGTGACAGCGTCGAAGCCCGCCACCAGCACTTCCGAGGCCGCCGTCTCCGAGAGCCCCGCCGCCGCCAGGAAGGCGGCGTCGAGGTCGCAGAGGCGGGTCGCGGCCAACGTCGTCGCGGTGATGTCGAGGGCGACATCGTCCGGTGCGGCGCCGCCGGTGAGCAGACTCCAGCCCTGCGCGAATAGCCGTTCGGCGATCGACCCTTCGCGGCCCGCCGAATGGACGCGCTTGAGGTCGTTCATCTCGACGAAGAGTTCGCGCAGAGCGGCCGGCGCCGCCGCGTCGGACATCAGTGGACGCCGAGCCAGTCGAGGAGCATCGCTTCCTGCTTGCCGAAGGCGTGCTCCGGCCCGTGGCCGTTCTTCACCATCGGGGCCTTGAAGAAGGTCGAGAGCTGCTCCTGCACGCCGCCATCACCGCGCTTCTTCGCGAGATCGAGCACGCGGGCGATCTCGATCACCAGCGGTGCGGCGAGGATCGAGTCCTTGCAGAGGAAGTTGACCTTGATCTGCATCCGCTGGCCCATGAAGCCGGTGACGTCGATGTTGTCCCAGGCTTCCTTGTCGTCGCCGCGGGGACGGTAATAGTGGATGTGCACCAGATGGTCCTCGACCGGGTAGCCGAGGATCGAGTCGAGCACCGTGCCCTTGGTGTTCAGCTTCGACTGCAGCGAGTTCGGGTCGTTCAGGGCCAGCCCGTCGCGGTTGCCTAGGATGTTGGTCGAGAACCAGCCGTCGACATGGAGGGCGCGGGCCTTGAAGGCCGGTGCCAGCACCGTCTTCATCATGGTCTGGCCGGTCTTGCCGTCCTTTCCGGCCACCGGGACGTTCATCTCCGTGGCCAGCCCGAGCAAGGCCGGCACGTCGGCCGCGATGCTCGGGGTAAAGTTGGCGTAGGGGATGCCGCTCTTGATCGCCGCATAGGCGTAGAGCATCGCGGGCGAGATCGCCTCGTCGCTGGAATCCAGGCCCTTCTCGAAGGCGGCGGTTGAGTTGAGGGTCGGATCGTTAAGGTCCGGCCAACGCTCCGTGGAGGCGAGGTTCACCACCACCACCTCATCGAGGTTGCTCTCCTTCTGGAAGCGCCGCAGGTCGTTGGCGATGACCGAGACCGCCTCGCGGTGATCCTTGGCGACGATGCGGTTCGTGCCATCGATGTTCTTGCAGAACTTGGCGCTGCCGACCGCGGGCCAGGGCGTGATGCCCTTGAGCGCCTGGGCACCGTCCTCGATGTCGTCCTTCGACAGCACGCCGTGACCGGACGCAGCCGAGGCGAGGTCATCGCCGTTGAGGTCCCACCCGCCGAACACGAGGTCCTTGTAATCGGCCATGCCTGCCACGGAGAGGCCGGCGAGCGGCAGTCCATCCAGCCGGTTCGATCCGGATTTGATCATTTCGATGCCGGCGATGGCAGTGGTGGCGACAGCGCCACCCATGCCAACGAACGCGACGCCGACGCGGCGACCGGTCTGCATGCTCATCGGAAAATAGTGTCCTTGTGGGGACGCGCGTCGCGTCTGGGGAAAGAGTAGTCGACCCCCCCGGGGCGATATCTAACTGGCTCGATCGTGGCCCGTTCCAAGTCGAATGCGACAACTTTGCGCCTGCGGGGAGCCCGGCGCGGCCGGATCAGGGCGTTAAGGCGGCCTGAAAAAGCAGGGTTAACCCTTCGTTGACCGTGCCACGGTTGAATCACGGGGCCGTCCCATTCTGGTCACGGCAAGCGCCGATAGGGCCGCCGCCTACGAGAAACCGGCCGCCAGACGCCGGACCGACACAAGGGACAATCTGGAAGAGGACCAACGATGGGGGTTTTCCCGGAGCCGGCGCGTTGCGCCGACGACGTGAGCCGACTCGTGCCCAGCGCGAGCTTTTGTGAGACTGAAACCGTGGCGTGGCTGCCGCGGGCCGGACGCAGGAACGGGCGCCGGTCACTTTGCTGCATCGGCCGCAATGGCCTTCGCCGCCTCACAGGGACCCTGGCTTTGGGCGTTGTCGCCGGGTTCGGACTGCCGCAGGCGGCCTTCGCGCCGGCCTTCTTCGCGCCGTCCGCTCAGGCCCATGACCGCATCGACACCAGCCCGCGCGCTGCCCGGGCACTCGCCGCCGAGGGCGAGACCGGCTGGATGCAGGCAGGCGGATTGGATCGGGGCCTGCGGGCCGGATTCGCAGACACGGCGCCGACCGAGGGCGCTGCAGACTGGACCGGATTGCCCGTCGAGGACCAAGAGCCGCCAACCGTCGCCCTGATCCAAGAGGACCTCGCAACCCTGCCTCGGGTGATCCAGGAGCAAGGCGAGGATGCGGTCCGGTTCGGTGAGCGCAGCGTGCCGCGCAAGGTGGTGGACACGATCGTGAAGGCCTCCGATGAGGCCGGCGTCGATCCGGTCTACATGATGGCCTTGGCCGACAAGGAATCGAGCTTCGACACGGATGCCAAGGCGGGGACCTCCTCGGCGCAGGGCTTGTTCCAATTCGTCACCCGGACTTGGTTGGAGATGATCCGCGATTACGGTCCCCGCTACGGCCTGAGCGAAGAAGCCGCTGCCGTGAAGGGCCGGGGCTCCGCGATCACCGTGGCCGGCACCATGCGTGCCCGGGTTCTGGGCCTGCGCAACGATCCCCGCGTCGCCGCTCTGATGGCGGCTGAGTTGATCAAGCGCGACCGCGAGCGGATCGAGGCGAAGGTCGGGCGGGCGCTCACCACCACCGAGCTGTATCTCGCCCACTTCCTCGGCAGCGCCAGCGCCGGACGCTTCCTTTCGCTGTCCTCCGAGAAGCCCGACGAGGTGGCGGGTCGTGAGTTCCGCAGTGCCGCCCGGGCCAATCGCAACCTGTTTACTGAGAAATCCGGTGGCAAGCGCCGCAGCCTAACAGTCGCGGAGTTGCACGGTCGGATCGACGACATGATCGACCGTCGCCTGACCCGCTACCAGGGCGTCGCCGCAGTGGCGGGCGCCCCCGACAAGGCACCGACCTCGACCGAGACCGCGACGAACGAGCCCGACAAAGTCCCGGACAACCGCCGCGTGGAGGTGACGGAGGCGCTGCCCCCGGACGGCGTCTGATGCCACTCCGCGTCAATGCCCGCCTGCCGGGGCGCCGCCACCAAGCTTGACCGTTCTCAGGCTCAGCGCGAGTGGCACCGCACAGGCGGCCACCAAGCCGAGTACCCAGAACACATCGATATAGGCCCAGTAGGCCACTTGGGTCTGAAGCACGCTGCCGATCCAGGCGGTCGCCTGGCTCTGGGCCTCGACGCCTGCATAGCCGTGCTCGGAGAAGTACTGCGTCGCCTGCCGCATGGTCTCCTGGTAGGCCGGCGCCGCCGGGTTGACGCTCTCGACAAGCCGGCTCTGATGGAACTGGCTGCGATAAGCCAAGATGTTCTGGGCGAGCGACACGCCCATCGAGCCGCCGACGTTGCGGGCGACGTTGATCAGAGCCGAGGCCTGATCGGTCTGGTCCTTACGCAGGCCCTCGTACGACGCGGAAGTGATCGACAGGAACACCATCGGCAGCCCGATGCCGATATAGACTCGTGACCAGGCAAAGAACGCGAAGGTCGTCGTCCCGTTGATCCGCGTCAGGTCGTACATCCCGAGCGCCACGATGGTCATGCCGGCGGCGATCAGCCATTTCGGCTGCACGTAGGCCGAGGCACGGCCGGTGAGGAACATCATCACGACGGTGACGATACCGCCCGGGCCCAGCACGAGACCCGAAAGCGTGGCGGTGTAGCCGTAATATTCCTGCGTGATCTGCGGGATGAACTGCGTCGTCGAGATCAGGATCGCCCCGGTGAACATCATCACCAGGAAGCAGGAGCCGAACTGGCGATTGCCGATCAGGCGCAGGTCGACCGCCGGGTTCTTGCGGGTGAGGAGCCACGGGATCATGGCGACGAACGAGACGACCACGAGGACGCCCGACACGTTCATCAGGGTCGAGGTGCCGAACCAGTCCTTCCGCTGCCCCTCGTCGAGGATCACTTCCAGCGAGCCGAGAAACAGGGCGACCAGCAGGAAGCCGACGACATCGAACCGGATGCCCTTGCGCACCAGGGCGCGGCGCTCCTTCTTGGCAGCGTCGCTGTCCTCAATGAGCCAGTACATCAGCCCGAGCGCGATCACGCCGATCGGCCCGTTGATCAAGAAGCACCAGTGCCAGGAGGCGTTGTCCGACAGCCAACCGCCGAGCGTCGGGCCGATCACCGGCGCAACCACGATGGCGACACCGTAGAGGGCGAAGGCCTGCCCGCGCTTTTCGGGCGGAAACGAATCCGCCAGGATCGACTGTGCCAGCGGGGCCATGCCGCCGCCGCCGAGCCCCTGAAGCACCCGGAACAGCAGCAGCGATTCGAGGCTCCAAGCGAAGCCACATAGGATCGACGCGATGGTGAACAGGCCCACCGACCACATGAAGAACGCCTTGCGGCCGTAGCGCTTGGCCAGAAAGCTCGACGCAGTCAGCGTGATGGCGTTGGCCACCAGGTAGCTGGTCACCACCCAGGCCGCTTCGTCGGGCCCGACCGCGAGGCCACCGGAGATGTACCGCAGAGCGACGTTGGCGATGGTGGTGTCGAGCACCTCCATGAAAGTCGCGAGTGCCACCACGCCAGCGATCAGCCACGGATTGTGTCCGCCGGGGGCCTTATCGGAAGATGCCTGGCCCTTGCCGGCCATCGTGGTCACCGCACCGTGACGGTAGGCACGATCGACATGCCGGGGCCGATCGACACGTCCGTCGGCCAATCCTTGACGACGATCTTCACGGGGATGCGCTGCGTGACCTTCACGTAATTGCCGGTCGCGTTCTGAGCCGGCAACAGGCTGAAGGCCGTACCGGAACCGGGCTGGACGGAGGCCACCGTGCCGTGGATCGTCCGGCCCGGATAGGCATCGATCACAAGGTCTACGGGCTGGCCCGGACGCATGTCGGTGATCTGGGTCTCCTTGTAATTTGCCGTCACCCAGATGTCGTCCGGCACGAACATCGAGAGGCTCTGACCGGCCTGCGCGTACGCCCCGATGCCGCCGGTCAAGCGCACGACGCGCCCAGGCTGCACGGCCCTGAGCGTAGTATAGCCGAGATTCAGCTCCGCTTGCTCGACCTGCGCCTTGTCGCGGGCCATCTGCGCCTGAGTCGAGGCCTTCTGGGCCTGCAGGGAGCCGATCTGCTTCTGAGCGGCGACCACGCTGGCATTGGCGCTCTGCACCGAGGCTTGGCGCTGCTGGAGCGTCGAAGTCGCAGACTGCGATTGCTGAACGGAGCCCGAGCCGCGCTCCGCCAAGTCCTTGTAACGGGCCGCGTCCTCCTGGGCGAATTTCAGCGCCGCCTCTGCGGTGGAGACTTGGGCCTTGGACACATCGATGTTGGCGTATTGGGCCTGGATCTGGGCGTCGATGTTCTTGATCGCGGCTTCGTCGGCCACGACCTGGGCCTTGGCCTGCTCCAGGGCGATCCGGTAGTCTCGCTGATCGATCTGGAACAGCATCTGCCCAGCGTCGACATGCTGATTGTCGGTAACCGGCACCTCGACCAGATAACCGCCGACTTTCGGCTGAATCGCGATGCTGCGGGCATCGACGAACGCGTCGTCGGTGCTCTCGTAAGGGTGCATGTACAGGAGCCAGTAGAAGAACACGCCGACGCACAGCGCGACCACCGCGAGGCCCCCGAACAGGAACGCCCAGGGGTGGCGGCGCAGGATATTCGGTCGCTGTTCCTCGTCCTCCGGCTTGCCGTCCTGCTCGGGCTCTTCGTCCGAAGCACGCTGATCTTCGTCGCCCTCTTGGGCCAGTTTGCGCGCGGTCTCACCATCCGAATGGGAACCGTCGCGTCGAAGATCCAGAATGTCGCGATCGGGAGCGTCGGGCCGGCCTTCGGCCTGAACAGGGCGCGACGCAGGCTCGGCAGCCTGCCGCTGATCGTCAAACATGGCGTCTCATCACCACCGGATGGACCGGCCGCCGAGCGGCGGCCGGGCTGTACTCATGCCCGCCTCGGTCACCAAAAGTCGCCGGCCGCACCAAGGTTCCGCCCCGCGTGCGACCGTGCTCAGGAACGCTTGTCGCAGTGCGGCGTTCTGCGGGCGAACCGACTGGGCACGCGCGCCCGGCGCGTTCCGGAGTTCCGCCATGATCAGCACCCCGTCACCGACACCCCAGGGCCCGGGCTACGGTTCGACTGCGACGTCCCCATCCGGCATTCCACTCACCGGAGCCGCCCGGCTCGACGCCATGAGCGCGTCGCTCGCCCGGAACTGGTGGCTTATCGCCCTGCGCGGGGTGATCGCGATCCTCTTCGGCGTCGTGGCCTTCGCGGCGCCCGCGGCGTTCGTGCTGTCGCTGGTGCTCTTGTTCGCCGGTTACATGCTCGTCGACGGGATCTTCGCCATCGTCGGCGCGGTGCGGGCCGCACAGCGGCATGAGCGCTGGGGCTTCCTGCTCCTTGAAGGCATCGTCGATATCATCGTCGCCGTGGCGGCCGCGCTGGTGCCGGCGGCCGCGGTCTGGGCGTTCGTGCTGCTGCTCGCCGCCTGGGCGCTCGTGACCGCGGGCCTGATGATCGCCGCCGCTTTCCGGCTGCATCTCCATTACGGGCGGTGGTGGCTGGGACTGGGCGGCCTCGTCTCGATCCTGTTCGGCATCGCGTTGATCCTGGAGCCGGGCATGTCGGCCCTGGTCCTGACCTGGTGGATCGGCGCCTACAGCTTCGCGTTCGGCGTGCTCCTGCTGATCCTGGCCATCAAGCTGCGCAGCCGCCATGGGGCCGCCGGACCGGTCGTCGGGCGGTAATCGCCTGCGCCGGCCCGGTCATCCGCCAGTCTGCGTGGCGCGGGGCACACGGTCGCCGCTCCTCGATCGCTGCGGGCGGATATCGCCCGTTTGTCGATGGGACACGCACCCGAATGCAGCTTAGAACGCGGCATCGACCGGACAGGCCGGTCCCGGAACACGCATCGCGATGACGCCAGACGCGCCGGAGCGCGCCCCGACCGATTCGGGTCCCGCACAGGGTCCCGAGTCTGACACGCCGGATCCGCGAGAGGCCGCCCGCGAGGCCCGACGCGCCGCCGGCGACCTCTTCCGCCATCTGTGGATCCTGATCGCCGCCGCCGGACGCAGCCTCATGCGCCTGGGGCAGTCGGGTTTCGCGCGAATGGCCAGCGCCCTTGCGCGCAAGCGGGACGGCGCTCGGCCGGTGACGGTGGACCCGGCAATTCGCCCGGCAGTCGACACGGGATATGTCGGCCGCCTGCGGCGTCGGCCCGTGCTGCTCTCGGCCGGCCTCGCGATCCTGCTGCCCGCCCTGGCGCTGGCGATCTATCTGCTCGCCGCCCTCCTGACACTCCCGCCGCTCGGCGGAGCCGTCGTTGATACCGGCCAGCGGGCGATCACCGTAGAGGCCGATGACGGCCGGGTTTTCGCTACACGGGGCAGCTTCCGCGGCCAGAAGCTCACCGCCGCCGATATGCCTCCGAATCTCGCCAAGGCGATCGTGGCGATCGAGGATCGACGCTTTTACAGCCACTGGGGCATCGACCTGCGCGGCCTCGCCCGCGCCGCTTGGCGCAACGCCGTGGGCGGCGGCGTCCGCGAGGGCGGCTCGACGATCACCCAGCAATATGTCCGCCTGACCTCCCTCAATCAGGAGAAGACGCTCTGGCGCAAGGTCCAGGAAGCGTTCCTGGCCCTGCGGGTCGAGACGACGATGAGCAAGGACGAGATCCTGCTCGGCTATCTTGACGCCGCTTATTTCGGCGCTGGCGCCTACGGGGCGGACGCTGCGGCCCGGCGCTATTTCGGCAAACCGGCCAAGGCCCTGACCCTGCCCGAGGCGGCCATGCTAGCCGGGCTGGTGCGAGCGCCCTCGCAGCTCGCCCCGACCCGCAACCTCGGCGGCGCCAAGGAGCGGGCCGACGTGGTGCTGCAAGCCATGGTCGAGACCGGTGCAATCACGCAAGCCGAGGCCGACGCGGCGCGCAAGCAGAGCGTGACCCTGAAGTCGCCGCCCGAGGCGCCACCAGGCACCAACTACTTTCTCGACATGATCGCCGGCGACGTGAAGCGTCTGGCCGGGATCGACGGCGACATGACGGTGCGGTCGACCCTCAATCTCGACCTGCAGAGCCTCGCCGAAGGCGTCGTCGCCCGGCGACTGGACAAGGACGGGGCCAAGCGCAAGGTCGGCCAGGCCGCCATGGTGGTACTGTCGAAGACCGGCGCGATCCTCGCCATGGTCGGCGGCCGGGATTACGAGGACAGCCAGTTCAACCGTGCGGTCCAGGCGAAGCGGCAGCCAGGCTCGCTGTTCAAGCTCCTGGTCTACCTCACGGCCTACGAGCAGGGCCTTACGCCCGAGACCGTCATGGACGATCGTCCGGTGCGGATCGGCGACTGGGAGCCCGAGAACGACGACGGGCGCTATCGCGGGCCGGTGCCGCTGCGGACCGCCTTCGCGCTCTCGATCAACACGGTGGCGGCCCAGTTGGGTCAGGATGTCGGCATTCCGGCGGTGATCGCCACAGCGCGCAAGCTGGGAATCCAATCCGAATTGCCGAACGTACCGAGCCTCGTCCTCGGGTCAGGTACCGTCAGCCTACTGGAGATGACCCGCGCTTACGGCTCCGTGCTCTCCGGCCGCGCACCCCTCGCAAGCTTCGGCATCCACGCGATCCGCGGCGCGGCCCCGCAGCCGCTCTACGTCCGGGCCGAACCGGCGCCCACCGCCACCCTGGCGCAGGAGCCGCGCCAGATGATGCTCGATTCACTGCAGGCAGTGGTCGAATCCGGAACCGGCCGGGCAGCACGGGTGCCCGGCCAGATCATCGGCGGCAAGACCGGCACCAGCCAGGATTTTCGGGATGCTTGGTTCGTCGGCATGACCCCGGAGCTCGTGGTCGGGGTCTGGATCGGCAACGACGACGACAGCCCGATGAACCGGATGTTCGGCGGCGAGATGCCGGCCGGCATCTTCCACGATTTCGTCCAGCGCGCCTCCGCCCAGCTGGCCAAGGGCCGACCGCGCCCCTCGGCGGAACGGGCCGAGCCGGCGCCGGGCGCCGCCGCGGCGCCGCCGTCGACCCCGGTGGCATCCGCCGAAATCCGGGGCGTGCCCGAGGTGATCGATACCGGAACCCTCTCGCTGCGCGGGCGGACCGTACGCCTGCTCGGCGTCGTCGGCGAGCGCGGCCACCTCGCCCGCCAGCTTGCGAACTACCTGCGCCGCCGCGAGGTGGTCTGTACCGTCTCGGACGGCGCCACGGGCCGCTGCCGGATCGAGGGCGACGACCTCGCCGCCTTGATCCTCACGGCGGGCGGCGCGCGTGCCGCAGAGGATGCGCCCCCGGACCTGCTCGGCGCCGAGGAGCAGGCTCGGGCCGAGCGCGTCGGCCTGTGGGGGCGGTGACCCTCTAGTTCGCGCCGAGCTTGGCGAGCGTCAGCGGATCGGGCTCGCCGTCAAAATATCGCACCATCGCCGCGGCGAAGAGCGGCTCCTGCGGCGCGGCGCGCGTGAACAGCGTCATGCTCGAGCGGAATTTCACGTCGTCGGGCGAACCGAAGAGCACGTGCGCCGAGCGGCCGGTGACGCCGTTCACCGCCGCCGTACAGGCGCGCAGGCGGTCGCCGAGCACGGGATGAGCGAGGTATGCCCTGGCCTCGTCGAGGGAACCGATGGCATAGCGCTGCGCCATCGGGCTGAAGCCCAGGCCGGCGATCTGCGGGAAGATGAACCACATCCAATGACTGCGTTTCTCTCCGGCCCGAAGCTCGGCAAGCGCCCGCTCATGAACACCCTCCTGCGCGGCGACGAAACGCTCGAGATTGTACGGTTCAGCCATGGTCCCGCTCCGCTCTGCACGGAACCAACCCAGCGGCGGTCGATCGGATGCGTACAGCGCCGAGGCCGGATCGAGTAAGCGCTCGAGATGCTCGACGCGCTTCTCGACTTCATGATCGCCAACCCCGCGGCGAGCCACGCCCTCACAGCCCTGCCAGAGACCGCCGGGGTCGCCACCGCCATGCGCTGGCTGCGCATCCCCCGGCCCGAGGCGACCGCGGCCTTGGTGGTCTCGACCTACTATTTTGGCCGCGAGGCCGGACAGCGCGAGCATGACAACAAGCATGCCGGCTGGGACGCCGTTCAAGCGCATCTGGGTGCCGAGTTCCTGTATGGCTGGTCGCTGCCGAACCTCCAGCAATGGCTGGCGCCGACCCTCACCGCCTGGGCTGTCGCGGCCACGATCTGTCTGATTCGCCGTCACACTGCGCGGCGGCGCTGATCAGACGGTCCATCCGGACCTATCTGCGAAGATGAATCGCACAGCCGAACACGGAGACGCTTGATGCCGCAGATCGCCATCCGGGGGCTTGAGCTCCGCTACCGCCTCGAAGGCCCGGAGGGCGCCCCCGTAGTGGCCTTCTCGAACTCGCTGGGCGCGACGCTGGAGATGTGGGACGCGGTGTTGCCGATGTTGGCCGGACGCTTCCGGACCCTTCGCTACGACACGCGCGGTCATGGCGGTTCGGAAACGCGCGACCGGCCCACCGAGATCGCGGATCTGGCGGGCGACCTCACCGGACTGCTTGACGCCCTCGGGATCGACCGTGCCCATCTGGTCGGGCTCTCGTTGGGCGGCATGACTGTGCAGGCCCTGGCGAGCGCCGAACCGGAGCGTATCCCGAGCGTGACCCTGATGGCGACGGCGGCTCATCTGCCGAGCCCGCAGATGTGGAACGAGCGCGCGGCCACGGCACGGTCGCAAGGAACCGGGGCTCTTGCGGACGCGACCCTGGCGCGCTGGTTTACGGCGGCTTTCGCGGAGTGCGCACCCGAGGCCATGCAGATCGTGCGCGAGCGCTTCGTCACCTGCGACCGGACCGGCTACGCGGTCTGTTGCGAGGCGATCGGCCGAATGGACCTGCGGCCGGCTTTGTCGCGCATCGCGGCACCGACCCTGGTCATGGCTGGACGCGACGACCCATCGACACCTCCGGCCATGGCGGAAGAGATTTGCGCCGGCATCGCCCAAGCCGAGCTGGTTGTGCTCCCCCGGGCAGCGCATCTCCTTGCCATCGAGCGCGCCGATGCAGTCGGCAGCTACCTGCGCGCCTTCCTGGACCGCTGCAAGGCGGCCCATGCCTGAGCGTTCAGGCCCCCGCGGACAATCACCGCTCCGAACGTGATCCTAGTGGCAGGGAATGCCGACATCGGCCGGCGACATCCCGCTCGCAAGCCGACGCCCGACGTGGAACAAGACCTTCTCGATCAGCGCCACGGTCGTTGGATCGCCATCGTGCTTGGCGAGGTGATAGGCGATGAGCAGGTTGTCGCTGATATCTCCGAGCAGGTCCGACGACTCGATCTGAAGGTCCACGGCGTGCGGCTCCTGTAGAGCCGCCTCTTCGCCGGCGGGCCGAGCGCATGCCGTCTGCGAGACTTCGATGACGTGACGCGCGGCGTCGATCATCGCCCGCATCTCCGCGAGCAATTCCAAACTTGTTGCGTCTTCGGGCGTGTCGTTACGCATGGTCCGGTCCCCCAACCATCCCCAAACTGCACCTACAGGTTGCGGTCCGTCAACCACTTACCTGCACATCTTCGAGGCATGAGGGAATTATATCGCGCTTGCTCCGGGTTTTTCCCTGCGACGCTGAGCCGGACATTACCTTCGAGACAAACGAGCTACAACCAAAGGGTGCAGAAGCATATCGAGCCGTATCGCGCCGCCAGGCCCGGCATTCGGTCCTGAAACGCAAGAACGCCCCCGCGAAGATATCCGCGAGGGCGTCGATATTCTCAGTCCGTGCGACGAGCGCTAACGAACCGTTACTTGATCAGGGCAAGCAGCGCCTTGCCGGCCTTGGAGTTCAGCTCCTTGGCGTCGAGGGTGCCGTCACCATCCGGGTCGGCCGCCTTGAAGCGGTCGGCGACGGCAGCGAGGTATTCCTTCTTGTCGATGGTGCCGTCGCTATCCGGATCGGCCTGCTTCAGGCCAGCCTTGCTCAGACGGCCCTTCAGTTCCTTGGCGTCGAGGGTGCCGTCGGAATCCTTCTCCAGACGATCGAAGGTTGCCGAGGCGACGGCCTCCACTTCCTTGAGGTCGACGGTGCCGTCGTTGTCGGTGTCGATCATCTTGACGGCGCTGGCGCCGCTCACCGGCTTGGCCAGGGCGGCGGGGACGGCGAGACCGGAGACGGCGAATGCGACCGCCGCGAAACCACTGATGAAACGAAGTGCCATTGCCAAATGCTCCCGAAACATGATGCGTGATCTTCCTAGTCTCGCCCTGGCTTTGCCGCAAGTGCGAAATTGGCTGGGCAACGCTGCACCCAGAGAAGCACAAACGTGAAAAAGGGGCCGGCAAAGGCCGACCCCTCTTACGATCATCAGATCACACTACGTTGTCGGCAGGCCGGCTCAGTAGCCATAGCCGCGACGGACGGCCGGGCGATCATCCTCGAAGCGTTGGCGGCGATACATCCGGTCATCGTCGTCGGCGCGATCGCGGTCCCGGCGATATTCCTCGCGCCGGAAGTCACGCTCCCGCTGACCGCGGGAGCGAAGATCGACGCTGGGGCCGTCGGGTCCGATATCGATGCGCTGGGCCGAGGCCGGAACGACGGTCGCGAGGGAGGCGGCCAAGATGGCGCCGGCGAGCAGGGTCTTCATGGGACACTCCTTCGTGCGTTGGAGGCCCAACACAGTCTCGTGAGGATCGTTCCCGATTCGCCCCAGGCTTTCCCCGACGCACAGCGTGGATCAGACCGGCCTCAGGCCAAGGTCGACAAGTCCTGAAACCAGTGCTGTGCCTGGACATAGTTCTTTACCCGCGGCGACAATGCGTGCGGATTGGTATCGTGCACCACCCAGACCTGCACCGCGTCATCGACGACGATTTCGTGGATGCGGGCGAGGAGCTTGTTCTGCTCATCCGGGTCCAGGCTCGCCTTCACCTTGTCGCAGAGGGCATCCACCTCGGGATTGCGGTAGTGGCTCCAGTTCACGCCGCCCGGGGCGATCTGCTTCGAATCGTAGAAGCGGAGGATCGCGTAGAACGGGTCCGAGGTGACGTAGGCGATGTTGCCGGCGGTGATGCCCTTGAGGCTCGGATCGGCCGCGCCCTGGCGCCAGGCCGTGTAGGCGACCTCCAGTTCCACCGTCTTGAACTCGACCTGGATGCCGATCTCGGCCCAGCTCTGCTGGATGAACTCGTTGATCGGCAGCGACAGCATCTGCCCGGTGCCGCCGGTGGGGATCATGATCGTGGCCTTCACCGGGTTCTGGACCGAGAAGCCGGCCTCCTGAACGAGCTTGCGGGCCTGATCGACGTCGGTCTTGATCTGGAAGCTGGGCTTGCCGAACCAGGGGCTCGACGTCTGCATCTGGCCGACCGCCGGCTGGGCGAGGCCGCCGAGCAACTGGACGACGCCCTCGCGGTCGATGGCGAGGTTGGCGGCCTTGCGCAGGCGCAGATCGCGCCAGGGCGAGCCCTCCAGCATCGACAGGTGGTAGTTCCAGACATGCGGCGTGTCGTTGCCGACGACGCGCATGCCGGATGCCTTGAGGCGCGGAACCGCGTCGGGGGCCGGCGCCTCGATCAGGTCGACGTTGCCGGAGAGCAGCGCGTTCACCCGGGCGAGGTCCTCGGGCACGCAGGTCAGGGTCAGCTTGGAGAGCTTCGGCACGCGCTTCGGGTTCCAGTAGCCGGCATTCGGCAGCAGCTCGAGGCGGACCCGGGGGACCAGCTGGCCCATCTTGAACGGCCCGGTGCCCGAGGGCTGGAACGCGAACTTGGCCCAGTCGCGCCCGACCGCCTCGTATTGCGCGGGCGAAGAGATCAGGAACCACAGCATCTGGTAGGGGAACAGGCTGTCGGGGTTCTTGGTGGTCACCTGGACGGTCTTGGCGTCGAGCTTCCGATAGCTCGCGACACCCGGCAGCCGCGGACGGACCTGGGCGGCCTGCCGCTGGTCGAAATGCGGCGCCTCCTTGTTGAGAACCTTGTCGAAGTTCCAGATCACCGCATCGGCATCGAAGGCCGAGCCGTCATGGAATGTCACGCCCTCGCGCAGGTGGAAGATCCAGATCTTGGGATCGGCCTTGTCGACCTCCCAGGCGGTGGCGAGGCCGGGGATCATCGTGCCGGGCCGATCGGCGATCCCGAGATCCCAGGCCACTAGGGGATCGTAGAGCGTCAGGCCGGTGAACTGGTAGCCGCCGGCGCCCCGGTCCGGCTGGCCGGTGGTGAGCGGCAGGTCGGTCATCGAGATGCCGTAGGTCAGGCTACCGGCGGCTGCGCCCTGCGCGCCAGCCCGGCCCGCCGTACCCAACACCGCCAGGGCGGCGCCCCCGGCCATGAGCGCGCGGCGTGTCGGCTTGATCGGGTCCATCGTGTCTCTCGGCAGGAGGGGACGCGCGGCCAATCGGCGTCGCCCCCTCCGTCGAGAGCACCGCTTGGGGGCCGCATACGGCATCTTGCATGCATCGTGCCCAACGCGGCTGCCGCCGGTATTCCGACCCTCAGGCCGCCCAGACCTGCCCCGGCCGCAGGGCCAGGAACCGCTCTGGGGCGATGCCCTGCGCCTCCAGCGCCGCGGCCAGCGCCTCGACGGGGCGCTCGATGCCCTCGTCGGTGAGCTGGAAGGTGCCCCAATGGTGGCCGAGCGCCTGCTCGGCCCCGAGGAGCGCGAACGCCTCCACGGCCTCGGCCGGATTGACGTGCTGGGCCTGCATGAACCAGCGCGGCTCGTAGGCACCGATCGGCAGCGTCGCCAGGCGCGGGGCTCCGAACCGGGCGCGGATGTCGCGAAACAGGCCGCCGTCGCCGAAGCCGGTATCGCCGACATGGTAGTGGACCCCCTGGGCCGCGGTGAGCACGAAGGCGCACCACAGGGCCATGCGCCGGTCCTGCACGCCGCGGGCGGACCAGTGGTTGGCGGGGGTCAGGTGGACGGCCAGTCCGTCGCCGAGATCGACCGATTCGCCCCAGTCGCGGGTTTCGACATGCATCGTGTCGTCGAAGTTGCGCAGGATCGTGTCGTTGCCCAGCGGCGCCACGATCAGCGGCTGGTGGGCCTGCCAGATCCGGGCGAGGCTCGGCCCATCGAGATGGTCGTAATGGTTGTGGGTGATCAGGACCACGTCGATCGGGGGCAGATCACCGAACGCGATCCCTGGC
The DNA here is from genome assembly GCF_001455965.1 of Methylobacterium sp. GXS13. GTDB lineage: Bacteria > Pseudomonadota > Alphaproteobacteria > Rhizobiales > Beijerinckiaceae > Methylobacterium. The sequence continues at coordinate 214,836 of NZ_LKKO01000058.1, forward strand.
GGATTGACCCGCTTCGGTCCGGCGAAGCGCAGCGGGCTGGCACGCTTGGCGAAAACCGGATCGATCAGGATGTTGCGGCCAGCGACCTGCACGAGATAGCTCGCATGGCCGATCAGCACGACGCGCAGCGATCCGCTGCGTTCGGGCGGACGGTCCGCGGGGAACGGGCTGGGGTAGCTCTTGGGCCAGGGCTCGCGCTGCCGCTTGGCCTGCCAGCGCAGCACGTCCGGCAGCGACTTGTCGGTGGCCTGGTCCGGCAGGAAGAATCGCAGCCCATCGAAATGATCGGATTTCGATCCGCGATAATACGGGTTCTTGCCCCGCCGGTGAGCGGCATAGCCCACGCCGCCGAGCGTCATGACCGTGGCCGCACTCGCGACCGTGAGCAGGCTGCGCCGTTTCATGGAGAGGACATGGCCGGCAAGGCGCCGTGGTCAAGCTCCTTCGGCCGCGACGGGGAGCCTCAGGGTCGTCTTTGCCTCACTCGACCGCTTCCGCGGCGAGCGACAGGCGCGCGCGGAACACCACCTTGCCGACCGCGTCGCGCACGCTGGCGACATAATCCTGGCGCTCGACGTCGGGCAGCATGTCGCGGGCGATCGCCGACATGATCCGGGTCACCTTGGCGCGAGCGGCGGGCAGATCCGGCAGGTCGAAGCCGACCTCGTCGCGGACCGGCTGGGAGCCGTCATGGAGGTCGATGAAGAAGCGAGGCATCGGCGCGCAGCGTCTCGAGGGAAATAATTCCATAACATGAGTGCGCAATTATAGTTAATGATGCGTTAATCGCCTCGAATAGTTATCTATAACTTTCCTACAAATCAGGAGCGCCAGCGCAGCTCGCGCTGTTCCAGCGGGTTCACGAACGCACGACCCGCCCGGGCCGATTCCAGGGCCTCGCGCTTGAGGCGGAAATACCATTGCGAGGGCAGGTCGCCCTGGCCGAACAGCACCATGGTCGGCTTGCGGTCCAGGCCGTCCTGGGCGTGCTGGAGCACCTGCTGGTCCTGGGTCAGGAACTGCCGCATCAGCGGCCGGGCGACGGGCTTGAGCAGATTCAGCGCCGGCATGCTCCAGTAGAGGGCGTTGGTGAGCAGCGTGCGGTCCGGCGTGAGCGGCGTCGCGAAGGTGTAATTGGCCACGCGCTTCTCGCCGGCGCGGATGCGCTCCAGGCGGACGCCGGGGAGCCGGAATTCGATCTCGACCTCCGGCACGCCGCCGAGCAGGCGGTAGACCGGTGAGCTGGTCGTGGTGGCGTGGCTGGTCATGACGAAGCCGTGCGGCACCGGCTGAAACGTCTTCACCTTTTCGCGCAGCTGCTTCGACGGGCGGAACCACCAGCTGTCATGCACGAAGGCGACGTGCCCGGGATCGACCAGGCTCAAGGTGGTGAGGTCGTAGGAGGCCTCGACCACCAGTTCGACGACCAGAGACCCGGCCGGCTCGAAATCCAGTTCCGGCACCGCCGGCACCGCGCCGGAGGCGGGGCCGAGATGCGGGTTCACCCACAGGAACCCGGCGCTCTCGCAGACCGGGAAGCGCTGAACTTGGATGCGTGAGAAATCGGCGGCATCATGCTCGGAGAGCGTCGGCACATCGCGGCAGCGCCCATCCGTGCCGAAGCGCCAGCCGTGGAACGGGCACATCAGCGTGTCGCCGTCGAAGCGGCCCTTCGACAGGGCCATGCCGCGATGCGGGCAGCGGTCGCGCAGGGCAAAGGGGATTCCGTCCGGCGCGCGGCCCAGGACGATCTGCTCGCCGTTCAGCTCCACGGCGCGAAGCCCGGTGCGACCGAGGCTGCGGGACTGGCCGACGCAGTACCACGCATTGCCGAGCGGCTGGCGCATGGCCTCGGGATCGAGGGCGGCGTCTTCAGCGGGACGCGGCAGGGACGTGACGGGAGCGGTCAAGGGGTTTCGGGCTGGCCTCGGAGCGCCGGTCATACGCCCGACAGCCGGGGCGGGGAAGCACGGGTGCGGGCGCCGGCACGGGGAGGACAAACGGGCGCAGCCGCGGGGCTTCACAAGCGGCGGTGAGCCACCTACCTTGGCATCACCCGCAACGAACGAAAGGAGGTGATCCAGTGTCTCATTGTCATCAGCCGTCAGTCTCGGCTTACCGGACCTGGACCGTCGCCTCCGGCGCGTCGTTCTAAGACGCGTCTGAGCCCCGATTTAGGGACAGTTCCGCCGGACATGTCGGTTCGGCAATGCGAAGGGCCATCCTCACGGGTGGCCCTTCGGCTTTTAAGAGCTTGAATGTTCAGCGCTTCGGAGCCTGGAACAGCGGCTGGGCCAGGGCCTCGGTCCGCGCCCGCCACAGGTCGCGCTCCTCGCGCAGGGCATCGCGCTCCGCCGCGATCGCGTGCCGTTCGACCCGCAGCGCGTCGCGCTCGGCAACGGCCCGGTCGCGCTCGATGCGCATGTGCTCGCGCTCCTGGCGGAACCGCTCGCGCTCGCTGCGGAACTCCTCGCGCTCGGCGCGGACATCCTCCTGCTCGGCGCGCAGATCCTCGATCGAGCCGATCTCCTCGCGGATATGCTCGCGCAGCGTCCGAATCTCCTCGGCCAGGATCGCCTGCAGCTCGTCCTGACGCTCGGCCTCCAGCCGTAGCTTGGCCTTGAGCATCAGGTTCTCGGCCATCAACTCGGACACGTCCGCGTCCTCGGCGGCCGACAGCGGCCCTTCGGGCTGCGCCACGAGCCGGGGCGACCACGCCGTCTCGGCACCGCGCGGCGCCTTGGTCTCCGCCTTGGTTTCCTGCAGAGCCTCTTCCGGCCGATCGTGGCCGCGCAGCTCGGCCGGGCTGTGGGTCTTCATCGTCGCGAGCCAATCCCGCAGGGGACCGGGGGCAATGCGGCTGCCGGTCTCGTGCGGCGGTAAAGTGCGGGCGGGTTCCGACATCGGCGGTCGTCCTGAACGGGTGCTGTCCGATCAGAGTCCCAACATGCTTAACGATCCGTAAAAGTTAATGGACGGGTTCAACCCTGAGGTGGTTTGCAGCCGAGGACACCGAAAATTGACTTTTGCGGCCGCGGCCGCTAACCCCCGCGCTTCCGATCCGTAGTTGATCGCCACGACACGAAGCCGACCGGCCCCTGAGGCCGGAGGTCAACGCCCGACAGCGCGTCCGCGCCCTCGGGCGCGATCTGTGTTGGGCCGATCCGCCGCGCCGGAATCCGCCGGTCGAGGCCTTCGCATGCCCCAAGTCGCCGTGACCCAAGCCGCATTGAACATTGCGGACGCGATCAACGAGACCTGCCCCTGGTCGGGCAAGCCGATTTCGGCCGACTCGCTGACGCTCTATAACGGCGCCGTCGTCGGCTTCTGCGATCCGGACTGCCGGGACAAATTCGCGAGCGCCGTGCGCAGCTTCGAGGCCGCCCTCCAGGCGCGCCGCGTCGAGCGCGCCGGCCTCGAACAGTAAGCGCGGGTCCGAAAAACCATGTTCGAAGGCCTGTCCGATCGCCTCTCCGGAATCCTCTCGGGGCTCACCCGCCGGGGTGCCCTGACGGAAGCCGACGTCACTGCAGCGATGCGCGAGGTCCGCCGCGCCCTGCTGGAAGCCGACGTGGCCCTGGAGGTTGTGCGCGGCTTCACCGACCGGGTGAAGGAGAAGGCGGTCGGCGCCGTCGTGCTCAAGTCGGTCACCCCCGGTCAGATGGTCGTCAAGATCGTCAACGACGAGCTGGTGGCGATGCTCGGCACCGATGCCGAGGTGATCGATCTCAACGCCCCCGCCCCGGTGCCGATCCTGATGGTCGGCCTTCAAGGCTCGGGCAAAACCACCACCACCGCCAAGATCGCCCGGCGTCTGTCCGAGCGCGAGAAGCGGAAGGTGCTGCTCGCCTCGCTCGATACCCGGCGCCCGGCCGCCATGGAGCAGCTCGCGGTGCTGGCCAAGCAGGTCGGCGTCGAGAGCCTGCCGATCGTGGCCGGCCAGTCGGCGGTGCAGATCGCCAAGCGCGCCATGGAGGCGGCCCGGCTGGGCGGCTTCGACGTGGTGATGCTCGACACCGCCGGCCGTACCACGGTCGACGAGGCCCTGATGGTCGAGGCGGCCGAAGTGAAGGCCGCGACCCGGCCCCACGAGGTGCTGCTGGTCGCCGACGCGCTCACCGGCCAGGACGCGGTCAACACCGCCCGTGCCTTCGACGAACGTCTCGGCGTCTCCGGCATCGTGCTCACCCGCATGGACGGTGATTCCCGAGGCGGCGCGGCGCTCTCGATGCGCGCCGTCACCGGCAAGCCGATCAAGCTCGTCGGCACCGGCGAGAAGGTCGATGCCCTTGAGGAGTTCCACCCGGCCCGCGTCGCCAACCGCATCCTCGGCATGGGCGACATCGTCTCCCTGGTCGAGAAGGCCGCCGAGACCATCGACCACGAGCAGGCGCTCCGCACCGCGGAGAAGATGCGCAAGGGCAAGTTCGACCTGGAGGATCTCTCCATGCAGCTCGCCCAGATGGAGAAGATGGGCGGCATCGGCGGCCTGATGGGCATGCTGCCCGGCATGGGCGCGATGAAGAAGCAGGTCGAGGGCGCCAACCTCGACGAGAAGATGTTCAAGCGCCAGCGGGCGATCATCTCGTCGATGACCCCGCACGAGCGCAAGAACCCCGATCTGCTGAAGAACTCCCGCAAGAAGCGCATCGCGGCGGGCTCTGGCGTCGATGTCTCGGAGATCAACAAGCTCCTGAAGATGCACCGGACCATGGCCGACATGATGAAGGCGATGGGCTCGGGCAAGCGTGGGATCGGGCAGGCGCTCGGCTCGATGTTCGGGCTCGGCGGCGGCGGCATGGGTGGTGGAATGGGCGGCGGAATGCCCGGCCTGCCCCCCGGCATGCCCGAGCCGACGCCCGAGCAGATCGCGCAGATCGAGAAGCAGTTCGGCGGCAAGCTGCCGCCGATGCCGCCGGGCCTGGGCGGAGGCGGTTTGGGCGGGATGCCGAAGATGCCAGGGCTTCCCGGCCTCGGCGGCGCGAAGCTGCCCGGCCTCGGTGGTTTCATGCCGGGGAAGAAGAAATGAGCGTCCTCGCCGCCCAAGCGGTCGATCCCGAGCTCGCGCGCCTGCGCGACAGCATCGACAATTTCGATGCGGCGCTGATCCATCTGCTCGCCGAGCGCTTCCGCTGCACGCAGCGGGTCGGCGAGCTCAAGGCCCGAAAGGGGATCCCCCCTTCCGATCCGGACCGGGAGGCGCGTCAGGTCGCCCGGCTCCGCACGCTCGCGGTCGACGCCAAGCTCGACCCCGATTTCGCCGAGAAGTTCCTGGCCTTCGTGGTCAAGGAAGTCATCCGGCACCACCAGACGATCGCGGCCAACCATGCGCCGCCGGTCGAAGAACAGAGAAAGTCGTAAAACAATGGCCCTGAAGATCCGTCTCACCCGTGGCGGCGCCAAGAAGCGCCCGTACTACCGCATCGTCGTCGCCGAGGCCCGCGCGCCCCGCGACGGCCGCTTCATCGATAAGGTCGGCGCTTACGACCCGATGAAGCCCAAGGACGATCCGGCCCGGATCCAGCTCGATGCCGAGAAGATCCAGGGCTGGCTCGCGAAGGGCGCGCAGCCGACCGACCGGGTCCTGCGCTTCCTCGACCAGGCCGGCCTGGCCAAGCGCCCGACCCGCAACAACCCGCAGAAGGCCGAGCCCGGCGAGAAGGCCAAGGAGCGCGCGACCAAGCGCGCCGAGAAGGCCGCGGCGCCCGCCGAGGACGCCGCCGCGTAAGGCGGCCTGGCCATGGCGCGCCGCCCCGCAGGTTCATTCTCCCGCGACGGCGGTCGCCGTGGCCGCGTCGGCACGGCGATCGGTGCCATCGCGCCCGAGGCCGCGACCTCGCCCAAGGCACCGGCCCCGAAGCCGGCAGTGCCGCCCGTGCCGCCCGACGCGAATCTCGTCCTCCTGGGCGAGTTCGGGCGCGCGCACGGGCTCAACGGCGAGATCCGCCTGAAATCCCACACCGGCGATCCGTTGGCGATTGCCGGCTACGGGCCGCTCCTGACCTCCGACGGTCGGACGCTGACCCTGTCGGGCGTACGCACCGCCCCCGGTTCCTCCCCCGACATCCTGATCGCCCGGGTCAAGGATATCGGCAGCCGGAGTGCCGCCGAGACGCTCAATCGCGTCGCCCTGTTCATCCCCCGCGACCGCCTGGCGGAGCCTGAGGATGACGACGAGGTCTACGCGGCCGACCTGGTCGGTGCCACCGCGATGGACGAGGCTGGAACCGTCGTCGGCACGGTCGTGGCGGTGCCGAATTACGGCGGCGGCGACCTCCTCGAACTCCGCCCCGCTGCGGGCGGCGCCACGGCGTTGCTGCCGTTCACCAAAGCGTTCGTGCCGGTCCTGGACCTCCCGCAGCGGCGTGTGACCGTGGTGCTTCCGGAGGATTTCTTCGCGCCGGTGGGCGAGAAGCCTGCCGACGATCCGGGCTGAAACCCCTATTCCGGAACTGGTGTGCCCGGCCGGCTCACGGCCCATCAATGCCAGGAAGCTCCGTCAGCGCGGCCACCAGGGCATCAACCACCAGGCGAACGCGCCGGATACGGATGCGGCCTGGCACGACCAGGATTGAGAGCGGAACGGGCTCGGGCACGTAGTCCGGCAGGACGTGGTCGATCGCGCCCGCCGCCAGCAGATCGTCGACGAGCCAGACATGGGCGGTCGCAATTCCGCGGCCCTGCGCCAGGGTCTCGGCCGCGGCCAAGCCGTGATCGACCAGTAGGCGGCCGCCCACTAGGACCCGGGTTGTCGTGCCGTCCGGCCCGTACAGGCACAGCGTGTCGCTGCCGGCGACATTGCTCATGCGGATCGTCGGATGCCGCGACAGGTCGTCCGGTCTCTCGGGCCGGCCGTGATCCGCGAGATAGCGACGCGACGCCACCAGGATCCTGCGCGAGCGGCCAACGGCCTTGCGCTGCAGGCTGCTCTCCGGCAGCGGGCCGAGCCGGATCGCCACATCCATCGCCTCACGCACGAGATCAATGCGCTCATCGGTCAGGCTGAGATCGACGTTGATTCCGGGATAGCGATCCTGGAACGCGAACAGCGCCCGGCAGACATGGCGAACGCCCAAAGCCGCCGTGCAGGACACCCGCACCGTGCCGGTCAGGTCGCCCCCCGCGTTCCGGACGCCGTCCGTGGCCTCCTCGACCATCCGCAGGATGGTGCGAGCCTCAGCGTGAAAGCGCCTTCCCTCGTCCGTCAGGATGATGCGCCGCGTGGTCCGGTTCAACAGCGTCGCGCCGAGCGCGGCTTCGAGCTCGGCCATGTGCCGGCTGACAGTCGATTGCCCAACGCCTTGCTCGCGCGCCACCGCCGACAGGCTGCCGCGCTCGACCACGCGGACGAAGCTGCGCATCCGCTCCAGCGTAACGTCCGATCTATCCATTGCGCGGAACGATCCTATCCCGCCGTGCCGTCTACCGGATGGTCGAACGGGCTTCTAGCTTCGCGGCTCCTCTTACCCAGCGAGACCGCCTCATGAAGATCCTCGTCGTCTCAGCCCATCCGGATCCCGCATCGCTGACGAACGCGCTGCGCGGCGTGGCGGTAGACCAGTTGGAGGCGGACCGACACGAAGTCCGCGTCACCGACCTCTACGCCGCGGGCTGGAAAAGTGCGGTCGATCGATTCGATTTCCCGAGCCTGCCGGAGGCGGCGCGCCTGCGGGTCCCGGCCGCGTCCAGCGCGGCGTTCGCCACCGGGACCCTGACAGACGACGTGATCACCGAACAGGCTAAGCTGCTCTGGGCGGATGCCCTGATCCTGGTGTTCCCACTCTGGTGGTTCTCAATGCCGGCGATCCTGAAAGGATGGGTCGACCGGGTCTACGCCTACGGGTTCGCCTACGGCGTCGGCGAGCATAGCGAGACCCGCTGGGGCGACCGCTACGGCGAGGGCACACTGGCCGGGAAACGCGCGATGCTGGTCGTGACCGCCGGCGGCTGGGAGAGCCATTACGGCCCCCGGGGGATCAACGGGCCGATCGACGATCTCCTGTTCCCGATCCAGCACGGCGTGCTGTTCTACCCAGGCTATGACGTGCTCCCGCCCTTTATCGTCTACCGAGCTGACGGACTGAGCGAGCGCGCCTTCGCGGCGACGGCAGAGAGCCTGCGGGCGCGGATGCGCACCCTGTTCAGCACACCCCCCGTCCCTTACCGGCGGCAGAACAGTGGGGATTACGCAATCCCGTCCATGGAACTGCGGCCCGACCTCACCCCAGATCTGAGCGGCTTCGCGGCCCATCTGGACGGATCGCAGTAGGACGCCGGCTGCGTGCCAGGATCCTGACCGCGCCAGCCGAAGCAGTCAGCGCGGCGTCACGGCATCCCGGCACGGGCGGATCGTCTCCGGGCGCGGCCGGTCCTCCGGCGCAGGCGCGACGAACACCGCTAGGTAGGCCCCTCCGCTCAGGAGGTGGAACCCGGTCTCCCGGTACCCGGCGGCGGCGAGTTCGCAGCGGAGCAGCGCTGGCGGGGTGCCGTGCCGCGATGGGATGTCGTCGGCGTCGACGATGCCGATCCGGCCGCCCGGGCGCATTGCCGGGGCGAGGTTGTGCAGCAGGCCGAAGGGCTGGGCGATCTCGTGGTACATGTGCACGAGGATCGCGGCATCGACCGAGGCCGGGGGCAGGCGCGGATCGTGGGCTTCGCCCCGCACCACCGTGACGTTGTCGAGCCCCTTCACACGCCGCTCCAGGCTTGCCAGGTAGGCGGGAGTCACGTCCTCGGCCAGGACCTTGCCATCGGGCCCGACCCGAGAACTCAGCCGCACCACGTAATAGCCGCTGCCGGCGCCGATATCGGCCACCGTCTCGCCGGGGGCGATACCCATCCCGCGGGCGACCGCATCGAACTCGCCGGCCTTGTCGCGCTCGGCCTCCGAGGACCATTGCGGCGCCACGATCTCGGCCACGGGCCGGTCGGGCTTTGGGAACGCATTAGCGGGAGCGCCAGGAGGCGACAGAGGCGCCGCCGCGAGGGCCGGTCCCGCCAGCAGGACGGTTAGGAGAAGCGTGCGCCGGATCATCGCCAACAACCCTCGATGGGCCCGAACGGTGCCCGGGGCGTTGACCGTGCCGCACCCCGCGCGCGATCAAGCGCCATGACGCGCGCGGAAACGCCCTGGCGGGCCACGATCCTCACCCTCTACCCGGAGATGTTCCCGGGGCCGCTCGGCGTGTCCCTGTCGGGCGATGCGCTCGCCCGGGGCGACTGGAGCCTGGAAGCCCGCAACATCCGCGAGCACGGGCTCGGCCGCCACCGGGCGGTGGACGATACGCCGGCCGGCGGCGTCGCCGGCATGGTGCTGCGCTGCGACGTGCTCGCCGCCGCCATCGACGCGGCGACCGAACCGGACGATTCACGGCCCCGGCTGCTGATGTCCCCCCGCGGCCGGCCTCTGAGCCAGGCCCGGGTCCGGGAGCTATCGGCCGGGCCGGGGGCGCTGATCGTCTGCGGCCGCTTCGAGGGGGTGGACGAGCGGGTGATCGCCGGCCGCGGCCTGGAGGAGGTCTCGATCGGCGATTACGTGCTGTCGGGCGGTGAGATCGCCGCCCTGGTGGTGCTCGACGCCTGCGTGCGGCTCCTGCCCGGGGTGATGGGCAAGGCGCAATCCGGCATCGAGGAGAGCTTCGAGGGCGGGCTGCTCGAATATCCCCACTACACCCGGCCCCGGGACTGGGAGGGCCGTCCGATCCCGGAGGTGCTGTCGGGCGGCAATCACGGAGCCATTGCCCGCTGGCGACGGGCGGAGGCCGAGCGGATCACTGCCGAGCGGCGCCCGGACCTTCAGGCGGGTTCCAATCAGGCCGGCTCCAAGTCGATCACCGGTCCGTCGAGGTCGTAATCCAGCGGATCGAGCTGGAGCGGCTGCCCTGCGGGACGGCGCAGCCGACCCGCCAGGGCCAGGCGGGTCGCTAACGCACCGATAACCATAAGTAAAACCGACCAAGCCGACACTATCGCAGCACTGTGGAAAGACATCAGCGTACCTCAAACACAACACGGCACGGCATTAAGGCTAACGACCCAAGATTAATCGACGGTTCCAGACCGCCGGACGGCTCGTCCCGGCCTTGGCCATGCGCCGAAGACTATAGACCGGACAAGCGCTTGCCAGGGCCCCGGATTGGGCGCATCCCCGGCGCGGGACACTCCTCCCCGCCGAGGAGCGCCCATCTGCAAGGATGGATCCGACGATGAGCCGACCCGACAGGCGCCCGCGCGTTCCGCATTTCTCGTCCGGCCCCTGCGCCAAGCGTCCGGGCTGGACGCCGGCCGCCCTGGCCGATGCCGCGCTCGGCCGGTCGCACCGCTCCAGCATCGGCAAGGCCAAGCTCGGCCGGGCGATCGACCTGACCCGGTCGGTCCTGCAGGTGCCCGACGATTACCGGATCGGCATCGTGCCGGCCTCCGACACCGGCGCCGTCGAGATGGCGATGTGGACCCTGCTCGGGCCGCGCCCCGTGGAGGTCGCCGCCTGGGAGGCGTTCGGCAAGGAGTGGGTCACCGACGCGCTCAAGCAGCTCAAGATCGCGCCCAGGATCCACCAGACGCCCTACGGCGTGCTGCCGGACCTGTCGGCGATCGACACCCGGACCAGCGACGTGGTCTTCACCTGGAACGGCACCGCCGCCGGCGTGAAGGTGCCGAATGGCGACTGGATCGCCGCCGACCGCGCCGGCCTGACGATCTGCGACGCGACCTCGGCGGCCTTCGCGCAACCGCTGGCGTGGGACAAGCTCGATGTCGTCACCTTCTCCTGGCAGAAGGTGATGGGCGGCGAGGCCGCGCACGGCATGCTGATCCTCTCGCCCCGGGCGGTGGCGCGGCTCGAAAGCCACGTCCCGGCCTGGCCGCTGCCGAAGGTGTTCCGGCTCGCCAAGGACGGCAAGCTGATCGAGGGCATCTTCAAGGGCGACACGATCAACACGCCCTCGATGCTGGCGGTGGAGGATTACCTTGACACCCTCGACTGGGCGGTGCGGATCGGCGGCCTGCCGGCGCTCCACGCCCGGGCCGACGCCAACGCAGCGGTGATCTACGACTGGGTCGCCCGGACCCCGTGGATCGCGCCGCTGGCGGTCGACCCCGCGACCTACTCGAACACCGGCGTCTGCCTGGTGATCGCCGACCCGGACGTGCTCGCCCGCGGCGACGCGGCGGTGGCGGCGCTCGCCGGGGGGATCGTCGAGCGCCTGGACCGCGAGGGCGTCGCCCTCGACCTCGGCGCCTACCGCGACGCCCCGGCGGGCCTGCGGGTCTGGGGCGGCGCCACCGTCGGGACCGCCGATCTCGGAGCGCCGACGCCGTGGCCGGACTGGGGGTTCGCCGAGGAGAAGGCGGCGCCGAGCCAAGCGGCGTAGCGGGG
>NZ_LKKO01000059.1 GCF_001455965.1 Methylobacterium sp. GXS13
CCGACGGCATCACGCTCGCCCAGGCTCTCGCCAAGGCGCGCGGCCTCTCGGACTTCGCCGCCGATCCGGCCGGAACGTTCATCTTCCGGTTCGAGCCCGCCAGCGTGGTGCGCCGCCTGAACCCGGCCACGAAGCTCACCGGCACGCCGCTGGTCCCGGTGGTCTACCGGATCAACATGCGCGACCCCAACAGCCTGTTCACCACCCAGGCCTTCCGCATGCGCAACCGCGACCTGATCTACGTCTCGAACGCGCCGTTCACCGAAGTGTCGAAGGTCCTGTCGGTCTTCACCTCCGTGACCGGGCCGGTCTCCTCGGTCGCGACCGCTTACTATTACGCGAAGTAAGGACGGGACGACTTCCCGGCGGCCGTGGAAAACAATCGCGTTCCGCAACGTCCTCGCGTATGGGCTTTACCGACGGTTTGGTGCGGAGCGGGAGCGCGCGTACGGAGCCGCATGCCGCCCGCGTCGGTGGCTGCCTCGCGTAAGGATGCTTAGAAAAGCCCGATGAAGATCGGACGCGTCGTCTCCGCCCGCGGGCTGTTCCGGCCCACGCTGATCCCCTTGAGCCTGTGTCTCGCGCTCCTGTCGGCCGGGCCGGCTTCGGCCGATGTCGTGGTCGGCGTGGCGGTCCCGCGCTCGGGTCCCTACGTCGCCGTGGGCGAGCAGGTGCTGCGCGGCGTCGAGGCCGCGGCCCGGGACGCCAACGCCATGGGCGGGCTCGACGGCCAGCCCGTGACCCTCGACGTCCAGGACGACGCCTGCGACTCGAACACCGCCACCGCGGTGGCCAACCACTTCGTGCGCTCCGACGTGCACCTCGTCGTCGGCCATGTCTGCTCGAACGCCTCGATCGCGGCCTCCGACATCTACGCCCAGAACGGCGTCGTGATGATCAGTGCGGCCTCGGTCTCGGCCCGGCTGACCGACCGGGGGCTGCCGAACGTCTTCCGGGTCTGCGGGCGGGACGACGATCAGGCCCGCCTGTCGGCCGCGGTGCTCGCGGAGCGGTTCCGCGACCGCAAGATCGCGCTGATCCAGGACCCGACTCCCGCCTCCCGGACGTTGGCGGCGGCCACCAAGGACAACCTCAACCGGATCGGCATCAACGAAACCCTGTCCCTGTCGTTCGTACCGAGCGACGCGGACGATGCCGCCCTGGTGGACCGGCTCAAGAACGCGGGGATCGAGGTGGTGTATTACGGTGGCGACGCCACCGAGATGGGCCGCCTCGTGAAGATCGCCGCCGATCGCGGCTATCGCCCGCAATGGTTCGGCACCTCGGCCATCGCCACGCCGGACTTCGCCAAGATCGCCGGGCCGGCGAGCAACGGCGTGCTGATGACCTTCTACCTCGATCCGAGCCGGCAGCCTGCCGCCGCCAGCGTCGTGAAGGCGTTCAAGGCCGAGGGCATCGATCCCACCGGTTCGACGATCTACGGCTACGCGGCGATGCAGGCGTTGGTCGCGGCGGGTAATTTCGCGCATTCGGCCGACCCGAAGCCGATCGCCCAGGCGCTCCATACGGAGCGGTTCGACCTCGTGCTCGGCACGGTCGGGTTCGATTCCAAGGGCGACGTCACCGCCCAGGGCTACGTCCTCTATGTCTGGAAGGACGGGAGCTTTACCCCTGCGGGGAAGTGACCGCCGAGCCCTGGCGCTCTCCTGACGCCGCCTACCCCCGCTCGGCGGCGTCGACCTCCAGGCCGCGTCCCAGCCCGCGCAGCAGCTCGGCGAGGTGCGGCCGGACCCGCAACTGGACTCCGTGGAGCTGGCGGACCGCCTCGCTGAGCCGGCCCTCGCGACCGAGCATCGCATCCGCGAAGCCGATCATCCGGGCGTTGGGCCAGGCCGGCTCGCGCAGGGCGTGAAGGCGGGCCACCAGGGCCTCGGCCGGACTCTCCGGCGCGGCCTGGGCGAACAGCATCAGCAGCGCCGCCGTGGAGCGCGACAGGCCGTAATGGCAATGGACCAGCAGATGGCCGGCGCCATCGAGGTTGCGACCGAAGCCGAGGATCGCCGCGACATGCTCGGGCTCGGGCGGCACGAGGCCCTCGCCGGGGCCGAGGCAGTCGTGGAAATGCAGGGTCGTGCGGGCATGGGCGCCGAAGGTGCCGAACGCCTCCGGCTCGGGGGTGCCGGGGTCGAGCAGGGACAGGACGTGGCTGACCCCGCGCGTGCCGTGGCCGGCCAGCTCCTCCAGGCCGCAGACGGTATGCAGGGTGACTTCAGGCTCGGATCGCATGGCCGGGCGCGTATCATGGGCGTCGCGCAGTTTCGAGGCGCGACGGCGTCGAGGCACTCGCGTTTCGAGAACGCAAGCGGACGTGCTACCTGCGCGCCGATCCCCCGCCGGCCGGATGTGGACACGCTGAGACGAGATGCCGTTGGACGAGCCTCAGAGCGCGCAATCTCCTGTCGGTGGACCGCGCCGCCGCACGATCCTCACAGCCGGCCTCGGCGCGGCGATCGCCGGGCCGCTGGCCGCGCCCGCCCTGGCGCAGGGCGCCCCCGAGCTGCGCTGGCGCCTGTCCTCGGCCTACGCCAAGAATCTCGACATCCTGTTCGGCGCCCCCGAGGCGTTGAGCCGGATCGTCGCCGAAGCCACCGACGGCCGCTTCCAGATCCAGGTGCTCGGCCCCGGTGAGCCGGTCCCGGCCGAGACTCTGCTCGACGCCGTGTCGGCCGGCACCGTGGAGATGGGTCATGGCCCGGCGACCCTCGGCCAGGCCAAGGACCCGACCTTCGCGCTCGCCACCGCGATCCCGTTCGGCCTCAACGCACGGGGCGCCGCCGCCTGGTGGCAGGCTGGGGGCGCCGCCGAGCTGTTCGCCGAAGTTTTCGCCAAATCCGGTCTGGTCTGCCTGCCGGGGGGCAATACCGGCGCGCAGATGGGCGGCTGGTTCCGGCGCGAGATCAAGAGCCTCGCCGATCTCCAGGGCCTGAAGTTCCGCATCGGCGGCATGGGCGGCCAGGTGCTCGCCAAGTTCGGCGTCCAGCCGCAATCCACCCCCGGCCCCGAGATCTACCAGGCGCTGGAATCGAAGAAGCTCGACGCGGCCGAGTGGATCGGCCCCTACGACGACGAGCGGCTCGGCCTGCAGAAGGTGGCGCCGGTCTACCATTATCCCGGCTTCTGGGAGGGCGGCGCCATGCTGCACTTCTGGTTCAATGCCGAGACGTGGAAGGCGCTGCCCAAAACCTACCAGGCGATCCTGCGCGCAGCGGCCGCCGAGGTCGGCGCCGAGGTCCAGGCCAAGTACGATGCGCGCAATCCGCAGGCCCTGCGCCGTCTGGTCGCCGGCGGTGCCCAGCTACGGCCGTTCCCGCAGGACGTGATGGAGGGCGCGCTCAAGAACGCCAATGACGTCTATGCCGAGATCGCCGCCAAGAACGCGGATTTCCGCCGCGTCTACGAGGCGATGCGCACCTTCCGGAACGAGGAGTATCTCTGGTTCCAGGTGGCCGAATACACCTACGACAACTTCATGATCCGGGCCCGGGCGCGGGGATAGCGAAGTCGTGAAATCCCGGTTTCAAAAGGTCGACGACCTTTTGCGGGTGGAGGGCCGACCTCTTCCGTCATCGGGGCTCTGCCCCGATACCCCGCCAAAGGGCTGAGCCCTTTAGGAACCCGGCCTTTGGCGGTGCCAGCCGGGCGCGCATCGACCAGGGAAGGAGACGGCATGATCGGGACCATGAGACTCGGCCTGGCGCTGCTCGGGACGGTGCTGCCGCTCCAGGCGCTGGCGCAATCGCCCGCCAACCTCACCGCCCTGCGCGGCCTGGCGCCGGTGGCCCGACTGCAAGGGAGCCCCGCGGGTAGGGCCGCGCTGGACGCCAACCTGCGGGTGACCGGCGATATCCAGGCCGGCACGCTCAAGCAGCCGGTTCTGCTGCCGTTTCCCGAGCAGCAGCAACTCGCCCTGCGGGACTGCTTCATCACCGACGGCAACGCCACCGGGCTCGCCGACGGCCTCGGCACGACGCTCGCCACCGCCTATCAGGCCCGGGCGCGCTACAGCGACTACAAGGCCTTCACCAGCGTGGCGCCGACGGTGGCGGACCTGATCGGCTACACCAACAACGTCACCAAGTCGGATTCGAATGCCGGCAAGTTCTTCTTCGCCAACGGCACCACCAACGGCAAGAACCCGGTCTCGGCCGAGGCCGCTTCCCTGCTGACGGACGGCACCGTCACCGACGTGTTCGGCAAGGCCTATGGCCGGCCGGCGCGCAGCCCGGGGGCCGACCGGTTCGGCAACTCCCGGCCGTTCCAGACGCTGCCGGCGCTCCGGGCCTACCGGGGCGAGGATTATTTCGGCGCGGCGTCCCATTCCCTCGACTGGCTGCGCGGCCCGAAGCAGGATCTCGTCGACAGCCCGTCCTATCCCAGCGGCCACACGACCTACGGCTACACCGAGTCGCTGATCCTCGCCCTGCTGGTGCCGGAGCGCTACCAGCAGATGATCGCGCGGGCCGCCGAATACGGCAACGACCGGATCATCGTCGGGGCGCATTACGCCATGGACGTGATCGGCGGGCGCACGACCTCGCTCCACGCGGTGGCGCATCTGCTCGCCAACGACCCGGCCTATGTCGGCCAGATCCGGAAGAACCCCGCCGTGATCGACACGAACGCGACGGACGCGGACAAGCACGTCGGTGTGACCGATTACCAAGCCCTCCTGACGGAGGCCCGCGCAGCGATGGCCGAGGCTCTCACGGCCGGCTGCGGCGGCACGGTGGCGGCCTGCGCGGCGCGGGACACCGGCCGGTTCAAGGACGAAGCCGCCAACGCCGCCTTCTACGAGGCGACCCAGACCTACGGGTTGCCGGTGGTCCATGACGCAACCGCCAACACCCGGGAGGATGTCGCCACAATCGCCCCGGAGGCCGGCCATCTGCTGACCGCGGCCTTCCCGTCGCTCACGCTCGACGAGGCCAATGCCATCCTGACCGAGACGCAGGGCCCGGGCGGCGGCTTCCTCGACGACGGCTCCGAATTCGGGGTCTATTCCCGGATCAACCTCTACGCGGCGGCCGGCATGGCGGCGGCGCTGGCGGCGAGCCGGGCGGGGGCGAGCGCGACGCGCTGACGGGGAATGAGAGACGATCCCGCCTGATGGAGATCCGAATCTTTTCCCTCGATCTGGCGGACTGAGGGTCGTTCGATCGACGGACGGGCTTGCAGGCCAGGACGAGGCGCAGGTCCCCTCTCCCGTGGGCTACGATGTTCACACAATGGCTTGCGGAAAGCGCGGCGCGCTCTCCTCCCCCTTGCGGGGAGGTGTTGGAGGTGGGGGTCGCTCAGAAGGCACCACTGCGCCTTATCCTGCACCACCCCCACCCCTGACCCCTCCCCGCAAGGGGGAGGGGAAATGCGTTGTGTTTCAGAGGCTTGCGCGAGAACTATCTTGATGTGTGAATCCGCTAGCCCGTGCGGGCTACGATATTCACACAATGGCTTGCGGAAAGCGCGACCCACTCTCCTCCCCCTTGCGGGGAGGAGTTGGAGGTGGGGGTGGTGCAGAAGGCACCGTTAGGCTCGATCCTGCACCACCCCCACCCCTGACCCTTCCCCGCAAGGGGGAGGGGAAACGCGTTGTGTTTCAGAGGCTTGCGGCAGAGCTTTTTGAAGTGTGAATCCGCTAGCCCGCCCGGGAGAGGGGGCCTGGCGCGCTCCTTCGAGGCCGGCTGGAGCGGGCACCTTAGGACGAGGTCGAGGGTCGGAAGGACGGGTCGAGCAATCCCTGAGACGTCCGATACCCGTGCCGTCAGAACACGGCGTGGTCGCCGCGCTCGGCGACGGCCTCGCCTCGGACCACGCGCGCGTAATAAGCGAACAGCGTGTCAGAGCCTGTCGAGGGCGTGGCGCGGGCATCGTAGCGGCCCGTGGTCGGATCCAGGACGAGCATCGACTCCGTGGCGTAATAGCGCCCGATGCGCGCGAGCTCGGCCTTGGCCGCCAGGGCCGGGACTAGCCGCCCGAGGATGGACAGAACGGCGATGATCCCGTCCAGCAGCGCCACCGGCACGTGCCGGAAGCGCGGCGCGCGCCCCAGCAGGGCGAACAGGTGCTCGCCCTGCGCCTTCGGGGTGATCGCCTCGCCCGGCCCCCCGATCGGGAGGATGCGATTGCGCCGGTCCTCATGGTCGATGCAGTCCGCGAGGTAGCGGCCCAGGTCGTCGTCGCTGATCGGCCTGGAGGCGGTCAGCAGCCCGTCGCCGAAGATCAGGAACGGCTTGCCGCGCCGCACCCGATCGATCTGCCCCGAGAGCGATTTGAAGAAGGCCGTGGGCCGCACGATCGTGTAGGCGAGGCCCGACTCGATCAGCACCCGCTCGAACGCCAGCTTGGCGTGCTGGAAGGCGAGGACCGGCTTCTGCACGCAGATCGCCGAGAGCAGGATGACATGCGTGACGCCGGCCGCCCTGGCGGCCTCCAGCGCGTTCACATGCGCCTGATAATCGATCGCCCAGGCATCGTCGGGCAAGCCGGTGCGCGAGGCGAGACACGAGATCAGGACGTCGAACGGCTCGCCGCGGAGGCCGTCGCGGGCGAGCGAGGCCGGATCGGTCACGTCCGCGACCCGTGCGGTGGCGCCCGCGGGCAGGGCGGGGGGATCCGCCGGCCCTGACGGGTCGCGGCGCCTGACGAGGCAGACGACCGCGTGACCGCGCGCCGCCAGCGCACGCACCGTCGCGCGGCCGATCGTGCCGGTACCACCCAGAACGAGGATGCGCCGTGCGGGTGCATCCTCCGGCCGATCCGCCCTCACGGCACCCGCTTGCGCAGCACGAAACTCCCCACCGCCAAGAACTTCTGCGCCCGCTTGCCGGTGTCGACCTCCGTGGTGAACACGTTGCCCTTCGAATCGACTGCAAGGTTGTGGACCCAGTGAAACTGGCCCGCCATGCGACCGTTCCGGCCGAAGGCGCCGACCGTCGCGCCGGTGGCGCGCTCGAGGGTGCGGACCTCGTTGTTGGCCCCGTCGGCGTTGAGCAGGTAGGTCTCGTCGGCGTCCGGCCACAGGGCCAGCTCCCAGACCGAGCCGTTGGCCCGGGTGTTCTTCTCCACGACGAACTCCTTCACGAAGCTGCCGTCCTTCCGGAACACCTGGATCCGGTTGTTGGTGCGGTCGCAGACATAGACCAGCCCGTCATGGGCGATGCGCACGCAATGGACCGGGTTGGCGAATTGCTGGCGCGGGGCGGCAGCCGGGTCGTAGGGGCCGAGCTTGTCGTCGGTGGGCGGCTTGCCGTAGGCGCCCCACATCCGCTTGAAAGCCCCGGTGTCCCGGTCGAACACGATGATGCGGTGGTTGTAGTAGCCGTCCGCCACGTAGACCTCGTTCGCCGCCCCGTCGAAATCGACATTGGCCGGCTTGCCCAGGCGGCTGGTGTCGCGGCTGTCGGTCTGCGGGCCGGACTTGCCGATCTGCAGGACGAACTTGCCGTCGGGGGTGAATTTCAGGAGCTGGCCGTCCTGGTCGCCGTTGCCGGCGATCCAGACGAAACCCTTCTCGTCGATCTGGATGCCGTGCTCGTTGGTCGGCCAGTCGTAGCCCTCACCCGGGCCACCCCAGCTGCGCAGCAGGGTCCCGTCCTGGGCGAATTCGAGCACCGGCGGCGCGGGCTTGCAGCACTTGCTACGCGGCGGATCGAGGCTCGCGGCCTTCTCGTCGTCGGTGAGCGTGCGCGGCCGCTGGACCACCCAGACATGGTCCTGCGCATCCACGGCGACGCCGGAGGCCTGGCCGAGGATCCAGTCGTTCGGCAGGGGCTTCGGCCAGGATGGGTCGACCTCGAAGCGTGGAGCCTCCGCGGCGGCGGCAGGGCCCGCGAGGGCGAGCAGGCAAGCGAGCGCCGGCAGCGCGGTGGAAAGAACCCTCATGGCGTGTCCTCCCGGCGCCTGTCCCGGCGCTCGGCACCAGCATGGCGTCCCGCGCGGCCCGGTGCCAGCGCTACGGCGCCGACGCGGTGACAGATCGGAGCGGACAGAAAAAAGGCCACTCCCGAAGGAGCGGCCCGAAGTCTAGGGAGGAAACGCCCAAGAAGGGCAGCGGGACGGCGACGCCATCGCCATCCCGCGCTGCACAATCTGCGCGCGCTGGGAAAAATTACAAGCCCGTCGGGACGGGAACGGCGCCCTTTTTCGCGCCGCCAAAA
Source organism: Methylobacterium sp. GXS13 (assembly GCF_001455965.1). Classification (GTDB taxonomy): domain Bacteria; phylum Pseudomonadota; class Alphaproteobacteria; order Rhizobiales; family Beijerinckiaceae; genus Methylobacterium. The sequence goes on from NZ_LKKO01000059.1 coordinate 8,175, forward strand.
GGATCGCCGGGGCGCTGTGTCGAAAATGTCGCAGCGCTGCCGATGCCCCACAGGACAGATCTCCCGCGCGATGGACCCGAAAAACCGACCGTAAACCCTTAAGGAGCCGGGATTTCGTCGTGGCGGTTCCATTGCCGGCTGACGATTTCACTGCGGCATTTCATAACGGGCCTCCGGCCGGACGAATTCGATACCCGCTCTAGCTTTCCGGCCAAGTCTTTGTCGGATCTGGTGCAAGGAATGCGTGCGGATATGGCGATCCAGGGTGAGCGGATCCGGGTTCTCAACGATGTCGAGCCGCGGAAGGACGGACGGTATGTCCTGTATCTCCTGCAGCAGGCCAACCGGGCGACATTCAATCCGGCGCTCGAACTCGCCATCGAGGAGGCGAACCGCCTCGATCTGCCGGTGGTCGCTTGCTTCGGCCTGCTCGACGGCGCGAGCGGATTCCCGGAGGCCAATGCCCGGCACTACGCCTTCCTGCTCCAGGGTCTCGCGGATGCGAAGGCGGGGCTGGAGAAGCGCGGCGTCGGCTTCGTGATGCGCAAGTGCTCGCCGGCGAAGATCGCCATCGACCTCGCCGAGGAGGCCGCGCTGTTGATCCTCGACCGGGGCTACCTTGCCATCCAGAAGGGCTGGTACCGGGAGATCACGAAGGCCGTGAAGACGCGCATCGTCCAGGTCGAGGGCGACGTGGTGGTGCCTGTCGAGACCGCGTCGAACAAGCATGAATACGCCGCCCGGACGCTGCGGCCGAAGCTGAACCGGCTCTGGGACCCGTTCATCGCCGACCTGCGCCCGCGCAAGCTCAAGCATGCCGCGAAGGCCGTGACGCCCAAGGGCGAGATCGACGTCTCCGATCCGGAGGCGGTTCTGGCCGGCATGACGCTTGACCGGGTGGTCGGGCCGGTGAAGCGCTTCACCGGGGGCGAGACCGAAGCCCGCAAGCGCCTGAAGGCGTTCCTGAAGGACGGGTTCGCGGGCTACGGTGCGGGGCGCAACATGCCGGAGGCGGCCGCTGCCTCGCACATGAGCCCGTTCCTGCATTTCGGCCAGATCTCCTCCGTGGAGATCGCCCTGGCGGTGCGGGAGGCCAAGGCCGGCGACGATGACGACCGCGGCGCCTACCTGGAGGAGCTGATCGTCCGGCGCGAGCTCGCCATGAACCACGTCTTCTACACGGAGGGCTACGACGATTACGACAAGGCGGTCCCGGACTGGGCCCGCAAGACCCTGGCCGAGCAGGCCGACGATGCGCGTCCGCATGCGTATTCGGAGGAGCAGCTTGCGGCCGGCGAGACCCACGAGCCGTATTGGAACGCCGCGATGCGCGAGATGCGCGAGACCGGCTACATGCACAACCAGCTGCGCATGTACTGGGGCAAGAAGATCCTGGAATGGTCGCCCTCGCCCGAGGAGGGCTTTGCCCGGACGCTCCGGCTCAACAACCGCTACTTCCTGGACGGGCGCGACCCCAACTCCTTCACCAACGTCGCCTGGGTGTACGGCCTCCACGACCGCCCCTGGCAGCGCCGCCCGATCTTCGGCACGGTCCGCTACCAGAGCGAGAACTCGCTGAAGAAGTTCGACGCGAAGGCGTATGTGAAGGCGGTGGAGCGGCTGTGTGAGGCGGAGGGGTGAGCGATCGTCCATCGATCGTCGAGGTTGCGGATAATACGGGAATTCCGTATGACTCGCGGTCATGGCATCCGACCGGTTCGATCCTGCCAAGGACGCGACCAACCGCGAGAAGCACAAGCTTCCCTTGGCCTTCGGCGACCGCATTTTCGAGGACGACGATCACCTGATTATCGCTTCCATCCGTGAGATCGACGGGGAGGAAAGGTTCAAGGTGGTCGGGATCGTTGAGGGGAAGCTGTTTACCGGCGTGTTTGTCTGGAGGGCCGACCTGCCCCGTTTCATCTCGGTGAGAAGGAGCAACACAGGTGAAGAGAGAGCCTATCGCACTGCCGGCTGACTCGGGCGACGCCGAAGATTTCGACGTGACGGCCGAGGCGCTGGATCGTGCCCAGCGCGCACGCCTGATCCGTAAGACAAGGACCGGGCTCGGCCTGTCGCAGTCCGAGTTCGCCAGCCGCTTCCGGGTTCCGGTCGGCACGCTGCGCGATTGGGAGCAGGCGCGGGTGACCGCGCCGGATTTCGCCATCGCCTATGTGCGTGTCATCGGACAGCATCCGGACATGGTGGCAAAAGCAGTCGCATAGACCACGATCCTCAGCCGGATGCTTCCGGCGTTGGTAACCAGCAGCGGACGTTGAAACCGCCGGGATCAGAGGTCTTCAACCCTGGAGCAATGGCCGGCTACGATACGCAAGCCCGGATCGCATTCGCGCCAGACATGCGTGTAGGCGAAGATACCTAAAGCTGGATGCTGATCGAACGTAGCTTCGAGCTTTGCCTTGGTTGTGGTGGCAATGAGCGTATCGGCCGGATGAACGCGCGTTTCGAACAGATCGAACCGCTGGATCTGGACGATCAGGATCCGGGTTGCCTCCAGGTCTTTCTCCTTCGTCATCACGGTTCCCGGCGGGCCCGTTAATACCAAATCGTCACCCATCAGATCGGAGAGTGACTGAACATCTCCCGTGACCATCGTGATGCGAAATCACGCCTCGCATCGCATCACACTCTGAGCTTGGTACATTGCCGTCGGTCCCAATTCTTCACCAAACGCAGTCTACGAAGGTTTGGTCAACCGCAGGCGGGCGGCATTCGCAGGCCTCCTTGCCTGACGTGGATCGTCAGCGATCCACCCTCACCGGGCGATGCAGAACAGCCAGCTCGCCGCGGCAATCGCGCCGTAACCCGAGCCATTCGCGGCTAAGTGCGGTATGACCTGCCCTCAGTCGGCGGGAGCGAAATATTTATTCATGGACCAGATGCGGGATGACGCGCCGAAGACGACTCGCGCGCCCAGCACAACACGCTCCCGCTACCGCCGCTCGATCACGCGCCTGCGCTCGGCCTCGCTGGAGGCTTATCCGCTGTGGCGGGGGCGGCTGCTGTTCCTCGCGGGCGGCATCTGCGTCGGGTTGGCCGCGGTGCTGATGGCCAAGGGCGCCGATCTCGCGCAGGACGGGTTCCGGCGGCTCACCGCGCCCTCGCCGCTGATTGCGCTGGTGCTCACGCCCGCCGGCTTCGCGCTGGCCGCCCTGCTCGCCCGGACCGTGTTCCCGAACTCGCAAGGCTCGGGCATCCCGCAGGTGATCGCCGCCCGGCACGCCCGGGATGCGCGCTTCCGGTTCTCGCTGATCTCGCCCCGGGTGGCGTGCGGCAAGGTAATGGTCCTGTTCCTCGGGTTGCTCTGCGGCGCCTCGGCGGGCCGCGAGGGGCCGACCGTGCAGGTCGGCGCCGCGATCATGGCCGCCTTCGGCCGCCTGACGCCGGACCGCCTGCCGGGGCTGCTGCTCGCGGGCGGCGCGGCCGGGGTCGCGGCGGCGTTCAACACCCCGCTCGCCGGCATCGTGTTCGGCATCGAGGAATTGGGCCGGGCCTACGAGGCGCGCTCGTCGGGCCTGATCGTCGCCGGGATCGTGGCCGCCGGCCTCACCTCCCTCTGGCTCATGGGCAACTACACCTATTTCGGCACCAGCCAGGCGGAGCTGCCGCTGGCGGCGAGCTGGATCGTGCCGGCGCTGGCGGCAGGGGGCGGCTTCGCCGGCGGGGTGTTCAGCCGGCTGGTGATCCTGTTCGCCCGGGGCCTGCCGGGAACCGCCGGCCGCCTGATCGGCGCCCGGCCGGTGGTGTTCGCGGCGGTCTGCGGCCTGTGCGTGGCCCTGTGCGGGCTGGCCTCCAACGGAACCGCCTACGGCACCGGTTACGAGGAGGCCCGGGCGATCCTGCATGGCGACGCGACCGCCGGCTGGACCTACGCGCCGCTGAAATTCGCCGCCACGGTGCTCAGCTCGGTCAGCGGCATCCCGGGCGGCCTGTTCGCGCCGTCACTGGCGGTCGGGGCCGGGATCGGTGGGACGATGCACAGCCTCCTGCCGGCCATGCCGGTGGGCGCCCTCGTGCTGATCGGGATGGTCGCCTACCTCACCGGCGTGCTCCAGGCGCCGATCACCAGCTTCGTCATCGTCACCGAGATGACCCAGAACCACACGATGATGATCCCGCTGATGATCGCGGCGCTCATCGCCGACGCGGCCTCGAAGGCGGTCTGCCGCGGCGGGCTCTACCACACGCTGGCCGAGATGATGCTGGAGCGGGCCGACGTTCCGGCGCAGCCGGTGGCCAAGACAGCCTGAGAATCGGACGGCCTGAGAATAAAAGGCTGTTGGCATCACGTCGACGCGGAACGGTCTCGCTTGCGGCCGGTTGAGGGAACGATTGTAGTTCGCCCGTGCCTCGGGCGCTTCCGGAGTGACGCGATGACCTTGCTGAAATGGGCCCTCATCTGCTTCGTGATCTCTCTGATCGCGGGCGGCCTCGGCTTCACCGGCATCGCCTCGGGCGCCGGCTCGCTGGCACGCATCCTGTTCGGCCTGTTCCTGCTGGTCGCCATCGTGATCGTGGTCATCGCCTTCGCGGTCGGTCAGGCGGTCTTCTGAGCCGCATGGCGGACGCGATGCAGGGCAAGGTCTGCCTCGTCACCGGGGCGACCAACGGCATCGGCTACGAGACGGCCCTGGGGCTCGCGCGCAAGGGCGCGCGGGTCGCCATCGTCGGGCGCGATTCCGGCAGGACGCAAGCCTGCGCCGAGCGGATCCGCGCCTCCGTCCCGGGCGCCATCGTGGACCCGCACGTCGCCGACCTGTCGGCGCAAGCGGAGATCCGCCAGCTCGCCGCATCGCTGCGCGACGCCTACCCGCGCCTCGACGGCCTGGTGAACAATGCCGGGGCGATCTTCGACCGGCGAGAGCTTACGGTCGACGGCATCGAACGCACCTGGGCGCTCGACCATCTCGGCTACGTGCTGCTGACGCTCGACCTCCTCGGCCCCCTGAAGGCTTCGGCCGCGGCCGGCGGCAAGCCGCGGATCGTCAATGTCGCCTCGGCGGCGCATTATCGGGGCCATGTCGACTTCGCCGACATCGAAGGCGCCCGGCGCTACGGCGCGATGCGGGCCTATTCCCAGGCCAAGCTCGGCAACGTGCTGTTCACCTACGCGCTCGCCCGGCGGGTTCAGGCCGACGGCATCACGGTCAACGCCCTGCATCCGGGGGTGATCAATACCGGCTTCGCCAAGAACACCGGCGGCCTGTTCGGGGCCGCCTGGTCGTTGATACGCCCGTTCCTGACCCAGCCCGACAAGGGCGCCGAAACCTCGCTCCATGTGGCGACCGCCCCCGAGCTCGACGGCGTCACCGGCCGCTATTTCTCGCATTCCCGGCCCAAGACCTCATCGGCCGAGAGCAGCGACGAATCCGTGCAGGAGCGGGTCTGGGCGCTGAGTCTCGCGCAGATCGGGCGGGGCGGCTGAGCGCTCCTCGGGGGCGCGTCACGCATCCCAAAGGCCGTCGCGGTCCGCTTCGCTCAGCGACGGCTGCCGTTTCCCTGCCGGCTTCCGCTGGCCGATGCCTGGATGGCGGCGACGCACTCGGCGAGGAGGTCAGGCGATCCGTCTGCGAGAATGCGCGTCCGTCGGACGAGCGCCCGTGAGGGATCGCAACATACGGTCGGGATTGCGCGACAGGGCCGCCCTCTTCGCGGGGGGGGCGAGGCCGTTTCGCTGTCGACGGCGAGCGCTTCAGCGCGCGGCGCGTGCTTTGGCGGCGTTGAACGGCTCGGCGGCCGCAATCGCATCCGTACCCATGTCGAGCACCGCCGAGAATCGATCGCCCCCTGGCCGCAGAACAAGGGCGCCGGGCTCGACCGCGATCCGCTTGTCGTCGAGGCCAAGGAACCGGCTGACATCGATCACGACGGCCTCCAGGGTGCCGCCGTTCGCGATTAGCAGATCGTCGATCTTCCCGACGCTTCCCCCGGCGGGATTGCGAACCTCGACGCCGATCAACTTCGAGGCGAGGAACGTGGTGGGCTTCAAGCCTTGACGCTTGGCTGCATCCTCAGCGTTTGCGGCTTCCATGAGTTGACCGGCCGTGCGACCCGCAATCGTCGTCCCGGGGCCGCTGCCGGGCACGATCGTTCTGCCGCCACCAAGCCCTGCGGGTTGTGCGAGCGTCGGAGACGCCGCCACGACCGCAAGAACAGACAAGCCTATCTTCAGGACGCGCATGCCCCACATCTCCACGGGTCCATCTGGATGTCATACGACGAGGAGTAATTTCTTAGACGGGCGAAACCGACGCCATCGCGTCCGCACGTCGTCAAGCCGGCTGTTTGTCGGGTGATCTCTTGGCCCGGGTCCAAGCGTGGGACGCCGAAAGCGTCAACGGGATCCGACGCCTGAGGCGCCACGACGTATCGTGGCGCCAGGGTGCGATTTATTTGCGATTGTTGATGAGCTTGTCGACGTTCTTGTTGGCCTCTTTGTTTTCTTTCTGCTGCGAGGTCACGTCGTGCTTGGTGTCCTTCATGGACATTTCATTGCGCTTGCCCTGCGGCATGTCCTGCGGAGCGGCCATGGCCGGGGTGATCGCCCAAAGGCACGCGAGACAAAGAGAGGCGCTCGCCGTCTTCTTCAGCATTTACATCTCCTCCATTGAATTGGCAGTGCCAGAATTCTTCCCGGAAGGCCCTGTTCCTGCGTGATGGATCACGAATTTGGGATTCCCGTGCATCCAACAGGCGACTGAGACTGCACCGGACGCCGATCGCCGACGGAACGCCAGGCCCGGCGCGACCCGCCGCAGGCCGCGGCCCTGGCGGACGGTTTCGCGATGTGTCGACAGACGCCGGATTTCCTTCCGGCGCCCCCGCTTTGTCGGCGGCTCTTACGGTTCCGCGGCCAGGGGCGGCCGGCGCATCGCGGGATGCGCCGACTGAGCCGAACGGGGATCGCGCCAGGCTCGCTTATTTGCCGGCGTTTGCGCCCGTCTTCGCGCCGGTGTCATGCGGCGATGCCTTGCCGGCCGTCGCTGCAGTGGCCTTCTGCGGAAGGGCGACGGCGTCGATCACATCGAAGCGCACCCTGTCCTGGGCCGATTTCAGGACGGCATTCGCCTCATAGTACTTGCCCTGCTCGATCAGCGTGGCCGCTTGATTGACGTCGGCCACGGTCTTGTCGAGCGGCAGGACCGCCATGGTGAAGTTGACGTCGACATGGGCGAGCTTCAGCTTGTCGAGCGCACCCTTCTGATCGCCCCGAGAGAGGTTCTTGTTCGCCTCGGTGACCGCCGAGGCCTTTTCCGGCGTGGCTACGAAATCGTCACCGAGGGTCAGTTGGGCGTCGACGGGCACCCAAGCGACCTGCTCGTTGGAGGGCGCCTTGGTATGGGCCGTTCCGGACGGTGCCGGCTTGCCGCCCGCCATGTCGGCCGGCGCCTTGAGATCGGCTTCCGCCTTGTTGAAGACCGCATCATCGGTCTTCGCCTTCTGGAACGCCGCCTGAGCCTTGGCGATCATGTCCTTGGCCTGGGACGGGTTGGCTTCGAAAATGGCGAGCCGCGTCATCTGGAGGTCCCGGAACGCCTGCGCGCCGTCCTTCGAGAGTTTGCCGACATCCTGATCGACCGCCTTCTGCGCGGCACTGGGCTGCGCGACGGCCTGCTGGGTCGCCTGTTCGGCAGCGTAGGCGGATCCACCGAGGAAAGTGGTGATCACGAGCGCTGCAGTCACGGATTTGCGAGTAGCCATTTTGGGAACCTCCGCCTCGGCACTGGATGCAGGCTTTTCGTCGCTAGTGCCTCATCCAGCCCTGCTGTATTAAGCGCCGACGGTTGTTTTAGCCTCATGTCCGAACAATTAAGGTTCGGCAATGAAAGGCTATAGGTAACGGCCTAGTGAATGTCGCGGACGCACAGCTCAGCGAAGGTCGGGGCACGGGCGGAGGGCATCGCGCGATCGACGCCGAACGCCCCAGAGGCCGCGATCGGGCAGGGGCGAGCCGGTGGAGGAGCGATCGGGATCGAGCGAGCCCCGCTACCCCGCTGAGGACAGCTTGCGGGGAGGGGGCGAAATCACGGGCGCGGGTGTTCCGATCCCAATCGTGATGAGCCCATTCCCGTCGCATCACGGCCCATTCCGAAGACGATTATATCCTTTGCGCACCATGCGATCTGAGGTAAGGTTCTGGCTATCGGAGCCCTACCAATGTTTGCCCTGTCCAACGCCCACCTGCACTGCGAAGACGCGGCCTTCGCCTACCTCGAGGCGAAGCTCTGGCCGAATGGCCCGGTCTGTCCGCATTGTGGTTCTCTCAACGCGAAGCACTACGACCTGTCCAAGACCCGCCGGGGTCTGCGGAAGTGCGCCGAGAAGCAGTGCCGCAAGCAGTTCACCGTCAAGGTCGGCACCATATTTGAGAGCGCCCATATCCCGCTCCACAAGGTGCTCCAGGCCGTCTACCTCCTGTGTGCCTCTAAGAAGGGCGTCAGCAGCCACCAGATCCACCGGGCGCTTGGCATCACCTATAAGAGCGCGTGGTTCCTCACGCACCGTATCCGCGAGGCCATGCGCGACGGCGCGCTTGCTCCGATGGGCGGGATCGACGGCATGCCCGGCGCCTCTGGCACCGTCGAAGCTGACGAGACCTTCATCGGCCGCAAGCCCGGCGCCCCGAAAAAGCGCGCCTATCACCACAACATGAAGGTGCTGTCCCTTCTTGACCGCGACGCTGGTCAGGTCCGTTACGTCGTGGTGGATAACATCAAGCCCGAGACGATCCGACCCATTATCGAGGCCAACATCGTCAAGGAAGCGAGCCTCTACACGGACGAGTCCAGCATCTACACGAAAGTCGGCGCTACCTTTGCCGACCATCAGATGACCGCTCACGGCGCCAAGGAGTACGTTCGCGGCATCGTCCACACGAACACGATTGAGGGCTACTTCTCCGTGTTCAAGCGCGGCATGAAGGGCGTCTACCAGCACTGCGGCAAGCAGCACCTGCACCGCTACCTCGCGGAGTTCGATTTCCGGTACAACAATCGGGTCAAGCTGGGCGTGAACGATGTCGCGCGGACAGAGCGCGCACTATCTGGTATCATGGGAGAACGCCTGACGTACCGGTCAGTTGGTCAGTTGGTCTAAGGCTCGGAAACCGCCACGTGGCTGAGAAGGTCACCATAACGGTTCGCGCATCTGGCGCGCATCCCGACGTCCTGACAGTTCAGGACGCGATGCGGCAGGTGCTGGATCTGTTTGACCTTCTGTCGCCAGATGAGGACAAGCAAGATCAGTTTGCTTGGCGACTTAGTTATGCGAGCACGAATTCGCCGTTTACCGCGCAAGGCGAGGCTGTCAGCCTAGTCCCTGACGTAGATATAACCGTTATTGCAAAAACACAGAAGGCGGATTTTGTAAGAAATTTGGCCGCTGTTGGCAGGGGCGACATTCCTGACCGATTTAAGAGTGGCAAGCAAGCCGAAGTACTTAAGGCACTTTTAAAGCGAAATCTCAACGGCGTCGGATCCACCGAAATCCGTCTTTTTGACGATACAACTCCGATCATCGTTACTCCTCGGTTTGCTGAAGCTGCTATTCATAATCTCGCCGTTAAAGACAACGTTCTAGCACAAGTCGATTTGAGGTTTGGGCGACCCCGTGAAGAGAGGGGTACTATCGAGGGCTACTTCCTTGACGTCGGGTTTCATTACAACCAGCCCGCCATTCGCATCTTAGATCGCAAGACCCGAAATGTGATTTGGTGCAGAATAGATGAGGAAACAAGAGATAAGATTGCGGCGGAAGCTGATTACAATGATGTTTGGAATAAGCAACGTATCCGTGTGAAGGGCCGCATCCGCTATGATAGAGACGGCCGAATTTATCAAGTAGTCGCAAGCAGTATTGAACGCATTAAGAGCAATAAAGCCAATCTAGGCGCCTTGTATGACTTGGACTTTACAGGCGGGCTGAGCACAGCGGAATATCTCGATTTGCTGCGGGAGGGCAGTCTTGCCAAGCAAACCTAAGTACTATTGGGATGCTTGCGCCTGGATTGCTCTTATTAAAAAAGAGACAGGGCGTTTTGACGCGTGCAAGCATACCATCGAACTTGCCGAAGAGGGGAAGGTGGAAATTTGGACTTCCGCGTTCACCTTGGCTGAGGTTTACAAGCGTCGCATAGATGGCGGTAGCACCTCGCTTGAGGCGGAGAAAGATAAGGATTTTGAGGATTATATCGAGAAAGATTTTGTTCAGATTGTTCAAGTCGATGCCGACGTAGGAACAGCTGCCAGAAGGCTTCTGCGTGCGTTTCCTGATATTGGCAAGCCGCAGGATGCTATTCATGTAGCGACTGCACTTTTGAATGATTTGGACGAACTTCATACGTTCGATAGAGCGGATCTTCTTAATCTAAGTGGCGTCCTTGATCGTTCGGACGGCAATAAACTTACAATTTGCCATCCACCATCTCCTCCGCCGCCGCCACCTTCAACGCCCTCGCTTTTCGACGGTCTTGAAGAGCAGGGCGTAAATCCGGTTCAAGGCCAAGCACAAGGGTAGCGGTGCTATGCCGATAGACACACACACCAAGCCCAAATCAACCAAGCTCGGCGCCGAGAAGCTGACGCCTGAGGAACAACGCCGTCGATTCAAAGAACTGGCGCGGGAGGCCGGTTGCGGTGAAGAGTCGGAAGCGCGGTTTGAGGCGGCTGTAAAAACGATTGGTCAGCATAGGCCGGGCGCATTCGACTCTGCCCCCGGCCACGATGTTCAGAACACGCCCAAAACCAAGTGAAGGATTGCGGCTAATTCAGACTGGCTATAACCGCCACTGAAAGCGGCTATCTGAGTAGAGCTAATTCCTTCATATACCTTGCCGCTCGAAATATGAGCAATTTGTGTTGAGCTGATACCTCTAAAAACCTTGTCGCCTTTTATTGACGCGATTTGCGTAGAGCCTATCCCCTGCGTGATTATGCCGCCATTTACGCCTAGGATTTGAGTCGAGCTTATTCCTTTAAATACTTTTGTCGCGTCAGCCTTAGCAATTTGATTAGAGCTTATTCCTTCGTATATTTTCCCGCCATTGATCGTTGCCAGAACCGTTGAGGAGATTCCTCGCGTTACTTTCACTGACATTCGGCTCTCCCTAGAGCCCCGTAGTTTTTACGGTGACAAAGGCTGGCCTACCACAGATTGTCAGTGGTGCGCGAGGTATATAATCGCTATTCCGAAAGCCGCCCGCAAGCGAATGGTCGATCGCAGCCCGTCGAGGCCGGCTGCGGAGCCGCGTTCCAGCCCTCTGAACGGCGGCCCGATCGGGCGCATAGCTGCCGCCGTGGCGACGTGATCCGACCTCCGGTTCCGTCGCCTGGCATCGCCCAAGCGGGTGGGCGGAGCCGAGCCGCCGGCTTCAGGGGCTCCGTTGCTTCGGTGCGTGCGCGCAGAGGGTGCTGCCGAGCGCGCAGCCTCGCGTCACGCCGCCGCCCGGACCGCGTGGTCGGCCTGGGGCTGGATCTCGATGAAGACCCGGGTGACGTCCGGATTGCGCTGCTTCAGCGCCCGGTCGAGGCGGGTCACGAGGCTCTCGACCTCGCCGGCGCTGAGATCGTCAGCCATGTCGATGCTGACATTCACCAGGATGTCGCTGGGCCCGAGATGCTGGGTCAGGACCTCGTTGAGGTGCAGCACGCCGGGCTCGGCGCGCACGAGCTCGGAGATCGCCGCCACCACGGCGGGGTCGGCCGCCTCGCCGATCAGCAGGCCGTGGGTCTCGATCATCAGGAACACCGCCATGCCGACGAGCACGAGGCCGATCCCCACCGAGGCCCAGCCGTCGAGGCTCGGCATCTCCAGCCAATGCGCCAGGACCACGCCCGTGAAGGCGATCAGCAGGCCGATCAGGGCGGCGGTGTCCTCGGCCAGGATCGTGAACAGGGTCGGATCCTTGCTGCGCCGGATCGCCCGCATCGCCGAGCTCTGGCCCTTCTCGGCCCAGAACTGGCGCATCGCCACGACCCAGGAGAAGCCCTCGGCCGCGATGGCGAAGCCCAGGATCGCGACGTTCACCCAGATCCCCGGCAGCGTGTACCCGAAGATATGGGCGTCCGCGTCCGGCGAGGGGTGGCGGATCCGCTCGATGCCTTCGTAGACCGCGAACAGGCCGCCGCCCAGGAAGATCATCAGCGCGACCACGAAGGCGTAGAAGTAGATCTCGCGCCCGTAGCCGAACGGATGGCGGGTATCGGCGGGCTTCTTCCCCCGCTTCATGCCGACCAGCAGCAGCACTTGGTTGGCCGTGTCGACCACCGAGTGCACGCCCTCGGCGAGCATCGCGGTCGAACCGGTCAGCGCCCCACCGACGAACTTCGCCGCCGCGATGGCGAGGTTGGCCCCCGCCGCCGCGTAGATCGCCCCCGTGCTCTCGTGCGCCATCCCGGCCTCCCTGCTCGCCGCGACCCAAGCGTTGCCGTGCGGCCTCGGTTCCCGTGTGGACGCACGGGCGTGCCCCGTGCAAGCTGCGACGTGTCAGGAAAACCCGGAGGACGCATGGCCGACGCGCAGTACGACCCCGACAACATCTTCGCCAAGATCCTGCGGGGCGAGATCCCGTGCCACCGCGTCTACGAGGACGCGGACACCCTGGCCTTCATGGATGTGATGCCCCAGGGCGAGGGGCATACCCTGGTGATTCCGAAGGCGCCGTCCCGCGGCTTGCTCGATGCGGATCCCGCCGCCCTGGTGGCGCTGATCGCGCGCGTCCAGACGGTCGCCCGAGCCGTGAAGACGGCGTTCCAGGCCGAGGGGCTGACGGTCTTTCAGTTCAACGAGCCGGCGGGCGGGCAGACCGTGTTCCACCTGCACGTCCACATCATCCCCCGGCGCGAGGGCGTGCCACTGAAGCGCCACGAGGGCGGGATGGCCGACAACGCGGTCCTGGCCGACCACGCCGCGCGGATCCGCGCGGCGCTCGAAGCCCAGCGATAAGCCACGGCCCGCTCCATCGGAGCCCTGCGCGGAGACGCCGCCGAAGGGCCTATCCTTCGGAAACCTCAGCCTGGCCTGCGCTCAGGCCGCGCTGGATTGGGCCATGCCGGCCAGCAACCGGCGCAGGGCGGCGTTCTCGGCCTCCAGTTCGGCGATCCGGTGCCGCAGTGCGGTCTCGGTATCGATCGCGGCCGGAGCCGCACGGACCGGTTCCTCGAACACGACGCCGATCCCGTCCTCCCGGCGCCAGCACAGGCTGGCCCGGTAGGTCCGGTCCTTCTGCGGGATATAAAGGTCGAACACCTGCGGCAGGGTCGTCGCATCGCTCAGGACCAGCCCGGCGCCGGAGCCCGACAGGTCGCGGACCAGGCAGTCGAAGCTCGACGAGCCGTTGTTGAACACGATGCGGCCCTTGAGGAACACCCTCTGCCGCGTCTCTCTGCGATGATCCGTCATGCGGACCAGTCTGCCAGCCAGCTCTTAAGGATTTCTGGCCGCGATACCGTACTGGCGGCTATTCACCCGATAAAGCGTCGGTCCATCGTCTGGAACAGGTAGAAGCCGTTGAAGCGCACGGCGGTGTCGGCGGCCCGGTCGTCGAAATCCAGGGGCTGCCGGCTGGCGCCGTCGAGCTTACCCCCGAAGGTCCAGCGGCCGGCGCCGATGAACGGCGGGACGGTGCTGGCCTCGGGCACCGCGCAGCAAAGGCCTTCCACGCTCTTGAGCTGGAACAGGTTGTAGCTTCGCATCGGAGTCCCTCCGCTTGGCCGCCCCGACTGCCGAACACCTCCAATACCAGATTTTGCATCGGTTGGATTCGGCTTGACCGTGCTGATAATGGCACAATCGGTCGAGTTTGTGACGGTCAAGTTTCGGGGACGTTTCGGGTCAGCTCCGCGATCCAGATCCGCGCCGATCCGTCCGACGGCGCCCGCCAGTCGCCCCGGGGCGACAGCGAGCCCCCGGCCGAGACTTTCGGGCCGTTGGGCAGGGCCGAGCGTTTGAACTGGCTGAAGCCGAAGAACCGGTTGAGGAACACGCCGAGCCAGCGCCGGATCTCGGGCAGGTCGTAGGCGACCCGCTTGGCCTCGGGGAAGTCCGGCGCCCAGTGGCCGCGCGCGATGTCGCCCCAGGCGTGCAGCGCCAGGAACGCGATCTTCGACGGCCGGAACCCGTAGCGCAGCGTATAGAACAGGTTGAAGTCCTGGAGAGCGTAGGGGCCGATCACGGCCTCCGTGCTCTGCGGGCTCTTGTCCTGGTCCGCCGGCACCAGCTCGGGGGAGATCTCGGTGTCGAGGATCGCCTGGAGGATGTGGTTCGCGTCCGCGCCGACCTCGCGGTGGCCGATCACCCAGCGGATCAGGTGCTGGATGAGGGTCTTGGGCACGCCGGTATTGACCGCGTAATGGCTCATCTGGTCGCCGACGCCGTAGGTGCACCAGCCGAGCGCCAGCTCCGAGAGGTCGCCGGTGCCGATCACCAGCCCGCCCGCCTGGTTGGCCAGGCGGAACAGGTAATCGGTGCGCAGGCCCGCCTGCACGTTCTCGAAGGTCACGTCGTAGACCGGCTCTCCCTTCGCGAACGGGTGGCCCATATCGGCGAGCATCTGCCGGGCCGCCGGGCGGATGTCGATCTCGGCGCCCGTGCAGCCGAGCGCCCGCATCAGCGCGTGGGCGTTGGCCTTGGTGGCGTCCGAGGTGGCGAAGCCCGGCAGCGTGTAGGCCAGGATGTCGGAGCGCGGGTAACCCAGGCGGTCGAACGCCTTGGCGATCACGATCAGCGCGTGGGTCGAATCGAGCCCGCCGGAGACGCCGATCACCGCCTTGCGGGTGCCGGTGGCCTCCAGCCGCTGGGCGAGCCCGGCGACCTGGATGTTGTAGGCCTCGTAGCAATCCTGGGCGAGCCGGGACGGGTCGGCGGGCACGAACGGGAAGCGCTCGATCCGCCGGATCAAGCCGAGATCGCCGGCCGGCGGATCGAGCCGGAAACCGATCCGCCGGTAGGGGAGGGGGCTGCCCGGCACGTTGTCGTCGAAGCTGCCGGCCTGGAGACGGTCCTGCGCGATCAGGTCGAGGTCGATGTCGGCGAGCGTCGCCACCGGGCCGGTGGGGAAGCGCTGGCCCTCGGCCAGCCGGACGCCGAGCTCGTCGATGCTGGTCTGCCCGTCCCAGGACAGGTCGGTGGTCGATTCACCCTGGCCAGCGGCGGCATAGACATAGGCGCAGGCGCCCCGCATCGAGGCCGCCCGGGACAGCAGCGCCCGCGATTCGGCCCGGCCGACCGTGATCGGGCTGCCCGAGAGGTTGGCCAGCACCGTCGCGCCTGCGAGCGCCGCCCGCATGCCGGGCGATTCCGGCACCCACAGGTCCTCGCAGATCTCGACCCCGACGACGAGGCCAGGCAGGTCCTCGGCGGGAAACAGCAGGTCGGTGCCGAACGGCGCCTCGATCCCGGCGACCTGGATGGTCTCGCCCACGATCCCGGCCCCGGAGGCGAAGTGGCGCTTCTCGTAGAATTCCCGGTAGTTCGGCAGGAAGGTTTTCGGGATCACCCCGAGCAGCCGCCCGCCCTGGATCGCCAGGGCGCAATTGTAGATCCGGTGGCGCCAGCGCAGGGGCGCGCCGACCAGCAGCAGGGGACGCAGGGCGGCCGATTCGGCGACCATCCGGGCGGCGGCGGCCTCGACCGCGTCGAGCAGGGTCTGCTGGAGCAGCAGATCCTCGATCGCGTAGGCCGAGAGCCCGAGCTCGGTGAAGACCGCGAGCGCCGCCCCCGCCTCGTGGCAGGTCCGGGCGAGGGCGAGCACCGAATCGGCGTTGCGGTCGGGATCCCCGGGATGGCTGCGCCCGGTGCAGGCCGCCACCCGGGCGAAGCCGTGCCGGTACAGCGACCGGAAGCGCGCCGGATCGGCAGAGGAGGGGGATGACGGCTGGGTCACGGGCGCCTGTCCGGGTGAGGGGTGGCTGCCGGTATCATATGGTGCGCGGTCACGCTCCGGCGAAGCACATCCCTCAACCGTCATTGCGAGGGGAGCGAAGCAACCCCGGGGATTCGCCACCTCGTGGGACGCGCGCGCGGCCCTGGGTTGCTTCGCCCTGCTCGCCATGACGGTCTTGGAATGGCCCCCGCGCGCACCAGCAAACAGGCCAAAAATCCCAACGTGGTTTCCGGCCCGGGGCCCCCTGAAAAGCCTCCGTTAACGACAAACGGCCTAACTCGGGGCAGCCCGCCGGCCACCGGCGGATCCCTGTTTCGAGTATCGTTCGAGAACCCATGCGCGCATCGGGACGGCCTCCGTACTCTCATCGTGACCCTGCCCGCCCCGTCCGCGGCGGCGACCGTTCGGGCCTGTCGCTCGGCGCCTTGGCGCATCGGCTGATGGCCTTGCGGGCGAGCCTGACCCGGCGCCTGTCCGGCACCCCGGCCGGGCTGCCCGCCCGCCCGGGCTACGGCATTCCCGGCCGCCGGACGGAGCCGAGCTGGCTCACCGCGCCGGCCGCGATGGTCGGACGCGATGGCGTCGAGCGCGGCCCGCGCGCCAGCGCCTCGGCGCCACCCGAGCATGTCTGGCCGGCCCAGGTGTTCGACGACCGCGCGAGCCTCGACGTCATGGACGAGCCGCGCTTCGAGAGCCGGATCGACCGCAGCGCCTCGACGCCGGGCGTGCTGGTGCGCCAGCCGCGCCGGCCGGCCTCGATCGCCCCCGAGGATTCGATGCCCACGGCTCCGATGCAGGCAGCCGCCGCCCCGGCTGCGCGCTGGACCCGCACCCCGGATTCGGTCCTGCAGGAACGCCGCCAGCGCGCCCTGGAGGCCGAGCGCGTCGCCCTGGAGCGCGCCCGTGCCGAGGCGCAGGCGGCGGCGCAGGCCGTCGAGACCGAGCGGGCCGCCCGCGAGCAGGAGGCCCGCGAGCAGGAGGCCCGAGAGCGGGCCGAGCAGGCGCGACTCGAAGCGGCGGCCGCCATGCCCGAGGCCGCGCAGACCGAGATCGCGGAGGACGGCGCGGTGGTGCCGTTGTGGCGCCAGCCCTTCGTGGCGCCCCCCGGCGTCCGCTACTTCCGCACGCCGGACCGCCGCCCGGTGCGGCCGAGCGTCGAGCTGTCCGCCTCCACGGCGGCGATCGCCGCCGTCGCGGTGTCGGAGCCGGAGCCGGCTGGTGCCGAGGCTTCGGCCGAGGCTCCGGCTGAGGCGCCCGCCCGCGACTGGTCCGACCTGCCCGACTGGTCCGAGGTCCAGCCCTGGTTCGACGGCAGCGACTGGAATGCCGGCGACTGGTCGTCCGTGGAGGCCTGGGCCGCCCTGGGGTCCCAGCCCGCCCATGTCGGCCTCGAGGCGGCGCTCGCCGCCGCTCCGGTGATCGCGGCGGCCGAGGCCGTCGCCGACCTGCCGGCGGTCGAGCCCGCCGCTGAGCAGACGCACGGTGGGATGAACGCGCAGCCTCCGCGTCCCGTCTACGTCCTCGACCGGCTCGTGCGGTTCGACCAGCCGCCGCGCCCCGCCGACGGGCAGGATAACGGCCAGCAGGCCGAGCTACAGGCCGAGGAGAGCGCCGCGATCCGCGACGCGTTCCTGCCGGCCAAGCCCGCCCTCGCGCTGGTCTTCGGCCCCGGCAGCGCCGAGACCGAGTCGTCGGTCCCCGCGACGTCCGTCACCGAGGCGCCCCGCCGCGCCCCCGCGCTCTGCGCCATGGCGGCCCGGGCGGCGATCCGCGCCGCAGGCCAGCCGAGCATGCCCGCGCCGGTGCTGCCGGCCGCGCCCGAGCTCATGGTCGAGGCGATGTCCGCGCTTCAGCCCCTGGCGGACGCGGCGATCCCGATGGGAGCCGATCCGGTCAGGTCCGTCCCGGAGGCCGACCGGGTGGTGATCCCGATGACCCCGCGCACGGTGCTGCTGCGCGGCAAGCTGGCGCCGCAGCCCGAGCCCGCCCCGGCGGAGCCCGAGCCCGTGCAGGACGCGCCGGCTTTCGCGGAACCCGCCCTCGAGGCGGCTCCCGCGCCGGAGCCGGTGGAGACGCCCGCCGCCCAGCCGGTCGAGGTGCCCGCCGCCCCCGTCCTGCCGATGGTCGCCCCCCGGGCGCACCTGATCCCGGCCGGCCGCCATCTGGAGATCGCCAGCGTCGAGAACGCCGATTACGAGCTGCCCTCCCTCGGCCTGCTTGCCCTGCCGGACGAGAACGGCACCGAGGAAGTCGACGCGGACGTGCTGGAGCAGAACGCCCTCAACCTCCAGCAGACGGTGCAGGATTTCGGCGTGCGCGGCGACATCCTGGCGGTGCGCCCCGGCCCGGTCGTGACCCTCTACGAGCTGGAGCCGGCCCCCGGCACCAAGTCCAGCCGCGTCATCGGCCTATCGGACGACATCGCCCGCTCGATGTCGGCGGTCTCGGCCCGCGTCGCCGTCGTCCCCGGCCGCAACGTCATCGGCATCGAATTGCCGAACGAGACCCGCGAGACGGTCTATCTCCGGGAGCTGCTCTCGGTGCCGGACTTCTACGAGAGCAAGCACAAGCTCGCCTTGTGCCTGGGCAAGAACATCGGCGGCGAGCCGATCATCGCCGACCTCGCCCGCATGCCGCACCTCTTGGTCGCCGGCACCACCGGCTCGGGCAAGTCGGTGGCGATCAACACCATGATCCTGTCGCTGCTCTACCGCCTCAAGCCGGAAGAGTGCCGCCTGATCATGGTCGATCCCAAGATGCTGGAGCTGTCGGTCTATGACGGCATCCCGCATCTGCTCTCTCCCGTCGTGACCGACCCGAAGAAGGCGGTGATCGCCCTCAAATGGGCGGTGCGCGAGATGGAGGAGCGCTACAAGAAGATGGCCAAGATCGCGGTGCGCAACATCGACGGCTACAACGGCCGGATGAAGGAGGCCCGCGAGCGCGGCGAGGTCATCACCCGCACGGTCCAGACCGGTTTCAACCGCGAGACCGGCGAGGCGGTGTTCGAGCAGGAGGCGATGGACCTGTCGGCGCTGCCCTACATCGTGATCGTGGTCGACGAGATGGCCGACCTGATGATGGTGGCCGGCAAGGACATCGAGGGCGCGATCCAGCGGCTCGCCCAGATGGCGCGGGCGGCCGGCATCCACCTGATCATGGCGACGCAGCGCCCGTCGGTGGACGTGATCACCGGCACGATCAAGGCGAACTTCCCGACCCGGATCTCCTTCCAGGTCACCAGCAAGATCGACTCGCGGACCATCCTCGGCGAGATGGGCGCGGAGCAGTTGCTCGGTCAGGGCGACATGCTGTTCATGGCCGGCGGCGGGCGCACGACCCGGGTGCACGGGCCGTTCTGCTCGGACAGCGAGGTCGAGAGCGTGGTCGCCCACCTCAAGCGCCAGGGCCGGCCGAGCTACCTCGACGCCGTCACCACCGACGACACCCCCGAGGAGCCGGCCAAGGAGGGCAAGTCCGGTCGCGGCGCCAAGGCCGAGAAGGTCGAGCGCTCCGAGGACTCCGACGAGGAGGCCCCGGTCTTCGACATCGGCGCCTTTGCGGCGGCGACCGGGGGCGAGTCGGACGACCTGTACAAGCAGGCGATCGAGGTGGTGCTGCGCGACCAGAAGGCCTCGACCAGCTACATCCAGCGCCGGCTGCAGATCGGCTACAACCGCGCCGCCTCGATCATGGAGCGGATGGAGATCGAGGGCATCGTCGGCCCGGCCAACCATGCCGGCAAGCGCGACATCCTGGTCGCCGGCGCGCCGCACGCCTCGAGCGGGATGTACGACGACGAGTGAGGCCGAGACCCGGCCGCGATCCGATGGGGCGCGGCCCGCACGTCGCATCTTCGCCACAGGGCGGGGCTCTAAAGCGCTCGACGCTGACAGCCCCGTCCATTCCCGTTTCTGCCGGAGCGCCCGCCCGGGCGTCCAGGAGGTTCTGCCGATGATCGGCCGCCGCACCCGCACCGCCGGCTCCCTGATCGCTGCCGGGCTGTGGCTCGCCCCCGCCGCCCCGGCGCAGGCGCAGGTCGGCGCGTTCATCGACAGCCTGTTCGGCCGCAAGGACGAGCCGGCGCCGGAGCCGGAGGCCGCCCCGGCGCCCCCTGCGCCCGCGCCCAAGAAGCCGGCGGCCAAGCCCGCCGCCAAGGATTCGGCCGCCAAGGACGCGCCGAAGACCGGCAGCCTCAAGTCCGGTGCCAAGAATTCCGACAAGGCCGATCACAAGGCCACCGAGCCCAAGGTCGCCGCTGTGGGCTCGCCCTCGGCGGTCGCCCCGTCCGAGCCCGCGGACGCCGCGACGCTGCTGGCCCAGGCCAACGCCTATTTCAACGCCATGAACACCCTGACGGGCAATTTCATGCAGATCGGCGCGGACGGCCGCCGGATCGGCGGCAAGCTGACGCTCGCCAAGCCCGGCCGCCTGCGCTTCGACTACGACCAGCCCTCGCCGCTGGAGGTGGTGGCCGACGGCACCTCCGTGGCGGTGCGCGACCGCAAGCTCGCCACCCAGGACCTCTACTTCATCGCCCAGACGCCGCTGAAATTCCTGCTGCGCGAGAAGATCGACCTCGCCCGCGACCTCACCGTCACCGACGTGTCCAACGATCCGGGCGGCGTGCGCATCAGCCTGGAGGACCGGGCGACGCTCGGCGGCACCTCGAAGATCCAGCTGTTCTTCGATGCCGAGATGAAGACCCTGTCGCAGTGGCGGATCACCGACCCGCAGGGCTACATCACCACGGTGCAGCTCTCGAACCTGCAGCGGCCCAAGACCGTCGACGGCAGCCTGTTCTTCATCAATTACGGGCGCGCCGAGGACAAGGCGATGCAGCAGCAGATCCAGCAATCGCAGCCCAACTGAGCGATCAGCGGGGGCATCCGCTCGCCGGACGCTGCGAGGTCCACGGAAGGCCCCCGCAAGGCGCGACGCGCCCTCCTCCCCCTTGCGGGGAGGAGTTGGAGGTGGGGGTGGTGCAGAAGGCACCGTTAGGCTCGATCCTGCACCACCCCCACCCCTGACCCCTCCCCGCAGGGGGGAGGGGAAAAGCGTGGCGCTTGTCGCCGCGCCCGCTCTGTCAATCCGTCCGCCCCAACCCGAGACCCCGCCCGTGCGCCTGTCCGTCACCACCTGGAACATCAACTCGGTGCGGCTGCGCATCGACCTGGTCCTGCGCGTCCTGGCCGAGCACAAGCCGGACGTGCTCTGCCTCCAGGAGACCAAGTGCCCGGACGACGCCTTCCCGCTCAAAGCCCTGCGCGGCTCCGGCTACGAGCACGTCATGTTCGCCGGCCAGAAGGGCTATAACGGCGTCGCGATCCTGTCGCGCTTCCCCCTGCACACCCGCGGCGTGATGGGCTTCTGCGAGAAGCAGGACGCCCGGCATATCTCGGCGGTGCTCGGGCCCGAGGCCGGGGCGGCGTCGGGAATCGCGCTGCACGATTTCTACGTCCCGGCCGGCGGCGACGTGCCCGACCGCGACCTCAATCCGAAATTCGCCCACAAGCTCGATTTTTTGGCCGAGCTGCGTGCCTGGGGCGGCAAGCGCGCCGCCGGCCCGGCGATCCTGGTGGGGGACCTCAACGTCGCGCCGCTGGAGCACGATGTCTGGTCGCATAAGCAGCTCCTCGACGTGGTGAGCCACACGCCCATCGAGACCGAGGCCCTGGAAACCCTGCGCGGGGAGGCCGGCTGGATCGACACGGCCCGCCACCTCGTCCCGGAGCCGGAGAAGATCTACACCTGGTGGAGCTACCGCTCCCCGGACTGGTCGGCGGCCAACAAGGGCCGGCGCCTGGACCATGCCTGGGTCTCGCCGGATCTCGCCGGCACGGTCCGCTCGGTCGAGGTCCTGCGCGACGCCCGCGGCTGGGAGCGGCCCTCCGACCACGCCCCTGTGACGTTGACGCTCGAGCTGTGATTCGGTCGCACGGAACTGCCGTGACCACGGCGCATTGGCGGTTCACGAACCCGCGATGTGAGCCCGCCCCATGCGCAAGATCCTGATTGCCCTTCTTCTGCCGAAGGTCGTCTCTTTCCTGCACCGCCGCTACGGCAGCCCGCACGCCGCCCGCGACCGGGCATTCTGAAGTCCCGCTCCACCGACCTTCGAGTCCAGGCGAGCCGATCTCCATTCCCGTCCCGCTCGGGCCGAGGATGAAGACGGCGCGTCCACGCGCGTGCTGACCGGCGCGGCGTGCCCCGCCTCTCAGAAAGCCGCCTCGATGACCGACGATCCCCGCGAGGCCGGACCCCGGCCGCCGTTTCCCGGCGACCAGCAGCAGGAGCGGCCGGGCCTCACCTCGAAGATGACGCCGCGGCCCGACCACGGCGAAGAGAGCTACGTCGGCAAGGGCCTGCTCGCCGGTCAGGCGGCCCTGATCACGGGCGGCGATTCCGGCATCGGCCGGGCCGTGGCGATCGCCTATGCCCGCGAGGGGGCCGATGTGGCGATCTCCTATCTCGAGGTCGAGCAGGAGGATGCCGAGGACACCAAGGCCTGGGTGGAAAAAGCCGGCCGCCGCTGCCTGCTCCTGCCGGGCGATATCCGCGACGAGGTCCAGTGCCGGACGC
Source organism: Methylobacterium sp. GXS13 (assembly GCF_001455965.1). Lineage (GTDB taxonomy): Bacteria > Pseudomonadota > Alphaproteobacteria > Rhizobiales > Beijerinckiaceae > Methylobacterium. The sequence goes on from NZ_LKKO01000059.1 coordinate 30,658, forward strand.
TCGTGGACCGCACCATGGCCGCGTTCGGGCGGCTCGATATCCTGGTCAACAACGCCGCCGCCCAGGTGGTCAACGAGGGTCTCGAGGACCTGACGGCCACCGATATCGAGGGCTCGTTCCGGGCCAACGTCTTCGCGATGTACTACCTCGCCCAGGCCGCCGTGCCGCACATGAAGCCGGGCGGCGCGATCGTGAACTCGACCAGCGTGCAGGCCAAGGTCGCGGGCCCGAACATGCTGATCTACGCCGCCACCAAGGGCGCCATCGCCAGCCTCACCATCGGGCTGTCGAACCTGCTCGCCCCCAAGGGCATCCGGGTGAATTGCGTGGCGCCCGGCCCGGTCTGGACCCCGATCCAGCCGATCGTGAAGAGCCCCGAGGAGCTGGAAGAGCTCGGCGCCCAGACCCCGCCGGGCCGCGCCGGCCAGCCCGCCGAGCTGGCCCCGGCCTACGTGCTCCTCGCCTCCCGCGAGGGCAGCTTCATGTCGGGCGCCCTGGTGCCGGTCACCGGCGGCATGCCGATGCTGTGAGGCGCCCGCCTCACTCTACGTAGACCCCCGCGCCCACCAGCGCGGGGGTGCCGTCGACACTGGTCCCGCAGACGTAGCTCCACTTCACCTCCGGCGTGCTGCGCCGGGGCCGCGGGAACATATAATCGACCCAGCCGGAGCCGGACTCCCGCACGACGCCGATGAAGTCCTTGTGGAACTGCTTGCCGGCCGCATCGTGCTCCTGGAGCAGGTCCCGGCCCTCGCGGTTCGGATGAGCGGCGTTGAACAGCACGATCCCCTGCATGTCGACGATGAACAGGTAGACGTCGCCGTAGCGCCAGGGGCTGTTCTTGCGCCGGAACTCCGGAAACGCCGTCCGGCCCTTGCTCTCGATCGTCTCGGCGGCCGCGTTGACCAGGGTCTCGATCTCGACCGCCTGATGGACCGGGACGCGCTCGTCCCGGCCGATGACGGGCCGCGTCGGCAGGAAAACGATCAGGGCCAGGATCGGAAGGCAGAAAAACAGCAATCGCTTGGGCATGGTCGCGCGCCTGACGGTCCATCCCGATCCAACCGGCCGGATCCCCGGAGCCTCAACCGGTCCGGCGCCGGAAGAACCCGGTCTCGATCGCCCGTTTCGGAACGGGCCACCAGCGGAACCGCGGCGGGCCCGCCGGGATGGCCGCCGGCTGCGCGGCGTATTCGACCGCCTCCGCGGTATGATGGGTCTCGATGATGCGCTTCAGCCGCTTCATCGCGGCGATATACATGCAGGCCCGCAAGCGCCGGGCCTCGCTGGATTGGGCCTCTTCGAGCTCTTTCAGAAGCGCTTCCGCCTGTCGGATGTGGTTTTCGGCCTCGGTGATGCAATCGACGATCGCATAAAGATCTGACATCTTCCGGCTCCCGGATCCGATGAAACTATCGACGCTGGCACGCTCCGATCATGGGCATAGGCTGGCCGCACCTGTCGGATGCAAGCAACCCATGCCGAAGATTTGTTTCCGAGATCAAAGACTTGTGCCAGCGCCGGTTTATTTCCCCTTTTTGTCAGTATCTTGATCGCACGGCGGAGCTGCTGATCAATGTTCGGGCGAGCCGGATCTTTTGACTGTCGGAGCGAAATGCCCAACAGGGCGGATATACAGTGTCGAAGGCAATAGATCCATATCGGTTGCTCGGGTCAACCGAAAAATATCAATATTCGAAAAGACCGGCTGGTCGGTTGCGGACGCCCCGATCCCGGCCTCTCTGCCGAACCGGCGCCTGCGCTCCTGCACGGCGCAGATCACGCCGCTGCAGCTCGTCGCCTTCACCTCCGGCATGCCCGAGCTGCCGGGCTGATGATCGGCGGGACCGACGGCTTCAACAGCGTGCTGGTCATCAACCCGGGCAAGGACCTCGTGGTCTTCGTCGCGGCCAGCAAGCCGCGCATCCCCATCGAGGGAATCGGCGTGGCGCTGTCGTGGCATCGGCCGTGAGGGCGGGGGCGCGGGACCGGCCACGGGCGGCACGCCGATGCCGTGAGCGCCGCAGATCGAGCCCCGTCGGTCACCGTCATTGCGAGCGCAGCGAAGCAACCCAGTGCGGCGCGCGATCTCCGGACGTGGCGTTTCCCTGGGTTGCTTCGCTGCGCTCGCAATGACGACAGGGGCTGCATCAATCGCAGCGAGGCTGACTCGGCTGACGGTGCCAACACCAATCAGGATGAAAGCTACTTCGCCCGACTACGTTGTATGGCGAGCGGCCAGCACCGCTTCGTAATCACCCGCGACCTACACCCCCCTCAACGTTGGCGCCTTACCAGCGCCAATCACCGTCTAGTGTCCAGCGAGGCTTCGGCTCGGTTTGGTAGAGCCGCCATCGAACGTCGAAGCCTCCATTCGCTTCACACGTCGTATCGCGTTTCCAGAGAACGCCGCTGCGCTTCTCTTCCCGAATTTGACCCATCGTGCCTTCGTTCGCGAAGGATGGAAGCTCCAAAAAGCTGTCCGGGTTCGCTAAGGCGGCGCGATCAACAATAAGCTCGCGATCAGTCTGCCCACGGACGGCGCACGGGATACTCGCATAAGTATGCCGCTCGGTATCAAGGATCAGCTTGGCATTATCGGGCGGCAGAGTGGCAAGCTCGCCCGCAATTAGGCTGTAAATCACGAAACAGGTCGCAACTCCGAAAACCAACGCTAAAATGGAGCCGAGCTTGCGCAGCACGACACCAGTCCTCCTTGGCTGCTGAATGCTTGTGGCTTTTGCGCCCGAGCACCGTGAGGATCAGCCCATGGGATCGGTTCGCCGCGGGTTCTAATCTTGAAATCCAAAAAAAAAACCCGCCGCACGAGACGGCGGGTCTGAAAAATCCCGAGAAACCCTAGAACGGGATATCGTCGTCCAAATCGTAGCCGCCGCGGGTGCCGCCGCCGCCGCGACGCGATCGCGGCCTGGCGCGGGCTGCCGGCGGCGACGCGCCGTACACGCCGGCGACCTCGGGCGCCCCGCAGGGGGCGTCCCGGCGGAGCTGCACCATGATTTCCGGGGCGGCGATTCCGGCGTCACCGGCGCGATCGATGACCGCAAGAGCGTCGTCCGCCGTGCTGGGCCGCTTCGTGCCGGCACGGCGCAGCACCGTCCGGGCCCGCCTAGGCTC
>NZ_LKKO01000060.1 GCF_001455965.1 Methylobacterium sp. GXS13
CGCATTCGTCGCTGGGCTATCGGCCGCCCGCGCCGGTCAGCTACCCGAATTTGGCCCTCCGGCTACCCATGGCCGCTACCATGCAGTAACCTCGCAACAGGCTCGGTTCGAAATACCGGTCAGGTCAGGGTGCTGCACCGCGGTGCCGAATCCTTATCATGCGGCAGAACGCCGCTATAGATTTCGGGATGACACGCCCAATCGATGGATGAACGTGATCGGTCGCAGGCGTCCAGTATGCCTCGAGTTTGTATCTACGTAAGCCGAAAGCGCGGTGCGTGGGCGCGGCAGCGATAGTCCACGAATCAATGCGGACGAGCGACTTTCGCCGCTCCGCAGCCGTGTATCGGACGTGAGCGGATTTACGCAGAATTTTCACCATAACGACGAGCCGGGCGATTTCGTTCGATTCCGAGCTATCGTCGTCTCCATTCTGCCTGCGGTCGGGACTGCGCCGGTCCGAAGCCGTAAGCGATCGAGGGTGGCGCCCCGCCGATCCGAGCTTTATCGAGTGTCCGCATCGGCGAGATGACCGCAGTGTTGTACGCCCGTGGTGCCCCAGGAGGCCGTGCACTGAACTTAGTGGCTGGGCCGCGGCCTTCGGCGGCCTGGCTTGCATCTCAGCAATTGAGCGCTGAGCCGCTAAAGTGTCGGTGCGGCAACCCGGAAAACTCGGCCGACCCGAGCGCGATCTGCGCTGATTTCAGCAGCCGCGCTTCATGCGCGCTCAGCACCGGATCGGGCCGCGGGAGCCGCACGGGACGTTCACGAAGTTCCCGCCGTGCAAGCCACGCGGCGCAGTCGATATCGGGCGTTGTGTCGTTGTCCTGGGGGCTGACAGCACAGCTCTCGACAGCGTCGATTCGGCGATCCTGAAGGATAGACACGGAACCGAAGCGCGGCAGGATAGGATCACAGCCTTGGGAGAGCCGAAGCTCGACGGTGAGAATTCAACGGCTATCGTTAGATTTCTTCGTCCGGGCCACCTCCTGCCGCGATTCGAGCTCCGTGGCCGTCCTGTACCAGCGCGTGGACTTCTCACGGTCCGTCATGCCGCCGGACCCGTCAAACTTGCCGATCACGCGCTCGTCGAAGGTGCGTGCGACGCCGCGCGCGCCGCGTGGATCGCCTGCGGACGCCGCGCGCGCAAACGCCTGACGCGCGGCGACGACCTGACCGGAGGCGAGGAGCCGTTCCGCCGCCGCGTTGGCAGCGTCGAGCCTCGGCGACAGACGCCGCCCGCGATCCGCGGCGCGCCGTCTCGCGCGAGAGGCGCGCGTCTCCACTTCGGAGCCGGCGGCCCGTGTCGGCGGGGCCGAGGCCGTCGCGCCGTGGTCGACTGCCTCCCGCGGGGCCTCTTTCGCCGGGAGAATCATCCGAGGCAACTGATCGGAGCGCGGCGTCTGCACGAGATCGGTGCCGGTCGGCGCGACGCCGGCCGTGATCTCAGACGTCAGTTGCGGCGCTTCGCCCATCCCGACCGCCGACGCAGGAGCGGCCTGCGATGCGGGGTTGGCCGCACTATCGCGTTCCGCGGGGAGTTCCGGTGCGGCCGTGAGAGACGCCGCGCTCGACGGTGAGGCGCTGTCTCGCACCACCGCCCCGGGCGACTCGACCGGGGCGGGGGAGGCATCCCAGTGGGTCCCCGACCCGCGTCCGGTTCCACCGCCTTCTGGCGCGTCGCGTTCACAGACGGCGTTGAGGGCGGGATCTGAGCCGCGGCGTCGGTAGAAGGCGCGACGGACGGCGGATTGCGCCCGGAGCCAGCCGCGGTTTGGGAATCGGCCGATTGGATCCTTTCAACGAGACCCTGCACGACGTGCCGCACGGCCGGTACGCTCACACCCCCGGCGGCGACGGACCCGATTGCCAACCCGGCCGCTACAGCCAGCGCCCGTCGGCGTTTGTACGTGTCATGCTCAGGCCGGATCTGTTCATCGACCAAACTCTCGCGCCCGGTCGGGACCGAGGGCGCCGTGATTTCGAACGGTATCGCGGGGAGCCCAGCTGTTCCGCCAGGCGGGTGGGAGCCGGGCCGTTTCTGCGGCGCAGCCTGTGTCCGCGCCGCCGCGAAGCTGTTTGCGAGGTTTCCGACCGGCAAGTCGGGCGAGAGCGGCGTGGTCCGATGCCGCCGGGGCGCGGCCTCGCCGGAGCGCTCGCCCGACCGGTCAGGCTGAGAACCGCTGATCGGGGCGCCCCCCCGGGCGGCGGGATCTTCGCTGGTCTCGTTTCGATTGAACGGCCGATCCGAATCGCCCTGCCGAGTGGTGAAGGCGCTAGGGCGAGACGTCGGCTCGGACGATGCGCCACCGCCATACCATTCGGCGGTCGGAGCTGCGGGGCCGTCGACCTGATGGGAGGCGTGCTCACGCGGCCGGATGCCGAGCGGAATCGGCGACGCGAGCGTATCTGTGGGCAAAGGCGTCGAGCCGTAGTCTCGATCACTCGGGGACGCGATCGAATCGGCGGCGTGGCCGTCCGGTTCGGGGTACGGCGCCCGAAAAACCTCGGGGAGCGCCGTCTCGGAGTGGCGGTCGCCGGTGTGCTCGCGGTCGAGAGTGTCCCGGGACGGCGAGCCTTGACCCTCGAACATGGATTCGTTCAGTCCACCGGGCGCGCTGTTGTACGAGCTCGATAGCGCCAGGAGATCTCCGGTCGTGCCACCGCAGTCCCGCTCGGCGCCGTGGGCGGACGCGGTCAGCCGATCTTGCGCGCGGTGGTCCTGGTTCCGGCGGTTCGAGGGGACGCTGGTCGAGAGCGCGCGACCCTGTTCTTCGAACAGGCGAGAATCGCGGTCCACGAACTCCGCGTCGGTGTGCCAGCCTCCGCCGCGGTGCGCCCACGATCCCTCCAAGTGTCCGAAGGAGGGCGCGGTCAGGTCATCCCCCTCGTGCCCGAACTGAGCGGACGTGGCGAGATCATCGTGAACCTCGGCGTCCTGGCGACGGCCGCGCGCCGCAGGATATCTTCCCCGGCGGGGGCGGGCGGCTCTATCCGCTCGCCGACAACATCTCGGCGGACGCTTGCGCTCCCCGAGGGAAGAGTGCGTGCGTGAGCACGGTCCTGCGCCTCAGGAACCGTGGTCGACCGCTGGGCGGACGGTTCCGGTGCGCGGTAGAACTCTCGGTTGGCCAGACTGCGCGCCGTCCCATCCGACAGCGTGTCCGTCGCGCGCGAATCGGACTCGGCCCCGGTGCCGAAATCTGTCCTGTCGAGGCCGTGCGGCATCCTGAACACTCCCTCGGTCTTCGATAGCGTGAACCGTGAGCGCTAAAACCTACCGCATGGCGATAGTCCTGCGTCGGAATCGGGGCCGGAACTGGACGCGTGCCAAGCCTCCGCTATCTCAGCGACCGCGCTGAGCTCTCGCATCACGGGAGTCGAAACCTTCAAAGTCATGCCTGTCGAGCGGCAGCTCGGTGGGCGGGCAGCGAACTCGAAGCGCGGTCGAGGCGCAGATTCCCCGTTCCGGCGATGGGCGGTGACGGGTTCGCCCCAACCCCCGCACCCCCCCGGGGTATCGGTCGGCGCCGCGGCCCGGGACACACCGAGAAACTGAGCGACTCTCCTGGGGCGCAGCGCTTCGCGGCCCGGCGATCCGGCCGCCCCGACGGGCCGGGCTATCGCTGCGGAGCCGACGCGCCCTGTACGGTTGTGCGGCGAGGCCAACGCCATAACGGTGTCGGCAGTGGGTTGAGGACCGAAGCGGCGACGCGGTGGGGGCTCGTCGGCGCCGTCACGCCGCACCATATCACCGCGGTCTGTGGCGTTGCAGAAGCGGCAGAGCGGCGCCGTTGACGCGCGAATCGGGGTCGGCGCGGCGGTGAAGCCGTGCGGGTCGGGGTTCACACGGTGAGCCGAAGTCCGGAAAACGGTGGACTGCTCGTCGCGCCGTCCGCGTGGAATCTGCATCCGTCAGTCGCTCGGGTGACGCGAGACCCGTACGAGACGGCGTGCGCGAGGAACGGTCGCTTCCCAAAACAGCGGGGCTAAGACGATGACGAGGACTGTATCTGGACGGGCGCGCGGGATCTCCCGCGCCGGTGTGATGCTCTGCTGTTTGACCGGGGCGACCCTGGTGCTGGTCAGTCGGACCGCCGCGAGCGCGGACGGGAATAAGCTCGACATTTGCGCGTACGCCCCGGCCTTCGACGAAGACTTCAACCGCCTCAGCGTCTCCCGGTCGAACGCCGAGACCGCGCGCTGGACGGCGCACACGCCCTGGAACGGCGATTTCGGCGATGCCAGGTTCATCGACCCGACCGACGATCAGGCGGAGGGGCATTGGAGCGGCCCGTTCATGGTTCGGAACGGCGTGCTCACGATCGAGGCGCGCGAGCACGATAACGGGAAGTGGACCTCGGGCCTGCTGGCCTCCACGGACCCGACCACCGCCGGGTACGCTCAGACTTACGGCTACTTCGAGACCCGGATGAAGTTGCCGGACGGACCGGGGGTCTGGCCGGCGTTCTGGCTCGCTACGAACAAGAAGAAGGACGACGGCCCGAGCGTGGAGATCGACGTCCTCGAATATTACGGCAAAGCGCCGGGCAGCTTCGAGTCGACCGTCCACGTATGGAACAAGGGACCCAAACGCGAGCACGCGTTCCAGCAGGTCACCACCCGCGTCCCCGAGGGGACGTTGAGCTCGGATTTTCACCGCTACGGCGTCGACGTCGCGCCCGACTGGACGACGTTCTACCTCGACCGCCGCGAGGTTGGCCGTTTTCCAACGCCGCCGGAGCACGACAGGCCGCTCACGATCTTGCTGAATCTCGCCCTCGGGTCGGGCTGGCCGATCGACCAAACCAAGAATCCCTCACACCTTCTGGTGGATTACGTCCGGGCCTACACGAAGCTTAAGGCCGGCCCGGCTAAGGAATGTACCGATCACTGATGACGGCGCCCGCACCGTCGCCCGGGGATCGGCAGGCGCGGCGATCGCACCAGCGGGGCTCGTCCTGCTGCCGCGATCGGTGGCCGCAAACCCGGCCGAGGTTCTGGCTCACTGATGAAGGTGCCGATGCCCATCCCGAAAAAGCTCCACTACGTTTGGCTCGGCGGCCGGCCGCTCCCGAAGCATTTCGCGCGCTACGTGGCTGGGTGGACGCGGCAAAATCCGACTTTCGAGATCCTGCGCTGGGATGAGAGCAACATCGATTGGACTTGCGCTTACACCCGTGCCGCCCACGAGGCAGGAGCTTGGGCGAAGCTCTCGGACCTGGTTCGCCTGCGGGCGGTCTACGAGCACGGTGGCATCTACTTGGACACTGATGTCGAGCTGGTCCGACCGCTTGATCCGCTGCTGGAGAACCAGTGCTTCTTCGCCTACCAGAGCGTGCGCGAGGAGGATGAGCCCATCTGCAACGCAGTGTTCGGCGCCGCACCGCGCGACCCGTTCCTGCGCGCGATCCTCAACCGATTCCCAATCGAGCTCCGCGAAAACTTCAACACCACCGGGACCGGCCCGGAGATCGTCAGCGCGCTCCTCCGCGAGATGGGCCTCCCGAGGTGCCCCGACGCGCTCACGCGAGTCGGGAACGTTACGGTCTACCCCCGGGCGTCTTTCTATCCCTATCACTGGACCGAGGATTTCGAGCGCTCCTGCATCACGCCGGATACCTACGGCGTTCACCACTGGGACATGAGTTGGCACGGCGACAAGTCGATCCTGCGCGGCTTGATCAAGGGCCAGCTCAAGCGCTTCCCGGCCATCCACCGGGGGGTGAGGCGGGCCTACAGGCGGCTCGGGCTGGGAGGCTGAGCCCCGCGGCATTTTCGCCTGCGTTCGGCGTGCAGGGGCCGGTCGCCCGACCGGGAAACGGGGCCGTGTCGTGGTCGGATCGCTTGCAGGCTGCATCCAGGGGCGATGATCACCATGGTTTGCCACGAACCGCACCGGAACGCCCGGCGTATCCGGGCTGGCCGAGAGGTCGGAGGGAGGCCCGGTCACACGCTGTCGGGCACGACGCCCGGCCGCCGTCACCGGAGCGTGGCCGCTTCGGATCCACGACCCTGCGGCCACAGGCATCCGGATCACGCGGGCCTCGCGGCGATCCGGAATTTACCGCGACGCACAAATCCCGGGTGTTGACGGGGCGGACCAGGCTCAAGCCCTAGTTCGGTCACCAATCATCGTGTAATAACCCGCTTTAGGTGACCGGCGTCGGTAGGCGATTTGATGAAGTGCGATTATGCGAGATCGCTACGCAGTTTTTCCGTGATCAGATTGCTCGTTGCGACGCTCTTGTGCTCGCTCCCGATCGTCGCTGAAGCCGCCGAGTATAAGCTCGGTCCCGACGATAAGGTGCGGGTTAAGGTCTACGAGTGGCGGCCATCGCGCGGTGAGCCTTATGAATGGGCGCCGCTCAACGCCGAATTCACGGTCAATTCGGACGGGATGCTGTCGCTGCCGCTCGTGGGCGATATCACGGTGGCCACCCTGTCGCCGCAACAGGTCGGTGCGCAGATCTCCGACCTCATGCAGCAGAAGATGGGGCTGGTCAGCCGGCCGACCGCGTCCGTTGAGGTGACCCGCTACCGTCCGTTCTACATCAGCGGGTACATCGCGAACCCTGGCGAGTTTCCGTTCCGGCCCGGTCTTACGGTCGCGAAGGCGTTCGCCGTTGCCGGAGGTATCTACCGGGCGACTGGCGGTTCCGCGGCGGGCTTCCTCAAGGACGCCATCGTGACTCGGGGCGACCTTCGCGTGATGACGAGCGAGCGCGACGGGCTGTTGGCGAAGAAGGCCCGTATCGAGGCTGAAGTCTCTGACGATCCGAAGATCGACTTCCCGGCCGACCTCACGCGCAAGGATGCCGCACCGAAGGTTGGCGAGAGCTTAAAGCAGGAGAAGATGATCTTCGATTTCCGCAAGAGTGCGGTCAAGTCGAAGGTGGACAGCCTCGGCCAAGAGAAAAACATGCTCGCCCAAGAGATTATGGCGCTCAACGCGAAAGACGCCAGCCTGAACAAGCAGTTGGATTTGGCGAATGCCGAGCGACAGAACGTCCGGTCGCTCGCCGACCGCGGTCTGGCGATCACGACCCGGCAGCTCGCCGTCGAGCAATCCGTCGCTCAACTCGAATCCAACCGGCTCGATATCCAGGTGGCGCGGTTCAAGGCCGAGCAGGATCGCACGAAGATCGATCGCGATATCGTGGTGCTTCAGGACCAGCGACGCGCCGACATGCTCCTCGAACTTCGCCAGGTCGAAACGCGGATCGCCGAGCTGACCGAGCGAATCGCGACGACGCAGCGGCTCGCAGCGCAGGCCGAGTCGATGAGCTCTCAGGATGTCTCTGATACCGAGCGACTCGCCGAGATAACTCCGACCTTCGTGATTACGCGACTGACCGATAAGGGCTCCGAGGATATCCAAGCCGATCGAGCCACTGCGGTCGAGCCGGGCGACGTCGTCAACGTCATCCGACCTGAGACGAGGTCGGCGCCGGATGTCGGCGCGCCGGCCGGCCGATCTGCGGGTCGCGTCAAGAACAGCGGCACCTCAGTCGCCCGAGAATGACCCGGTGCCGTTCGGCTCGCGCGACGCCGCGCGAGCGCGAGGCGATCGGGCGGGGTGCGTCCCCGCGTAGGGCGATGCCGTGGACGTCCGCTGCGTGGTGGCCCAGGTGCTTGTGTACTCTCCGGAACGGGCGCTGCGAGCCAATGGCGGCGGGATCCCCGACGCCTGGGACCCAGGCGGCATCGGGTTCCCGAAGCGGTGGATCGCGATCGAGCGGCTCAGGGGGGCTGCCTGGCGGTGGCCATCAGTACAGGCGTGATCGGGCCCCGGTCGCCCTCAAAGCCATCGCGGTGCAAGATGGGAGCCCCGGCCTCGCCTTCGCTCACGACGTCGGCCCGGTGAGGCGACGGCGCGCTGGGTGCGCGCCGACGGTGGGCATCCAGCGTGACGGTGGGCATCGATCGGTCAGCGAACATCGTTTCGTTGACGGTTCGCGTGCTGCATCCGTTTTGCCCATCGCTCGGCACGGCCACGGATGACGGAATCTGTTCGCGTATCCGCCACGCGATGCAACATCGCTCGCGGGCCTGACCCTGTCGGGTCCGCCGCGCCGTGAGAACCCCGCAGCCGCAACGCTGGAGCCACGATGACGATACCGATGGCCATCTTCTGGTTGCTGCTGCTGATCAGCCTGTTCAACGATGTCCGGTTCAACTTCTTCCTGTTCTTCGCCGCGTTGCCCTTCGGCGATCTGAACATCTTGCCCGCAGGCGGGAGCGGCGGGATCAACGTCCTCGCGTCCTCGGCCTGCGCCCTGACGCTCATCCTGCGCGTCGGGCTGTCGATCTCTATGCCGAAGACGTTCCTCTCCGAGGCGGCCTCGTGCATGGTCGACCCCAAGCGGCTCGGCTTGCTGTTCCTATTTCTGCTCATCAGCGTGGTGATGACCTTCACGACGACGAGCTTATTCCAGGGAATGATCGACGTAATCAACATCCCGGGCACGATCGATAAGGTCGCGCTGCGCGGGGGGAACTACAATCAATGTGTCAACCTGTGCATCAGCTTTGGGACGGTGCTGGTGTTCTTCTTCTTCGCGGCCGACGTGCGGACACGTCGGTATGTCCCAGCGGCGTTGCTGATCAATGGCTGCGTCCTCGCCGGCACCGGGTTGATCAATCTCGCCGCGGACAACCTCGGCCTGTCCGTGCTGCTGGACGGCTTCCACACGACCACATATGTCCGGCTCATCGATGCGGAGGTTCTCGGGGTCCGCCGCCTCGTCGGCTTGATGACCGAGGCGTCCGCTTTCGGCGGCGCCTGCGTCGCGGCTTTCGTCACGCTGTTCTTCCTGCAATTCGCCCTCGACGGCCGCGCGCGCATCCTCGCCGCTGGCACCTCGGCCCAGTTGTTCGTCATGGCCGTCTTGTCGACCTCGTCGACGGCCTATGCCGGTCTCGGTTTCTCCGTCGGGTTGATAGGCCTGTATCTCGGGCATCGGGCGCTGTCGCGCGGCCTAATCCAGCGCGTCGATCTGGTCGGGCCGACTCTCGTGCTGTTGTGCGCCCTGCTGGGGTTCGTCGCGTTCCTGGCGCTCGCCCCGGGCGCTGCGGATTACGCCTCTGCAATGCTGGACGCGACTCTGTTCGAGAAGGCGTCGTCGTCCTCATACGTCGAACGCATGCAATGGAACGAGACGGCGGTCGGGGCCTTCCTGGCTTCCGGCGGCCTCGGCGTCGGGCTGGGGACGACCCGGGCCTCGAACTGGTTCGTCGCGGTGCTGAGCAGCACCGGGATCGCCGGTTTCTGCGCCTTGTTCGCGTTCCTTATCCGGATCCTCGTCGTCAGGGCCCCCGTAGATGAATGCGTGGAGCGTCTGATCCTGACCCTGCGTTACACCGTCGTGATCGTGATCTTCGAGAGCGCTCTGGCCGGGACAAACGCCGATTTCGGCGTCGGCTTTAGCGCGATCATGGGACTGCTCGCGGGCCTTCTAGACGGACAGGCGCACGACAAGCGCTGGTTTGCCTAATCGGACGGCGCGGCGGCATCGGGCGCATGGCGGCCTATGCGCGCAGTCGTGCGCGGCTGCCGGGCATCGGACCGCGTGCGGACGCCGCCGGCGTTGCTTGCCGATCCGCGGCGATGGCCGGCCGCTCCCGACACCGGGTCCGAGTACAGGCCGCGCCCGACGGTCCGCACCGGGACCGCATCGAGCAAGCTGGATCGCGACGAGCCATCGCACAGCCACATCTTCGATCCGCGTCAGCCGACCCGACGGCCTCGATTGCCGCGCGTGAGATCGCGTGCCCTCGACCGGTCTGTGCCTCTACGACCGCGCAGCCGGAACCGGGCATCGACGACCCTAATGAACGCGCGATCTCGGCCCGCCGGGGCTCGAACTCACGGCCTGGTTGCGGAGTTCGCCGCCACATAGCGGGCACATCCGGATGCTCCCGGGGATGGCGACCGCGCGAGGCTCAGTCGACTACAGCCACCATACAGCGCCCGGCCGGCGAGCCGCGGGCGAGACACCGCCGACGTCTCATGCCGGCCGCGCGACTCCTCTTGCCCCGGCGCTGCGTCTCCGGAACCTCGACCCGCGCTCGCCCTCAAGTGATGGGCTCGATCGAGGATGGAGACGCCCATCCCGGCGATTGCGCGCCGCGGGTCTGATCGAGCGCTCCTGATCCGGTCCGTCCGGATGCGGGACACATCAATCGGTCCGCCGATGCGGCCCGGCGGGACGATAAACCGAATTCGCGCGATCATCGCTGAAGCTGATCTTGACTATATTGGCTCCGCTATTATCCGCGCGGATAACCCCCTTGCCCCTCCCTCGGCCCCATCCCCAAGTCCGTGGATCATGCTAGAGAAGCTAGGAGATTGCTGATAGGACGTTGGCATCTGCGGGCCCGAAGGATGGTGTAATGAGTCAACAAAGATTATTTTCGTTGATGAAAAATCTATTGCCGCGATCAGTTAGCTTCAGGCTCAGATATGTCAAATCTGAAATCGTCGACACCGAGATGCACGCTCTTAAGAAGATCGCCGCCTGCCTCGGCGGAAAGGATCAATACGCGATCGATGTCGGGGCGAACTGGGGCATTTACAGCCGCGCATTGTCCAAAAAATTTGATCAAGTTCTATGCATCGAGCCGAATCCCGCGTGTGCGCAATACCTGCGGTCGGTCCTCGCTGTAAATTGTACAGTCATCGACGCCGCCGCGTCCAACAAGGACGAGTACAGGAACCTGCGTGTCCCGGTCTCCGCGAACACAGCCGAGACGACCCGTGGGACGATCTCCGAGCGCAACACCTTCGACGGCCTCGACGTCGTGACCGTCCAGGAAAATCGCGTGCATTGCATCCGCCTGGATGAGGCGGCGACCGGGCTGGTCACGGGCCCCGGCCGGGTCGCGCTGATCAAGGTCGACGTCGAGGGGCACGAGCTGGAGGCGGTTCAGGGCGCGGAGGGGATCTTGAAGCGTCACAAGCCCGTGCTCTTCGTCGAGCTGGAAGAGCGACACGGCACCCGTACGGCCGAGCTGCGCGAGCTCACCGCCCAATACGGATACAAGACCTACGTCTTCGCCGACGACAGGACCCACAGCGCCGCATCGTCGGGTTCGGCAAAGCCGGCGGCGGATGGCGGGGCGGTGAACGTGATATTCATGGCAGAGACGGTCGAGCAGGCAGCGCAACAGGCACGCCTCAAGCCGCTCCTCGTCCCCCTGGTCTAGGCGGCGCCGGCCCCGCGGCTTCTGTATGGAGCGAAAGCCGGGCCGGACGCGGGGCGATCGGTTACGCCAATCGCATCCCCCCGCTCGACACGGCTCGCGTCGCGCGGTGTTCGTCCGCGCGGGGGGGGGGGGCACGGATCGGGCCCCGATTGCGAGCCCGAGCGATCCGGATCACTGAGTCGAGGCTGTGCGCCAGCCGATCGCCGCGTGCCGTCCGGTGCGCCTCTGGCCATAATCTACCCTCGCCGCGGTCGGCCCGGTTAGTGGGCGTCCGCGTCTCGCACCGCGTCGAGGGTGGTGAGCGCCTTTCGCAGGGCGCGGCGCGTGTAGGCCCCCCCCATGATGCCGCGTCGCGCTGCGAGCACGTTCTGCCTGAGGTTGTCCCATGCTTCCGGGCTGAGTGACGCGACCAGGTCGTCGGCTTCGTGGAGGCTCTCGACCGCGAAACCGATCCCGCTCTCGACCACGAAGTGAGCCACTGCCGACGCGGACGGGACGATCACCGGCATCCCGAGCATCATGTACATGCTCAGTTTATGGGGGGTGTTGTACAGGAGGTATCGGCCCCATACGCCCTCTAACCCATCGGCCGAGACACCGTCCCACACGACGCCGAAGCCGTCGATTGCGCCGAAGCTGGGATTGTGCATGTCGAGCACGCCTTTCCACGCGACCCCGGCCGGAAGCTTCTGCGTCTCGCAATTCGGTCCGTACGCCCAGATCGGCAGCTTCACTCCCTGTATCGCGTAGAGGTAGCCTGCTTTCTCCGGATTGAGATTCCCAATGATATACAGCCGTTCCGGCGATCCGGACCACGTCACCTGCGCTTCACGCGTCGTCAGGTAGTCAAACAGATCGATGCTGACATTTCGCGCTCGCGGGATCTTGTCCGCCAGGTACTCTTGCATCTTATGGTTTTGCGATATGATCACATCGAAGTGCGACAAGAACGTAAGATCGTCGTATTCGAGATTTTCTTGATTCCGGATAATGTCGAGATCGTGGACGAGCGCGATCGTTTGAGATCTTCCGCACAGCCTCCGGATCAGACGCTTCTCCAGCCGGCCAACAATCGGGTGCTGAATGAGTACGATGTCGGTCGATCGCAATCGGGCGATCAGCTTCAGCAGTTTCAAGGGGCCGAGCAGGTAGCGCTTCAAGTTGCGGCGGTCGAACCGCGCCACCGGAACGACCGGGAGGTCGATCGGCTTGAAACCGAGGGCCAGGCTGATGCTCCGGATGTCGGCGGGCGCCTTTGCGCCGGCGTGCTGGGTATCGTACGCGCGGGTGAGTACATAGTAGGCCCTGCCACCGTCCAGCCGCCACGCGCTGTCGTCGCTACCCATTATCTCCCTCTCCGATTGACGGGAACAACCCAGCCCAATTATCGCGGCAATCCGAGTCGTGCCCTGACCGGCGACGCGCCGTGCGCGGCCGGGATGTCGATGTCACGTTGTTCTCTTTTTCATCGTCGTGTTGTCAAGTAAAGCTGTTATCAAACTCATCATTTATTAGTCAAAATCGCGATCTAATTTGTAGCCTGGCGACCGCCGGGTTTGAAGGCCTGGCATGACGGGTTGCGCGGTGCTTCGGCGATCGCCCGCGTCTCGACGCCACGAGATGGCGGGTGCGGGCGTGCCACGACCGGCCCCGTCGGCTTCGCCGGCGAGCTTGCTGTCGCTGCGGAGGCGCGGCATTCGGGGCGGGGCGCTCGGCACGCATTGGTAGGCTGCGCCAGGCGGCTCGTGTCCGGACCGGCGTACGGGGAGGTTTCAGGCGAGCCCGCAGCATGGGGTGACCCGGATCGCCGCGCTTCGCGGTGGACTGGAGCGCACGGGCCCGGGCCTGGCGTGTGTCCGATCCGAGGGCGCACATCGCTCCGGGTGCGGTCTACGCCCGGCCCGTAGCGAGCCCGTGTCTACGATTGTATAAATTCCCGGTACGAGGCGAAAAGGCGTACCAAACGTGGCAATTTAGATTATTGCGGTCGATAGAATTAGTTCATTGATGGGCAGGGATGCGTGGATGCGTATTTTGCACCTTCTTAACCATTGCAACCACGGGCACGGGAACGCCCACGTCGCGGTAGACCTCGCCACGGTGCAGGCGGCCGGCGGACACGATGTGACGTACGCCAGTGCCGGGGGGGATTATGAGCCGCTGCTGAAGTCCAGCGGCGTGCGCATCGCGGCGGTCGTTCTGAAGCCGCTAAATCCGGCCCGCGCGACGATCGCGATCTACCGTTTGCTGCGGGTGTGCCGGCAAGTCAGGCCTCAGGTCATCCACGCGCACATGATGGCGGGAGCACTGGTGGGCTACGTGGTCTCCCGGCTGACCGGCATCCCACTGGTAACCACCGTTCACAACTCGTTCGATTGGCATTCCACGCTCATGCGCCTGGGCGACCGGATCGTCGCGGTGAGCCAAGCTGAACGGCGTGCTCTGGAGACGCGGGGCTTCCCGACGGCGCGCCTGCGCGTGGTGCTCAATGGGCCGAACCTGTCGCCAAGGGACCAACAGGAGCGCGCAGGGGCTCCCGCTCCGGCCATCTCCCTCCCATGCATCACGACGGTATGCGGCTTGCATCCCCGGAAAGGGGTGCTAGACCTGCTGCGTGGGTTCGCGCAGGCGAGCGCTCAGCAGCCGGGGTGGACTCTGTACATCATCGGAGATGGGCCAGACCGGGATCAGCTCTGCGCCCAGGCGAGGGAACTCCTGCCAGCCGACGCGGTCGTATTTGCCGGCAATGTGGCAAATCCAAAGCGGGTGCTGGACGAGTCCGACATCTTCGTCCTGGCCTCGTATGCTGATCCGTGCAGCCTCGCGGTAGCCGAGGCGCGCTACGCGGGGTGTGCCGTCATCGCGACGGCTGTCGGCGGGACCCCTGAATTGCTGGGTCAAGGCGAGCACGGGTTGCTGGTGGCGCCCGGTCGACCGGACGAGATCGCCGACGCCCTGCTGCGGCTGATGTCTGACCCTGACGAGTTGCGAGTTTGGCGAGATAGGGCCGGCAAGGACGCGCGCTACCTCACCATCGCGCGGGTGTGCGAGGACTACCAGCGGGTGTATGATGAAATCGTCCTCTGACTTCTTGGCTGATCGGTTCGATGCCGCCCGCTCGCCCCAACCCCCGGGGCTCGGCGCGCGATCCTGAAGCCCGGCCCGAACGGCCACCGCGTGGACCGCGTCGTCGGGCCGATCGCCCGTTTCGCCTCGCGCGAACGTGGAGCTCGGTCCGCTGTGCCGACCTCGCCCGCGCCGACGGTCACCTCTTCCTACGATTCGAGGATATCGATGTCTGAACCGATGTACGATTGGCTGATCGTTGGAGCCGGCTTCGCCGGCTCCGTTCTCGCGGAGCGCTTGGCCAACGAGGCGGGGCAGAAAGTCTTGCTTATCGACCGTCGCGACCATTTCGGCGGCAATGCTTACGATTTCGTCAATGAAGACGGTATCCTGATCCACCGCTACGGACCACATATCTTCCACACCAATTCGGCAGACATTTTCGAGTATCTCTCACGCTTCACCGAGTGGCATCCTTACGAGCACCGGGTTCTGGCGCAGGTCGACGGGCAGCTACTGCCGATCCCGATTAATCTCGACACCATTAACAGATTGTACGACCTGAACCTGACCGAGGACGAACTGGTCGACTGGTACGCATCCCGTGCCGAGCCGATCGACGAGATCCGCACCTCTGAGGATGTAGTCGTGGCGAAGGTCGGGCGGGAGCTCTACGAGAAGTTCTTCCGTGGCTACACGCGCAAACAGTGGGGTGTGGATCCTAGTGAGCTCGACAGATCGGTGACCGCGCGGATCCCGACGCGCACCAACCGCGACGACCGCTACTTCGCCGACAAATTCCAGGCGATGCCCCGACTGGGATATACTGCGATGTTCGCTCGCATGCTTGCGTCCGAGAACATCACCATCAAACTCAATCTCGACTTCTCCGACTTGCCGGCGGACGTCCGATACCGCCACTTGATCTTTACGGGTCCGGTTGACGAGTATTTCAAATTTGAGCATGGCCGCTTGCCATACCGGTCATTGCGATTCGTACACAAAACTTTGGACGTTGCTAACTATCAGCCGGCCGGAACCGTTAACTATCCGCAGGGCGAGGATTACACCCGTATAACAGAATACAAACATATTACTGGGCAGGTTCACCCAAAGACCAGCCTGACCTACGAGTATCCGGAGGCGAGCGGCGACCCCTACTATCCGATCCCGTGCGAGGCGAACGCGGCGCTGTACAAGAAGTACGAGAGTCTTGCGGCCGGCGCCGACGGAGTTTGGTTCGTCGGGAGACTCGCGACCTACAGGTACTACAATATGGATCAAGTGGTCGGCCAAGCGCTGGCGACGTTCAGACGGATCCAGGCGCAGCACGCCCCCCGTCAGACCTGACCGGGGCGAGGCCCTGGCAGGCACCACCGTACAGGCGCCGCGATCGCGTGCGTTGATTGGCGCCGGAGCTGAAGAAATGTTTCTGGAATCGGCCGTGACGATCGAGAACGCGAAACGACCCGAGCTGGGCGGCGCACAGCCCAAAAACGCAGGCCTCGCCGGGCTCATTCAATTCATCAAGCGCAATAAGGGCACGATCCTGCTCTCGACGCTGCTGACATTCTCGGCTGCCGCAGTCTATACGTTAGTTGCGACGCCCATATACACCGCAACCAGCTTGGTGATTGTTGAACCAAAGTACTCATCTTGGTCGAACAGCGTCGTCGGCAATCTCAACACGCAGGTGGTGATTGATAGCGGCCAGATCGAGAGCCAGATTCAACTGATCAAGTCGTCGCCGATCGCCGGGCCTGTCTACCGCGGCCTGAAGCTGGAGGAGACCGGGATGTTCCGGTCGCGGCCCAGCATGATCGCACGACTGATAAGTTATCTCAGGGCTGCGCCTCCGCAGGACGTCTCGCCGCAGGTCAGTTTTGAGAATATCAACGCTCTCGGCAACATGACCGGCGTTCGGCGGATCGGGCAGTCTTACGTCATCGAGGTCTCGTTCGCGGCGTCCGATCCCGTGCTCGCAGCCCGAATCTGCAACTCGATCACCGCGGCCTACATCGCCGACCGTCTCAAGTCGCGCATCGAGGCCGCCCGGAACGGTAACGAAATCTTATCGACCAAGCTCAGCACGCTGAACGAGCAGAATCAGCAACTGGACGAGGCGATCGCCACGGGTGACATGGACGTGGAGCGACTTCCGTCGGCCGACGCACGGGTGATCAGCGCGGCGATCGTACCCTTCCGCCCGAGTTGGCCCCGCCGCGGGCCGATCTTGGCTGTCTCGGTGTTCGTCGGTGTGGCGCTGGGTTTCATGATCGGTCTCATCCGTCGCAGCCTTGAGGCAGAGTGAGCCGCCCGAACGCAGGCGCGCGCCATCGGCGCCCGAACGTTGCGGTATCCGGACGGGGCCGGCGATGGGTGGTCTGAAGACGCCACCAAGGCGGGATTCGCCGCAGACTTGAAAAATCTGCGGCGCAGTCGGCAGCGAGGTTGCTCCGCTGCGGCGCGCTCGACGCGCGCCGCGAGAGTAAAGCGAAGGGCGTCGGGCTCGACGGCTGCATTCAGACTGATCGTCCCGACCTGGTGTTCCACAACGCCTCCATCGTTACGCTGCCCAAGCGTCGGACCCGCGGCCGCGTTGACTGAATTAGACCCCCTGGCTAGGAAAATATCGACTTGCCGGGGATGATATAGCTGGCCCAAGAACTGCTTTCGCTCGAGCGTGGTGTAATTTCAGCAACTGGCTGAGGGGTGTTTCTGTGGGCAGATGCGCGGCGATTCTAGGCTCCAGCGTCCTCAGCGCGGATCTCCGTATGGTGATTGAGTGAGACTGGACGTGCGATGGTGGTGAAAGACCGGATGCTGACTGCAGCCCAGTCCGAACTGATCGGCGAGTGTGACATCTGCATCGTCGGAACCGGCCCAGCCGGGAGCACACTTGCCCGGGAGTTGTCCCATTCCGGACAACGGGTCACTGTACTTGAAAGTGGCGGATTGGAGCGGGACGACGCGACAGACGGCTTGAACGAAGTCGAGAACGTCGGACGCGCGCGCGTCCTCGATCAGTGGGAGGTGCGCAACCGCATTCTCGGTGGCAGTTCCCACACGTGGGGCGGCCGCTGCGCGCCCTTCGACGCGATCGATTTCGAGCATCGGCCATGGGTTCCCATGTCGGGCTGGCCGTTCCAGCGCAACGAGATCGGGCAATATCTCGCGCGCTCTGCCGCCCATCTCGGTTTGAACCTCGGCGACGGGTTCAGCGACGAGCGGTTCTGGACGCTGGCTGGTCGGGACGCACCGGCCGTCAACCCGGATCCGAGGGCTTTGCTGCCGTTCTTCTGGCAGTTCAGCCGCGACGGCGGCAGCCGTCTCGAAGCTATGCGCTTCGGGAAGCATCTGGCGCGCGAAATCGGTCCGAACGTGCGTCTGATCACCGGGGCCACAGTCCTGCGGGTGAACGTCTCGGAAGCAGGCGATAGGGTCGTCTCGCTGGACTACGCGTCGCCGGCGGGCGCCGTCCACACCCTGAGGACTGCGAGGGTGATCCTTTGCGCGGGTGGTATCGAGAATGCGCGGTTGTTGCTGGCCTCCAACGCGGTGCTGTCCGATGGGCTGGGCAACCGTCATGATCTGGTCGGGCGGTATCTCATGGACCATCCGCGAGGTCCGATCGGGCGATTCGACTTGGCGGCCTCCGCCGGATTGCAGCGCCGCTTCGGGCGCTTCAACGTGCGCGGTAACCTGTTTCGCGGCGGGTTCCGCCTCAGCCCGGTGGTTCAGCGCGCAGAGGGCTTGCTCAACTGCGCGGTGTGGCTCGGCGAGGCCGTGGCCGAGGACGATCCCTGGGAAGTCTTGAAGCGTTGGATGCGGCGCCAGCCCGACCTGCGCAGCGATCTCACCAATCTTTTGGCCAACCGGTACATCTTTCTCTCAGGGATCGGCGACCTGGTCGAGGGCAAGCGCGGCGTAGTGCGTAAGCTCAGCGCGCTGCATCTCGACTGTATGGTCGAGCAGCGACCCGATCCGGACAGCCGGGTGACGCTGTCGGATCGGCGCGACCGATTCGGCGTGCCGTTGGCTCGGATCGACTGGCGCGTCCATCGGGATGAGGCCCGGACGATGCGGCGAACTGCCGAACTGATCGCGGACCAATTCGCGCGCGGCGGGCTGCCCGCACCCATTCTGGAACCGTGGGTCGTCGCCGGCGACGAGCTTCCTGTCACGTTCCTCGACGTCGCGCATCCCACCGGGACGACGCGCATGGCGACCGAGCCGAGCTCCGGCGTCGTGGACCCAGAATGTCGTGTATATGGCATAAGTGGGCTTTATATCGCGGGCAGTTCCGTCTTTCCCACGGCGGGACACTGCAATCCGACGCAGCTGATCGTCGCCCTCGCCATCCGTCTGGGGGATCACTTGAAAAACGATGTCGACCGTCGTCCGGCCGTCGAGGGAACGCCGACATCCCGGCAGCGTGGCAAGGGCGGTACCGTCCTGGTCACCGGCGGGACCGGCTTGATCGGCCGCCACGTCGTCGCTGATCTCGTCGAGCGCGGCTACCAAGTACGCGCGACCACGTCGCGGACCGAACTGCCCGCCGAAACCGCCGGTGGCGCGATCGAATGGGTCCATTTCGATCTGCACGGCACCACCGAGTACGACGAGCTGATGCGCGGCTGTCAGGCGGTCCTGCACATCGGCGCTGAGATGAAGGATCATGCGCGAATGACGCGGACGAACGTCGAGGGGACGCGACTCCTCGCGACGGCGGCCGAGGCCGCGGGGGTCGCGGCGTTCTGCTACACGAGCTCGATCTCGGTCTACGGCAGCGGCCTCACTCGCCAGGCCCGGGAGGATTCGCCTGTGCTGACCGCGGATCGCGACGTCCCGTCCGAGTATTGGGGGGACGAGGGCATTCGCATCTATGGCCGGACGAAGCTCGGCGGCGAGCTTGCCCTGCGCGAGGTCGCCAAAACTGTCCGCTACACCATCCTAAGGCCGACCGTGGTGGTGGGCGTCGACGAGATTCTCAAGGTCGGTGACTGGCCGCTCGCCAAGCGGATCGCCGCGGCGCACCGACACTCGCATTTCGTGTACGTACGCGACGTGTCTCAGGCGATCATCTGGGCCATGGAGCGGTCGTTGCTCGGCGCGCGGGATGCTGGCTCCGTCGAGGTGTTCAACGTCGGGGAGGATGAACACGAGCGCCCGACCCACGCCGATTTTATGCGTCGAGCGTATCGCATCAGCGGTGCCCGCCGCTTCAAGGTGGTGCCGACACCCTGGTTCGTCGATTGGACGCGCGATCTCATCCGGCTCAGACGGGCGACGCGTCGACACCCGCTGTGGAGCATGCGCTTCCCCGCCGATCGCCTCTACGCGGCGGGATACACCCACCGCTATGGCATGAGCTACGCCTACGATCTCGCCCTGAAACAGCTGCAACGCGCCGTGGATCCGTAATTCCCTCGCCCTCGTCCGAGAAGCCCCCAAGCGGGGAGGTGTCAACCCCATTGTGCATCCGCCTCCTCAAATCCAGGCTCCTAGGGATGAGCTGGCACACAGTGCAGAGCCCGCTCGGGCGCGACCAGCCGGCGCTCGTCCTCGTGCGGCGTGCGGTCGAGCAAACCAGGCGACAGGCCGCCAGTTCGGTGCCCTGTGCACTTGGGCGCGACGGGTTGACCCGCCGTCCGGGCGGACGATGGCGATCGTTCGCGCTTCGCGGTCCCAACCGGACCGCTGCCTTAACCCCTTCGCCGGGATGATATCCGTCGACGCAGGTCCGAAGGGCTTTACCCGCCGTCGCAAAGCTCTCGCGACTGATCGCGACGTGGTACGGGCGCGGCTGTCGCGAGGCTTGTCCTTGACGGTGGCGCGGGTGGGATCGAGGCGCTGTCGGTATGGTCGAGGGCGTGTTCAGCCGCTTGGGCCCGGATTTGTTCACGCTCGCCTCCGTTCCGGCGCGCTCTGGTACACGGGGCGTGCGCGACCGGCATTCCGGCACAAAGCATCGGAGACCCCGCGAGCGCCGTCCGAGGCTGAGGGTTCCTAGGCGGTCGAGACCCCACGATCCTATGGACGCGGCCCGCTCGAACTCGGTCCGACCCCGTGCCGAGACGGCATCGGCGCAGCCCGACGCCGGTTCTGATACGACTTCCAGTGGCGTGCCGCGGGCGTCATTCAGCCGGCCCGTTGGGCCAGGATCCTGCCGACGATGCGGGGCGACCTTAGAAACAGCTCCTTGGCGAGTAGGTATGACGCCCTGGGATCACGCGTCAGCGCACGGCTTGCCTGGCGGCTGTTTCCGGCTAGCACGGCTTGTCGGAACTGACCGTAGACCTCATCGCGCCTGACCAACCCGCGCAGCCGTTCGAGCGCTCGGCGGGCATCCGGGTCGGAGGATAAGAGGCGGTCGGCCAAGCCGGCTTGCAGGCGTCGGCCGATCTTCGCGCTCGTATCCGGTGACCACGCCTCGACGAGAGAGCCGCTGCGGACCCGATATCGGTACAACGGCCGAGTCGTGTGCGCCCAACGCGCGCCAGCTAGGAAGCAGTGCACGTAGAAGATCAGGTCTTCGCCAACGCGCAGATCCTCGTCGTATCGCAACCCGTTAGCCTCGATGAACCCCCGTCGAACCATCGGCTTCAAGAACGCGTAGCTACGCCGGCCGCTCGCGGTCCGACCGTACAAGCAGCCCTGCAGGAACTGCGAGAACGTGAGTTCGCGCGTATCGCCACCGTCTACGGGGAACATCGGCGCCGGATCGGCGACATCGCCGAACACTTCGAGGTTGTCGGTTATCACGTCAGATCGAGAGGTTCGCGCGATCTGCCAGAGCGTATCGAGACGCCCTGTGTGATAGACGTCGTCGGCGTCCAGGAACGTGACCCACTCGCTTTTCGCAACTCCCAGACCGGCGTTCCGGCCCGCGGAGGGGCCGCCGTTGTGGGCCAGGAATAGTATGCGGATGCATGCATCCTCCGCCGCCAGACGGCGCGCGACCTCCCCCGTGCGATCGGTGGACGCGTCGTCGACAATGATGATCTCGCGCGGCACGCGGCTCTGGCCCTGAACCGAGCTGACTGCCTGCTCTAAGAAGTCCTCAGCGTTGAACGCCGGGATGATCACCGATACGTCGCAATCGCCAACACTCAGGCCGCCGCTATGCATGCCTGACCTCGAGAAAATGCATGAAGAGTCCCGATCGAGTTGCGATTCGGCCGACGCCAAGATCGACCACCGGACTGGCGCCCCGCCGCATTGTCGGGGCCACCGTCACGGACGAGGCGAGAACCATCGGCCGCTCAGTCTTATGCTCCAACGAACAGGTTTACGCCACGATGACAAGCGCGATGTCGCGCCCGACTTCACGATTGCCGTAACGTCGCGCCCTAGAGCCGTGTCCGGCTGGGTTGAATCGTTGGGTGTAGCGGGCAGTCTGCGGATCTGATTCGATGTTGGGCTTTCCGAGGAGGTCGGGATGCTGTCAGCGCTATCGATGGATCTGCGAGAACGCGTGATCGCGGCGATTAAGGCGGGCGCTTCGCGCCGACAGGCGGCCAAGCGCTTCGGGGTCGGCCCATCCAGCGCAATCCGCTGGCATGAACGCTTCCAGGCGGAGGGCGCGATCGCACCCCGGCCCTCGTGCGGGCAGCGACCCGCACCGGCCATCGAAGCGCACGCTGAGCGGATCCTTCAGGTCGATCGGGAGCAGCCGCAGGCCTTCCTGCACGAGGTGCGTGATATCCTGGCCGAGCAGGGTGTCCGCACGAGCGTCAGCGGGCTGTGGCGGTTCTTCGCCCGGCATCGGATCACCCGTAAAAAGGGGCTGTCTACGCGGCCGAGCAGGAGCGGGCGGACGTGAAAGCCGCACGGGAGGCGTGGTTCGAGGGTCAACTCGACCTCGACCCCGATGCCGTCGTCTTCATCGACGAGACGGCGACCGCCACGAACATGGCCCGCACCTACGGTCGGGCTCCACGCGGCGAGCGTTGCCGGCTCCTCGTGCCCCAGGGCCATGTGTGGACGCCCCCTCGGGTGCAAGCAAAATTTCTGGACGGGCGCTGCGCGTGATCGGGTGTTGCCATGTGTCCGGCCTCTGATGCGGCGGGTGACATGCCGCGGGCCCGTATGGGAGTGCGAGAGTCGGGACCACATCACTACAGCGCGCTCGAAGCGCTTCCCCTGAGCCTGGCTCTCCCAACTCCGTCTCACCGACGTTGCGCCATACCTGTCCGTCGACCTCCTCACGCCCTCCGACAGCCTCGCGTCCGCCCCGCCTACGCGGTGACGGCCGGAGCTCGGTAGATCCCACCCTTCGTCAGAAGGGCCCACGCGATACGCGCATTCTTGTTCGCCACGGCCACGATGACCAGCATCGGCGGCTTGCGCGCCAGCATTTGGCCGAGCCACGAGTCGGCCGGCACGCCCTTGCGCTTGGCCCAGCGCACCACCGCGCTGGCGGCAATGATGAGCAGGCGCCGCAGCGTTCGCTCGCCCATGCGCCAGGTGCGACCGAGGCGTTCCTTACCGCCAGTCGAGCGCTGCACCGGTGTCAGCCCGACCCAGGCTGCAAAGTCGCGGCCCGAGCGGAACGTCTCGACGGGCGCGCCCAGGGCCTCGATGGCAGTGGCGATCAGCGGGCCGATGCCCGGTACGCTCATCAACCGCCGGGCCGTGTCGTCGGCCTTCGCGCGCGCGGCGATCTCGGCATCGAGGGCTGCGGTCTGCTCCTGCAGGTGGCGGAGCGCACCGACGAGAACGGCGAGGCTGGCGCGGGCGGCCGGAGGAAGATCCTATGCTGGATCTTCGATCTGCGCGATCAGCCGCTCGACGTGGGCTGGCCCCTGCGGGGCGATCTGGCCGTACTCGGCGAGGTGGCCACGGATCGCGTTGATGAGCTGGGTACGCTGGCCGACGAGTACATCGCGGGTCCGGAAGATCACTGCGGAGGCCTGCTTGGCCTCACTCTTCACGGCCACGAAGCGCATGGTCGGACGCTGCGCGGCCTCGCAGATCGCCTCGGCATCGGCCGCATCGTTCTTCTGCCGTTTGACGAAGGGCTTCACGTAAGCCGGCGCTATCAGCTTCACCGTGTGGCCGAGCTTGCCGATCTCCCGGCCCCAGTGATGCGCGCCGAGACAGGCCTCCATAGCGACGATACAAGAAGGTTGAGCGGCGAAGAAGGCCAGCACCTGATCGCGCCGCAGCTTCCTGCGGAAGACTGGCGCACCGGCGGCATCCACGCCGTGCGCCTGGAAGACGTTCTTGGC
The DNA here is from genome assembly GCF_001455965.1 of Methylobacterium sp. GXS13. Classification (GTDB taxonomy): domain Bacteria; phylum Pseudomonadota; class Alphaproteobacteria; order Rhizobiales; family Beijerinckiaceae; genus Methylobacterium. The sequence goes on from NZ_LKKO01000060.1 coordinate 23,508, forward strand.
CAGATCCAGGCCGATGGTGCTAACCTCTGTCACGGACGCCTCCCTGTGGTGGCTCTCAACACCACCATCCTGGCACGTCGATGCCGTCGGGGGGCGTCCACCCCATCATTACAAGACCACCACCGTCACCGCCGCCCTGCGCACCAGCGGCTTGGTCGCCACCACCCTGTTCGACGGCGCCACCAACGGCGCGCGCTTCCGCGCCTACGTCACCGACACCCTGGTCCCGGTGCTGAAGCCGGGTGACACCGTCATCCTCGACAACCTGCAATCCCACAAGGTCGTCGGCGTGCGCGAAGCCATCGAGGCGGCCGGCGCGCGGCTCCTCTACCTCCCGACCTACTCGCCCGACTTCAACCCGATCGAGCAGGCCTTCTCAAAGCTTAAGGCGCTGCTGCGCACCGCCGCTGCCCGAACCGTCCCAGATCTTTGGGCAGCCATCGCCCGGGCCTTCGCAGCCTCCACTCCAGCGGAATGCTGCAACTACATCGCCGCCGCCGGATACGACGCTTATGACCCAACCTAAACGACAACAGCTCTAGTCATGGAACCATTGCTAGACTCAGGAGTACTTAATTGTTTTACAGCGGCGTGGAAGATCTTGCTGCCTCTGTCGCCCGGTGTTGAAGTAGCTTCGGTCAGTTTAGGACCATACCTTTGAGTTCCTAGTCCCGAGCACTGACCGGTTTCGGCATCGTATTTAAGTGACGCGGAGCACCGCCGGGGGCTGCGGCCGAGACGTCGGGCTGGGCGCATTTTGGCGGGGATAATGCCGTCTCAGGATGGTATTCCTCGGGCGCATCGAGAATGGCAGGTCGAGATCTTAAGCGCCGTCAGTTCGGCGTTTACGTCCGGCGGCAGTGATGGAACGGTGCTCCCAAGCGCTGGGGAGACCGTCGAGCGAGTCGCGCGCCAGCTGTGGCGCAGGACGTGGCCCGCGCTATCCGGCGCGCATCGAAGTAAGCTCGTCCAGAATTGGCCGCTGATGGGCGAGCCCCAGGCATTTGGGTCAAGTTGCGCAGTGGCCGCTGGGGGTGATCGTCGCTTCGCGACCATCACGTCAGGCCAACTCGATCCCGATAACCGTCGTGGCGCAATCCGCGACGTCAAGGAGCAATCACACGAGCCGCGTCACCGACAAGCCGTTATCGGCTTCGCGCCAAGTGGGTGCCACCACGAACTCGCCGCCGGCGGCCTCAAGACGCGCGGGCGATACCCGTCGATCAGGCGCTGGTCTTGATCCCGCCGCGGTGTGGTGCCGGTTCCCGCATTGTGGAGCGCATTAAGGATCTAACTGCGCAGCCGGGAGATCATCGCGAGGACATTGCGCAGTTCGCTCCACGCGGCAGGCGCGAAAACCGCGACGAGCATTGCGTAGAGGCTGCACCCCACGGAGGTGCAGACCGCCGCGGCCGCGATGGGGGCGGAAAACGGCAGGGATGCAACGTAACCAAGACCGAACGCAATGCCGGACAACAGCGTTGGAAGGACGTAGAGCGGGATGATATCCCGCGGGGCTAGATTGAGGCGGCGCAGCGTGACGCACACGAAGATCGGCTGCGTGATGAGATAGAAGGCACCGACCGCCACGGCGGTTCCGGTCGCGCCCCCTAGCCATGCTCCTGGGGTGATAAGCAGGAAGAATACCGGCGTCTGAATCAGCGTGTAGTGCATGATCCGGCGAAACTCGCCGCGCGAGCGCAGAAGCGTTTCGGCGATCCACGATAGTGCGTCGAACGCGAGACCCACGCTCAGGATCTGCACGATTGGGATCGACGGCGCCCATTCCTGGCTGAAGAACAAGGTCATCACCGACGGGGCGACGGCGCTCTGCAGAAATGCCAGCGGCATTACCAAAAACGACAAGTTGGTCGCGGCCCTCAGCGTCGCGCTGCGCTGCCGGTCGAGATCTTTGTTCATCCGTGTGAAGACTGGGAACAGGACGTTGGCAAAATTACCCGCCAGGACCCAGAGCGGTTGCGCCGACAGACGGAAGGCGAAGTAGTAGATGCCTACGACGCTCTTATCTGCGATCAGCCCCAATATCAGGTAACCGCCCTGAGCGATCAGGGCGATGAGCATCCGTGTGACCGAGGACGACGAGGCGTTTCGGAACAGGAAGCGCCATCGTTTGACCCGCGGCTTGAGCGGGATCGAGCCAATGATGATCCAGTAGATGACCGCCCGAACTGTGACCAGCACGGGCAGGGGGATGACAAGGCTCCAGGCGCCGCAGCCGGCCCACGCCAAGCCGACGGTCATAAGAACCTGCGCGGCGAGTTCGATGCCCGTGTAGAGGGCGAGCAAACTGAAGCGGAGCTGAGCCCGCAGGATTGTCGCCGGCACAGTCGAGAGTGCGCCGATCGGCATCTGAATCGCGATCAAACATGTCAGACCGACGATGTTTGGGGCATCGTAGATATGGGCGAAGATCGGCGAGACGGCGGCCACGATGATCGCGGCGCCTGTGGACAGCGCCAAGCTGATCCAGAACAAGGATCCTGCCCAGAGTTGTAGCGCGTGCCGACGTTGCAGGATGACGTCGTCGAGGCCGATATTCACGGCGGCCGTCGCGACGGCTGTGATCGAGTAGGTCAATCCCACGAGCCCGAAATCGGCGGGCTTCAAAAATAGTACGAGGAGCAGCTGATTGAGCAGGCTCAGCACCCGCGCGACTGCATTCTGAGCCAGCGAGGACATAAGTCCGCCGATCACGCGCCGCCCGAGACCGACCGTCCGCGGACCGCCCGGCGGCTGTGGGACCTCTCGCATTAGCGGCTCATTCGGCTCAGACGCCTGTGTTGGTTCGGCGATCGGTCCGGGCTCAGCCTCGCGGTTGCATCCCTGATCCTCGTCGGTGGTCGTCTCCGCCAAAACGCACCTTTCTCCGCCGACGCCGCGCCACCACTCACGACCCCGGCAAATGGTGCGCATCCGCGCCAGACGAAGGCCCTAGATGCCTCGCCCAAGCCTAGGCCGGAGAGATCATGCTGGCAGGGTCGAACGACCGCAACAAGCGCGTAGCCGACAGGTAAATAGAGGTCAACGGTGCAACTGCCCGCCGCCCCTGCGGCAGGATCGGGCGATCGGACGACCCGCGCGCGCCCGGTCTTGATGTTGCACACGCGGCTGTTGCCTCAGAGATGGTGCGACACAGCACAGATTTCACCCTTTGGAATCGCCGCGTGCCGTGGGCGGACGCTGGATCGATCGGCAGACGCGCGGCGGCGCAATCGACGATTGTAGGCGCCGCCGTCACGCGCGGCACCAATCGCCCGCGCAGTCCGGACCTGACGCCCGCGCACGCCACCAGCCGGCAATGCGACCGGCCCCGCCGTGTCGATCGGATCCGGCGTCGGCCCGAAGGGGTGGTCGGGCCAGCTGGATATACCTGACCGACGGCGCGAGGATCGCGACGAATCCGCAAGTGCGCATCGCGCCGCGGAAGATCGCCTCGGACCCTCGGCGCCAGCGGGCCATTCACTCACAGACGCAGGACTTTCTCGGGTTCGAGACGCCCCCTCAGGACGTCAAAGACGGCGAGAGCGTTGCCCTTCAGCCGTCCCAACCTATCCTCGCCGTCCTTTAGAAAGACCGTTTTGACGGCGTTGGCGAGGATATTCTTAGCTATGTGGCCCACCGCCTTTGTGAGGGTCATGTTGCTTTTCCGGTGAAGATAAAGCGGATTGACGACTTGAGAGTAACCCAGCCGGATTCCGGGCACACGGCCGCCTCTGAACCCAAGATGGATCCCGCACGCAGTGTTCAGTCGAACGACCCTACCGCGTCGGGCCACCTGTGCGCCGAAATCCCGGTCCTCCTGCCATCCGTAGAGCACCAATCGCTCGTCGAATGCCAAGCCAGTCAAGGAAGTCCGTCGGAACGCCATGTTGCAGCCGTAAGGGCTGAAGCTCTCCACCAGCGTCGGTTTGGTCGTATCCAAGCTGATCGCGCGCAGCCGTCGAAGCGCATCGTCGAACGCAATGGCCTTGCCGTTGATCCCATCCGCAATGACTTCGCCGGTCGCCCCGGCGACGCCGGCGTCCGTTGTAAACATACCGACCATCGCCTTCACGTAGTCGCCATGCGCGACGAAATCATCGTCGAAAAAGATTACCAGATCCGTGTCGGCCGGCAGATTGGCCAGCGCGTTATTGCGCTGCTTCGTCAGTCCGGCCGGTCCGTAGAGAACGTGCACATCGTCGGCCGACAGGTCGTGCGGGACGTCATCCTGTGAATGGCAGGCGATGAGGATCTTCTCGATCGGGTAGCTCTGGTCCTTCAACGACGCGAGGCATCTCGCTACGACGCTTGGACGCCCCTTGGTCGCGATCGCCACGGCCACCCGGAAAGTGCTCATCATCGGTCACTCGTTCCCATCAGTTGGAACCCCTAGCACTGGCAGCCTGACGGCGGCAGAGACTTTACAAAGGTTGAATTACCGGCATCCACAATCTGGCGTTCGTTGCAGATGGCTGACAGGGGGTACGCCGTGCCGCAACATCGCTGCTGGCTCGAGCGCGAAGCCGGCGCTGCTCTGAGTTGCGACTCAACCAGCGATGGCCGCTGACCTCAGGGCCGTACGTCGATTGAGTGTCGCGCGTGCGTGAAGCCGTCATAATCGTCGCGCCGTGTCATCGGGCGGACGGCCACTCCGGGATCGTTCCGACCGGCGCGCACCCTGGGGTTTGCGAGGCTCTGCAGCGCTTCTGCGGGGCGCTAAACGTCCGGCGGGCACCCGCCCGGGCCGAACCGCTGCCGGCGATCATTGCTGGGGGAACGTTACGACGATCTCGACGTCGTCGGCGCCCATCCCGAACGGGGTGTGGGCTAGACCGCTTGTGTAGATCTTCGGTTCACGGTCGCGCCGAAGATTGAACGGTATGCCGGCGGTGCCGAACGCCCGAACGGCTCGTTCCTGGGACGAAGTCAGACCGTGATTGTTGCCCCTGATCAGGATCCCTGACCTCGGTTTGGTAGAGATACCGAGCATGATCCCCGACGACACGTTCCAACCAGCATCGCTGAGGGCGTCCTGGAGCTGGACGCCGAGCGGCTGCGTTTGAATGTCGACGCCGTTGTAATCGATCGAGACGTTGTCCGGATGGGCTCTCAATCCGCGTGTAAGGACTTTTGCCGCCTCAGCGCTGATTGGCGCGTTTCGCAGACCCTTGCGCGACTCATTTGGCTGCGATCCCTGCCCCAGCTGACGTGGCGGCTGCACCACCGTAACCCGTGGCAAGAGCCGCTCGTCGGAAGGGGCCGACGGCTCGGACTTGCCTAGATTTTGTCCGGCGGCCTGATCGGCCGAGCTTCCCTCCGCGCGGGACGGCTCCGTGCTCCCGGAGGACGCCAGCTCAGGTTGCTTAGGGTTCGATTTTGCGATCGCAGCATCCCGTCTGTGCGTCAGAGCCGAGCCTGCCGCTGCCAATCCCAGCAACATCATCGCGGAAGGTGGCTACGAGTGACCAGAGTAAGATACGATCCCAGGCACCGCTACCGAGTCCGATGAAGACAGCTGAAGACGCCCCCTCGGCGTCAGCTATCTGGTCGGCCTCATTTGATCTGACGCCAGTCATGATGCTCATCTGCAAAATCACCGCGGAGCACAGAAATCCCAGCTTATACCGGATTGTGGACTTGCTATGTGGGATCATGGTCAAAAGCGAGCGCTTAAGCGTGTTGATTTATGCAGCGAAGGCAAACGGAGACCCCTTATAATTAGTTGGTTAATGCGTCGCTGCGCGCTTCGTGCCGTGCGGGTAAGTTAGATACGTCGCGGCGGTATCGCGAGGTTCTGGCACAGTCGCATACCTGTCCAGTATTACGGCCACACGTGCCCCGTCCCACGAGCGATCCGTCATACGCCGACCGGGCGAAGAAGGGAGTGACCCGGACGCTGGATTGGCGCGTGCATGCTGACGCCACCGCCGATGGTCGTGGAGGCGCGCCGACATGAAAAGCCTGTCGAGTCACGTGCTCGGGCGAGGCGTGATGATATCACGGGCCGCTTCGGTCTCGCTGATCGGGCTGTCGGTCCTGGCGGGGGCAGGATACGACTCCAGGTCGGCGGCCACAGTGGAATTAGTCCAGCGGCAGCTGCGTCCGGCCGCGCTGCGCGTGGGTACCCAGGGTGCTGCCCCGCACAAGTCAGCGTGACGCTGCGGCGAGCGCCTCTGGCTCGGGATCGAGGTCGACAGCGCTGCGGCCGAGATCCATGCGGATCAAGTAGTCCACTTCGGCATGGCTTACGACGATGGGCCGCCCGCGGCCTCGCCGCATTCGGTCGGTGAACGCGCCCGCGCTAGCGATGCTAACAGGCAGCCTCCTGCTCCGAACCATCGGGTCCGACCGACCCGGCGCACCCGGGTTCAAGGACAGATCTAGGACCGATCTGAGGCGCTGGCAGCCCGGTTGCAACGCGACAAGGTTGCTGAACAGGACTATTCTATAATTAATCGGCGGTGATCGTTACTGATAGGCCCACGGGCGCAGGTAGAGGGACATGAGCATCCAGCGCTGGTCGACGGGCCCTTCCCGGGGGCCGGCCCCTCCTCAATGGGGCGTGCCAGCGCCCATCGCTGCGCCGCATCCAGCTTGGGCCAGTTGCTTGGTGCCGTGCGGCCGATCAGCCCCGCCGGACTGTCTGCGATAAAGGCCGGCACCCAGTTGTGCAACGTCTGCAAGCCCACCGCGCGATCCGAACCGAAACCCCCCCTGTGGCTGCTGCCGGCATCGTCCGCAGTTAACGCCAAAAGCAGGCGGTTCTGGCCGGCGTCCCAGCACGCCCGAGCCAATCACTAAAGATCGTCGGTACCAAAATTCTCGCGACGGGACACGGCAGTGCACAGGGCAAACGCTCCTGGTTCGCCCCATCGCATTACAGCTGCCGCGCTGCAAAAACCCCGTGAGGTCTCGTCACCGTTGATTGAGATAGGGAAGAGCCTCGGCGGGCGTTCGAGAGTCTTCGGAACTGGACTTTCGCCAAACCGCCGCCCCGACGAGACCGGACCGCGCGCCCTATGACCTCAAATGCGCGTCACAGCGTGTGGGTCGCAGTGCCGGCCGGAGACGTGTTCGGGCGATACGTCAGATCGGCATGGCGGCGAACTCCGACGGGTCAGGTGGTGCCCACCGAGAGAACGGGTGGGTCTCGACCTATCTACCCAGAGCCGTCCGGCTCGGTCGCGAGCCTTCGGCAAAAGCGGCTGACGTTGCCGTTCGTCATGCGCGCCGGACCGAGGCGCGATCCGGGCGCAAGTTGGCGGGGCGTTCAACGACCGGTACCCTACGCATAGGCCCAGATCTGCGGCATTGATGTGCCCGACTCTGCGTTTATAAGGAGCCACCCATTGAGCGCGACCATAATGAAGAGACTGATCTTTGCCATTCTGGCCGCCTCGATTGCGCAATCGGCGCCTCTGGCTGCGGATCAGGCTACGTCGACGAGCGCGCTCGTACCATCCGCTGCTGTGGGCATGAGACTGATCTTCCGGGACGAGTTCGACGCACCGCTGGACCCGACAAAATGGTACTTCGGTCCCAAGCCGGACGGCGGCCAGTGGGGCGGCGCGCATTTCGTTGGTAGGGACGAGCCGCAATTTAGCGACGTGTATCGGGTTCACGACGGTGTGCTGCGCATTCGCGCTCACCACGATCTGAATTATCGCGATCCCGAGAATTGGGGATGGAAGGAACCGGGCCCGAAAAACCCTATGCCCAATGATCAGGCTTGGAAGCCCGGTCGCACATGGTACTCAGGGCAACTCTCGTTGGCTTTCCCGGACGGACATGCCACGGCTGCCGTGCGGAAAGGCTATTTCGAAGTCCGCGCCAAGCTCCCCAGCACCCCAGGCGCGTGGTCAGCTCCGCTCTGGCTCCTCAACGTGCCGTCAATCAAGGAGCAGAAATCGTCGGTCGAGATCGATATCGAAGCCTACGGGGCTTTCCCGACACATTGGAATCCGTCGATCCACAACTGGGGGCCGGGCGGAGACCCGCATGCTTTCCTCACAGGCGACTTGACGGTCGGCGATATCACGACGGATTATCACACCTATGGCATTCAGATTACCGAGACGGAGGTGGTCTGGTATTTCGATGACAAAGAGGTGTTCCGCAGACCGCTGTACCGCGCCGCTGACCCGACGTTGGGGAAGTTCTTCGCCATCGTGGACCTCGCGATCTCCTATGATTGGCCGGTGCATATTCCGCCGAGCGGTTATATCGACCTGTTGATCGACCGGATCTCCGTCTACTCAGCCGACTGATCTCAGGTCGCGCCGATGCGACCGCAACGCGGCGACGGGGTGCCCGGATGCCGCCAAGATCGAGCACAGCCGGCGTATCAGTACCACGCGGTCACCCTCGTTAACTATCGACCACGAGCGCAAAGCGAAGCGGAACGCCTCGAGGCCGATCGCCCGCGATCACGCTGGACCGCGAACGTCGCGACGACATGGTTTCCCGCAAATCGGCGATTATCGCCGGGGCAGCCTGATGCGGGCGAAGCGTTCATTGCCGAACACCAAGTTACTCCGGCATGGTGCAGGCCTCCGCCCCCGACATCGAGTCCGAATGCGACTCAGCCCTAACACTACTGTGTCATAAGATTTTGGAGTAGGAATGGTGATTCGATCTCGTGATGGATTGAGGCATGGATCGCTCAAACTCACCGTTGGCTGCCGACCAACTGCGTTTCGCGGCCTATCTGGAAGCCTTGTCGGGTACCCTTGGCCATGCTGATCGGATCGCCCCGCTGAAGGCCTACTGCACGGCTCTCCTTCTACCAGGTGCTCGCAAGAGCATCGAGCCGTTGGCGGCCCGGATCGCGCCGGCGCGTGTCCAGGCCACCCATCAGGCGCTGCATCACTTCGTGGCCAAGGGCGAATGGTCGGACGAGGCTTTGCTGGCCCAGGTACGCAGCGAAGTCTTGCCTTTGATCGAGCGTCACGATTCGATCCAGGCCTGGATCGTTGACGATACGGGCTTTCCTAAGAAAGGCCGCTACTCGGTCGGGGTGGGACGGCAATACTGCGGTCAGATCGGCAAGCAGGACAACTGTCAGGTTGCCGTGACCCTCTCGGTGGCCAACACCCAGGCCAGCCTGCCGGTAGCCTATCGCCTCTACCTGCCGGAAGCCTGGGCCTATGATGCCGAGCGGCGCAGCAAGGCCGGCGTGCCCGAGGATATCAGCTTTCGGACCAAGCCAGAGATCGCGCTGGATCAGATCCGAGCAGCCTTGGCCCATGGGGTACCATCCGGCCTCGTTCTGGCAGATGCCGGATACGGGATCGACACGGCCTTCCGCACGGCGCTGACGGCTTTGGGCTTGTCCTACAGTGTGGGTGTTCAGTCCTCGACGAGCCTGTGGCCTCCCGGAACGGCACCGCTGCCGCCCAAACCTTGGAGCGGACGCGGGCGCCCACCCACCCGGGTGCGACGGAGCCCTGAGCAAAAGCCACTCTCGGCAGAGAAGCTGGCTCGGTCTCTGCCGGAGACCGCTTGGCAGCACGTCACATGGCGCGCTGGCACGAACGGTGTGCTGACCTCGCGCTTTGCGGCCGTGCGGGCGCGCCCGGCGCATCGAGATGAGCTTCGACACGAGCCACGTCCCGAGGAGTGGTTCCTGATCGAGTGGCCGGACGGCGAGGAGACGCCAACCAAGTACTGGCTCTCGACCCTGCCGGCAGACACGTCCCTGGCCGAGTTGGTCGGCCGAACGAAGCTGCGCTGGCGCAGCGAGCGAGATTACCAAGAGCTCAAACAGGAGATTGGGCTCGGCCACTACGAGGGGCGAAGCTGGCGCGGCTTCCATCATCACGCCAGCCTATGCATCGCGGCCTACGGCTTCCTGGTCTCCGAGCGGGGCCGCTTTCCCCCCTCAGCCCCAGAGTTCACCGAGCGGAAAGCGCTTGCCCTACCCGCCGGTTACAGACCCCGCGGTACCCCCGATCCGGCCCGAGCGACACGTGCCTGACTCCATCGCGACCTTGCGCCTGAAGCTGGCATTGGCACTCGCTCGAACCCTGCAACGATGTCCCTGCTGCCAACAGAACTTTATGACACAGTAGTACTAAGAGCCCGTCCGAAAATGGTCTGAGGCGGGGTTGAGTGGCCGGGATGACGATGCTTCCAGGAGGGTGCTGAAGCCTGACCTGGAAGCGCCATGTGGACCCCGAC
>NZ_LKKO01000061.1 GCF_001455965.1 Methylobacterium sp. GXS13
GAAATGCGGCGCCTTCTCGGCCTGCTGCTGGGCGGGGGCCGGGACGAACGGCGCGGCGGCGCGCGGCTGGGCCGGGGCGAGGTGGACCTCGTCACGAGCGACCGGCGCGGGCGCCTCGAACCGGGTCTCGGTCCGGGCCTCGGGGGCCGGACGCGGGGCGGCCGGCGCCAAGGTCTGTGCGGGAGCCTGGGCGATCGAGTCCGTGCGGATGCTCGGAACCGGCGAAGACGCGCGGGCCCGGGCCTCGGCCCGCAGGCGCTCGGCCACCTCGGCGATGCGCTGCTCGGTCTCGGCGATGGCCGGGTTGTTGGTCGAGTTGGCCGAGATCAGCAGCGGCTCGATACCGGTGGCGACCACCGACACGCGGATGATGCCGTCGAGGCTCTCGTCGAAGGTGGCGCCCAGGATGATGTTGGCGTCCTGATCGACCTCCTCGCGGATGCGGGTGGCGGCCTCGTCGAGCTCGTACAGGGTCAGGTCGGAGCCGCCGGTGATCGAGATCAGCAGGCCGCGGGCGCCCTTCATGGAGACGTCGTCGAGGAGCGGGTTGGCGATGGCGGCTTCGGCGGCGCGGTTGGCGCGCTTCTCGCCCGACGCCTCGCCGGTGCCCATCATGGCCTTGCCCATGCCGCGCATGATCGCCCGGACGTCGGCGAAGTCGAGGTTGATCAGGCCTTCCTTGACCATCAGGTCGGTGATGCAGGCGACGCCCGAGTAGAGCACCTGGTCGGCCATCGCGAAGGCGTCGGCGAAGGTGGTCTTCTCGTTCGCGACCCGGAACAGGTTCTGGTTCGGGATCACGATCAGGGTGTCGACCGCGGCCTGCAGCTCCTGGATGCCGGACTCGGCGGTGCGCATGCGGCGCACGCCCTCGAACTGGAACGGCTTCGTGACGACGCCGACCGTCAGGATACCCATGTCGCGGGCAGTGCGGGCGATGACCGGCGCGGCGCCGGGCCCGGTGCCGCCGCCCATGCCGGCGGTGATGAAGCACATGTGGGCGCCCGAGAGCTGGTCCCGGATCTCGTCGATCACCTCGTCGGCGGCAGCGGAACCGACCTCCGGGTGGGAGCCGGCGCCGAGGCCCTGGGTGACACCCAGGCCCATCTGGATCACCCGCTCCGCCTTCGAGGAAGTGAGCGCCTGCGCATCGGTGTTGGCGACCACGAACTCGCAGCCGAGCAGGCCCGACTCGATCATGTTGTTGACTGCGTTGCCGCCTGCGCCGCCGACACCGAAGACGGTGATGCGGGGCTTGAGTTCCCGGATGTCCGGCGCCTGGAGGGTAATGGCCATGGTGTCGAGCCTCTCGCTTACTCTGCTTTCCGTGCGGCGCTGCGGCGCCGATCTTTTTTCGATCCCCTGCCGGTGAGGGCGGGGGTGAAACCTTAGAAGCTGTCCCGGATCCAGCGCCCGACCCGGCTGATGTACCGGTCCGATCCCGTGGCCGCGAAGGCGCCGTGCCCCCGCGGTTCGAAGTGCTCGGCGTGGGCCACCTGCGGGTAGACCAGCAGGCCGACGGCGGCCGAGAAGGCCGGTCCCTTGGCCGCCTCGGGCAGGCCGCGGATCCCGAGCGCCCGGGCGCTCCGGACCTGGCCCTGGAGGACCCGCCGGGCGACCTCCGGCAGGCCGACGAGCTGGCTGGCGCCGCCCGTCAGCACCACCCGGCGGCCCGCCTGGGCGGCAAAGCCCGCGTCGCGCAGACGGTCGCGCACCAGCTCGACCACCTCCTCGACCCGCGGCTTGATGATCCGCACCAGCTGCGAGCGCGGGATGTGGGCCGGGGCCTCGCCCTCGTCCTCGCCGACCCCGTGTACGGCGATCATGTCGCGATCGTCGGACGGGGTGGAGAGGGCCGAGCCGTAGAGGGTCTTCAGCCGCTCGGCCGCGGCCATGCGGGTGGAGAGGCCCCGGGCGATGTCCATGGTCACGTGGTGGCCGCCGACCGCCACCGCGTCGACGTGGACGAGGTGGCCGCCCGAGAACACCCCGACGCTGGTCGTGCCGCCGCCCATGTCGACGACGCAGACACCCATCTCGGCCTCGTCATCCACCAGGGCCGAGAGCCCGGCGGCGTAGGGCGTGGCGATCACCGCCTCGACCCCGAGATGGCAATGCTCCACCGCCAGCATGACGTTGCGGGCGGCGGCGAGCTCGCTGGTGACGACGTGCAGGTCGACCCCGAGGGCCTCGCCGATCATGCCCGACGGATCGATGACCGCACCCTGGCCGTCCAGCGCGTAGCCGGTCGGCAGCGCGTGCATCACGGCCCGGCCGGGGCTGACGCCGTGGGCGCTCGCCGTCTCCAGCACCCGCTCGACATCGCTGCCGGTGACGGTGCCGGAGCGAACGTTCACTCGCGCCTGGAAATGCTGCGATGCGAGGCGGCCGCCGGACATGTTGACGATGACCGACTGGACCTCGACCTTGGCCATCCGTTCGGCGGCGTGCACCGCCTGCCGGATTGCGCCCTCGGCGGCAGCGAGATCGACGATCGCACCACCCTTCAGCCCCAGCGAGCGCTGGTGGCCGATGCCGATGATCCGGGCGAGGTGCGTCCGGCCGCGCAGGGTCGAGAGCGCCTCGGCGGGCTGCAGCTCGGCGATAAGGCAGACGACCTTGCTGGTGCCGATGTCGAGCACCGAGAGGGTGGTCGAGCGTCGGGCCGAGAGCGGCTTCAGTCGCGGCGTGAGGCCGTGTTGGCTGTGCATTGACACTACCGGACGCAGAAGACGGGACGGGCGGAGATCGCGGTTGAGGGCATCAGCTGGCCGCGCCCTTCTTCTTCGCCTTCTGGGCTTCCGCACGGGCGGCGGCGGCCTCCTCGGTCAGGCGCACCACCACGCGGTCGGGCATGCGCAGATCCACCGCGATGATGTCCTTCTCGAGCAGGCCGGCGTCGCGCTCGAACCGGACGAGGCGGGCGAGCGCCGCGGCCGGCTCGTTCTCGGGGAGGCGCACATCGACGCCGTCGAGCTTGAGGGTCCAGCGCCGGCCGGAGACGTAGGTCCCGGCCTTGATCCGCTCGGAGAGCGGCCCGGCGGCGGCGATGAGAGCGAGGTATTCCGGAAGCTTGTTGTTGGCGTCGTCGCCGACGACCAGCGGAAGGCTGGCGTAGCGGTCGTCCCGCATGGCGTCGATGACGGTACCGTCGGCTGCGATCACGTTGATCTCACCATTCTTCTGCCAGAGGGCGGCGGGCTCGCGCTCGACCTGGGTGATGGCGATCTCGTTCGGGTAGATCTTGCGGACCGAAGCCTGGGCGATCAGCGGCACGCGCAGCAGCTTCTCGCGCACCTCGACGACGTCCAGGAACGGGACCGAGGAGCGCCAGTCGATCCCGGCGGCGGCGAGCACCTCACGCTCGTACATCCGCGAGATGCCCGAGATGGTCACGCGCTCGACACCGAAGCCGAGGACCCGGGCGGCGATATCGAGGGGCCGGCCCTGCTCCGCCACGAAGGACTCGTAGCGCCCGCTTGCCACGAAGCCGGCGAGCGCCACGGCGGCGAGAGATACAGAGACGCCCACAGTGCCGACGCCCCGCGGCAAACGCTCGGTCAGCTGCTGGCCCTTGCGGGCCCGGCGCACCGAGAGAGAGCGGGCCGGGGCGCGTCCGGTCAGCCGGTTCAGCGCGGCGCCGACAAGGCGCGCGGGAAGGCTGCGACCGGCAGCGTCACCGCCGCTCAGCGATTCAGAGAAGCGTCCTCCACCATCCATCGGACGAGCTCACCGAAACCAAGGCCCGCATGGGCCGCCATCTCAGGCACAAGGCTCGTCTGGGTCATGCCGGGTTGCGTGTTGACCTCCAGAACCACGAGCAAACCGGTTCCACCCGGTGTGTCGTCGTAGCGAAGGTCGGCACGGCTGACGCCCCGGCAGCCCAGTGCTTGATGCGCCGTTAACGACAACTCTTGGACACGCTGGTAAACATTTGGTTTAAGTTCGGCCGGCAGCACGTGGACCGAGCCCCCCGGGGCGTACTTCGCGTCGTAGTCGTACCACTCCCCCGTGGAGGCCTTGACCTCAATCACCCCGAGGGCCTTGTCGCCCATCACCCCGCAGGTGAGCTCGCGACCGGCTATGTAAGGTTCTGCAAGGACTTGCTCGCCGAACGTCCACTCTTCCGAGGCGAGGATCTGGGGTGGGTGCGACCGGCCGTCGCGCACGATGATGACCCCCATCGAGGAGCCCTCGGCGATCGGCTTGACCACGTAGGGCGGCGGCAGGGGGTGGTTTTTTGCGGCCTCGAACCGGTTAACGATCCGACCCTCGGGCACGTCGACGCCGGCGGCGCGCATCACCGTCTTCGCCCGCTCCTTGTTCATGGCCAGCGCCGAGGCGAGCACGCCGGAATGGGTGTAGGGAATCTTCAGGATCTCCAGCAGGCCCTGGATCGTGCCGTCCTCGCCGTCCGGGCCGTGCAGGGCATTGAAGGCCACGTCCGGTCGCAGGGCGGTGAGCACGGAGGCGATGTCGGCGCCGACATCGACCCGGGTGACCCGGTACCCCTCCCCTTCGAGCGCCGCGGCGCAGGCCGCGCCGGAGCTGAGCGAGACCTCGCGCTCGGCGGAGGTGCCGCCCAGGAGGACGGCGACGTGCTTGGACATGGTGGGCTCCTCGGAAAGGTCAGTCTCGAACGGGGACGTAGGCGGAGACGGTGCCGCCGGCCGGCTCGATCATCACCGCGTCGCGCATGATCCGTTCCCTTCGCGCCTCGATCTCAGGTCTCGATCGCAGGCACGCCGATCCGCCGGATCTCCCAGCGCAGCGCGATCCCGCTGGTCTCCCACACCCGGCGCCGGACCTCCTCGCCCAGCCCCTCGATGTCGGCGGCGGTGGCGCCGCCGGTGTTGATCAGGAAGTTGCAATGCATCGGCGAGACCTGGGCACCACCCCGGGTCAGGCCCCGGCAGCCGGCGGCGTCGATCAGCTGCCAGGCCTTGCCGCCCTCCGGGTTGGCGAAGGTCGAGCCGCCGGTACGCTCGCGGATCGGCTGCGCGGCCTCGCGGGCGGCGGTCACACGCTCCATCTCGGCCTCGATCGCGGCGCGGTCGCCAGGCTTTCCGCGAAACAGGGCGCGGGTGAAGATCACGTCCTCGGGCGCATCGGAATGGCGGTAGGAGAACCCCATATCGGCGTGGCCGAAACGGCGCAGCGCGCCGGTCCGGTCGATGCCATGGGCCTCGACCAGCACGTCCGTGGTCTCGCCGCCATGGGCGCCGGCGTTCATGCGGAGGGCGCCGCCGATCGAGCCCGGGATGCCCCGATAGAAGGCGAGCCCGTCGAGCCCGGCCTCGGCCGCCGCCTTAGCGAGGCGCATATCCGGCACGGCGGTACCGACTTGTAGCGTCTCGCCATCGATCGCAATGCTGCCGAACGCCTTGCCGCCGAGCCGGATGACCACGCCCGGTACCCCACCATCGCGGACGATCAGGTTCGAGCCGAGGCCGATCGCCGTGACCGGCACGTCCGGCTCCAAGGCGGCGAGCAGGAGCGCGAGATCCTCCTCGTCGGCCGGGGTGAACAGAACCTCGGCCGGGCCGCCGACCCGGAACCAGGTGAGTTCGGCCAGCGGCTGATCGGCGATCAGGCGCCCGCGCACGGTCGGCGCGGCGGCGCGGATTCGGTCGTGAAGCGATGCGGTCATGCTAAGCTTTGCACCGGATCAACCGGCTCGCTTGAGGGAATCAGGGCGGGATGGCCAAGGATACCGGCAGAAGCCTGGTCTTCGCCCGTGCGGCAGCCCGCAGCCCGCAGCCTGAGCCGGATGCCGAGGCCGACCAAAGACCTGATCCGCCAGAAGCTGGGTCTCGACGCACAAGATCCGGACAGCCTCGCCAACAACGTGAAGGCGCTCCGGGGCGCGGGAGATCGCTACCGTTTGCGGGTTGGTGATTGGCGCGCGGTCTTCAAGATCGAGGCCGATCGGATCATTGTCCATGCCGTCGGCCCACGCGGCTGGATCTACGGCTAGGATAGCGCCCGTAACCATCGTCAGAACCCGGACGCCCTCCGGAGAGGCCATCGTGATCCTGCCGGAGGTGGAATTCGAGCGGCTGCGCGAGTTGGCGGAGGATACGCTCGACACGCGCGTCATCGAGGGGTTGCAGAGGCACTTGAACGCCGGCGTCGAAGAACTCCTGGACGAGGCCGATCTCGATGCCTTGCGCGCGGCACCGAGCCTCCTGGCGTTCTGAAGCGCCAGGCGGGGGATGACGGTGGCCGCACCGGCGCGCGACAGCGCAGTGCCCGAGGGGCAACTCACCACGCTGGAAACGGGCGCGGGCACGGCCGATCCCGCCGTCTATGAACGGCTTGCACGGGCGCTCGACATCGCCGTCGAGGACCTCGTGCCGGACTCGGTCTGATCGACGCCCATCCCGCTCACTTCCCCCGCGCGGCGAGTTCGCTCGGCAGCGCGTAAGCCCATTGCGTGATCGTGCCGGCGCCCAGGCACACGACGTAGTCGGTGGGCTTGGCGAGTTCGGCGACGATTCCCGCCAGCTCCTCGGGGCGCTCCAGGGGACGGGCGTCGCGGTGGCCGCGGGAGCGCAGGCCCGACACCAGGGCGTCCCGATCGATCCCTTCGATCGGCGCCTCGCCGGCCGTGTAGACCGGGGCGACGATCACCGTGTCGGCATCGTTGAAGCAGGTGCAGAAATCGTCGAACAGCGACGCGAGCCGGGTGTAGCGGTGCGGCTGCACCACCGCGATGACGTTGCCGTCGGTCGAGGCGCGGGCGGCCTTGAGCACCGCCTTGATCTCCACCGGATGGTGTCCGTAATCGTCGAAGATCGTCGCCCCGTTCCACTCGCCGGTGCGGGTGAAGCGGCGCTTGACCCCGCCGAAGCCCGCCAGGGCCCGGCGGATCGCGTCGTGCGAGACGCCGAGCTCGTTGGCGACGGCGAGCGCTGCGGTGGCGTTGAGCGCGTTGTGCTTGCCCGGCATCGGCAGGACGAGATCTTCCATCTCCATGCGGAAGCCCGGGCGCCGGTCGCGGATCATCACGCGGAACCGGCTCTGGCCGCCCTTCAGGTCCACGTCGAGCAGGCGCACGTCGGCCTGGGGGTTCTCGCCGTAAGTGATGATGCGCCGGTCCTCGATATGCCCGACCATGTCCTGCACCACCGGGTGGTCGGTGCACATCACCGCGAAGCCGTAGAACGGGATGTTGTCGATGAAGCGCCGGAACGCGTCCTTCACCGCATCGAACGAGCCGAAATGGTCGAGATGCTCGGGATCGATGTTGGTGACGATGGCGACGTCGGCGGGCAGCTTGAGGAAGGTACCGTCGGATTCGTCGGCCTCCACCACCATCCAGTCGCCCTCGCCCATTCGGGCGTTGGTGCCGTAGGCGTTGATGATGCCGCCGTTGATTACCGTCGGGTCGAGGTTGCCGGCGTCGAGCAGAGTGGCCACCAGCGAGGTCGTGGTGGTCTTGCCGTGGGTGCCCGCGATCGCGACGCAGGACTTGAAGCGCATCAGCTCGGCCAGCATCTCGGCGCGGCGGACCACCGGCAGGCGACGCTCGCGGGCGGCCTGAAGCTCCGGGTTGTCCCGACGGATCGCCGTCGAGACCACCACCAGGGCGGCCGCGTCGACGTTCTCGGCCTTGTGGCCGACGAAGGTGCGGATACCGTTCTCGGCCAGCCGGCGAACATTGGCGTTGTCCGAGGCGTCGGAGCCCTGGACCGTATAGCCGAGGTTGCTCATCACCTCGGCGATGCCGGACATGCCGATGCCGCCGATGCCGATGAAATGGATGGGGCCGAGCTTGTCGGGCAGCTTCATCTGTCGTCGTACCTTCCGTAAAGTCATGGTTTCAAAAGGTCCGGGACCTTTTGCGGGTGCAGGGCGGCGCCCTGCATCGGGCTTCGCCGTG
Organism: Methylobacterium sp. GXS13; assembly: GCF_001455965.1. Lineage (GTDB taxonomy): Bacteria > Pseudomonadota > Alphaproteobacteria > Rhizobiales > Beijerinckiaceae > Methylobacterium. Next base: position 7,886 of record NZ_LKKO01000061.1, read on the forward strand.
CCCCATCAGGGCTCCGCCCTGACAACCCGCCAAAGGGCTGAGCCCTTTGGAAACCCGATTGCTAACCGCTTCTGGCCGTCGCGATGACGACCTCGGCCAGCCGCTCGGCGGCGTCGTGGATGCCCGCGCTTCTGGCCGCATCGGCCGCCGCGGTCAATTTTGCCGGCGTCGCGAAGCAGGCGACCAGCTCGGCGGCGAGGCGATCCGGGGTGAAGTCGGCTTGCTTGAGGGCCAGCGCCGCGCCGATCGCCTCGAGGGTCGCGGCGTTGGCGGCCTGGTCCTGGTCGAGGGAGCCGGGCAGCGGCACCAGGATCGACGGCCGGCCGATCGCCGACAGCTCCGAGACCGTCGAGGCGCCCGAGCGCGAGACCACGAGGTGGCTCGCGGCCATGCGGGCCGGCAGGTCCTTGAAGAACGGCGCCGCCTCGAGCCCGGCGAGCCCCAAGGCGAGGTAGCGGTTCTGGACCGCCGTCAGGTCTTCGGGCCGGACCTGCTGGACGAGGTGCAGGCGCGACCGCAAGGGAGCGGGCAGGCGCTCGATCGCCTCGGGCACGACCTCACCCATGACCCGGGCGCCCTGGCTTCCGCCGAACACCAGGAGACGAAGGGTGTCGCCGTCTCGAAACGCGGGATACGGAACCTTGGCCGCCTCGATCACTGCGGGGCGGAGCGGGTTGCCGGTGTGGATCCGGGTCGCGCGCGCCTTGTCGGGCACGCCGCGGACATCCTTGAAGCCGGTGGCGATGGTCCGGGCGCCGCGCGCCAGGAAGGCGTTGGCCCGGCCCATCACGGCATTCTGCTCGTGCAGCACCGTCGGCACCCGCAGGATCTGGCCGGCGAGCACCGGCGGCACGGTCGGGTAGCCGCCGAAGCCGACGATGGCGGCCGGGTTGATCCGCCGGATCTCCTTGGCGGCGACGCCGAATCCGCGGCCCAACGTCAGCACGGCGCTCGCCCGCTTCAGCGGCGACCGGCCGGACGGCGTCGCCGAGGCGATGGTGACCACCTCGGAGGCCGGAAACTCGCTCGCGATCGCGTCGACCCGGGCATCGGTGGCGAGCGCCACCCCGAGGCCGCGGGCCCGCAGGGCGTGGGCGAGGCTCTCGGCCGGGAACAGGTGGCCGCCGGTCCCGCCGGCGCAGAGGAGGATCGTGGGGGTGAAGACGGTCACCGCATCACTCCGGCGACGGTCGCCGAGGCGGTGCCGGGCGGCTTCTGACTGAGGAGGACGGTGCGCGGGCGCTTGCGGGTCAACGCAACCAGGAAGCCGGTACCGAGCGCCAGCGAGATCATCGACGAACCGCCGAAGGAGACGAACGGGAGGGTCATGCCCTTCGCCGGCATCAGCTGCGTGTTCACCGCCATGTTGATGCAGGCCTGGAGTCCGAACAGAGTGGTCAGGCCGGTAATCGCCAGGCGGGAGAAGGTATCATCGGTGCGGCGGGCGAGCTTGAGGCCGCGCAGCACGATGAAGGCGAACAGGCCCACGAGGCAGAGGCAGACGATCACGCCGAACTCCTCGCCGGTGACGGAGAAGATGAAGTCGGTATGTGCGTCCGGAAGGTGCCGCTTGGCCACCCCCTCCCCCGGGCCGGTGCCGAACCAGCCGCCCGAGCGGAACGATTCCCGGGACCAGAAATCCTGGAAGCCGCCGCCGGAATCGCGGTCGAGGAACTTGTTGAAGCGCTCGCGGACGTGATGGAAGAACAGGTAGGCCGCGAACACGCCGCCAAGACCGAGGACGCCGAGCAGCGCCACCCAGATCAGGTGCAGCCCAGCGACGAAGAACAGCGCGCACCACACCATGGTGATCAGCATGGTCTGGCCGAAATCCGGCTGGAGCAGCAGCGGCACGATGGTGACCGGCAGGAGTAGCATCGCCAGGAAGCCGCCCGGCATGTCACGCCGCTGCGCGCCCTCCGAGAAGGCCCAGGCGGCCACGACCACGAAGGCCGGCTTGACGAATTCGGACGGTTGCAGACCGATCGGACCGAACTGGATCCAGCGATGCGCGCCCTTGATCTCCGGGCCGAACTTGCCCGCGAGCAGGCAGAGCGTGACGCCGCAGACCCAGGTGACGAGCGCCAGCCGCCGCACCCCGCGCAGCGACAGGAACGACACCGCGCAGATCAGCAGGATGGTCGGCGCCAGGTACAGCGCCTGCCGGTTGAGGAAGTAGAAGGTCGGCAGGCCGATGCGCTCGGCCACCGGCGTGCCGCCGCCCATCAGGAAGACCAGGCCGGCCACCATCAGCGCAAACAGCGCCGCGAGCAGCCCGCGGTCCACCGTCCACCACCAATCGGTGAGGGGTGTGCGTTCCGCGCGTGAGATCATGCTGGGCAACGACTCCAGGCCGCGCGGAGTCCGGTCCGCGTGGGTCAGGCCGATCCTGTGGGGGAATGGTAAACGGAGCCTTATGGCCGGCCGAGGCGCGCCATCCGGCGGATCGGGCTCGTGGAGGGAATTACCGTATTCGTCGGATCTGTACTGGGGCTGGCGTCATCGAATGTTAATTCCCTGCATGCAACTCTGGCGTGCATCCCCACCTGGATCGGAAAGCGGCGTGTCGAGCGCGCCGCTTTGCCAGGCCCGGTCCGCACAGCAGAAGCCGACCCTCATGTTCGCTGCTTTGAATGCCCGTGAAGCGCGCGCCAAGCTGGCTGCCCTCGACCGTGTTCAGGGAATGATCGAATTCGATCTCGACGGGCGTATCCTGTCGGCGAACGCCAATTTCCTCGATGCGGTCGGCTACACCCTGCCGGAGGTGGTCGGTCAGCATCACAGCCTGTTCGTCGAGCCGGCCTACCGGGACTCGCCGGACTACCGGGCGTTCTGGGAGCGCCTGCGTGCCGGGGCGTTCGAGACCGGTCAGTTCCGGCGGGTCGGTCGCGGCGGCCGCCCGATCTGGATTGAGGCGTCCTACAATCCGATGCTCGATGTCCGCGGCCGCCCCTACAAGGTGGTGAAGTTCGCCACCGACATCACCCGGCAGCGCACCGAGGAGGCCGACCGCGCCGGCCAGATCGCGGCGATCCACAAGGTGCAGGCGGTGATCGCCTTCGACCTCGACGGCGTGGTGATCGAGGCCAACGACAACTTCCTGTCCGTGATGGGCTATGGCCGCGACGAGGTCGTGGGGCAGCACCACGGCCTGTTCGTCGAGCCCGCCTACCGGGACAGCGAAGCCTACCGGGCATTCTGGGCGGCGCTGCGGAACGGCACCTACCAGGCCGCGCAGTTCCGGCGCCTCGGCAAGAACGGGCGCGAGGTCTGGATCCAGGCCTCCTACAACCCGATCCTCGACGCCGCCGGCCGGCCCTACAAGGTGGTGAAATTCGCCACCGACATCACCGAGCAGGTCCGGCTGCTCGCCGACCTGCGGACGCTGATCGACAGAAACTTCGGCGCGATCGAGCACGCCGTCCTGCATTCCACCAATGCCGCCCGGCTGGCCTCAACGGCTGCGGATTCGACCTCCGGCAATGTCCAGACCGTGGCGGCGGCGGCCGAGGAACTCGCCGCCTCCGTCGCCGAAATGTCCCAGAGCATCGTGCGCTCGCAGGGCGCCACCGACACCGCCTATGCCTGCGTGCGGGAGGCTGACGGCCACACCAAGCGGCTCGCCGACAGCGCGACGGCGATGTCCAGCATCGTCGGCCTGATCCAGAGCATCGCCGGCCAGATCAATTTGTTGGCCCTCAATGCCACGATCGAGGCGGCGCGTGCCGGCGAGGCCGGCCGGGGCTTCGCGGTGGTCGCCTCCGAGGTGAAGGCGCTCACGATCGAGGCGGCCCGGGCCACCGGGCAGATCAACGGCGAGATCGCCAGCGTACAGCAGGTCTCCCAGGAGGTGGTGGTGGCGCTCGGCTCGATCGGGGCGTCGGTCTCGGTGATGCGCGAGACCGTGGTCTCCACCGCGGCCGCTATCGAGGAGCAGAGCGCGGTGACCCGCGACCTCGCCGAGAGCATGCAGAGTGCCGCGGGGGCGGTGACGGCGATCACCGGTAATATCGGGGCGATCGCGCAAGCCGTGGCCGACGTCTCGGAGGCGGTGGCGACCACCCGCGACGCCGCCAAGGTTCTGGCGCGCTGATCGGCCCTAAACGGGTTTCCAAAGGGCTCAGCCCTTTGGCGGGGTTCGGGGGCAGAGCCCCCGATGCATCGGGCAAAGCCCGACAGCAGGGCTCCGGCCTGCACCCGCAAAAGGTCACGGACCTTTTGAAACCCTAACGATCGATCCCTTCAGGGAAGCGCCTGCACCAGCTCTCGGAACCGGTCGCCCCGAATTTCGAAATTGCGGAACTGATCGTAGGAAGCGCAGGCCGGCGAGAGCAGCACCACCGGCTCCGGGGCACCGGAGGCGGCGGCGTTCTCGGCGGCCTTGGGCACCGCGACCTCCAGGGTCTCGCACCGGGTGTAGGGCACGACGCCTTCGAGCGTCGCCGCGAAGGCGTCCGAGGCCGCGCCGATCAGGTAGGCGTGGGCGACCCGCTGGAAATACGGCACCAGCGGGAAGATCCCGCCCTCCTTGGCCTTGCCGCCGAGGATCCAGTGGATGTCGCGGAAGGCGGTGAGCGCCTTCTCGGTGGAATCCGCGTTGGTCGCCTTGGAATCGTTGACGAACAGCACGGCGCCGCGCCGCCCGACCGCCTCCATCCGGTGCGGCAGCCCCGGGAAGGACGAGAGGCCGGCCTGGATCTCTTCGCCCGTGAGGCCGAGGGCACGGGCGACCGCCACCGCCACGGCGGCGTTCTGCCAGTTGTGGGCGCCGCGCAGCGACCCGATGCCGGTGACATCGGCCAAAGCCGTGCTCTCGGGATCGCGGACGATGCCGTCGCGCACCGTCAGGGCGTCGGCGCACAGCGCGTCACCGGTGGGCACGTGAACCCGCACGAGGTCGCTCGCGCGCCGCTCGGCGATGGCCCGGCTCGGACCGTCGTCGATGCCGATTACCGCCAGGCCCGATCCAGAGATCAGGCGCTCCTTGATGGCGGCGTACTGCTCCATGGTGCCGTGGCGGTCGAGATGGTCCGGCGTGATGTTCATCAGCACGCCGACCGTCGGGTCGAGGCCCGGTGTCAGGTCGATCTGGAACGACGACATCTCGATCACGTGGATCCGGGCCGCGTCCGGCGGCGCCAGCGACAGGATCGCGGTTCCGATATTGCCGCCCATCTGCACGTCGCGCCCGGCCTGGGCGAGGACATGGGCGATCAGCGCCGTGGTGGTCGACTTGCCGTTGGTGCCGGTGATCGCGACGAACGGCGCCCCGGGCGCCCGCACCCGGCGCTCCCGGCAGAACAGCTCGATATCGCCGATGATCTCGGTGCCGGCCTCGCGGGCGAGCCGGACGGTCCAGTGCGGTTCCGGATGGGTCAGCGGCACGCCGGGGCTGAGCACCAGGGCGGCGAAACCCGACCAGTCGGCCTCGCGCAGATCCTGCGTGCCGATACCCGCGTCCCGCGCGCGCGCCACGCTGTCGGCATTGTCGTCCCAGGCGACGACCTCGGCGCCGCCGGCTTTCAGCGCGGTGGCCGTGGCCAGCCCAGAGCCGCCGAGCCCGAACAGGGCGACCTTTTGGCCTTCGAAAACGGTGACGGGGGTCATGGACGGCTCGGGATGCGATGACGGCAATCGGCCGATCCCACCCCGACCCGTCGTCCTGAATTGCCCGCGTCAGCGGGCTTTGACGGAGCCCTCCAGGGATCGCGCGGCCGGCTGGAGGGCTCCTTCAAGGCGCCCGCTTCGCGGCCGCACCTCAGGACGAGGGCCCGATTGGGATCGGCCTATCTGCGGACAATCTAGCACATATTCTCAGCGCAGCTTCAGGGTCGCCAGGCCGGCGAGCGCCAGGATGACCGCGATGATCCAGAACCGGATCACGACCTGCGGTTCCTTCCAGCCCTTCTGCTCGAAATGGTGGTGGATCGGCGCCATTCGGAAGACGCGCTTGCCCGTGAGCTTGAACGAGGCGACCTGGATGATCACCGACATCATCTCCAGCACGAACAGGCCGCCGACGATGGCCAGGACGATCTCGTGCTTGGTCGCCACCGCGATGGTGCCGAGCAGGCCGCCGAGCGCGAGGGAGCCGGTATCGCCCATGAAGATCTGGGCCGGCGGCGCGTTGAACCACAGGAAGCCGAGGCCCGCCCCGATCACCGCGCCGCAGACCACGGCGAGCTCGCCGCTGTCGCGGACGTAGTTCACCTGGAGGTAGCTCGCGGTGAACGAGTTGCCGACGAGATACGCGATGATCCCGAAGGTGCCGCAGGCGATCATCACCGGCACGATCGCCAGCCCGTCGAGGCCGTCGGTCATGTTCACCGAATTGCCGGCGCCGACGATCACGAACGCCCCGAACAGGGCGTAGAACCAGCCGAGGTTGAGCAGCGCGTCCTTGAAGACCGGAAACGCGAGCTGGTTCTGGAGGGCGGCGGGCGAGTAGACCGAGACGATCGTGCAGGCCGCGATGGCGATCATTGCTTCCAGCGACAGCCGGAACTTGCCGGAAAAGCCCTTGTGGGACTGCTTCGTCACCTTGAGGTAGTCGTCGTAGAAGCCGATCGCCCCGAAGCCGAGGGTGACGGTCAGGGTCACCCAGACGTAGTGATTGCGCGGGTTGGCCCAGAGCAGGATCGCCACCACGGCGCCCGCCAGGATCATCAACCCGCCCATGGTCGGCGTGCCGCGCTTGGTCAGCAGATGGGTCTGCGGCCCGTCTTCGCGGATCGGCTGGCCCTTTCCCTGGCGCAGGCGCAGCAGGGAGATGATCCAGGGCCCGAACCAGAACACGAACAGGCCCGCCGTGAACAGCGCGCCGCCGGTGCGGAAGGTGATGTAGCGGAAGACGTTGAGCGGCGAAAACGTGCCACTCAGTTCCGAGAGGAGGTACAGCATCCGGGCGCTCGGCCCCTTTGTTCAGGCGCGGGTTTCGGGGGGCGGCACCGATCGTCGCGAACGCTCGGGCGTGCCGATCATGGGGCGGATCACGGGGCGGCGGCCAGTCCGCGCCGGGCCGGGTCGACCGCGTAGCGGGCTTTGAGCACATCGACAATCCGCCCCATGCGGCTGCCGTTCGATCCCTTGACCATCACGGCGTCGCCGGACCGCAGGTTGCGGGTCAGCGGCTCGATCAGGTCGGCGGCAGTGTCGGCGACGCCGCCGCGGCGGCTCACCGGCAGCGCCTCGAATAGGTTGCGCATCAGCGGCCCGGAGGCGAAGACCAGATCGATCCGCGCCGCTTCGATCGCCTCGGCGAGGCCGCGATGCAGATCGGGGGAGGCCGCGCCGAGCTCCAGCATGTCGCCCAGCACCGCGATGCGGCGGCCGCGCGGGCCGGTCTCGATGCCGGCGAGCGTCGCGATCGCCGCCCGGACCGAGGCCGGGTTGGCGTTGTAGCTCTCATCGACCAGGTAGGCTGTGCCACCGTCGATCTCGAGGGCGGTGCGCTCGCCGCGCCCGACCGGCGGGGCCAGCCCGGCGAGTGACAGGGCCTCGCCCGCGAGGTCGGCGCCGAGCGCATGGACTACCGCCATCACGCCGAGGGAATTCAGGGCCGCATGCCGCCCGGCGGTGCCGAGCTTGTAGGTGACGGGCTGGCCCATCACCATGGCGTCGACGACCGACAGGTCGGGGCGCAGCACGATCTTGTGGGCGCGCACGTCGGCCTCCGGGTGCTCGCCGAAGCTGATCACCCGGCCGGCGCGCGAGGCGCGCGCATGGGCGAGCAGGCGCTCGAAATGCACGCTGTCGCGGTTGAAGATCGCGACGCCGCCGGGCTCGAGCCCGGAGAAGATCTCGCCCTTGGCGTCCGCGATCGCCGAGACCGAGGCGAAATGCTCGATATGCACCGGCTCGACCGTGGTGATCAGCGCGATGTCGGGGCGGACCTGGGCGGTCAGCGGCACGATCTCGGCCGGGTGGTTCATGCCGATCTCGAACACGCCGTAGCGGGTGGAGCGCGGCATCCGGGCGAGCGTCAGAGGCACGCCCCAATGGTTGTTGTAGGAGGCCGCCGAGGCGTGGGTCTCCCCCTGCGCGGTGAGCACGTGGCGCAGGGCCTCTTTGGTCCCGGTCTTCCCGACGGAGCCGGTCACCGCCACCACCTGGGCGTCGGTGCGCGCCCGGGCGGCCTCGCCCAGACGCGTCATCGCGGTCAGGACCGGGGCGGCGGCGCGCTCCGGGACCGCCAAGACCGGACCGTGCGCCGACAGGTCTGCGGCGTTGACCTCGCTGATCACCGCCGCGCCGGCTCCACGTCGGAGTGCGTCGGCGACGAAGTCGTGGCCGTCACGGGCCTCGCCTCGGATTGCGAAGAACAGGTCGCCGGGCTCGATCGTGCGGGTGTCGATCGAGGCACCCGTGATCGGGCGACTTCCGCCGATCAGGCGCCCGCCGGTGGCGGCTTCGAGCGCGTCGCGGGTCCAGAGTGCAGTCATGGTCGGTCCCCGGTCACCGTCACGCTGTCGCCTCGGCGATGGCGGCCCGCAGGACCTCGTGGTCCGAGAACGGCAGGGTGCGATCTCCCACGATCTGGCCGGTTTCATGGCCTTTGCCGGCCACGACCAGCACGTCGCCGGGTCCGAGGCGGCGCACGGCTTCATGGATCGCCCCCGCCCGGTCGCCGATTTCCTGAGCCTTCGGAGCGGCTTCGAGGATTGTCCGGCGGATCGCCGAGGGATCCTCGGTGCGCGGATTGTCGTCGGTGACGATGACGGTATCGGCCAGCCGCTCGGCGATCGCACCCATGAGCGGGCGCTTGCCCCGGTCGCGGTCGCCGCCGCAGCCGAAGACGACCATCAGGCGTCCGGACGCGAACGGCCGCAACGCGGTCAGGACGCTCTCCAGCGCCTCGGGCTTATGGGCGTAATCGACGAGGCACAGCCCGCCCCGCGCCTCGCCGATCCGCTCCATCCGGCCCGGCACGCCGGTGAGGTGATCGAGGGCCGCGAACACGCCGTCCGGATCGGCGGCGCCGGCCCGTGTGGCGAGCGCCAGCCCGGCCGCGACGAGGGCATTCGCGACCTGGAAATCGCCGACCAGCGGAAGACGCACCGTCCGGGTCACGCCGTCATGCAGGAGCGTCACGGCTTGCGCGAAGCCCTCGGTCTGCGCCGAGACGAGGCGGATTTCCGTTCCCGCGCGCCCGACCGTGCGGACCGGCCGGCCCGCACCCTCGGAAGCCGCGATGACCTGATCGGCATACGCCCCGTCGGTGTTGACGATCGCCGGGCAGCCTTCCGGCAGCAGGTCGGTGAACAGGCGCAGCTTGGCCGCGAGGTATTCCTCGATGCTCGCGTGGTAGTCGAGATGATCGCGGCCGAGATTGGTGAAGCCCGCAGCCGTGAGCCGCACGCCGTCGAGGCGGCGCTGTTCGATCCCGTGTGAGGACGCCTCCATGGCGAGCTCGGTCACGCCCTCGCGGGCGAGCCGGGCCAGGGTCTGGTGCAGCGTGACGGGGTCTGGGGTCGTCAGCGAGCCGTATTCCGCACCGCGATTGGTGACGATCCCGACGGTGCCGAGGCTCGCCGCGTCGCGGCCGAGGCGGGCCAGGATCTGGCGCACGAAATCCGCGACCGAGCTTTTGCCTGCCGTACCGGTGACCGCGACCACGGCTGCGGGCTGCGCACCGGCGAGCCGGGCGGCCGCGAGCGCCAAGGCCCGGCGGGCATCCGGAACCGCGATCCAGGCGACGGACGCGGGCAGGTCGGCGGGGCGATCCCCCTCCCCGGCCACCGCAACGGCGCCGCGTCCGGCGGCTTGGGCGGCGAACAACCGCCCGTCGGCCTTCGTGCCCGGGACGGCGACGAACACGCTCCCCGGCGCCACCTGCCGGCTATCGGCGGTCAGCGCCGTCACCGTCAGGTCGGCGGTCGGACCGGTGGCCTCCGGGAAGAGATCGGCGAGCCGGGCGGTCATCGCTGCACCATCATGGGCCGCCGAGCTGGTTGATGTGGTAGGCGTTGAGCTTGACCATCTGGGGGAACGGCCGTACCGGCGGCTCGAACTGCGGTGGCAGTCCGAGGATCGGGGCGACCCGCTCGATCACCTTGCCGGTGACCACGCCCGAGTTCCAGGCCGCGGTGGCGTAGCCGCCCGATTCCGGGAGACCCTGCGGCTCGTCCATGATCGTCACGAACAGGTATTTCGGGTCGTTCATCGGCGCCGCCGCCATGAAGGTCGTGAACAGGCGGTTGTGGATGTAGCGCCCGCCGATCACCTTCTCGGCCGTGCCGGTCTTGCCGCCGACGAAGTAGTACGGGATCGCCGCCTTCTTGGCCGAGCCCTCGGCGGCGTTCAGGCGCATGATGTAGCGCATCGCCTCGGAGGTCTGGGCCGAGAGCACGTGCGTGGCGCGGGCCTTGTCCTCGGGGGCAGCCTTCAGGAAGGTCGGGGTGATCAGGTCGCCGCCATTGGCGATCGCCGCCACCGCGGCCGCGGCCTGGATCGGTGCCACCGCGATGCCGTGGCCGAACGCGATGGTGATCGTGTTGATCTCGGTCCAGCGGGACGGGACGATCGGGGCCGCGCTCTCGGGCAGCTCGGTCCGCAGCCGGTCGAGCAGGCCCATCTTCTTCAGGAAGGCCTTGTGGCCGGGTACGCCGACGCCGAGCGCCATCTTGGCCGAGCCGATGTTGGAGGAGTGCGTGAACACCTCCGGCATGGTGATGACCCGGTTGGTGCCGTGATACTCGTGGATCTTCTGCCGGCCCCAGTTCAGCACGCCGCCGCGGGTGTCGAAGGTCGAGTTGACGTTGTACTTGCCGGAGTCGAGCGCCATGGCCAGCGTCATCGCCTTAAAGGTCGAGCCCATCTCGTAGACGCCGACATTCATGCGGTTGATGCGGTCGGGCGAGAGCGCGTCCTTCGGGTCGTTCGGGTCGAAGTCCGGCATCGAGACCAGGGCGATGACCTCGCCGGTCTTGACGTCAAGGATCATCGAGGCGCCGGCCTTGGCCTTGAAGTGATCGATGCCCCAGGCCAGCTCGTCGCGCACGGCGAACTGGGCGCGCAGGTCGATGGAGAGCTGCACCGGCTTCAGGTCGGCCTGCTTGTTGACCAGCCCGAAGCTGTTGAGCGCCTGCAGGCCGGTGGAGTCGATGTACTTCTCCATGCCGGCGATGCCGACGCCATCGAGGTTGGTCGCCCCGAGGATGTGGGCGGCGGCTGTGCCGTTCGGGTAGACCCGCTTGTGGTCGGGCAGGAAGCCGATGCCCGGGATGCCGAGCCGGTGGACCTCGGCCTGCTGCTTCGGCGTCAGCTCGCGCTTCACCCAGACGAAGCCCGCGCCCTTCTTGTCCTTGCGCGAGGACAGCTTGGCGCGCAGCTCCGAGGCGTTCAGTTCCGGCAGGACCGCGGTGAGCAGCTCGACCGCCTCGTCCTTGTCGTAGATGTTGCCGGGCTCGGCGAAGACCGAGACCGTGCGGATGTCGGTGGCCAGGATCTCGCCGTTGCGGTCGACGATGTCGGGCCGGAACGCCGTCGAGGAGGCGGCCGCGACCCGGTGCTCCTGGCTGGGCGGATCGCCGAACACGGCCATCATCAGGAGCTTGGCCGAGATCGTCCCGAACACCCCGACGAAGACCAGCCCGACCAGGGCGACGCGCATATGCGAGCGCTCGATGGCGAGCCGGAACATGCTCCGCACGAACGCCTTGGCGCGGGCGGCACGCAGGTCCGGATGCACCGCCCGGGTGGCGGCCTCGAGGGCGGCCGCATCGTGCTCGGACACGGCGTAGCACGCCGCATCGTGAGCCGGCGCCTCGTGCGCCGACGCCTCTTGGGCCGACGCCTCTTGGGCCGACGCATCTTGGGCCTGTGCGTCGTGCTCCGAGATCTGCGTCTCGGCTGCCGCGTCTCTGGTGTGGTCGGCGTCTTCGGACACGGGTGATTACCTCGAAGCGGTATTCGGGGTGCGGGTCGTGGTGACGGTGCGGGTGATCGCGCCGGTGGTGCGCGGCTCGATCCCGCCCTTGTCTTTCGGCGTCGCGGTCGCAGCGAGCAGCCGGCCGATCTCGTCGCCGCGCTCCGGGCGGGCTGGCAGGTCCGACAGGCGGGCCAGGTGGCTGGTCCCGATCGGCTCGAGGGCCAGGTGCTTGTCCACCGCGGCCTGCAATCGATCCGGCCGGGTCAGCAGCTGCCACTCGGCGCGCAGCACCGCGATCGCCTGACGCTCCTTGTGGAGCGCCGTCTGCAGCTTCGAGACCTGACCGCCCTGGTAGAGCGTGTCGTACTTGATCGAGTAGGCGTAGATCGCCGAGGCCACGAGGCCGGCGACCGCCAGGAGGTTCAGCAGGCGGATCATCGGCGATGGCCCCCGCGGGCGGCTTCGGGCAGGCTCGCGAGCGCGTGGAGCGCGGCGAGCGGTTCGGGCGTCTCGGATTCGGTGCGCTCCGCGGCCCGGAGCTTGGCCGAACGCGCGCGCGGGTTGCGGGCCGTCTCGGCCTCGCCCGGTAGGACCGGACCCTTGGTGACGAGGCGGAAGCTGCGGATCGTCTCGGCGGGGCCGCCCGGCAGGTGGCGCGATCCCTGGGCGGATCTGCCGCTGCGGGCGGCGAAGAATTGCTTGACGATCCGATCCTCGAGGGAGTGGAACGTCACCACGGCCAGCCGTCCGCCCGGGGCGAGGATCCGCTCCGCGGCGTGGAGCGCGCGCACCAGCTCGCCGAGCTCGTCGTTGACGGCGATCCGCAGGCCCTGGAACGTCCGGGTCGCCGGGTGGATGTGGCTGCCGGGCTCGGCCCAGACCACGCTGGCGATCAGTTCGGCGAGCTGGGCGGTGGTCTCGATCCGGCCGCGGCGGCGGGCCTCGTGGATGGTCCGGGCCACGGCGCGCGAGCGCCGCTCCTCCCCGTAATGGTAGATGATGTCGGCCAGCACGGTCTCGTCGGCCTCGTTGACGAGGTCGGCGGCGCTCGGGCCTTCATTGCCCATGCGCATGTCGAGGGGGCCGTCGTTGCGGAACGAGAAACCCCGCTCCGGTGTATCGATCTGCATCGACGAGACGCCGATATCGAGCACCACCCGGTCCGCCCGGGGCTCGCCGGCCTCGCTGAGCAAGGCGTCGAGATCGCCGAACCGGCCGGGGACGAGGCGCAGGCGTCCACCAGCCTCGGCGACCAGGGGCTGACCGTCGGCGATCGCCGTGGGATCGCGGTCGATGCCGATCACGCGCAGCGTCGGATCGGCCGCCAGCAGGGCGCGGGTGTAGCCGCCGGCCCCGAAGGTGCCGTCGACGGCGAGGCCGCCGTCGAGTTTGAGCGACTCGACGACCTCGTCGAGCAGCACCGGCACATGCGGCTGGTCGGATGCGGCGATGCCGGCGCGGTGCGCGGCGGGGGCCGTCTCGGCCGGGGGGCGGCGCCGAATCATGCGCGCCTCGCCGGGCCGATACGGGGACAGTCGGGATTTCGGCGCGATCCGGGGTCTCCGGCGCGGATGCGGCTCGTGCGTCTCATGGTGCCCTGTGCCGGGCCGCGCGAGCGCGGCGCGCGTGACGGGAACGGCACCGGATGCAGAGCGCGCGAAACGCCGCGCACGGACGGGACCTGCACCTGTGCAGGTTACGCCCGGCGATCCGATACACGCCGTTGACGGGAGGATGCCGGGTATCATGGGCCTCGGAGGATCGTCAACGCGCGAGCCTGGCGTTGGCGAGCCGACCGATCTGACCCCGGTACGGTTAACCGAAGGTTTTTGCCGGGCGCGAATTTTGCGCCTCTTGGGGCCCATGGGCACAGGCGGTGGGTGCAGGCGTCGGAAGCCTGGGCAGCGCGCTCATCGGATGGTGGGATCAGCCGGCCTATAAGCCGGGTTCTGTAAGGCCGGAGCGCTCGCGCGCGCCGACGTGGCGGCCATTCCTCTGGGACGGTCGTTGCCGACCGCCTCGAGCAACCAACCCGGGCGACTGGCCTGGAGAGCGGGCCTGCCCTTCTCGCGAAGGGCGCGCCGCCCCTATTCGGTCTTGCTCCCGGTGGGGTTTGCCGTGCCGTCCGCGTTGCCGCGTCCGCGGTGCGCTCTTACCGCACCCTTTCACCCTGACCCCGGACGCATCCGGGGCGGTCTGCTCTCTGTGGCACTGTCCCTGGGGTCGCCCCCGCCGGACGTTATCCGGCACCGTCTCTCCATGGAGCCCGGACTTTCCTCCCCGGACGCTGATGCACCCGGAGCGGCCGCCCGGCCGGCTGATCCGCGGGCAGATGCGCCCGCGCCGCCGTCCGGGTCAAGAGTCGCGCGTCGATTACCAGCTGCCGGTGTTCTCCATCGAAGCCCAGGGCTCCTGCGGCTCCTTGGCGGCGCCCTTCTGCAGGATCTCGATCGAGATCCCGTCCGGCGACTTCACGAAGGCCATGTAGCCGTCGCGGGGCGGACGGTTGATCGTCACGCCCTTGTCCTTCAGCTGCGCGCAGAAGGCGTAGATGTCGTCGACCTGGTAGGCGAGGTGCCCGAAATTGCGCCCGCCCGAATAGGTCTCCGGATCCCAGTTGTAGGTCAGCTCGATCAGCGGCGACTTGCTCGCCTGCGCCCGCTCGACATCCCCCGGGGCGGCCAGGAAGACCAGGGTGAAGCGGCCCTTCTCGTTCTCGACGCGGCGGACCTCCTTGAGGCCGAACGTATCGACGTAGAAGGCGAGCGCCCGGTCGAGATCGGCCACCCGGACCATGGTGTGCAGGTATTCCATCAGGCGGCTATCCCTTGAGTTGGGGCGAGGACTGTCACGACGTCCTCGGCAGAAACGGACATGACCGGCCGGGCCGGTCGGTGTCCTAGCTAGAGCGCGCTTCCTCGGCCGAGTAGGCTGCCCGCGTCGGTCACGGCTTCCCGATTCCGATATCGGCCGCCACGGCCTGCAGCCGCTCCGGCGCGCGCTCCTTCCGCTCACTGTAGCGGTCGACGAGGAAATCGGCCCGCTCGCGGGTCAGCAGCGTGAACTTCATCAGCTCCTCGCAGACATCCACCACGCGCTCGTAGAGCGGGCCCGGCCTCATCCGGCCGGCCTCATCGAACTCCTTGTACGCCATGGGTACGGAGGATTGGTTGGGAATGGTGATCATCCGCATCCAGCGGCCGAGCAGGCGCAGGCTGTTGACCGCGTTGAAGCTCTGCGAGCCGCCCGAGACCTGCATCACCGCGAGCGTGCGTCCCTGGGTCGGCCGCACCGATCCCTCGCTGAGCGGCAGCCAGTCGATCTGGCTCTTCATCACGCCGGTGAGGGTGCCGTGCCGCTCCGGCGAGACCCAGACCTGGCCCTCCGACCAGACCGAGAGCGCGCGCAACTCCTGCACCTTCGGGTGGTCGGCGGTGGTGTCGTCGGGCAGCGGCAGGCCGTGCGCGTCGTAGATCCGGACCTCCCCGCCCATGGCTTCGAGGAGGCGCGCCGCCTCGTAGGCGAGGAAGCGGCTGAACGAGCGCGCCCGGAGGGAGCCGTACAGGATCAGGAAGCGCGGCGCGTGCGGGAATGGCTGCGCCACCGCGAGCTGCGCTGCGTCCGGCACCACGAAATGCGACCGGCTGAGATGCGGGATGCCGTCGGCGAAGGGCTGTTCGGGCTTGTCCACGTAGGCGCTGTCTCGTATATTCAAAATATCGTTTGAATGTTGAAACGAAAATGGATGAACCGCAAGCCCTGGCGGCCTTCATGGCCCTGGGCCAGGAGCACCGGCTGCGGGCGCTCCGGGCGCTGGTGAAGGCCGGGCCGGACGGGATGGCCTCCGGGGCGTTGGCCAATGCCATTGGGGTCTCCGCCTCGACCATCTCCTTCCACCTGAAGGAGCTGCAGCAGGCCGGGCTGATCGGGTCCCGCCGGGCTGGGCGCTCGATCATCTACAGCGTCGCCTATCCGGTCCTATCCGGCCTTATCGAATTTCTCATGACGGATTGCTGCCAGGGGCATCCGGAGATCTGCGCGCCCGCGCTGGCCGCTTGCGGCCCCAGACCCAACGAGGTGGACCATGCCTGAT
The DNA here is from genome assembly GCF_001455965.1 of Methylobacterium sp. GXS13. Lineage (GTDB taxonomy): Bacteria > Pseudomonadota > Alphaproteobacteria > Rhizobiales > Beijerinckiaceae > Methylobacterium. The sequence goes on from NZ_LKKO01000061.1 coordinate 23,848, forward strand.
CGCGCCTTCGACGTGGTGATCTACCACAACCCAGCCTGCGGGACCTCGCGCAACACCCTGGCGATGATCCGCAACGCCGGCATCGAGCCGCACGTGATCGAGTATCTGAAGACCCCGCCGGCGCGGGCGCTGCTGAAGCAGCTCCTGACCCGAGCCGGCTTGTCGGTCCGCGATACCCTGCGCGAGAAGGGCACGCCCTATGCCGAGCTCGGCCTCGGCGACTCGGCTCTGACCGACGACCAGCTGCTGGATGCCATCCAGGCGCACCCGATCCTGCTCAACCGGCCGCTCGTGGTCAGCCCCAAGGGCGTCCGGCTGTGCCGGCCCTCCGAGCTGGTGCTCGAGCTGCTGCCGCGCCAGCAGGGCGCGTTCATCAAGGAAGACGGCGAGCCGGTGGTCGACGAAGTCGGCCGCCGCGTCGGTCTCGCCTGAGCCGGCGCCGGAAAGAGTCCCGCCTGCATGCTCGCGTTCGCCATCTTCGCCGTCACCCTGGTGTTCGTCATCTGGCAGCCGGGGGGATTCGGGATCGGCTGGAGCGCCCTCATCGGTGCGGGTGTCGCCCTCGCCACGGGGGTGATCCAGCCGGCCGACGTGCCGGTAGTCTGGCACATCGTCTGGGACGCGACCTTCACCTTCGTCGCCCTGATCATCATCTCGCTGCTGCTGGACGAGGCCGGTTTCTTCCATTGGGCGGCTTTGCATGTCGCCCGCTGGGGCGGCGGGCGGGGCCGCCTGCTGTTCCCCCTGGTGATGGTGCTCGGGGCCGCCATCGCCGCGGTCTTCGCCAATGACGGTGCGGCGCTGCTGCTGACACCGATCGTGCTGGCGATCTTGGTGAAGCTCGATTTCAAGCCGGCCGCCGCGCTGGCCTTCATCGTCGCCTGCGGGTTCGTGGCGGACTCCACCAGCCTGCCGCTGGTGATCTCCAACCTCGTCAACATCGTTTCGGCCAACGCCTTCGACATCCCCTTCGGACGCTACGCCGCCGTGATGGTGCCGGTCGACCTGGTGTCGCTGGCCGCGACCCTGGTGGTGCTGGGACTGTATTTCCGGACGGCCGTGCCGGCGACCTATCCGGCCGGGCTGCTCGAACCGCCCCGCGACGCGATCCGCGACCCGCTCCTGTTCCGGGCGGCGTTTCCGCTGCTCGGCCTGCTGCTCGTCGCCTATTTCGTCACGGCGCCGTTCGGGGTGCCGGTCTCGGCGGTCACCTGCGCGGGTGCGGCGACGATGGTGACTCTGGCTTGGCGGGGCGGCGTCGTGCCGATCCGCAAGGTGCTGGCTGGCGCGCCCTGGCAGATCGTCCTGTTCAGCCTCGGGATGTACCTCGTCGTCTACGGTCTCCGGAATGCCGGCCTCACCGACGCGCTGGCGCGCGGCCTGGTCTGGATCGCCGGATACGGTCCGCTCGCGGCGACGCTCGGGGCGGGCTTCGGCGCCGCGATCCTGTCTTCCATCATGAACAACATGCCGAGCGTGCTGATCGGCGCCCTGGCGATCCAGCAGGCGCCCGACCTGTCGCCGCTGATGCGCGAGCTCATGATCTACGCCAACGTGATCGGCTGCGACCTCGGCCCGAAATTCACCCCGATCGGCAGCCTCGCCACGCTGCTGTGGCTGCATGTGCTGGCCAGCAAGGGCTACCGGATCGGCTGGGGCCAGTACATGCGGGTCGGCCTTGTGATCACGGTGCCGGTGCTGCTTGCCGCCCTGCTGGCGCTGGCCCTGTGGCTGCCCGTGCTCGGGACAAGCTGATCCCGTGACCGACCGGACCCGCCGTTGGCCGGTGATCTGCGCGCTCGGCGTGGTGCAGATCCTCGCCTGGGGCTCGACCTACTACATCCCTGCGGTGCTGGCCGAGCCGATCGCCCGCGACACCGGCTGGTCGCTCGCCTGGATCGTCGGCGGCCTGTCCATCGGCCTGCTGGTGGCGGCCATTGTGTCGCCGCGGGTGGGCGCTGCCATCCAGCGGCACGGGGGGCGGCCGGTCCTGGCCATGGCGGCCCTGCTGCTGGCCACAGGCCTCGCGGTGCTGGGCCTTGCCCCGACGCTCCCGGTGTTCCTGGCCGGCTGGCTGATCCTCGGCCTCGGCATGGGGTGCGGCCTGTACGATCCCGCCTACGCCACCCTCGGGCGGCTGTACGGGTCCGAAGCGCGCTCCGCGATCACGGCCCTGACGCTGGTGGGCGGGTTCTCGAGCACCGTCTGCTGGCCGCTCTCGGCCTTCCTCGTCGCCCATATCGGCTGGCGGGGGACGTGCTTCGCCTATGCCGGGCTGCACCTCGCGGTGACGCTGCCGCTGGTGCTCGCCCTGATCCCGTCGGCCCCGCCCCGGGCGGTGCCGGAGACCGGTCGGGCGCGGCCGGTCGTGCCGCTGGAAGCGTGGCAGGCCCGGGCCGTCCTGCTGATGGCGGGGATCCTAGTGCTTGGCGGCACCATCATGGCGCTGGTCTCGGTCCACCTGCTGACCCTGCTCCAGGCTCGCGGCATGACCCTCGCCGCCGCGGTCGCGTATGGCGGCCTGATCGGGCCGTCGCAGGTCACCGCGCGGCTGATCGAGATCGCCAACCGCGGCCGGCATCACCCGCTTTGGACCCTGACCGCCGCCTTCGTGCTGGTCGGACTGGGTCTTGTGCTGCTCGCATCCCATGGGCCGGTGATCGGCTTGGCGCTCGCCATCTACGGGGCCGGAAATGGGGTCTACTCGATCGCGCGGGGCACCGTGCCCCTGGTCCTGTTCGGCCCCGAGCACTACGCCGGGCTGGTCGGCCGGCTGGCCCGGCCCGGTCTGGTGGCCCAGGCCCTGGCGCCCCCGCTCGGCGCGTTCCTGCTGGTCCGGATCGGGCCCGACGCCCTGTGGGGCCTTCTGGCGCTGCTCGCTGCGGTCAATCTCGGGCTGATCGGGGGGCTGTGGCGGTTGAAGGCCGTTGCTGCAGAATCCCCCTGACTGCAAGCGCCGCGGCCGCGTTGCGCCGGGCTCCGCAAGGGACCAGAACGGGCCCGAACCCGATCCGGAGAGAGAGCCGAATGCGCACCGAGACGCCGCCGCTGATCCGCCTGGAGGAATACCGGCCGAGCGACTACCTGATCGACCGCGTCGATCTCGACATCCGCCTCGACCCCCACGCTACCCGGATCGACGCGACCCTGGCCCTGCGCCCCAACCCGGCCGGCCGCGCGGGCGCGCCGCTCCATCTCGACGGCGACGACCTCCGGCTGGTCTCGGCAGACCTCGACGGCGTGGCCCTGGCGGCCGACGCCTACGCGGCGACGCCATCGGGCCTCAGCCTGCACGCCCCGCCGCGGCAGCCATTCGTCTTGCGCCTGGTCACCGAGATCGATCCGACCGCCAACACCAAGCTGATGGGCCTCTACCGCTCGAACGGGGTCTACTGCACCCAGTGCGAGGCCGACGGCTTCCGCCGGATCACCTATTTCCTGGACCGCCCCGACGTGATGGCGGTCTACACCACGCGCATCGAGGCGGACCGGGCCGAGGCACCGGTGCTGCTCGGCAACGGCAACCTGGTCGAGTCCGGTGCCGTCGGCGCGGACCGGCATTTCGCGGTCTGGCACGATCCGCACCCGAAGCCCGCCTACCTGTTCGCCCCGGACGTCGCCCGGCTCGGCAAGGTCGAGACCCGCTTCACCACGATGGAGGAGCGCGCCGTCACCTGCGCCGTCTATGTCGAGCCGGGCAAGGAGGCCCGCGCCGACTACGCCCTCGATGCCGTGATCCGCTCGATGCGATGGGACGAGACCGCCTTCGGCCGTCCCTACGACCTCGACGTGTTCAACGTGGTCGCCGTGTCCGACTTCAACATGGGCGCCATGGAGAACAAGGGCCTCAACATCTTCAACGACAAATACGTCCTGGCGAGTCCCGAGACCGCGACGGACGGGGATTACGCGGCGATCGAGGCAATCATCGCTCACGAGTATTTCCACAATTGGTCGGGCAACCGCGTCACCTGCCGGGACTGGTTCCAGCTCTGCCTCAAGGAGGGGCTGACGGTCTTCCGCGACCAGGAATTCTCCTCCGACATGCGCTCCCGGCCGGTCCACCGGATCTCCGAGGTTCGCTCCTTGCGGGCGCGTCAGTTCCCAGAGGATGCCGGCCCTCTGCGCCATTCGGTGCGGCCGCGGGCCTATGCGGAGATCAACAACTTCTACACGGCGACCGTCTACGACAAGGGCGCCGAGATCGTCCGGATGCTGCGCACGCTCATCGGCCCGGAGGCGTTCCGGGCCGGCATGGATCGCTACTTCGCCGACAATGACGGCCGTGCCGCCACCGTCGAGGATTTTCTGGCCGCCTTCGCGGCGGCCGCCGCCGGCGACCTCTCGGCCTTCGCCCGCTGGTACGAGCGGCCTGGCACGCCGCGCCTCTCCGTCGCCATGGCCTACGATCCGCAGACCGCCCGCTGCACCCTGCGCCTCGCCCAGAGCCTGCCGGGCGAAGCCGGCCAGGACGCGCCACCCCTGGTGATCCCGGTGGCGCTCGGCCTCGTCGGCGCTGCGGGACCGCTCACGGGCGCCGCCGGCCCGGATGTGCAGGACGGAGTCTACATCCTCGATCGGGCTGAAGCCGAGATCGTGTTCGACAACGTCACCGAGGAGCCGGTGCCCTCGCTGCTGCGCGACTTCTCGGCCCCGGTGCGGCTCAATTTCGAGCTCACCGACGCCCAGCGCATGCGGCTGCTCGCGCAGGACAGCGACCCGTTCAACCGCTGGCAGGCGGCGCAGGACGTCGCTCTGCGGTTGATCCTCGACCCCGATCCCGCCCGGGCCGACGCCTTCTCCGAGGCGCTGGGGCGCTTCCTCGACGGCGAGGCGCTGGCCGATCCGGCCTTCGCGGCCCTGGTCCTCGCCCTGCCGAGCGAGGGCGAGGCTGCCGATGCCCTGCAAGCGGACGTCGATCCGGACGCGATCCACCGGGCGCGGTTCGACTTGCGGGCGCGCCTCGGCCGGGCCCTCCGGCCGCGCCTGGAGCACCTCGACGCCGCTCTCGCGCCGGCCGATGGCGCGGCCTACAGCCCGGACGCAGCCTCGGCCGGGCGCCGGTCCCTGCGCAACGCCGCCTTCGACCTGATCGCAGCCGGCGATCCCGAAGCCGGGGCGGTGCGCGGGGCGGAACGCCTGGCGAACGCCACCAACATGACCGACCGGCTGGCGGCGCTCGGTACCCTGGCGCTGATCCCGGGCCAAGCCCGGGAGGACGCGTTCGCGGCCTTCGCGGAACGGTTCGCGGACGAGCCGCTGGTCCTCGACAAGTGGTTCGCCATCCAGGCGCAGATCCCCGAACCCGGCACCCTGGAGCGAATCACGCGCCTCAAGGCCCATCCAGCCTTCACCATGACCAACCCGAATCGGGTTCGTGCGCTGATCGGAAGTTTCGCGTTCGGGAATCCGTCCCAGTTCGCTCGGCCGGACGGGGCCGGTTTTGCGCTCGTCGCCGACACCGTCGCGTCCCTCGATTCGATGAACCCACAGGTTGCCGCGCGGCTGCTGACGGCCTTCGGATCGTGGCGTCGGCTTGAAAAATCGCGGGCCGGCAAAGCCGGCGAAATGCTTAATCGAATCAAGGCGATCCCAGGCCTCTCACGGGACTCTGCCGACATCGTCGCGCGCACCCTTGGAGGCGGCTAACCTATTGGATCTGCGGTAGAAAACGATTCTGTGGCCGAGTCGTAGCGCAGGGGTTGCGTCAAGGGCGAATGGTAAAAAATCCGTGGACAAGCGCCCCTCGAAGATGGTTGTATCCAGTCAGATTCGGGGGGCGCGAGACGCCGCGGACGGATCGCAGTTCCCATGGGTGAGGTTCGGCCATGCCGGAGGCGGCTTCCGCTTCCTTCTCCGCGCGTGCGGAATCGAGTCTCGCCGTTTCCTGGCCGATGCGCGTCCGGGATCCGCGGCTCGGTCTGGTCGAGCGGTGGCTGCGCTACGCCGTGCCCGGCATCCTCGCGGTGTTCCTGGCCTGCCTGGTCGGTCTCGCGGCGCTCCACATCCAGGGTCAGCGGGCCGAGATCCTGGCCGGCGCCAAGGCCGAGGTCGAGGGCTTCGCGCGGCTGGCCGCGAGAGCGATCGCACCGGCCGGCCGCCGGGCCTCCGATCTGCGCGTCCTGATGCCGGAGAGCGAGCGCCATCCGGGCCGGCGCCTCCTCCTGGTGCGGCCCGATGCCCGGATCGCCGCCGCCCACCCGCCCCTTCCCGCCGACGCCACCACCCTGGCCCAGGTGCTCGGCGACAGCGAGCCGCTCTCCGGCCTTGGCGAGCGCGCCGGCGCCATGGCCCTCGACCTGCCCGGCGGCGAGAGCGTGCTCGCCGCCATCCACAGCTTGCCCAACGGGGCCGGTCAGGTCGCCGTGCTCCAGCCGATCGAGCCGCTGATGCGCGGCTGGAGCGCCCGCGCCCGGGACCAGATCGTCCTGGTCGCGGCCGCGATCCTGGTGATCGTCGGCGTCGGCCTGGCCTACGGGCTGCAGAGCCGGCAGGCGGCCCGGGCCGACCGCGCCCGCGAGCAGATCCGGGGCCGGCTGGATGCCGCCCGGCGCCGCGGCGCCTGCGGGCTGTGGGACTGGGACATCGCCCGAGGCCGGATCTACTGGTCCGATTCCATGTATGCCCTGCTCGGCTACCAGCGGCAGCACGAATATCTCTCCTTCGGAGCGGTGAACGCCCTGGTCCATCCCGACGATGGCGATCTCTACAGCCTCGCCCGCGGCCTCGCCGCCGCCCAGACCTGCGTCGACCACGCCTTCCGGATGCGCGGCGCCGACGGCGCCTATGTCTGGCTGCGCGCCCGGGCCGAGGTCATGCCCGATGCCACCGATGGCGGGCGCCACCTCGTCGGCATCGCCACCGACATCACCGAGCAGCGCGCCCTGGAGGAGACCAACGCGGCCTCCGACATGCGCCTTCGCGACGCCGTCGAGGCGATCTCGGAGGCCTTCGTCCTCTGGGATACCGGCAACCGGCTGGTGCTGTGCAATTCGAAGTTCCGCCACCTCCACGCCCTCAGCCCCGAGGATGCGCAATCCGGACGGAGCTACACCGACGTGATGGGCCGGGGCGTGCTGCCCCAGGTACGCCGGGAATCCCCCGAGGCCGGCCTCGCCCTCCCCGGCATGGCCGCCCGGACCTTCGAGGCCGAACTCACCGACGGCCGCTGGCTCCAGATCAGCGAGCGACGCACCAAGGATGGCGGCTACGTCTCGGTCGGGACCGACATCACCAGCCTGAAGCGCCACCAGGAGCAACTTCAGGCCTCGGAGCGCGAGCTGATCGAGACCGTCAAGGACCTCAAGCGCTCCCGCCGCACCCTCGAGCTCCAGACCCAGCAACTCGCCGACCTCGCCGAGCGCTATCTCGACCAAAAGGCCGCCGCCGAGGCCGCGAGCCAGGCCAAGTCCGAGTTCCTGGCCAATATGAGCCATGAGCTGCGTACGCCGCTCAACGCGATCATCGGCTTCGCCGATGTGATGGAGAACGCGGTTCTCGGCCCCCTCGGCACCCCGCGCTACACCGAGTATTGCCGCGATATCCGTGAGAGTGGCTCGCACCTGCTCTCGATGATCGACGACATTCTCAACATGGCCCGTCTCGAGGCGCGTCGGGTGCGGCTGAATCCGCGGGCCATTCCCGCCGAAACCGCCGTCACCTCCGCACTCGGGCTGGTCGAGGCAGCCGCCCGTGAGAAGGGGATTACCCTCGGTCTCGACGTGCAGCCCGGAATCGATCTGCTGGCCGATCCGAGCGCGATGCAGCAAATCCTGGCCAACCTCGTCCAGAACGCCGTGAAGTTCACGCCGGCCGGTGGCCGCGTGGCGGTCCGCGTCCGCCGGGCGGGCGCCAGCACCCACCTGTTCGTCGAGGATAGTGGCATCGGCATCCCGCGCGCCGACCTCGCCCGGCTCGGCCGGCCGTTCACCCAGGTCGAGGCGCAGATGACCCGCAGCCACAAGGGTTCGGGGCTCGGGCTCGCGATCACCCGTTCCATGGTCGAGCTGCATGGCGGTTCCCTGCGGATCCGCTCCGAGGAAACGGTCGGCACCGTCGTTCTGGTACGCCTGCCGGCTCCGACGCCCGAGCAGAAGGATCGGTCCGCGCCCGCTCGTGCCACGGCGTCCCGGCCGGGCGCCCGTCGGCCCGTCGCCGCCTGAGGCTGCGCTCACCGCCGCGGATCGAGCCCGCCCGATCGCGCGAGGCGGCCCTGCTCCACCTGCCAGCGCGCATCCGCCACCGCCCGGGCCAGACGCCGGATCCGCCAGCGGCGGTAGAGGGTCAGCAGGACAGGGCCGCCGAGCCCGGCCTCATGATGCCGCAGGCGCCGCAGCAGGTCCGGCAGGACCGCCGCCGCCGCATCGGCGGTGGCGATCTCGATGGCCCGCAATTCGGCCCGGAAACCCGCTTTCCAATCCTCCATGGCGACCCGGGCCTCCGCGGTGAGGCGTCGTCCGGGACGAGGGGTCGGGGGCTCGCCCGCGACACGGATGCGCCCCCGAGAACGCGCGTCCCCGACCGGCGTTTCCCGTTCAGAGGGTCTGCGATGCGGATCGACCATCGACGAGACGATCCATGCGCTCTAGGACCAGCCTCCGCCTCACCCTCGCGGGCTTGCTCGGGCTCTCCGCGGCCCCGGCCTTCGCCCAGAGCGTCGGCTACGCGACCGGCTTCCCCGGCAAGGACCCGGCGGGCGACGAGGAGATCGGCTGGGGCCCGGCCTATCGCCCGGAGACGAGCTTCGCCCAGCCCGGCACGCCGCCGACCCCCGGCCAGATTGCCGGCCGCGCCTACCGGGCCCGGACCGGGCACGGCGTTTACGATCAGGTCCAGGGTGAGGGTCCGTACCGCAACCGATAGGGCCGCGTTTCAGCGCCGCCGCAAAGCCCGCTTGGCTGTGGCCCGGGCCTGGTGCTCGAACCGGGCCAGCCGCAGGCGCCGCTCCAGGGTGAGGCCGTGATTCCCCGGCGGCAGGGCGATGATCTCGGCGACGGGAGTCCGCTCGCGATAGAGGCTCTCCAGGGCCGAACCCTCGAGCGTCGCCGAGTCGAGTGTGTCCGCAAAACCGGTCTCGTGGCAGGCGCGCACGATCTCGGCCTCCAGCAGCAGGCCGGGGGCGTGGCTTCGCAGATCCTCGTCGTAGGCCGTCTTCAGGAGCGTCGCGGTGCCGCCGCCGACCAGGGCGAGGCTGATCGCGATCGATCGTCCGTCGAGAGTCAGGGCGTCGGCCCGGACGCTAATCGGACCCGATGCCTGGCCGAACAGGGCGTGGGCCAGCGCGGCCGTGTCCGCCCGGCAGGCCATGGCGGTGCCGGCCTGACCCTTCCAACCCTTCTGCTCGAGGCTGAGGAAATCCGCCACCAGCCCCGCCAGTTCCCGACCGCCCGTGGCGCTGGCATGGGCGACGGGACCGATCTCCGCGAGCCGGCGGGCGCGACGGCGCAGATCCTTGAATCGAGACCGGTTCGGGTGTCCGGCAAGGGACGCGTGGTGATCCGCCCGGCGGGCCCACCCCCGACGCTCGAACG
>NZ_LKKO01000062.1 GCF_001455965.1 Methylobacterium sp. GXS13
CGGCCGCCCGCGCCGCCGCCCGGGCCTGGGCGCGGGTACCGGCCCGCGAGCGCGGTCGCTTGGTGGCCGAGGGCGGGCGCCGGATCGCGGCGGCCTCCCCGGATCTCGCCCCGCTGCTGGCCGTCGAGACCGGCAAGGCGATCCGCACCGAGTGCCGACCGGAGATCGCCACCGCGGCCGACATCCTCGCGATGTTCGGCGGTCTCGCCACGGAACTGAAGGGCGAGACGCTGCCGTTCAGCCCGGACATGCTCGCGCTGACCACCCGCGAGCCCCTGGGCGTGGTGGCGGCGATCCTGCCCTGGAACGTGCCCCTCGTGCTGATGGCGCTCAAGATCGGTCCGGCCTTGGTCGCCGGGAATACCGTGGTGGTGAAGGCGTCCGAGGAGGCCCCCTTCGCAACGATCGAGGCGGCGCGTCTCCTGGCCGATCTCCTGCCGCCCGGCGTCCTCAACGTGATCTGCGGCACCGGTCCCGCCTGCGGAGCGCCGCTGGTCCGGCACCCGGACGTCGCCAAGGTCACCTTCACGGGCTCGCAGGCGGTGGGCGAAGCGATCTACCGCGAGGCCGCCGACAAGCTGATCCCGGTAAGCCTGGAGCTCGGCGGCAAAAGCCCGATGCTGATCTTCGCGGACGCGGACCTCGACCGGGCCGTCGCGGGCGCGGTGGCCGGCATGCGCTTCACCCGCCAGGGCCAGAGCTGCACCGCCTCGAGCCGGATCGACGTCGATGCCGAGATGCACGACGCATTCGTGGAGCGGCTCGCCGCCGCCGTCGCGAACCTCCAGATGGGCGATCCCCTGGATGAGGCTACCGATATCGGCACCGTGATCAATGCCCGGCAGCGCGCCAAGATCTTGGACTACATCGCAGAGGGCGAGGCGACGCCGGGCGCGCGGGCCGTGCGGTGCGGGCGCCTGCCGGCCATGCCGGACCTCGCCGAGGGCCTGTTCGTCGAGCCGGTCCTGTTCACTGGTCTGACCGAGGACAGCCCGCTCATGCGCGACGAGATCTTCGGTCCGGTCGCCTGCATCGTGCCGTTCTCCGACGAAGAGGCGGTCCTGGAGGCGGCGAATGCGGGTGAGTTCGGCCTCGCCGCGACGGTCTGGACCCGGGACCTGCGCCGGGCGCTGCGAGTGTCGCATGCGCTGGATGCCGGTTATGTCCAGGTCAACCAGAACCTGACGATCCAGCCGAACCTCAGCTACGGCGGCTTCAAGAAGTCCGGCCTCGGCAAGGAGGCTTCCCTGGAGTCGATGCTGGAGCACTTCACCCGCAAGAAGACCATCGTGGTCGACATGCGTTAGGGCGGTGGCCCCTGCACTTCCGATGCCTGAACCGGCATCCCTGATCGCGATCGCGGCCGCGATCTTCGCCGCGGCGCTCATCCGCGGGTTCACGGGCTTCGGGTTCGCCCTGGCGGCCGTGCCGCTGCTCGGCTTCTCGCTCCCGCCGAGCCAGTGCGTCCCGCTCGCCGTCGTCCTCCAGTTCTGCGCGAGCCTGTCCGACCTGCCGCGGGCGCGCCGAACCTGCCATTGGCCCTCGCTCGGTTGGCTCATCGCCGGCACGGTGGTCGGATCGCCGCTGGGCGTCGCTGCGCTGGCGGCGGCGAGCCCGGACGTCGCCCGGCTCGGCATCGCGCTGGTCTGCGGCTGCGGGACTGTCGCTCTCCTGCGCGGCTTTCGCTTCGTTGAGCTTCCGCGCGGCCGTGCGACCCTGGCGGTCGGGCTGGCCGCTGGCCTGTGCAATGGGCTGGCGGCGATGCCGGGTCCGCCCGTAGTCGCCTACTATCTCGCGACGCCTCTTTCGCCGCAGCAGGGACGCGCCTCGTTGCTGGTGTTCTTCCTCGCGACGTCGATCGCCAGCGCCGTCAGCCTCGCGACCGCCGGGCTCTTCAGGGCCTACCTGGCAATCCCGGTGATGATCGGCATCCCGCTCATCGTCGCCGGCAGCCGGCTCGGCGAGGCGCTTCTCAGGCTCGGTGCCGGACGGGGGCATCGGGCCCTGTCGATCCTGCTGCTCTGCACCGTCGCTGTTACGAGCGTGGTGCAGGCGATTTCAGACCTGCTCGGGCATCCCCTGTGATGCCCGGATTCCGGCCTGCGCGACCAGTTCCGCGAGGCGGGTGAGACCCGCCTCGATCCGGTCGGTGCGGATCGAGGCGAAGCCCAGGCGGAAGCAGGCCTGGCCGGCCTTCGGGTCGGCGTAGAAGATGTCGCCCGGCTCGATCAGGACGCCGCGGGCGCGAGCGCGCACGCTGAGATCCCGGGCATTGAGGCCGACAGGCCCCTCCACCCAGAAGCTCGTGGCCCCCGGGTCGCGGCGCCAGCGGAACGCCGGTAGGAGGCGGGGCAGCAGGCCGGCGATCCGGACGGCGCGTTCCTCCAGAACGCCGGCGGTCCGGCGCAGATGCGTGCGGTAATGACCGAGCGCCACGAACATCGCGGTGGCGCGCTGGTTGTTCGAGGGTGGGTGGCGCAGCATCAGCCGCCGCAGCACGCGCAGCTCCGCGATCACGGCCCGGGGCGCCACCACGTAGCCGACCCGCAGGCCCGGGGCGAGCACCTTCGAGAAGCTGCCGACATAGATCACGCGGCCGTCCGTATCGAGGCTCTTGAGGGAAGGGATCTCGTCCGCCAGGGCGAGGTCGGCCTCGTAATCGTCCTCGACCAAGACGACGTCGTGGCGCCGCGCGGCTTCCAGTAGGGCGCGGCGGCGCTCAAGCGGCATCACCGCGGTGGTCGGGCACTGATGCCCCACGGTGACGAACGCCACCTGCCGGCTGGCGAAGGTCGCATCGGGCACGACCCCGTGCCGGTCGATGGCGAGTGTCGCGAGGTGGTCGGTGGCGAGAGTCAGCATGTTGCGCGTATCGGGATAGCTCGGGTCCTCGACGCCCGCCGGCGTATGGCGGCCGACCAGCAGCTGGATCAGCAGCGAGAGCGCCTGCTGCGATCCGATGGTGACCATCACCTCGTCGGCGCTCGCGAAGATGCCCCGCCGCGGCAGCACCTGCAGGCGGAGCTGCTCAACCAGATCGGCATCGTCCTCGTCGATCAGGTCGCCCGCCCAGGCGTTGATCTCGGACACCCCGGAGGCCGCCCGCACGCTCTCGCGCCAGTCGTTGGCCGGGAACAGGGACGGATCGAACTGGCCGAACAGGAAGGGATACGGGTAGTCGAGCCAGTCCCGGGGCTTCGTGATCTGCCGCAGTTGCGCGGGCCGGACCGCGAAGCGCCGCGACCAGGCGATGGTCCGTTCCGGGGAGGGACCACGCGCTTCGGAGACGATCAGATCCGGCGCCAGGAAAATTCCGCTCCGCTCGTGGGAGACCAGAAAGCCCTCGTCAACGAGCTGCTGGTAAGCGTTCACTACGGTGTTGCGGGCGACCCCGAGCAGGGCCGCGAGCTGGCGCGTCGAAGGCATCCGGGCCTCCGCGGTGAACAGCCCCCGTTCGATGGCCGTCACGATCGCCCGACGGATCTGCAGGTGTAGTGCCAAGCCACTCCGATCGAGCTCGCCGAAGAGTTGCGTCCAGGCGAGGGCATGATCGGTGACAGCCATTGCATCCGGCTCCTGCTCGGGGACACGTCTCCCAAGGCAAGGATGGCGCCAGCGGCTCAGGATCGGCGCTGCGCGTCGCGAAGTCCGCTTCGGGGACGGCGTCGCAGCTCTCCGGACGGCAGATATGGGCGCCAAGCCGAACGTCCGGGTTTGCGCCCATCGGCGATCCAGCATGACGCAGTTTGGCCGAAAGCAGAATGACCGCTTCGGAGAAAGTCGGTTGAAAAAGCGGACAGGCTCCAACCGACCCGTGCCAGCCGTGCAGACAGTGATCAGCACTTCCCGAAAGCGGCCATTCGTCGGCGGTCCACCGACTTCGGCTCGGGGTGGTGAGCCGACATTGGGTGTCTGCCCGAAAACTGACATGCAGCTTGGCACCCATCCCGGTCATGTTGAGGCCCTCGAAAGCGTCAGGGCCGGCGACAGTCCATTGCTGCAGTCGCCTCCGTGACGCTGAGGGCCCTGCGCCTCGTCTCCAGCGATGCATCCGGATCATCCGAGACGGAGGCGGCCTCTCGCCTGAGCGCCGCGTCGCAGGTGCAGGAGCTGTACCCGGCGGTGTCGTAGCAGGCGTCGTGGCGCATGCAGGCAGAGTCGAGGGCGTCGATGGGGGGCAGCCCCTCGCCGCGTTGCCCCTTCCCGCAGTAGTTGCCGTGGAACAACTCCTTGCCCGCCGCCACCTTGCCGAGGTCGCCTTTGGGTGGAGCCGGTGCTTCAGCTTGCCCGCTCGGGTTCAGGTCGTTGGCCGGACCTCCCGCCTTGGATCCTGACGACCGCAGCACCTTTGGGATGCTGGAGCGCTCGCTGGGCTCATTCAGGGCTTCAGCAGCACGACCGTTCGGATCGGACAGCTCGGGCAGCGGCGGGGGCGGCCCCTGACGGGGTTCATCCGCCTCGATGGTCGTGGTGGCGACCTCCCCAGTGGCAACCTGCGCCAGAAGGCTTTGCGGGCTGGCTAAGAGCGACAGCCCAAGGAGCACGAGGAGAGAGGGTCGCAAAGCAGGCTCCTGAATTAGGAGCCTGCAATCCGAAGCCCGACAATTCCGTTCCACCGGAGCTCTACGCATCCGCGACTTGTCAGGGACTTTTCCGAGCAATCTTTGTCGAGCTCCAACCGCCGTGAGCTGCCGCACCAAGCCCCGAACCGCGTGGAACGGGAGCAGATTGGCAACAGGTCGATCGCTAAACATCCTGCCGGCCCTTGGGAGCGGGCATACTGGGATTGGGGTGCGAAGGTGCTGGGGCAATCTCACGTCTCAAGATCTCCGCAGCCAATGCGTGAAGCAGGAGGCGCGAGAGGGCCTGCATCTCGCAGGATCCATGGTTTAAGATGGCCCTGTTGTTCGCGATGCATGCATCCGCCATCACATCGAAGCCGTCCGCACCTTCCATCGAAGTCAGGCCCGCGGCTGGCTGTCGAACGACACGCCCAAAGTACCAACAAGGAGGGCGCGGGCCCGACTGACCCGGCTCTTGATGGTTCCGACTTGGCAGCCAAGCTTCGCTGCTGCTTCTTCGTAGGTGTATCCTTCAGCACCGACGAGCAATAACGCTTGGCGCTGGGCGACGGGAAGAGCGTCGATGTTGTTCCACACGATCCTCAGTGTGTTGGCTTCCTCTTGATCCGGGAGTGCTATGAGCCGTCCGGCGTGTTTCCCTTCGGCATCTTCGATTTCTCGCTTGCGCTTCCTCAAGTCCGTGTACAGTTGGTTGCGCATGATCGTGAACAGCCACGCCGTGAAATTCGTGCCCGGCATGAAATGATGCCACTTCGTCCAGGCTCGAACGAACGTTTCCTGCACCAGGTCATCGGCGCGGCTCACATCCCCGCACAAGGAGAGTGCGAAGGTCCTCAGCGCCGGAAGCGCTCTGATCAGGTCGTCCCGAAACTCATTTGCAACGGTGCGTCCCCGACAAGCGAACGCCTTCTCGAAGCGCTCGACGAGCTCGGCCAATCGCGGCGGCAGGGCATTCTGCTCGGTTACGCAAAAGTACTCTTGGAGGGGGGCTGAGAGGCAACCCGGAAGACTCGGGATCAGCTCTGTATCCTCGCAGAGCGGCTCGTTAGTTTGAGGAGATATTCGGTTCAGATCCCACATGCAGAAAGACTTTCGATCTGAATACGTTATTACGGTCATCATCTCTGTGTAAAATTTGCATTTTCTATGATTTCATGTTGACATCTACCTACGTGTCCCTGATCGTAATCGAAAATCGAGCAGTTTTTAGTTCGGCATGCGAGGGTTAATTTTAAATCTTCGCGGATAAATACGTAAGTGGAGCTGCAACTCCCGGTTGATGAGCAAGCCAATTCATCGGGTCGTGGTCAAATTACAAATTCCCAATCTTGGCTGACACGCTTCTCTCGCCGAACCTTAAGGACCGGGGCTTGATGAAAATCCTGGCTGTCGAGGACGATGCCCTGACCCTGGCATTGCTCGTGTCAAGCCTCGGGGAGGCCGGACACGAGGTCGAGCAAGCAGGTGATGGACACACCGGGCTCACGCTCGCGTGTGGGAGGGCCCACGATGTGGCCGTCATCGATCGCATGCTGCCAGGCATCGACGGTCTCGAACTCGTGCGCCGACTGCGCGCCGCGGGCGTCCAGACGCCGGTCCTGTTCCTCACCACGATGGGCGGCATCAGCGACAGGGTTGATGGCCTGGAGGCCGGCGGCGACGACTATCTCGTCAAGCCATTCGCATTTGCCGAGCTGCTCGCTCGCATTCACGCGCTCGCACGTCGACCGCCACTCGGTCGGGTCGAGACAGTCCTACATGCGGCCGGCATCGAGCTGGATCTGGTTACGCGACGGGTCAGCCGCTCCGGACAGACCGTGGATCTACAGCCGCGGGAGTTCAGCTTGCTGGAGTTCCTGATGCGTAACGCTGGGCAAATCGTCACTAGGAGGCAGCTCCTGGAGAGCGTCTGGGGGTTCCACTTCGATCCCAAGACGAACATCGTCGAGACCCACATGAGCCGCCTGCGTGCCAAGCTCAACAGCAATGGTGAGCCGGATCCGATCGGGACGATCCGCGGCGCGGGGTACCTCCTCCATGCGCTCATGGCGTGACCTCCTGCGAAGCGCAGGTTTACGCTTCGCCCTGATGTACACGGCCGCGTTCATGGTCACGGTCGGCGTGATCGGGTGGGTGACGGTTCTCGTGGTATCGGACACGTTGGAGCGCCAGGCACAGCGTGGGCTGGAGAACGAGGCCAGCGCTCTCGTCGATGAGTTTAAGGCCGGTGGGCGGCAGGATCTGGAAGCGGCGCTGGCCGGGCGGTTTGCCAACCCGCTCACACACATTCGTTACGTCCTCATCGGAGTTGATGGCCGGGCACTCCTCGGAGATGAGACGTTACTGCCGTATGGCCGCGATCCCGCGGGCTCTGTGGCGTCGCGAGGCGCCGGTCCACGAACAGCGGCCCGCGCGCTTAGCGACGGCAGCCGCCTCGTGGTGGCCGACGATCTCGCGGATGTGCGCCACGTCGAGGCTGTGATCAGACGTGCTTTCCTGATCGCGCTCGTCATTGCAGGGGCGCTCGGGCTCGGCACGGGGTCCCTGCTCTCCACGGCGCTTTTGCGCCGGCTCGACGCCATCACCCGCACTGCCGAAGCCGTGGTCGCCGGAGATCTGACGCAGCGAATTACGCACACCGGGTCGAAGGACGAGTTCGACCGCCTCGCCGTGACCCTCAACCGGATGCTCGACCGCATCGACGGGCTGATGGTCAACTTGAGGCAGGTCTCCACCGACATCGCACACGATCTGCGCACGCCGCTCTCACGACTGCGTCAGAACCTCGAAACTACCAACCGCCGCGCCGCCACTCTCGACGACTACCGAGTGGCGGTGGAGCAGGCGGTCGAGGAGACCGACAGGATCCTGGACATCTTCTCAGCGCTGCTGCGTATCGCGCAGATCGAGGCCACTACGCTTCGTAAGGGGTTCCACCCGGTCAACCTGTCGGAACTCTTCCACACTGTTGCGGACGCCTACGCTGCTCCGGCAAGCGATGGTGGTCGTACGCTTGCGGCCGACATCACCGCGGATGTCTGGGTCCAAGCCGATCAGGACCTACTCACACAGCTTTTCGTGAACCTAGTCGAGAACGCCCTCCTGCACACGCCGCAGCGCAGCACGGTCACTCTCGAACTCAGCGTACGGGATCGCTCAGTTGTAGCCGCCGTCTGCGACGATGGCCCTGGTATCCCGGCCACGGAGCGGGAGAAGGTACTCCGCCGTTTCTACCGGCTGGAGCGGAGCCGATACGGTCCAGGCAACGGCCTTGGCTTGAGCCTGGCAGCAGCCGTCGCAGAACTGCATGGGGGGCAGCTCACACTCTCGGACGCTCAGCCTGGGCTACGGGCAAGCATCGCATTCACTCGCGAACTTATCCTGTAAGCAACCGCGGGGGCGGCGAATGCCTCGGCCTTCTGATTTGCATCCTCTCGGCTGCCCAGGAGCGGACCCTCCGGCCTTCTGCAATGGGTCGCAAGCAGCCCCTTGCGATGAGTGCCGAGCGCTGGATTTCGACGACCACTAGGTCCGGCGCCGGCACTTTGCAGCCTCCAACGGCCGGGCTGCGCGCTCAAACCCGGCCCAGGGATCGCGATGCAAGGCGGAGAGGCGACCTGGTAGGCTGGCGACGTCGAAGCGCGCGCCGGACCCGAGCAACGGGAGCTCGTCCCAATCGACCGGGACAGATACGGGCGCCCCGGGGCGGGCCCGGGTCGAGAAGGCCGCGACGGCAGTCGCTCCCCGTTGGTTGCGCAGGTAGTCCACGTAGATCCGTCCGTCCCTGGCCTTCTTCGATACGGTCGCGATGAAGCTGCCGGGGGCGTCCTTCGCCATCTCGGACGCGATGCGCTTCACGAAGGCCTTCGCCTCGTCCCATCCGGCCTTCGGTTCGATCGGCACGACGACATGCAGCCCCTTGCCGCCGGTGGTCTTCACGAAGCTGGAGAGGCCGGCCGTCGACATCCGCTCGCGCACATCCAGGGCGCCGGCGACGATATCGGCCCACGCGACGCCGTCGCCCGGGTCGAGGTCGAAGACCAGACGGTCCGGCCGATCCGGATCCGAGGCCCGCGCGCCCCAGGGATGGATCTCAAGGACGCTCGCCTGGACCAGGGCACGGAGGCCTTCCCGATCCTGGATCACGACCGCTTTCTCTCCGTCCACGAGCCGGATGTACCGCTCCTCGAGCCCCGCCCAGGCGTGCTTCTGGTAGAAGCAGGAGCCAAGACCGTTCGGGCACCGGAGGAGCGACAGCGGGCGGTCGATCACATGCGGCAGCATGCGGTCGGCGATCTCCGCGTAGTACGCGGCGAGCCCCTCCTTAGTCAGGCCGACGTCGGGCCAGAGCACGCGATCCGGATGCGTCAGCTTCGCGACCGCCTCCGCGGGCTTCCGCGTCCTTGCCTTCGGCAGCTTCGGCTTCGCCTCCCGGACGACCTCGTCCGGACGCACGTCGGTGCGGAGTGTCTTGAAGGACACGTGCCGGAGCTGGCCGTCGCCCGTCCAACCGCGGAACGTGACCTCGCAGACGAGCCTGGGCTCGACCCAGCGGGCGTTCCGGCGCGCCAGCGGCGGCAGCTCGGCTTCGAAGGACGGCACCGGGATGCGCAGCGGCTCCAGCTGCATCCAGAGATCCTGCGCGACCGCGTCGCGGAAGCCGGTGCCGACCCGCCCGACATGGACGAGAGTGCCGTCCTCGTGCGTCCCGAGGATCAACGACCCCACGGATCGGTTCGCCGTGGTCGACGGCATGAAGCCGGCGACCACGAACTCCTCCGACGAACTGCACTTGATCTTGCGCCAGGCATCGGTCCGGCCCGACCGGTAGGGCGCGTCCGCCCGTTTGGCGACGATGCCTTCCAGGCCGAGCCTGCAGGCGTGGCGCGCCATGGCCTCGCCGTCGGCGGCGAGGTGCTCGCTGAACCGGATGGGGCCGCCCGGCTGGGCGTCGTCGAGGCTTTGCAGCAGCAGATCCTTGCGTTCCATCAGGGGCAGCGCGCGCAGATCCCTGCCATCGAGGTAGAGCAGATCGAAGGCGTAGAAGACAGCCGATCCGGTATCGCCAGCGGCGAGCGCCTGCTGCAGGGCGGAGAAGCTGGAGACGCCGGCCGCCGTCTCGACGACGATCTCGCCATCGACCAGGGCCGAGGGCAGCTTCATGGCCTTCAGGGCCTGGGCCGTAGGTTCGAACTTCGCGGTCCAATCCAGTCCCGAGCGCGTCAGGAGCTTCACCGAGCCGTCCTCGATGCGGGCCTGCATGCGGTAGCCGTCGTGCTTGATCTCGTACAACCACCCGTCGCCGGTGGGCACGTCGTCGACGAGTGTCGCCAGCGCGGGCTCGACGAAGGGCGGCAGGATCGCCTTGCGGGCGCTCTTGGACCGGCTCGCCGGCGGCTTCGTCTTTCGTTCCGCCACCACATCGGCGCGGGCAGCGCTATCGGCTCTCACGGCCCCGCCGTCCGCGAGATCCTGGTTGGTCCGCCCAGACAGGACCGAGGCCTCTTGCTCGACCAGGATGTCGCCGTCGCGGCGGGCGTGCTCGTCGTCGACCTTCATGAGAAGCCACGGCTGCTTCTTCTCGCCGCCGCGGCCCTTCATCCGCACGAGGTGCCAGCGGCCCGCGAGCCGCTCGCCGTACAGGGCGAACTCGAGGTGGCCCTTCGCTAGCGCGGCGGCCGGATCGCCGACCGGCTCCCAGGCCCCGGTGTCCCAGACGATCATGGTCCCGCCGCCGTACTGGCCCTTCGGGATCGATCCTTCCCAGGCCAGGTAATCGACCGGGTGATCCTCGGTCATGACGGCGAGCCGCTTCTCGGCGGGCGACAGGCTCGGTCCGCGCGTCACGGCCCAGCTCTTCAGCACGCCGTCCATCTCCAGACGCAGGTCGTAGTGCAGGCGCCTCGCATCGTGCTTCTGGACGACGAATCGCGCCTTCGCCGCCTTGCGGCCGCGCTTCCCCTTGGGCTCGGGGGACGCCTCGAAATCCCGCTTTTCCCGGTACGGTTTGAGAAGCTCGGTCATCGCTTGGAGGAAACGGGACCGGTCGGATCGGGTTCCTGGGCGCGCAGGGGCGGAGGCGGGATGGACGAGGGAACTACAATAGTGGCCAAGTTATCCACAGGCGTGCCTGTGGAGGAACGAGTCGAGTTGGACTCTCGTTGAACCGTCAAGCTCCCGATACGCCGCATTACGGCTGCATCGAGGGGCGGCAATACTTCGACGGACACAGGAGAGCGACGTGGCAGCCCGCGCCAACTGGAAAGGTCATCTTCGACTTTCACTCGTCTCCTGCGCGGTCGGACTATATCCGGCTGTCAGCTCGTCGAGGGAGCTGAAGTGCCATACGATCAACCGCGAGACCGGAAACCGCCTCAAGCAGCTGATGGTCGACTCCGTCACCGGCGACACCGTCGATCGCGACGATCAGGTGAAGGGCTGCGAGATCGCCAAGGACGAACTCGTGCCGGTCGAGGACGACGAGCTCAGCGAGATCGCCCTGGAAAGCACGCACACGATCAACATCGAGGCGTTCTGCAAGCGCGAGGAGGTCGACGAGCGCTACCTCGACAAGCCGTACTATCTCGCGGCCGAGGACAAGGTTTCGCGTGAGGCCTTCGCCGTCATCCGGGATGCGATGAAGAAGAAGGGAATGGCCGGGCTCGGGCGCATCGTCATCTACAAGCGCGAGCGAGTGGTCCTGCTCGAACCCTACGGCAAGGGCCTGCTCGCGACGCTGCTGCGCTACCAGGACGAGGTTCGCTCGCCGACGGCGTACTTCGAGGAGATGCCCGACGGCGATCCGACGGCCGAGATGCGGGCGCTCGCCGAGGAGCTGATCGCGCGCTCCACCCGGAAGTTCGATCCCTCGAAGTTCGAGGACCGCTACGAGGAGGCGCTGATCGCCCTGGTGAAGGGCAAGGCGCCGAAGCCGGCGAAGGGCAAGGGCAAGGCAAAGGCTGGCACGCCGAGTTCCGGCAACGTCGTGAACCTGATGGAGGCCTTGAAGCGCAGCATCGACTCCGAGAAGGGCGGTTCGCCGACGAAGGCGCGGCCGCGCAAGACGGAGACGAAGCCCTCGACGCCCGCGAGGAAGCACGTTTCGGGCAAAACTACCGCCGGCAGGACCCGAAAGGCTGCTTGACCGGCCGTCTGTCCGGCCGGCGAACCGCCGAGGTTGTTGCGTGCTAGTCTAGATGGACCGTGACGGTTCCAAGGTAACGGCTGCCAGCCTGTCCATCATCGACCCAACTCGGCCGTACGAGACGACGTCGTTGTTTCCGGAAAGCGGACGTAAGCCCCTGCTCTCGCGGACGGAAGGAAATGGCCGAAAGCCGCTAGCCCGCTTCGGAGAGGGTCGACCAGAAAAGCGGATACGCCGTTTGCCCCACCCCGCCGACGTAGACCTACTACGCATCGCCGTAGAGCAGTCGGCGAGCCCTTTTGCGTCCTCAACCGGCCCGGGGACAGATACTATCTGTCAGCTAATTTCGGGCACCGATGGCAGCCTCCCATCGACCACCCCGCAAGGAAGGGCTGACGCCACGATGCGCACGATCGTTTATGCCGATGGAGGCTGCGACCCTAATCCAGGGCCAGGCGGTTGGGGGGTCGTCGTTGCGGCTCCGGAAGGTACGGTCGAGTTGTGCGGCGGAGAGCCCGGCACCACGACCAACAACCGCATGGAGCTGATGGCAGCGATCAAGGGCCTCGAGCATTTCCCGGCCGGGGCCGCGATCGAGATGCGGTGCGACAGCCAGTACGTCGTCAAATCCGTGACTGAGTGGATGCGCGGTTGGAAAGCGAAAGGCTGGCGCACGACGACGGGGGACGTGAAGAACGTCGACCTCATGACGCGCCTCGACGAACTCAACGCGGCGCGCGACGTGAAATGGACCTGGGTCCGGGGGCATGCCGGCGACCGTCTCAATGAGCGCGCTGACGCTCTCGTCCACCAGGGTCGTCGCGAAGCCAAGCTTGGCAAGCTCGAGTCGCGAAACAGTGCTGCACCCATACCTGCCCCGACCGTCGCACCAGCTTCGCCGAGCCAGGGTGCCGCCTTGCGCATCGATCTTGCGCTTGGCCTCCAAGTTACTCGGGCCGCGAAGGCAGCGGGTGTCACGCCCGACGCTCTGGTCGACGATGCGATCCGCTTCTACCTCGCGATTGGGCCCAGCGAGGTCGCACGCATGCGATCGAGGTAAGCATAGTCATCCCGTCCCCGGAATCCGCTCATCCCAAGCACAAGATCGGTTCGTTCGATGCCCCGTCGCCGATGCCTGGGCACCCGGCCGGGATGGATCCTGAACAGGGCCAGGCCGACGCCCGACGGGTTCGCTTACTTCGCAACCTGGATGTTCGGCGGAGCGAGGTGCTGGAGAAAGTCCGGCTTGCCGAGGGGCACCCCGGCACTGCGCAGGATCCCGTAGGCGGTGGTCACGTGGAAGAAGAAGTTCGGAAGTGCGAATCCGGTGAGATAGGCCTGCCCCGTGAAACGGTATCCCGTGCCGTTCGGGAACTTCAACTCGACTTCGTGCTCCGCGCCCGAGGCAGCAGCATCGACGCTTTCAACGAAGGCGATGGTCCTCCCGCAACGCTCCTTCAGTTCGGCGAAACTGGCCTCGACATCTGGCATCGTGGGCGCCTCGATCCCGGCGATCTGCGCCACGGCGTTCTTCGCACTGTCGGAGGCCATTTGATGCTGGGCCGGCAAGGGCCGCATGTCGGGGGCGAGTCGGCAGGGGAGTAAGTCGGCCTCGGGCTTTTCCGATGCCGCCTTGTCGAGCCAAGCGCTCATATTGCGAAGCGCGTTCACGAAGACCGGGACGCTGACGTCGTGGATGCTGATGCTCATCAGGAATGGCTAAGGCACCTGCACTTTCGGCTCAGTGAGAATGCGCACACGGCGTGAGCCCCCCGTCGCGGAGTTCGTGGCGTTGAAGTCGGTCAGTGAAGGTCCGCTGAGAGAGCGTGTCATTGCAACCCATGCCAACTCTCCGGACGGCCGTCGGTGCTTCCCAGACGTAGCCGTTCATCGACCGTGCGGTAACTTCGACTCCAAGTTGGAAGCGGCTCCTGAGGGCTCGCCCGCGAGCGGGCGTTCCATTTCGTGGCTGAGGGATCTGCGCAGATTGCCGAACATGACGGCAGCCCACCATCTCGCCTCGGCCCGGGGACGACCCATTCTCAGCCGCCTTAGCCGCGCGCCCCTCATCGCGCATACCGCGTGAAGACGAAATCGTGGTTCCTCACCCGCGCCTCGTGGCAGGCGAAGCAGGTTTGATGCTGCACCTCGTCCACCGGTTGGCCGTCGATGAAGCGGCCGAATCCCCAGCCGCCGGTCGCGGCGTAACGCTTCGCGTCCTTGACCATGACCTGCACGGTCGTGGCCCGGCCCGGCACCGTCGCCGACTCGAACTCCGCCGACGGCATCCGCTCCCAGGCCAGCTTCACCAAGACCGTCCCGTCCGGGAAGGGCAGCGTGCCGTCCCGGTAGGCCGCCACGGCGCGGTCGTTGCCGACGACCGCGCGCAACTCGTTCAGCGGGGCGTCTTCGAGCGCCGGAGCGATCAAGCGCCAGTCACGGTAGCCATCCGGAATGGTGACGCCGTAGATCGGCGCGGCGGGCTTTCCGCTCTCGTCCACCGCCCGGGCGGCCGCGACGAGAAGGCCTGACGCGGCGCAGGCCAGGAGAAGGGCGCCGTGTCTGCGGAGACGACGGTCAGGAGGCATCGACGTCCACCACGGCCTGCGCGAAGGCTTGTGGGGCCTCCTGCGGAAGGTTGTGCCCGATGCCGCCGGTGATCGTCCGGTGCGCGTAACGCCCGGAGAATTTTCCGGCATAGGTAGCGGGGTCGGGGTGCGGGGCTCCGTTCGCGTCGCCTTCCAGCGTGATCGTCGGCACGCCGATCTTTGGCGCCTCCGCCAAGCGTGCCTCGAGCGGATCGTAGCGCCGCTCGCCGTCGGCGAGGCCCAAGCGCCAGCGGTAGTTGTGGATGACAATGCTGACGTGGTCCGGATTGTCGAAGGCCGCCGCACTCCGCGCGAAGCTGGCATCGTCGAATTGCCAGCGCGGCGACGCCGTCCGCCAGATCAGCCGGGCGAATTCCGTGCGGTTGGCCTCGTAGCCCGCACGGCCGCGGCTGGTCGCGAAGTAGAATTGATACCACCAGGAGAGCTCCGCCTTGGGCGGCAGTGGCTTCTTGCCCGCCTCCTGATTGCCGATCAGGTAGCCGCTGACCGACACCAGGGCTCGGCAACGTTCCGGCCAGAGCGCGGCGACGATGCAGGCGGTCCGGGCGCCCCAGTCGAAGCCGGCGAGAACGGCCTGACGGATGTCGAGGGCGTCCATCAGGGCGATGACGTCGACCGCGAGCGCCGCCTGCTGGCCGTTGCGCACGGCGTCAGAGGCCAGGAAGCGCGTCGTGCCGTAGCCGCGCAGGTAGGGCACGATCACCCGGTATCCCGCCGCAGCGAGGACCGGCACGACTTCCCTGAAGCTGTGAATGTCGTAGGGCCAGCCGTGGAGCAGGATCGCCGCCGGGCCGGAGGGATTGCCGGCTTCGAGATAGCCGACGCGCAGGAGGCCGGCCTCGACCGCCTTGAGCGGCCCGAACGCGGCGCCGGCGCCCGATCCCGCCTGCGCGCGCGCTGAATTGACCAGGCCGCATTCGGCGACCGCGAGGGTGGCAGCCGCGCCGCCGAGAAGGCGGCGGCGGTTCTGGTTGATGGTTTCGGACGGCATGGGCACATCCCGCAGCTGGCGTATCGATGCGCTGGACACTACTCTAACCGGCCGCGAGCCGCTTTCAGATGCCGTGGAGTTACCCTTCAGGACCTCTTGATTTTCGGCGCTGCACGGCCCTGCTGAGCCGGCCTGATCGCTGAGGCGGCCGCGTGATCTACCAGTTCGAGCCCTTCACCCTCGACACCGCCCGGCGCGAGCTCAGGGAGAGGGGCAACCTCGTCGCCCTCGAACCGCAGGTCTTCGATATCCTCGCCCATCTCATCGCGGCCCGCGATCGCGTGGTCAGCCGCGACGATCTGCTGGAGGCGGTCTGGCACGGCCGCCTCGTGTCGGAAGCGACGATCAGCAGCCGGCTGAACGCCGCGCGCGCGGCGGTCGGTGACACGGGCCTCGACCAGCGCCTGATCCGCACGCTCCCGCGCAAGGGCGTGCGCTTCGTCGCCGCGGTGCAGGAGTTGGCGGAGCTCCCGCCCGAGCCGATGGCGGAGACGGGACCCGACGCCGGCTCCGCCTGGCGCGCGGGATCGCGATTGCCGGCCGTCGCGGTCCTGCCCTTCACGAACATGAGCGGTGAGCCCGAGCAGGACTATTTCGCGGACGGGATCTGCGAGGAGATCATCACGGCTCTGTCGCGCATGAGCGGCCTGTTCGTGATCGCCCGCAACTCCTCCTTTGCCTACAAGGGTAAGGCGATCGACGTGCGCCGGGTCGGCGAGGAGCTCGGCGTCGGCTACGTGCTCGAGGGAAGCGTGCGCCGCAGCCGCGACCGGCTGCGCATTGCGGGACAGCTCGTCGATGCTGCCTCGGGCGCCCACCTCTGGTCGGACCGGTTCGACGGTGACCTGCAGGACGTTTTCGAGCTGCAGGAGCGGGTCGCCGGCAGCGTCGCTGCTGCGATCGAGCCGACCCTGCAGCAGGCAGAGATCGGTCGCCTCGGCCGCACGGCCCCCTCTCGGCTCGATGCCTACGAGCTTCTGCTGCGGGCCAACGCCCACATGTCCGAGTTCACCGGCGCCGGGATGGGCGAGGCCCTGACCTGCCTGGGCGAGGCCCTGATCGTCGAACCGGGTTATGCCCCCGCGATGGCCGCGACAGCCTATTGCCGCGCGCAGTGCCACTTCCAGGGCTGGGCCGAACAGGACGACCAGGCCCGCACCGAGTCCGTCGACCTGGCTTGGCGGGCGGTCGAGCTCGCGCCTGGCGACGCGCAGGTGCTGTGGATGGCAGCCTTCGCGATCTGGAACATGTCCGTGAGCGGGCGTGGGCGGGCGCGGGACCTCTTCCGGCGCTCGCTGCTCCTCAACCCGAACTCCGCGATGGCGTTGACGCTCGCGGGCTGGATCGAGGCGATGTGCGGCAATGGCAGCGAGGGCCGTAGCATGGTGGTCCGCGCGCAGCAGCTCAACCCGCGTGATCCGCGCGGCTGGCTGATGTCCGGCGTGATGGCAGTTGCCGACTTGATCGACGAGAACGACACCGGTGCGATCGGTTGGGCCGAATTGGCCCTCGGGCAGAACCGCCGTTTCGCCGTGGCCCTGCGCGTGCTCGCGGTCGCCAATGTTAGGCTCGGGCGGGTGGATCGCGCACGGGCGGCTGTCGACGACCTGCTCGCCATCGAGCCGACCTTGACGATTTCGGGCTTCTTCGCCCGCATCCCCTTTCCGCTAGAGAGGACAGCGAAGATCTACGCCGAAGCTCTGGCGATCGCGGGCCTACCGGCCTGATCGCCAAACGAGCCTGAGCCGACATGCAATGGTCTACAAAGGGCGTCCAACATTGGTCGGATCGCACCCGAATCGAAAACGCCCGAACGGATCGATCCAACGTTCGACAATCAGATCGTCCGGCCATCTGAAATGGGTCGACACCGGACGGTCAGCCCCCCCTGAACTGAACGTCCGCTTCTGGGCCTAGAGCCTACTTCCGATACTGGCGCGATCCAAAGACGCAATCCAACCGTTGCTACGTCTGCTTCAGAGCATTCCTAGAAACGGGCGAAATGACCGAGATGGGCCCAGAGCCGAACGACTGGTTTTGCGCTCATTGGCGATCCGGCATGACGTAGTCTGGCCGTAAGCGGAATGGCTGGTTCGGAGCAGGGCCGCTGGAAAAGCGGACGAGCTCCTACCGACCCGACCCGGCCACCCGAACCGCCGTCGCTGCTTCTCCGAAGCGGTCATTCGTGAGCCGTTCAGCGACTTCGGCTTCGGATGACAAGCGGACACGGCTTTCAGTGCCAATGCGGATGTTCTTATTCTGGAGGGAGTCGGCTTTAGCTAACGATCGGATTAGCGGCAGCTTCTTCGAGGGCCGGCCCGAGCTTGGATGGCAAGTCCTCGTTCCGCGGCCTGCGAACCGAAATATTCCTCAATCGAAACGACCTTGTCCCACCGCAAGCCGAAAACATGGACGCCCTTGTTCACGTAAGAGCTTTGACCATCAAGAAGACTGGCCTTGGCGCGCCACTTGGCGAACACTGTGGTATTCCACGGCCAGCCCTTTACTTCGACCTGATCGACGTCGATGCGGAGATTCGGGAACACGCGTCCCATTCGCTCGAACCACTGCTTGACCGATGACTTTCCGTGTCGCTCGCCCCCCAGCGCATGATCTCCGGCAACCCAGTGGTACGCGTCTGGTGTCAGGCCCTTCACGGCATCATCCCAGCGATGGTTGTTGACATCATCGAAGCTCTTGCGGATCGCCTTTTCCACAATGTAGCCGTAGATCATCCTTGTCTCCTGACGCCCGGTCATAGCCCGTCGGCCGCATGCGGGACATGCTACATATATAGATTATTTCTATAATTTATAATGTCAAGGCATCCGCACGTGCGCCGAGGGTGGACCATTCGAGGATCGTTTGAGGTCGCAAGCAAATGGCGCGATTCCGATACAGAGACGTAAGGGCGGTCGCGACAGTTCCGGTGTATCGTCCTCCGCCCGGCACACATCGTCGAGACCGAAATCCCGATGGTGAGGCATTCAGCCCACGACCGTGACCCGGCGCATCGTTTGCCGTGGGACGTTATGGTGCGCCTGGGTCTGGAATCCGGGAGCGCCCACGCGGAGGCGGGCTCCGACGGTCATCGCGTCGTCGGCCCCGGCGACCTCTCCGGGGCGTGGTCCTGCGAAGCGGTTCCCTCGATGTCGGGGTAAGCGATCATCGCCCCTTGAACAGCGGCGTCCGCCCCTCGGCCTCGGCCTTCCACCCTTCGAGGAAATCCTTGGTTCCGTAGAGGGCGCGGTACTGCTGGGCGAGGTTGGAGAAAGCCGCGCCCTCCGCCTGGCCGACCGTGACGTGGGCCGAGGCCAAGGTCGCCTTGATCCCCAGCGGACCGCAGCGGGCGATCCTGGCCGCCTTGTCCAGCCCGAGGTCCAGGGCGGCGCGTGGGTCCGGGGCGATCTCCTGCACCAGTCCCATGCGTCGCGCCTCCTCGGCCCCCCAGTGGTCGCCGGTGAGCATGTTACACATAGCATTGCCCCAACCGGCCTCGCGCGGGAACCGTACCGTGGAGCCTCCCCCCGGAAAGCATCTGTGCGTGTTCTCGTCCTGGGCAAAGCGCGTGTCGGCCGACGCGACGCGGATGCCGGCGACCAGGAACAGCTCGTGGCCCATGTTCCAGGTGTCCCCATGCACGACCGCGACAAGCGGTTTGCTGAGGGGTGCGCGTCGTCCCAGAGGGTCGATCCCATCGGCATCGGGTGCCCGGGCCTTTCCGGTCCTGAGCACCTCGGTGAAGGCGTCGACGTCGATCCCGCGTGAGAAGCTCTCGCCGTGCCCGAACAGCACCGCGGCGCGAAGTCCGTCGTCGGCATCGTACGCCGCGTAGGCCCGCGCCAAGGCGCCGAACGCCTCGGGATCGACCCGGTTGTGAACGTGGGGCCTGTTCAGGCCGATCAGGCAGACCTCGCCGCGTCGCTCGACCGTGACCTTGCTGTCGGGCGGTGGGAGACTCGGGCCGTCGAGCCTCCGCTCCGAGGCTTGCACGCTCTCGACTGGCCTACCAGGGGCAAGCAGGCCCGACGTCCCCCGACCAGGGAGGACATGACGACCGCACGTCGCGACGGTCGGGACACTGGCACTGACATCGGCAACACCCTGCGTTTCGAGGACATTTTATCGCCCGGGGCTTCGCTGGCTTGCCCGTTCGAGGTCCGAAACCGCATCCCGGTCGAATTCCCGCCAGGCAAGCACGGAGGCCATTGACGATAGATTGAGATCATAATAGATGATGATCGTAATATCAAACGGCCGATCTGCGGTAGGGGCACGGGCTATGGATACGAGAGTGGTGATCGGTTTAACCGCCTTGGCCCTTTCCGCCTGCTCACAATCCGAGACGGCCGTGGCGCCGGAGCCGCCGTTGGTTCAGATCGCCGAGGTCGCTCCGGGCGTCGGCGGCGTCTCGCGCTACACGGGCGTCATCCGGGCGCGCACCGAGAGCAACCTCGGCTTCCGGGTCGGCGGCAAGATCTTCGAGCGGCTCGTCGATCCGGGCGACCACGTCAAGCTCGGCCAGCCCCTGATGCGCCTCGACCGGACCGACTTCACCCTGGCGCTCAACGCCGCCCGCTCCTCCGTCGAGTCGGCCCGCGCCCAGATGATCAAGGCCAGAGCCGACGAGGAGCGTAGCCGCAAGCTCGTCTCCGATGGCTGGACCTCCAAGCAGACCTACGACCAGAACAAGGGCGCGGCCGACTCCGCCATCGCCCAGTTCGCCAATGCCGAGGCGCAGGCAAGCCAGATCGAGAACCAGGCCGGCTATTCCGAGCTGAAGGCCGATGCCGACGGCGTGGTCATGGACGTCCCTTCCTATCCCGGGGAGGTGGTCGCCGCCGGCCAGACCGTGGTGAAGCTCGCTCGCGACGGCGCGCGCGAGGCGGAAATCTTTCTGCCCGAAGCCAACCGGAACCTCGCCAAGGGCGAGGCCACGGCGACGCTCTACGCCGAGGGCGAGGCGATCTACCCGGCTCGACTGCGCGAGTTGTCGGCCATCGCCGACCAGGCAACGCGGACCTACCGGGGGCGCTTCATCCTCGCGGGGGGCGGTGAGGACGCGCCGCTCGGCGCCACCGTGACCCTGCAACTCAGGGACCGTGGGGCGGCCCGCGCCGCAACCGTCGAGGTTCCGCTGAGCGCCTTGTTCGACCAGGGGCGCGGCCCCGCGGTCTGGCGCTACGACGTCGCCAGCGGGACCGTGAAGCCGCAGGCCGTGAAGGTCTCCCGCATGGGCGAGGAGCGCGCCGACGTCGTCGCCGGCCTGAACCCCGGCGACCGGATCGTGGCGCTCGGCGCTCATCTCCTCAAGGCCGACCAGAAGGTCCGCCAAGCGCCCGCCAGCATGACCGGGGTGGTACGATGAGCGGCTTCAACCTCTCGGCGCTAGCCGTCCGCGAGCGGGCCGTCACACTGTTCCTGCTGATCACGCTCATCGGCGCCGGCTTCTTTGCCTTCGAGAAGCTCGGCCGCGGCGAGGACCCGAGCTTCGCGGTTAAGACGATGGTCGTCTCGGCCGCCTGGCCTGGGGCCACGACGGACGAGATGCAGCGCCAGGTCGCCGACCCCCTGGAGAAGCGCCTGCAGGAACTCTTCTACTACGACCGCGCCGAGACCACCGTGCGCCCCGGCCTGCTACTCATGAAGGTGTTCTTCAAGGACAGCATGCCGCCGGCCAGGCTGCCGTCGGAGTTCTACCAGACCCGCAAGAAGCTCTCCGACCAGGCCTCCAGCCTGCCGCGCGGGGTGATGGGGCCGCTGTTCAACGACGAGTTCTCGGACGTCTACTTCTCGCTCTATGCGCTCCAGGCCAAGGGCATGCCGCACCGCCAGCTGGTCCTGCGCGCCGAGGACCTGCGCCAGCGCCTCCTTCGGGTGACGGGAGTCGAGAAGATCAACATCCTGGGCGAGCAGGCTCAGAAGATCTTCGTCGAGATCTCCTACCAGCGGCTCGCGACGCTCGGCATCTCAGGCCAGCAGCTCCTCGCCGCGCTGGCCAACCAGAACGACGTGACCCCGGCCGGCTTCGTCGAGGCGGCGGGCCCGCGCGTGTACCTGCGCTTGGACGGCGCCATCGACGGGATCGACGCCATCCGCAACCTGCCCGTGGCGGCCGGCGACCGCAGCCTCAAGCTCGGCGACATCGCCGAGGTGAAGCGCGGCTACGAGGACCCCAAGGCCTTCGAGATCCGCAACGACGGCGAGGCCGCCCTGATCCTCGGCCTCGTGATGAAGCCCGGCTACAACGGCCTCACCCTGGGTGCGGCGCTCAACGCCGAGGAGGTGGCGATCCACCACGAGACGCCGGCCGGCATCGAATTCACCAAGATCACCGATCAGGCCAAGGTCATCGACGACGCCATCCACGAATTCATGGTCAAGTTCTTCACGGCGCTGGGCGTGGTGATCTTCGTGTCCCTGGTGGCGCTCGGATTCCGGGTCGGCATCGTCGTGGCCCTGGCCGTGCCGCTCACCCTCTCGGCGGTGTTCGTGGTGATGATGCTCACGGGGCGCGACTTCGACCGCATCACGCTGGGCGCCCTCATCATCTCGCTGGGGCTCCTCGTCGACGACGCCATCATCGCCATCGAGATCATGGTGGTGCGCATGGAGGAGGGCTACGACCGCATCGAGGCGGCGACCTATGCGGTGAGCTCGACCGCCGCGCCGATGCTCACCGGCACCATCGTCACCATCGCGGGCTTCCTGCCGGTGGGCTTCGCCGCCTCCACGGCGGGCGAATACGCCGGCAACATCTTCTGGGTGGTGGCCTTCTCACTCATCATCTCGTGGATCGTGGCGGTGACCTTCACGCCCTATCTCGGCGTCAAGCTGCTACCCAACATCAAGAAGGTCGCGGGCGGACACGGGGCGATCTACGCGACGAAGAACTACCAGCGCCTGCGCCGCGTCGTGCGGATGTCCGTCGACCACAAGTGGATCGCCGCCGGCATCACCGTGGGCCTGTTCGCGCTCGCCGTGGTCGGCATGGGTAAGGTCGAGCAGCAGTTCTTCCCGAACTCCGAGCGGCCCGAGCTCATCGTCGAGGTTACCCTGCCGACGGGCTCGGCCTTCGGGACGACGGAGGCAAGCGTCAAGCGGATCGAGGCAGCCGTGCGCGACCTGCCCGAGGCCAAGGAAATCACCAGCTATATCGGCCAAGGCATGCCGCGCTTCGTGCTGTCCTTCGATCCCGAACTGCCCGATCCGGCCTTCGCGCAGATCGTGGTGCAGACGGCCGACGCCCACGCCCGCGACGCGCTTCGGATCAAGGTTCGCAAGCTCGTCGACGAGGGCCGCTTCCCCGAGGCCCGGGTGCGGGTGCTTCAGATCGTGTTCGGACCGCCGGTTCGCTTTCCGGTCGCCTTCCGGGTGGTGGGCCCCGAACTCGACGTCATCCGCGGCATCGCCGAGGAGGTCCGAGGGGTGATGGCGGGCAATCCCAACATGCGGATGGTCCACCTCGACTGGGGCAACAGGACGCCGACCCTGCGCCTCGCCTTCGACCAGGAGCGACTGCGCCTGATCGGCCTGACCCCCAAGGAGGCCGCCCAGCAGCTGCAGAGCTACCTCAACGGTACGCCCGCCACCCAGGTGCGCGAGAACCTGCGTTCCGTCGACGTCGTCCTGCGCAGCCCCGGCCCTGAGCGGCGTTCGCTCGGCGAGATCGGCGACCTGACACTGACGACCAAGGATGGGCGCCAAGTGCCGGTCTCGCAGGTGGCGCGTTTGGAGAGCCAGAGCGAGGACGCGGTCCTGAAGCGCTACAACCGCGAGACCTACATCCGCGTGCAGGGCGACGTGCTCGACGGCCTGCAGCCGCCCGACATCCACGCCCAAGTCTTCCCCCTCCTCGACCCGATCAAGGCCAAGCTCCCGCCGGGCTACCGCATCGATACGGCCGGGTCGGTGGAGGAGAGCGCGAAGGCGATGACGGCCCTCGTCGCGGTGTTCCCGATCATGCTGATCGTGACGCTGACCGTGATCATGCTGCAGGTGCGCTCCTTCGCGACCATGTTCATGGTGTTCGCCACCGCGCCGCTGGGTCTGGTCGGTGCGGTGCCGACCCTGCTGATCTTCCAGCAGCCCTTCGGCTTCAACGCGATCCTGGGACTGATCGCCCTGTCGGGCATCCTGATGCGCAACACCCTGATCCTGGTGGACGAGATCCACCACGACCAGGCGGCGGGCCTGAAGGATTACGACGCCATCGTGGAATCCACCGTGCGCCGCGCGCGGCCCGTGATCCTCACCGCGGTGGCCGCCATGCTCGCCTTCATTCCCCTCACCCACTCGGTGTTCTGGGGGGCGCTGGCCTACGTGCTCATCGGCGGCGTCGGCGTCGGCACCCTGCTGACCCTGCTGTTCCTGCCCGCCCTCTACGCCCTGTGGTTCAGGGTCGGGCGGGAACCGCGCGGTAAGGAAGCCGCGTCCGGTGACCACGCGATGCCGGTGCAATCCAGGTCCTGAGATCGGACCGTACGAGTTAATGTCCCGATACCGGGGCATTCGAGGATCGTGCGCCCTGGACCCGGGCGCACGGTACGACGACCGGCCTGCGCTCCGCCCCCCTGCGCAGGCCGGTCGATTGTCCCCGCGGATCGTTCCCGCATGGACGGCGATAGGAGCGGCTCTTCTTTAGATGACATAACGCATCTATATCATAGTCGAGAACGCTGAAGGATCAGGCAATGCCAAGGGTTTCGCAGGAACAGGCCAGGATCAATCGTCAGCGTGTGGTTGAGGTCGCAGCCGCCCTGTTCCGGGAGCGCGGCCTCCATGGCGTCGGGGTGGTGGACATCATGGCCGCCGCTGGCCTGACCCATGGCGGCTTCTATGGTCAGTTCGCCAACAAGGACGCCCTGGCGGCCGAGGCGTTCGACGCGGCGCTTGCCGAGGAATACCGGGGAAATACAGACACGGTCGTCGCGAACTACCTCTCCCTCGGCCATGTCCGGGCGCCGGGGAAGGGATGCCCGCTCGCGGCCCTCGCCAACGACGTCTCTCGGGAAACGTCGGGCAGCGAAGTCCGGGGCCGGTTCACGAAAGGCGTCGAGCGCCTCGCGAGCATCGTCGCCGCCCTGACGCCGAAGGCATCGAAGGAGCGCCGTCGCCAGCGCTCCCTGGCGACGGTGTCGACCCTCGTCGGGGCCGTGGTCCTCGCCAGGGCGGTCGACGACGAGGCGTTGGCGACGGAACTGCTCCAGGCGGCTCAGGCCTCCATCCCGACCTGACCTCCGCGAACGGGCGCGGGGGACGGAGCATCCCCACGCCACCTCGCAGCACCCGCTCGACACACAGGATCATGCCGATGCGCGAACCCATCGTGATCACCGGGATGGGCGTCGTCTCGCCCCTCGGGTGCAGCGTCGAGGGGATGTGGCGACGCCTGATCGCCTCCGAGTCAGGCCTGAGGCGGCTGCCGGATGACATCGTCCCGGACATCGACGCGAAGGTGGCGGGGATCGTCCCCGCGAAGGGCGAGGATGGCGACGGTTTCGATCCCGACGCGCTGATCGCGGTCAAGGACCGGCGGAAGATGGACCGCTTCATCCAGTTCACCCTGGTCGCCGCGGATCAGGCCCTCAGGCAATCGGGCTGGAAGCCCTCCAGCGAGGTGGAGCGCGTACGGACCGCGACCGTCGTGGCCTCCGGTATCGGCGGCTTCCAGACCATCACCGACGCCGTGGAAACCGTAGGCGCCCGCGGTGCCCACCGCCTCTCTCCGTTCACGGTCCCGGCCTTCCTGGTCAATCTCGCCGCCGGACACGTCTCTATCCGCTATGGCTTCAAGGGGCCGCTCGGCGCGAGGGTCACCGCCTGCGCGGCGAGCGTCCAGGCCATCGGCGACGCCATGCGCCTCATCCGCGCCGGCGAGGCCGACGTCGTCGTCTGTGGCGGCGCCGAAGCCTGCGTCACCCGCGTCGCCCTCGGAGGGTTCGCCGCGGCGCGCAGCCTCTCGACCGGCTTCAACGACACGCCTGCCGCCGCCTCCCGACCGTTCGACCGAAGCCGCGACGGCTTCGTCATGGGCGAAGGGGCCGGCATCCTCGTGCTGGAAACGCTGGCTCATGCCCGCGCCCGCGGCGCCGTTCCGCTTGCCGAATTGGTGGGCTACGGCACCAGCGCGGATGCCTACCACCTCACCGCCGGTCCTCCGGACGGCAGCGGAGCCCGTCAGGCCATCACCACCGCCCTGG
Source organism: Methylobacterium sp. GXS13 (assembly GCF_001455965.1). Taxonomy (GTDB): domain Bacteria; phylum Pseudomonadota; class Alphaproteobacteria; order Rhizobiales; family Beijerinckiaceae; genus Methylobacterium. The sequence goes on from NZ_LKKO01000062.1 coordinate 25,530, forward strand.
CGATGGCGGGGCTCGAACCCGCCTCCATCGGCTACGTGAACGCGCACGCGACGGCGACACCGGTCGGGGACTCAGGTGAGCTTGCGGCGCTGAGGTCTGTCTTCGGCGGGAGCGGTCCGGCGATCTCGTCGACCAAGTCCGCGACGGGGCACCTCCTCGGCGCCGCGGGTGCGGTGGAGGCGATCATCACGGTGATGGCGCTTCGCAGCGGCGTCCTGCCCCCGACCTTGAACCTCACCGATCCCGACGAGGCCTCGGCCGGACTGGACCTCATCGGCCCGACGGCCCGGCACGCCTCCATTGAGCATGCCCTCTCGAACGGCTTCGGCTTCGGTGGGGTCAATGCCAGCATCGTCCTCAAACGTGTGCCGCCTGGCGTGGGCAACGCGTCCACGACCGCTTTCTGACGCGGCCGAGGTTGTGCCGCTGCGCACAGGGAACCGCTTGCACACCCACAATAGATGTCGTACGTAATTTTTTAGGGGTTGGGCGTTCGACGGGGCGGCAGACTCGCCAGGCCGGTTGATAGGGGTTTGACGGCGATGAGCAGCGGTGTTCGAGATATCGGCGTAGAGGCAGCCAAAACCCGGGGCGACGCGGGCGATGAGCCCCGGTCCCAGTCAAAGTCCGATGCGGTCTGCACCCCGGGAAACGCCCTCGAAGGCGACCCGACGCCGGATGCGGACCGGACATGGGACATCTCCGACTGGTTCAGGATCTCTTGAGGTCAGGGACCGCTTCAGGTCCCGGGCGCAATCAACGCGCGACCTCGTTCCCTCCACTCCGGCTGGACCGCCGTCGGTACTCACGGCCGGAGCGCCGGATGTCTCCGTCGACGACCTCGGTCCCGGCGCATCTCCCGGCCGGGTGTCGGGCTTCCGGTGATCTTCGGGTGCCTGTCCGGGGCGACCCGAACGTTCGCCCCGCCCCAGGCGAAGAAAGTCGAAAGGTCCTTCCATGACGCGCATCGAACCACTGCGGCGGGTGACCAGGATGTCGGTGCTGACGGTCGTCCTCGCCGGGCTGAGCTTGCCTGCGATGGCATCCGACGGAACTCCCGCAATACGCCTGCCTGACACGAGCCGCTTTCCCGAGAACGTGGGCTCGACCCACGATGGCACGCTGTTCGTGAGCAGCATCGCGGATGGCGGCGTGCTGAGGGTCGCGAGCGACGGCGCGGTCGTGACCGCATTTCTGAAGCCGGGCGATCACGGCACGCGGTCGACCTTCGGCGTCCTGGCGGACGAGAAGCGCGGCACGCTGTGGGTGGCCTCGAACGACGCCACCGCCCTCGGTGCGAAGGGGCCGACGAGCACGGAAGGCGCCTGGGTCAAGGCATTCGACCTCGCGACCGGCGCGCTACGGCGGAGCGTCCGGCTTCCGGGTCTGAGATCGCTCGCGAATGATTTCGCCCTGGATGACGGGGGCTCGCTCTACGTCACCGATACATTCGCCCCGCAGGTTCTGAGGCTGGGGCCGGACGCCAAGGAATTCGAGGTCTTCGTCGAAAATCCGGTGCTTGCAAAGGGACTCGACGGCATCGCGTTCGGGCCGGACGGCAATTTGTACGTCAACACCTTCATAGGCGGCGAGTTGTTTCGCATCGACGTGAAGGACGGGGCCGCCGGTCAGGTCACTAAGCTTGAGACGACGCGCGCCCTGAAGTTCCCGGACGGGCTTCGGGCGTTCGGGGACGGCTTACTGATGGTCGAGGGCAGCGGTGCCCTGAGCCGGGTCACGGTATCGGGTGACGCCGCGAAGGTCGACCCCGTTGGACAGTTCGCGGGTCCGACGAGCGTGACGGTCGCGGGCGACAGGGTCTGGGTTGCCGAAGGTCAGCTCGGACTTCTGTCCGCCTCGGGGAAGGACGGCAGCGGGTCGCCGAGCTTCCACCTCCGCTCCGTCGGCCTCGGCCAGGTCGCCGGCCGGTAGGCCTGCAAGCCCGTGCGGGATGCCCGTTCCATGGCATCCCGCGCGGGAGATGACGATCCGGAGGGACCCTGATGCCGGACGTGGCTGATACCGACACCGCCGGCGACCGGGAGCGCCCCGCCATGGACATCCGCACGCGTCGCCTGCTCGAAGCCCCCCTGATGCCGACCCTGGCCCGGATGGCGGTGCCGAATATCCTCGTGATGATGGTGCAGACCTCCATCGGCCTGATCGAGACGTATTACGTGGCGTCGCTCGGCACCGACGCCCTGGCGGGCATAGCCCTCGTCTTTCCGGTGGTGATGCTCGTCCAAATGCTGTCCGCCGGCGGCATGGGCGGCGGCATCCAGTCCGCGGTCTCGCGCACCCTCGGTGCCGGGCGCCAGGCGGATGCCGGGGAGTTGGCCTGGCATGCATCGGTCCTCGCCCTGGGGCTCGGGATCGCGACGAGCCTCCTCGCCTTGCCATTGGGGCCGGCCCTCTACGCCCTGATGGGCGGCACACCCTCCTCCCTGGCGGCCGCGACCGCCTATGCGCAGGTCGTCTTCGGCGGTGCGGTCCTGATCTGGCTCTTCAACGCATTGTCGGCGGTGATCCGCGGCACCGGCAACATGGCGCTCCCGGCCATCGTCAGTTGCGCCGGGGCCGTCGTGCTGATTCCGCTCTCGCCTGCGCTGATCTTCGGCTGGGGACCGTTCCCCGAACTCGGGGTCGCGGGTGGAGGCGTCGCGTTCGCGGCCTATTACGCCATCGGCACAGCGGTCTTCGCGGTCTACCTGTGGTCCGGCCGCGGCGTGCTGCGGCCGAGCCCGAGACTGCCGAGGCTGGCCTGGGCGCCATCCCGCGAGATCCTTCGGATCGGCGTGCTGTCTGGCATCGCCAGCATGACCTCCAACCTCACCGTCATCGCCGCGACCGGCTTCGTCGGGACCGCGGGCCCGGCGGCAGTGGCCGGATACGGAACCGGTGCACGGCTGGAGTACCTCCTGGTCCCCCTCGTGTTCGGTCTCGGCTCTCCCATCGCCGCCCTGGTCGGCACGGCGCTCGGGGCGGGAGCCCATGCCCGCGCGTGGCGGGCCGCGTTGACCGGCGCCGTCGTGGCCGGTGTCCTGACGGAAGCCATCGGACTTGCGGCAGCCTTGCATCCAACGGCTTGGCTCGGGCTGTTCGGCGACGATCCGGCGATGCTGGCCACGGGCGCCCTCTATCTACGCCTGGCCGGCCCCTTCTACGGGTTTTTCGGGTTCGGACTGGCGCTCTACTTCGCGGCCCAGGGTGCCGGCCGCGTCGGCTGGCCGCTCGCCGCCAGCCTGCTTCGGATGGCGGTGGCGCTGGGCGGAGCCTGGATGGCCATTGCGCTCGGGTTCGGACTGACCGGCACGTTCCTCGCCGTCGCCGCCGGGTTCGTCGTCATGGGCCTGGTCAACGGCGCGTCTTTCGCGTCAGGCCGCATGTTCCCGGACACCCCTGCCGGCGAATCCGGCGCGGCTCCATCAAATCCCGTGCACCCCGTGGGGGCGGTCGCGGGTCGCCTTTCGCCCTGAGCGACGGAGACACCATCGATGTCCGCAATGTTCGCCTGGAAAGGGTTCGGAGAATGCGCCCTGCGGCGGCGGCCAACGACCATCCCACCGGGCGCGGCCGTGATGAAGTTCGCGGTGCCGGGGTTCGAGGTCTCGAACTTCGAGCGCTTCGGCCACGCGACCTGATCCAGGTACGTGGTGGGCATCGAGCCGTCGAAGGGTTCGATCCTGCTCTGGGCGCAAGGCTACGTCGCCTACGCGGCTCTGTTCCTGGCCGCCTCCATGGCCGGGGGCGTCGATCACCCTCGTGTCGGCGATCCGGTCGTGATGGCCATTCGGGCTCTTGGGCTGACAGCACTCCTGTTCGCCCTCGCCTTCCCTCGCCGAGGTGAAACCTCGGCCGTCTGAAGCGGGGGGGGACGACGACGACGTTCCGCTGGTGGGGACTTCGTCCGGGCTCTGCCATCGAAAGTGACGGTGCCACGACAAAAATATTTGTCAGGGCTTGTCCTAAAAGATTACATACATAATCTATTGAAGCGGGTCGCGGTCGGCAACTCGCGTCAACGGGAGGGCATCATGGTCCAGGGAAGCAAAAAGACCGCAATCGTCACCGGGGCCGCCTCCGGCATCGGCCTCTCGGCCGCGAAGGCCTTGCAGGCCGCGGGCTATCGGGTGTTCGGGACTAGCCGCAAGCCCGTTCCGGATACGGGCGGCGGGATCAGGATGCTCGTATGCGACGTGACCGACGAGACGTCAGTCGCCGAGATGGTTGAGACGGTCTTCGGCGAGACCGGCCGCGTCGACCTCCTGGTGAACAACGCCGGCTTCGGCATCAGCGGGCCGGCCGAGGAGACCTCCGTCGCGCAGGCCCAGGCCATGTTCGACGTGAACCTGTTCGGCGTCATCCGGACGACCCAGGCGGTCCTCCCTTTGATGCGTGCTCAGAAAGGCGGCCGCATCGTCAACGTCAGCTCGGTGCAGGGCCTCATTCCCGCCCCCTACATGGCGCTGTACGGCGCCAGCAAGCACGCGGTCGAGGGCTACTCGGAGTCGCTCGACCACGAGATCCGCGGCCAGGGCATTCGCGTCGTGCTCGTCGAGCCCGCCTTCACGCGGACCGCCTTCGACCAGAACCTGGTCCAGCCCGACAAGTCCCTCGACATCTATGCGGCGGACCGTGCAGGGCGCAGCAAATTCTTGAATGAGGTCATGAAGACCGCCGATGCGCCCGAGGTCGTGGCGAAGGTGATCGTGAAGGCGGCGACCGTGGTAGCGCCTAAGCGCCGCTACGCCGCGGGACCGAAGGCGCGACAGGTCAGCTTGCTGCGTCGGTTCGTGCCGGCGAATGCCTTCGACAAGGCCATCCGGAAGGAAATGCAGCTTCCGCCAATGTCCTGATGACCCGTGCCGGAAACGTCGTCCGGGCCTTGAGAACGTTTCGACCGTTATCGGCACCACCTAGCCGGTGCGGTCAGACCAGGCCGTTCGAAGACGGACACTTCGCGGCGCACGGAACTCACTTTATAAATTACTATCTTAATATATAATGGTTCCCTGGCCGGGACATCGACCGAGGTCGGTCGGCCCCGGTCGGATCGAGCCGCGACAGAGGTGCATGTCCGTATGAAGCTCGAAGACCATCCGACCGTCAGGCACTTCTGATCGGCCCCCACAGGGTGGTCCAAGGTTAAAGTTAGTGCGCGGTAGGCCTGGAGTTGACCCCGTTTGTGGTCCACGGCCTATGCAAGTTTTCGGGCTGTGACAGCTTGGTTGGCGAAGGCTCGGGGCGTCAAGCCGCCCAAGGCCGTATGGGGGCGATCCTCGTTATAGTGGCACCTCCAGTCCTCGATGCGCTCGCGGGCATCGGCCAGAGATAGGAACCACGAGGCGTTCAGACATTCCGCCCGTAGGCGGCCGTTGAACGACTCGATGTAGGCGTTGTCTGTCGGTTTGCCCGGTCGTGAGAAGTCGATCTCGACCCCGTTCAGGTAGGTCCACTGGTCGAGCATGCGCCCGGCGAACTCCGGTCCATTGTCCACCCGTAGGCTCTTTGGACGACCGCGGAGCTTCACCAGTGCGTCCAGGGCCTCGGTCACCTGGAAGGCGCGGAAGTTGGCTCTC
>NZ_LKKO01000063.1 GCF_001455965.1 Methylobacterium sp. GXS13
GCCCCCGTGGCCGAGGCGCCCGCCAAGACCGTCCCGGCTGAGCCGGCCGCGCCCCCGCCGGCCCCGGAACCGGCGTCCCAGCCGCCCGCCCCGCCCCCGGTTCCGGCCCCTGCGCGCCCCGCCCAGATGCCGTCCGACGCCCTCGCCTTCCCGTCCGAGCCGCCACAGGTGCAGCAGGGCCAGGCCGAGATCGACCGGGCCGAGGATTCCGCCGGCCCCCGGGCGATCGCGATCCTCGACCTGAACACCGCCTCGGCGGCCGACCTCAACAAGCTCCGGGGCGGCGGCGCGATCGGCCGGGCGATCGTCGCCAAGCGTCCCTACACGTCGGTGGAGCAGCTCCTGTCGAAGCGCGTCCTCAGCCGGGCCGTGTACGACAAGATCAAGGATCAGGTGACGGTGCGGTGAGGCGCCCGCTTCCGGCGACATCGAACGGCGTTGGTTTGCCGTTCGACGCCCTTGTCCCGACAGCTCCTGCCCAGGACCGCAGAGCCCCGGAGGTGTGGAGCTTGCGCCAACCGATCGTGCCGGCGACGTCCTGCTCACCCCCGGTTCGCCCGCCTGGCGGCACGTATGTCTAGGGCCTAGGGATATCCAAGATATCCGGAGAGCATATACATGGCGCTCTACGTCAAGGATCCGCAGGTCGATGACCTTGTCGTCCATCTCATGACGCTGCTGGGAACGACCAAGACCGACGCGGTGCGCCAAGCGCTTCAGAACGAGATCACGCGCCAGACCGGCCAGGTCGATCTGGTCGAGCAAACGGTCGATTTCGTCCGAACGCTTCGCCGGCGGGCCGGGCCAAACCCGAAGCCCGCCAACGCGGCGTTCATCGATAGCCTTTACGAGCGCGATTGAGGCAGAGGCGCGATGTTCGTGGATGCTTCGGCCCTCACGGCGATCCTGACCGACGCGGCCGACGCCCGCGCCCTGGTCGCCCGGCTGCAGCAGGCGCGCCGCCGCATGACGTCGCCCCTGGCCGTTTGGGAGACCGTCGTGGCCGTAGCGCGCCGCCTCGACCTGTCGGTCCCGGACGCGCGCGATGCGGTGCGCGTCTATCTCGACCTCGCCGGCATCCAGGTCCTCGCCGTAACCCCGGAGGCTGCCGAGGTCGCCCTCGACGCCTACGACCGCTTCGGCAAAGGCCGGCACCCTGCCGGTCTCAACTTCGGCGACTGCTTCGCCTACGCCTGTGCCCGGGCGCACCGGGTTCCGCTGCTCTACAAGGGCAACGACTTGCCGCTCACCGACATCGAGGCCGGGTGAGGCCAGACCTCGACCGCGGGACGAGATCCGGCCCGATCCGCGCTCAGAGCTTCGTCCCAAAGATCTCCGCCACCTGCGGGATGTCCTTGTCGCCCCGGCCCGACATGTTGAGCACCATCAGGTGCTCGGCCGGGCGCTGGGGCGCGATGTCCAGCACCCGGGCCAGGGCATGGGCCGGCTCCAGGGCCGGGATGATCCCCTCCAGCATCGAGCAGAGCTTGAACGCCTCCAGGGTCTCGGAATCGGTCGCCGAGAGGTATTGGACCCGGCCCATCTCGTGCAGCCAGGCATGCTCGGGGCCGATGCCGGGATAGTCGAGGCCGGCCGAGATCGAGTGCGCGTCGGAGATCTGGCCGTCCGCGTCCATCAGCAGGTAGGTGCGGTTGCCGTGCAGCACCCCGGGCTTGCCGCCGGTGAGCGAGGCGGCGTGCAGGCCGGACTCGACCCCGTGCCCGGCGGCCTCGACCCCGAAAATCTCGACCTCGCGGTCGTCGAGGAACGGGTGGAACAGCCCCATGGCGTTGGAGCCGCCGCCGATGCAGGCGATCAGCGAATCCGGCAGGCGTCCTTCCTGCGCGATCATCTGCTCCCGGGTCTCGCGGCCGATCACCGACTGGAAGTCGCGGACCATGGCCGGGTACGGGTGCGGGCCGGCCACGGTGCCGATGCAGTAGAACGTGTCGGCGACGTTGGTGACCCAGTCGCGCAGGGCCTCGTTCATCGCGTCCTTGAGGGTCTTGGTGCCGGATTCCACCGGGATCACCTCGGCGCCGAGCATCTTCATCCGGAAGACGTTGGGCGCCTGCCGGGCGACGTCGACCGCGCCCATGTAGACCACGCATTTCAGGCCGAACCGCGCGCAGAGCGTCGCGGTGGCGACGCCGTGCTGGCCGGCGCCGGTCTCGGCGATGATCCGGGGCTTGCCCATGCGCCGGGCCAGCAGGATCTGGCCGAGCACGTTGTTCACCTTGTGGGAGCCGGTATGGTTCAGCTCCTCGCGCTTGAAATAGACCTTGGCGCCCTGCCCGGCGGGCGCCTTGGCGCGCAGGTGCTCGGTCAGCCGCTCGGCGTAGTAGAGCGGGCTCGGCCGGCCGATATAGTGGGTGCCGTAACTCGCCATGTCGGCCGCGAAGGCGGGATCGACCTTCGCCGCCTCGTAGGCCGCCTCCAGTTCCAGGATCAGCGGCATCAGCGTCTCGGCGACGAACCGGCCGCCGAAGATGCCGAAGCGGCCGCGCTCGTCGGGGCCGGTGCGGAAGGAGTTCGGTTCGGGGGCGATGGTCACGGGCAGGTCCTTCCGGACGAATTCGATCTGTTGCCGGGTGCTAGACCCATGCGGCCGCCGCCGCAATGCGGCCTCCCGCCCGCGTAAACACGGCGGCCGGGGCCGATCGCCGCGAATGCGGTGTCTTCGCGCGTTTACAGAATGGCGTCGATGCCCTTCCGGTTGGCGAGGGCGAGCAGCTTCAGCGACGGGCCGCCGGGCTTCTTCTCCCCCCGCTCCCATTTGCTGACCAGCGAGGCGGTCACGTTGAGGGCCATGGCGAAGATCGCCTGGCTCATCTGCGCGGTCTCGCGGATGGCACGGATCGCCTCCGGCCCGAGATCCTCGACCGGCGTCAGGCACGATACGTCGAACCGGCGCATCGTCGCCTTGTCGATGGCGCCGGCCGCGTGGAGATCCTGGGCGATCCGGTGCGCCGACCGGAGCGCGTCACTGCGGTAGGGCGTCGTCACGCTTCCCATCGTCGATCCGTCTCCAGCTTTGCGCGGCGGCGACCCGTTCCAGCGCCTCGTCGCTGAGACTGGCCAGGGTCGCCGCGAGGTCGCGGAACACCTGCGTCTCGGTTTTGGTCAGGTTCGCCCTGGCATTCTTGGCGAATAGGTGCAGGAAGATCGCGATCGTCCCCCGCTTGTAGACGATGATGCTGCGGAAGCCGCCGGAGCGGCCCTGTCCAGCGCGCGGGATGCGCTGCTTGATCAGCGCCAACCCGAGGCGCGCATCGATCAGGTCGCGTTCCGCACGGGCGACCGCCTCGCGCAGATCGTTGTCGGTCACCTTCTGCTTCGCGGCCCGTTTCGCGAAGTCGAGCGGCAGGAAGATGCGCATACGATGGCCTCGCGGGGCGCAGCCCGCTCCAGCATGTGCTCATGTCCTGCTCCTGTCGGCTTGTGTCTGCCTGTGCTGCCACCGCCCCCGTCCGCCGATCCTATAATTATGGTACCTTGTACCACGGTTCAACGCCTGCCTCGGCCTTCCGCCTCGCGCTGAGGGAGCCACCGCCTGCGTAACCGGGGCGCGACCGGGAACGAACATCCGGTGCCATCAAGCGCCGCGCCTCACGCAGGGCGCGCTCTGCAGGAGGACAATCATGGCTCATCGCGTCACGCTTCGCCCGCTCCTCGGGGCGGCCCTCGGGCTCGGCCTCGCCGGTGCGCTGCTGCTGCCGCGGCTGCCGGCCTTCGCCGAGGAGGCGCCGCGCCGCCTGCCCGAGGCCGCGACCCACGCGAGCGCGGCGTCGGGCACCCAGGTGGCGGTGTTCGCGGGCGGCTGCTTCTGGGGCGTGCAGGGGGTGTTCCAGCACGTGCGCGGGGTGCGCGGGGCGGTCTCGGGCTATGCCGGGGGCACGGCTTCGGACGCGGATTACAAGAGCGTCAGCGGCGGCGGCACCGACCATGCCGAGGCGGTGGCGGTCACCTACGACCCGGCCGTGATCCGCTACGACGAGCTGTTGCGGATCTTCTTCTCGGTGGCCCTCGACCCGACTCAGGTCGACCGCCAGGGCCCCGATAGCGGGCGGCAATACCGCTCGGCGCTGTTCCCGCAGGACCCCGAGCAGGCGCGGATCGCCAAGGCCTACGTCGCCCAGCTCGAGGCCGCCAAGGCCTATGCCCGGCCGATCGCCACCCGGATCGAGCCGGGCGCGGCGTTCTACCCGGCGGAGGGCTACCACCAGGACTTCATGGCCCAGCATCCGGGCCACCCCTACATCGCGGTCAACGACGCCCCGAAGCTCGAAGCGCTGAAGCAGCTGTTCCCGGAGCGGACGGCGCCGCAGCCGGTGCTGGTGAACCGGCCGCCGGCGTGAGCGGGGGGCCGCAAGCTGAACGGCCATCCCACCCGCGCCCTCATCCTGAGGTGCCGCTCCGCGGCACCTCAGCGGCTGTGAGATTTCCAATCCTTCGAGGGGCGGAGCGTGGCAGGCCCCCTCTCCCGTGCGGGCTACGATGTTCAGACATCGCACCGCGAACGGCGCGGCGCTCTCTCCTCCCCCTTGCGGGGAGGAGTTGGAGGTGGGGGTGGCTCAGAAGGCACCCTTAACGTTCGATCCTGCACCACCCCCACCCCTGACCCCCCCCCCGCAAGGGGGAGGGGAAATGCGCGGTGCTTCAAACGCTTGCTGCCGGAACGATGTGTGAATCCGCTAGCCCGTGCGGGAGAGGGACCCGGACTTTCCGGAGAGGTCGCACCCCTCACCCTGTCCCTCTCCCGCACGGGAGAGGGGACCCGCGTCTCGTCCTAGCCCTGCAAGCCCGTCTGTCGATCGAAAGACTCACAGCCTGTCAGGATGAGGGTGCGGGTGGGATGAGCCCTCTTGCTGCCCTACGCCTCCGGCGGCCGCGGCCGCCCGAAATCCGGGGCGGCGGTCTCCTGGCCCTGTGCCACGATGCTGCGCCGGATCGCCCGGGTGCGGGTGAACATCGCGTGCAGCGCCTCGCCGTCGCCCCAGCGCACCGCCTTGGCGAGCGCCGAGAGGTCCTCGTTGAACCGGCCGAGCATCTCCAGCACCGCCTCGCGGTTGTTGAGGAAGATGTCCCGCCACATGGTCGGGTCGGAGGCGGCGATGCGGGTGAAATCGCGGAAGCCGCTCGCTGAGAACTTGATCACCTCGGATTGCGTCGCCTCTTCGAGATCCGCGGCGGTGCCGACGATGTTGTAGGCGATCAGGTGCGGCAGGTGGCTGGTGATCGCCAGCACGTGGTCGTGGTGCTCGGCGCTCATGGTCTCGACATTGGCGCCCATGCCCTCCCACAGGGCCCGCACCCGCGCGACGGCCGCGGCATCGGTGCTTTCGGGGGGCGTCAGGATGCACCAGCGACCGTTGAACAGGGTCGCGAAGCCGGCATCCGGCCCCGAGAACTCGGTGCCGGCGATCGGGTGGCCGCGCACCAGCGCGACGCCCGCGGGCAGGTGCGGCTGGATCGCCGCCACGACGGCGCCCTTGACCGAGCCGACATCCGAGACGATCGCGCCGGGCTTCAGGTACGGCGCCAGCTCGGCCGCCGCCGCCCCGATGGCGCCGACCGGCACGCACAGGATCACCAGGTCGGTCTCGGCGGCGCCCGCCTGCGGGTCGCCGGTGACGACGTCCGCGATGCCGAGCTCGGCGACCCGGGCGCGCACGGCCTCGTCCCGGTCCAGGGCGACGATCGTGCCGGCGAGATTGTAGCGGCGGGCCGCCCGGGCGATCGAGGAGCCGATCAGCCCGAGCCCGACGATGGTCAGGCGCCCGAGGGGCGGTGTCGCGGCCTCGGCAAGGTGCAGTTCAGGCATGCGCGCCCCGCACGAAGTCGCCGAGCGCCGCCAGGAAGGCCTCGTTCGCCTCGGCACCCGCCACCGTCACCCGCAGGGCGTTGGGCAGGCCGTAGGCGCTGACCCGGCGCGTGATCAGCCCGCGCTCGGTGAGGAAATCGTCGGCGTCGGCGGCCGAGCGGCCCGGTTCGTCGGGGAAGTGGATCAGCACGAAGTTGGCGACGCTCGGCGTCACCGTCAGCCCCAGCGCCCGGGCGCCGTCGGTGAGCTTGGGCAGCCACTCCGCGTTGTGGGCGGCGGCCGCCGCGGGGTTCTCCTCGTCGGCGATGGCGGCCGCGCCGGCCGCGATGGCCGGGCCCGAGACGTTGAACGGGCCGCGGATGCGGTTGACCGAATCCGCCACATGGGCCGGGGCCAGCATCCAGCCGATCCGCACGGCGGCAAGCCCGTAGATCTTCGAGAAGGTCCGGGTCATCACGACGTTCTCGGACTCGAGCGCGAGTTCGAGCCCGGCCGAGTAATCGTTCGCCCGCACGTATTCGGCATAGGCGCCGTCGATCACCAGCAGCACGTTGGCCGGCAGGGCGGCATGCAGGCGGCGGATCTCGTCGAACGGCAGGTAGGTGCCGGTCGGGTTGCTCGGGTTGGTGACGTAGACGATCCGGGTGCGCTCGGTGACCCGGGCCAGGATCGCATCGACGTCGGTGGTGTAGTCGCGCTCGGGCGCCACCACGGGCGTCGCGCCCGAGGCCAGGATCGCGATCCGGTAGACCAGGAATCCGTGCTCGGAATAGATGCCCTCGGTGCCGGGACCGCCATACGCGTAGGCCAGCAGCGACAGCAGCTCGTCCGACCCCGCGCCGCAGACGATCCGCTCCGGGACCAGCCCGTAGCGCTTGGCGATGGCGGCGCGCAGCACCGTGGCGCGGCCGTCCGGGTAGGTCTCCAGCTTGGCGGTGGCCTCATGCAGGGCGGCCAGAGCCGCCGGGCTCGGGCCGAGCGGCGTCTCGTTGGACGAGAGCTTGTGGACCTTGCCGCCACCGGGCCGCCCGCTCTTGCCGGGCACGTAGGTGTCGATCGCCAGGACGCCGGGGCGCGGCTCCGGGCGGACGGGTTTGGGGGCGGACATGGTCTGCGACTCGGATGCGCGGGCGGGACTTTCGTTTGCCGGGTCCGTCTACAACATTTCCTCGGTGGGTGAAGCCGGACGTCTTTGCGCGCGCCCAGAGGTTAAGCTCTTGCGGGAGATGGACACGCCCTGGTTGGGTCGCGCGCCGTCGCTATGTCCCCCCGACACCCGCTTGCGACAAGGACCGATCCCATGCCCCTCACACGCTACCTGGATGGCGGTGCCCATATCCTGCCCGCCGACGAGAGCCTGATCCGGTTCGCGATGACCAACGGCGAGCGGGTGATCGGGATCGACGTGCCGATCCCGGTGCTGCACCAGCATTTCGGCGGCGCCGACCTCGCACCCCTCGACCTGTTCGCCCGGAACCAGGCGGCGATCGAGGCCGCGGCGAGCGCCGCCTACGACACGACCGCGACCCCCAACGACCTTCTCGACATGGGCCCGGAGGATTTCCGGACGCCCCCGGGCGCGGCCACGCTCTAAGGGTCCGGCGGAGCGAGGTTCCCCCGCGGCAAAGCGGCGACGCGCAAATGCCGCGGGGCACTCGCCACGTTTCGGCCTGTTGATCCCGGAGAAGGGGCCGCGTCGGGCGCGTCGCGCCCCGCGTTCCCCTGGACGGATTCATATGCCCGGTGACCTGATCCCCTGCAGCCTGTTCCTGATCGGGATCCTCACCTCGGTGGCCGCCGATTGTCGAATGCGCCGGGCCGACGCCTCCACGTGGACGAACGGCTGCATCACCGCGGTCGGGGCCGCCATGGTGTTTTTCGCCTGCGCGGTGGCGATCCGCTGATGGGTCCCGCGGGCCCAGATCTGCGGAACCGGCGGGCCCCTCGCACACTTCCCCAGCCGTGATCCTGGGCCGCCTATCGCGGCGCGGCTGGCTCGGTGAGGTTCCCATGATTTCGATCCAGGCGATCGTCGGCTGTGCGCTCGTCCTGTCCGGGCTCTGCGTCGAGAACGTCGCGAGCCGGAGCTGGCGGGTTGGCGTCGGTGCTGACCGGCTCGATGCCCGCGCGGCCCTGGCGCTGGGGCTGCCGGCCCTCGGGCTGGCGCTGATGGCGGCCCTGCTCGCCTGAGCGGGCTTTCGAGTCCGAAGGCCGTGTCGCGGCGCACCGCGAGGCCTGGCAGAGCGGCTTAGATCCCCGGTATCGCAATACGGGGACGGGTCATGGACTTCATCGGTGAGATCATCCTGAACGGCACGATCGCGGCGGCGCAGGCCGCGTTCGAGTTCCTCACGCAGGCCGTGCCGACCCAGTTTCCCGTCGCCCTGAGCGGTTCCGCGGTGGAGGCTGGAGCGACCGCTTTGGCGGATGTCCTCGGACCGACCGGGACGGAGCCCGCGGCGGCCCCCGCGCGGGACGATGCGCCGTAACTCGACCGGCCGCGCGCAGGCCCGACGCCGACAAGCCGGACCAAGCCTTTCGGACCGGGCCCTCTTGCACCGGTCCCCGCGTTGACGCTTGCTCCCCGGAGCATTACCTCCCGGTCTCGCTGGCCGCGTCGGGCGAGTGCGGCGCGTCACGCGACACCGCGCTCGCCCGACGCGGACCGGGATCGCCGACACACGGTCGTCAAGTCCCGCATGGATACCCAACCGGACACCGCGCTGCGGCCGGACCCGATCGACGAGACGGCGGGGCGCCTGTCGGAGCCCTCGCAGGCGCTCGACCCGAAAAGCCTGGTCATGCGCTTCGGCACGGACGCGCCGCTGCGAACCGATGCCGGCGTCGAACTCGCGCCCTTCCAGATCGCCTACCAGACCGCCGGGACCCTCAACGCGGCGGGCTCGAACGCGGTGTTGATCTGCCACGCGCTCACCGGCGACCAGTATTTCGCCCATCCCCATCCAGTCACCGGCAAGCCCGGCTGGTGGGAGACGCTGGTCGGCCCCGGCAAGCCCGTGGACACCGACCGCTACTTCGTCGTCTGCTCGAACGTGATCGGCTCGTGCATGGGCTCCACGGGCCCGGCCTCGATCGATCCCGCCACCGGGCGGCCCTACGGGCTGAACTTCCCGCTGGTGACGATCCGCGACATGGTCCGGGCCCAGATGATGCTGCTGGAGCGGCTCGGCGTGCGCGACCTGTTCCTGTGCATCGGCGGCTCGATGGGCGGGATGCAGGTGCTGCAATGGGCGGCCCTGTACCCCGAGCGGGTCTTCGCCGCGATGCCGATCGCCACGGGGCCGCGCCACTCCGCGCAGAACATCGCGTTCCATGAGGTCGGCCGGCAGGCGATCATGGCCGATCCGGCCTGGGCCGACGGGCGCTATCTCGAGGAGGGCACGCGGCCGTCCAAGGGGCTCGGCGTCGCCCGGATGGGCGCGCACATCACCTACCTGTCCGAGCCGGCCCTGCACCGGAAGTTCGGCCGGCGGTTCCAGGGCGGCTCGGCGCCGACCTTCTCGTTCAACGCCGACTTCCAGATCGAGAGCTACCTGCGCCACCAGGGCCTGAGCTTCGTCGAGCGGTTCGATGCCAACGCCTATCTCTACCTGACCCGGGCGATGGATTACTTCGACCTGGCCGAGGATCATGGCGGCGTGCTGGCCAACGCGTTCCGGGGGATCAAGACCCGGTTCTGCCTGATCTCGTTCACCTCCGACTGGCTGTTCCCCACATCCGAATCGCGGGTGATCGTGCACGCGCTCAACGCCGCCGCCGCCCCGGTCGCCTTCGTGGAGGTCGAGACCGACAAGGGCCACGACGCCTTCCTGCTCGACGAGCCGGCGATGTTCTCGGCCGCCCGCGGCTTCATCGACGCCGCCGCCCGGGCGCGCGGCTTATGAGCGGCTCGATGCTGTTCAAAGGCTCCCCGGGCAACACCGCGCCCTGGCAGACCACCGACGCCCTGCCCCGCACCCCCGAGGGCAACGGCGCCCGGGTCGACCACATCGTCGTGCTGGGCCTCGTGCCGCCGAGCGCCCGGGTGCTCGATATCGGCTGCGGCGACGGCTCCCTGCTGGCGCTACTGCGCGACCGCCGCAGCATCGACGGGCGCGGAATCGAGCTGTCCCGCGACGGGGTGAATGCGTGCCTCGCCCGCGGCCTGTCGGTGATCCAGGGGGACGCCGACACCGACCTGGAGAACTACCCGGACGACGCCTTCGACGTGGTCGTGCTGTCCCAGACCATCCAGGCGACCCGCAACCCCCGGATCGTGCTGGAGCACCTGCTGCGCATCGGCCGGCAGGTGATCATCTCGTTCCCGAATTTCGGGCATTGGCGGGTCCGGTCCGAACTGGCCCTGCGCGGCCGGATGCCGGTCACCGAGATCATGCCGGATGCCTGGTGGGAGACCCCCAACATCCACCATTGCACGATCCGCGACTTCGTCGGCCTGTGCCGCCTGATCGGCGCCCGGATCGAGCACGCCACGGCGCTCGACGCGAGCGGCCGGCCGATGCGCTTCTCCATGCCCTGGTGGGTGTGGAACCTGTTCGGGGCGCAGGGGGTGTTCCTGCTCCGGCGCGGGGCGGATTAGCGCCCCGGCATCGCGCCGTCCGACGCCTCCGTCCAGGTCAGCGCGGCCTGCAACCCGCCCATCTCCGAGCGCATGAAGGCGAGCTGCGCCCCTGCGGCCTCGGCCACGTCGCGGGCGATCGCGATGCCGAAACCGGTGCCCGGGCGGCTCTCGTCCCAGCGCTGGCCGCGTTTGATGCCGGTGATCGCGGCCTCGCTCATGCCGGGGCCGTCATCCTCGACCGTGAGCCGCAGGCCGGCGCCGCTCGCCGGCCTCGACACCCGCACCCGCCGGTGCGCCCATTTCCGGGCATTGTCGAGCAGGTTGCCCAGCACCTCCATCAGCTCGCCCTCCTCGCCCGGATAGGCGAGCGCCTCCGGCACGGCGACCTCCCAGGCGAGGGAACCGCCCTCCGGCAGCCGGCGCATGGTCGCGACCAGGCGCTCGACCCCGGGGGCGACCCGGCAGGTCCGACGCCGCAGGTCGCCGGCTGCCGCGATCCGGGCGCGGGCCAGCGCGCGCTCGACTTGGCCCCCCATCGCGCGGGCCTGCTCGGCGATCTCCGCCGAGAGGCCGGGATCGGCCGGCCCGGTCCGGCGCGCGAGGGCGTCGAGTACGGCCAGCGGCGTCTTGAGGCCGTGGGCCATGTCGGCGGCCGCGGCGCGGGCCCGGACCAGGGCCCGCTCCTGCGCGTCGAGCAGCCGGTTGAGGTCGGTCACCAGCGGCCGGACCTCGTCGGGAAACTGCTCGGGCAGCCGGGTCCGTGTCCCGGCATGGACCGCGCCGAGATCCTGCTGCAGCACCCGGAACGGCGCCAGCGCCCGGTGCACGAACAGCCACAGGGCGAGGGTCAGGACCACGAACAGCGCCGCCAGCGCGGGGACCAGCAGGCGCAGGAACGTGGCCCGGCTCGCAGCCAGGCCGCGCCGGTCCTCGGCCACGATCACGCGCAGCTCGGTCTCGGTGCCGCGCGGGCCGATCTCCAGGGGGCGGATGACGGCGATCAGCCGGCCACCATCCGGCCCGATGGCCGCGACGGTGGCGGGGGCGTCGCCGGTCGTTGGCCCCAGGTCGAGGCGCTTGTCCCAGAGGGAGCGCGAGCGCAGGACGTGGCTCCCCGCCTCCACCTGCCAGTACAGGCCGCCATAGGGTGTGGAAAAGCGCGGGTCCGGCGGCTCCCGGGAGATTGTGGGGCTCCCGTCCGGGGCGAGGTTGACCCGGCCGGCGATGAGCTTGGCGGTCCGGTCGAGCTCGTCGGCGGTGCGGGCGTCGAGCACCTGGTCGAGGATCACGGTGAGGCCGATGCCGGCCAGCAGCAGCGCGAGCGCGATCAGGGCGGCCGCCGCGAGCCCCAGCCGCAGCCGCAGGGAGTCGCGCCTCACGGCGCGTCCGCGACGCGGTAGCCCTGGCCGCGGCGGGTCTCGATCACCCCCGGCCCGAGCTTGCGGCGCAGACGGGTCAGGAGCGCCTCGAGGGCGTTGGACTCACGCTCGGTGCCCACGCCGTGGAGATGGTCCAGCACCTCACCCGCCGGCACGACCTGCCCCTGCCGGTGCAGCAGGAAGGCCAGGAGCCGGTATTCGAGGGCGGTCAGTTCGGCCGGCCGGCCCGCGACGCTGACAGCCCGGGTGCGGGTGTCGAGCTCCACCGCCCCGGCCCGGAGCACCGGCGAGGCGTGGCCGGCGGTGCGCCGCAGGATCGCCCGCAGGCGCGCGATCAGCTCCTCCATGCGGAACGGCTTGACCAGATAATCGTCGGCCCCGGCATCGATGCCCTCGACCCGCTCGCGCCAGCCGTCCCGGGCCGTGAGGATCAGCACCGGCAGCACCACCTCGGCCGCCCGCAGCCGGCGCAGCACGCCCAGCCCGTCGAGGCGGGGCAGGCCGAGATCGAGCACCATGGCATCGTAGGGTTCGGTCTCGGCGCGGAACCACGCCGCCTCCCCGTCCGCGACCACGTCGGCGACGTAGCCGGCCTGTTCGAGCCCGTGCTTCACGTCCGCGGCGATGCGCGGTTCGTCCTCGACCACTAGGACGCGCACGGCCGGCTCCCGCCCTCAATCATCCTCGTCCTCGTCCAGGATCTTGAGCGAGCCGGCATCGACCTTCACGGAGCGGCGCTTCCCGTCGGTGCCGAGGATGCGCAGCTTGTACCGCCACTGCCCGTCGTCGCGCTTGAGATCGACCGCCACCACGTCCCCCGGTACCGCCGCGCGGGCGGCGCGCAGGACCTCGTCGAGGGGGCGGATCTCACCCTTCTCCAGGGCGCGGCGGGCGCGGGCGGCGTCCTCGGAGGCGTGGGCGGGCCAGGCCGCACAGGCGAGCAGCAGGAGCGCGGCGCGGCGGGACGGGGGCTGGATCATGCGGGGGCGGGCTCGGTCATGACGGGTTCACGGCATCACATGTTTCCGAAGGCGGCGCTGGTCCCCTCCCCGCACGGGGCTAGCGGATCCACACACCGGGATCGTTCTGCGGCAAGCCTCTGAAACACGATGCGTTTCCCTTCCCCTTGCGGGGAGGGGCCAGGGGTGGGGGTGGTGCAGGATCGAACGTTAAGGGTGCCTTCTGAGCCATCCCCACCTCCAACGCCTCCCCGCAGAGGGGAGGCGCGCGCGTCGCCGCCTGCGCCAAGCAAAATCGGGCTGGGTCAACCATAACGCAGAGAGGTGGGGTCCGGCCCTGTAAAGTCATCCCGCATCGCATGGCGCGAACAGCCTGACGGGAGGCTGACAGGCGCCGTCAGGATCGCGGGGCGCCGCTCCGTCAGAAGGGGGCCAGACCTCTTCCGGAGACGCGATCCCATGTCCCTGATCCTCGGTGCCCTCCTCGCCTGTGCCGCTGGCCTCGCCGGCACCCTCCTCTGCCCCGACGACGCCGCCCGCCGCTCGCGGCCGGCGCCGCGGGCCACGTTCCTGGCTGGCGGTCTCGCCTGGCACGCCCCGGCCCGGGCCGGCGAGGCTCTGCACGGCCCCGCCCGGGTGCTCGACGGTGGGACACTCCTGATCGGCGCCAGCCGCATCAGCCTCGCGGGCATCGCGGCACCGGACGCCGACCAGACCTGCTCGGACGCCCGGGACCAGACCTACGCGTGTGGCCGGGCGGCGGCCCGGGCGCTCGCGGATCATATCGGCGGGGCTGCCATCACCTGCGAGCCCCGTCCGTCCGCGGCCGGGGGCGCCGTGGTGGCGCTGTGCCGGATCGGCGACGAGGATCTCGGGGCCTGGATGGTGGCGCAGGGCCTCGCGGTGCCCGATCGCGCCGCGGCGCCCACCTATGCGGCGGCGGCCGACCGGGCCTGGGGCCGCCGGCTCGGCCTCTGGTCCGGGGTGTTCCAGGACCCCGCAGGGCGGCGCGGCCGGCGCGCCGACATGGCCGGGCTCCGGGTCGCCGGCTAACGGACGGCGCCGACGCCGCCGGTGCGCGATGGCTGCCGGCTCCGGCGCGCGGCGTCCTGATGATCGCCGAGCCGCAACAGCCGCGGCGGATGCCGTTCAGAGGCTCGAACGAGGGCCGGCTTCCGGTCCCGATCCAAGGCAGGCTTCCTGTCGGCGACAGGGAGACGGACGCGCAGACCGAACCCAGAGGCTCCCGACGTGGCCCGCGTGAGCACGGCGCGGTCCCACCGGTGATCTCGGCCCATGTGCTGCTGCGGTGGGTGAGCCGTCCGTCGGCACGTTCAGGCCCGTCGATCCGGCTGCCTATTGCAACGCGTTCGGGGACGGCTCAGAATTCCCGTCACGTTCTCTTATGGTTGTCTAAAAATAGCAGACTTGATTTTTTATACAGTTTTTCGTGCTACAACTTCGGTTCATCTATACCGACCGACGGTAGAAGGATGTCCCGCATGAGCGGCTCGGACAAGCCGGAGAGCCAGACCTTGCGGACGCTGGCCGGGATCCTCGGCGTCTCGGTCGAGCATTTTTTCGACGGCGCTCTCGCATCCGACGGCACCGCCGACTCGCAGGAATGCCTGCGGCTCTGGTCCTGCATCAGGACCGACGAGGGCCGTCAACGCGCCCTGACCTATCTCCGGGGCATCCTGGAGGACGAGCAGCGGTGATGCGTGGGGGCGACGATCGAGGCTGCGCGCCCTCCGCGAAGGCTCTCGGGCGTGGCCGAGCGAGGCATGGGGCCCGTCTCCCCCCGGGGCTGGCGGCTTGACGGAGCGAGGTCCGGACGGTCCTCGGCGGCAAGAGGTCCGTGGCGGCAAGCGAAGTCTCTTCCGAGGAGACCCGCGCCCTCCC
The DNA here is from genome assembly GCF_001455965.1 of Methylobacterium sp. GXS13. GTDB lineage: Bacteria > Pseudomonadota > Alphaproteobacteria > Rhizobiales > Beijerinckiaceae > Methylobacterium. The sequence continues at coordinate 14,647 of NZ_LKKO01000063.1, forward strand.
TCCCCCCGCAGCTACGATGTTCGCACAACGGCTCTTGGGACGCGCTCTCCTCCCCCTTTCAGGGAGGCGTTGGAGCCGGGGGGCTCAGAAGGCACCGCTGCGCCTGATCCTGAACCGCCCCCACCCCTGACCCCTTCCCGCAATGGGGAAGGGAAACGCGGTGTGTTTCGGAGACTTGCGACAGAGCTTTCTGACGTGTGAATCTGCTAGCTCCCCGCAGAGGGGGCGGACGCGCCTGGGGCCGCCCCATGACCCCCGGCCGTCCATGACGGCCGGCCCGGTCCCCTACCGCGCCCCGCGGTGCAGATCCCCGTCGATCAGCAGGGCGCTGCGGTTGTCCAGGCGGGAGCGGTAGACCTGCAGATTCTCCATCACCCGCTGCACGTAATTGCGGGTCTCGGTGAACGGGATGCGCTCGACCCAGTCGATCACGTCGACCTCGCCCTTGCGCGGGTCGCCGTAGGCGTCGATCCACTTCTTCACGTTGCCGCCGCCGGCATTGTAGGAGGCGAAGGCGAGCACGTAGGAGCCGCGCCAATCCTCCATCAACTCGCCGAGATGGGCCTGGCCGAGCTTGGCGCAGTAGGCCGGGTCGCTGGTCAGGCGGTCGACGTCGAAGGCCGTGGCGACCCGGCGGGCGGTGCGCTGGGCGGTGGCCGGCATCATCTGCATCAGGCCGCGGGCGCCGACGCCGGACTGGGCCCGGGGGTCGAACTGGCTCTCCTGCCGGGCGATGGCGTAGACCATGGCCCGCTCCACCTGCGGCACCGCCGTGAAGGTCTCGTAGGTCGGGATCCCGATGGTCGGATAGGCATGGGCGTCCAGCGGCAGGCCGCGCTGCATCGCGAGCTTGCCGATCGCCACCAGGGCGCGGGCATCCTTCATCTCGGTGGCGAGGTCGCCCAGCGCCTGGATCTCGCGCGGGTCGGCGAGGTCCCGGGCGGCATCGATGTAGAGCGGCAGCGCCAGGTCCTTGAGCCCGGCCTCGCCGAGCATGCGCAGGGCCCGGATGTAGAGCCGGTCGTCGAAGGATTGCCGCTCGACGCCCTCGAGATCGGCCGGCGCGCGCAGGGGCAGGCTGGTCTGGCCGAGGCGCGCCCGGGCGACCTGGCCGTAATAGGCGATCGGCTGCAGGGCGGCCCGCTCGTAGAAGGTTTTGGCCACGTCGTGCTGGCCGAGCGAATCGGCCGCCCGCCCCTGCCAATAGGCGGCGCGGGCCAGCGAGACCGGGCTCTCCGCGATGGTCGCCATCCGGGCGAAGTGCTGCGCGGCGCTCGCCGGGTCGCCGGCGAAGCGCAGGGCGATCCAGCCGGCGTGGAACTCGGCCTCCAGGCGCTTCTCCGGCGTGCGCGCGGCGTGGCCGCTTGCCACCGTGAAGGCGGTCCTGGCATCGCCGAGGTCCAGGAGCTTGCGCGCCACGATCCGGCGCTCGACCCACCATTCGTCGCCGTCGACCAGCACGTCCGGATTGGCGGGCGCCGTGGCGAGCACCGCGGCGGCCTCCTCGGGCTTGTCGGCCCGGCGGAAATACTGCGCCCGGGAGAAGATGTAGGAGGCGTCGCCCCGGAGCGACGGCGGCACCGCCGCGAGGGCGGCCGGACCGCCGGCCTTGTCCTCGACGGCCCGGCGGGCGCGCACGAGGCTGGCATAGCCGCCGCCCGCGTAGCCGGCGGCCCGGCCGGCGCTCTCCCAATCGTCCTTCAGGAGCGCCCGCTCCATCCGGTAGCGGTGATCGATGCGGGTGAGCACCCCCGGGAACGCGTCCTGGACCTTGGCCTCCAGACTCTTCCCGAAACTCTCGGTGCGCCACAGGTCGTGGACGATCTCGGCGGCGTCGCCGTCATAGCCGTCGGCCCGGAGCGCCAGCGCCAGGGCGAACTTGCCCGGCGCGCTCACCGGCTTGGCGGTGGCGAAGAAGGCCCGGACCAGGGCCGGAGGCTTGCGCTCGGAGAGCAGCGCCTCCTCGGCCCGGCGGCGCAGCAGTGGGCCGGCCGGCCAGGACGGGTTGGCCCGGGTGAACGCCACGGTGCGGGCGAAGCCGATGCCGGCGCCCGCGCGGATCGCCACCCATTCAAGCAGCGCCCGGGCGGCGGGATCGTTGAAGCCGTCGCGCATCCGGTCGCCGTCGGCGACCCGGCCCTTGCGGTAGAGGTCGATGGCGCCGCGCAGCAGCGTCGGGTCGGTGTCGCCCGAGATTTTTGGCTTGCCCGGGTCCGGGACTTCCGGAACCGGCGCGGCCGGAGTCACCGCCGCGTCGGGCAGCGGGAACGCCACGGGGGCGTCGGGATCGGCCGAGGCATAGGCGGTGGCCGCCGCCGGGATCTTGCCGCCGGCCTCCTCGCCCCGGTCGGAGCCCTTGGCGGTCTGGGCGGGATCGAGCTTGAGGGCGTCGGCGGTGACCGGATCGGCGACCGCCTCGGCCTCGGTGCTCCGGGTCTGGGCCGGGGACAGGGCGGCGTCGCTCGAGGGCGGCGTCGGCTGCGAGGCGGGCGCGTCGGTGCCGGCCTGCCCGGCCAGCGCGACGCCCAGCGTCGTGACCAGGGCCGCCGCCGCCAGGGGCGTGCGCGTCGAGGCCAGCGCGCGGATCAGGGGACCTCGGATCGACTGGGCTCGGATCACGTTTCCCCCCTTCTCGCGACCGGAGTGGAAAGAAATGAAGATCGGCGCGGGGGCATTAAGAACCCGTAAACCCTCGCCACGATCTGTTTGCGCACCGTGGCGCGACCTTCTATGTCTGCCCGTCCGCGGCCGAACGGCACGCGGGACGCGCGGCGCCGAGAACGCCGCAGCCAACCAGTCCGCCGAGACGCCAGCTCATACTCTTCGGGACGCCTGAGATGACCGAGATGACCGGGAGCCGCCTGCGGGGCTCGCTCACCGCGCTTGTGACGCCGTTCCGCGACGGCGCCTTCGACGAGGCCGCGTTCCGGACATTCGTGCGCTGGCAGATCGCGCAGGGCAGCCACGGCCTGGTGCCCACCGGCACCACCGGCGAGAGCCCGACCCTGACCCATTCCGAGCACGACCGGGTGGTCGAGGCCTGCATCGACGAGGCCGGCGGCCGCGTGCCCGTGGTGGCGGGTGCGGGCTCCAACTCCACCGCCGAGGCGGTGGCCCGGGCGCGCCACGCCGAGCGCGCCGGCGCCGACGCCGTGCTGGTGGTGACGCCCTACTACAACAAGCCGACGCAGGAGGGCCTCTACGCCCACTTCAAGGCCGTCAACGACGCGGTCGGCATTCCGATCATCATCTACAACATCCCGCCGCGCTCCGTCGTCGACATGAGCGTCGAGACGATGGCCCGGCTCTTCGAACTGAAGAACATCGCCGGCGTGAAGGACGCGACCGCCAAGATCGACCGCGTCAGCCAGCAGCGACAGGCCATGGGGGCGAACTTCCTCCAGCTTTCAGGCGAAGATGCGACGGCGCTCGGCTACAACGCCCAGGGCGGCCACGGCTGCATCTCGGTGGTGGCCAACGTGGCGCCGCGCCTCTGCGCCGACCTGCAGGAGGCCTCGCTCGCGGGCGACTACGCCAAGGCGCTCACCCTGCAGGACCGGCTGTTCCCGCTGCAGAGCGGGCTGTTCGCCGAGGCCAATCCGGGCCCGACCAAGTACGCGCTGGCCAAGCTCGGCCACATGACCGAGGACCTGCGCCTGCCGCTGGTGCCGGTCTCGAACGCCACCCGGGCGATCGTCGATGCGGCCCTGCGCCACGCCGGCCTTCTGGAAGGCTGAGGAGAGTCACCCAACATGGCCCCGAAACCGGAGCCCAGTCGGCGCATCGTCGCCGACAACCGTGCCGCACGCTTCCACTACACGATCGAGGACACCTTCGAGGCCGGCCTCTCGCTGACCGGCACCGAGGTCAAATCCCTGCGCATCGGCAAGGCGACGATCGGCGAGGCCTATGCCGGCCCCTCCGGCCGCGACCTGATGCTGTTCAACTGCTACATCCCGGAATACCTGGAGGCGAACCGCTTCAACCACGAGCCCAAGCGCCCGCGCCGCCTGCTGCTGCACCGCCGCCAGATCAACAAGCTGATCGGCGCGACCCAGCGCCAGGGCTACACGGTGGTGCCGCTGAAGATCTACTTCAACGACAAGGGCCGGGCGAAGATCGAGCTCGGCCTGGGCAAGGGCAAGCAGGCCCACGACAAGCGCGAGGCCGCCAAGGAGCGCGACTGGCAGCGCGACCGGGCGCGGCTGCTGCGGGACCGGGGGTAGACCGGTTCACGGCCGTTCCGTCATTGCGAGCGGAGCGAAGCAACCCAGTGCGGCGCGCGATCCCAGACCACCGCGCTGCCCTGGGTCATGGCGCTTCGCGCGTGATGACGGCGCGGGCGAAGCCTAAAAGCGGGCGATTCCCCTTCGGCGCGCGGCGATCTAGGCTCGCGATCTGAGGAGACGCCCATGCAGCCCAGCACCGACGCCCTGCCCGCCGACCTGCCGGCTCCCGTGGATGACGGCGCCGCCGATCACCTGCGCGGGATGACGCTGCCCGACGTGGCGCTCACCGCCACGGATGGCCGGACGGTCTCGCTCGCGAAGCTCTCCGGCCGGACCGTGGCCTATGCCTATCCGCGCACCGGCGAGCCGGGGAAGCCGGCCCTGACGCCGGATTGGGACGCGATTCCCGGCGCCCGGGGCTGCACCCCGCAGGCCTGCGATTTCCGGGATCATCATGCTGCCCTGCGGGCGCGCGGCGTCGCCCAGGTCTTCGGTCTCTCGACCCAGACCAGCGCCTACCAGCGGGAGGCGGCCGAGCTGCCGCACCTCCCGTTCCCGCTGCTGGCCGACCCGCACCGGGCCTTCGCGATGGCCGCCCGCCTGCCGGTCTTCGCGGCGGGCGGGCAGGGGCTGCTGGCCCGCCTCACCCTGGTGATCGACGACGGCGTGGTCGCCCAGGTGTTCTACCCGGTCTTTCCCGCCGATCGCGGCGCCCAGCAGGTGATCGACTGGCTCGACGGCGCCGCCTGAAGCTAAGCCCCGATCTCAGCCCTCTTCGGATTCCGGCTGGCGGATGCCGTAGCGGTTCTCGAGGGCCGGGCTCGGGCGGGCTTCGCCGCGGTAGCGGCTGGCGGTGTCGCCGGCAGCCCGGACCGGGCGCTCGCTCGGCTCGCGGCCGATGCGGTTCGAGAGGCTCGCGAGGTCCACGAACTCGTCGGCCTGCCGCCGCAGCTCGTCGGAGATCATCGCCGGCTGGGTCTGGATGGTGGAGATCACCGTCACCTTGACGCCGCGCCGCTGCATCGCCTCGACCAGCGAGCGGAAATCGCCGTCGCCGGAGAACAGCACCATGTGGTCGATATGCGGGCTGAGTTCGAGGGCGTCGATCGCCAGCTCGATATCCATGTTGCCCTTGTACTTGCGCCGGCCCATCGAGTCCGTGAACTCCTTCACGGGCTTGGTGACGACGCGATAGCCGTTGTAGTCGAGCCAATCGATCAGCGGCCGGATCGAGGAATATTCCTGATCCTCGATCATGGCCGTGTAGTAGAACGCCCGCAGCAGGTTGTCGCGAGCCTGGAATTCCTTGAGCAGCTTCTTGTAGTCAATATCGAAGCCGAGGGCCTTGGTGGTCGCGTAGAGGTTGGCGCCGTCGATGAAGAGAGCGCTGCGCTGCGGTGCTGCCATGGATGGATCGGATCCTGAAGAATATGGGGCGCCGGAAATCGTGGGCTGAAACGGCTGAGAGAGATCCGGGCGGAAAACCCGGGCCGCGTCGTCGCGATCGAATGCCGAACGGGGATGAAATCCGAGGCGCAATGGCTCGGCCCCTTCGGGGCGACCGTCGCCCGGGCGTTTCAACCATTTGGGCGAAACGCACCCCTGTCAAGTCAACCGGAAGGAATGCGGATCTCGTTAGCGGCGAATCCGCGCAGTGTCGATCAAAAAATTGTATCCCGACGTATCGCGCCCAAGCTCTGGGATAAAAGGCCGAAGTTGATCCGTAAAACCTGAGGTTCATCGCCCCGTCGGGCCGGCGATGATCTTAGCCGTTCACGCGCTCGACGCTGTTGACCGGGCGCTTGCCGCGCAGCTCCGCGATGATCGCGGTGAGATGCTGGAGATCCCAGACCGACAGGTCGATGGTGATGTCGGTGAAGTCCTGGGTGCGCCGCTTCATCGAGATGTTGTCGATGTTGCCGTCGTGGTCGGCGATCACCTGGGCGATCTGGGCGAACACGCCGGGCTCGTTGATCGACTTCAGCGCCAGCCGGGCCGGGAAGCGCTCGGTGCCGGAGGCCTCCGTGTCCCAGCGGACGTCGAGCCAGCGCTCGGGCTCGTTGTCGAAGGCGGCGAGTGCGGCCGACTGGATCGGGTAGACGGTGACGCCGACCCCCGGGGTCAGGATGCCGACGATCCGGTCGCCCGGGACCGCGCCGCCATTGGGCGCGAAGGTCACCGGCAGGTCGCCGGCGAGGCCCCGGATCGGGATGGCCTCGCTGCGGCCCTCGCTGCCCGGGAAGGTCAGCCGCATGGTCTGGTCGGCCGAGCGCACGAGCCGGCCGGCGCCATTCAGCGCGCCCTGCGGCGTCGATGGCCGGCGCTCGTCGCGATGGTCGGGATAGACCGCCCGGACCACGTCGCCGGAGAACATCTCGCCCCGTCCGACGGCGGCGAACACGTCCTCCGTGGTCGCCCGGGCCAGCCGCGGCAGGGCACCGCGCAGCTTGTCCTCCGAGAAGGTCTTGGCGGCGCGCTCGAAGGCCCGATCCAGGATCTGGCGGCCGAGCCCGGCATATTGCCGGCGCACGGCGGTCCGGGTCGCCCGCCGGATCGCCGCCCGGGCCTTGCCGGTCACCACCAGGGATTCCCAGGCGGCCGGCGGCGAAGCGCCGTCCGAGCGGCTGATCTCGACCTCGTCGCCGTTGGCGAGCTCGTGCAGCAGCGGCGCCATCCGGCCGTTGATCTTAGCGCCCACCGCCGAATTGCCGACATCGGTATGCACCGCGTAGGCGAAGTCGATCGGCGTCGCGCCCCGCGGCAGGGCGATCAGCCGGCCCTTCGGGGTGAAGCAGAACACTTGGTCCTGGAACAGCTCGAGCTTGGTGTGCTCCAGGAACTCTTCCGGGCTGTCGCCCTCGGCCAGCAGCTCGATGGTCCGGCGCAGCCATTGGTAGGCGCCGCTCTCGGCGGCGAGCTTGGGGTGGACGCTGCCCGGCTCCCTGGGCACGTCCTTGCCGAGTTCCTTGTAATGGGCATGCGCGGCGATGCCGTATTCGGCGATGTCGTCCATGGCGCGGCTGCGGATCTGCAGCTCGACGCGCTGGCTTTTCGGCCCGATCACCGTGGTGTGGATCGAGCGGTAATCGTTCTGCTTCGGCGTCGAGATGTAGTCCTTGTACCGGCCCGGCACCATCGGCCAGCTGGTATGGACGATCCCGAGCGCCACGTAGCAATCCTGGACCGTGTCCACGATCACCCGGAAGCCGAAGATGTCGGAGAGCTGCTCGAAGGCGACCGACTTGCGCTCCATCTTCGACCAGATCGAGAACGGCCGCTTCTGCCGGCCGCTGACCTCGGCGGTAATGCCCTGGGCGGAGAGCTTTTCGGTCAGCACCTGCGCGATGGTCTCGACCACCCGCTCGGACTTGGCGGTAAGGCGGGCGAGCCGCTGGGTGATGGTGGCGTAGACCTCCGGCTCGATGTTGCGGAAGGCCAGGTCCTCCAGCTCCTCGCGCAGCTCCTGCATGCCCATCCGGCCGGCGAGCGGCGCGTAGATGTCCAGGGTCTCCTGGGCGATGCGGTGGCGCTTGTCCTCCCGCATGTGGTGGAGGGTGCGCATGTTGTGCAGGCGGTCGGCGAGCTTGACCAGCAGCACGCGCACATCCGCCGCCACGGCGAGCAGCAGCTTGCGGAAGTTCTCGCCCTGGGCGGCCTGCTTGGAGACGAGATCGAGCCGCTTGAGCTTGGTCAGCCCGTCGACCAGCGCGCCGATCTCCGGCCCGAACAGCCGGCGGATCTCCTCCAGCGTCGCCTCGGTATCCTCGACGGTGTCGTGCAGGACCGCGGCCACGATGGTGGCGTCGTCGAGATGCAGGTCGGTGAGGATCGCGGCCACTTCGAGCGGATGCGCGAAGAACGGATCGCCCGAGGCCCGCTTCTGCGTGCCATGCGCCTGCATGGCGTAGACGTAGGCCCGGTTGAGCAGCGCCTCGTCGGCGGCCGGATTGTAGCGCTTGACCCGCTCGACGAGCTCGTACTGGCGCATCATCCGCCGGGCCGTCGTCGGTTCCTGGATGGCACGCGGGGTCGGAGTCACGCCCGACTCTCCCGCAACGGGCGTGCCTGCGCCAGCCCCCGGCGGCGGAAAAGCGCCGGTTGCGACCGTATCGCCGTCCGAACGCAAGAACCCGGCGTCTCCGCCGGGTCCGGTCGCGGTCAGGTCATGATCATCCAGGCCCACGTGGAGCGGCTCACTGTCCAGGGTTTACTCGCCCTCGTCGTCAGTCTCGACCGGCGGGGCGAGGTTCTCGAGGCCGCGCAGCAGGTCTTCCTCGCTCATGCGGTCGAACTGGACCGCCGCATCGTCGCTGGAGGATTGCGGGGCCACGGCGGCCGCAGCCGGCGAGCTCGACAGCAGCGGCACGGTCTCGGCCTCCGGCTCGTCAACCTCGACGTATTTCTGCATCGAGTGGATCAGCTGTTCCTTGAGGTCGTCGGCCGTGATCGTCTCGTCGCCGATCTCGCGCAGGGCCACGACCGGGTTCTTGTCGCGGTCGCGATCGATGGTGAGCGGGGCGTCGCCGGCGAGCAGGCGCGCCCGGTGGCTCGCCAGCAGCACCAGCTCGAACCGGTTCTCGACCTTCTCGATGCAGTCTTCGACGGTGACGCGCGCCATGCGGGGCGGCTCCTCAGCTTAAGCGACGGGTGATGTCGGGTGTGGCGCCACTCTACACGGAATGCCGTTGTGCAACAAGCACAGCGGGTTGCGCCGGGCGCGCGTCTGGCGGGCGGGGCGGGCCCGGGGCCGCACGGCAGGCGGGAGGACGGCCCCGGCCGGATTGTGCGACGCATTGTTGACACTCGCGCCCTCGGGTGCGAGTGCGCGCCGCGCAATCCAGCCATTTCGGCCGACACGGGCGGCGATCGCGTGTCGCGCGGCGACCGCGACGAGACGAGAGCGACAGGACCGACCATGCGCGCACTCATCTTTCCCGGCCAGGGCAGCCAGGCCGTGGGCATGGCGAAGGCGCTCGCCGAAAATTTCCCGCAGGCGAAGGCCGTGCTCGACGAAGTCGACGACGCCCTGTCCCAGCCGCTCGCGCGGCTGATGTTCGAGGGGCCGGTGGAGGAGCTGACCCTCACCACCAATGCCCAGCCGGCCCTGATGGCGGCGAGCCTCGCGACCTTGCGCGTGCTGGAAGCCGAGTGCGGCCTCGACCTCGCCCGGGACGTGGCCTGCGTGGCCGGGCATTCGCTCGGCGAATACGCGGCGCTTGCGGCCGCCGGCAGCCTGTCCATCGCGGATGCGGCCTGGCTGCTGCGCCGGCGCGGGCAGGCCATGCAGGCGGCGGTGGCGCCGGGCGTCGGCGCGATGGCGGCGCTGATCGGCACCGATGTCGAGGCGGCCCGCGGGATCGCCGAGGCGGCGGCCCTCGAATCCGACGGCGCGGTCTGCGACGTCGCCAACGACAATGGCGGCGGCCAGGTGGTGCTCTCGGGCGACCGGGTGGCCGTCGAGCGCGCCGTCGGCATCGCCACGGAGCGCGGGGTCAAGCGCGCCGTGATGCTCAACGTCTCCGCGCCGTTCCACTGCCGCCTGATGGCGCCCGCCGCCGCCGCGATGGCCGCGGCTTTGGCCGAGGTCGAGCTGAAGGCGCCCCGGGTGACGCTCTACGCCAACGTCACGGCGGCCCCGGTGGCGGAGCCCGCGGCGATCCGGACGGCGCTGGTCGAGCAGGTCACCGGCACCGTGCGCTGGCGCGAGAGCGTCGCCGCCATGGCGGCCGCCGGGGTCGACCGATTCGACGAGCTCGGCGCCGGCAAGGTGCTCACCGGCCTGGTCAAGCGCATCGCGCCCCAGGCGACCGCCGCGGCGATCGGCACGCCCGCGGACGTGGCGGCCTTCGCGCTCTGATACAAAGGGAGTCCCGCATGTTCGATCTCACCGGGCGCAAAGCCCTCGTGACCGGCGCCACCGGCGGCCTCGGCCAGGCGATCGCCCGGGCGCTGCATGCCCAGGGCGCCACCGTGGCGCTCTCGGGCACGAAGCCGGCGGCGCTGGAGGCCCTGGCGGCGGAACTCGGCGAGCGCGCGAGCCCGGTGGCGGCCGATCTCTCCGACAAGGAGTCGGTGGAGGGCCTGGTCCCGCGGGCCGAGGCGGCGATCGGGCCCCTCGACATCCTGGTGAACAATGCCGGCATCACCCGGGACAACCTGTTCATGCGGATGAAGGACGACGAGTGGGAGCAGGTGCTCGCCGTCAACCTCACCGCCGCCTTCCGGCTCTCGCGCGCGGCCGTGAAGGGCATGATGCGGCGGCGCTCCGGGCGGATCGTCAATATCGGCTCGGTGGTGGGCTCGACCGGCAATCCCGGCCAGGGCAACTACGCCGCCGCCAAGGCCGGGCTCGTCGGCATGACCAAGGCGCTGGCCGCCGAGGTCGCCTCCCGCGGGATCACGGTCAACTGCATCGCCCCGGGCTTCATCAGCTCGCCGATGACCGACGCGCTCAACGAGAAGCAGCGCGAGGGCATCCTGACCCGGGTGCCCGCCGGGCGCCTGGGCGAGGGCGCGGAAGTCGCCGCCGCCTGCATCTACCTGTCCTCGGCCGAGGCCGCCTACGTCACCGGCCAGACCCTGCACGTGAATGGCGGCATGGCGATGTTCTAGCTCCGAATCGACCCTTCCGACACGCGCGTGCCACACCCATGAAGGGAATCTGAACGGCTCTCGCCAGGGCGGGAACCCTGTGCTACCACCCCCCGCAGCCGTACAGGGGGTTGACGGTTCAGCGGGTTTTCAGTCCAAGGCCCCCCGGCGGGGCCGTCCCAGTTCACCTCCAGACACGCGCGATCGGACACCGGCCCGTCAACAAGCCCGCAAGGGCGCGGCGCGGCCACGGCACCACCCCGAGACGACTGACAGACCAAAAGGACGAGGACGGAAGACCGATGAGCGATATCGCTGAGCGCGTGAAGAAGATCGTCGTCGAGCACCTGGGCGTCGAGCCCGAGAAGGTGGTCGAGAGCGCCAACTTCATCGACGACCTCGGTGCCGACAGCCTCGACACCGTCGAGCTGGTCATGGCCTTCGAGGAAGAATTCAACGTCGAGATCCCGGACGACGCCGCTGAGACCATCCAGACGGTCGGCGACGCGGTGAAGTTCCTGGAGAAGAACTCGGCCGCCTGAGGCGCCGGATTCGGTTTCACGCGGCGCGGGTGAGGCGAAGCAGCCCCCGCGCCGTTCTGCGTTTCGCGGTTCCGTGGCACGGATCCGGCCGCGATCGGTTGAACGAGATGCGCTCCGGGGATGGCCGGCGCCGATGGCGGCGGGCGAGCGCTCCTAAGACGGGACAGGTAGCATGCGGCGGGTGGTGGTCACGGGTCTGGGGATGGTCACGCCGCTGGGCAATGGCGTGCAACACACCTGGAGCCGGCTGATCGCGGGCGACAGCGGCGCCGGCCCGATCCGCGGCTTCGAATCCGCCGACCTGCCCTGCCGGGTCGCCGCGCAGGTCCCGTATGGCGACGGCACCGACGGCACCTTCAACCCCGACGCGGTGATGGAGCCCAAGGAGCAGCGCAAGGTCGATCCGTTCATCGTCTTCGCGATGGCGGCGGCCGACGAGGCCCTGAAGGATGCCAACTGGCATCCCAAGAGCCACGAGGACCAGTGCGCCACCGGCGTTCTGATCGGCTCCGGCATCGGCGGCATCGGCGGCATCTACGACGCGTCCGTGACCCTGCACGAGAAGGGCCCGCGCCGGATCTCGCCGTTCTTCATCCCGGGCCGGATCATCAACCTCGCCTCCGGCCAGGTCTCGATCGCCCACGGCCTGAAGGGTCCGAACAACGCCGTGGTCACGGCTTGCTCCACGGGCGCCCACGCCATCGGCGATGCGAGCCGCCTGGTGGCGCTGGGCGACGCCGACGTGATGGTGGCGGGCGGGGCCGAATCGCCGGTCAACCGCCTGTCGATCGCCGGCTTCGCGGCCTGCCGGGCGCTGACCACCGGCTTCAACGACACCCCGGAAAGGGCCTCCCGCCCCTACGACCGCGACCGCGACGGCTTCCTCATGGGCGAGGGCGCCGGCATCGTCGTGCTCGAGGAGTACGAGCACGCCAAGGCCCGCGGCGCCAAGATCTACGCCGAGGTGGTCGGCTACGGCCTCTCGGGCGACGCCTACCACATCACCTCCCCGTCCCCGGACGGCGACGGCGCCTTCCGCTGCATGAGCGCCGCGGTGAAGCGCGCCGGCATCTCGCCCGCCGAGATCGGCTACATCAACGCCCACGGCACCTCGACGCCCATGGGCGACGAGCTGGAGCTGAAGGCCGTCGAGCGCCTCCTGGGCGATGCCGCCGCGAGCGCGACCATGTCCTCCACCAAGAGTTCGGTCGGCCACCTGCTCGGCGCCGCGGGCTCGGTCGAGGCGATCTTTTCGATCCTCGTCCTGCGCGACGGCGTGATCCCGCCGACGCTCAACCTCGACAACCCCTCCGTCCAGACCAAGATCGACCTCGTGCCCTTCGAGGCGAAGCGCAAGCAGGTGGACGTGGTGCTGTCGAACTCGTTTGGGTTTGGCGGGACGAATGCATCGCTGGTGATGCGGCGGGTTTGATCGACAAAGCCGAGTTCAGTTAGTCGGCGCTAAAATTCGCTTCCACAAAATCGCAGAACTTTACTGTGGATTTGCGCCATTCGTCTACGCGGTTCGGCGTAATCCCAGTGTTCTTGCCGTGCGCTATTAAATGGCGGTTTCCTACAATCGAGCCAATATGGTCTCGTAACTGTTCGAAATTTTGATCCGTTAATTTTGTTTCAATTTTCGGGTCGAATTGAGATAATAAAGTGAAAAGTTTTTCCGGGCTAGGGTTTGCGAAGCCTTTCAGAGAATGTCTTACATAAGTTGCAATTCCTGGATGGGATTTCTTGTCTGAGAAAGCAGGTAGGATTTCTCTAACTGCGCCTTCAATGACGCCCGAGAGCAGTACGCAAGCATGTGCTGCTAATTGATTGCTATGAAAATCGTCGCTAACATTCCGGGATAAATAAATAACCTGCGTGGCTGTTTGTAGCAGGCGTCTATACTGAGGAATCATATTATGTTCGCAAAGGCAGCTACGGCCAAATCCATTCGCCCGGTGACACTGCTTTCGTCGGCTGTCGCTCGATTATAATGCGAGAAATAATTTGGGTCTTGCAAAAGATTGTCGTAGCTCGTCTTCAGTGCAGTAAGATCCTTTATGGGACCCTTTCGTAATCTTTCCGTGATGCCAACCATGACGGAGTCAAACACTGCAGTGTTCAGGGCGGACTGAGGACGAAAAGCCTTATCACCCAAAGATAGGCGTGCAATTTTTATCGTATTTTCAAATGCGACCCGCAAATCATCGCCTGAATTGTTTGGCAAATCGACGAATGCTTCCATGAATGAATCCAGAAACCCTCGCATTGGACGACTATATGAGGCGCGTCTGTAGAGCAATGATAAGTATCTTAGTATGAGTTCTTCGTCTTTCAATCGCGGGCTGGGCTTTCCATAGATGGCTCTCCAGTCTTCGTTTTTATTCAGCGATCTCAGTAACTGGGTTAGCCCGCCGAGATTGACAGAAATGCGAATTTCTTGGGGAGAAAGTTTCATTCCTCCTGTATTTATTCTCTCAAATACTTCGTATATACTTCTTCTATTGTCTTGGGGAAAATCTTGTCGGAATACAATAGTATGAATAATTGCATCGTCGAGACGAATCCGATCTTCAAGGTCAAGCTCAGAATACAATCTGCCGTTCCAAGGCTTTTTCACATCTGTAAGACGGAAATCTTTACCTTTAAACCGACCTTCGTAGAAATAAGATAATGATAGCAGCCGCTGTTGACCGTCAACAATAAGATATCGACTGTCTTCTCTTCGAAAAACAAAGATACCAGGAACTGGGAGGCCTAACAGAAGAGATTCAATGAATCTTGATGCTTGTTTGATATTCCAAACATATAGTCTTTGAAAATCAGGCTTGATAAAAACGCCATCTTTTAGCCGCTTGACAAGACCGTCGACCGTATAATCTGCGCCATAGCTAGTAATATAGAACGGCGTATCAGTAGAGTAATCATCCGAAGCTTCATCTGAAACGTTTTTTACGTCTTCTATATCTAATTGAATAAGGTCAATATTGCTTAAATCTATGTCCATGGCTGCTCCGATCAGCGGCGACGACAGCCGCAATGTGCTGCTCTTTTATTTTCTTAGTCGGTTCCACGCAAATGCGAAAATATGTTCCTACCACCCTCTTCTCTCCTCCGCCCCCGGCACCCGCCCCTGAGGCGTCAACGCGTGCACCACCTCCGGCAGCGCCTGGGCGAGCTGGGACAAGAGCGCCTCGCGGTCCATCCCGGTCTGGCTCTGGAGGGTGTCGAGCGTGTCGGGGCCGAGCGCCTGGGCGAGCTGGGCCGGGGCCACCGGGCGGTTGCTGCCGTGGCCGATCCACGACTCGATCACGTCGCCGAGGCCCCCCTGGCGGAAGCGGTCGACCAGGCCGTCGAGGCCGCCGAGATCACCCTGTCCCGGATCGCCCTGATGCTCCGGGGCGGCGCGGCTCGCGGTGGGGCCGGATTCGCCGGGGCCGTCGAGCATGCCGGACAGGTCCGAAAAATCGCCGGGCGGCAGGGACGGGTCGGAGGGGCCGGTCTCGCGGCGCTGGCCGGACTGGTCCCAGCCGCCGATATCGCCCGGGTCGCCGCGGCCGCCGGCATCGGCCGGGTGCTGGCCCGGATCGCGCCCGTAGGGGCCGGCGCCGCCGGACCGGTCGGCCTCGGGCCCCGGCTCACCCCGGCCGCCGCGCCCGAAAATGTCGCCGAAGCCGCCGTTGGCGCCCTTGGCGAGCAGCAGCATCAGCAGGGCCTTCACCAGGGGCGACATCCCCCCGGATCCCTGCTTCTGGCCGCCGAACACCTGACCGAGCACGCCGCCGATCGCCGATTCGAGCAAACCCATCTGCATCCCTCCGGGGCGGGCTCCGCCCGGCCTGACAACGGCGGGCGGGGGGTGGGGGTTGCAGGACGGAGCGGACGTTGTGCGTGCAGTCCCTCCCCCCTCTACGGGCTACGATGTTCACACATCGGCTGCTGGAAGGCGCAACGCGCTCTCCTCCCCCCTTGCGGGGAGGCGTTGGAGGTGGGGGTGGCTCAGAAGGCACCGTAACGTTCGATTCTGCACCACCCCCACCCCTGGCCCCTCCCCGCAAGGGGGAGGGGAAACGCGTGGTGTTTCAGAGGCTTGCCGCAGAACAATCCCGATGTGTGAATCTGCTAGCCTCCGCGGGGGAGGGTGGCCACCGAAGGGGGGCGGGAGAGGGGAGCGACGGTGCCGGACGAGGCTGTGGCCCGCCCGCCTGCTCTGTCCTTTTCTGAACCCGGGTTCCCCTCTCCCGACCCCTGCTGACGCAGGGGTCACCCTCCCCCGCAGAGGGGAGAGGGAGCGCGCGCGTCACGGGCGGGGCGGGTCTTCCAGTGGAGCCCCTCCCCCGTCACTCCTCAGCGGGCCAGCGAGGCCTGGGCGGTGCTGGCCAGCGTCGGCTCGGCCAGGGGCACGGTCGCGGCGGAGAGCGCCAGGGCGGCCAGGAACAGGCCGGTGGCGGCGGCGCCGGCCCGGGGGCGCGGCAGGCGGAGGGCGTAGCGGCGGGCGGAGCGCGTCAGGTTCGGCATCGGGTCGCCTCTTCTGGTTGAAGGCCCCAGGGGCCATTCTCGCAGAAGCACCGTCGCCGGGGGGCGGATCGGTTCCCGTCCGGG